>NZ_BAAGUJ010000043.1:0-549 GCF_054781455.1 Amycolatopsis stemonae | reverse complement strand
TGGAGTTGCCCCCTGGGGCCGGACACCTTGATTCCAGACAGTGGTCTGGAGGGAGGATGTCCTGGTGTCTCGCAGGTCGAAGTATCCGGAGCAGTTCCGTCGTGACGCCATCGAGCTGGTCAACTCCACTGACCGGCCGTTGCGGCAGATCGCCCGAGAACTAGGCGTCAACCACGAGACCCTGCGCTCGTGGGTCAACATCGCCAAGCAGGCCGCCGACGCCGGACCGTCCGAGGACCCCGAGCTCACCGACGAGGTCCAGCGGTTGCGGAAACAGGTCGCTGAGCTGCAGAAGGAGAAGGAGATCCTGCGCAAGGCAGCCGCCTATTTTGCGCGCGAGATGGATCGATGATCTACCGCTACCGATTCATCTCCGAACACCGCGCCGAGTTCGGTGTCCAGCGGTTGTGCCAGGTCCTGGGCTTGCGCCGGCAGGGCTTCCACGAGTGGGTCGCCGCCGAGACGGCCCGGGCCCAGCGGGCGGCGGTCGAGGCCGACCTGGTCACCTTGATCGCCTCGATTCATGCCGAGCACCGGCGCGCCTACGGG
>NZ_BAAGUJ010000042.1:0-584 GCF_054781455.1 Amycolatopsis stemonae | reverse complement strand
CTGCGTGAAGTCGGAGTCGCTAGTAATCGCAGATCAGCAACGCTGCGGTGAATACGTTCCCGGGCCTTGTACACACCGCCCGTCACGTCATGAAAGTCGGTAACACCCGAAGCCCATGGCCCAACCCCGTAAGGGGAGGGAGTGGTCGAAGGTGGGACTGGCGATTGGGACGAAGTCGTAACAAGGTAGCCGTACCGGAAGGTGCGGCTGGATCACCTCCTTTCTAAGGAGCACAACACATCCCAGCCTAGGTTGGGAGTGGCCACGGTTTAACACCCGCCTGTGGTGTTGCCGAGGTTGCTCAAGGAATTGTGGAACTACTGGTTATGGTCATGGTTGGTGGGCAATGCCCGCGGTAGTACTGATCGCTTGCGATCGTGGAACTCGCGTCCGGCGTCCGGGGTCATGGTTGTTCGCTTGCACACTGTTGGGTCCTGAGGCAACACGCCTAGGGCTAACCCCCGAGGGACGTTTGTTTCTGGTGTGGTGTTTGAGAACTGTAGAGTGGATGCGAGCATCTTTGTGGTCAAGTTGTTAAGGGCACATGGTGGATGTCTTGGCTTCAGGAGCCGATGAAGGACGTA
>NZ_BAAGUJ010000041.1:0-603 GCF_054781455.1 Amycolatopsis stemonae | reverse complement strand
CTGCGTGAAGTCGGAGTCGCTAGTAATCGCAGATCAGCAACGCTGCGGTGAATACGTTCCCGGGCCTTGTACACACCGCCCGTCACGTCATGAAAGTCGGTAACACCCGAAGCCCATGGCCCAACCCGTAAGGGAGGGAGTGGTCGAAGGTGGGACTGGCGATTGGGACGAAGTCGTAACAAGGTAGCCGTACCGGAAGGTGCGGCTGGATCACCTCCTTTCTAAGGAGCACAACACATCCCAGCCAGCTGGTTGGGAGTGGCCATCACTTAGCGGTCGAATGTATCGCTGCGATGGTTGCTCAAGGAATTGTGGAACTACTGGTTAAGGCTCACCGCGGTAGTGATACCGCCGGCTAGTACTGCGGGGCTTGTCTTCGCGTGGAACGCCGGTCGTGGAGCTGGGTGGTGGGTTGTTCGCTTGCACACTGTTGGGTCCTGAGGCAACACGCCTGGGGCTGACCCCCGAGGGACGTTTGTTTCTGGTGTGGTGTTTGAGAACTGTAGAGTGGATGCGAGCATCTTTGTGGTCAAGTTGTTAAGGGCACATGGTGGATGTCTTGGCTTCAGGAGCCGATGAAGGACGTAGGAGGCTGCGATAAGC
>NZ_BAAGUJ010000040.1:0-608 GCF_054781455.1 Amycolatopsis stemonae | reverse complement strand
GTCTTCGCCACCGCACCGACCACCTGCGGCACCACCCAGGTCAACCCGATCCCCAGGGTGAACAACACCTGCAACGCCCACGAAATCAGATGCCCGACCAGCTCCGCGATGATGTCACGCACCAGCGCGCGCACCGCCGCGACCACCTCACCCGCGGTCTTCACCCCGCTCGAGGCGCCCTCGCAGCCCTTCTGCGCGGTCTCCAGCAACGTGACCGTGTCCTGAGCACGCTGACGGTAGTTGTCCGCCGCATTCCCGGTCCAGGACACCGTGTCGGCCTTGACCATCCCGGCCAGGTCCGCACCGACACTGCCCAGCTCCGCCGCGACGTTCTTCCACGTCTCCGACTGCGCCGCGATCTCATCGGCGTTCCCGGTCAGCCCGTTCAACGCCTCCTTCAACGGCCCCACATGCTCCATCAACCACCCGACCCCGGCCGCCAGGATCGCCCCGAACGGATCCATCGCCATCGACAACGCATCCAACGCCGTCCCGACCGCACCCATCGCGACCGAAGCCCAGTCACCACTCTCGATCGCCGACTTCAGATCATTCGCCGACTCCAACAGCGAAATCCCCGAATACGCCTTCGTCGAATCCTTCGTCTC
>NZ_BAAGUJ010000039.1:0-628 GCF_054781455.1 Amycolatopsis stemonae | reverse complement strand
CCGACGACGTTGGTCTCCTTGCGCCGCACCCCCGGGAACTGGGTGTGCTTCTGGTACCACACCAGCGCCAGGTGCACCCCGACCAGCGCCAGCATGATCCCCGGCAGCAGCAGGATGTGCAGCGTGTACAGCCGCGGGATGATCTGGTCGCCCGGGAACTCCCCGCCGAAGAGCGCCCAGTGGATCCAGGTGCCGATCACCGGCACCGACAGCACGATCCCCGACAGCGTCGCCCGGATCCCGGTGCCCGAGAGCAGGTCGTCGGGCAGCGAGTAGCCGAAGAACCCCTCGAAGCAGCCCAGGATCAGCAGCAGCCCGCCGATCACCCAGTTCGCCTCACGCGGGCGCCGGAACGCGCCGGTGAAGAAGATCCGCAGCATGTGCACGGCCATCGACGCCACGAAGATCAGCGCCGCCCAGTGGTGCAGCTGCCGCATGAACAGCCCGCCCCGCACGTCGAACGAAAGGTCCAGCGTGGTGCGGAAGGCCTGCGACATCTCCAGGCCCTGCATGTTCTTGAAACTGCCGTGGTAGACGACCTCCTGCATCGAGGGGTCGAAGAACAACGTCAGGTACACACCCGTGAGCAGCAGGATGATGAAGCTGTAGAGCGCGATCTCGCCCAGCA
>NZ_BAAGUJ010000038.1:0-989 GCF_054781455.1 Amycolatopsis stemonae | reverse complement strand
TGCAGCCATCGCGGTAGCGCTGCCCGGCGTTCGGTGTCGGTGCGGTAGGGCTGGGCATAGGCCCATTCCTCCAGCAAGGTGCGGTTGAAGCGTTCGACTTTCCCGTTCGTTTGCGGCCGGTAGGGCCGGGTGCGTTTCGGGGCGATCGCCGCGTCGTGCAGCGTGTCGCGCCAGAGACGGGAGCGGTAACAGGAGCCGTTGTCGGTCAGCACCCCTCGGACGGTGATGCCGTAACCGGCGAAGAACGCCTGCGCCCGGATCCAGAACGCAACCGCGGTTTCCCGGGTCTCATCGGCCAGGATCTCGGTGTAGGCCAGGCGGGAGTGATCGTCCACGGCGTTGTGCAGGTAGGCGTAGCCGTGGCCACGGCTGCCGCTGTTGCGGCGCCCGGCAGCGCGGCCGAGGACTTTGTGGCCGCCGCCGTCGGGGATGTTGCCCAGTTTCTTGATGTCCACGTGCACCAGGTCACCGGGCGCGGCGTGTTCGTAGCGGCGGACCGGCTGGCCGGTGACCCGATCGAGGTGGGTCAGCCGGGGCAGCCGGTAGCGGCGCAGGATCCGGTGCACTGTGGAGGGGTTCAAGCCCAGCAGGTAGGCGATCCGCGCGGGTCCCCACCGGCGGATCACCCGGACTTTGATGACCCGCCGCTCGGTCTCGGTGGGAGTCTGGTTGGGGCTGGTGCGAGGGCGGCTGGACCGGTCGGCCATGCCGGCTTCGCCGTGGTCGCGGTAGCGGTCGGCCCAGCGGGCGGCGGTGGAGACCGACACCTGGAACCGTTCCGCGGCCCGGCGCAGCGGCCAGCCGTCCTCGACGACACAACGGGCCAGGCGGAGTCTGCCGGTCGGGGTCAGGGGTGCATTAGCGTGGGTCACGAGGGCCTCCGTTGATCGGTGTAGACGTCGCAATCCACACCGAACCCGGAGGCCCTCCCTTATGCCAAGATCATCCGGTCACGTGTCGCCACGATCGCAACCTCCCCGGACAGAACA
>NZ_BAAGUJ010000037.1:0-1118 GCF_054781455.1 Amycolatopsis stemonae | reverse complement strand
TGTGATGTCCGGGGACGTTGTCCCGACTTGAGGTGACCGGTGACGGCCTGTCGTGCAGACAGGTGAAGGCCTCCGGTTGTGAAGTGGAGCTGTCGAGGAACCGCTTCACCCACCGGAGGCCTTCGTGTCCCACCCTAACGCCACCCTGACCCCACGCACCCGGCTCCGGCTCGCATGCCTGATCGTCGAACAGGGCTGGACCCCCAGCGCAGCCGCGAAGATGTTCATGGTCTCGGCGAGGACTGCCCGCAAATGGGCCGACCGGTACCGCGCCGAAGGCGCACCCGGGATGACCGACCGCAGCAGCCGTCCCCACCACAGCCCGGCTAAGACCTCACCCGCGCTGGTACGGCAGATCGTGCGGCTGCGGTGGCGCCACCGGCTGGGGCCGGTCCAAATCGGTGGCCGGCTCAGCCTGCCCGCTTCGACCGTGCACGCGGTACTCGTGCGCTGCCGAATCAGCCGCCTGTCCCATATCGACCGGGTCACCGGTGAACCCCTGCGCCGCTACGAACACGACCACCCCGGCTCGCTGATCCACGTCGATGTCACCAAGTTCGGCAACATCCCCGACGGCGGCGGCTGGCGCTACGTCGGCAAACAGCAAGGCAAAAAGAACAGATCAGCGACCTCTCGACGCACCGGCACCTGGAGCGCCGACCGGCACGCCCGCACCGGCACCGCGTTCGTGCACACCGTGATCGACGACCACTCCCGCGTCGCCTACGCCGAAATCTGCGCCGACGAAAAAGCCGATACCGCCATCGCTGTCCTGCGCCGCGCGGTCGCCTGGTTCGCCGACCGCGGCGTCACCGTCGAACGCGTGCTCTCGGACAACGGCGCCTGCTACCGCTCGTCGGCCTGGCGTGACACCTGCACCGAGCTGAGCATCACGCCGAAACGAACCCGCCCCTACCGGCCACAAACCAACGGCAAGATCGAACGCTTCCACCGCACCCTGGCCGATGGGTGGGCATACGCCCGCTTCTATCCCAGCGAACACGACCGCAGGTCAGCCCTGCCCGGGTGGCTGCACTTCTACAATCACCACCGACCCCACTCATCCGTCGGAGGCAAGACACCCATCACCCGGCTGACCAACCTCCCCGGACATCACA
>NZ_BAAGUJ010000036.1:0-1203 GCF_054781455.1 Amycolatopsis stemonae | reverse complement strand
GGGGAGCGTGGTTGGTTGCTGGGTGGTGTCGTGGTGGAGGGTGTTGTAGACGGTGCGGGCGAGGCGTCGTTTGAGGGCGCGGAGTGCTTCCATGGTGGTGTCTCCGGTGGTTCGGCGTCGGTGGATGTAGTCGCGGCCGGGGCTGTCCAGGCGGATTTGGGTGACGGCGATGCGGTGCAGCGCGGCGTTGAGTTGCCGGTTGCCCCCGCGGGCGAGGCGGTGTCGGTTGGTTTTGCCGGAGGAGGCGGGGATGGGGGCGACGCCGGCGTGCATGGCGAAGCAGGCTTCGGAGCGGAACCGGGTGACGTTGGCGGTTTCGCCGACGATTTTCGCCGCGGTCAGCGCACCACAGCCGGGTATGGCGAGCAGGCGGGGTGCGACGTGTGCCATCCGCTGGGCCAGTTCCCGCTCCAGTGCGTTGGCGCGGACGGTGAGTGCCCGGATGTCGGTGACCAGCTCGGTGGCGATGCGCACCACCATCGACTTCGGCTGCTGGGCCAGCCAGGCGGTGAGCCGGTCCAGTTCGCACAGCCGGTCCAGGCTGCGGGCGGCGGGGTCGAGTTCGGGGTCGAGTTCGTGGAGGTGCCAGCGCAGCCGGTTCTGCATCTGGGTGCGGGTGTTGACCAGACCTTCGCGGTGGTCGACGAGCAGTTTGATCTCGCGGGAGATGTTGTCGTGTGTGGCGACCGGCAGGTTCGGTTCACGCAGTGCGGCCCGGGCGATGGCGAGTGCGTCGATCGGGTCGGACTTGCCTCGCGTGCGTGCTGAGGAGCGGGCCCCGGCCATCAGTTTCGGGGGCACCCGGACCACGGTCTGCCCTGCGGCGAGCAGCGCTCGTTCCAGCCGGGTCGACACGTGCCGGCAGTCTTCCACCGCGAACACCAGCTCGGTGTCGGGCCAGTTCCGCAGTGCCCAGCGCAGCAGCTGCCGGTGACCGGCGTCCGTCGCACGCACCGTCTTCTGGTCGAGTTTGCGTCCGACCTGCTCGACCGCGACCGCGGTGTGGGTGTCCTTGTGGACATCGATACCCAGCATCACCACCATGGGGATGGTCTCCTTCCAGCTCGAAGGGACGGCTGGGCCGGCCGGCGGACACACCTCAGTGGGGGCGCTGCCACGCTCCTATCAAGTCACGCCGGTCGGTCCTGACCACCGGTGACCGGCACAACGCATGATCGCCAACCCGCAAGCAGGCGGCAGCGA
>NZ_BAAGUJ010000035.1:0-1388 GCF_054781455.1 Amycolatopsis stemonae | reverse complement strand
GGGGGTCAGCTTTCCCGGCCGAGTTCGGCGTTTTCCAGTATTGCGAGGGCGTCGGGGACGAGGACGGCGGCGGAGTAGTAGGCGGAGACGAGGTAGGAGATGATGGCTTGGTCGGAGATGCCCATGTACCGGACGTTGAGGCCGGGCTGGTATTCGTCGGGTAGGCCGGTTTGGTGGAGTCCGACGACGCCTTGGGTGTGTTCGCCGGTGCGCATGAGCAGGATGCTGCTGGTGGCGGTGTCGGTGACGGGGATTTTGTTGCAGGGCAGGATGGGGATGCCGCGCCAGGCGGGGACGTGGTGGCCGCCGAGGTCGGCGGCGTCGGGGTGGAGGCCGGCTTTGCTGCATTCGCGGCCGAACGCGGCGATGGTTTTGGGGTGGGCGAGGAAGAAGCCGGGGTCTTTCCAGACCAGGGCGAGCAGGTCGTCGAGGTCGTCGGGGGTGGGTGGGCCGGTGCGGGTGGGGATGCGCTGGGCGAAGTCGGCGTTGTGCAGGAGCCCGAAGTCGGTGTTGTTGATCAGTTCGTGTTCTTGGCGTTCGCGCAGGGCTTCGATGGTGAGGCGGAGTTGTTGTTCGGTCTGGTTCATCGGCTGGTTGTAGAGGTCGGCGACGCGGGAGTGGACGCGGAGGACGGTCTGGGCGACGGAGAGTTCGTATTCGCGGGGTTGGGTGTCGTAGTCGACGAAGGTGCCGGGCAGGACGGGTTCGCCGTCGTGGCCGGAGGCGAGGGAGATTTCGGCTTCGCCGTGGTCGTTGCTGGGCGTGGCGCCGTCGGCGAGGTAGGCCTGCAGGTGGGCTTGCAGTGATGCGGAGCGGGTCAGGACGTCGTCGAACGCGGTGCGGGGGAGGGTGAGGACGGTGCAGGTGGTGACGGCTTTGGCGGTGAATTCCCAGATCCCGTCCTGTGCGGTGAGGGAGGTTTCGCCGAAGTAGTCGCCGTCGGCGAGGGTGGCCAGGACGGTGTGGTCGCCGTAGGCGCCGGTGCCGATTTTGGTGATTTTGCCGTGGGCGATCAGGAACACCTGGTCGGCTGGGGATCCGAACTCGACCAGTGCGTCGCCGGGCTGGTATTCGTGCTGGCGGAAGCGGGTGGCGAGTTCGGTGAGGACGTCGTCGTCGGTGTAGCCGCGTAGCGGGGCGAGTTCGCCGAGTTCGGGTGGGATCACCCGGACTTCGGCGCCGGTGGTGGTGAAGGTGACCCGGCCGTCGCCGACGGCGTAGGAGAGGCGGCGGTTGACCCGGTAGGCGCCGCCGGAGACCTCCACCCAGGGCAGCAGCTTCAGCAGCCACCGTGAGGAGATCCCTTGCATCTGCGGGACCGACTTCGTTGTCGTGGCCAGCGTCCGGGCCGCGGCCCGGCCCAGGCTCAACGGCGCCTGCTCGGTCTC
>NZ_BAAGUJ010000034.1:1438-4799 GCF_054781455.1 Amycolatopsis stemonae | reverse complement strand
TAAGTTCGGCGGTGTCCTACTCTCCCACAACCCTTCGGTTGCAGTACCATCGGCGCTGTCAGGCTTAGCTTCCGGGTTCGGAATGGGACCGGGCGTTTCCCTGACGCTATAACCACCGAAACACTCCGAAACAACACACCCGGTGTGGTGTTTCAGAACCGTAGAGTGGATGCGTAACATCTTCGTAGGCAAGTCCTCGGCCTATTAGTACCAGTCAACTCGACAACACATTACTGTGCTTCCATTTCTGGCCTATCAACCCAATGGTCTCTTGGGGGCCTTAACCCACAAAGGGGTGGGATACCTCATCTTGGAACAGGCTTCCCGCTTAGATGCCTTCAGCGGTTATCCCTTCCGAACGTGGCCAACCAGCCATGCCCCTGGCGGGACAACTGGCACACCAGAGGTTCGTCCGTCCCGGTCCTCTCGTACTAGGGACAGCCTTCCTCAAGTATCCTACGCGCGCGGCGGATAGGGACCGAACTGTCTCACGACGTTCTAAACCCAGCTCGCGTGCCGCTTTAATGGGCGAACAGCCCAACCCTTGGGACCTACTCCGGCCCCAGGATGCGACGAGCCGACATCGAGGTGCCAAACCATGCCGTCGATATGGACTCTTGGGCAAGATCAGCCTGTTATCCCCGGGGTACCTTTTATCCGTTGAGCGACACCCCTTCCACCAGGAGGTGCCGGATCACTAGTCCCGACTTTCGTCCCTGCTCGACATGTCTGTCTCACAGTCAAGCTCCCTTGTGCACTTGCACTCAACACCTGATTGCCAACCAGGCTGAGGGAACCTTTGGGCGCCTCCGTTACTCTTTAGGAGGCAACCGCCCCAGTTAAACTACCCATCAGGCACTGTCCCTGAACCAGATCATGGCCCGAGGTTCAGATTCCCAATTCGACCAGAGTGGTATTTCAACAACGACTCCACCACAACTAGCGTTGCAGCTTCACAGTCTCCCACCTATCCTACACAAGCCGAACCGAAAACCAATACCAAACTATAGTAAAGGTCCCGGGGTCTTTCCGTCCTGCCGCGCGTAACGAGCATCTTTACTCGTAGTGCAATTTCGCCGGGCCTGTGGTTGAGACAGCCGGAAAGTCGTTACGCCATTCGTGCAGGTCGGAACTTACCCGACAAGGAATTTCGCTACCTTAGGATGGTTATAGTTACCACCGCCGTTTACTGGCGCTTAAATTCTCAGCTTCACCCCCCGAAAGGAGTTAACCGGTCCTCTTAACGTTCCAGCACCGGGCAGGCGTCAGTCCATATACATCGTCTTGCGACTTCGCATGGACCTGTGTTTTTAGTAAACAGTCGCTTTCCGCTGGTCTCTGCGGCCACCCACCCCTAGCCTGCAAGAAGCTTCAGGATGTTTGGCCCCCCTTCTCCCGAAGTTACGGGGGCATTTTGCCGAGTTCCTTAACCACAGTTCACCCGATCGCCTTGGTATTCTCTACCTGACCACCTGTGTTGGTTTGGGGTACGGGCCGTGCATGCACTCACTAGAGGCTTTTCTCGGCAGCATAGGATCACTCTACTTCGCCTCAAACGGCTACGCATCACGTCTCAGCCACACAGAACACGGATTTGCCTATGTTCCGGCCTACACGCTTACACCAGGACAACCATCGCCTGGCGGAGCTACCTTCCTGCGTCACCCCATCGCTTGACTACTACGAAATCAGGTCCCACGCTCCACACACAATCATTCACCCGAAGGCTTCAAACCGTGGCTTTGGGTGGTTAGTATCAAACGCCTCGTCATGGGCGCACATGCTCGGGTACGGGAATATCAACCCGTTGTCCATCGACTACGCCTGTCGGCCTCGCCTTAGGTCCCGACTTACCCTGGGCGGATTAGCCTGGCCCAGGAACCCTTGGTCATCCGGCGGCAGAGTTTCTCACTCTGCATTCGCTACTCATGCCTGCATTCTCACTCCCACACCCTCCACGACTGGCTTCCGCCGCCGCTTCCCTGGATGCAGGACGCTCCCCTACCCATCCATACCACTAGACAAGAGTCTCAAGGACTCAAGCCGATGTATTGCATGAATGACACAGCTTCGGCGGTGTGCTTAAGCCCCGCTACATTGTCGGCGCAGGACCACTTGACCAGTGAGCTATTACGCACTCTTTCAAGGGTGGCTGCTTCTAAGCCAACCTCCTGGTTGTCTGGGCAATCCCACATCCTTTCCCACTGAGCACACACTTAGGGGCCTTAGCTGGTGTTCTGGGCTGTTTCCCTCTCGACGACGAAGCTTATCCCCCGCCGTCTCACTGCCACGCTCTCACTTATTGGTATTCGGAGTTTGGTTGATTTCGGTAACCCGGTAAGGCCCCTAGACCATCCAGTAGCTCTACCCCCAACAAGAAACACGTGACGCTGCACCTAAATGCATTTCGGGGAGAACCAGCTATCACGGAGTTTGATTGGCCTTTCACCCCTACCCACAGCTCATCCCCCAGGTTTTCAACCCTGGTGGGTTCGGGCCTCCACGACGTCTTACCGACGCTTCACCCTGGCCATGGGTAGATCACTCCGCTTCGGGTCTAGACCACGCGACTCACATCGCCCTATTCAGACTCGCTTTCGCTACGGCTACCCCACACGGGTTAACCTCGCCACGCAGCACTAACTCGCAGGCTCATTCTTCAAAAGGCACGCCATCACCTATTACAGCTCTGACGGCTTGTAGGCACACGGTTTCAGGTACTCTTTCACTCCCCTCCCGGGGTACTTTTCATCTTTCCCTCACGGTACTCGTCCGCTATCGGTCTTCAGGAAGTATTTAGGCTTACCGGGTGGTCCCGGCAGATTCACAGCAAATTCCACGAGCTCGCTGCTACTCGGGAACACCACCAAGGCTCTTGAAACTGGTTTTCGCGTACGGGGCTCTCACCCACTCCGGCCCGCCATCCCAAGCGGTTCCACTAACCAGCACAACAACCCGAAGAAATGTCAGTCTCTTCAAGGCGGGTCCCACAACACCGACTACACAACCCCTGACAGGTATCACATGCAATCGGTTTAGCCTCTTCCGCTTTCGCTCGCCACTACTCACGGAATCACGGTTGTTTTCTCTTCCTACGGGTACTGAGATGTTTCACTTCCCCGCGTTCCCTCCACACACCCTATATATTCAGGTGCGGGTAACACCACATCACTGGTGCTGGGTTTCCCCATTCGGAAATCCTCGGATCACAGCTCGGTTGACAGCTCCCCGAGGCTTATCGCAGCCTCCTACGTCCTTCATCGGCTCCTGAAGCCAAGACATCCACCATGTGCCCTTAACAACTTGACCACAAAGATGCTCGCATCCACTCTACAGTTCTCAAACACCACACCAGAAACAC
>NZ_BAAGUJ010000033.1:0-5591 GCF_054781455.1 Amycolatopsis stemonae | reverse complement strand
AGACACCACCATGGAAGCACTCCGCGCCCTCAAACGACGCCTCGCCCGCACCGTCTACAACACCCTCCACCACGACACCACCCAGCAACCAACCACGCTCCCCACAGCGGCTTGACATAGGAGCAACTCGTGAGCGACTTGAAGATTCTGGTGGTCGGGGCCGGCGCGACCGGCGGGTACTTCGGCGGCCGGCTGCAGCAGGCGGGCCGGGACGTCACCTTCCTCGTGCGGCCCGGCCGCGCGAAACTGCTGCGGGACCGCGGGCTGCGGATCGTCGGGCTCGGCGAGGACACCGTGCTCGCACCGGCGCTCGTCGAGACCGGCGCCCTCGACGAGACCTACGACCTCGTGCTCGTCGCGGTCAAAGCGACCGGCCTCGCCGACGCCATCGACGATTTCGCCCCCGCCGTCGGCCCGGACACGCTGATCCTGCCGTTCCTCAACGGGCTCGCGCACCTCGACGCCCTCGACGCGCGGTTCGGCCGGGACGCGGTGCTCGGCGGCGTCGCCAAGGTGCAGACCACCCTCGACGACGACGGCGCGATCCGGCGGCTCGGACCCCTGCAGAGCCTCGACTACGGCGCCCGCACCGAACCCGCTCCCGCGCGGCTGGCCGACGTCGACGCCGCCCTGCGCGACGCCGGCTTCCCCGCCACGCCCGACGCGCGGATCACCGAAGCCATGTGGGCGAAATGGGTGTTCATCGCCGCGATCGGCGCCGTCAACAGCCTGATGCGCGGCACCATCGGCGACGTCGTCGCGGTGCCCGGCGGGACGGAGTTCGCCGAGGCGGTCGTCGCGGAAGCGGCCGCCGTCGCCGAAGCGGCCCGGTACCCGGTGCCCGCCGCGGACCTCGCGGCGACGCGCAGAACGGTCACCGACCCGGGGATGGGCGGGTCTTCGCTGTACCGCGACCTGCTCGGCGGGCATCCGGTCGAGGGGGAGCAGATCTTCGGCGACCTCACCGGGCGAGCCCGGGCTCTGGGGGTCGCCGTTCCCCTGCTTGACCTGGTCACCTTGCAGCTGCGCGTGCATCAGCACCGGATCGGGTGAACCGCAGGCCCAGGCCGCTTTTGCCCCCCGAGTCCCGGGGATAGTGGTCTTTCGGGCACCCGCGTGGCGGTGCTGACGCAGGGTGACCCGGCACTGATAGCCTTCGGCAGGAAAGTTGCTTGAGGGTTTGACGGCTTGAGTTTGCAGCACACAGAGCAGCGAGGGGAAATGGCGGACAGGTTCGAGTTCGTCCTCGAGGTCGTCGAAGCCCTCGTCGTCGGCCAGGCGACCGGCGGCGACGTGCGGCGTTACCCGTTGCGCGCCGGGAACCTCCCGGCCGACCCGGTGCGGTTCGTCCGGGTCGCGCGCCAGGTGTACGACGCCTTGGAAGAGCGGCGGCTTTCGGTTTCGGGCGAACTGCACCCCGGGGTGCGGACGGCGTTCGAACTGCTGGCCGAGCCGCGCGTTTCGGTTGCGGTGAGCGGGATCGACGGCCTCGGCGCCGACGTCGCCGTGCTGGTGGTCACCGACGGCGCGCAGGCGCTCGGCATCACGCAGGCACCGGACAACGACGAGCTGCTGTTCTCGCTCTTCGCCGACGAGGAGCTGGTCGAGGTCGTCACGGGCGTGCTGCCCCTGGCCCCGGCGGCGACCACCGGGCGGCACGTCGTGCACCGCGCGGCCGGTCGTGAGGTCTCGGCGATGACGGCCAAGCGGATCGCGGACGCGGAGTTCGACGAGGAAGAGACCGACGCCTTCGGGATGATCGAGGTCAAGGCCGTGGTGCGGCCGGGCCGGCGGCCGCCGGCGCCGAAGCCGACCGACGTCGCCGTGCTCGAGCGGGTCCTGGCCGAGCCGCGGCTCGGCGGCGGGCACATCGCCGTCACCGCGCAGGGCCGGCGGGGCGAGCGGCTCGCGGGCGAACCGCTGAGCTGGCTCGACACCGCCGACGGCCGCTACCTCGTGCACACGAAGACCGGCGAGGCCGGCGAACTCACGGCGGAGTACGTACCGGCCGGCCGGGCCGACCTCGCCCGAGCGATCCGCGACGCGATCGCGGCGGTCTACTGACCGGGAAGGATCACCTCTGATGACGGAACAGACCGAGGCGGCCGTCCAGGCGCTCCAGGCGACGGCGCAGCTGCAGGCCGCGACGACCCCCGAGACGAAGGCACTGGCGGCGGTCCGCATCGGCTTGGCCGGTGCCCAGCTGAAGCGGCTCGCCCAGACCGGCGGCTTCGCGATCGACGACACCACGGGCAACCAGCTGATCGAGGCCCTCGAAGGCGTCCTCGAGACGCTCGAGTCGCGCTGGTCGGCGCTGCAGCGCCTGCACGACGCGCCGGCGATGAGCCGGACCGCGACCGGGCAATGGGTCTCCGCGCACATGCAGAACACCGCCGGTGACGAGCACGGGCTGCTCACCCAGCTCCAGGCCGCGCGGCAGGAGTTCCCGACCTACATCGAGGCCATCAAGCTGGCCAAGAAGAACTACAAGACCCGGGAAGAGACCACGCGCTCGACGCTGACCTCGCTCCCGACCGCCGACCAGAGCTGAGGGAGACCGTGGCACCCACCGCCGAGTCCGTGTCGGACCCGTCGTCCCCGGACTACAACCCGCGCAGCCCGCTCTACGACGTGACGGCCGATTCGTCGTCCAAGTACTACGTCGGGCCGCTGACCGCGGACAACTCGCCCTCGGGCGACGAGATCCGCGAGATGGCGACCAAGCAGGTCGACGACGAGATCCGGCGCGGCTGGCTCGGTCCGGTCGTCGACCCGGTGCTGCGCGACAGGAAGATCCAGGAGCTCTACGAGCAGCACCTCGACGACGCCAAGCACGGCCTCGACGAGGGCCTCACCATGCGGGAGAACGGCGGCGCGCCGCGCACCCTGTGGAGCAACGCGACGCACGAGCAGATGAACCAGGCCATCACGACGGACGCCGACTCGGCGACCGTCGCGGAGACCTCCGAGGAGTGGGTGCGGGTCGGCAACGACCTGGGCACGCACCAGAAGACCCTGGGCGACGCGATCAACGCGAGCACCAGCAACTGGCAGGGCGACGCCGGTGACGCCGTCCGCGAGCACCTCGCCGGCGTCGGCAAGTGGCTGGGCGCGACCGCGCAGGGCTCGACCCTCGCCGGCCGGCAGCAGGAGATCCACTCCCAGGCGCTCAACGAGACCCAGCGGCAGATGGCGGCGAACCCGCCGGTGCAGTTCGACCTGCAGAGCACCAACCAGCGCCTGATGTCGATGACCGACCCGGTGCAGTACGCGGCGGCGGCCGGCGAGGCCATGCAGACCTACCGGGCGCAGCAGGCCGCGCAGGGGCACGCCGCGCAGATCATGACGACCTACGACGAGACCATCGGCGCCGCGGTCGCGACGCCCCGGTTCCCGGCCCCGCCGAAGCTCCCGTCGGCCACGGCGACCGCGCGCACGGCCGGCACGCCGGCGTCGGGCGGCGCCGGCGCGGGCGGTGCCCAGCCGCTGATGGCGCGGACCGGCACGGACCAGGCTTCGCCGCGGATCCCGGGGGAGGGCACGACCGGGGGCCTGGACGGCGTGAACGGCCCCGGCGGCTCGGGCGCGGGCGTGCCCGGCTCGGGCATCCCCGGTGGCGGCCCGGGTGGTTCGGGCATTCCCGGTGGTGGCTCGGGTGGTTCGGGCTTCTCCGGCGGTGGCATCCCCGGTGGCGGTGGTCCGGGCTCGGGTCCCGGTGGCTCCGGCTTCTCCGGCGCGGGCATCCCGGCCGCGTCCGGGGGCGGCGGGGGCTACACCCCGCCGAACTTCGAGACGCCCGACATCCCCGGTGGCGGCAGCTTCACCGGCGCCGGCATCCCCGGCTCGTCGATCCCGCACTCCGGTGATTCGACGACGACGTCCGGCTTCTCGCCGTCCGGCATCCCGACGGGTGGCGGCCCCGGCGGCACCGGCTACACACCGCCGTCGATCCCGAACATCCCGGACATCTCCGGGGGCGGTGGCCCGCGTGGCGGCAGCCCGATCCCCGGGTTCACCCCGCCCGGCATCGACCCGATCACCGGCCTGCCCACGGGCGGTATCCCCGGCGGCGGTACCGGGCCCGGCGGCGTCAAGATGCCGACCATCGGCCGCGGCGGCGGGATCAACGGCGAGAGCATCGCGAGCCGGCTCGGCGGTATCGGTGGCGGCAGCGGCGGCGGGTCCCTGGGCGGGATCGGCGGCGGCGGTGCGGGCGCGGGTGCCGGTGGCGCGGGCGTGCGCGGTGCGGGCAACCTCAGCGGAGGGGCCGCGTCGGGCGCGGCCGCGGAGGCCGAAGCGGCCGCCGCGCGGAACGCGGGCATGGCCGGCAAGGCCGGGGCCGCGGGCAGCCCGGGCATGGGCGGCATGGGTGCCGGTGCCCGCGGCGGCAAGAAGGAAGACGACAAGGAACACAAGTCGGCCGACTACCTCGAGAGCGACGACCCGAACTTCTTCGCGGGCGAAGAAGCGGTCGCGCCTCCGGTGATCGGTGACTGGAAGAACCAGGATTGGAAGTGAGCGCATGACCGCCGCCGGGTTCGAGGTCGAACCGGACGACCTGGTCGCGCACGCGAGCCACGTCGAAAGCCTCGTGGACCGCCTCAACACGGCGGCCTCCGCGGCCGACACGGCGATGTCCGACCACGCCTACGGGCTGCTGTGCGCGTTCCTCCCGCCGATCATCCGGCCGACGGGTGAGCAGGCGAAGGACGCGCTGAACGCGTCGTCCGAAGGCGTGCGGGGGCTGGCGGACAACGTCAAGACCGCCGCGCAGTCCTATCGCGACGGTGAAGAGGGCAACGCGCAGCCGTTCGAGCGGCAGCTCACCGCCTCGCCGCGCACCGCCGAAGTGAAGGTGAAGGCATGACGGGCCCGAACAACGGCCTGGGCGACCTGATGCGGGACCCGGAGGAGACCATCCGCCGGATGGACGACTGGGCCGCCGGGTTCGCCGCGAAGGCGGAGCGGTACCAGGCGGCGCAGGCCGAGACCGAGGGCCTTCGGCTCACCGCGAGCAGCGGCGACGGCGCGGTCAACGTCACCGTCGGCGCCGACGGCACGGTCACGGACCTGACTTTCAGCAACAAGATCAAGTCGTTCCCGCTGGAAGAGCTGTCGCGGACGATCCTGGCGACGATGCGCAAGGCCCAGGCCGGCATCGCCGACAAGGTCGCGGGCGTGATGACCGCGCACCTCGGCGACGAGGACCAGGAGACCCGCACGGCGCTGCTGGACAACCTGCGCGGGCGGTTCCCGGACCCGGAGGAACCCGACGAACAACCGCCCGCGGACGTGCCACCGACGCCGCCCACGCCACCGCCTGCCGGTGGCGCCGCGGCACCGCCGGGCTCGACGCCGCGGCGCGGCGGTCCGGTCGACCCGGACGAGCAGGACAACAACCCCTGGTGATCCGGCCCCCTGAGGCCGGCAGGAAGGCTTTGCTGTGAGCAACCCGCTGGTCGCGGAGACGAAGGATTCGACGAAGGCGTATTCGGGGATTTCGCTGTTGGAGTCGGCGAATGATCTGAAGTCGGCGATCGAGAGTGGTGACTGGGCTTCGGTCGCGATGGGTGCGGTCGGGACGGCGTTGG
>NZ_BAAGUJ010000032.1:0-24134 GCF_054781455.1 Amycolatopsis stemonae | reverse complement strand
ACCACCGGTGACCGGCACAACGCATGATCGCCAACCCGCAAGCAGGCGGCAGCGACGCTACGAGCCAGGTCACCAGCGGCCAGGATCCCAACCACCGCAACAGCGGCAACACCACCCTGACACTGACCCGACGCTAGGGGCGTCCGGGCGGTGGCACACCGGTCGAGGGCGGCCAACGTCCGGTTCCGGCCGGGCGGACGGTGGCCGGAACCGGACAGTGGCCGAACCCGCCCCTGCCGCCGTCCGCGCGGCGGCCCTAGCTTGGGCGGGGAAGATCTTCGGGAGGGGACGAACATGATCAAGCGTGCGCTGGCCGCCCTGCTCACCGCGGCGGCGATCGTCGCGACCGCGGCCGCCCCGGCGGCGGCCGCCACCGAGCCGACCGGCAAGCCCAAGACGGACTGCGTGTGGATCTGGACCGCGAAGGGGCCGGTCTGCCACTGGCAGTAGCGCGGGGTGCGTGCGCTCACCCCAGCCAGCCGAGCCGCGTGGCCGCGAAGACCGCGGCCACGCGGTTGTCCGCCTGCAACGCCTCCAGCAACCCCTGCACGTGCCGCCGCACGGTGCGTTCGCTCACGTCCAGGTGCCGGGCGATCGCGCCGTCCGTCATGCCCGTCGCCAGCAGGTCCAGGACCTTCGCCTGGGTCGGCGTCAGACCGTGCCGGGGCGTGGCCCCCGCCACCGCCACCGCCTGGCTCCAGACCAGCTCGAACAGCATCCGCAGCGCCGCGACGATCGTCGGGCTGCGGACGAACAGCGCGCCCTCCATGCCGCTCGGGTCCAGCGGGACCAGTGCCGAATGGCGGTCCGCGATCACCATCTTCATCGGCAGTTCCGGCGCCACCCGCATCGTCCACCCCGCCGCCACGCTCGCGTCGACGACCTCCTTCGCACCGTCGAACTCCAGCGCCGCGCGCTCGTAGACGTTGCGCAGGACGACACCGCGCTCGGTGACCGCGTCGGGCAGCTTCATCACCGTGCTCGCGTCCGGCTTGCGCTTGAAGTGCCGCGTGGTGAACGTGAGGAACTCCTCGCGCGCGGACAGGCACAGCTCCAGCGACAGCGAGCCGATGCGCCGCGGGTCGGTCAGCACCTCGACGGCCGAGTCGCCGCCCGAGCCGTTCGCCGCGCGGTACACCGCCTGCAGCGTGTCGAGCTGCTGGCGCGCGGCGACGATCTGCCGCTGCTGCTCCAGCAGCCGTTGCTGCGCGCCCAGGATCGCGTGGTCGACCGCGCGGACCGGCTCCATCGGCGCGAAGACCGGGTCGTCGCGGTAGTCGCGGCGCACGAACCCGCGGTCGAGCAGTTCCCGCATCTCGGCGCTCTCGGCCCGCGGGTCGTCCAGCGGCAACGGCCCGGTGCGCACCATGGCGTCGTAGAGCGCGCCCGCGCCGGGTGTCAGCAGCCCTTCCAGCATCGGTGTCCCCTTCCGGCAGCGCGGGCGGGCCCGGCCGGATCCGGACATGACCGCTCTGCCGCCTACCCCACGCACCGGACGGGCGAAAGGATTAGGCCGGTCGCCGAATCGGGGGCCGGACCCGGCGAGGGGGCGGGTCCGGCCGCCGGGCACCTACCAGCGGCGCGACGGGTCGATCACGTGGACGGCCGCTTCCTCCGCCGAAGCCGCGCCGCCGTCGACACCCGCGTCGGACGCGTACAGCTCTTCGTCGCTGTCTTCGCCGAAGCCTTCGTCGGTGGCCACCAAGCGGCCCGCGCGGACGTCGCCGACCTCGTCGTCGATCAGCTCGCCGTCGGTGTCCTCGCTGTCGCCGAGGCCGTCACCCTCTTCGGACGCCAGGTCCGGGACCTCGCGGGCCAGCCGGCGCTCCCAGCTTTCGCCCTCGGCGGCCTCGCGCGCGGTCGTGCCCCATTCTTCCGTGCCCCGCGGGCGTTCCGGCGGTGAATAACCCTCCGCCAGCTCGTCGCGGTCGTCCAAAGTGTCCTCGGGGTCGAGGATCCCTTCGTCGGCGTGGTCTTCGATGTCGTCGTCCATGCGCCCATCCTCGCGCAACTCCTTGGCCCCGCGCGGCTCGGGTGATATCACCGTGCAGGCACACCGCACGGGCGGTGTTCCGGTGAAAGGTGATCCCATGCCGATGAGACGCAGGGTGCTGGCCGCGGGGCTGGCGGGGGTGTTCGGCGCCGCGCTGTCCGGGCGGACCGCACAGGCCGCCACGACGGTGCCGCCGGTGCGGCTCGACCAGCTGAACCTGGTCAGCCTCTCGCACGTCAACGACCCCGCCACGACGAACGTGTTCCCCGGTGACCCGGCCTTCTCGCTGGAAACCATCGCCACGATCCCGAACGACGGGTACTACCTGCAGTTCGTCCGCGAAGGCGAGCACACCGGGACGCACTGGGGCGCGCCCGGCCACTTCAACACCGGGCAGCCGCTCGCCGACGAAATGGACCCGGAGGACCTGTTCCGGCCCGCCGTGAAGATCGACGTGCGGGCGAAGGCCGGGAACAACCCGGACTACGGCGTGACGGTCGACGACCTCAAGGCCTGGGAACGCCGCAACGGCCGCATCCCCGACGACGCCGTCGTGGTGCTCTGGACCGGTTGGGACGCCAAGTGGGGCACCCCGGCCTACCCGAACACCGACGCCGACGGTGTGCTGCACCAGCCCGGGTTCTCGATCCCGGCGGTCCAGTGGCTGATCGACACCGGGCGGATCGGCCGCCGCGGCGGGACGGGCACCGACACGTTCAGCCCGGACGTCGGCACGGACGAGACGTACACGGTGTCGAAGCTGGTGTACCAGCGGCACCGGATCAGCCTGGAGATCCTGGCGAACCTCAAGGCCCTCCCGACGACGGGCGCGTGGGTGCTGGCGGGCGGCCCGATCAACCGCAGGGGCGCGGGCTCGACGGCGACGGTCTTCGGCGTCCTCCCACCCGGCGTGCACGCGGACTGACGATGTCGTGAGTGAGAAACGGGGTGCCAGCCCGGTTTCTCACTCACGACAGCTGCGGCAGACCCGTGAGCCGCAACGCCGGGAGCGCGGCCGGGCGGCCGTACAGGTAGCCCTGTGCCGTCGTGCACCCCGCCGCGGTGACCAGCGACGCCTGCTCCGGCGTCTCGATCCCTTCGGCGACGACGTCCAGGTCCAGGTCCGCGCACAACCCGACCAGCGACCGGCACAACGCGGCGTCACGCTCCGGCTGGACCCCGGTCGTCAACGCGCGGTCCAGCTTGATCAAGTCGACCGGCAGGGCGTGCAGCACGGTCAGGGAGCTGTACCCGGCGCCGAAGTCGTCCAGCGCGACGCGCACCCCCAGTGCCTGCAGCCGCCGGATCGCCGCGGCGCCCGCGGCCAGGTCCGGCACCGGCACCGTCTCGGTGATTTCGACGACCAGCCGTGCCGCGGGCAGCCGGTAGCGGCCCAGCGCGGCTTCGACGCTCTGCTCCAGGGCCGCGGCCCCGAGCCGGCTCGCGCAGACGTTGACGTGCACGGTCAGGTCCACCCCGGCCGCGGTGATCTCCCGGCAGGCCAGGTCGAGCACGAGCGCGTCCAGCTCGGCGCCGAGCCCCGCGCCTTCGGCCGCGCGGACGAACGTCTCGGGCGACACCGACGTCCCGTCGCGCATGGTCCAGCGGGCCAGGGCCTCGACGGCCACCGGCGTCTCGTCGGCCAGCCGGACGATCGGCTGGAACACCAGCCCGAAGCCCTCCGGAATGCCACCCGAAGCCCGGCGCAGCGCGGACGGGAAGTCGGGCGGGCCGTCCTGGGACGGCCGGTAGACGACCGTCGTGTCCTTGCCGAGCCGCTTGCCCGCGTACATCGACGTGTCCGCGCGGCCCAGCAGCACGTCCGACGTCACCAGCGGCTCGGCCGGGTCCGGCACGACCAGGCCCATGCTCGCGCGCACCGGCACCAGCGTTCCGTGCACGGCGAACGGCCGCCGCAGCACGCCCTGGATGCGGTCGGCGACGGCCTGCGGCGCGTCCAGCTCGCCCTCCAGGAGGATCGCGAACTCGTCACCGCCCAGGCGCGCGACCGTGTCGCCCGCGCGCACGCAGCTCAGCAGCCGCTGGGCGACCGCGTGCAGCAGGACGTCCCCGCCCGCGTGCCCGAACCGGTCGTTGACCTCCTTGAAGTCGTCGAGGTCGACGAAGATCAGGACGAGCGGGTGGCCGGTGGACTCGACGGCCCGGTCGAGCCGGTCGGCGAACAGCGCGCGGTTGGCCAGCCCGGTGAGCGGGTCGTGGTAGGCCTGGTGCGTCAGCTGCTGCTGTCCTTCGTAGACCCGCCGCAGCAGCAACCTGTTGTCCAGCAAGGAAAGCAGCTGCCGCGCGAGCACGAGGAACACCACTAGCACGCCGACGAACACCTCGACGCCGTCCGGGCCGGCGCCGGCCACCAGCTGCACGGTGATCAGCAGTGCGACGGCGGTGACCGGGACGTACGGCAGCGCGAGCTGCCACCAGTCGACCCCGGCGGCCGAGCCGGCGTCGTCCCGGCGCCGCGAGCCGGGCGTCACCAGCAGCGCGAACGCGATGAACATCGGGCCGAGCACGAACCCGCCGTCCGACCACGGCTTCATGCTCTCCGCGCCGATGCTGACGAGGTAGGCGAACACGCTGTCGGAGCAGGCCAGCGCGACGATCCCGACCGCGGCCAGCAGCAGGTTCGCCCGGTACGGCCGGTCCACCCGGTCGAACACGACCAGCAGCACCGCGACGACCACGATCACCAGGTCCGACAGCGGGTAGGAGATGGCGACGGCCCAGGTCAGCTTGTCCGGCGCGGTGGCCCGGACCAGCTGCCCGAGCGCCGCGGTCCAGGTGAGGATGAACAGCGAGCCGGTGACGATCAGTCCGTCGAGGACGACCGCGACGCCGAAGTGGGCGGTCCACTGCGCGGGCTGCCAGCGTTCGCGGTCCGGCCGGATCCGCGCCCGGGCCAGCACGAACAGCGCCGCGAGCGCGAACACCGGGAAACTCAGGTAGCCGACGTCGGCCAGCGACGGCGAGGGCAGCCCGCGCCCGTCGACCAGCTGGTACCAGGACCACACGCACTGGCCGAG
This sequence comes from Amycolatopsis stemonae, assembly GCF_054781455.1. Taxonomy (NCBI): domain Bacteria; kingdom Bacillati; phylum Actinomycetota; class Actinomycetes; order Pseudonocardiales; family Pseudonocardiaceae; genus Amycolatopsis; species Amycolatopsis stemonae. The sequence continues at coordinate 19,103 of NZ_BAAGUJ010000032.1, read as the reverse complement.
CGACCAGCCGGCCATCCCGATCGCGACGAGCACGCGCCACCAGCGCTGGTGCCCGCGGACGCGGCGGGCGGAGAGGATGCCGCAGACGACCGCGCCGACCCCCGCGCCGAGCTGCATGGCGTCGTCGATCCAGAGGGCGAAGGTGTCACCCCACCACGCGAAGCCGTTCACCACGACCAGGGCCGCCGTGACGACGACGAGGAGGGCCGCGACTGGGTACCGCCGCACTGTCATGGCACCTCACGTGGGTCACCCGCCGGTCGGACCGGGAAACACTACACCGGACGGACGCCGTGGCCGGCTCACCGCACCGGTGGCCGGCACCCCGCGTCAGGCGATGTCACGGCGGTGCGGCCGAGCACGCCGAACCCGTCCGGGTAAGCGGCCGTCGGCCCGTGTACGGCTCTTGCGTCTACGCCGGTGTGCGTACGCCGCCGTCGACCGGCAGGCCGGCGCCCGTGACGAAGCGGGCCGCGTCGGAAGCCAGGAACACGACGGCGTCGGCCACGCCGGTGACCGGCCCGTCGGCCGTTCCCGCCGGTACCGGATCGGGGTAGACGCAGTTGACGCGCACGCCGTAGCCGAGCTTCTCGGCCTCCGTCGCGGCGACGCGCGTCAGCCGGTCGACCGCCGACTTCGTCGCGGAGTAGGCGGCGATTCCCGGCACCGCGGCAACCGACGCGACGGTGACGACCGCGCCGCCCCGGCCGGCCGGGCCGCCCGGGCGCATCGCGCGGAACGCGTGCTTGAGGCCGAGCGCGGTGCCGAGGACGTTGACGTCGAGCATCCGGCGCACCTCGGCCGGGTCGAGGTCGGCGATCGGACCGGAGATCTCCACCCCGGCGTTCGTGACCAGGATGTCCAGGCCACCGAGCTCGCCGATCGTGGCGGAAACGGCCCGCTCCCAGCTCGCGTCGTCGGTGACGTCGAGGTGGACGAACGCGGCGGCGGCACCGGTCTGCTTGAGCGCGTCGGCCGTCTCGCGGCCCAGGGCGTCCTCGATGTCCGCGATCACCACGGCCGCACCGGCTTCGGCCAGCGCCGCCGCCATCCCGGCTCCCTGGCCCCGCGCGCCCCCGGTGACCAGGGCCGCGCGCCCGGTCAGGTCGTAACGGGCCATCGGACAGCTCCTCCTCGAGACGGCAGGCGCCCAGCATCGGCCAGTGCTGGACAGGCGTCAAGCGATTCTTGGACACTTGTCCAGTAAAAGCTGGTCAGGTGATCGATAGACTGGGCACGACCCACTGGAGAACCGACGGACGGTGCAGGTGACTGAGGCGAAGGAGCGGACCCGGGACCGCATTTCCCGCCGCCAGGTCGACAAGTTCGACCAGCGGCGGGCGCAGCTGGCGGAGTCCGCGCTGCAGACGCTCGCCGAGCTCGGCTACGCGCGCACCAGCCTGCGGGAGATCGCGCAGAACTCGGACTTCTCCCACGGCGTCCTGCACTACTACTTCGCCGACAAGGTCGACCTCCTGACCCACTGCGTGCGGCAGTTCGAGGAAGTCTGCGTCACCCGCTACGACGAGCTCGTCGCCCGCGCGCAGACGGCCGAGGAGCTCGAGAAGGACTTCGCGGCGGCCATGGCCGCGACGCTGCGCGCGGACGCCAAGATGCACCGGCTCTGGTACGACCTGCGCAACCAGAGCCTGTTCGAAGAGTCCTTCCGCGCCGACGTGCTCGAGATCGACCGGCGGCGCGAAGAGATGATCCACCACGTCGTCGCCCGCTACGCGGACCTGGCCGGCGGCGCGGAGGACGTCCCGCAGCCGGTCGCGTACGCCCTGCTCGACGGCCTTTTCCAGCAGGCACTGCTGCGGCACCTGGCCGGGCAGGAGGATGCCGCGGCCGAGCTCGAACGGGACGTCCCGTCCGTGCTGGCGCGGATCGTCGCGCGCTAGGGGCCCAGGCGCTGGTGCGGCGTCTGCGGCGCCGGCACGACGAACGCGATCGCCGTCGCGGCCAGTCCCGCGAACAAGGACAGGTGGGCCGCGGCCGGCACGGCTGTGAGCAGGAACAGCCGCAGCGTCCCCGAGATCAGCAGGCGCCACATCTTCGGGTTCATGATCGACAAGTACCCCCGCCCCGCGCGCGGCGAACCATGATCACCCGCCGGGGTGGCGCACCTGTGCCTGGTGCGCCACGACCACCGGCGTGCTCGCGGGGGCCGGTGCGGTGTCCTCGTGCCCGCCCAGCGCGACGCCGGCCACGAGGGCCACCGCCACCAGCCAGAAAGCCGAGCGCAGGAGCAGCGAAAACGAACAGATGACCTTCATTCCGACTCCTTCGACATGAGCGCGCGAGGGCGGCGCGCGGCCACCCGGGAACACCCCGTGATCTTGTGGATTATCGCCGCGTAATCGATGCGGCCCACCAAGAATGCGGCCGCCGGGAAGAGACCGGCAAGGGGTTTCCCGTTTCCCGTCGCGACGGGAGAGGAAACCGCGGGATAACGATCCGATGGGTGCCGCATGATCGACTGGACATCGGCGTCGGCGCTGACGAACATTGACCCCCGGCGTGGACGGGTGAGGGAGGAACGGTGGACTTCACTGCGGCGGACGTAGTCGGTGAGCTGAAGCTCCTGCGCAAAGGGAGGGGAATTTTCACCACGCCGCTCGCGGACCGCGTCGGACCCGCATTGCGCGCCACATGTGGCATTTTGGAAGATGACGACACCGTGGAGACGAGGCGTAAACTCTCGGCCCGATTGCGGCCCCTCGTCGAGTCGCTGCCGGACGATCTGAAGATCGCGCTGCTGGCCGCGTTCGCGCTGGACGAGCGGGCGCGAAAGCCGTTCTACCAGGAACGGGTGCACTGGGCGGCGATCACGCTCGACCGGGACGACCGGACGGTGCGGCGCCGGATCGACGAAGGGATCGAGCACGTCGCGGCAATGGCCGTCGCGGCCGGCGAGCCGGATCTCGGACCGCGCTATCCGAGCCGCAGTTGGCACACCGAAGAACTGCGCGTGTCGCTGGCTCTCGACCAGCCGGTGGCCGAGGCGTTCGAATTCCGCCGGGTCGTCGCCGACGCCGACGAAATCGCCGAGCTGGACCTGGCGCTGACGCTCACCGTGCGCGGCGAATCCGGTGATTCGGTTCGCGAGTCCGATCTCGAGGTCGACGTGTTCCACGGCGGTGTGCTCGCCGGTCGCGCGATGGAGTCGAGTGACCGGATCGGCTTGGCCCTGCGGTTGCCGGGGCCGTTGCGGCGCGGAGAGCGCCACGACGTCGGTCTGCGATTCCGCGCGAACATGCGGGAACCGCATTACATCTGCGTGCCACGGCACCCGTGCGATCTGTTCGACCTGCACGTCCGGTTCGGCGACCGGGTGCCGGACCGGATCGTGCGGCTGGAAAAGGCGTTCCAGAACGACACGCGTTCGCCGCGCGGCGCGGAACTGGCGACCGACGGCGCCGGCGAGGTGCACGTCCGGTTCCGCAACCTCGCGCCGGGCTTCGCGTACGGGATCAGGTGGCAGCCCTCCGGCGCCGGTTGAGGGGTCACCGTCCGGGCCAGACCAGCCGTTCGAGCGTGTGGAGCGCGGACACGAACGGCAGGGGCAGCCGCACGACCTGCTGCGCGGCGCGTGCCTTGGCCGCAAGCAGGGGACCGGCGCCGACGGCTTCGCGGGCGGCGTCGTCGACGAGTCTCGTCGCCTCCTCACGTGGGCCGCGACCGCTGAGGGCGAGCGCGAGCCCGAGGTCGAGGCGGGTTTCGAGGGTCTCCGGGTGCGTCCGGCCCAGCAGCCGGATCTGGGGTCCGAGGAGGGGCTCGAGCAGGTCGGCCTGCCGGTCGAACTCGCGCAGCCGCGCGTGGGCGAGGCCCAGCGCGTGCCGGACCCGGAAGTGCAGCCGGTGGTCGTCGCCGAGCACCCGCCGCACGGTTTCGCCGGCCTTGGTGAGCGCTTCGAGCGCGAGCTGGGGTTGGCCGGCGGCCAGCAAGGCCCGCCCGGCGTGGACGGAGGCGATCAGGGTGAGCGGGTGCTCGGCACCGTAGTGCTCGGTGTACGTCGTCTGGAGGGCGGCGGGTTCTTCGTCGGCCAGGGCCAGGGTGGCGTCCGCGCGGATCAGTTCGGCTTCGGGTTCTTCGCCGGTGACGACCTGCCGCGCCCGGGCCGGTTGCCCGGTCTGGAGGAGGTTTCGCGCGTATTCGAGGTTCAGCCGGTCGCGGAGGACGTCGGGCAGGTCGGCGAAGGCGGGTTCGAGCAGGGCGATGGCCTGGTCGGGCCGCCCGCGAAGCCGTTGGGCGACGGCCGCGTGGAGGCGTTCTTCGGGGGAGGCGGGAAGGTGACCGAGCCAGAAGGTCCGATCGGCTTCGGCGTAGTCCCCGAGAGCATCGAGAGCCTGGGCGGCGACCAGAGCGGCGGCGCGGTGCCCGCCTTCATCGGCGGCGAGGGCCAGAGCTTCCCGCGCATGCCCGACGGCTTCGGAGTCCAGCCCACAGTCGAGTTCACCACGAGCGGCGGCGACGAAGTCCGCGGAGGTGGCCTGGCCGGTGGCCAGGATCGCGGCATGGATTTCCCCGGCGGTGCCGGAATCCCCGAGGCATTCGTGAGCGGCGGCAAGCGGCCGCAAGAGAGCGACCCGGTGCGCCGGTACCCGATCGGCGAGGGCCCGGGCGTGCTGGAGCAGCAGGTAGACGCGGTTGGCTGCCGGTTCGGCCGAGACCTCGCCCGGGCCGGGCACATCTCCGCCAGTCCCGCCGGGCGCTGGTTCGTTGGCCGGGCCGGGGGCGGCGCCGCCTGGGCTGGGCATGTCTCCGCCGGTCCCGCCGGGCGCTGGTTCGTTGGCCGGGCCGGGGGCGGCCCCGCCTCGGTTAGGCCCATCCCTGCCGGGTGCTGTCTCGTCAGCCGGTCCGGCGGAAACCTGGCCCGAGCCGCCCACCGAAGCCGTACCGAAAAGCACACCCCCGAGCACCTCCCGGTCCGGCAAGGCGTCGAGCACCGCCTCCGCCGCCCGATCGGGGCACAACTCACCGAACTCACCGGCCGCCACCTCGACCGCAAGCCCCTGGAGGCGCACTCCGCCGTCCGCAAGGGCAGCGAACCCGTGCGTCACCAGCTCCGCCACCGCTGCCTCGAACTCCGCCGGGGCCGGCGCCCCCAACGCCGCCCGCGCCACCTCGGGCGGGATCGCCGCCGGGGCCAGCACCGCGCCCAGCCGCAGCAAGTCGCGCGCAAGCCGGCCCGTCGAACGCAACACCTCCCGGATCGCCTCCGGGGCCGTGTCCGGCACGGAACCACGCTGGAGGAACGCCGCCGCCCGCAGTGTCATCGGGTGGCCGTCGCAGCGGGCCGCGAACGACGCCGGGAGTGCCGGCCGCGCCGCCTCCGCCGGCGTCAGGCCGGGGACGTCGACCGTGGCCGCGTTCCACCTGGGCTGGGCGAACCGGCTGGTCACGAGCGTGCGGACCGATCCGGCCGGGAGGAGAATCCGGTCGAGGACGCCCGGGGGCAGCCCGGCCGGGACGTCGTCCACCAGCAGCAGCACCTTCGAGCCCGCCGCCTCGATCCGGGCCGCCAGCCGCCTGCGCAACCGCTCGAAGCCCGGCGCCCGCACGCGGGCCGCCGTCGCCAGGGCGAGGTGGAACTGGGGCAGGAAGTCGTCCGGGTCGAGGCCGCCGAACGGGCCGGTCCGCAGCACCGGGCCGCCGAACCGGCCGAACAGGTCCGCGTACCGCTCCGCCAGTGTCGTCTTGCCGGTGCCCGGCAGCCCGCGCAGCAGCACCACCCGACGCGCGGTCAGTGCACTGTGGACGGTCCCCAGCACCGACGGCCCGAACGGGCCCGCCGTCTCGGCGACCCTCTCGCGGACCCGGCGCACCAACGCTTCGAGCGGCTCGCCCGGAACGGTCGTCAGCACGCGGTCCGTCCCGCCCGCACAATCGGCCAGCAGGACGCGCGACACGGCGATCATGTCGAAATCGTCGAACGGATTGCCCGGGAAAACGCGCAGGCCGTCGGCGCGCAACGCTTTTTCGATGCGGTCGTCCGGCCCGGGACACAGGAACACGTCGAACCGGTCGGGGGCCGTCATGGGGGCTCCGGTGGCGTTCAATGGGTGATCATGGGTTCGGTTCCCGCAGGTCGAGGTCGGTCACGCGCCAAGGATCGGCGGCCGCGGTGAATTCGCTACCGGAATCGGTGCGGTGGCAGGATCTGTCCAGTATTTGACCCGCCCGGCGGGGATGACCGCCGGGTAACCCCGAATGGCCGTTTCTGGTTAACGGACAATATCTGGACAAGAACCTCGGCTCTGCAACGTTGCTGGTCAGCGCCTCGATTACTCCGGATGTCGGACAGGGAAATCGTGGCCAACCGTCCCAGGACCATTGTGGTCCGCCGCGGACGACGGGACCCGTCCGGTGGACGATGCGAGGAGGGAAACCCGTGGAAACCATGATGGCGGAGACGGCGGTCGAGGGCTACGTCGTGCTCGACGAGCTGCCGCGGCCCGAGGGCAAGCTGACGAAGGAGCAGCTCGACCCGGTCGTCGCGGCGGCGCGCACCGGTGACCAGGACGCCGTGCAGGCCCTGCTGCGGCTCATCAAGCCGACGGTCGTGCGCTACTGCCGCGCCCGGATCGGCGGCCGCGACCTGTCCTACCTGTCGGCCGACGACGTCGCGCAGGAGGTGTGCCTGGCCGTGCTGAAGGTGCTGCCCGGCTACCAGGACCGCGGCGGCTCGTTCCTGTACCTCGTGCGCGCGATCGCCGCGAACAAGGTCGCCGACGCCTTCCGCTCGGTGGCGCGCGACCGGTCGAAGCCGGTGCCGGAGCTGCCGGACCGGCCGCTGGGCGGCAACGAGCCGGAGAGCCACGTGCTCGGCTTGGACCTCGGCGCCCGGCTCGGCCGGCTGATGGCGTCGCTGCCGCCGCTGCACCAGGAGATCCTGTCGCTGCGGATCGTCGTCGGCCTGTCGGCGAACGAGACGGCGGAGGCGCTGGGCATCTCCGCCGGCAACGTCCGCATCACGCAGTACCGGGCGCTGACGAAGCTGCGCGGCATGATCCCCGCCGGCGGCTTCTGAGCGTCACTCCAGCCACTCGGTGACGAAGTGGTCGCTCTCGTGGATGTGCACGGCCTCGTAGACGCCGGGGCCGAGCACGGCGAACTTGTGCGGGACCCCGGCGGGGACCACCCGCACGTCCCCGGCTGCACCGTCGCGTTCCTCGCCGCCGACGGTGAACCGGGCCCGCCCCCGGATGATGACGAACGTTTCCGCGTAGGGGTGCCGGTGCAGCCGCGGCCCGGACCCGACGACGTCGGTGCTTTCGCGGATGACGGAGATCCCGGACCCGACGTCGCGCCCTTCGAAGTTCTCGCTGTCGCTCACCCGGCCAGGGTAACGCCGGATCAGCCGCCGACGGCCTTGCGCAGCTGGCCGAGAGCCCGGTGCTGGGCGACGCGCACCGCGCCCGGCGTCGACCCGACCACCTCGGCGGTTTCGTCCGCCGAAAGCCCGACGACCACGCGCAGGACCACGATTTCCCGCTGCTTCTCCGGCAGCACCTGCAGCAGCTTGCCCATGCGCTCGCCCAGTTCGCGCTGCAGTGCGTGGTGCTCGGGGTCCATCGAAGGGTCGGCCTCTTCGGGGACTTCGGCGACCGGCTCGTCCCACTGCCGCGCCGCGGCCTTGCGGGCGAGGCCGACGTGCTGCCGCGCGATGCCGCACACGAACGCGGGGAACGATCGCTCCGGTGGCCGCCGCGGCAGCGCCCGCAGCACCGCGATGCACACTTCCTGCGCGACGTCGTCGGCCGATTCGGGATCGAGACGGGCGCGGCAGTAGCGCACGACGAGCGGCCGCGCCGCGGCGAGCAACAGTTCCGGAGCTTCCACTGCGGTGGTCATGAGTCCCCTCCGTGCCGTCCGGCACGGGAACTACCCACTCTGCCGAGCGCTAGACAGGGTCACCGGAATTCCCCGCTATTTCCGGGAATCCGCCGTGGCGATCATCGATCCGTCGCTCAGCGCGCGAGATGACCTCCGAAGCGTGGCACCCCGGCTCGTGGCCGTGGCACGCTGGGGTCATGACTTTCGGCCTGCACCACGTCCAGCTGGCCATCGCGCCGGGCAGTGAAGACCGCTGCCGCGAGTTCTACGCCGGGGTGCTCGGCCTGACCGAGGTGCCGAAGCCGGCCGCGCTCGCCGGGCGCGGCGGGCTGTGGCTGCGGGGTGGCTCGCTCGAACTGCACCTCGGCGTCGAAGCGGACTTCCGGCCCGCCCGCAAGGCGCACCCGGGCATCCTCGCCGACGACCTCGACGCGCTGGCGGCGCGCCTGGAAGCGCACGGCGCCGCCGTCGAATGGGACGACGGTTTCCCGGGGCACCGCCGGTTTTACACCCACGACTGCCTCGGCAACCGGCTGGAATTCCTGGGCCCGGCGTGAGACGACCGACTCATTTCGCGGTGAATGAGTCGGTCGCGACAAATCAGAAGTCGCGCTGCCGGAACTCGTCGAGCACGCGACGCTCCTTTTTGGTCGGCCGGCCCGCGCCGCGGTCGCGGCGGGCGACCGGGATCGCGCTTTCCGGTGGCGGCTTCGGCGTCCGGTCCAGGTAGCACGTCACGGCGTCCGGTGCGCCCACGCGTTTCTGGATCACCCGTACCACGTCGAGGATCCTGGTCGTCCCGCCGACGCGCAGCCGGACTTCGTCGCCCGGTACCACGGTCGTCGCGGGCTTCGCCGGCTTGTCGTTGACGCGCACGTGTCCGCCCCGGCACGCGGCTGCGGCGTCCGGGCGTGTTTTCGTCAGCCGGACCGCCCAGAGCCAGCGGTCCACTCGGGTCGACTCCACAGTCGTCCATCATGGCCCATTCAGCGGAATCCGTGCGCAACCCCAGGAGGTTACTGGCGGGTATATGTCGACTTGTCTGCACCGCTGAGTTATAACCTGTTCTAATATACCTCAACGGTGAGGACCATCACATGAGTGACGAACCCGTGTGGACAACAACTTCTGGGACTCTTTCCCGTCGGCTATTCATCGCTGGAACTGGTTCTATCCTGGCGGCCGCCGCAGTGGCCGGTCGTGCCGCCGCCGCAACGCCGCGGACCACCGTCATCGCCGACGCCGCCCGCGTGCCCGCCCTGGTGGTCGGCTCCGGCTACGGCGGTTCGGTCGCCGCCCTGCGGCTGGCCCAGGCCGGCATCGACGTGCAGCTCGTCGAAATGGGCATGGCCTGGGACACGCCCGGCTCCGACGGCAAGATCTTCGCCAACACGACCAGCCCGGACCAGCGTTCGTTCTGGTTGCGCACCAGGACGAAGCAGCCGCTGTCCAACTTCCTCGGGTTCCCCATCGACAAGGACATCCCGAAGTACACCGGCATCCTCGACGCGGAGGAGTTCGGCGGGATCATCGTGTACCAGGGCCGCGGCGTCGGCGGCGGCTCGCTCGTCAACGGCGGCATGGCCGTCACGCCGAAGCGGGAGAACTTCGGCGCGATCCTCCCGACCGTCGACGCCGACGAGATGTACGGCACATACTACCCGCGCGCGAACGCCGGCCTCGGCGTCGGGCTCGTCGACCCGGCGTGGTTCGACTCGGCCGAGTGCTACCAGTACGCGCGGGTCGGCCGGAAACAGGCGCAGCGGTCCGGGTTCCCGTTCGTGTTCGTCCCGGACGTCTACGACTGGAACTACATGCAGCAGGAGCAGGCCAACACCGTGCCGCGCTCGGCGCTGGCCGGGGAAATCCTGTACGGCAACAACTACGGCAAGAAGTCGTTGCAGAAGACCTACCTGCCGCAGATCAGGGCGACCGGCCGCGTCACCATCTCGCCGCTGCACCGGGTGTCTTCGGTGACGCCCGCGTCTGGCGGCGGGTATGCGGTGACGCTGGAGCAGCTGGACACCACGGGCGCGGTGATCGCCACGAAGAGCGTCACCGCGGACAAGGTGTTCTTCGCCGCGGGCAGCGTCGGCACGAGCAAGCTGCTGGTGAAGCTGAAGGCGACCGGCGCGCTGCCGAACCTGAACGGCGAGGTCGGCCGGAACTGGGGCGACAACGGCAACGTGATGGTCGGGCGCGCCAACCAGATCTGGGACCCGACGGGCAGCCTCCAGTCGTCGATTCCCTGCGGTGGCATCGACAACTGGGCCGCCGGCGGCGCGTTCGCCGAAGTGGCGCCGCTGCCGACCGGGATCGAGACGTGGGCGTCGTTCTACCTGTCCATCACGAAGAACCCGAACCGCGCGCAGTTCTCGTGGAACCCCGCGACGCAGAAGGTCGACCTGAACTGGCAGACGGCCTGGAAGCAGCCGGGGATCGACATGGCCAAGACCATCTTCGACAAGATCAACGCCAAGGAAGGGACGATCTACCGCACCGACCTCTTCGGCGTGTACAAGATCTGGGGCGACCACCTGACGTACCACCCGCTCGGCGGCGCGGTGCTCGGCAAGGCGACCGACAACTACGGCCGGCTGGCCGGGTACCAGGGCCTGTACGCGATCGACGGCTCCCTGATCCCGGGCAACACCAGCGTCAACCCGTTCGTGACGATCACGGCTCTGGCCGAGCGCAACATCGAGAAGATCATCGCCACGGACTTCTGACCCGCGGTCCGTGAGGGGCGGCTCCCGCCCCTCACGGCCGGTGGGACGGCAGCACGCAGACGGTGTCCAGGCCCAGGACGTGGTTCAACCGTCCGAAAGCGAGCCACGAACCCAAGCTCATGCTCAGCTCGACGATCTCCTTTTGGCTGTACTGCGAAGACATCCGCTTCCAGAACTCGTCGTCCAGGTTGTGGTGGTCGGTCGCGTACCGCTCGGCGTACTCCGCCGCGAGCCGCGTGCGCTCGTCGAAGAGGTCCGTCGTGCGCCACTCGGAAACCGCGTCCGCGAACTCCTCTTCGACCTTGACGCCGTCGCGCTCGGTGCGCCAGTCCAGGCAGAAGACGCACCCGTTGATCTGCGCGATCCGCAGCCGCGCGGCCTCGAACTCCCGCAGCCCCAACGTGGTGTGCGAGTACACGGCCAGCGAGAACTGCGACGCGGCGATGCCGATGCCGGGCACCATTTCGCCCCAGACGTACCCGATCGGGTCCTTGCCCTCGGGGATGTCGATGTTCACGGACGCCTCCTTCCGAGCTTGCCGGCTGCCGGGCGCAGCGGGACGTCGAGTGCGTCGTACAGACCGGGCTCCGCGGCGGCCAGCCAGTCGATCGCGCCGACGAGCCGGCCGACCGCGGTCGCATTGCCGCCCGCGGACCGGTTTTCGCCTTCGTCGGAAGCTTCGACGCTGACCTCGATGCGCGGCCGGCCTTCGATGATCACGCGGTGCGCGCCGTCGCCGCTGGGCGGTGTCGGCCAGTCCGGCGCGCACGACGGGTGGATGCGCGTGACGTGCTCGATGACGATCCGCGGCTCGCCGTCGACGATGCCCTGCACCTCGAACCGCACCGCGCCCTGCGTGCCCTTCGCGAACTCACCCATCGTCCGCGTGGTCACGGTCTCCTCGAGCGGACGCCGGTGCAGCGTCTCGCGCAGTTCGCCGACTTCGACGCCGAGGCCGCGCGCGATCAGCCGGACCTGCCCGCCCCAGACCATCGACGGCACGCCGGTCATCAGCATCGGCGGGGCGTAGTCCATCGGCTGGCCCATGCCGACCAGGTACCGCACGGAGTCGGGCTGCTCGTAGGTCGAGTAGTCGAAGATCTCCTGGCAGCGGATGACGTCGACGTCGGTGCCGAGCCCGCTGATCAGCAGCGGCAGCACGTCGTTGCCCCAGCCCGGGTCGACGCCGGAGACGAACAGCGAGCCGCCGCCGTCCGCGATCGCCTTCAGCACCGGCTCGCGCAGCTCAGGCGGCGCGTTGCGCTGGTCGTAGAGCGGGTAGAGCGCCGGCGTCACGACGATCGCGCCCGCGCCGATCGCCCGCACGATGTCGGCGAGGGCGTCGTCGAACCGGACGTCGCCGGAGGCGGCGTAGACGACGGCCTGCGGGCTCGCGGCCAGCACGGTGCCGACGTCGTCGGTGGCGGCGACGCCCAGCGGGCCGACTCCGGCCAGTTCGCCGGCGTCCTTGCCGACCTTCGCCGGGTCGTGGACGAGCACCGCGGTCAGCTTCAGCGCCGGATGCGCGTCGACGGCCCGGATCGCCGCCCGGCCGACGTTGCCCGTGCCCCACACCACTGTGGCGATCATCTGCCCGAGTTTTCGCGGTCCGCGCAGGCCCCGAAAAGGGAATCGTTCCGGCCAGCGGACCGCGCGGACGCGGGTAGCATGCAGTGCGTCCGAACGTCGTACCGGAGGGCCCCGCGATGACGATCGATCCGAAACCCCGCAGCCGCACGGTGACCGACGGGATCGAGGCCGCGCCCGCCCGCGGCATGCTGCGTGCCGTCGGGATGGGGGACGGCGACTGGCGCAAGCCGATCATCGGCGTCGCCAGTTCGTGGAACGAGATCACCCCGTGCAACCTGTCGCTCGACAGGCTGGCCCAGGCGGCCAAGGAAGGCGTGCACGCGGCCGGCGGCTACCCGCTGCAGTTCGGCACCATCTCGGTGTCCGACGGCATCTCCATGGGCCACGACGGCATGCACTTCTCGCTGGTGTCCCGCGAGGTCATCGCGGACTCGGTCGAGACGGTGATGCAGGCCGAGCGGCTCGACGGCTCGATCCTGCTGGCGGGCTGCGACAAGTCCCTGCCGGGCATGCTGATGGCCGCCGCCCGCCTCGACCTGGCGTCGGTGTTCCTCTACGCGGGCACGATCGCCCCCGGCTGGGTGAAGCTGACCGACGGCACCGAGAAGGACGTCACGCTGATCGACGCCTTCGAGGCGGTCGGCGCGTGCCGGGCGGGTCGTCTCGGCGAGGCCGACCTCGACCGCATCGAACGCGCCATCTGCCCGGGTGAAGGCGCCTGCGGCGGCATGTACACCGCGAACACGATGGCGTCGGCGGCCGAAGCGATGGGCATGAGCATGCCGGGGTCGGCCGCGCCGCCGTCCGCGGACCGCCGCCGCGACCACTACGCCCACCTTTCCGGGGAAGCGGTCGTCGGACTGCTCGAAAAGGGCATCACCGCGCGGGACATCTTGACGCGCGAAGCGTTCGAGAACGCGATCACCGTCATCATGGCGCTCGGCGGCTCGACGAACGCCGTGCTGCACCTGCTGGCCATCGCGCACGAAGCCAAGGTCGAGCTGACCCTGGACGACTTCAACCGCGTCGGCGACCGCGTCCCGCACCTGGGCGACCTCAAGCCGTTCGGCAAGTACGTCATGAACGACATCGATCGCCACGGCGGGATCCCGGTGCTGATGAAGGCACTGCTCGACGAAGGCCTGATCCACGGCGACGCGCTGACCGTCACCGGCCGGACCGTCGCGGAGAACCTGGCCGAGCTGGACCCCGACCCGATCGACGGCGAAGTCCTGCGCACGTTCGCCAACCCGCTGCACCCGACCGGCGGCATCACCATCCTGCGCGGCTCGTTCGCCCCGGAGGGCGCCGTCGTGAAGTCCGCGGGCTTCGACACGGCCAACTTCGAAGGCCCGGCGCGCGTGTTCGAGCGCGAGCAGGAAGCGATGACGGCCCTCAACGAAGGCCGCATCGAAGCCGGAGACGTCGTCGTCATCCGCTACGAAGGCCCCAAGGGCGGCCCGGGGATGCGCGAGATGCTGGCGATCACCGCCGCGATCAAGGGCGCCGGGCTGGGCAAGGACGTCCTGCTGATCACCGACGGCCGGTTCTCGGGCGGCACCACCGGTCTGTGCATCGGCCACGTCGCGCCGGAGGCGGTCGACGGCGGGCCGATCGCGTTCGTCCGCACCGGCGACCGGATCGCCGTCGACATCAAGGCCCGCAGCATCGACCTGCTGGTGGACGCGGCCGAGCTGGCGTCGCGCCGGCAGGGCTGGGAGCCGCTGCCGAACAAGTTCCCGGAGGGCGTGCTGGGGAAGTACGCGAAGCTGGTGCGGTCGTCGTCCTACGGCGCCGTCACGAGCTGAGCGCGCGGCGCCACTGCTCCGCGACCTCCCGCGCGAGGCGCTCGGTGTCGATCGCGGCCGGGGTGAGCATGCCCTGCAGGCCGATGCCCCGCAGCTGGCCCAGCACCGACACCGCCACCTGCGCGGGGTCGGCGTCGCCCCGGATCGTGCCGTCGGCGATCCCGGCGGCGACGTCCTCGCGAAGGTCCGCCCGGAACGCCTCGTCGCGCTCGCGGAAGAGCGCGGCGAGGTGGGGATCGGTGACCGATTCCGCCCACAGCACCAGGAAAGCGCGCGCGGGCACGTCTTCGCGGCCCAGCTCGCGGACGTACCCCGCGACGAGCCGCAGCAGCCGGTCGAGGCCGGGCGGCACGTCCGTGAGGCCGGGCACGAACCCGCTCTGGCTGGCTTTCGCCAGCGATTCGAGGAGCGCCTGCCGGGAGCCGAAGTGGTGGGTCACGATGCCGCGGCTGTAGCCGGCGCGCTCGCCGACGAGGGCGAGCGTCACCGCGCGCACGCCCGCTTCGACCACCAGATCCGCGGCCGCGACGAGCAGAGCGGAGCGGGCGGTGGCGCGGCGTTGTTCCTGAGTGGGCATGGCGACAGGCTAACAAACTTGCGTGTTGACCAACAAGTATGTGAGGGTGGCGGCATGCCTGTCGTCCTCGTGAACGGAAACCCCGAGACCGCCGCGGTCTGGGACCCGCTGTGCGACGAACTGGACCGTGCCGACGTGCTGCGCCTGTCGCCGCCGGGGTTCGGCGCACCGGTGCCGCCCGGCTTCGCCTGCACGGTGACCGGCTACCGCGACTGGCTCGTCGCGGAGCTGGCCGCGCTCGGCGAGCCGGTCGACCTGGTCGGCCACGACATCGGCGGCAGCACCGTCGTCTCGGTCGCGATGACCCGGCCGGACCTGCTGCGCACCTGGGTCAGCGACTCCCTCGGCGTCTTCGACCCGGACTACGTCTGGCACGACCTCGCCCAGCAGTGGCAGACGCCCGGGGACGGCGAGCGGTCGGTCGCGGAGCTGCTCGGCGGCACGGTCGCCACGCGCACGGCACGCATGGCCGGCCGCGGCATCGCCGAACCGGTCGCGGCCCGGCTGGCCGCCGCCCAAGGACCCGAGATGGGCCGGGCGATCCTCACCTTCTACCGCTCGGCCGTCCAGCCGGTGATGGCCGAACTGGGACGTGACCTGCCCGCCGCCGCGGCTCGTCCCGGCCTCGCGGTCCTCGGTGCCGACGACCACCTCGTCGGCTCCGAGGCCCTGCGTCGCCGGTCGGCCGAGCGGGCCGGGGCGCGGGTGCTGGCGCTGCCCGGCGTCGGGCACTGGTGGATGGTGCAGGACCCCCGCGGCGCCGCGCGGGCGCTCACGGAGTTCTGGTCGTCATGAGGGCGCGTTTGTCGACCTTGCCGACGTCGGTGAGCGGCAGGGCGTCGACGAAGTCCAGGCTCGCCGGGACGTAGTGCTCCTGGCCGAACACGGCCCTGGCGTGCGCCTTCAGGTCGTCTTCGGTGACGTCTCCGGCCACGACGACGGCGTGCAGCAGCTGCCCGTCGACGCCCGGGACGCCGAAGACGGCCGCGCTCTCGACGGCCGGGTGCGCGGCGAGCGCGTGTTCGACGACGGTCGTGAGGACCTTCGTGCCGTGCTCGCCGACCACGACGACGTCGTCCGCGCGGTCGAGCAGGTAGAGGTAGCCGTCGTCGTCGAACCGGCCGAGGTCGCCGGTGCGCAGCCAGCCGTCGCCGATCGGCCCGGCGCCGAGGTAACCGTCCATCATGGACAGTCCGCGGACCAGGACCTCGCCGTCTTCGATGCGGGCCTCCATGCCGGGGACGATCCGCCCGACCGAAGTGCGCAGCTCGGGACGCGCGATCAGCTCGGCGGCGGAGATGCTCGCGATCATCGGGGCTTCGGTGAGGCCGTAGCCCTGGCCGACGACCGGGCCGAAGACGTCGAGGGCCTGGGCGAGCCGGTGCGGCGGCAGCGGCGCGGCGCCGAGGGAGAGGGAGCGGACGCTGCTGAGGTCGGTCGTCGCTCTCGCCGGGTGGTCGAGCACGGCGGCGAGCCGCGGCGGCGTCAGGGAGAGCGTGTCGATGCGGTGTTCTTGAATCGCGCCGAGCACAGCGCCCGCGTCGAAACCGTCGTGGAGGACGACGGTGTCGCGCCGCAGGAGCGCGCCGAGCACGGTGGCGTTGCCGGTCATGTGCGTCATCGGTGCGACGAGCAGCGTGCGGCCCGGGCCGTCGGGGTTCGGCGCGAAGATGTGGGCCATGCCGTCGTAGATGCCGCTGTGGCGGATGAGCTTCGGCGTGCCGGTGGTGCCGCCGGTGGGGAACAGCAGGCTGACTTTCCCGGGGAGGTCCAGCGGTTCGGGGTCGCCGTCGAGGTCGTCGAGGGTCCGGACGTCGTACCCGGGCCAGGCGTGCGGCCGGTCGGTGACGACGGTGGCGCCGTCCGCGGCGGCCAGCCGGGCCTGGTGCGGCGCCGAGGCGGGGACCAGCAGCACGGTCGCGCCGCGCAGCAGGGCCGCGAGCTGGACCAGGATCGTCTCGGGCCGGTTGGGCAGGTCGACGGCGATCTTGCCGACCGCGCCGAGGCCCGCGTGCAGCCGGCGCAGGCGGTCGCGGGCTTGGTGGTAGGTCGTGACCCCGCCCGAGTGGAACAGGACGCGGTCACCACCGTCGTCGAGCGCGGCGAGGACCTTGGTCAGGAAGAAGCTCACGCCCGGGGACGGTACTCAGTCCTGGTACGAGAGCTTCGCGAGTTCCTCGTCGAAGTCGAACCAGTCCGTCTCACTCCCGGCCGGGATCACGTCGTAGGTGCGGTCGAGGAAGGCGGCGATCTCCTTCGCCGGCGCTTCGAGCACCGCGGCGCCGTCGGGCGAGGTCAGCTCCACGACGACGAGGGCGGGGTCCGCGGCGGGCCCGACGCGGACGTCGCCGTCGCCGCAGCGGGCGAGCAGGCCGTCGGCGAGCAGGTCGCGTCCGAAGAGCCACCGGACGGCGCTCGTACCGGCGTGCAGCACCACGGCGACCGCGTAGGGGTCACGGGTGTCGTACTCCAGCTCGGCCGGCACCGGCCGCGGCCCCGCGCCGAAGGTGCGCAGGGCGAAGTCGATGCGGGCGCTGGTGACGCTGTCGGCCATAGCGGCTGCCTTTGCTACTCGTCGGTTAACTTCGTCTTGTTCCAGGGATAACCCATAGTGAGTTCAACGCCCAGCGTTCCGAAAAACTTTCACACTCTGGGGTGATCAAGAAGTGGCCGACGTCACCGTCGGCGTGGCCGAACGGGCAACTTTCTCACGCACGGTGACATGACGTTCCGAGCATTCGGAGCCCCGCCCCGGCCGGATGGGTCCCGGTGCCGGAGTTGCACCGTCCGGGTGGGAAGGGTCACCGGAGACCAGTCCGCGGCGCCCGACGGCCGCGAACGCCTCGCAGAAGCAAGGGTGAGGTGGAGGGTGCCGGGCATGGGTGAGCGTGGGCGGCTACGGCTGCATCCGGACGAGGCTCCGGTGCCCGCGGCGAGCGCCGAAGAGCTCTTGCGGCGGGTCGCGGCGGGGGACGAGACGGCGTTCTCGGCGCTGTACGACCTCGTCGCCGGGCCGGTGCTGGGCCTGGCGACGCGCGTGCTGCGCAACCACGCCCAGGCCGAGGAAGTGGCGCAGGAGGTCCTGGTGGAGGTGTGGCGCAAGGCCACCCGGTACGTCCCGGAACGCGGGAGCGCGCTGTCGTGGGTGCTCACGATCGCGCACCGCCGGGCCGTCGACCGCGTGCGCTCGCACCAGGCCGGGGTCGAGCGCGAGGAGCGTGCCGGCCGCATGGACGTCCGGCGGCCGTTCGACGAGGTCACCGAGTCCACATTGGCCGCTCTCGACCAGCAGCGGGTCCGGCAGTGCCTCGACTCGCTCACGGATCTGCAGCGCGAATCGATCGTGCTGGCCTACTACAACGGCTACACGTACCCCGAGGTCGCCGAGGTGCTGAAGGTCGCGCCGGGAACGGTCAAGACCCGCATCCGCGACGGCCTGATCCGGCTGCGTGACTGCCTGGGGGTGGATCGATGACCGCCGAGCTGCACACGTTGACCGGGGCGTACGCGCTGGACGCGGTGTCTCCCCTGGAACGCGCCGACTTCGAGCGTCACCTGGGGGAGTGCGAAGCGTGCCGCCAGGAGGTGGCCGAGCTGCGCGCGACGGGCTCCCGCCTGGCCCTGGCCGCGACGGTCGTCCCGCCGCCGGAGCTGCGGGTGGTGGTGCTCGCCGACGTGGCCCGCACCCGCCAGCTGCCGCCCGTGGTCCCGGCGCCCCGCGCGGCCGAGGGGTCCGTGCGGGGCACCCGGAAGTCCCGCCGTGACAAGGGGTTCCGGCTCCGCGTCACGCTGCTCGGCGCCGCCGCGGCCGCGATCGTCGCGGTCGGCGTCGGCGTCACGACCGCCACCCCGGTGGCTCCCGTCGACTCGGTGCTGTCCGCGCCCGACGCCTCCGCGGTCCAGGGCGTCGGCGAAGGCCAGGCCACGTTGGTCGTGTCGCGCAGCCGGAACCAGGCCGTCCTGCTCGCCTCGGACCTGCCCGCCCTCGACGCCGGCCACGTCTACCAGGTGTGGCTCATCCGCGCCGGCGAGGCGCGCTCGGCCGGGCTCCTGCGGCCGCGGATGCTGATGGCCGACCTCCCGCCGGGCACCGACCGGATCGGCATCACCGTTGAACCCGCGGGCGGTTCCCCCGGCCCGACGACGCCGGCCGTCAGCCGGATCGCCCTCCACTGACCGGAAAGTTACCCGAATGGGTACCAATCCGCTGAGAAGACAGTTCCGAATAACCCGCAAGAAGCAGTTTTCAGCCGCATAATGGAGTGATTTTCGTGTCCAAGCTTCGTGTCGCCGGAATCGGTATCACCACCGTGGCCGCCCTGTCGATGACCGCGTGCAGCAGCAGCGACACCGCTTCCTCCGGCAGCTCCAGCAGTTCGATGGCGCCGTCCTCGTCGATGGCCGCGCCGTCGTCGAGCGCGGCCTCCGGTTCGGCGGACGGCGTGACCACCAACGCCGACGTCTTCGGGCCGGCCTGTTCGCAGCTGCCGCAGGGGTCCGCGCCGGGCTCGCTCGACTCGATGGGCCCGCAGCCGGTCGCCTCGGCCGCCTCGACGAACC
>NZ_BAAGUJ010000031.1:0-25354 GCF_054781455.1 Amycolatopsis stemonae | reverse complement strand
CCCAGCGAACACGACCGCAGGTCAGCCCTGCCCGGGTGGCTGCACTTCTACAATCACCACCGACCCCACTCATCCGTCGGAGGCAAGACACCCATCACCCGGCTGACCAACCTCCCCGGACATCACATCTAGTCTTCGCGCGAGAACTCGGCCCGCACGCCCAGCAGCCGCACCGCGCGGGTCAGCTCGAACATGCCGAGCACCTCCTGCGCGGCCCGGTCGATCTCGTCGGCGTCCGACGTCGGCGCCGGCAGGGTGATGCTGTGGGTGTGGGTCAGGAACGGCACGAACCGGACCTTGACCGCGACCCGCGCCGCCGGGCGGCCTTCGTCGAGCACGTCCTGCGAGACGCGCTTCGCGAGTGCCGACACCTCGGCCGCCATCTCCGCGGGGTCCGTGAGGTCGCGCTGGAACGTCGTCTCGCGGCTGCGTGAGCGGGCCACCCAGGGGGTCGCGCTGACTTCCGCGTCGCTGATGCCGCCGCCGAGCAGCCGCAGCCACGGGCCGGTCTTGGGGCCGAACCGCGCCGCGAGCTCCGCCGCGTCCGCGCCGGCCAGGTCGAGGACCGTGTGGACCCCGAGCTCGGCGAGCTTCTTCGCCGTCTTCCCGCCGATGCCCCACAGCGCGTCGGTCGGGCGCGCGGCCATGACCTCCCACCAGTTCGCCTGCGTCAGCCGGAAGATCCCGCCCGGCTTGCCGAACCCGGTGGCGAGCTTGGCCCGCAGCTTGTTGTCCCCGATCCCGACCGCGCACGACAACCCGGTCTCGCGGGCCACCGCCTCCTTGATCGCGGCCGCCAGGGCCTCCGGGTCGTCGGCCTCCGCCCCGACGAACGCCTCGTCCCAGCCGAGCACCTCCACCACGACCGGGAACTCCCGCACCACGGCCATCACGTGCTCGGACACCTCGAGGTAGGCCGGCGGGTCGCTCGGCAGGAAGACGGCGTCCGGGCAGCGCTTGGCGGCGATCCGCAGCGGCATGCCGGACTGGACCCCGAACTCGCGGGCCTCGTAGGACGCGGTCGCCACGACGGCGCGTTCCGCAGGGTCGCCGTTGCCGCCGACCACGACGGGCCGCCCGCGCAGCTCCGGGCGGCGGGCGATCTCGATCGCGGCGATGAACTGGTCGAGGTCGACGTGCAGGACCCACTTCACGGGCCCAGTCTGCCTCAGAACGTCAGACGCGGTGGCGTGCCACGTGGGTCCAGACGGTGCCGGTCAGGGCGACGATCCCGCAGAGCGTCACCCCGGGGTCGGGCAAAACCAGGCCGAGGACCAGGAGGGACACGGCGACGACGTCGAAGCCGATCAGCAGGGCGCTCCGGAGGGCGCGCGACTTCGGGCGCTTGCCGTCGCGCAGCGCGGCGGCCAGGTCGGGGTCACTGAGCTCGAGGTTCCGCTCGATCTTCTCGAGCTCGGTGCGATCGTGGTGGCTGAGCATCGGGGTACTCCTTCGGCGCCGAACCCGCCGTATCGCCAGAGCGAATACCCAATAGTCCCCCCGGCGAACCGCCAATCGCCTTCTCATTTCGTGCTTTTTGCTGCTCCGACCGGGTGATCCGCGCTCCGTGACCGGTCCCGGTCACGCTAGGTTCGCGGTGCACGAGCCGGTCAGGCCGGCTTCGCGCCGGGACGTGGCCGGTCAGGACCTTCAAAAAGCGGAGGACTCGATGACCCTGCCCACCGAGCCGATCGGCAGCATCCCGCGTCCGGACTACCTCGTCGAGGGGCTCGGCGAGTTCGCGGGCGGCCGGATCGACGCCGCGGCGCTCACCGAGCTGGAGAGCCGCGCGCTGGCCGACACGATCAAGCGCTTCGAGGAGACCGGCTCGCCGGTGCTCACCGACGGAGAACAGGGAAAGCCGAGCTTCGCGACGTACCCGCTGGCCGGGCTCGAGGCCCTGGCCCCGGACGGCGTCGTCATCCCGTTCGCCGACGGGCACACCCGGCAGCTGCCGCGGCTCACGGCGGGCCCGTTCCGCTACGCGACCCACGCCGATTCCTACCTGACGCGTGCGAAAACCCTCACGGACAAACCGGTCAAGCAGGCCGTGATCGCCGCGTCGGCGATCTCCCTGATCTACCCGGGCGACGGCATCGAGGGCTACTCGCAGGAGCAGTTCGTCGCCGACCTCGTCGACGAGGCCGAAGCGGACATCCGCCGCAGCCTGGACGCGGGCGCGGCCAGTGTGCAGATCGACTTCACCGAAGGCCGGCTGTCGCTGAAGCTCGACCCGTCGGGCGGGCTGCTGCGGCAGTTCGTCGATCTGAACAACGCCGTGCTCGACCGGTTCACGGCCGAGGAGCGCGCGAAGATCGGCGTCCACACCTGCCCGGGCGGTGACCAGGATTCGGTGCACAGCCTCGATGTCGACTACGCGGGCCTGCTGCCGACGCTGTTCCAGCTCAAGGCGGGCACCTTCTACGTCCAGCTCGCGAGCGAGGCCGAGCCGACCCGCGCCCTGCAGGTGATCGCCGACCACCTCCAGGCGGACCAGCGGATCTTCGTCGGCGTCATCGACCCGATCGACCCGCGCGTCGAGACGCCGGAAGAGGTCCGCGACCGCGTGCTCACCGCGGCGAAGTACCTGCCGGCCGACCGGCTCGGCACGTGCGACGACTGCGGGTTCTCGCCGTTCGCCGACGACACGTCGACGTCGCGCGACATCGCGTTCGCCAAGATCAAGGCGCGCGTCGAGGGCACGCGGCTCGCGGCGGACCAGCTCTGACGGCCGGGGCCCCTCACGCCGTTTCGGCAGCGACCTTGAGGCCGAGCGCCACGAGGACGCTGCCGAGCACGGCGTCGAGGGCCCGCCGGACGCGGCCGTCGCTGAAGAACCGGCGCAACGCGCCGACCACGACGGCGAGCGCGCAGAACCACAGCACCGTGCCGACGGTGGCGATGGCGGCCAGCTCGAGCGTCTGCAGGGTGGAGCCGTCGGCGGGCAGGAACTGGGGGAGCAGCGCCAGGAAGTACACGGCGACCTTGGGGTTGAGCAGGTTGGTGAAGAGCCCCTGCCGGAAGGCGGCGCCGGCCTTGAGCGGCTTGGCGTCCCGGGCGGCCCCGAGGTCCCGGTAGTCACCGCGCCGCACGGCGAGCCACGCCTTGACGCCGAGGAACACGAGGTAGGCGGCCCCGACGAGCTTCACGACGCTGAAGGCGACGGCGGACGCGGTGAGCACGGCGGCGACCCCGAGCGCGATGGCGACGACCCAGGCGAAGACCCCGAGCGCGATCCCGGCCCCGGCGGCGATCCCGGCCCGCCGCCCCCCGCTGAGCGACGTCCGCGTCACGACGACGAAGTCCGGCCCGGGCGACATCGCCCCGAGCACGACGACGAGCAGGAACGAAGCGGCGGTGGCACCGGGGATCATGGCCCGAGGATATGAGACGGGCGCCACCGCTTTTCCGTCGTGAGGCACCGGACACCCGCGTCCGGGAAGAAGCCGTGCGCCCGCTGTGTTCGATCAAGTGACGTGCGACCCGGTCGGCGGTGTCCGATGTGCACCTTCGGTAGGGTCGATTCCGGAGACGGCGGGCAGGAGACGGCATGACGGTGGCTGAGGTGCGGACGCGGGTGCGGATCCCGCTGCGGCTCGGCGGGGTCGCCGTCGATGCCGAGGCCGTCACCTTCCGCGGTCTCGCCGACGACGGTGAGCACCTCGCCTTCGTGCTGGGGACGCCCGGTGCCGTGCCGCTCGTGCGGCCGCACTCCGAATGCCTGACCGGGGACGTCTTCGGGTCCGCGCGCTGCGACTGCGGGCCGCAGCTGGCCGAGGCGGTCGAGAAGATCTCCGAAGCCGGCGGCTACCTGCTCTACCTGCGTCAGGAAGGCCGGGGGATCGGGCTGTACAACAAGCTCGACGCCTACGCCCTGCAGGACGGCGGCCTCGACACCTACGCCGCCAACGCCGCGCTCGGCCTGCCCGAGGACGCGCGCGACTACACCGTCGCCGCGCAGATGCTCGAGGCGCTGGGCGTCGGCGAGGTCGATCTGCTGTCCAACAACCCGGACAAGGCGGCGCAGCTCGAAGCCGCCGGGATCGTGGTGCGCGACCGGGTCCCGACCGGCGTTTTCGCCACCGAGAACAACGTCCGCTACCTGCGGGCCAAGGCCGAGCAGACCGGGCACACCCTGCCGGGGCTGGCCAGCTAGGCCAGCCGCTGGGCCGCCGCCGCGGCGGGGCCCGTCGTCAGCTTCTCCAGCAGTCCGATCAGGACGGTCTGCTCGTCTGCCGTCAGCGAGGCCGCCCAGGCGCGCTCGCGCGTGTTGTGCGCCTGGTAGGCGTCCGTCACGGCCGTGTGGCCCGCTTCCGTCAGCGTCAGCCGGACCGCGCGGCGGTCTTCGGGCACCTGGGTGCGCGTCACCAGGCCGCCGCGCTCCAGGGTCTTGACCAGCGCCGACACCGCCGCGCGGCTCATCCCCGCCAGCCGGGCCGCGTGCCGGGACTCGAGCGGGCCCGCGAGCCACAGCACGAACAGCACCCGGAAGCCGCCCCAGCTCAGGCCGCGCGGGCGGTGCACCGTCGACTCCCAGTCGTAGACCAGCGCGCCCGCCAGCCGGTGCAGTGTGAGCCCGAGGCGCATCGCGACGGGGTCGGTGTCCGGCAGTTCCGCCTTCGTCTTCCCGATCGCGTAGTCGACGAACGAGAGGTAGTCGAGGTCTTCGGCCGGTCGGTCGGTCATGCGGACCAGATTAGGCGAAGGGGTTCCGCGCGCCGCCCCGGCGGGCTAGGGTGACCCGCGAGATAGTCAAACCTTTGACGATCAGAAGGAGCGCTCGCCGTGACGAAGAAAGCCTTCGCCTCTTCGGCCGACCTGGCGGAGAAAGCGCAAACCCTCGAAGTGCTCGCCGACGGCGTGTACGCGCTCACCGCCGAAGGCGACCCCAACATCGGCGCGATCGAGGGCGAGGACTTCCTCGTCTGCTTCGAAGCGCTGGCCACGCCGGTCGCCGCGGCCGAATGGCTCGAGAAACTCCGCGAGCACACCGACAAACCCGTGCGCTACCTGGTGCTGAGCCACTACCACGCGGTGCGCGTGCTCGGCGCGTCCGCGTTCGATGCCGACGTGATCGTCGCGCACGAGAACACCCGGGCCCTGGTCGCCGAACGCGGCAAAGAGGACTGGGAGAGCGAATTCGGCCGGATGCCGCGCCTGGCCAAGGCCGCCGACTCGGTGCCGGGTCTGACCTGGCCGACGCTGACCTTCTCCGACCGCCTCACCATCGACCTCGGCGGCGACCGCGGCGACCTCGTCCTGCAGTACTGCGGGCGCGGCCACACCGAAGGCGACATCGTGGCGTGGCTGCCGCGCCAGAAGATCCTCTACGCCGGCGACCTCGTCGAAGCCGAAGCGGCGCTCTACACGGGTGACGCGTTCCACCGCGAATGGGCGTCGTCCACTTTGGACCGCGTCGGCGCGTTCGGGGCGGAGACGCTGATCGGCGGCCGCGGCGGGGTGAGCCGCGGGGCCGGAGCGGTCGACGCCGCCATCGCGCAGACCCGGCACTTCCTGGCCACGATGATCCGCGAGGTCGGCGCGGTCCGCGACGCCGGCGGCACGCTCAAGGAAGCCTTCGAACGCACCCACGCGGCACTCGCCGGCCAGTACGGGCAGTGGCCGATCTTCGAGCACTGCCTGCCCTTCGACGTCTCGCGGCTGTGGGACGAGCTGGGCGGCATCGAACGGCCGGTGGTGTGGACCGCCGAACGCGACCGCGAAGTCTGGGACCAGCTGCAGGGCTAGAACGATGACAGTTGCGGTCCTCGGCAGCGGTCCGGTCGGCCAGACGGCCGCGCTGCTGCTCGCGCGCTGGGGCGTGCCGGTGGTGCTCGTCGACGAGCACGAGGTGCGCGACCCCGTGGGGTCCAAGGCCATCTGCCAGCAACGGGACACTTTGGACGTCTGGGCCTCCCTCGGCGCGGGCCGCCTCGCCGAGGAGGGCCTCACCTGGACGACCGCGCGGACGTTCCACCGCGACGCCGAGCTGTTCTCGCTGAAGCTGCCCGACGCCGGGTCCGCGCTGCCGCCGTTCGTCAACCTCTCGCAGGCACGCGTCGAGGAGGTCCTCGACGAGCTGATCGCCGAGCAGCCGCTGATCGACGTCCGCCGCGGCCACCGCGTCACCGGGCTGATCCAGCCCGGCCGGGTGGTGGTCGAGTGCGCGACCGCGAACGGGCCGCGCACGATCGAAGCCGACTACGCGATCGCGTGCGCCGGCGCGCGCGGCGACACCGTGCGGCGGGCCCTCGGACAGCACCTCCGAGGCGTGTCCTTCCGGGACCTGTTCCTGATCTGCGACATCCGGGCCGACCTGCCGGGCTGGGCGGCCGAGCGGCGGTTCTACTTCGACCCGCCGTGGAACCCGGGCCGCCAGGTGCTGATCCACCCGTGCCCGGGCCCGGAGTTCCGGATCGACTGGCAGGTCCCGGAGGACTACGACCTGGCGGCCGAGGAATCGGGCGGAGCGCTGGAAAAGCGGATCCGGGCGATCATCGGCCCGGCGCCGTACGAGGTCGTCTGGCGCTCGGTCTACCGCTTCCACACCCGGCTCGTCGAACGGATGCGCGTCGGGCGGGTGCTGCTGGCCGGCGACTGCGCGCACCTCGTCGCGCCGTTCGGGGCCCGCGGCCTCAACTCCGGGGTGGCCGACGCGGAAAACGCGGCCTGGAAGCTGGCCTGGGTGCTCCGCGGCGACGCGGGGGAGGACCTGCTGGAGAGCTACCACACCGAGCGGCACGCGGCGGCGGAGGAGAACGCGGCGGTCACCACGGCCACGATGGACTTCCTGGTGCCGCAGGACGACGGTCAGCGCGAACGCCGGCTGGACGTCCTCACGCGCGCGGCGCACGACCCGGCCGCCTGCGAGCAGGTGGATTCGGGGCGGCTGGCCGAGCCGTACTGGTACGCGGATTCGCCGTTGACGACCCCGGACCCGGCCCGCCCGTTCGCCGGACGGCCGCCGCGCGGGGCCTTGCCGCCGCCCGGCCCCGGCGTGCTGCTGCCGGATGTGACCGTCGCGAGTGGACGGTTGCGTGACCTGGCCCGCCAGGGGTTCCTGCTGCTGACGACGCCGGGGGTCGAGGCCGGGATGCGGTCGGCCGGGATCCCGGTGGGTGGCGCGCTGGGTGCGCGTCCGGGCGAGGCCTGGCTGGTCCGCCCGGACGCGTACGTCGCCGCGGTGTTACGGGTAGGCGACCAGCGGGCTGACCTGGTGCCCGGTGTTCGCGGCGTCACCGGCGTCGTTGATCACGCGGGCGATCGTGCCCACGCCGCCGAGTGACACCGACACGAGGTCGTGGAACCGGACCCCGGAGGTGTTCGGCACCTCGAAGGAGTGACTGGCCACAATGGACGGGTTGGTGTTGAAGAAGCAGTAGCTGCCCAGGCCCCAGCCTTCGTGGCTGGTCACCGAGTCGGCCACCTTGTACGCCGCCCAGCCCTGCCGGCCGCCCCCGCTGGACCAGGACGCCTGGTCCGGCGGGTCGTACGGCATCTCGTTCTGGAAGAAGTACGTCCGCCCGCCGTTGCCGTTCCAGAGCACCTCGTACTGCTGGTAGTGCTCGACGAACAGGCCGTACATCGTCACGTTCGCGCCGTTGACGACCAGGCCGTTCGCCGCGGTGTTGACGTTCCAGCCGACGCCGTTCGAGTGGTCGCCGCGCCACAGCCACATGTGGTCGCCGATGACGTTGTTCGAGTTCACCACCAGCGTCTGCGTGGCCTTCCCGACGGCCGCGCCGCCGATCCTGAAGAACACGTCGTGCAGCGACGTCGGGTCGGCCGCGTGGCCGGCGGCCGAGCCCGGCTGGCCGACCTGCACGAGCACCGGCGAGTTCACCGCGCCGGCGTCGATCAGCAGGCCCGCGATCTTCACGCCGTCCACATCGGACGTCGTGATGGCCGCGTTCCCGTTGGTGGGCATCAGCGTCGCGAGGCCGAGGCCGAGCACCACGGTGTCCGGGCGCGTGACGGTCAGCGCCTGGTCGAGGTGGTAGACACCCGGCGTCACCAGCAGGTTCTTGCCCGCGGCCAGGGCGGCGTTGAGCGTCACGGCCGAGTCGGACGGGTGCGCGACGTAGAACTCGCTCAGCGAGATCGACTGCCCGGCCGGGGTGCCGTGGCCCCAGCTGGTGCCCTGCGAGTTCTGCCGCAGGGCCGGGACGAACACGTTGTAGCTGCCCGAGCCGTCGACGTAGAGGAACGGCTTCTCCCGGATCACCGGGGTCTGGCCGACGACCGTCTCGGGCGGGTTCGGGAACGACTGCGCCGGCGTGCCGGTCGAGCCGACGAACACCATGTTCCAGACGCCGCCCTGCCAGCCGCCCAGCTCGCTGTTGCGGGTCAGGAACTGCTGCTGCGAACCGGAAACCGCGACGCCGTCGATCTTGCTGTCGGCGATCAGGCCGCCGCTGGCCCAGCCGTCACCGCCGTTCCACAGCTGGATCTGGCTGCCCTTGAGGTGCATCCGGCGGTAGGGTGCGGCCTGTGCGACGGCCCAGCGTTCGACCTGGCCCGCCGGCAGGGTCACCGACAGGTTTTCGGCGGAGCGCCAGAAGTTCTGCGTCGCGTTGCCCTTGTTGTTCGGGTTGTCGCCCTGCTGCAGCCAGTCCGCCTCGACGCGGACGTGGCCGTTGAGGTTGACGTCGTCGGGGGACAGGCCCAGGCCCGCGACCTGCTCGTAGAAGCCGAGGTTGACGTCGGCGTCGTAACTGCCCGGCTTGAACAGCACGGCGTAGCGCTCGTTGCCGAACTGGTTGGTGTGCTGCTGGTCCGCGATCTGCGTCAGCCGGTTCTGGATGGTCGCGGCCGGGGTCGACGGGTCGAACACCGACACGTTCGGCCCGAGGTCCGGGTTGCGCGGGTCGGTCGGCGGGATGGTCGTCCCGCCGCCGGTGCCGTGCACGGCGACTTCCCAGAGGGAGTAGCCGTAGCCGGTCGCCCGCTGGGTGCCGTAGACGCGCAGGTAGCGCGCGGTGCCGGAAAGGGACACCGTCTGCGTGCCGCCGGTGCCGGTGGTGGTCGAGTACGCGGTCGTCCAGGTGCTCGCGTCCGGGGACAGCTGCACGGTGAACGCTTTCGCGTAAGCGGTTTCCCAGGTGAGCACCACGTCGCAGAGCGACTGGGCGGAACCCAGGTCGACCTGCAGCCACTGCGGGTCGCTGAACGCGCTGGACCAGCGGGTCCCGGCGTTGCCGTCGACCGCGGCGGACGCGGGGGTGCCGCCGTTTTCGGTCGAGGACGCGGTCGCGGGGTGGCCCTGCGCGAGGTTGGTGGTGCCGCACGCGGCGGCCTGCGCCGGTGCGGAGCCGACCACCACCGCGGTGGTCAGCCCGGTGACGAGGGAAGTCGCGAGGACGAGGAAACGGGAGAACGTCGTTGATCTCATCGGCCTGCCTGCTGATCGGGGGGAAGACGTGCGAAGCGGGCCGGGCGAGCCCCACAGCTCGCGCCGGCTCGGGTGGTGCGGCGGGTCCGCGGCCGGGCACCCGCCCGGCGCCGTGAGCCGGAGGAGCGGTACCGGGTGGTGCGAGGCGTGCGAACCAGTCAGCCCGAAAGTGTGCGTGTGACGGGGAACCGGGTCCGGGTGGCGGTCACGGAACCGGTTCCAGCGGCTCGAAGTCAACACCGCGGGGTTCGGCGGAGTCAAGGTTCCGGCGCGGATTCGTTCTCCCGGACCAGTCCGCGGCGTGGTCCGCGACCGTCCGGCGCAGCGTCGTTGACATTTTCCGACTCTTTATTTATATCCTGAACTAAGAGCGTGCCGCCGAGCGGGACCCACACCCGCGCGGCCGACCACGTGAGCCGATCCGCGCCGGGGCAAGGCCGCCCCGGTGCCGGTTCGCCGTGGAGGTGCCCATGCAACGCCGCATGCCGAGAACCCGGGTTCTCGCCGTCCTCGTCCTGACCCTGGCCGCGCTCTTCACCGCGCCGGTGGCCCAGGCCGCCCCCGTCCTGCTCTCGCAAGGCCGTCCGGTGACGGCGTCCTCGACCGAGTCCGTCGCGTTCCCGGCGTCCGCCGCGGTCGACGGCGACACCGGGACGCGCTGGTCCAGCGCCTTCAGCGACCCGCAGTGGCTGCAGGTCGACCTCGGCTCCACCCAGCAGCTGTCCCAGGTCGTCCTGAACTGGGAAACCGCCTACGCCAAAGCGTTCACGATCCAGGCGTCCGCCGACGGCGCGACCTGGAGCACCCTCTACTCGACCACCACCGCGACCGGCGGCACCCAGACCCTGTCCGTCACCGGCAGCGGCCGGTACGTCCGGCTCACCGGCACCCAGCGCGCGACGCAGTACGGCTACTCGCTCTGGGAGTTCCAGGTCTACGGCGGAGGCGGCACCACGCAGCCCGGCGACGTCCTGCTCTCCTACGGCAAGTCCGGCAGCGCGTCCTCGTACCAGGACGACGGCGCCTGCCCGGGCTGCGTCCCGGCGAAGGCGTTCGACCACGACCCGGCGACGCGCTGGGCGACCAGCGCGACCACCGGCTGGGTCGACCCGGGCTGGATCAGCGTCGACCTCGGCGCCACCGCGGCCGTCCACCAGGTGGTTCTCCAGTGGGACCCGGCGTACGCGGTCGCGTACCAGATCCAGGTGTCCAACGACGGCGTGAACTGGACGTCGATCTACTCGACCACGACCGGCAAGGGGTTCAAGGAGACGCTGACCGTCAACGGCTCCGGCCGGTACGTCCGGATGTACGGCACGGCCCGGTCCAACGGCTACGGCTACTCGCTGTGGGGCTTCGACGTCTACGGCACCGGCGGCAACCCGACGACCCCGCCGCCCGCGCCGCCGGCCCCGCAGTTCCCGGGCACCCTGGTCTGGAGTGACGAGTTCAACGGCGCCGCGGGTGCGGCCCCCGACGCGAGCAAGTGGACCGCCGAGACCGGCCCCGGCGTCAACAACGAGCTCGAGTACTACACGAACAACAACAACGCCAAGCAGGACGGCCACGGCAACCTCGTCATCCAGGTCCGCCGCGAAGCGACGCCGGGCAGCGCGTGCCCGGTCGACCCGGTCAGCGGCAGCGGCACCTGCCAGTACACCTCCGGCCGGATCAACACCGCGGGCAAGTTCAGCTTCACCTACGGGCACGTCGAGGCGAACATCAAGGTGTCCGGCACGCAGGGGCTCTGGCCCGCGTTCTGGTTGCTGGGCGCCAACTTCTTCAGCGGCACGCCGTGGCCCAACTGCGGCGAGATCGACATCATGGAGCACGTCGGGAAGTCGCCGAACCTCGCCTACTCGACCATCCACGCGCCCGCGTACAACGGCGCCGGCGGCATCGGGGCGCCCTTCGATCTCGGCCAGGACGTCTCGGCGGGCTTCCACAAGTTCGGGCTCGACTGGGACGCGAACCACATGACCTTCTCCGTCGACGGCACCGCGTTCGAGACGATCAACCGCGACACCGTCGAGTCGACGCGGGGGCCGTGGGTGTACGACCACCCGTTCTTCCTGATCCTCAACAACGCCATCGGCGGCGACTTCCCCGGCCCGCCGGGTGCCGGGACCGTGCTGCCGCAGGACATGGTGATCGACTACGTGCGGGTCTACCAGTGAGGAGGCTCGCGCTCGGCGTGGTGGTCACCGTCGCACTCGTCATGCCGGTGCCCACCGCTCAGGCGGCTCCGACGCTGCTCTCGCAGGGGCACGCCGTGACCGCGTCCTCGACCGAGAACGCCGCGTTCCCGGCGTCGGCGGCGGTCGATGGCGACCCCGGCACCCGCTGGTCCAGCCTGGCGGCCGACCCGCAGACGCTGCAGGTCGACCTCGGCGCCCTGCACACGCTCAACCAGGTCGTCCTCCAGTGGGAGGCGGCCTACGCGACGGCGTTCACGATCCAGGCCTCGGCCGACGGCAGCCAGTGGTCCACTGTGTACTCGACGACGACCGGCACCGGCGGCACGCAGACGCTGCCGGTGTCCGGCACCGGCCGGTACGTCCGCCTGACCACCACCCGCCGCGCGACCCAGTGGGGCGTGTCGCTCTGGGAGTTCCAGGTCTACGGCGACGGTGCGTCGCAGGCCTGCGGCAGCGCGAACGCGGCGCTGCGGCAACCGGCGACGGCGTCCAGCGTGCAATCGGACGCCTTCCCGGCAAGCGCGGCCTTCGACGGCGACGGCGGGACTCGCTGGTCGAGCCTGGCCGCGGACCCGCAGTGGATCCAGGTCGACCTCGGCAGCGCACGCCCGGTCTGCGGCGTCGACCTGACCTGGGAGACGGCGTACGCCGGCGCGTACACGATCCAGCTCTCCACGGACGGGGCGTCCTGGACCACGGCGGCCACGGTGACCGGCGCGGGCGGCACCGAGCACCCGGCGGTGTCCGGGACCGCTCGCTACGTCCGCATGAACGCGACCGCGCGGGCCACCCAGTGGGGCGTGTCGCTGTGGGAGTTCGGGGTGCACACGTCCGACAGCGCCCCGCCGGCCACCGGGTGCCCGTGGGTGGGTTCGACCGCGCCGGTGGCGGACCGCGTCACCCAGCTCATGGCCGCGATGTCCCCGCAGCAGAAGGTGGCGGTGCTGCACGGCAACGGCGCGACCGGGCCGTACATCGGCAACACCGACGCCGTGCCGGAGCTGTGCATCCCGGCACTCGGCCTGCAGGACGGCCCCGCCGGGGTCGGCGACGGCCTCGACGGCGTCACCCAGTTCCCGGCGCCGGTGTCCGCGGCCGCGACCTGGGACACGGCGCTGATGAACCGCTACGGCAGCGCGATGGGTGCCGAGTTCGCGGGCAAGGGCGTCGACATCGCGCTCGGCCCGACGATCAACCTGGTCCGCGACCCGCGCTGGGGCCGCGACTTCGAGACCTACGCCGAGGACCCGTACCTCGCGGGCGCGGCCGGGACGGCGACGATCCAGGGCATCCAGAGCCAGGGCGTGATGGCGCAGGCCAAGCACGCGGCCGCGTACAACGTCGAGGCCGGGGCGTCGCGCGGGACGCCGTCGGACAACGTGATCGTCGACGACCGGACCCTGCACGAGCTGTACCTGCCGGCGTTCCAGCAGGTGGCGAGCCAGGGCCAGGTCGCGTCGATGATGTGCGCCTACAACCAGATCAACGGCGTCCCGGCGTGCCAGAGCGCCGGCGTGCTCACCCAGGCGATCAAGCAGGACGCGAACTGGGGCGGGTTCGTCGGCTCCGACTGGGGTTCGGCGACCGGCGGCGCCCGGCAGCTGGCCGACGGCGGGCTCGACATGGAGATGCCCGGCGGCGCGTTCTTCGGCCAGGGCCTGCTCGACGCCGTCTCGCGCGGCGAGGTCACACAGGCGCGCGTCGACGACATGGTCCGGCGGGTGCTGACGCAGATGGTCAAGTTCGGCGTGTTCGACCGGGCCCGGCGGGGGACCCCCCAGTCGGTCGTGACGAACGCGGCGAACGTGACGACCGCGCGGGTCGTCGCGGCGGCCGGGTCGGTGCTGCTGAAGAACAACGGCGTGCTGCCGCTGACCGCGTCGACGAAGTCGATCGCCCTGTCCGGCGGGGACGGCATCGACCCGCAGAACATCGGCGGCGGCAGCGCGAAGGTCAACCCGTCGCCGGCGTCGGTGAACCCGATCAACGGCATCAGGGCGCGGGCCGGCTCCGGCGTCACGGTGTCCTATGTGGACGGGGCGGGTGAACACGTCCAGGCGCCGAACATCCCGGCGGCGGTGGCGGCCGCTCGCACGGCCGACGTCGCGGTCGTGTTCGCCGGCTACGGCGAGTCCGAGACGCAGGACCTCGACACGATCGACCTGCAGTTCCAGCAGAACGACCTGATCGACGCGGTCGCCTCGGCCAACCCGCGCACGGTCGTCGTGCTGAACACGGGCTCGGCGGTCACGATGCCGTGGCTGTCGAAGGTCGCCGCGGTCATCGAGGGCTGGTACCCGGGCCAGGAGAACGGCAACGCGCTCGCGTCGCTGCTCTACGGCGACGTCAACCCGTCGGGAAAGCTGCCGGTCAGCTTCCCGAAGCAGGTCGCCGACCTGCCGACCGCGAACGTCCAGCAGTTCCCCGGCGCGAACGACCGGATCGAGTACTCCGAAGGGCTCGACGTCGGGTACCGCTGGTACGACAGCCGGAACCTGGAGCCGCTGTTCCCGTTCGGCTTCGGGCTGTCGTACACGACGTTCGGCTTCTCGAACCTGGTCGTCACGCCGCAGGGCACCGACGGCACGGCCACCGTGACGGGCACGGTGACCAACACCGGTAGCCGGGCGGGCGCCGACGTCGTCCAGCTCTACGTCGGCCAGCCCGCGGGCAACGGCGAGCCGCCCAAACAACTGAAGGGGTTCAAGAAGGTGCAGCTCAACCCGGGGCAGAGCGCCCAGGTGTCGTTCCCGCTGACTCCGCGGGACCTCGCCCACTGGACCGGAGCGTGGACGACGAACGCGGGCCAGTACCGCGTCTACGTCGGTGATTCCTCGCGCACCGTCCCGCTTTCGGCGGCGCTGACCGTCTCCTGAGTCGACTCCCGGATCACCAGGGAAGTCGGGACGATCAGCGGCTCGTCCGGCCGGGGTGCCCCACCCAGCAGGGCGAGCAGCTGCCGGGCCGCCGTCTCGCCCATCTGCCGCAGCGGCTGGCGGACGGTGGTCAGCGGGGGCTGGGTGTGCGCGGCCAGGGGGATGTCGTCGAAGCCGACCACGGCGACGTCCGCCGGCACCGCACGCCCGGCCTTCCGCAGCCCGGCCAGCACGCCGGCCGCGGTGAGGTCGTTGTGGGCGAAGACGGCGTCGAACGGCGGCCCGGTCGCCAGCAGCTGGAGGATCGCGGCCTCGCCGCTTTCGCTCGTGAAGTCGCCTTCGATGATCAGGTTCGGGTCCAGCACGAGACCGGCTTCGCGGATCACGTCGCGGAATCCGGTGAGCCGGTCGGTCGTGCAGCCGAAATCGCGCGGGCCGGTGACCGTCGCGAGCCGGGTGCGGCCGGTGCCGAGCAGGTGCCGGGCCGCGGCCGCGCCGCCGTCGCGGTTGCTCGTGCCCACCGACGGGAACGCGGGCCGGCGGCCGCGGTCGTCGATCACCACCACCGGCAGCCCGGAGTCGTGCAGCACGCGCAGGTGCCGCACGGCGTCCGGGGGTTCGACGAGCAGCAGCCCGTCGAACGCCTTCGCCGACACCTGCCGCGAGAACTCGTCGAGGGAGTCGGCGCCGCGGTTGGCCGTGGACAGCAGCAGGCCGTAGCCCTTCGCCTCCACGACGTCGGCGACGCCCTGCAGCACCTCGCCCATCCACGGCCAGGTCAGCCCGGGGACGAGCATGCCGACCGTGCGGGTCACGCCGCGGGCCAGCCCGACCGCGCCGGCGCTCGGGATGTACCCGGTCGCCGCGATCACCTCGCGCACCCGGATCGCGGTCGCCGCGTCCACATCGGCCTTGTTGTTGAGCACCCTCGACACGGTCGTCTTGCTCACCCGCGCGCGGCGGGCGACCTCGGCGATCGTGACGCGCATCCGTCCTCCCGGGGGCCCTGTGCTGCAAAGGTACTCGCCCTCGGGGCCACCGCGAGCGGTGCGAGATCGATCAAGTCCGGACGGAAATCCGCGCGAGGCCCGCATCGCCGGGCCGCCAGCCCGTCCGGACCGCCACGTACCGAGCCGGACCGGTGTGCGCCTTCCGGTAGGTGACGCCATCGACGCTGGTCTCGACGGTCGTCGCGGGACGGCGTCCGGGCGTCCAGGCCAGTTCCACCGCGGAAACCGCCGTCACCGCCCCGAGATCGACGACCATCCGGCCGTCCGGGCCGGGCTGCCACGCCGTCCCCGGGTCGTCGTCGACGGCCGCCGAGGGACTCGACATCCCCGGCGGCAGCGGCTCCGCGGGGAAGGTGGTCCGGCCGAGCGCGGCGTCGGCCAGCGGGTAGGGACGGACGTCGCCGAACACGACGGGCACGGTCCGGCGCGGCGGCAGCACCACCTGGCGCGGGCGGCCACCGTCCGGGGCCACCGTGACCACGACCGGGAGCAGCCCGGACGGCGCCGTGAGGTCGACGCGGCTCGCGTCGCGGACGACCGCCTCGAGCCCGGCCGGGCCCCGCACGGTGAACCGCGGGGGTTCGATCCGGCCTTCCGCCGCGGCGAGTGCGTAGGAAACGTCGGTGCCCGTCTTCGTGATCGTCTGCTCGCCGCGGTACAGCCGGTACGTGCCGCTGTCCTGGGGGAGGTGCGCTGTGCCGCCGGCCGCGGCGCCGGAAAGGTTGAGCAGCACGAGGAAGCCGTCGGCGACGGTTGCGCGGACCGCGTTCGTGGTGGTGACGCGCGGGCTCCCCGGCTTCCGGGGCGCCGGGTACAGCTCGGCGAGCAGCGGCGCGGCGGGCCCGTCGGAAAGCGTGACGCGGTCGCCGGTGACGGTGAGCGGGTTCGGGCCGTCGACCAGGATCCCGGCCCGGCCGTCGATGTCCAGCCAGCCGCCGGTGCTGGTCAGGGCGGGCACCGGGTAGGTCACGACGGACGTCCAGGTCACGCCGTCCGAGGATGTTTCGATGCGGTACTTCCGCCCGGCGGCCGCCTCCCAGCTCAGCGTCACGCGGTCGAACGCCGCCGGCGCGCCGAGGTCGATCGCGAGCCAGCTGTCGGCCCGTGGCCGGTCCGATGTGGACACTGCCCAGCGAGTGGTGGCGTCGCCGTCGTTGGCGTACTTGGCTTCCTTGCCCGAGCTGGCCGAAGACGCCGACGCGGTTCCCGCTCGCGCGAGGTCCGGGCCGTCGCCGTGGTGGACCTCGAAGCCCCACAGCGAATAACCGTACTGCGGGTCGGGCTGGACGCCGAGCATGCGGACGTACC
Source organism: Amycolatopsis stemonae (assembly GCF_054781455.1). Taxonomy (NCBI): domain Bacteria; kingdom Bacillati; phylum Actinomycetota; class Actinomycetes; order Pseudonocardiales; family Pseudonocardiaceae; genus Amycolatopsis; species Amycolatopsis stemonae. The sequence goes on along the minus strand of NZ_BAAGUJ010000031.1, from coordinate 8,571 downwards.
GGGCGGTCACGGCGGCGAAGGCCAGGTCGTCGACGCGGGCGCCGGTGGGCGCGGCCTGGGCCTTCACCGTCACCGAGCCTTCGGCCGCTCGGTACGTGCGGTCGCCGTCGAGACCGGGCACGCCCGGCATGCCGAGGTTGTAGACGTTCAGCACGCCTTCGCCCGCGGCGACGCCGGTGCTGGCGTAGACCGCGGCGCCGGTCGGGAGGGTGGCGAGCGCGGCGTACCCGGCGTCGAACCGCAGGACGCCGACGGTGCCGTCGAAGCCGTCGCGGACCTTCTCGTAGGTCGTGGCGTGCCGTTCCTTCACGGGCACGTTCGTCGCGGGCAGCAACATCGGGTTCGCGCCCCCGAGCACGAACAGCCAGTCGTCGTGGTGCGGCTGCCAGGCGAACTTCACGAAGCCGGGCTTGGTCGCGGTCGCCGCCCAGGCGCCGGGGGAGCGGTGGGCGAGCAGGCCCGGCCCGGTGCCGAAGTCGGCGACCCCGGCGGCGTGCGCGTCGAAGTCCGCCTTGCTCGCGGGGGTGACCGGACCTCGCCCGGCGCGCCATTCGTGCAGCAGGTAGCTGATGGCGAGTTCGGCACGGGCCTCCGGCTCGTACTTCGGCTCGCCGGAGAACTTCGTGATCCGGTCGACGGGCTCGTACGCCTGGTACGGCTCGAGCCGCGCGGCGAGGTCGGCCTCGGCGCGGGCGGCGTAGCGGTCGCCGAGCACCTGGGCGCGGAAGGCGAGCGGGATGACGTCGCGGCCGTAGAGGTGCTCGCGGTCGGCGACCATCGGCATCAGCGGCTCGCCGGCGTCGCTGGTCATCAGCAGCATGGTGCGCCAGAGCAGTTCGCCGTTGGGCTGCGCGGTCAGGACTTCGGGCAACGGTGTCCCGGCCGCGAGGAAGTGCATCGAGTTCCGGCCGGACGTCCGCCACAGCTCTTCCTGGTAGTGCGGGCCGAAGGAACCGTGGTTCTCGACGAGGAAGGTGTCGTAGAGGTTGGTGGCGGTGTTGGCGCTGATGGGCACACCGTCGACGAGCCGCGGGTTCGCCAGGTCGGCGGCCGGCAGCCCGCCTTCGTTGCGGCTCCACGCGCCGAAGGCGTCACGCCACGCTTGCGCGCGCGGATCGTTCGGCGCCCACGCGAGCGCGGGGGCCAGCGACTGCGCGTAGACGCCCATCTCCTCGAGCTTGGTGTCGCCGACGTAGCCGCCCTTCCGGCCGTTCGGCGTCCAGGTGCCCGACGCCGGGTCGTCCCGGTCGCCGAGCGCGGTGGTGTAGGCGGCCTGCTCTGTCGCGATGCGCTCGACGTTCCGCCTCGTGGTGTCGTCGAGGTCCGTCCACAGGAGACGGGCGGCGAGCAGGAAGTACGACTGGAACGTGGTGTCGAAGAACAGCTTCCGGCCCCACTCGGTGCCCCCGGTGAGGAGGTTCGACGCGGCGAAGTGCCGGATGGTGGCGAGGGTGTGGTCCTTGAGCGTGGCCTGATCCACGCCGGCGGTGCCGGCGTCGTAACCGTCGCGGGTGAGCAGCAGGGCGTTGCCGAGGACGACGGCGAAGGTGAAGTCCTTCGCGGGGTAGATCCCGGCGGTCTTGTCGAACTGTTGCTCGGCCCAGCGCGTGTGGCGGAGCAGCACCCGCAGGTAGGTGGCGGCGACGGCGTCCGGCGGGCCGGCCTGGGTCCGCGGCGGTGCGGCCTGCGCGACGCCGGGTACCAGTCCCGAGGCCAGGAGGGCCGCGACGCCGCCCGCGCCCAGGAGGGCCTTTCGCCGGTTCAACTCAGCCATGGTCCGCACTCCGCTCGGTGACAACCTTGTCAGCGCGGATTCTGGGACGCCCCGCGGCACCGGGGCAAGCCCGCTGCCGGATCCCGTCCGGTTTCGGACAAGACCTCGCTAATTCGTATAACAACCTATACCGTCGGCCGCCCGTGCCGCTGCGCTGTCGCCGTGGTGGACTGACAACGTGATCACAGACCCCGGCGTCCTCCTCCTGCTCGTCCTCGCCGGTGTCGGCGCCGGCCTGACCGGGGCCGTCGCCGGGCTCGCGTCGCTCGTCTCGTATCCGGCTCTGCTCGCCGCCGGCCTGCCGCCGGTGACCGCCAACATCACCAACACCGTCGCCATGCTCGGCACGACCGCCGGGGGTGCCGCCGGGGCCCGGCCCGAGCTCGCCGGGCAGCGGCGGAAGCTCGTCCCGCTGTGCGTCATCACCACCGTCGGCGGGGCGTGCGGCGGGCTCGTCCTGCTGCTGACCCCGTCCGACGCCTTCACCGCGATCGTGCCGTGGCTGATCGGTGCCGCCTCGATCGTCCTCATGGCGGGCCCGCGCCTGCGCCGCTTGGCCGAAGGCGCCGAGCACCACGGTCTCAGCCCGGCCACCGGCGTGGCCGCGTTCTTCATCGGCATCTACGGCGGCTACTTCGGTGCGGCGGCGGGCGTCCTGATGCTCGCGCTCCTCGTCTCCGTCTGGAGCCAGCCGCTCGCCCGGACGAACGCGGCGAAGAACCTGGTCACCGGCTCGGCCAACCTGCTCGCCGCGATCGTCTTCGCCGTCACCGGCAAGGTCGTCTGGCCCGCCGCGCTCGCCGTCTGCCTCGGCTCCCTCGGCGGCGCGTGGCTCGGCTCGACGCTCGTGCGCCACCTCCCCGCGACGCCGTTGCGCATCGGGATCGGAATCGCCGGGCTCGGGCTCGCGGTGGTGCTGGCGATCTCCTGAAAAGACAGGGCATGATCGGCGGGGTAACGGCGAGCAGGAGACCAGATGAGCATTGTCGGGACCAGGGTGGTCCGCCAGGAAGATCAGAACCTGATCACCGCCGGCGGCACCTACGTGGACGACCTGCGGGAGGAAGCGCTTTCCGGCGCCGCGCATGCGGCGTTCGTGCGCAGTCCCGTCGCGCACGCGCGGATCGAAAGCATTGACGTCAGCGAGGCGAAGGCGGCACCGGGCGTGCTGGGGGTGTTCACCGCCGCCGACCTCGGCCTCGACCCGCACGCCGCGGGACCGGTGAAGGAACCGTGGCTGGCCGACGGCGTGGTGCGCTACGTCGGCGAGCCCGTCGCGCTGGTCGTCACCGAAGAGCGGTACCAGCTGGCCGACGCGGCCGAGCTGGTCGACATCGACTACGACCCCCTCGACGCCGTCGCGAGCATCGACGCCGCGCTGGCGGGCGACACGGTGCTGTACCCCGAGACCGGCAGCAACATCGTGCAGGTCAACGGTGCGGCGGAGTTCGACGACGGGATCTTCGCGGACTGCGAGGTGGTCGTCACGACGACCATCCTCAACCAGCGCGTCGCACCCGCGCCCCTCGAAGTGCGCGGCGCGTCGTGCGCCTGGGGCGAGGACGGCCGCCTGACGGTCTGGCTTTCCACCCAGAACGCCCAGATCGCCCGGACTCAGCTGGCCGCGAGCCTCGGCGTCGGCGAGGAAAAGGTGCGCGTCATCGCCCCGGACGTCGGCGGCGGCTTCGGCGCGAAGATCGGCGCCGACCCCGAAGCGACCGTCCTGGGCTGGGCCGCCAGGGAACTCGGCCGCGGCGTGCGCTGGGTCGAGTCGCGCAGCGAGAACCTCACCGCGATGACGCACGGCCGCGCGCAGCAGAACACCGTCACCATCGGCGGCCGGCGCGACGGCACCGTCCTCGCGTACCGCCTCGACGTCATCCAGGACGCCGGCGCGTACCCGCGGACCCTGTTCCTGCCGACGCTGACCGAACTGATGGCCGTCGGCGTGTACCGGTTCCCGAAGGTGGAGACGCGCAGCCGCGCGGTCGTCACGAACACCACGCCCATCGCGGCCTACCGCGGGGCCGGCCGCCCGGAGGCGACCGCCGCGGTCGAGCGGGCCATGGACCGGTTCGCCGCGGAGATCGGGCTCGACCCGGCCGAAGTCCGCCGGGTCAACTTCATCCGGCCGGAGGAGTTCCCGTACACGACGCCGACGGGCGCGTCCTACGACACGGGGGAGTACGCCGCGGCGCTGGACAAGGTCCTCGAATCCGCCGGCTACACCGAACTGCGCGCCGAGCAGCAACGGCGGCGGGACGCGGGCGAGCCGGTCGAGCTCGGCCTCGGCATCGCCGCGTACGTCGAGATCACCGGTGGCGACGCGGGCGGCGAGAGCGGCCGCGTCGACCTCCACCCGGACGGTTCGGTCGTCGCCTGGACCGGCAGCTCCCCGCACGGCCAGGGGCTCGGGACGTCGCTGGCGATGCTCCTGTCCGACCAGCTCGGCGTGCCGCTGGAGAAGATCACCGTCAAGCACGGCGACACCGACGAGGTGCCCAAGGCCGTCGGCACCTTCGGCTCCCGGTCGCTGCAGCTGGGCGGCTCGGCGATCCGCCAGGCCGCCGACGAGGTCATCGCGCAGGCGCGCGAGCTCGCGGCCGAACTCCTCGAAGCCGCGCCGGAGGACCTCGAACTGGACGTCGAGCGCGGCGTCTGGCAGGTCCGCGGCGCGCCCTCGAGCACCGTGCTCAGCTGGGCGCAGGTCGCCGAGACGGCGTCCGGGGGCAAGCTCACCGCCGACGTCTGGTTCGGCGGCGGCAAGCCGACGTTCCCGTTCGGCGCGCACCTCGCCGTGGTCGACGTCGACACCGAGACCGGCAAGGTCGAGCTGCGGCGGATCGTCGCCGTCGACGACGCCGGCCCGATCGTCAACCCGCTGACCTTCCGCGGTCAGCGCCACGGCGGGCTCGGCCAGGGCGCCGCGCAGGCGCTGCTGGAGGTCGTCACCTACGACGAGGACGGCAACCCGACGACCGCGACGCTGGCGGACTACTCGTTCGTCACCGCGGCCGAGCTGCCGGACTTCGAGCTGGTCGACATGGCCACCCCGACCGACCGGAACCTGCTGGGCGTCAAGGGGATCGGCGAGGCCGCGACGATCGGTTCGACACCCGCCGTGCACAACGCCGTGGTGGACGCGCTTTCCGCCCGCGGCGTCAAGCACCTGGACATGCCCACGACCCCGATCCGGGTCTGGGCCGCACTTTCGAAGGGAAACGCGCGGTGAAGGTTTCGATCGAGGTCAACGGGCAGCCGGTGGCCGAGGAGGTACCGGACCGGACGCTGCTGGTGCACTTCCTGCGGGACACCGCCGGGCTGACCGGCACGAACATCGGCTGCGACACGACGTCCTGCGGCGCCTGCACGGTGCTGCTCGACGGCGAGTCGGTCAAGTCCTGCACGGTGCTCGCCGCGCAGGCCGACGGGCACGCCGTCACGACGGTCGAGGGTCTGTCCTCTTCGGACGGTTCGCTGCACCCGGTGCAGCGCGCGTTCCGCGAGCAGCACGGCCTGCAGTGCGGGTTCTGCACGCCGGGGATGATCATGGCGTCGGTGTCGCTGCTGGCCGACAACCCGAAGCCGACGCGCGACGAGGTGCGGGCCGGCCTCGAGGGGAACCTCTGCCGCTGCACGGGCTACCACAACATCGTGAGCGCCGTGATCGACGCGTCCGGTCAGGAGGTGGACCGGTGATCCCGGCTTCGTTCGAGTACCAGCGAGCGTCCACGGTGGACGAAGCGCTGGCCTTGCTGGCCGCGCACGGCGAAGAGGCGAAGGTTCTCGCCGGCGGGCATTCCCTGCTGCCGCTGATGAAACTGCGGCTGGCCGCGCCGGAGTACCTGGTGGACATCGCACCGCTCGACGAGCTCCGCTACGTCCGGCTCGACGGCGAAGACGTCGCGATCGGCGCGTTGTCCCGCTACAGCGACCTGGCACGCGACCCGGTGCTGCTGGAGCACGCGCCGCTGCTGGCCCACGTGTCGGCTTCGGTGGGTGACCGGCAGGTTCGCCACCGCGGCACGATCGGCGGCTCGCTGGTGCACGCGGACTCCGCGGCCGACCTGCCCGCGGCCGTCCTGGCCTCGGACGCGGTCCTGGTCGCGCGCGGGCCGGCGGGGGAGCGCCGGATCCCGGCGTCGGAGTTCTTCCTCGGACCGTTCACGACGCCGTTGGAGCCGTCCGAGCTGCTGGTGGAGATCCGCCTGCCGCGTCAGACGGGCCAGGGCTGGGGCTTCGAGAAGTTCACGCGGCGCGCGATCGACTGGGCGATGGTGGGTGTGGCCGTCGTCGGCGGCCGCGTGGGCCTGGTGAACATGGGCGGCGTCCCGTTGCGCGCGTCGGCCACGGAAGCCGCGCTCGCGTCGGGTTCGTCCATCGCGGACGCCGCGAATTTGGCCGCGGACGGGACGTCGCCGCCGGACGAGCCGCACGCCACCGCCGAGTACCGGCGTCACCTGGCGCGGGTGCTCACCCGTCGTGCGCTGACACAGGCGAACTGACGCGTCGTGGCGATCACCGGAGCTGCCCCGCTCCGGTGATCGCCACGGCCGATTTCCGCCAGCGCCGGGTTCGGCCGCGGCGGCAGGATCGTTCCTGTGACTCCTACGCACACTTCCATCGAGCCCGGCATCCTGTACTTCGGCACCCCGGTAGTGCTGATCTCCAGTGAGAACGAGGACGGCTCGGCCAACCTGGCGCCGATGTCGTCCGCCTTCTGGCTCGGCTGGCGGGCCATGCTCGGGCTTGGTGCCCGGTCCAAGACCACCCAGAACCTGTTGCGCACTCGCGAATGCGTGCTCAACCTGCCTTCGGATGCGCTTGCCCCCGCCGTCGACCGGCTCGCGTTGACCACCGGGTCGGATCCCGTTCCGCCTGGGAAGGTCAAGCGCGGGTACTTCCACGTTTCCGAGAAGTTCGCTCGGGCTGGGTTGACTCCTGCTGCGTCCGAGACCGTGTCTCCTCCTCGGGTGGCCGAGTGTCCCGTTGCCATGGAAGCTGTTGTCGAGGCTGTTCATCCCATTGCCGATGATGATTCGCAGCAGCGGGGTGGGGTTGTGGCCATTGAAGTTCGGGTTCAGCGGGTTTTCGTGCATGACTCCATTCGGGTTCCGGGGACCGAGGATCACATCGACCCTGATGCCTGGCGGCCTTTGATCATGAGTTTTCAGAAGTTGTACGGGTTGGGTTCTCAGGTTCATCCGTCTACTCTTGCCCGGATTCCTGAACGGCTTTATCGTGGGCCTGATATCGAGCGGGCTCGGACTCTTGTGGCTGGTTCTTGAAGATTCGGCTTCGCCGTGGAATGGGAAATCGGCGCTTCGTGTTCTTGTTCTGGGGCCGGAAATCTTGTTGTGTGGACGGCAGAGCGGTGTGGCAAGCGGATGCGGCGGCCCTGGCCGACCGCATCTCCACCCTGCTCACCGTCGTGCGGATCGCCGAAGCCGAAATCGGGTCACTGCCGGGGCGTTGGATCCCGGCCGCGCCCTCGACGGCACGCCCACCTCGGCGTTGGCTCCCGCGACGGCTGCGGCCGCCCTCGCCACCCACCGCGGGTCACACCCACGTGCTCAGGTGGCGTCGAGCTGGGTCAGCAACGGTGCCAGCGTCTTGATCCCCGCGGTCACCGCCGCGCGTCCCTTCGCCGAACTGACCAAGGGCTGCTGCGTCATCAACACCACCACATACCGGCCACCCACCACGCCCGTCGTGTTCAGCACCAGGGCGGTGCGCAGGATCATCCACCCCTGCTTGATCTGCCAGGACCGGCCCGGCAGGGCGTCCGGGATGCCGAAGTACTGGTCCCAGCCGTCGTCGGCCGGGTTGCGGGCGTTGCCCAGCGCCGCCAGCAACGGCGCTGCCACCTCGTCCGGGATCACGTCCAGGAGGTACTGGTACGTCGCCAGCACGTCCGATGCGCTCGTCTTCGCCATTCCCCACTGGGTCGGGTCCGTCGGCGGGGTCGTCTGCGTGAGCCCGATCAACGCCGCTGTGCGCGTGATGATCGCACTGCCGCCGTTGCGCTCCCAGAACTCGGAGGCGATCGCGTCGTTGCTGCCCTCCAGCATGGTCGTCAGGTCGTCCACCGCGTCGGTGTCCGGGAGGGTCCAGGCGCCCGTCGAGTCGTCGCGGACCTCGTCGATCGCGATCAGCAGCTTCACCACCGAGGCCGTGTAGTACGGCCGGTCGGCGTTGAGGGACGCCAGCTCCTTGCCCGACTCCCGGTCGTACAGGACGAACCCGACGCCCGTGCCGTGCGAGGCCGCCGTCACCGCGTCTTCCACGTCCTGCGCCACCGACGACAGATCCGGGTACGGGACCTCCGCCGTCGACGCCACCGGGCTCGGGCTGATCGCCGTGTCGTCCGGGGGAGCCGGCGGGTCCGCCGTCGACGCCACCGGGGTCACTCGCTCGCCGCCCACCGCCACCAGCGCCGCGGCGACCAAACCCGCGCCCGCCAGCATCCACCCGATGCGTCTTCCCATGCCGGGCCAACGGCCGGGACACCCCGGATGACCTGTCGTTTCGCTGTGTCTTGCTGTGGAAACGCTGTGGTTCGCAGAGTGGGACGCCCGCCGCGGAGGCGTAGCGTCGCGTCAGTGTCAGGGTGGTGTTGCCGCTGTTGCGGTGGTTGGGATCCTGGCCGCTGGTGACCTGGCTCGTAGCGTCGCTGCCGCCTGCTTGCGGGTTGGCGATCATGCGTTGTGCCGGTCACCGGTGGTCAGGACCGACCGGCGTGACTTGATAGGAGCGTGGCAGCGCCCCCACTGAGGTGTGTCCGCCGGCCGGCCCAG
>NZ_BAAGUJ010000030.1:0-26331 GCF_054781455.1 Amycolatopsis stemonae | reverse complement strand
GGTAATCCACCAGCAGGATCAGCGCTTCCTTGGCGGTGAACCGCTCGGAAATACCGCGGGCGATCTGCCGCAGCAGGTTCGTCTTCCCGGACTCGCCGTCGGCGAAGGCGTAGAAGTGCGGCTCGGCATTGAGCGGGCCCGCCGACGCGGAGCCCGGGTCGCTCCTTGTATGGAGCGATCAGTACACAACCCACCGTAGCGACGAGCTCGCCACTCGTCAAGACCGAACGTTCTACCCCGGAAGCGGGGTCACTTCCTCGCGGAGGCGAGCCGGTGCTCCAGGATCCCGTCGACACCCTGGCGGAACGTGTCCGAGACTTCGGCCGGATCCGACAGGCAGCCCGCCGCCATCGCGCCGTCGCGCAGCATCACGAAGTGCCGCCCCGCCGGCTCCGCCGGAGCCTCGCCCACCTGCGCGAGCAGGTCGGTGACCGTACGGAGGAACCACTCGCGATGCGCGAGGACGGCCTGGTGCACGGGATGAGCGGGGTCCGGGTACTCCGCCACCGCGTTGAGGAAGGCGCAGCCCCGGAAGTGGGCCGACCCGATGCCGTCGGCGATCGTCTTGGCGATCGCCCGCAAGCCGTCGGCCGCCGGCAGGTCCCCGGCGACGACCTTGTCGATCCCTTCGCGCTCCATCTCGTGGACACCCTCCAGGTACGCGACGACCAGGTCGTCCTTGCTGGGGAAGTGCCGGTACAGCGTGGCGCGGGTGACCTTGGCCTCCGCGACGATCCGGTCGATCCCCACGGAGTGCAGACCCTCGGCGTAGAAGATCCGCGTGGCCGTCGCGAGCAACCTCGACCGCGCTTCCGACACCTGACCTCGAGCGTTGAGCACCATCCTGCGAGTTTAGCAGATAGAACGATCGGTATCACTACGCCAAGTCACCCTAACACTCGACAGAACGCGCTTTAGAGTGAACGCTACATTCAAAGAGGAGAACGTTCGGTACTCCTCTAACTCGATGAAGGACACCCATGCCCCACACCCGCGACCACGCCCGTTCCCTCGCCGACGCCCACCGCGCGCTGCGCACCGCCGTCCCGGACCGCCAAGTGCACTCATCCGGCCCGGGATACGCCGACGGCGTCGCCTTGTGGAACGGCGCCGTGAACCACCGGCCCGCCCTCGTGCTGACCTGCACCACCACCGCCGACGTCGTGCTCGGCGTGCGGACCGCCCGCGAGTTCGGCCTGCCCCTCTCCGTCCGCTCCCGCGGCCACGACTGGGCCGGCCGCGCCCTGGCCGACGGGGGTCTCACCCTGGACGTACGGCCGCTGCACGGGGTCCGGGTCGATCCCGCCACCCGGTCCGCCGAGGTCGGGGGCGGCGCGTCCGCCAACCACCTGCTGGCCGCGGCCGGCGAGCACGGTCTCGTGGGCGCGACCGGCACCATCGGCACGGTCGGGGTCGCCGGGCTCACCCTCGGCGGCGGCTACGGACCGCTGGCCGGGCGGATCGGCCTCGCCGCGGACAACCTGCTCGCCGCCGAGGTCGTCACGGCCGACGGAACGATCGTGCGCACGGACGCCCGGCACGACCCGGACCTGCTGTGGGCCCTGCGCGGCGGCGGGGGCAACTTCGGCGTCGTCACGGCGATGACCGTCCGGCTGCACGCCGTGCCGGCCGTGGTGACCGGCCTGGTGCTCTACCCCTGGCACCAGGCCGGGCAGGTCCTGGCGCGGGTCCGCGAGGCGCAGCTCGACGCGCCCGACGACCTGACGATCCAGACCGGCGTGATCGCCGCACCGGACGGTTCGCCCGCCCTGCTCGTGCTGCCGACCTGGGCCGGCGACGTCGGCACCGGCGAAGACCCGTCGGGACCGGTGGCCGCGCTGACCCGCCTCGGCGACCCCCTGCTCGCCCAGCTGGAGACCGTGCCCCACGCGACCGCGATCGCCGGGCGGGACGCGATGTTCCCCGACGGCAGGCACGTCACCATCCGGACCCGCTCGGTGCCCGGGCTCGACGAGGACGTCGCCGCCGTCGTCGAGCGGTTCGGCGGCCGGCTGCCGACGCCGCAGTCCGGGATCAGCCTGCACCACTTCCACGGCGCCGCGGCGCGGGTCGCCGCCGCCGACACCGCGTTCGGCCTCCGCCGGCCGCACCTGATGGCCGAGATCCTCGGTATCGGGGAAGACGTCGGCGGCTGGGCGGACGCGGCGTCGGCCGCACTGGCCGGGCACGCGTTCCCCGGCGGGTACGCCAATCTGCTCGGCCCGGACGCGACCGACCAGATCCCCCACGCCTACGGCGACAACCTGCCGCGGCTGCGGCGCGTCAAGGCCGCCGTCGACCCCGACGGCGTGTTCGCCGCGACACCGTTGCCGATGAGCTGACCGCACCGGGCCGGTACCTGGTCAGGAGGCGCTCCAGCCTCCGTCCAGGACCAGCTCGGTCCCGCTGACCGAAGCGGCTTCGGGTGAGCACAGGTACGCCACCGCGCCGGCGACCTCGCCCGGCTCGATCAGCCGCTTGACCGCCGTCCTCGCCAGCAGCACCTCCGACAGCACCTCGCCGGTGCTCAGCCCGTGCACCGCCGCCTGGTCGGCCAGCTGGTTCTCGACCAGCGGAGTGCGCACGTACCCGGGGCACACGCAGTTGCTGGTGACGCCGCGGGCCGCGCCTTCCAGCGCGAGCACTTTGGACAGTCCCAGCAGGCCGTGCTTCGCACTGACGTAAGCGGACTTGTACGCGCTGGCCCGCAGGCCGTGGATGCTCGAGACGTGCACGATCCGGCCCCAGCCGCGCGCGTACATGCCCGGCAGCACGGCGCGGCTGAGCACGAACGGCGCCACCAGCATCAGCCGGGTCATGGCCGCGAACCGCTCGGGCTCGAAGCGCTCGACCGGCGCGACGTGCTGGACCCCGGCGTTGTTCACCAGGATGTCGGCGTCGAACGCCCGCTCGGCGAGAGCGCCGGTCTCGCTCAGGTCGACCGCCAGCGCTTCGCCGCCGACCACCTCGGCCGCCCGCGCCGCCCCCTCGGCGTCGATGTCGCACACCACGACGTGGGCGCCCAGCCCGGCGAGCCGGGTGGCCACGGCCAGGCCGATCCCGCTCGCCGCGCCGGTGACGAGGGCGCGGCGGCCCGAAAGGCTCACGACTTCGGCGCGGCGAACGGGTTGGCCTCCGCGTGGTGGTGCCCCCACTCGTCCGACCGCCCGAAGTCGTGCGGGACCCAGTCGTCGCCGACGTCGATGCCGCCGCAGCCGATCTCCAGGTGGAACCCGCTGGGGTTGCGGACGTAGAAGGAGATCGCCTTGTCGTTCCTGTGCCGGCCCAGGCTGATCGAGATCGGCACGGCGTTGGCCTGGGCCCGGTCGTAGGCCCGCCCGACGTCGTCGATCGAGCCGTGTTCGAGCTCCAGGTGGTGGATCGACGCGGTTTCGGCGTTCGCGAGCGCGATACTGTGGTGGGTCCGGTTGCAGCGGAAGAAGAACAGGCCCGGCGCGCGGTAGTCGGTCAGCCGGAATTCGAGCACCGACTCGTAGAGTTCGCGCAGTTCCTCGAGTTTCGGGCTGGCAAGCACGAAATGCCCCAGGCCGGTGACGCCGGGCCCGCCCGCCGGCCGCTCCGCGCCGAGGCGCACCTTGGCTTCGCCGACCGCCAGCTCCACGCGGTAGCCGACCGGGTCGGTGAACCAGCGCAGGTGCGTGGCACCGCGCAGGTCCGCCTCCTCGGCCGAGCCGTCCGCGACGGCGAACCCGGCGTCGGTGAGCCGCCCGGTCAGCCGGTCGAGCTCGCGGGGTGAGTCGACGATCCAGCCCAGCTCGCGCGGACGGTCCTCAGTGGACGGATGCAGGGCGAGGCGGTACTTGAACTCGTCGAGCTCGGCGAGGACGATCTCGTCGGTGCCGGACTTGGCGTGGGTGACGCCGACGCCCAGCGTGCGGCCGAGCAGGTCGGTCCACGCGTCGACGTCGGTGACGTCGAGACCGACGTAACCCAGCTTCCTGATTCCCACGGTCATCCCTCCGCCGCGGCGGCCGCGCCGCCCCGCAGGAACTCGCGGACGAGGTGGTTGAACTCGGGCGCGCGCTCGTACTGGACCCAGTGCCGGCAGTGCGGCAGCACCCGCAGCTCCGCGTTCGGGATGCCGTCGAGGATCTTGGCCGCCCACGTCAGCGGCACGGTCTGGTCCTCCCGGCCCCACACGAGCAGCGTGGGGGCGGCGATCCGGCCGAGGTCGGGGGTCAGGTCGCCGAAGTTCGGCGGGATCGGCAGCTCGGGGTGCGCGCGCAGGCTCGATTCGTAGCGCTCGTCGATGAGCGCCTCGGTCGCCAGCGACTCGTCGTACACCATCAGGCGCACGAACTCGGCCATCGCCTCGCGCGACGGCTTTTCCGCGGCCATGTAACCGAAAAGGCGTTCGAGGCCGGTGGGCCAGGGTGGCGCGTCGGCCGGCAGGACGCCGCCCGGCGCCATGAGCACGAGCCGGTCGACGCGGTCCGGATACTGCATCGCGATCCGCATGGCCACGGCGCCGCCGTAGGAGTTGCCGACCAGGTGGGCCCGCTCGATCCCGAGCGCCGTCATCGCGCGGGACACGCGCTCGGCGGCGTGGAAGATCAGCGGCTCGTCGGTCCCGGGCCGCGGGGACGCACCCCAGCCCGGCAGGTCGACCACGATGTTGCGGTGGTCGGCGAAGGCGGGCAGGTTACCGCCGAAGTTGCTCATGCCGGTGGCGCCCGGCCCCGAGCCGTGCAGCCACACGACCGGGCTGCCCGAACCGGCCTCGGTGTAGGCCAGGCGCGCGTCACCGACATCCAGAGTGCTCGTCACTGTGCCGCCCCATTCGTTGTATGTAGCGCTCACTATACAACGGGCAGCGGTGTTATCAAGGCCGTTCGGACGTGGTCAGCGCTTGCGCTTCGGCGCCCGCTGGTCCGCCAGGCCGCGGATCAGGGCGACGAACGGGGCGACCTGCGAGCGGTAGCTCATGCCGTCGAAGCTGTTGGTCACCGAAAGCCCGTCCGTCAAGGCGCGGCCGAGGACGGCCAGCTCCTGGACGAGGGCTTCGTTGTTCTTGCCACCGCGCGGGGCGAAGATCGGGGTGAGCGCGGCGACCCAGGAAGCGTGCGCGTAGTCGCGGATGCGGCGCACGGTCGCCCGCACCGCCTCGGCGTCCTTCTGCGGGCCGACGCTGATGGCGACGAGCAGCTGCAGGTAGTCCGGGCGGCGGTCGAGGGAGTCACAGGCCGCGGAGAACCACGCTTCGAGACGGTCGAGTGGCGCCAGTTCGTCGAAGGACGACGGGTTCGGGAACAACGCGTGCAGCTCGTCGAACGTCCGCTCCAGCAGCGCCGCCAGCACCCCGAGCTTGCTGCCGAAGTGGTAGTAGATCGAGCTCGGCGGCAGCCCGGACTGGGCGCTCAGGTCCGAAATCGCCATGCCGTCGTAGCCCTTTTCCCCGACGAGGGCGCGAGCCGCGTCGAGGATGACCTCCTGGCTGCTCAAGCCGGCGGCCGTCGGTACGGAGCTGGAATCCCTCGCCATCCGGCCATGATAGGTCCGCGGCGGCCCCGCTCCGCACCGGGCGCGCCGGGCCGGGGAGTCTTCCGCCGGCCCGGCCACCCCGGCTCAGGCGACAGTCGCGTCGACCGTCACCGGAATGTTGCCCCGCGTCGCGTTCGAGTACGGGCAGATCGCGTGCGCGCCTTCGACGAGCTGGTCGGCGGTCGCCTGGTCCACACCGGACAGTTCCGCGTGCAGCGCCGCACTGAGCGTGAAGCCGCCTTCGTCCGTCGAGTGCACCTGCACCTCCGCGACGACGGCGGAGTCGGTGACCTTGACCTTCCGCTGCGCCGCGACGGCCTTGAGCGCAGAGTGGAAGCACGACGCCCAGCCCGCCGCGAACAGCTGCTCCGGGTTGGTCGCACCGCCGGGGCCGCCCATCTCCTTGGGGATGGCCAGGGAGATGTCGAGCAGGCCGTCGTCGGTCCGCGCCTGCCCTCCCGCGCGGCCGTCGCCGGTCGAGGTGGCGATGCCGAGGTACAGAGGCTTGCTCATGGCGGGAATCCCTTCACGATCGCGGACCAGTCCGCGATACCGAACGTTCTATCGCTCTCCACTATGCGAGCCTTCCGTCGGCGTGTCAAGACCGAACGTTCTATCTTTATCGTGCTATAGTGATCGCTACATACAGCTGAGAGGTGCACCCGTGACACGGCAACGCTGGTCCTTCGAGGACATCCCCGCCCAGCACGGCCGGACCGCCCTCGTCACCGGCGCCAGCACCGGGCTGGGCTTCGCGATCGCGGACGCGCTCGCCCGCCGCGGCGCCGACGTCGTCCTGGCCTGCCGCGACGCCGGGCGGGCGGCCGCGGCGGCTGACCGGATCCGGGCCGGCTCCCCCGGCGCCGTCGTCCGCACCCTGCTGGTGGACTTCGCCTCGCTCGCGTCGGCCCGCGCCGCCGCGCGCCGGCTGCACGACGAGTACGCCCACCTCGACCTGCTCGTGAACAACGTCGGCGGCTTCCGCGTGCGGTACGCGGTCACCGAAGACGGCTTCGAATCGACCATGGCCGTGAACCACCTCGGCCCCTTCGCGTTCACCGGCCTGGTGCTGAACCTGCTCACCGGCACCGCCGGGGCGCGGGTGGTGACGGTGGGCAGCAACGGCCACCGCCAGGGCACCATCGACCCGGCCGACCTCGACCCCGAGCCCGGCCGCGCCTACCGGTTCATGGCGGCCTACAACCGGGCCAAGCTGGCGAACCTGCTGTTCGCCCACGAACTCGACCGCCGGCTGCGGGCCGTTGGGAGCCCGGCGATCGCGGCGGCCGGGCACCCGGGCCTCGCCCGGACCGAGGGCGGGCGCGAAATGAACGCGCTGGTCCGGGCCGCGCTCAACCCCAAGGTCAACCCGCTCGCGCTCGCCCTGTCCCAGAGCGCGGCGAAGGGCGCACTCGGACCGCTGCGCGCCGCCACCGACCCGCACGCCCGCGGTGGCGACTACTTCGGCCCGCGCGGGCGCACCGGCTACCCCGAGCTGGTCACCTCCAGCGCGCTCTCCCACGACGACCGCCTGCGGCGGCGGTTGTGGGCGGCGTCCGAACACCTCACCGACGTCACCTACCTCCCCATCAAGGAAAGCGAGGCAAGCAGTTGACCAGCAAGGTGGCCCGCGGCATCGCCGCCACGACACTCACGGTGGCCGGCGCGATGACGCTGACCGTTCCCGCGGCCGCGGCCGCCGAAGTTCCCGCCGCGCTCACGGCGAACGGCTCGCTCGGCAGGCTCGGCCCGCTGACCGACCTCGTCGTCGAACGCCTGCGCGTCGGCGACGACGTGGCAGCGGCCAAGTTCGGCACCGACTCACCGATCGACGACCCCGCGCGCGAGGAGCAGGTGCTGAACCAGGTGCGCGCCCAGGCCGCGGCCATCGGCCTGGACCCGGACGCGGCGACGGCGTTCTTCCGCGACCAGATCACCGCCAGCAAGGTGGTGCAGCGCGGGCTGTTCGCCCGCTGGACGGCGCACCCGGACGAGGCCCCCACCACCCGGCCGGACCTGGGCCAGATCCGCACGCGCCTCGACCGGCTCACCACGGACCTGCTCACGCGCCTGGCGTCCACTGTGGACATCCGCGCCGAGCGGATCCCGTGCGGTGCGCAGCTCGTCCTGGCGACCGGCTCGGCTGTGGTCCTGGATCGGCTGGACGCGCTGCACCGCCAGGCGCTCGGCACCGCCGTGCACTCCGTCTGCGCGGCGTGACCGACCTGCCCTGACAACGAAGCCGCCGGCCTGAGCAGCACCTCGCTCAGGCCGGCGGCCAGTTCCGCAGCGCCAGCTCCGCCACCCGCTGCAGCTCCTCCCGGGTCGCGCCGCCCACCGCCTGCACGGCCATTCCGTTCGCGATCGTCATGACGTAGCGGGCGATCAGCTCCGGCTCGGCGCCGGCGGGCAGATCACCCTCGTCGACGGCCCGTCGGAAGCGCTCTCGCAGGTACTTCTGCCCCAACGCGCGCCACGCGGCCAGGGTGTCGTGCGCGACCTGCCCGGTCGCGCCGACGGCCAGCGCGCCCTGCACCCCCAGGCAGCCGGCCGGGAACCCGGGCCGGGTGTTCGCCCGGACCGAGCCGGCGAGGAACAGCGTCGCCACCTCGCGGGCGGTGGGCGCTTGCAGCGCCTCGAGGATGTAGGCGCCGGGACCTTCGGTGTAGCGCTGCAACGCGAGCCGGAAGAGGTCTTCCTTGTTGCCGAAGGCTGCGTACATGCTCTTGCGGGAGATCCCCATGGCTTCGGTCAGGTCGGCCAGGCTCGCCCCCTCGTAGCCCTGCTCCCAGAAGACCACCATGGCCTGCTGCAAGGCCGCTTCGGCGTCGAACGCCCGCGGACGGCCCACCTGCGCCTGGTTCACCAGCTCACCCTACCGCTTCTGCACCGATCGGTGCAGAACCTGCTACGGTCGACTTCTGCACCGATCGGTGCACAATTATCGGGAGGTCGAAATGCTGAGGCTCGAAGGCAAGACCGCGGTGGTGACCGGGGGCGGCACCCGCGGGATCGGCCGCGCCACCGCCGCGCGGCTGGTCGCCGAGGGCGCGCACGTGTTCATCGCCGGCCGGCGCAAGACCGAACTGGACGAAGCGGTCGAGGTGATCGGCGAGAACGTGACCGCGGTGCAGGCCGACATCACGGTGCCGGCCGAGCTGGACCGCCTTTACGAGCAGGTCGCAGCGCGCGGCCAGGGCTTGGACGTGCTGTTCGCCAACGCGGCCACCGCCTCGTTCGCCACCATCGAGACGCTCACCGCCGAGGACTTCGACCAGGTCTTCGGCGTCAACGTCAAGGGCACCGTCTTCACGGTCCAGAAAGCGCTTCCGCTCCTGAATCAGGGGGCCTCGGTGATCGTCAACGCCTCCACCGCGGCCGACCGCGGCACCGCGGGCTTCGGCGCCTACGCGGCGTCCAAGGCCGCCCTGCGGACGTTCACGCGCGTCTGGGCGAACGAGCTGAAGGACCGCGGGATCCGGGTGAACGCCCTCTCCCCCGGCCCGATCGACACCTCCGGGATGACCGAACTCGTGGGCGAAGAGAACGCGCCGGCGTTCAAGGCGGCCGAAGCGGCCCGGATCGCCATCGGACGGCTCGGGCGCGCCGAGGAGGTCGCGGCCGCGGTGGCCTTCCTGGCTTCGCCCGACAGCAGTTTCATGCTGGGCGCCAACGTGTACGTCGACGGTGGTGAGAACCAGATCTGAGCCCCGGCCGGGCGGCGTGCCGACCGATGTCGGCCCGCCGCCGCGGTCCTCGACGCGTCAGCCGCGCACGGATGGTCGTGATCCGGAACGGCCGCAGCTCCAGCGTGATCGGCTCGTCCCCGGACCACGCCGGTTCACCCAGCTCCCGCTCGAGCAGGTCCGTTCGCCGCACCGCGGAAAACGGCGCTTCCGGCCCGACCGTGACCGCGGCCCGAACCCTCTGCGCGGAGACTGTCGCACGCAGCAACGATCGGCGCACCAAGATGGTCGTTCCACCGTCGTCGTGGGTCGTGCGCGTCACGTCGTGGCCGTCGGTCGACGCGTTCGCGATCACCAGCCCGAACCCCGGCTCGCCGACGCAGCACAGCACCGCGCCCCGCGCGGCAACCCACTCTCGCGTACCGACGCGAACCCACTGCCACACCTCGAAATCCGGCCGGCCGAGGCCTCATTGCACGGGAACGGGCGGGGCATCGAGGAGGCTTCGGTCACCGTCGAGGCCGTGGGCCAGCGCGCCTGCCACGTCCTCGTGGGGCGTCCCCAGCCGGACGGCGCCCACCTCCGCCAGCCACCGGTAGTGCTCGTCGGCGAGTTCGACGTCCAGCGCGTCGAGGTACCCCTGCAAGTGAGCCGGGGTGCGCGGGCCCACGATGGGGGCCATCGACGTCCGGGCTTCGGCGGCGCGGCGGCGGAGCCAGGCCAAGGCGACCTGAGCCGGACCGGTCCCGGTCTTTTCGGCGACGTCGAGGACCGCGTCCAGCACCGCGGACTTCCCGGCGTCCACTTCCCGGCCGCTGAGCCGGCCCTGCTCGCCGCGCCGGTACTTGCCGGTCAGCAGCCCGGCCGCCAGCGGCGAGTACCCGACGATGCCGAGCCCGTGGGCCTCGGCCATCGGGAGGAGCTCCCGCTCCGCGGACCGCTCGGCCAGGCTGTACTCGGTCTGGATACCGGCCAGCGCCGGATGACCGCCCAGCTCCGACCGGACCGCGGCGCCGGCGACCCGCCAGGCCGGGAAGTTCGACAAGCCGCCGTAGCGGATCTTGCCCGCGCGGATCAGGTCCTCGAAACCGGCCAGGATCTCCGCCATCGGCGTCACGCCGTCGGGGAAGTGCGGCATGAAGACGTCGACGTAGCCGGTCTTCAAGCGTCGCAGGCTTTCCTCCAGGGAGCGGATCATCGTCTTGCGGCTGTTGCCGGTGGCGCCCGCCCGGACGGCACTCCTGCTCCCGCTGTACTTGGTGATCAGCACGAAGTCGTCGCGCTCGCGGCCGAGGAGTTCACCGAGGACGGTCTCGGCTTCGCCGTCCTGGTAGATGTTCGAGACGTCGAACGTGGTGCCGCCGGCCGCGACGAACGCCTCGAAGATCGCCTTCGCACCCTCGACCCCCGCGGCCGCGGGTGCCGAGCCGAAGTTGGCCGTGCCGAGCACGTACTCCGAGATCCGCAAGCCGCTGTTTCGGCCGAAAGCCTGGTAACGCACAGAAGTCTCCTGACGGGACGAGCAGTGGGGTATGGTCGGGACGCTATCACAAAAAACGAATGGTCGTTCTTTTATGCCACGCGTCACTCAAGCCCGCCTCGACGCCCGCCGTCGCCAGATCATCGACGCAGCCCGCGCCCGCTTCGCCACGCGCGGCTTCGCCCGGACGTCCATGACCGACCTCGTCGAAGCCTCCGGCCTGTCAGTCGGCGCGATCTACCGGTACTTCAAGGGCAAGGACGAGATCGTCGCCGCCATCTGCGATGAGGCGACCCAGGCGCTGCCCGCCGAACTGACGGCCGAGTCGATCCGCGAGTTCGTCGAGCACATCCGCACCCTGGCCCGCGAAGAGGACCACGCCCGCCTCGTCGCGCAGATCTACGCCGAAGCCGCCGTCTCCCCTCCCCTCGCCGACCTCGTCCACCGGCAGCTCGACAACCTGCGCACCGAGGTCGCCGCGCTCCTGCCCGGCCGCGAACCAGCCGACGCGTCCCGCATCGCAGAAGCGTTCGTAGCCCTCTGCCACGGCTACAACCAGCAGCTCGCCGTCCGCGGTGACGTCGACCCAGCTCCTTTCACCGCGGCGCTGCTGGCGATCACCGAGTCGTGACCTGACCCGCCCCGCCAGGAGCACGGAGACCCGCGGTGGCCGCGCGTTCGTGCGCTCCGGTGATCCCGCGCACGGTCACCGCGACCCGGCCGCTTTGATCAGGAGTTCGTACAGGACAGCCTGTTCGGCCTCGGTCAGCGTGCCGACGGTCTCGGCCAGGACGAATTCCAGGACGGACGATCCGGCCTCGAAGGCACGCTCGCCTTCGCCGGTCAGGTGATGACGGGTGGCCCGGCCGGGGCCGTCCACCCGCTTCAGCAGGCCCCGCTCGATCATGCGCTTGGCGAGGGCCCCCATCGACTGGTCGGTCTGGAAGGTCAGATCCGCCAGGGTGTGCAGCGTGGCGTCGGGCTGCTGGTGCAGGTGCCGGAGAACGTCCCACTGCACCAGGGAAAGCCCGTGTTCGGCCAGCCTGCGGTTGGCTTCGCGGTGGTGCCTCCACTGCAGCCGCTTGACAGCGAGCCCGATCTCCTGAAGCGACGGTGACACCGACGCAGCGTAACCCACCATCCGCGACCCTCCCACTTGCCAAACTAAGCATGTTTATATAAGGTTGTTTACATAGCCTACCCCACCAAGGAGAGATCGCATGAGCAACTCCGTCCCCGCCGGAAGCCTCCGGCCCATCCGCACCCTCAGCGCGCCGGCCGCCGGCGGTGTGGTCACCGTCGAAGACCGCGACCACACCCGACCCTTCCTCCTGCTGCACGGCGGAGGTGGCCCGGCGACGGTGACCGGCTTCGCCGACCTGCTCGCCCATCGCACGCACTCCCGGGTACTGACGCCGACCCACCCCGGGTTCGCCGGCACCCCGCGGGTGCCGGGTGTGGATTCGACCCGCGCCCTCGCGGCCGCCTACGTCGGCCTGCTCGACGAGCTCGGCCTCAGCGACGTCACGGTGATCGGCAACTCGTTCGGCGGCTGGCTGGCCGCCGAGATCGCCCTCCTGGGCAGCCCCCGGGTCGGCGGCGCAGTGATCGTCGACGGCGTCGGGATCGAGGTCGAGGGGCACCCGGTGACCAGCGTCGCCGGTCTCGCGCCCGCCGACCTGAGCAAACTGTCCTTCCACGACCCGAGCAAGGCACCCGCACCGCCCGCGGCCGGCGGCACCGGACCGGGCCCGGACATCCAGGCGCTGCTCTCCTACACCGGACCGGCCATGTCCGACCCGGCCCTGCTGGACCGGCTCCACGCGATCGACCTGCCCGTCCACGTCATCTGGGGCGAGAGCGACGGGATCGTCAGCACCGAGTACGGCAAGGCCTACGCCGCGGCCATCCCGATGGCGAAGTTCACCGTGCTGCCCCGGTCCGGCCACCTCCCGCAGGTCGAGACGCCCGAAGAACTCCTCGGCGCCATCACGGACCTCTGACCATCCACTGAGCTTCCCCGGAAAGGAACACCACACATGAGCACCTCCCTCGCGGTCACCCGGATCGCCCACGCGTGCCAGCTGATCGAACTCGGCGACCTGCGGATCCTCACCGACCCGTGGTTCACCGAAAAAGCCACGTACCACCAAGGCGAACGGGTCGCGATGCCCGTGTCCGCACTGGGCCGGCTCGACGCGGTCGTGATCAGCCACGAGCACTACGACCACTGCGACCTCGACGCCCTCCTCGCCGGCGGCCTCGACCCGGCCACCCCGCTCGTCGGGCCGGGCACCGTGACCGCCATCGCGAAGGCCAAGGGCTTCACCACCCTGCACACCGTCGAGGCGTGGGAGTCCGCCCGGGTCGGCGACCTCACGGTCACCGCCACCCCCGGCCAGCACGGCGTCCACGAGGTGACGTTCGTGCTCCAGGCGGGCGGCCGGACCCTGTTCTTCGGCGGCGACTCGCTGCGGGTGCCCGAACTCGACCAGATCCCCGATCGCCTCGGGCCGGTCGACCTGACGATCCTGCCCACCAACGGCCTCTGCATCCGGCCGGCGAACCTGGCCCAGGTGGTGATGAACGCCGAACAAGCGGCCGAGCTGACCGCCGTGCTGCGGCCGACGCTCGCGATCCCCCACCACTACGCGTTCCACAGCGGCTACCTCGGCGACCGCCTGATCACCAAGGGCGACCAGGACCCGCGGCACTACGCCGACGCCGTCGCCCGCCTCGCGCCGGACGTCGAGGTGCGGATCGCGCTGCCCGGGGTCCGGGTGGTCGTCCCGTAGCCGGCCCGGACCGGGTGCGGGCCTGCCATTCGGGGACCGTCATCGGATAGAACGTTCGGTCTTGACGCAGGCGTCGTGAAGTGCGATGCTCGAGGCGGCTGCCACCACCTCCGTCTGTGCGCCGCACGAGAAAACCCGTTGGCGCCCCGTACGGAAAAGGATGCGCCAGTGGCCGAGGACGGGCACATCCGCGCGCTCCGGATCCTCGAGACGCTCGCCGCCCTGCACCAGCCGGCCGCGTTGAAGACGATCGCCGAGCGCGCGGGCCTGCCCTCGACCAAGGCCTACCGGGTCCTGCGGGACCTGCAGGAACACGGGTACGTCGACCACATCGGACGCCGCGGCTACCGGGTGGGCGCCCGCGCGGTCGCCCTGGCCTCGCTCGTGGGGCCACGCCCGGCCCTCCTGCACCGGGCCCGCCCGGCACTCGTCCGGCTCGCCGCCGAGACCAGCGAGACGGCGAGCCTGCAGCTCCGCAGCGGAGCCCACCGCGTCATGGTGCTCAGCGCCGGCCCGCCCGGCACCGCCGCCCACCCGATCGCGCACATCGGCGAACGCTCGCCGCTGACCTCGGGTTGCGCGGGAACGGCGATCCTCGCGTTCCTCCCCGCCCACCAGGTCGACGACGTCCTCCTCGCCCAGCCGGGCCGGGCGGCGCGAACCGAGGTGCCCGAGCAGCTCGCCGAGATCCGCCGCCGGCGCTACGCCATCTCGCGGTCGGTCAACCATCCGGAGCTCAACGGCATCGCGGCACCGGTGCTCGACCCCGGATCGGGCCACGCCTTGGGATCGGTCGCCATCGCCGGCCACGCTTCGCGGCTGCCCGACCCGGTGCTGCACCGCCTCGCGGCACCGCTGCTCGCCGCCTGCGCCGAACTCGGCGCCCGCCTCGCGACGATCCTCGGATCGAGCGCCTCGATCCGGCTCGAATCGCTCGATGTGCCGGTTCAGGACGTGCTCGACAGCGAATGACGGCCCGGATATTCCCGCCCTCGGCCATGACGTAGGTCATTTTCCGTTGGTTGCACATCCTGCATCTTGCGTTGGCTCGGGTCGTGGCCGCGGCCGACGATGGATCTCGAGCTGAACGATCACTGAGCAGAAAGACAGCCAGACAATGAAAAAGATCCTTCCCGCGGTCACCCTGGGGCTGGCCGGCATCGTGGCGACGGCGATCCTTGGCTCGCCGGCGAGTGCCGACGCCAAGGCCGGCGCCACGGCGTCGCCGGTCCAGGTCGAACACACGAAGCCCAAGGTCCACAACGTCGTCCTGGTGCACGGCGCGTTCGCCGACGGCTCGGGCTGGCGGGCTGTGCAAGACCGCCTGGTGGCTAAGGGTTACAACGTCAGCATCGTCCAGGAACCCGAAACCAGCCTGGCCGACGACGTCGCGGCGACGCGCCGCGTCATCGCCATGCAGGACGGGCCCGTCGTGCTCGTCGGCCACAGCTACGGCGGTGAGGTCATCACCCAGGCCGGCGACGATCCCAAGGTGACGGCGCTGGTCTACGCCGCGGCATCCGTACCCGACGCCGGCGAGACCCTCGGCGAACTCCTCCAGAAGATCCCCTCACCGACCAATGACATCAAGCCCGCCGGTGATGGGTTCCTGATGCTCGATCCGCAGAAGTTCCACGCCGATTTCGCGGCCGATCTCCCCGCCCGGCAGGCCGATTTCATGGCCCGGTCGCAGGTCTTCGTCTCCGCGAGCATCCTCGAGGAGAAGGTGACGACGGCCGCCTGGAAGACCAAGCCGAGCTACGGCATCGTCGCCGGGTCCGACATGGTCTCCAACCCCGACCTCGAGCGCTGGATGTACCAGCGCGCGAACGCGAAGATCACCGAGGTCCCCGGGTCCAGCCACGTCGTCTACATCTCGCATCCGGACAAGGTGACCTCCGTCATCGAAGAGGCGGCCGGTCGCTAGCACCGCTGCTCGCCGGCCCGCGAGAGGTGTGCGCCACCGCATTCAGCGGCAGCGCACACCTTTCGGCGTTGGTCCGGCGAACGGCGCCGTGGACAGTCCACAAAGGTCAGTCTCACGACGCAACGCCCTGCCCGACAAATGTCGTGGAACTCCGGCGCCCGCGCGCACGACTGTTGGAGCGAGACCCCCGACAGAAAGGCGTCCCCCATGGAACGCAGGGACTTCCTCCGGCTCTCCGCCGCCTCGACGAGCACCGCCGCCCTCGCCTCGCTCGCCACCACCGGCACCGCTTCGGCCGCCCAGCCGGCACGCGGGACGCTCCGCGTGCAGATCCTGCTCTTCGACGGCGTCGAGGAGCAGGACGTCATCGGCCCCCTCGCCGTGCTGGGCCACGCCGGGCACCAGCAGGGTGAGGTCCAGGTGACGCTGGTCAACCGGGGTGCGCCGGGCGTCGTAACCGGCACGTTCGGCACGAAGTTCGGGGTGTCCACGGCGTGGAACCCGAACGCCGCCGACGACGTTCTCATCGTCCCCGGCGGTGGGTACGCCGCGAAGGACGGTCCCGGCGTCAACGCCTTGATCAAAGACAGCGCTTTCCTTCACGACCTCGGCCGCGCCCGCCACGCCGTCGTCGCCGGGGTGTGCACCGGCGTCATGGTGCTTTCGGCCGCGGGCCTGACCAAGGGCCGTCCGTGCACGACGCACCACCTCGCGAAGGCCGACCTCGCCGCCCAGCAGGCGCGGGTGATCGACGCCCGCGTCGTCGACGACGGCGACCTCGTCACCGCGGGCGGGGTCACGTCGGGCCTGGACCTCGCGCTCTGGCTCGTGACCCGGGAACTCGGCGCCGACGCCGCCGTCGGCGCGGAATCCGTGCTGGAGTACGAGCAACGCGGAGCGGTGTGGCGCCGTCCGTGACCCACCCGCTACCTGGCCACCCTCGCGACGCGCTTCACCTTCACCGGGCGATCGTGTGCTTCTTCGATCGGCGAGGGCGTATCGAGGGACGGAACACGTTCGGCTCGCAGCGACAGCAAGGAGGAGGCGAACAAGAGCGCGGCGATGAGGATCGACACCGTGGTGATGGCCCGGGCCGAGCCGTACGCCCCGGCGGTCGCGTAGAAGATGCCGCCGATGATCGCGACAGACAGGGCCGCGCTGATCTGCAGGGTCGCGTTGACCAGACCGCTGGCCAGCCCGGCGAACGCGCGCGGGATGTGCGTGACCGTGATGCGGATCAGCGACGGCAGTGCGAGCCCTTGGCCGAAGCCGATGAGCGCCAGCGGCGCGGCCGCCCACGGTGTCTGGCCGAAGGCGGCGACGAGCCCGGCGAAGGTGAGGAACCCGATGGTCTCCAGGAGCAGGCCGAGCGCGGCGATCCGGCGTCGCATGACCCGCATGAGGTGCGGCACGGTCAGCGGCCCGATCAGGAAACCGATCCCCAGCGGCAGGATGTCCAGGCTTGCCTGCAGTGGAGTGCGGCCGACGGCCTGCTCGTGTTCCGAGAAGACGAGGAAGAACGCGGCGATCGAGTAGAACAGGGCGACCGCCACGAGAGCGCTCCGCACTCCGGGCGCGGTGACCGCCCGGGGTGGTACCAGGGGCAGGCCGCGACCACGTCGCCGACCGGCGCCGAGGGCGGATTCGTAGCGCCAGAAGCGATGCAGCAGGCCGGCGGCGACGACGAGCACGACGAAGGACCACCAGGGCCAGTCCAGGGCGCGCCCCTCGACCAGGGGGATGACGATCCCGGCGAGACCAGTGAAGAGCAGGATCGCACCGATCCAGTCGAGCCTTTCCGCGCCCCGGGTGGGCGGGTCACGCAGGACCAGGCTGCCCACCAGAGCCAGGGCCGCGACGGGCAGGTTGAGGAGGAAGATCACCCGCCAGCCCAGCCCCCAGACGTCGGCGGTGACGAGGAGGCCGCCCAGGGATTGGCCGATCACCGCGGCGAGGCCCAGAGTCGCACCGTGGAAGCCCAGGGCGACCGTCTGGTCGCGGCCGCCGAGGCTCGCGCGGATGAGGGCCAAGGACTGCGGCGCCATCAGCGCGGCCGTCAGGCCTTGCAGGATGCGTCCGACGAGGAGCAGCCAGGGTTCGCCGGCCGCACCGCACAGCAGCGAGGCAAGGGCGAATCCGACGAGGCCGGCGAGGAAGGTCCGCCGCCGCCCGTACAGATCGCCGAGCCGGCCACCGAGGGTGAGCGTCACCGCGTAGGTGGCGGCGTAGCTCGCCACGATCTGCTGGCCCAGGAGGTCGCCGCCGCCGAGGTCGTCTTGGATCGACGGGATGGCGAGGTTGACGATGAAGAAATCCAAGGGTGGCAGCAGCGTGCCGGCCAGCAGTGTGACCACGCCGACCCACGTCCTGGTCGCCGTTTTCGATGTCGAAGTCATTACTTGGTCTCGCTTTCGGTTACGACCGCCTCATCGGTGGAGCAAGCGTCCGTAGTAGTCGTGGTCGAACCGGAATTCTTCTCCGGTTGCCCGGCAGATCACG
Source organism: Amycolatopsis stemonae (assembly GCF_054781455.1). Taxonomy (NCBI): domain Bacteria; kingdom Bacillati; phylum Actinomycetota; class Actinomycetes; order Pseudonocardiales; family Pseudonocardiaceae; genus Amycolatopsis; species Amycolatopsis stemonae. The sequence continues at coordinate 8,442 of NZ_BAAGUJ010000030.1, read as the reverse complement.
AAGACGATGTTCAGAACCGCTCCGCCTTCGAAGATCCGGGCATGTCGAGTTCGCCGGCGATCGCACAGGCGCAGTCGGTCCTATGCCGCTCCATCACCTGGCGTGTGCCCGCGGTAGGCGGAAGTCCGCAGACCGAGCGTCGGTTACGTGGCCGCGGTGAGTTCCGCCAGCTCCGCTTCGGTGAGCCGGACCCGGGACGCGGCCAGATTCTCTTCCAGGTGGGCGACCTTCGAGGTGCCGGGAATGGGCAGGACGACGTCGGATCGGTGCAGCAGCCACGAAAGCGCCACAGTGGACGGAGTGCAGCCGTGCGCCGCGGCGATGTGGTCGACCGACCCGCCGGGGCGGGCCAGCTCCCCCGCGGCCACGGGCGCCCAGGGGATGAACCCGATGCCATGCCGGGTGCAGTGGTCCAAGACGTCGGCGGAGCTTCGGTCAGCGACGTTGTACCGGTTCTGGACCGTGGCGATGTCGGCGATCAGCCGCGCCTGCTCGATCTGACCGACCGTGACCTGTGACAGTCCGATTGCGACGACCTTGCCCTCGTCTTGGAGGTTCTTCAACTCGCCGACCTGGTCCGCCAGCGGAACCGCGGGGTCGACGCGATGGAGCTGGAACAGGTCGATCCGATCGACGCCGAGCCGGCGCATGCTCAGCTGCGCCTGTTGGCGGAGGTACTCCGGACGACCGACCGGGGGCCAGGCTCGGGGGCCGAGGCGCACCAGTTCGCCGCTCCGCCTGACGGTGTCCGGGCCGTTACGGGTCAGACCCGCCTTGGTCGCGATGAGGACGTCGTCCGGGTAAGGGTGGATCGCCTCCCGGATGATCTCTTCGCTGATGTGGGGACCGTACGAGTCGGCGGTGTCGATCAGCTGCACGCCGAGTTCGACGGCCCGCCGCACGACCCGCACGCACTCGGCGCGGTCCTCAGGCGCGCCCCACACCCCGAGCCCGGTCAGCCGCATGGCGCCGAAACCCAACCGGGCGACCTTCTTCCCGGCGATCTCGAAGGTGCCCACGCTGTCCGCGAGCGAGGTGGTCATGATCGGGTGTCACCTTTCTCGAGAGCCTCGGCGTCGTCGGAGCCGGTGGCCGCTTGCTCGGCCAGACGTCGTAGGAGGACCAAACCGTCGTGACTGGCGCTGCCGGGTTCGGCGCTGTACACGGACAGGTGCTGCCCAGGGGCGCTGGCGACGGCGAACGTCTCGAAGTGCAGCCTCAGCTCCCCCACTTGCGGGTGCACGAAGTGCTTCAGCTCGCTGGTCCGCGGCCGCACCTCGTAGCGGGCCCACAGGTTCGCGAACGCCGGGCTGCGCAAGCTCACTTCACCGACGACCCGCTCGATGCGCTCGTCCGCGGGAAACTGCGAAGACGACGCCCGCAGGTTGCTCACCGCGAGCCGCGCCGCGGCATCCCAGTCACCGTAGAAGGACCTCGCGTACGGGTCCAGGAAGATCATCCGCAGCAGGTTGTCGTACCGGGCGAACCCGCGGTAGAGCTCACGGGCCATCGCGTTCGCGGCGAGGATGTCCTGTGCCGCACCGACCAGGAAGGCGGGTACGTCCGGCATGCCGTCCATCAGCCGGACCAGCTCCGGAGCGACGGTCAGCGAGGTGGCCGCACGCGCCCCGAACAGCGGCAGGGCGAGCCGGAAGAGGTGCGCCGCGGCGTCGTCGTCCAGCTGCAGCGCACTGGCGATCGATCGCAGCACCTGATCGGACGGGTGCCGTTCCCGGCCCTGCTCCAGCCGCACGTAGTAGTCCGTGCTCACTCCCGCGAGCAGCGCCACCTCGTCGCGCCGGAGCCCCGGCACCCGCCGCGGACCGTCGTCGGGCAGACCGACCTCCTGTACCCGGACCAGCGCCCGTCGCGCTCGCAGGTAGTCACCAAGCTCGTTGTCACTGTCCACACCGACGACAGTAATGCGGACCGGCACCCGGCGCGTGGGTGCAGCGCACCCACGTTGGCCGAGCCGGCGCTCCGGCGTCGCGGCGCTCAATCCTGCTGCTCCGTCGGCCGGACCAAGACCTCGTTCACGGCAACGTGGCGTGGCCTGGTGACGATGAAGGTGATGGTGTCCGCCACGTCCGCGGGACGCAGTCGCTCCATAGTGGAGTATCGCGCGGACATCCGCTCCTGGACGTCGGGGTGGTTCTGGAGGGGCAGCTCGGTTTCCACCGAACCGGGCTCGACGAGCGAAACGCGCAGATGGCGTCGGGTGACTTCGCCGCGGAGGGCTTCACCGAACGCGGTCACGGCGTGCTTGCTCGCGTTGTAGACACCGCCGCCACCGCGCACCACCCGGCCCGCGGTGCTGCTGACCAGGACGAGATCGGCCACCCGGCGGGGACCGTCGGCCGCGGCCTCGAGCAGGTGCGGGGCAGCCGCGTGCGCGGTGTACATGAGCCCGAGCGTGTTGAGCTCGATCATCCGGCGCCAGTCGGTCGTGTCCGCGCCGGTGATCGGCCCGAGGATCATGACGCCCGCGTTGGCCACCACGGTGTCGAGGCGGCCGTACACCTCGACGGCGCGGGCGACGGCGCCTGAGCTTGTTCCTCGTCCGTGATGTCGGCACTCACGGCGAGAGCGTGGCCACCGGTGCTCGTGATCTTTTCGACGAGCGCGTCGAGGCGGTCCGCTCGGCGGGCGACCACGGTCACCCGTGCGCCGAGCGCGGCCAGTGCCAGCGCGGTGCCTTCGCCGATGCCGCTGCTGGCTCCGGTCACCAGGGCTGCTGTGCCGGCGAGGGGACCACCGGCCTGAGGTTGACTGATCATGAGCTCGACGGTACGAGCGCTTCGGCCGGCGTGGGAGGGAGTGATACCCCCACCCCGGGGTCCACTATGGACGGTGCGGGACACCCTCGTCACCGAAGGCCGCCACCGCGCACTCGGCCGCGCTGTTCGCCGTGTCCGGCGCGACGACGATGCTGCCGCGATCGTGACCGGCGGCTCGAGCGGGATCGCGCGGACGCGGGTCGAGCGGATCTCGGCGACCTGGTCGGCCGGCAGCACCGTCCAGCTCCGGGGCTCCGAGCCGACTTCGACGATCGTCTCCTGCAGGGTGCCCGTCGGGCGGCCGGCCGCCGGCTGCCACCCCGTGTCGCTCAGCACGCGGGCCACGGCGTCGTGCAGCGGCGGGTCGTGCTCGCGGGCGGGCAGGCGCAGCGTGCCGCCGGCCAGTTCGGCGCGGCCGACGGCTCGGCGGTCCGCCGCCGGGTGCCGCCGGGACACCACCGCGTACAGGCGTTCGGTCCAGGCCGGCAGCACCTCGAGCCCGGGCACCGAACGCACACCCCGGGGCAGCGCCAGGTCGAGGTCACCCTGCCGCAGAGCGTTGAGCCGGGCCTCGACCGGCAGATCGGCCAGTACGACGTCGAACTCCGGCGCCCGCTCGCGGAAGGCGTCGATCCCACGTTCCAGCCGGGCGGTCATGCCGGCGGCCGTGCCGATGCGCACGGTCGGCACGACCTGCTGCGCTCGGCGAACTGCCGTTGCGCCTGTGGGGTGAACACCGAGCACGCCAACCGATCGTCCGGATTGAAGCGCGCGATGTGCTCGGCAAGAAAGTCGACCATGCTGGCCGGACTGCGCGGCAGGATACGGGCCACTGCCTCATCGTGAGCCTCATTGAGTTCGGCCTGAGCCTGACGTTTCTCCGTCGCCGCATCCACGGCCAGCATCACCCACCCCGCCGCAACCATCCCTACACCCAGCGCCAGCGCCCCCAATGTCTGCCAGCGCCGGACCTGTAGTCGCAGCATCACCAGCGCAGCCACCCCGGCACCGGTCACCGCGACCCCCGCCAGCAACACCCACCACCACGGGTCCACATAGGTCAGCAACCACACCCCGACCACCAGCAGGGGCACCGTCAGCCGCCACATCGGCGGCATTCCCCGGGCCACCACCAGCACGGCCACGAGACCGCCGACGCCGCCGAAGAGCCACGGCCACATTTCCCACCCGGACAGCCACCACGCCACCAGCGCGAGAATCCCCGCACCAATCAGCGCGGGCACCCGTACGGCACGCTCAATCGCCGACCGCCGCCGATTCCGGTCCTGGTCACGGGCTGCTTTGCGCTCCCCGGCAGCGACCAGGCGATCCGAAAATTTCTTCCCGCCCATGATCCCCAGGATGCGCCTCTACCTGCGACAACGCCACCGCAAGCGACTGCGAAGCGGACAGAGGACCGCATCTGCGTCAGACCCAGTCTTATCGTGCCAACAAGACATACAAGGCATTAGCAATGCTCACAGTGAGAGAAACGATGTCGCTCAGGACACGCGCAGTGCTTAGTCCATTCCAGCGAACTCGTACGACCCCGAGCAGACCGCGTATCAACTCATAGTTGCTAGCGATGCGACATCCGCGGGCTGTCAACAAGAAATATCTGGATGCGTTGAACTTTCACCGTCTCCGTGCCAGGCTCGTTCGCGGGAGCGGGGGGTTCTTAATTTCGAGGCAAACTTACTCGCCGGCCTTCGGCTTCTTTTATATCCCCAGCAGTGTGCAAGAAGTTATGGTACTTAAATTAAAAGAGGGGTTTTCATGCGTTCATCGTTCGCTCGAAATTTCTTTATTGTCGCGACGGCGGCCATCTCGTTTGTGACCGCAGGTGCGATTCCTGCATTCGCTGGCGAAGAGGATGGATTCGGCGTCACCTCGCTGGACGCGAGATGCATCACCGACGCGAACACGATCTCGTACAAGGCATCAGGTGTTGACTACGAGTGGAATGAGCACATCGACATTACGTATGCCGTGTACAAGGACGGAAACTACTACGGCAACGGTTCCCCGACGAATCTATATGTCAGCGGTTCGGGATCCTGGAGTGCCCCCACAGCCTACATTGTGAACCCGAATGGAAGGTGGGACATCACCGTTTACGTGTACGACCACGACGTACACAACCAGGTCGGTCAGGCTTCCGACTCTTGCCAGATGTAACGGTCACCTGTCCAAGATCCTGCTAGGTAAGCCAGGGTAGGGCACGTCCGAGGGGGTACGACCGCGTGCCCCCTCGGACGCGCTCTGTGGAGGCATCAAATTGCGCTCGAACGTTCGCTATGATGGACTATGCGAGGTCTAGCTACACTTAACCAGCGAAATCGAGGTTGGCATGACTGAAATGGGTGGAGAAAAATCAAACTTTTCGATCAATCCCGCGTTGAATCCGACACGCGAGTGGCGAGACGACCCGGAGGTAGTACTTGAATTAAGTCTGCTTATCAAGAAGAAAAGCAAGACTCAGCATGAAGCGCTCGCCGAACTGGCGAAGACGGGTCGCTATGAGCCGTCAACTGGCGATCTGCCGGAGATTCTTGCGCTGAATAAGTGGGCGGAAGCATTTGGTTATGTGGCGCTCGTTCAGGAAAATGATGGCATCGTGACTATTACCGATACTGCTCGTGATGCGCTACGTCGTGCGCTCGCTGAACTGGGCCACTGATTCGGAGCTTGGGAGCAATTCGATGGTTGCGTGGTGGCTGGGCGTGTCGGCGGGGCTTGTTATCACGCTTTGCGCGGTTGCGTTCGCCGTCAGGATGCGGTTTCGTCGGCGCCGTGCGCATATTGTCGTTGCCTTGATCGTAGGGCTAGCGCTCCTTATTTGTAGCGCCGCATTCATTGCGCCGGATTCGCCGCCACGTGCTGCGGAACAATCAATGGGGTACGCCGGTATGCAAGACATTCCGGCTGCACCCGGAGTCACTTGGACGCCGACAAGGGCAGTTCTCGAACTGTTGCTCCTGATTGCTCGACGCGACACGGCGCGAGCGTGTTCGTTGTTCAGTTCGGACGCCGCATACGCTTTCGCCCGCACGCATTCATCCACCGACTGCCCCGGCGCCGTCGCGCACCTTGCCAGCCAGATATTGGACCCGCGCGCGTACCGGGATGACGTACTCATCCCTGAAAGTGCAGTGATGCGAATCGACGCGAATACCAAAATTATTGACGCCTGCCATCTCATCTGGAAAGACAGTTTGGCGCTCTATATCAATATTGACCCCGGGCCGCAACTGGGCATGCTCACTCTTCAAGGGCAAAGCGGAGCTGGTTTTATGATCAGTGGGTATCTTACTTGCTCGACACAGTGAAGTCCGCCACTCTCACCATATTGGCAGCTCGTCCGCCGTGCCAGAATGAGTCTTTCTGAGAGGTCAGTCGTTCTCGTTGCGGAAAATCGGCTTAATCTGGTTCGGATGAAATCGGATGCCCTTCCCTGCAGGCGTAATCACCACAGCTGTAAGAGTCTCGGCAATCGCCGCTTGCTTCAGCTCAATGGTGAAGCTCGGCCTTTTTCATTGCTTGTCAAGGTTCGCGACGGCCGCGTCGCGAGCATCCTGCCGCGCCGCGTACTTGCGTTTCTCGCGTTTCAGGGTGGCCTCCGTGGCCTCCATTCGCGCAAGACTGGGGAAGTAGCTTTCCGCCGAGTAGGACCCGGCTTCATAACGCATCGAGGACTCCCGCATCCGGTCTTTCAGGTCGGCGAGTTCCTTTTCCTTCGGCCACGGCGGCAATTTTTCAAGCTTCCGAGACTGGATCTTCCGATGCTCCGCAAGCACCAAAGCCTTAATGTAGGCGTCCACGGGGGCCGCATCCCGCGAAGTGCTAGCGCACCCGCCCTGCCCTTTCGATGGGCAGCGGTAGATCTCAATTAGCTCCCCCGAGCGCTGGTCCCGTCTGCTGGACCCGACCATGCGGGCATTGCACTTACCGAACCGGACGAACGGCGACAGCAAATGATTGGTCCGATATCCACGTCCCTTCCCGCCGACGCGCGACTGTTCTTGCTCTTGAGCGGGAGCCCAGGCGCGGACGACGGCCGCGTACTGATCATCGGTGAGGATTGGCTCCCACTTCCCGCGAACCGGCTTACCGTCCTCCCCATGAAGAACCGCGCCCCGGTAGACGACTTTTCCACACATACGCGGACGGGTGAACATATTCCGTACTGTGGCGGCTCGCCACTCGACACCGGTCACGGTGGGACTCTTGCGCTCATTCCACTCTTTCGCCAAAGTCAGCGGACTCAATCCGGCGATGATGCGGGGGACGGCCACGAGAATGTGTTTTGCATCGCGCTTGTTTATCTTGATTCGGTCTTTGCGCCAGCCGAATGGCCGGTCGGGTCCGCCGTGCGTCTTGCCCGCCTGAGCGGCACGACGTTTTCCGTCTGTGACGCGCCGTGACGTGTTTCGGGATTCGGCATTGCGTTGATTGACCAGCCGACGCGCGGAGTCGATTCCTTCATCGGTGGTGAAGTTGATGTTCCCGGTCATGCTGACTATGTAAATGCCGTACAACTCGACCGCGTCAATGAGATCTTCGAGAATGCGCGGATCCCGGGTGGCCCGGTCGCTATCGGCAGAGGCGAGAGCATTGCATTCATCTCGGCGCAACGCGGTGAGAATCGACTCCCAGTCCGGCCGCACCGCTCGATAGCCGTAGGTGCCATCGGGCAGCGGGACGTGTCGCCGCTTGAACGACGACACGTTGGGCTCAGGAACCTCGCGATCGACCCGACCGCCGATCGTCTGCACGAACTTCCGCAGGTCGCTGAGCTGGTAGTCGACCTGCCCCTCACCTGGGGCGTCCTCGCCCGGCACGACCCTGGACTCACGGGCTTGGAGGATCCAAACTAGCTGGTCAGGGGCGTGCTCGATCAGCGTCCGGCCCCGCTCGCGGAGTGGCTGTGAAGGTCCTATGGCACCCAGTGTGCACTAGGAGAGTCATAGCTACGGCGACGAAATAGCGCAGTGCCCGCAGCTCCACGGCCCCACCCCGGTTGACCTCGACGATAAGGAAAGCTTATCGCAGCACGTGCCGATTGGCGCTGGTGCGCGCGACCACCCGGTGCTGAAGTCGTGATCATGACCATCGACCTGGGACCGCTCGGCGCTTACCTGACCGCCGCCGAGGCAACCGCGGCGGACGCCGTCGCGCTGGAAGAAGCCGGCTACGACGCGATCTGGCTGGCCGCGTCACCGACCGCGGACCTCCGCTCGGCGGAGCGGCTGCTCGACGCCACGAGCCGGATCGTGATCGGCACCAGCGTGCTCAACGTGTGGCAGTCCGACGCGGGCACCGTCGCGGAGTCCTACCACCGGATCGCGGGGAAGCACGCCGACCGGCTCCTCATCGGCATCGGCGCCGGCCACCGGGAAGTCGACGCCGGCTACGCGTCCCCGCTCGCCGAGGTCGCGAGCTACCTCGACGCGCTGACCGCGGCCGGCGTCCCCGCCGACCGCGTGCTGCTGGCCGCGCTCGGCCCCAAGATGCTCCGGCTGGCGGCCGACCGCGCGGCGGGCACCCTCACGCTGCAGGTGACGCCCGACCACACCCGCCTCGCCCGGCAGGTCCTCGGTCCGGGCAAGCTGGTGGTGCCCGGGCACGGCGTGGTGCTGGACGCCGACGTCGAACGCGCCCGCGC
>NZ_BAAGUJ010000029.1:0-39044 GCF_054781455.1 Amycolatopsis stemonae | reverse complement strand
AGGCCCTGCATGTTCTTGAAACTGCCGTGGTAGACGACCTCCTGCATCGAGGGGTCGAAGAACAACGTCAGGTACACACCCGTGAGCAGCAGGATGATGAAGCTGTAGAGCGCGATCTCGCCCAGCAAGAACGACCAGTGCGTCGGGAACACCTTGTTCAGCTGGTGCCGCAGACCCTTGGCCAGGTGATACCGCTGGTCCGCGTTGTCGGCCGCGTCGCCCAGCGCCTTCTCGACCGGGCTCGACCCCTTGGTCGGCGTGGTGAGTGAACTCATGACTTACGCTCCCAAAAGGCCGGACCGATGGCCTCGATGAAGTCGCCTCGCGCGATCAAGTATCCCTCTTCGTCCACCGTGATCGGTAGCTGGGCCAGCGGCCGGGTCGCCGGGCCGAAGATCGGCTTGGCGTAGTGGAGGGCGTCGAACTGCGACTGGTGGCACGGGCACAGGATGCGGTTGGTCCGCTGCTCGTACAGGGAGGTCGGGCAGCCGACGTGGCTGCAGATCTTCGTGTACGCGTAGTAGTCGCCGAAGTTGAAGTCCTCCTGGCCGGCCCGCTTGACCACCTTGGCGGCGTCGGTCGGGCGCAGGCGGATCAGCATGACCGGGTTGTCGACGCGGGTGAGCGCGGCGGCCAGCAGCTCCGGCTTGCCCTTCTCCGAGTCGCGGTACGGGAAGACCGTCTCCATCGCGCCGGCGTCGAGGTCCTCGGCCTTGACCAGGCTGACCTCTTCGCCCTCTTCCAGGGGCTTGCCGGTGTTGCGGCGGAGGTAGACCTTCTCGCCGGGGAAGTTCGGCTGCCAGCCGGTGTGCCACAGCGAGTCGCGCGACTCGCTGTTCTTCCACGGGTTCTTGATGAACGACGCCAGCGGCAGCGCCGCGGCCGCGAGGCCGAGCGCGCCGGCACCGGCGATCGCCGAGCGCTTGATCAGCGATCGGCGGGCGATCGTGCTGCGGTTCCCGGCGTCGGCCAGGTGCGCGAGGATCGTCTGGCGGTCGACCTCGGCCGACCCCTCGCCCTGGTTGTCGCTGCGCTGCTGCACGGCGACCTCGGCGGGCACGAACTTCTTCGTGTACAGGATCACGCCGATGCCCAGGCCGAGGATGGCCAGGCCGAGCGTGATGCCGAGCATCGGGGTGTAGAGGCTGTACCAGAAGTGGCCGCTCTCGTTGTCCGGCGCCTCGTACTGCCACGGCCACCAGATGAGCGAGACCACGAACCCGATCCCGGCCAGGGCGGACAGCCCGAACCAGAACGCGACCAGGCGCTCGGCCCGCTTCTCCGCGCGGGTGCCCTCCACGGGCCACGGAGTCGGGTACTCGACGATCTCGACCCCGTCGAGCGCGCCGCCCAGCTTGACCAGCTGGTCCCGGTCCATCTCAGCCAGCTCCGCCTCCGTCGGCGGCTTCGGCCCCTCGGCACTCATGCCTTCGATCCAATCCACAACGTCACGCCGATCAGCGCGGCGATCCCGACGATAAAGGCGATCACGCCCTCCGAAGCGGGGCCGACCCCGCCGAGGCCGTTCCCACCCGGGTTGTTGTTGCCGTCCGACACCGACTTCACGTAGGCGACGATGTCCTTCTTCTCCTCCGGCGACAGCTGCCGGTCGGAGAACTTCGGCATGTTCTGGGGACCGGTGAGCATGGCCGTGTAGATCTGCTCTTCGCTGGCCGGGTCCAGGTTCGGCGCGTACTTGCCGGCGGACAGCGCGCCACCGCGGCCGGTGAAGTTGTGGCACGAGGCGCAGTTCAGGCGGAACAGCTCGCCACCGCGGGCCGGGTCGGAGCCGCGCAGGGCCTCGCCCTTCTCGGCGGGACGCTGCACGCCGCCGCCGTGCGCCTGGATGTAGGCGCCGACCGCGTCGATCTCGGCCTCGGTCAGCTTCGGCGGCTTCCGCTCGGCCTGCGCCTCCTGGCGCGCGGCGGGCATCCGGCCGGAAGAGGTCTGGAAGTACACCGCGGCGTCGCCGATGCCGATCAGGCTCGGGCCGCGGTCCTTGACACCCTCGAGGTTCGCGCCGTGGCAGGCGATGCAGGTGTTGTTGTAGACCTGCTCGCCGAGGCGCAGCTGCGCGGGCGTGCCCTGGGCCTGCGCGGTCTGCGGCTCCGGGGCGAACACGGCGTACAGGGCGCCGGCGCCCACCAGCGCGATACCGAGCGCGAGCAGGCCGGCGAACCGCCTCCGCAGCTTCGACCGCGCGCGGTAGCGGCGCTCCGAGGACTTGGTGCTGGTGGTCATCTTGCGGCAACCCTTGCTGTCAGTTCAGGCCGATGGTGATGGTGGTGGCGGCTGGGGCGGACCTACGGAAGGAGGTAGATCACACCGAAGAGGCCGACCCACACGATGTCGACGAAGTGCCAGTAGTAGGACACGACGATCGCCGACGTGGCCTGGGCGGGGGTGAACTTGCTCAGCTTCGTGCGGATGAGCAGGTACACGAACGCGATGAGCCCGCCGATGACGTGCAGGCCGTGGAACCCGGTGGCGAGGTAGAAGACCGTGCCGAACGGGCCGGACGGGATCGTCATCCCCTCTTCGACCAGGTTGTGGTACTCGTTGGCCTGGCCGCCGACGAAGATCGCGCCCATGATCAACGTGATGATGTACCAGCGGCGCAGCCCGTAGACGTCACCGCGCTCGGCCGCGAACACGCCGAACTGGCAGGTCAGCGAGGACAGCACGAGGATCACCGTGAACGGGATCGCGTACGTCACGTTGAGGTGGAACTCCTCGCCGTGCAGCGGCGGCGGCCACTGGCCGGACGAGTTCTGCGCCTTGACGGTGAAGAACATCGCGAACAGTCCGGCGAAGAACATCAGCTCGCTGGAAAGCCACACGATGGTGCCGACACTGACCATGTTCGGCCGGTTCAGCGAGTGGACCCGCTGACTGATGGTGGGAGCTGCCGTTGTCACGCGTCGCATTATGTCCTCTCGCACCGCCGCTCCGCCGGGTGGGTCCACGGCGAGCCGTCTGCGTAACCGATCACACCGGATGCCCGGGAAGGTGAGAGCTACTCATGGGTTTACTCGACCGGCTGCTTGACCTGGTCAAAAAGCGCGAAACCCCAGGTCTGACACCCGATACGCCCGGGTTGGAGATCGTCGCCGAGGCCTTCGACCCGGTCGTCGCCGACTCGGCCGTCCTCGCCGGTTCACCCGCTTGGGTCAGCACGGCACCGGCCGTCCTGCGGCACCACCTGCTCCTGCCGCCGGGCCGGCTCGCGGAGGCGGCGTCGATCCTCGCCCAGGACGGCTACGAGCTGCGGGAACAGTCCGCGTCGGGCGACCTGGCGCGGGTGCACGCGGTGCGCGTCCAGGTGCTCGACGCGCTCCACTGCGCCCAGGAACGGTCCCGGATGGCCGGTCTCGCCCAGCGATTGGGCGGCGACGCGCTGGGCTGGGACGCGCAACAGCCGGAGCCGACCGCGTGATGTCGGTCTCGGCCGATACGATCCAGGCAGACGTGTGGTGACGAGTTGGAGGCGTGCCTGATGGGCGAGCGGTCGATGCGGGTCCTGGTGTTCAGCCACAAGGCGGAGGTGCGCGAGGCGATCGTCAACGCGGTCGGCCGGCGGCCCGCCGCCGACCTGGACCGCGTCGACTACGTCGAGGCGGCCGGGATCGCCGACGTGCTGTCCGAGGTGGACGAGGGGAACGTCGACCTGGCGATCCTCGACGGCGAGGCCCAGCCGACCGGCGGCATCGGCCTCTGCCGGCAGCTCAAGGCCGAGATCGCCGACTGCCCGCCGATCGTGGTTTCCGTGCGGCGCAAGGACGACCGGTGGCTGGCCACCTGGTCGCAGGCGGACGCCGTGCTGGTGCACCCGCTGGACCCGCTGACCGCCGCGGAGACCGTCGCCGACGTGCTGCGCGCGCGACGGGTCCCCGCCGTGAACGGCTGAGCCCGGTGGCCACCCCGGTCCCCCGCACCTGGCCGCCGCTGCTCAAGCAGCTCGTCGCGCGCGTCGACCTGTCCGAGGAGGACACGGCGTGGGCGATGGACCAGATCATGAGCGGCGCGGCGAGCCCGGCCCGGATCGCCGGGTTCGCGGTGGCGCTGCGCGCGAAGGGCGAAACGCCGGCGGAGATCGCCGGCATGGCGGCGACGATGCTGGCGCACGCCCGCCGCGTCGAGCTGGACCGCCCGGCCGTCGACATCGTCGGCACCGGCGGCGACGGCTCCAACTCGGTGAACATCTCGACGATGGCGACGATCGTCACAGCGGCGGCCGGCGCCCCGGTGGCCAAGCACGGCAACCGCAGCGCGTCGTCGAAGTCCGGCGCGGCCGACGTCCTGGAAGCCCTCGGGGTGACGATTTCCCTGCCCCCGGAGGACGTCCAGCGCAGCCTGACCGAGGTCGGCGTGGGGTTCTTCCTGGCGTCGGCGTTCCACCCGGCGCTGCGGCACGCGGGCCCGGTCCGCGGCGAGCTCGGCATCCCGACGACGTTCAACCTGCTCGGCCCGCTGACCAACCCGGCCCAGCCGGGCAGCGCCCTGATCGGCTGCGCGTACGAGGACAAGACGCACGTCCTGGCCGAGGTGTTCGCGCGCCGGGGGACGACGGCCCTGATCGTCCGCGGCGACGACGGCCTCGACGAGATCACCACGACGACGACCTCGTCGGTCTGGGTGGTGTCGGGCGGAACCGTGACGAAGACGACGCTCGACCCGGCCGCCCTGGGCGTGCCCCGGGCGACGGCGGACGACCTGCGCGGCGGTGACGCGGCGTCGAACGCCCAGGTGGTCCGCGAGCTGGTGGGCGGCAAGCCGGGGCCGGTGCGGGACGCGGTGCTGATCAACGCGGCCGCGGCGCTGGCGGCGTTCACGGGCTTCTCTGCGTCCTTGGAGGACGATCTGCGCGCCGGCCTGGCGAAGGCGGCCGAGGCGATCGATTCCGGCGCCGCGGCGGCGCTCCTGGACCGCTGGATCGCCTTCGCCTGAGCCTCAGCCGCGGAAGGCCGCGCGGTACGACGTCGGGCTCGTGCCGCGCAGCCGGGTGAACTGGTGCCGCAGCGCGGCCGCCGACGCGTACCCGCACGCCACCGCGATGTCCTCCACCGACAGCCGGCCCTCCTCCAGCAGCGCCTGCGCCCGGTCCAGGCGCCGCTCGGTCAGCCAGCGGTGCGGCGTGGTCCCCGTCGCCGCCGAGAAGCGGCGCAGGAACGTCCGCTCCCCCAGCCCGCTCCGCCGGGCCAGTTCGGCCACCGTGAACGGCCGGTCCAGCCGCCGCTCCACCCACTCCAGGGCCTCCGCCACCACCGAGTCGTCCGGGACGGACGGGACCGGGGCCTGGACGAACTGGGCCTGACCGCCCGCCCGGAACGGCGCCGCCACCATCCGGCGGGCCAGGGTCGTCGCCGCCGTGACCCCGCGCAGCCGGCGGACCAGGTGCAGGCACAGGTCGACGGCCGCGACCGTGCCCGCGCTCGTCAGGATGCCGCCGTCGTCCTCGTACAGGGCCTGCGGGTCCACCCGGGCGGCGGGGAAGCGGGCCCGGAACTCCGCCTCGTAGACCCAGTGGACCGTGCAGCGACGGCCGTCCAGCAGGCCCGCGTAGCCCAGCGTGAACACCCCCGCGCAGAACCCCGCCACCCACGCTCCCCGGGCGGCCGCGTCGCGCAGTACGTCCAGCAGGTCCGCGGGCGGCGGTGCCGTCCGCGGTGCGCACGTCGGCACGATCAGCAGGTCGGCCGACTCCGCGAAGTCCAGCCCGCGGAGCCCGGACAACCCGAACCCCGACCAGCTCGCGACCGGCGCGCCCGCCGGCGAGCAGACGCCGAACTCCCAGCCCTCGATGCCGTCGGCCGTGCGGTCGGTGCCGAACACTTCGCACGCGACGCCCAGCTCGAACGGCGAAACGTGGTCGGCCAGCACCACCGCGACCCGGTTGACGTCCATGCCGGCCAGCATGTCACAAGTTTTGCGGCCGTTGTCATCTCTGACACTGGTTGAGCGACGCCGGCCCGGCGAACCTGGACGCCATGACGAACTCCGAAACCCGCCCGCTGCTCCAGTGGTCCGCGGCGATGGCGATGTCCGGCACGATCGGTGCCGTCGTCCTCGAGAGCGGCGCGGCCGCACCGGCCGTGGCCTTCGCCCGCTGCTTCGTCGGCGGGGCGCTCCTGGTGATCTGGTGCTTCGCGCGCGGCTGGCTGCCCGCCTGGCGGCCGTCCCGGCGCGACCTCGGCCTGGCCGTCCTCGGCGGCCTCTTCCTGGTCGGCAACTGGGTGCTGCTCTTCGCGTCCTACGCGCTGTCGTCGATCTCGGTCAGCACGGTCGTCTACCACACCCAACCGCTGATCCTGGTCGGCTTGGCGGCGGCATTCCTCGGCGAGAAGGTGGCCAAGAGCCACCTGGCCCGGGCCGCGATCGCGTTCGGCGGGGTAGCCTTGATCTCCCTGTCGGCGCACGGCGAGGACGGCAAACCCGTGCAGCTGGCCGGGATCGGGCTGGCACTCGGCGCGGCCGTGCTCTACGCCGGCGCGTCCTTCGTCGCGAAGCAGCTGAAGCACATCCGCCCGCACCTGCTCGCGGCCGTCCAGACGACGGTCGGCGCGCTCGTGCTGGCACCGTTGCTGCTGGTCACGCCGCTACCGACGAACCCGCGGGGGTTGCTGTGGCTGGTGCTGCTGGGCACCGTCCACACGGCGCTGATGTACGTCCTGATGTACGCGAGCATCGGCAAGCTGCCGACCACGACGGTGGCGCTGCTGTCCTACCTCTACCCGGTGGTCGCGGTGCTGGTGGACATCGCCTTCTACGGCCACCGCCCGACCTGGCCCGAGGCACTGGGCATGCTCGCGGTACTGGCCGCCGCACTGAGTCCTCAGCGCAGCGGCCAGTCGGGAAAAGCGCAGGTCAGTCGTGCGACGGACCCGTGTGGTACTCGAACACCAGCCCGCCGATCGTGATCAGCAGCGCGACCAGCGCGATGACGAGCAGCCAGATGTGGAAGAACGCCAGGGCCAGCGCGGCGAGGGCCGCGGTGGCCGCCATGGCGACCGGCCAGTAGCTGCCCGGGCTGAAGAAGCCCAGCTCACCGGCGCCGTCGCTGATCTCGGCGTCTTCGCGGTCTTCCGGCCGCGGCTCGATGCGGCGGGCGACGAACTGCATGTAGCTGCCCGCGAGGAACGCCAGGCCACCGGTCAGGAACAGCGCGACGATGCCGACCGGCTCCGGGCCGTGGGTCGCGGCCAGCGCGGTCCACACCCAGTACACGACCGCCATGAACACGGCGAAGACCGCCACGATGAAGAAGATGCGCGCTTCGACCTTCATGGGTCTTTCCTACTCCTGTTGTTCTGGCGACGTCAGTTGGACGCGGTCCGTGCCGTGCGGTCGGTGTTGAACGGCTGCGTGGTCACCGCGTGCGGGGTGCACAGCTCGCCGCAGTTCATCTTCGCCAGCGCCTCGGACGCCGTGAACGCCTGGCCGGTGGCCGGGTTCGTCTGCTTGCGCAGCTCGATGTACTGGTCGTACTTGTCCGGCGACAGCGCCCGGACCTCGAAGTTCATCACCGAGTGGTACGTGCCGCACAGCTCCGCGCACCGGCCGACGAAGGAGCCCTCGCGGTCGATCTTGTTCTGGAAGGAGCTGTCCTGGTTGTTCTTGTCCGGGTTCGGCATGACGTCCCGCTTGAAGTGGAACTCCGGGACCCAGAAGGAGTGGATGACGTCGGTCGAGATCAGGTCGTACTCGATGGTCTTGCCGACCGGGAGCACGAGCAGCGGGATCTCGCCGGACGAGCCGACGGTGCTGACCTGCTGGCCGTCCGCCTTCTTGGCGTTGGCGTCCTCGTACTTGAACTCCCAGTTCCACTGGAAGGCCACGACCTGGACCTTGACGTCCGGGTTCGGGATCTTGTCCAGGACCTTCGACTCCGTCGTCGCGGTGAAGAAGAACAGGACGCAGACCATGATCGTCGGGACGACGACCGTGAACAGCTCGAGCGGGATGTTGTACTGGAACTGCCGGGGCAGCTCCTCCGGCTCGCCGTCGGCGGTCTTCTTCTTGCGGTGGAACGTCGCGGTCCAGAAGATCAGGGCCCACACGATGGCGCCGACGATCAGCGCGGCCACCACGGTCCACGTCCACAGCGTGCGCATCTCGTTCGCCTGCTGCGTGACGCCGACGGGCCAGCCGAACCGCAGGATCTCGTCGCCGGAGCAGCCCGTCGCGGTCAGCGCGACCAGCACCGCCAGCGCGGCGACGCGCAAGGTCCGCTTCCCCAGGGTGCGCTCGGGTTGTCCCACTGCGCCTCGCCCTTTCACCCAGAGCCTCCTACGACCGATCTTTGTGACAGGGCGGAGCCTAGCCGAGTTGGCGGTCCGCGCTGACCAAGGGGTAACCATCGACGCGCGTGTTACTCGCCACGGCCTGCCCGGCATACTGAGGCCTTCCCCAGCCCGGTGATGAGCCTGAAGGTGTGTGAGTACCCGTGTGCGGCCTGCTTGGACTGATCTGCGCGACCGAGACCGGCGCGGCGAACGCGCGTGACGCCGTGGGCGCGGCGATGCGCTGCCAGCGCCACCGCGGCCCCGACGAGCAGGACACCTGGGCCGACGCCGAGGTCGTCTACGGCTTCAACCGGCTGGCGTTCATCGACGTCGAGCACGCCCACCAGCCGCTGGTCTGGGGGCCGCCGGAGGCGCCGGGGCGCTACACGATGAACTTCAACGGCGAGATCTACAACTACCTGGAACTGCGGGCGGAGCTGGCCGAGAAGCACGGCGCGAAGTTCGAGACCGAGGGCGACGGCGAGGCCATCGTCGCCGGCTTCCACTACCTCGGCGCCGACTGGGTCAAGCGGCTGCGCGGCATGTTCGCCTTCATGATCTGGGACTCCCAGGAGAAGAAGGTCTTCGGCGCCCGCGACCCGTTCGGCATCAAGCCGCTCTTCTACTCCGCCGGCCCCGGTGGCGTGGCGTTCTCGAGCGAGAAGAAGAGCCTGCTGGAGCTTTCGGACGTCCTCGGCGTCGCGCAGGAGCTGGACCGCACGGCCCTGCAGCACTACCTGGTGCTGCAGTACGTGCCCGAGCCCGAGTCGCTGCACACCGCGATCCGCCGCGTCGAGTCCGGGACCTCCTTCGAGGTCGCGCCCGGCGGTGAGGTGAAGTTCACCCGCTACTTCCACCCGCAGTTCGCCGCGAAGCCGGTGAACACGCAGGCCGAGGCCGAGGCGCTGCACCAGCGCATCGCCGACGTGATGCGCGACTCGGTCGGCAAGCACATGATCTCCGACCCGGACGTCACGGTGGGGGCCTTCCTGTCGGGCGGCATCGACTCCACGGCCACCGCCACGCTGGCCAAGGAGCACAACCCGAACCTGATCGCGTTCACCACCGGGTTCGAGCGCGAGGGCTACTCCGAGGTCGACGTCGCCGCCGAGTCGGCCGCCGCGATCGGCGTCAAGCACGTGGTCCGGACGGTCTCGGCGGACGAGATGATGGAGGTCCTGCCGCTCATCGTCTGGTACCTCGACGACCCGGTGGCCGACCCCGCGCTGGTCCCGCTGTGGTTCATCGCCCGCGAAGCCCGCAAGCACGTCAAGGCCGTGCTGTCCGGCGAAGGCGCGGACGAGCTGTTCGGTGGCTACACGATCTACAACGAGCCGATCTCGCTGGCGCCGTTCGAGAAGATCCCCGGCGGCATGCGCAAGCTCATCGGCAAGGTCTCGACGAAGATCCCCGAGGGCACCCGCGGCAAGGACCTGCTGCGCCGCGGCGCGCTGCCGCTGGAGGACCGCTACTACGGCAACGCCCGCAACTTCCGCGACGACCAGCTGCGCAACGTCCTGAAGACCTACCAGGAGGGCGTGGGCTTCAAGGACGTCACGGCGCCCTGGTACGACGTCTCGCGCGGCTGGGACCCGGTGGCCCGCATGCAGCACGTCGACCTCTACACCTGGCTGCGCGGCGACATCCTGGTCAAGGCCGACAAGGTGACGATGGCGAACTCGCTGGAGCTGCGGGTGCCGTTCCTCGACGCCGAGGTGTTCAAGGTCGCGGCGTCGATCCCGCTGGACCAGAAGCTCGCGCACGGCACGACGAAGTACGCGCTGCGCCAGGCCCTGGCCAAGATCATCCCGGCGCACGTGCTCAACCGCCGCAAGCTCGGCTTCCCGGTGCCGATCCGGCTGTGGCTGCGCAACGAGATGTACGACTGGGCGAAGGGGATCATCAACGATTCCCGGACCGAGGACCTGCTCGACAAGAAGGCGATCCTGGCGCTGCTGGAGGAGCACAAGGCGGGCCAGCTGGACCGCAGCCGCCAGCTGTGGGCGCTGATCGTGTTCATGCTGTGGCACGGCATCTTCGTCGAGCACCGCATCAAGCCCGAGATCCCGGAGCCGGTCTACCCGGTCAAGCTCTGACCCCCGCTCGCTGAAAAGCCGTGAATGGCACATTGAGGGACTTGAAGTCCCTCAATGTGCCATTCACGGCTTGGGGTCAGGCCGCGGGCAGGACCACCGAGATCTCCTCGGCCGCGTCCGGGCCGAAGGCCTCGCCGATGCGGGCCAGGGCGTCGGTGCGGTCGAACGTCCACTCCTGGGTGCCGACCGTCTCCAGGACCAGCACCGCGATCAGGGAGCCCAGCTGGGCCGCGCGCTCGACGTTCAGGCCGCCGTCGAGGCCGGCCAGGAAGCCCGCGCGGAAGCCGTCGCCGACACCCGTCGGGTCGGCCTTGGCGCGCTCCGGGACGGCGCCGATCTGCAGGGCGAGGCCGTCCTTGCCGACGATCTCGACGCCCTTCTCCCCCAGCGTCGTGATCCGCATGCCGACCTGGCCGAGCACGTCGGCCTCGGTCCAGCCGGTCTTCTGGAGCAGCAGCTCCCACTCGTAGTCGTTGCTGAACAGGTACTTCGCGCCGGCGACGAACGCGCGCGCCTGCTCGCCGCTCATGCGGGCCAGCTGCTGCGAGGGGTCGACGGCGAACTCGTAGCCGCGCTGGCGGCACTCCTCGGCGTGGCGGACCATGCCCTCCGGGTCGTCCGGGCTGATCAGCACCAGGCTGAGGTCGCCGGCGCGCTCGGCGATGGGCAGCAGCTCGATGTTGCGGGACTCGGCCATCGCGCCGGCGTAGAACGTCGCGATCTGGCAGAGGTCCTCGTCGGTGGTGCAGACGAACCGAGCGGTGTGCGCGACCTCCGACACGTGCACGCCGGAGGTGTCGACGCCGTGCCGCTCCAGCCAGGAGCGGTAGTCGGCGAAGTCCGCGCCGACGGCACCCACGAGCACCGGCTGCACGCCGAGCACCCCCAGGCCGAAGGCGATGTTCGCGCCGATGCCGCCGCGCCGGACCACGAGGTCGTCGGCGAGGAAGCTCAGCGAGACCCGGTGCAGCTGTTCCGCGACCAGCTGCTCCGCGAACCTGCCCGGGAAGTGCATGAGGTGGTCGGTCGCGATACTGCCGGACACCGCGATCCTGGCCTTGTCTGCCACCGGCTGCTCCTTTGTGCTCGACCTCACGGCAAAAGGCGCGAAGTTACCACCGGGTCGTGACCCATCCGGGTAGTTCGCGCGCGCCCAACCGACACTACCGGCTGGTACTCCTTCTCCAGTCGAGAGCGGATCAATAGCGTTACGAATCGTGAACGCCGTCACCGAACCCGAGACCCTGTCCGAGCTGATCGCCGACTGCGCGCTCATCCCGGCGACCCTGCAGGCCGAGAACCTGCCGTTGCCCCGTTCGGCGGCCAAGCCGTGGCAGGTCGACGAGGCGTGCCACGCGCAGGTCGCGGAGCTCGACGCCTACGTGTAACCCCCGGACGCAGCAGAAGGGCCCCGCACCGAGGTGCGGGGCCCTTCTGGCGTAGCCGTGGCTCAGTGGAACGAGTCGCCGCAGGCGCAGGAGCCCGTGGCGTTCGGGTTGTCGATCGTGAAGCCCTGCTTCTCGATCGAGTCCACGAAGTCGATGACGGCTTCCGACACGTACGGCGCGCTCATCCGGTCCACGGCGACCTTGAGGCCGTCGAAGTCGCGGAACAGGTCGCCGTCGAGCGTGCGCTCGTCGAAGAACAGCTGGTAGCGCAGGCCCGCGCAGCCACCGGGCTGGACGGCGATGCGCAGGTGCATGTCGTCGCGGCCCTCCTGCTCGAGCAGGGCCTTCGCCTTGGCAGCCGCGGCGTCGGTCAACGTGACGCCGTGGGTCTCCTCGGCGGTCTCGGCCTGCGTCGCGCCGGCGTGCTCAGCGGTCGTCATGGCACTCCCTCAAAGTTCGAACTCGCTGCGGATACTCCTCGTGCTGACGTCTTCAACACCCGGAGCGTCCGATCTGTTCCCCCACCATGGTCGCACATGGATCGACCTGGTGAACGGCGGCGTGACGCCTGCAATACCCTGGTGAGGTGAGGTTCCTGCGCCGAAGCACCACAGACACCGCCGCCGAAGAGCCGGAGACGACGGACACCGTCGACGTCGGGGGCAAGGCGTTCACGCCCGGTAAGGGCAAGGCTACGCCGAAACGCCGTGACGCGGAGGCGAAGAAGCGCGGCCCGGTCGCGCCGCCGCCCACCACGATGCGTGAGGCGATGAAGCGCAACAAGGAACTGCGCAAGTCGAACCCGCAGACGAAGGAAGACCGCCGCGCGGCGGCCAAGCTCCGCCGCGACCGCATGATGGCGGGCGACGACAAGTACCTGCTCCCGCGCGACCGCGGGCCGGTCAAGGCGTACGTCCGCGACCTGGTCGACACGCGCCGCAACCTGCTGGGCCTGTTCATGCCGCTGGCGATCCTGGTGTTCCTGGCGCTGCTGGTGCCGCTGCCCCAGGTCCAGTCGTACATCACGCTGCTGTGCACGGCGCTGCTGCTGGTGATGGCGATCGAGGGCTTCGTGAACGGCCGGAAGATCGCGAAGCTGGCGCGGGAGAAGTTCCCCAAGGAGACGGTGAACGGCCGCTCGATCGGCTGGTACGCGTTCGTCCGGGCGTCCCAGATCCGCCGGCTGCGGGTGCCGAAGCCGCGGCTGAAGCCCGGGGACGCGATCCCCAACTGAGCCGGTTTCGAGAAGCCGGGTGGGCCGGACGGCCCACCCGGCTTCTCGCTGTGTGCGGTTGGAGTCACTCCAGGGTCGTTAGCAAAGCGAACGATTTCCGCCTAGGCTGGGCACATGGAGTTTCGTCGTCTCGGCCGCAGTGGCCTCAACGTCAGTGAGATCTCGTACGGGAACTGGCTCACCCACGGTTCCCAGGTCGAGGAAGACCAGGCGCACGCCTGCATCAAGGCCGCCCTCGACGCGGGGATCACGACCTTTGACACGGCAGATGTCTACGCCAACACCGCCGCCGAGTCCGTTCTCGGGCGCGGGCTGAAGGGGCAGCGGCGGGAGAGCCTCGAGATCTTCACCAAGGTCTTCTGGCCCACCGGCCCCAAGGGGCCCAACGACAAGGGCCTGTCCCGCAAGCACATCCTCGAGTCGGCCAACGCCTCGCTGACCCGGCTCGGCACCGACTACGTCGACCTCTACCAGGCGCACCGGTTCGACCGGACCGTGCCGCTCGAAGAGACCATGCTCGCCTTCGCCGACCTCGTGCGCCAGGGCAAGGTGCTCTACGTCGGCGTCTCCGAGTGGACCGCCGAGCAGATCTCCCGCGGGGCCGCCCTCGCGCGCGAGCTGAAGATCCCCTTCGTCTCCAACCAGCCGCAGTACAACATGCTCTGGCGCGTCATCGAGGACCAGGTCATCCCGGCCTCCGAGCGCGAAGGCATGAGCCAGATCGTCTGGTCGCCGATCGCGCAGGGCGTGCTGACCGGCAAGTACAAGCCCGGGCAGGACTACCCCGCCGGCTCCCGCGCGACCGACGAGAAGGGCGGCGCGAACATGGTCGCCCGGTTCCTCGACGAGAACGTCCTCAAGCGCGTCGCCGAGCTCGAGCCGCTCGCGAAGCAGGCCGGCCTCTCCCTCGCGCAGCTCGCCGTCGCGTGGGTGCTGCAGAACCCGAACGTCGCCTCGGCGATCATCGGGGCCTCCCGTCCCGAGCAGGTGCACGAGAACGTCAAGGCGGCCGGCCAGAAGCTCGACGCCGACCTGCTGAAGGCCATCGACGACGTCCTCGGCGACGTCGTCGAGCGCGACGCCACCCTCACCAAGAGCCCCTAGTCCTGGTTGATCCGGCCCTGGAACGGCACCCCGAGGTCGAGCGCGTCCTCGGGGGCCATCCGGGGCTCCAGCCCGAACCCGCGCAGGAGCCGGCCGGCCCCCGCCAGCCGGTCGCCGCCGCGGCCGGGCACGCGCGTCGGCGAAAGCCCGCGCGAAACCAGCAGCGTCTCGACGTCGTCGATCAGCCGGTACGGGTCGTAGTCACCCACGGACCCAGGTCTTCCCCGTGATCCGTTCGTAGACCTCGGTGTAGCGCTGCCGCGTCTGCTCGACGATGTCCGCCGGGATCTCCGGCCCGGGCGGGGTCTTGTCCCAGCCCGTCGTCAGCGACCAGTCGCGGACGAACTGCTTGTCGAACGCGTGCTGCGGGCGGCCCGGCTCCCACTCGTCGGCGGGCCAGAACCGCGACGAGTCCGACGTCAGGACCTCGTCGCCCAGCGTCAGCGTGCCGTCGACGTCGAACCCGAACTCCAGCTTCGTGTCCGCGATGATCACGCCCTGCTTCGCCGCGTGTTCGGCGCCCTTGGTGTAGATCTCCAGCGTCAGCTCGCGGAGCCGCTTCGCGGTGTCCTCGCCGATCTCGTTCAGTACCTCGTCGAAGGTCATGAACTCGTCGTGGCCGGTGTCGGAGATCTTCGTCGTCGGCGTGAAGATCGGCTCCGGCAGCTTGTCGCCCTCGACCAGTCCCGGCGGCAGCGAGACGCCCGAGATCTTGCCGTCGCGCTGGTATTCGCGCAGGCCCAGGCCGGCGAGGTAGCCGCGGGCGATGCACTCGACCTGGACCATCTTCAGGGGCTTGCAGCGCATCGCGCGCCCGGCGAACTCCGCCGGGACGTCCGTCGTCGACACCACGTGGTTCGGGACCACGCCGGACATCCGGTCGAACCACCACGCCGACAGCTGGTTCAGCAGCGCGCCCTTGTCCGGGACCGGCGTCGGCAGCGAGACGTCGTAGACCGAGACCCGGTCGGACGCGACCAGCAGGATGTCCCCGCCGTCGAGTTCGTACAGGTCACGGACCTTGCCCGCGTGGATGTGCTTCATTCGCCGTCCTCAGTCGTGTACTCGTAGAAAACCCAGTGGTCGGGCAGGGCGGCGGACTCGCCGTACTCGACGACCGTGCCGTCGGCCGCCAGGAACGTGCTCCGGCCGAGCAGCACCGGCGACCCCGCCGGCACGCCCAGTTCGGCCGCTTCCTCCTCGCCCGCGCGGCCCGCCGCGTGCCGTTCCTGCGTCGTCGCGATCTTCGTGCCCAGCCGGGCCGCCGCGTGGGCCGACGTGCCCTCGACGATCCGCTCCGCCACCAGCAATGCGGGCGCCTTGGCCGACAGGACGCCGTCGAACCACGACGTCGACGTCGACAGCGGGCGCGAATCCGGCCCGTACGTGGTGCGGCGCCGCCGGATCGCCGGGGCGCCCTCCTCCAGGCCCAGGGCCGCCGCGGCGCGCTCGGACGCCGGTTCGAGGCCGGCCGAGCGGATCACGGCGTAGTGGCCGGGCGGGTAGATCCGGCCCGTGCGCGCCGACGCGGCGTTGCGGTCGCGGGCCGTGCGGTGCAGGCCGCCCCGGTCGACGACCGTACCGACCCCGCGCACCGGGCGCACGAGCCCCTGTGACCGGAGCGTGGCCAGCACCTTGGTGGCCGTCGCCATGGCGACGGCCCACGTACGCGCGATCTCGCGGGCGGACGGCACCGCGTCACCCTCCTGCAGCCGGCCGGAGAGGATGTCCTCACGGATCCGGCCCGCGATCTGCAGGTAGGGCGGCTCAGGACGGTCGAGGGTGGGCAAGGCGGCTCCTCACGCCGGACTTCACGCACAAGTGTTCTAGCACGCCAGGGTGTCGGAGACAAAGCCCTGATCAGAACCACCCAGGTGTACTAGTACACAAGCTGGACTGCGCTCTAGTACGCAAGTTACCCTCGAAAGTGTGTCCCCGCCCACAGCACACAGCGGCTCCAGCGGCCAGGGCCTCGAGCAACTCCTCGAGGAGCTCCGGCGCCGCAAATGGGTGCTGCACCTGTTCGGCGGCCGCGAGGCGCCGGAGATCTACGCCGCGGTGCACCGGTGGCCGACGTGCGCCGACGTCATCATCCTCCGCGACGAGCACCGGGCCAGCGCCTACCGCGTGCCGACCTTCCCCGGCACCGACGTCTTCGGCCCGCGGGTGGTCACCTGGCAGTACCACGCCACCCCGGTGTGGACGCTGCGCGCGGTGCTCACCCTCGCGGAGCCCGGCACCCCGGGCGCGCCGCTGCAGGCCCTGCGCCCGCAGCCGGGGTGCCACATCCCGCCGGAGCTGCGGCAGGACGTCACGGTCCGGCCGACCGGCACCGCGCTCGAGACCGAGCGGGAGGGGGACGACGGCGGCGGCCCGCCGGCGTGCGCCTAGCGCGCGAGCAGGCGCTCCGCGACCACCAGGTCGTGGGGGTAGGTGATCTTGAGGTTCTCGGGAGCCCCCGGGACCCAGCGGATCGGCAGTGAGGAGAACCGCTCCATGCAGGACGAAGTGTCCGTCCCCAGAAAGCCTTCCCGCTCGGCCTCTTCGTAGGCCTCGAGCAGCGGTCCGGCCCGGAAGCCCTGAGGCGTCTGGACGCGGATCGCGCCGGGCACCTGGGCGACCAGGTGCCCGGCATCCACTCCGACGACGTCGTCGGCGGCCAGGCCCGGCACAGCCCCCCCGTCCTCGCGTGTCCGGGTCAGCACCGCTTCGACGAGTCGCGGGTGGACCAGCGGCCGGGCCGCGTCGTGCAGCAGCACGGCGTCGACCCGGCCGCCTGTTATCCGGGGGGCCAGGTGCCGCAGCGCGTTGAGCTCGGAGGCCTGGCGCGTGTCGCCGCCGTGCACGATCTCGACGTCGCCGCCGGCCACTTCTTCGGCAAGCTCGCGGTCCTGCGGCCGGATCACGAGCACCAGCACGCCGATGCCGGGAACGCGCTTGAAGGCGTCCAAGGACCAGGCGACCACCCGCCGCCCGGCCAGGGGCAGGTAGACCTTGTTCAGCTTCGCGCCGACGCGGGTGCCCGCGCCGCTGGCCAGCACCACCGCGGCCGCCGTCGTCTCCACGAGCCGCGAGACTACTGGGTGATCCGGAGCGGTAGGTTGGCCGCAGCGTTGCCGTGGACGAGAAAGGGCCTGGTGTGGAGCCGGACAACATCGAGTTCCCCGAGATCACCCCGCCCGACGACCACGCCCGGTCCGACGCGATCGCGTTGCACGACAAGCTGGTCAAGCCCGCCGGGTCGCTGGGCAGGCTCGAGGAGCTGGGCGTCTGGATCGCGGCGTGCCAGGGCCAGTCGCCGCCGCGGCCGTTCACCCGGCCGCGCGTGATCGTCTTCGCCGGTGACCACGGCATCGCCGCGAAGGGCGTCTCGGCCTACCCCGCCGAGGTGACCGGGCAGCTGCTGGGCACGATGCTCACCGGCGGCGCCGCGATCAACGTGCTGGCCGCCGCCGCGGGCGCGAGCGTCCGGGTGGTCGACATGGCCGTGGACACCGAGGCGCCGGCGACGCGCTCGATCGGCGAGTACAAGGTCCGCCGCGGCTCGGGCTCGATCGACGTCGAGGACGCGCTGACCGCCGAGGAGGCGAAGAAGGCGATCCGCGCCGGCATCGCGATCGCCGACGCGGAGGTCGACGGCGGCGCGGACCTGCTCATCCCGGGCGACCTCGGGATCGCCAACAGCACGCCGGCGTCGGTCATCGTGGCGGCCCTGACCGGCACCGAGCCGGTCGCGGTCGTCGGCCGCGGCTCCGGCATCGACGACGAGGCGTGGATGCGCAA
This sequence comes from Amycolatopsis stemonae, assembly GCF_054781455.1. NCBI lineage: Bacteria > Bacillati > Actinomycetota > Actinomycetes > Pseudonocardiales > Pseudonocardiaceae > Amycolatopsis > Amycolatopsis stemonae. The sequence goes on along the minus strand of NZ_BAAGUJ010000029.1, from coordinate 21,157 downwards.
GGCGACGGCGGTGCGCGACGCGCTGCGCCGGGCCCGCGCGGTGCTGGCCGACCCGGTCGCCCTGCTGCGCACCACCGCGGGCGCGGACATCGCGGCGATGGCGGGCTTCCTGGCCCAGGCCGCGGCCCGCCGGACGCCGGTGGTCCTGGACGGGCTCGTCGCGTGCGCCGCGGCGCTCGTCGCCGAAGACCTCGCGCCGGGCGCGCGGCGCTGGTGGGTCGCCGGGCAGCGGACGGCCGAACCCGCGCACGCGCTCGCGCTGGAGCACCTGGACCTGGGCCCGCTGCTCGAGCTGGACGTCCGGCTCGGCGAGGGCACCGGCGCGGTGACGGCACTGCCGCTGCTGACGATGGCCGCCCGCGTCCTGGCCGAAACCGCCACCCACGAGCAGGCGGGCGTCTCCGGCCCGGTCATCCCCGCCACCGCCACCTGACCCCGGACGTCATGAGGGCACCTTCACGGACGTGAAGGTGCCCTCATGACGTGAAGATCAGCCGAGCGGGACCATCCAGTGGTCCGCGTCGGGACGGGTGCCCTCCTGGATGCCCGTCAGCTCTTCGCGCAGCTTCATCGTCAGCGCGCCCGGCTGCCCGTCGGCGATGGTGAACTCACCGTTCGCGTGCTTGACGTGGCCGACCGGGGTGATCACCGCCGCCGTGCCGCAGGCGAACGTCTCGGTCAGCTCGCCCGAGGCCGCCGCCTTCTCCCACTCCTCCGTGGAGATCCGGCGCTCCTCGACCTTGTACCCGAGCCGCGAAGCCAGCTGCAGCAACGACTTGCGCGTCACGCCCGGCAGCAGCGAGCCGGTCAGCTCGGGCGTGACCACCCGGGCGTTCTCGCCGGAGCCGAAGACGAAGAACAGGTTCATCCCGCCCATCTCCTCGACCCAGCGCCGCTCGACGGCGTCGAGCCACACCACCTGGTCGCAGCCCTTCTCGACGGCCTGCGCCTGCGCGACGAACGACGCTGCGTAGTTGCCGGCGCACTTCGCCGCGCCGGTGCCGCCGGGGGCCGCGCGCACGTACTCCGTCGACAGCCAGACGCTCACCGGCTTCACGCCGCCGGAGAAGTACGAGCCGGCCGGGGACGCGATGACCGTGTACACGTAGTCGGCGGCCGGGCTGTTGACGCCGAGCCCGGTGGACGTCGAGATCATGAACGGCCGCAGGTACAGCGAGTCACCCTGCCGGGTGGGCACCCACCGGCCGTCGACGGCGACGAGCTCGCGCAGCGACTCGACGAAGACGTCCTCGGGCAGCTGCGGCATCGCGAGCCGCTCGGCCGACTGCCGGAACCGCGCGGCGTTGGCGTCCGGGCGGAACGACGCGATCGAGCCGTCCGGCTGGCGGTAGGCCTTCAACCCCTCGAAGATGGCCTGGCCGTAGTGCAGCACCGATGTCGCCGGGTCGAGGGTGAAGGGCGCGTACGGGCCGACCTGGGCGTCGTGCCAGCCCTCGGCCTTCGACCACTTCACGGTGACCATGTGGTCGGTGAAGAAAGTACCGAACCCGGGTGCTTCGAGTACCTCCGCGACACGGTCCGCGCTCGCAGGACTCGGGTGCGGGACATGGGCGAACTGTGTCGTGGTCGTCATGGCAGGAGGATACCGCTTGGTCGGAGGCGCGTTAGTCGGATGTCCCACTGTTCCGGGTGGTCCGCGCCCTCGCCGTGACCGCTCTAGTATGGCCGCGTGACCTACTCCACGCAGCCGGTGCCCCGGCCCAAGACCGCCGGGGCCGACGTCAAGACGTTCGTCACCGCGGTGCTGCTGACCTTCGGGGTCGGCCTGCTCGGCATGGTCGGCTGGGCGGTGCTGTCCAGCGGCTTCGGCGGCTTCCTCGGCCTCGTCGCGGGCGTTTTCGGCGTCGTGTGGTGGCGGACCGTCCACGGCAAGGTGGTCTTCCCGAAGGTGATCCCGACGAAGTCGGTCGTCATCCTCGCGGTGGTCAACGCCGTGTTGGCCCTGATCCTTTTCCTGCTGGCGGGCTGAGCTCCCCGAGCAGGCCCGCGGGCAGCTCCGGCGCGGGCCACGCCGGGTCCGGCCGGAAGTCCGTGCCGGTGCCGTCGAACGGATAGGCGCCGCGTTCGGCCAGCGCACCGATCCGCTCGCCCTCCGCGCGCAGCCGGTCCAGCTGCTCGCGCGTCAGCCGGCCGGCGTCGATCGCGACCTCGGCCTCGTCTTCGTCGTCCCAGTGCCAGGCGCCGTCGCGGTCGACGACGACGTCGAGCACGCCGTCGATCCGGTCGACGCCGCGCGGGTGCCTGCCGAGCGGCACCTCGAGGTTGACGTACCAGTTCGTGAACCGGCCGGCGGCGTCGAAGAACCACCAGACCGACGACCATTCGTCGTCGGCGACGCGGCGCAGCGTGGACGTGCGGTGCCAGAAGTCCGGCACCGGCACGCGCGGGATGCGGAACCGCTGCTCCAGCGGCGCCTCCCCCATGTGCCTGCCGTCCACGAGCCGGCTGCCGACGATCGGCGTGCCCGCCGGGATCCAGCCGAGCAGCACCCGGCCGTCGTCCTCGAGGACGCGCAGCGGGTGGATCTGGCCGATCGAGCCGTCCGGGCGGTGGAACCGTTCGAGCACGGTCTCCCCCGGCCGCCAGCGTCGGTCACTCACGCACCCCACTGTACCTGCGCGCGCGTACGCCCAGTAGCAGCTCGATCACGGTGACCAGGCCGGCGACGACCAGAACGGGCAGCGCCGGCAGGAAGTACGCGGCCACCGCGGCGACGGCGATCCCGGCCAGGCCGCGCACGCCGGCGCGCTCGCGGACCTCGGCCCCGGCCGCGAGCGCGGGCACCACGGTCGCGACCACGGCGACGACGGTGAGGAGCGACTGCAGCGAGTCCGCGTCGGCGGCGGACAGCAGGTCGCGCAGCGACGTCAGGGACAGCCCGAGCCGGACCGCGCCGAGCTGGTACAGCGCGGCGAAGGCGGCCAGCACGGCGACCGCGCTCAGCAGGAGCACGCGCCGGCCCGCGTTCTCGCGTCCCGCCGGCCGCAGGAACGGCAGCGTCACCACGGCCGCGACGAGCACGCCCGCGAAGTCCGGGACCTGGAGCCCGCCCCCGGCGGTCGCCACCGGCGGCACCGCGACGCACACCACGACCAGCGTGAGCCCGGCCAAGAGCAGCGCCACACCCACGGCCCGTACGACGAACGTCGGGATCTTCAGCCCGGCGAACCCGGCGCCGGTGATCACCACGGCGAAGGCCGCGGCGGCCACTTCGCGGTGCGCGGGAAAGACGTAGGCGCCGAACGCGATCGCGTAGACCGTCACCTCCGCCAGCCGCGCCACCGCCACCACGACCCGGTCGACCAGCGCATCCCCGGGTTCCGGGACCCGCGCCGTCACCCCCGCCGCGATCGCCGCCAGGACCAGCCCGGCGAGCAGCCACCAGCCGGCGCCCGCCGCCCCGGCCGCCAGCACCACCAGCAGCCCACCGCCCAGCCGCACGGGGCGCCTCCCTCTCCCTCTGTTCACGCGTGGTTCGGTCGTCATTAGCATGGCTCACGATCCCGACCGGGCCGGCGCCCGGTGCCACCGCGAACGCGCGAGGAGCCAGAAGTGACCGTGCCTAAGCTCGCCCTGTCCGACAACACCGGGGAGGCACTGGCCAAGACGCGCGCCGACGTGGTCGTCATCGGCACCCTGCAGGGCGAGGACGGCCCCCAGCTCGCCGCCGGCGCCGCCGCGGTCGACGCCGCCTTCGACGGCCGGCTCGCCGGCCTGCTGGCCACCCTCGGCGCGAGCGGCAAGGCCGAAGAGGTCGTCAAGCTGCCGACGCTGGGCAAGCTGCCCGCGGGCGTGGTGCTCGCCGTCGGCCTCGGCAAGGCGGGCGACGCCGTCACCCCCGAGCAGGTCCGCCGCGCCGCCGGGGCCGCCGGCCGCGCGCTGGCCGGCACCGACCGCGCGCTCGTCACGCTGTCGGAGCTCGACCTGCAGGCCGCCGTCGAGGGCACCGTCCTCGGCTCGTACGTCTTCACCGCCTACCGCTCCGAGAAGGGCGACGCCCCGGTCGCGAAGGTCGACTTCGCGAGCCCGGCGGACGGCACCGCCCGCGAGCACAAGGCGACGCTCAAGGCCGCGACCAGCATCGCCGAGGCCGTGCTGACCGCCCGCGACCTGATCAACACCCCGCCGAACGACCTCTACCCGGCCTCCTTCGCCGACCGCGCGAAGAAGCTGGCCGAGGACAACGGCCTCGAGTTCGAGGTCCTCGACGAGAAGGCGTTGAAGCGCAAGGGCTTCGGCGGCATCCTCGGCGTCGGCGGCGGCTCGTCCCGCCAGCCGCGGCTGCTGCGCCTGGCCTACAAGCCGGCCAAGGCCGCCAAGAAGGTCGCGCTGGTCGGCAAGGGCATCACGTTCGACTCGGGCGGCATCTCGCTCAAGCCCGCCGCGAACATGGACCACATGACCTCGGACATGTCCGGCGCGGCCGGCGTGCTCGCGTCGGTCGTCCTGGCCGCGAAGCTGAAGTACCCGCTCGAGGTCGTCGCGCACATCCCGCTGGCGGAGAACCTGCCCTCGGGGACGTCGTACCGCCCGGGTGACGTGCTGACCATGTACGGCGGCAAGACCGTCGAGGTCCTCAACACCGACGCCGAAGGCCGGCTCGTCCTGGTCGACGCCATGGTGCGCGCGGCCGAGGAGAACCCGGACTACCTGATCGAGACCTCGACGCTGACCGGCGCCCAGGTCGTCGCGCTCGGCAACCGCACCGCCGGCGTGATGGGCTCGGACGACTTCCGCGACCGCGTCGCCGCGATCATGCAGGCCACCGGCGAAAACGGCTGGCCGATGCCGCTGCCGGAGGAGCTGCGCGCCGACCTCGACTCGCGCCTGGCCGACCTGGCCAACGTGACGGGCCACCGCTGGGGCGGCATGCTCGCGGCCGGGATCTTCCTGCGCGAGTTCGTCGCCGACGGCCTCGACTGGGTCCACATCGACATCGCGGGCCCGTCGTTCAACACCGGCTCGCCGTGGGGCTACACCGGCAAGGGCGGCACGGGCGTCCCGGTCCGGACGATCGCCGCGGTGCTGGCGGACATCGCCGCCAACGGCTGAGTTGGAGCCCGGCGAATACCTCGAAACGGCGGTCAGGGACGTCCTGACCGCCGTTTCGTCCACTGTGGACGACCAGGTCGGGTACGCCGCCCTGCTGCTCGCGGTCACCGGCGCCCTCGACGAGGCCGACCGGCTGGCCGGGCAGTGGCTGGCCCGCGCGGATCGCCCGGTCGACGCGCTCGCGGCCGGCCCGGTGCGGGCCCGCGCGTGGGCGATGCTCTTCGAGGCGCGCGGTCAGCGTCCCGAATGGGCTTCCGGACTGTCCCCACTGGACCTCGACGCCGAAGAGCGCGCGCACACGGCTTCGCTGCGCCGCCCGGTTTCGGACCTCGAAGGCGTCGTCCCGCCCGGCCCGGTCGCCGAGGTGGTCAAGCAGGTGGCGCCGGCGCGCCCGGACCGCGTCCGCACGGCCCTGCTCGACGGGGACCTGGCGGCATGGGCCGCGCTGTCCGGGCCACGCCCCGACGTCGCGACCCTCGCGGCGACGCGCGCCTTGGCCCCCGCGCTGGTCGCCGGCGCGGACCCGCTCGGCCTGCGCGACTGGGCGCCATCGTGCGCGGGCGCGCTGGTCGCGGCGCTGCACGAGCGGTACCCGCCCGACCTCGGGACCTGGCCGGAGCTGATCGCGGAGATCATGCGGCTGCGCGGCGGCTCGGCGGGCTCGCTCCTGCGCGGCCGCTCCGCCCTCCCGCCCCCGGCGTCGGAGGCCGCGATCCACTCGGCGGAGCTGCGCCTGGGCACCGAGTTGCCGCCCGACCACCGCGAGTTCCTCCGCACGTGCGACGGCCTGCCCGCCGACGTCGTCTTCCCCCGCCTCCTGGGCACGGCGGAACTGCGCGCCGAAGACGGCGTCGTGGTGCTCGCAAACCCGGCGGTGCTGCTGCTCTCGGCGGGCCACGTGGTCGAGGTCGACCCGGTCCTCGGCACGACGGTCCACCCGTCGTTCCGCGCGGCACTGGTCAAGCACGCCACGCTGCTCGCCCAGGCCGGCTGACCGTGTCGACCCTCCAATCACGCGTGTCGGCTTTCTGAACACGGCCGTCCCGGACGCGGGGTGTGCGCGAAGGGTCGACACGCGTGATCAGGAGGTCGACACGCGGCGGGGGCTTCGGGCGGGACCGGGTCCTAGACCTGCCCGCGCTTCTTGCGCTCGGTGTACTCCCGCATCCGCTTCGGGTAGCCGACCCGCGCGACCTCGTACACCGGGATCGACCGGCGGTGGCCGAACTGCTGGGCGGCCTCCAGGCTGCCGATGCGGCGGCGGGTCCATTCGCCGTCGTGGGCGATCAACACCACAGTGGTCTCGGTGACGTTCGTCTTCGGCTCGACGAAGGCCTCGACACCCCGGCGCGAGGCGATCCACTCCTCGAGGTGCCGGGTGTCGCCGGAGCTGGCTTTCCGCAGCGTACCGGCCCGTTGACCACCCTTGGCCCGCCTGCGCAGCGAGTCGAAGAGCCCCACCACGACCACCTCTCCTCCCGAGACTTACCCCACTCATTATCCCGATGTCCGCGTGTGGTCGGTGTCGCACACCCGGCTAGGTCGCAGCCCCGTCCGGCGTAGTGACAAGATGGCGGGTGTCGCGCGCGCGGTTATACCGCGCGAGGGCGACGACAGAGCATCACCCCACTGCTTGCCGAGGAGTTATACAAGTGACCGACACCTCCGCCGACCTCGTGATCCTGGGAGGCGGATCGGGCGGCTACGCCGCGGCGTTCCGCGCGGCCGAGCTGGGCCTTTCCGTCACGTTGATCGAGAAGGACAAGCTGGGCGGGACGTGCCTCCACCGGGGCTGCATCCCGACCAAGGCCCTGCTGCACGCCGCCGAGGTCGCCGACGAGACCCGTGAAGCCGAGGCGGTCGGCGTCAAGGCCGCCTTCGAGGGCATCGACATCGCCGGGGTCAACAAGTACAAGGACGGCATCGTCGCCCGCCTGTACAAGGGCCTGCAGGGCCTGGCCAAGGCGCACAAGGTGAACCTCGTCGAGGGCAGCGGCACGTTCGTCGGCGGCACGACCGTCGAGGTGGACGGCACCCGCTACACCGGCAAGAACGTCATCCTCGCCACCGGTTCGTACTCGCGCACGCTGCCCGGCCTGGAGCTCGGCGGCCGCATCATCGCCAGCGAGCAGGCCCTCTCCCTCGACTACGTCCCCAAGAAGGTCGTGGTCCTCGGTGGCGGCGTGATCGGCGTCGAGTTCGCCAGCGTCTGGGCCTCCTTCGGCGTCGACGTGACGATCGTCGAGGCGCTGCCGCGGCTGGTCCCGAACGAGGACGAGTTCGCGTCCAAGCAGCTCGAGCGCGCCTTCCGCCGCCGCAAGATCGCCTTCAAGACCGGCGTGAAGTTCACCGGCGCGAAGCAGGACGACAACGGCGTGAGCGTCTCGCTGGAGTCCGGCGAGACCATCGAGGCCGACCTGCTGCTGGTCGCCGTCGGCCGCGGGCCCAACTCGGCCGGCCACGGCTACGAGGAGGCCGGCGTCAAGATCGAGCGCGGCTTCGTCCTCACCGACGAGCGGCTGCGCACGAACCTGCCGAACGTCTACGCCGTCGGCGACATCGTCCCCGGCCTGCAGCTCGCGCACCGCGGCTTCCAGCAGGGCATCTTCGTCGCCGAGGAGATCGCCGGGCAGAACCCGCGCGTCATCGACGAGAGCGGCATCCCGCGCGTCACCTACTCGCACCCGGAGGTCGCGTCGGTCGGGCTGACCGAGTCGCAGGCGAAGGACAAGTACGGCGCCGACGTCACGACGTTCACCTACGACCTGGGCGGCAACGGCAAGAGCCAGATCCTCAAGACCTCCGGCGGGGTCAAGCTGGTCAAGGCCCCGGACGGCCCGGTCGTGGGCGTCCACATGGTCGGCGACCGCGTCGGCGAGCTGATCGGCGAAGCGCAGCTGATCTACAGCTGGGAGGCCTACCCCGAGGACGTCGCGCCGCTCATCCACGCGCACCCCACCCAGACCGAGGCCCTCGGTGAAGCGTTCCTCGCCCTCGCGGGGAAGCCGCTGCACGTGCACAGCTGACGTCCCACCAGCAGAATCCAGACCACGCAGAACTTGGAAGAGGAGTCAGCGAACGATGGCCTACTCCGTCACATTGCCGGAGCTCGGGGAGAGCGTCACCGAAGGCACCGTCACCCGGTGGCTTAAGCAGGAGGGCGACACCGTCGAGGTCGACGAGCCGTTGCTCGAGATCTCGACCGACAAGGTCGACACCGAGGTGCCGTCCCCGGTGGCGGGCACGGTCGTGAAGATCAGCGCCGCCGAGGACGAGACCGTCGAGGTCGGCGGCGAGCTCGCCGTGATCGACGACGGGTCCGGCGGGGTTCCCGAGTCCTCCGCCCCCGCGCAGGAAGAGCAGCAGCCCGAGCCCGAGCCGGAGCCCTCGCAGCCGGAACCGCAGGCCCAGGACAGCGCGCCGAGCAAGCCGGACACCGCGCCGGCCGCCGGCGGCGAAGGCACCGAGGTGAAGCTGCCCGAGCTGGGCGAGAGCGTCACCGAGGGCACCGTCACGCGCTGGCTGAAGGCGGTCGGCGACTCGGTCGAGGTCGACGAGCCGCTGCTCGAGATCTCCACCGACAAGGTCGACACCGAGGTGCCGTCGCCGGTCGCCGGCACGGTGCTGGAGATCCGCGCGGGCGAGGACGAGACCGTCGAGGTCGGCGGCGTCCTGGCCGTGATCGGGGACGCCGGTGCGGCGCCGAAGGCCGAGGCCAAGCCCGAACCCAAGCCGGAGCCCAAGCCCGAGCCGAAGCCGGAACCCAAGCCCGAGCCGGTCCAGGAGTCGAAGCCCGAGCCCAAGCCGGAACCGAAGCCCGAGCCGCAGGCCGCGCCCGCGGCGAAGGCGACCGAGGCGGCCCCGGCCGCGGCTTCGAAGGACGGTTCGGCGGACGGCCCGTACGTCACGCCGCTGGTCCGCAAGCTGGCGACCGAGCACGGCATCGACCTCGCGTCGCTGACCGGCAGCGGCGTCGGCGGCCGGATCCGCAAGCAGGACGTCCTGGCCGCGGCCGAGGAGAAGCAGAAGGCGGCCGCCCCGGCTCCCGCCGCTGCCGCCCCGGCCCCCGCCGCCGCTCCGTCGGCTCCGCGCCCGGCCGCCCCGGTGTCGCCGGAGCTCGCGGCGCTGCGCGGCACGGTCCAGAAGGCCAGCCGGATCCGCCAGATCACGGCCACCAAGACCCGCGAGTCGCTGCAGATCGCCGCGCAGCTCACGCAGGTCCAGGAGGTCGACGTCACGAAGATCGCCAAGCTGCGGTCGCGGGCGAAGGCGGCCTTCAAGGAGCGCGAGGGCGTCAACCTGACGTTCCTGCCGTTCTTCGCGAAGGCCACGGTCGAGGCGCTCAAGCAGCACCCGAACGTCAACGCGTCCTACAACGAGGACACGAAGGAGATCACCTACCACGGCGCCGTGCACCTGGGCATCGCGGTGGACACCGAGCGCGGGCTGCTCTCGGTCGTGATCCACGACGCGGGCGAGCTGAGCCTGGCCGGTCTCGCGCACCGGATCGCCGACCTGGCGGGCCGCGCGCGGTCGGGCCAGATCAAGCCGGACGAGCTGTCCGGTGGCACGTTCTCGATCACGAACATCGGCAGCGTCGGCGCGCTGTTCGACACGCCGATCATCGTGCAGCCGCAGTCGGGCATCCTCGGCACCGGCGCGGTCGTCAAGCGCCCGGTCGTGATCGCGGACGCCGACGGCAACGACACGATCGCCGTCCGGTCCATGGCGTACCTGCCGCTGACCTACGACCACCGCCTGGTGGACGGGGCCGACGCGGGCCGCTTCCTGACGACGATCAAGCAGCGCCTGGAAGAGGGCAACTTCGAGGGCGAACTCGGCCTCTGAGTGCACGACGGCGAAGGCCGCCACGGGGCTCCCGTGGCGGCCTTCGCCGTCTCCGGGCCGGACGTGCGGCCGCGCACCGGATACGCGACGATCGAAGCATGCGAGTACTGATCGCCGGAGCGAGCGGCTTGATCGGGTCGGCGCTGGGCGAGCGCCTGCGGCGCGAGGGCCACGAAGTCCGGACCCTCGTGCGCCGGGATGCCCGCGCCACCACGGAGTTCCGCTGGGACCCGCCGTCGGGCTCGATCGCCGACGGGGCCTTCGAGGGGGTCGACGCCGTCGTGAACCTGGCCGGCGCGCCGCTGTTCCCCGGCCGGTGGAGCGCGATGCGCAAGCAACAGCTCACCGACAGCCGGGTCGAGCCGACCGAGGTGCTCGCCGAAGCCGTCGCCGAACACGGGACCGGCGTGCTCGTCAACGCGTCCGCCGTGGGCTTCTACGGGAACACCGGATCGTCCACTGTGGACGAGTTCGCGCCGCGCGGCGGCGGGTTCCTCGCCGAGCTCTGCGAAGCCTGGGAAGCCGCGACGGCGGGCGCGGGTGACGCGCGCGTCGTGCACATCCGGACCGGGCTGGTGCTGTCGGCCAAGGGCGGGTTGTACGCCACGCTGCGGCCGCTCTTCCAGCTGTGCCTGGGTGGCCGGCTCGGCGACGGCCGCCAGTTCATGTCGTGGATCGCGCTCGAGGACGAGGTCGGCGCGATCGTCCACGCCCTGACGCACGACGACCTGTCCGGGCCGGTGAACCTGACCGGCCCGGCCCCGGTGACCAACACCGAGTTCACCCGGGCGGTCGGGCGCGCACTGCACCGCCCGGCGCCGTGGTGGGTGCCCGGGATCGCGCTCAAGACCGTCCTCGGCCAGGCCGGCGAGGAGATGGCGCTGTTCGGGCAGCGGGCTCTTCCCGGCGCGCTGGAGCGGTCCGGCTACGCGTTCCGGCACCCCACCCTCGACAGCGCGCTCGCCGCGGCATGAGCGTCCCCCTGCAGCGCTGGCTCGTGGTCGGGGTGGTGCTCTGCGCCGCGTTCGTCGTGCTCGGCCTGAGCGTGGCGCGGCAGCCGCTGACCCTCGACGTCGAAGTCGCGAACGCGCTTCGCGGCGTCTACGCGGAGCCGCTCGGCCGGGTCGCGCAGGCCGGGAGCGACGTCCTCGGGCCGGTGCTCCCCTACGTCCTGGGCGTGGCGCTGCTGGCGGTGGCGCTGCGCCGCCGCGAACACCTCGGGCTGTGCGTGCGGCTGGCCGTCGTGCTCGTGCTGTGCCGGTTGACGAGCCTGGTGTTCAAGCCGATCTTCCTGCGCGAACGCCCCCGCGACTACCCGGACCTGAGCTATCCGAGCGGGCACGTCGTGTCGGTGGCGAGCACCGGGTTCGTCCTGCTCCTGCTGGCCGCGTGGCTGTGGCCGCGGCTGGTCCGCCGGCTGGCGGTGGCGGTCGCCGTCGCGGTCGTGCTGTCCGCCGCCTGCCGCGTCGTGCTGGGCGTGCACTGGGTCACGGACACGGTCGGCGCAGTGCTGGCGGTGACCGGTGTCGGGCTGCTCTCAGCGTGCGCCTTGCGGCTGCTTCCCCCGGGTGACGGGCGTAGCCTCGACGGGTGAGTTCTTCCCGCACTTCCTGCCGCGCCAGCACCGAGCCCGTCGACGTCCGGGAGCTCGGCACGATCGACTACACCGAGGCCTGGGAGCTCCAGCGGAGCCACCTGACGGCCCGCGCCGACGGCACCGGCCCGGACACGATGCTCCTGCTGCAGCACCCGTCGGTGTACACCGCGGGCAAGCGCACCGAGGAGGCCGACCGCCCGACCGACGGCACCCCGGTGATCGACGTCGACCGCGGCGGCAAGATCACCTGGCACGGCCCCGGTCAGCTGGTCGGCTACCCGATCCTCAAGCTCGGCGACCCGATCGACGTCGTGCACTACGTGCGGCGGCTGGAAGAGGCGCTGATCCACGTGTGCGACTCGCTCGGCGTGCACACCGGCCGCGTCGAGGGCCGCAGCGGCGTCTGGATCCCCGCCGACGACCGCGGCATCGAGCGCAAGATCGCCGCGATCGGCATCCGCGTCCAGCGCGGCGTGACGATGCACGGCTTCGAGCTGAACTGCAACGCGGACCTGTCGGCGTTCGACACGATCGTCCCGTGTGGAATCCGCGACGCGGGCGTGACGTCGCTTTCGTACGAGCTGCAGCGCGACGTGAGCGTGGAAGCGGTGCTGCCGCTCGCGCGTGACGCCGTCCTCGCGGCCCTCGAAGGCGAGCTGCCGGTGAGCGAAGACCGCTGGCTCCCGCGTCCCGAGGCCCCGCAGGCCGCGGGCGTCACCTTCGCCCTCCAGAACTGAGAAACGGGCGCCTCCCGCGGGAGGCGCCCGTTCCCGTTCAGTCCAGCTGGGGTGCGACCTCGGCCGCGATCAGGTCGATCTGGTCCAGGTCGGACAGGTCCAGCAGCTGCAGGTACACGCGGGTGATCCCGGTCTTCTCCCGCCACTGCCCGATCCGGTCGACGACCTCGGCGGGCGTCCCGGCCAGGCCGCTCGCCCGCAGCTCGGTGACGTCGCGGCCGATGACCGAGGCCCGGCGCGCGACCTCCTCCTCGGTGCGGCCGACCCCGATCACCAGCGCCACCGAGCGCAGGATCTCCTTGGGGTCGCGGCCGATCTCCCGCGCCGCCGCGTCGACCCGGGCGAACTGGTCGGCCGCCGTCCCGGCGTCCACGAACGGCAGGTTGAACTCGTCCGCGAACCGGGCCGCCAGCTGCGGGGTGCGCTTCTTGCCCTGGCCGCCGACGATCACCGGCGGCGCCGGGGACTGCGCCGGCTTCGGCAGGGCCGGCGAGTCGGTCAGCGTGTAGTACTGCCCGGCGAAGGAGTACGTCGAACCCACCGGCGTCTTCCACAGCCCGGTGACGATCTCGAGCTGCTCGGCGTAGCGGTCGAAGCGCTCCTTCAGCGGCGGCAGCGTCAGGCCGTACGCCTCGTGCTCGGCGTCGTACCAGCCGGCGCCGAAGCCGAACTCGACGCGGCCGCCGGACATCTGGTCGACCTGCGCGACCGAGATGGCCAGGGGACCCGGGTGCCGGAACGTCGCCGCGGTGACGAGCGTGCCGAGCCGGACCCGGCTGGTCTCGCGGGCCAGGCCGGCGAGGGTGATCCAGGCGTCGGTCGGGCCGGGCAGGCCGTCGGCCGAGCCCATCTTCAGGTAGTGGTCGCTGCGGAAGAAGGCGTCGTAGCCGGCGGCTTCGGTCGCCTTCGCCACGCGCAGCAGGTCGTCGTAGCTGGCCCCCTGCTGGGGCTCGGTGAAGATCCTCAAGTCCACGAAGATCAGCCTATAGAGACGTCGGGTTCCGTGCGCCGCAGCCGTACCAGCATGCGGACGATCACGTCCTCGATCTCGGCGCCGACCTTCTTCGGGTCGGGCGAGCTGGCGATCTCGGTCGCCGCGCTCGACAGCGCGCCGAACAGCAGCCGCGACGTGACCTCCACCGGCACCGGCTCGACCTCGCCGGCGTCGATCAGCGACTGCAGGCCGGAGCGCACGAGCCCGAAGCTGCAGCGCTCCTCGGCTTCGCGCCAGCGTTCCCAGCCCATGACGACCGGCGCCTCGTGGATGGCGATCCGCTGGTAGGCCGGGTCGAGGCAGGCGCGGATGAACGCGTTGAGCCCGCCCAGCGCGCGTTCCCACGGCGAGCCGTCGCCGTTCATGATCTTGTCGAGCCGGTCGTAGACGAGGCTTTCGACCTGGTCGAACGCGGCCTCGAAGAGCGCCTGCTTGCCGCTGAAGTGGTGGTAGAGCGCACCCTTCGTCACCCGGGCGCGTTTGGCGATCTCGTCGAGCGAGGTACCCGCGTAACCGCGCTTGGTGAACAGTTCCACCGCGCTGTCGACCAGCGCCGACCGCGTCGACTCGGAGTAGTCGAGCCGTCTGGACCTCATTGTCGCCACCTTCACAACCTTACGCCCGGAGGATCTCTCCATACTCATGGTATGTTCGCCGTGTCAGGTCCGTACCGGGAGTATGCCGCAGACCCGCGGTATGACCCGGACCACGGAAGGGGAGCCACACGATGAGCTGGACCGACTTCTACCGACGTCAGGAAATCCTCGAAGCCACCGTCCGCCTGGCCGGCCGCGAACCGGCCGCGCCGCTGCCGCTGGAGGAGGTCCCCGGCGCCGAAGAGAACTTCGGCACCGAGGAGAACGTCCTGCTGGCCCTGCAGCACAAGTGGACGCAGGTGCTGGCCGGCCGGCTGCGTGCCGAGGTCACCGACCCGGACGAAGCCGACGGCCTCGGCGACCACGTCGACGCCGTCACCCGCGCTTGGCGCGGGGCGTACGAGGAGCACGAAACCCTGCGCGCGGTGCTCGACGGCGGCTACGAGCGATACGCGTCGCTGCGCCGGATGCACGAGGGCGAGCTGCGCATGCTCGCCGTCACGGCCGGGATGGCCGACCCGCGCGAACCGGGTGAAGAGATCGTCAAGGTGGGTCACGCGCTCGAGGCGCTGCTGCGCACGAGCCGCGACGAGCCCGCCCGCCGCCGTCCCGTCATGGGACACCTGCGGCGCCTGCTCGCGCCGAGTGCATAACAATTCAGCCAGCTGCGCGCAGCGCCTCCCTTGAGGGCGGCGGCGGGGGCATGGATGGAGTAAAGAACACGCATGACGGAGCGCTGGACCGACGCCGACATCCCCGACCAGACCGGTCGGACCGCCCTGGTCACCGGGGCGAACTCGGGGCTCGGACTGCGCACCGCGGAGGTGCTCGCGGCCAAGGGGGCCCGCGTGCTCCTCGCCTGCCGGTCCGCCGCGCGCGGGGCGAAGGCACTGGACATCGTCAAAGCGGCCGCCGCGGGCGCCGAGCCCGAGCTCATCCCACTGGACCTGAGCGAGCTCGCCTCGGTGCGCGCGGCCGCCGCGTCGGCCAGGGAAACGACCGGCGACAAGCTGGACGTCCTGGTCAACAACGCCGGCGTGATGGCGACCGCCCGCGGCCGCACCGCCGACGGCTTCGACCTGCAGCTCGGCACCAACTACCTCGGCCACGCGGCGCTGACCTGGCTGCTGATGCCCGCCCTGCGCGGCGGGACGCACGCCCGCGTCGTCACGCTCTCGAGCCTCGCCGCGACCGGCGCCCGCATCCACTTCGACGACCCGAACGGCGACCACCGCCGCTACAACGCGGCGGCCGCGTACGGGCAGTCGAAGCTCGCCGACCAGGTGTTCGCGCTCGAACTGGACCGGCGGCTGCGTGCAGCCGGCTCCGACGTCGTCAGCGTCGCCGCGCACCCCGGGTACACCGCGACCGGGCTGGGCAGCGGCATGGCGCGGTCGTACGCGAACCCGGTCGTCCGCGGCCTGATCGCCGGCACCCACCACCTCGGCGAGACCCTGTTCGCCCAGGGCCCGCGGATGGGCGCGCTGCCGCAGCTGTACGCGGCCACCGCCGACGGCGTCGAAGGCGGCGCCTACTTCGGCCCCCGGGGCCTCGGCAACCTGCGCGGATACCCCGCGCGCGTGCCGCCGTTGGCGGCCGCGCGCAGCGAGTCCGTGGGGTCCGCGCTGTGGGAGCTGACCGCGAAGTTGACGGGCATCACCCCCGACCCCGCGTAGCCCGGACGGGCGTACGGTTGAGGGCGTGAGTGCTGCGCCAGAAGGCCGGAAGCTGCTGCGTCTCGAGGTTCGCAACAGTGAGACGCCGATCGAGAAGAAGCCGTCGTGGATCAAGACGCGGGTGCGGATGGGTCCGGAGTTCACCGAGCTCAAGGGTCTGGTGCGTCGCGAAGGCCTTCACACGGTGTGTGAAGAGGCCGGGTGTCCCAACATCTACGAGTGCTGGGAAGACCGTGAGGCCACGTTCCTGATCGGTGGGGATCAATGCACGCGTCGGTGTGACTTCTGCCAGATCGACACCGGCAAGCCCGCCGCCCTTGACCGCACCGAGCCGCGGAAGGTCGCGGAGTCGGTGCAGGCCATGGGGCTGCGCTACTCCACGGTCACCGGCGTCGCCCGTGATGACCTTTCCGACGGTGGCGCGTGGCTCTACGCGGAGACTGTGCGCGAGATTCATGCGTTGAACCCGGGTACCGGTGTGGAGCTGCTGATCCCGGATTTCAACGCCGATCCCGCGCAGTTGGCTGAGGTGTTCGGCTCGCGGCCGGAGGTCTTGGCGCACAACGTGGAGACGGTGCCGCGGATTTTCAAGCGGATCCGCCCCGGGTTCCGCTATGCGCGTTCGCTGGAGGTCATCACGGCGGCGCGTGAGGCCGGTCTGGTGACGAAGTCGAACCTGATCCTGGGCATGGGCGAGACCCCGGACGAGGTGGCTCCGGCGATGCAGGATCTGGTTGACGCGGGGTGTGAGATTTTGACGATCACGCAGTACCTGCGTCCCTCGCCGCGGCATCATCCGGTGGATCGCTGGGTGAAGCCGGAGGAGTTCGTGGAGCACTCGAAGGCGGCGGAGGCGATGGGCTTCGCGGGTGTGATGGCGGGTCCGCTGGTGCGCTCGTCGTACCGCGCGGGACGCCTCTACGCCCAGACCAAGGCCCACCGCGGCGAGGAACTGCCGGACAACCTGGCCCACCTGGCCGCCGAGGGCCCGGCCGCACAGGAAGCCGCGTCGCTGCTGGCGCGGTGACCGACGTCACCCCACCATCCTTAAAGGATCGGTAAAGTGGGGTGCATGGCCCTGGTTTCGGACCTGCTCAGCTGGTTGCAAGGACTTCCGGAACCGGGGCTCGTCGCCGCGACCGGCGGCCTGGTGTTCGCCGAATGCACGATCGGGCTCGGGTTCCTGGCCCCCGGCGAGTCGGGCCTGCTCATCGCGGCGACGACGGCGAACACCGTCGCGCGGTTCCTCGCCCTCTGGACGGTCGTCACCCTCTGCGCGACAGCCGGCGACGCCCTCGGCTACTTCCTCGGCCGCCGCTTCGGCCCCCGGCTGCGGGAAACGAAGCTGATCCGCAAGTACGGCCTCGACGCCTGGGACAAGGCGACCGGCGTCCTCGAACGCCGTGGCGCGTGGGCGGTGTTCTTCGCCCGCTTCCTGCCGGTGATCCGCACGCTGACGCCGGCCGCGGCCGGGACGTCGGGCCTGCCGTTCCGCAAGTTCCTCCCCGCCGCCGCGACGGGCGCCCTCTGCTGGTCGCTGGTCCACATCAGCATCGGCGCCGCCCTCGGCGAGGCGGCCAAACGCATCGAAGGCGCGGTGAACACGGGCGGCCTGATCGTCGTCGGCGTCCTCGCCGCGGCGGGCGTGTTCTTCTTGCTGCGCCTGAAGAAGCGAAAGCCGGAAAAGGTGTCCTAGGCAGGCGCCAATTCGGAATGCACGCGGATCCAGTTCGCGAAATGCGGATTCCGTTGCCGTGATGCCGAATACGCGACTTCCGCACACCGGAACACCGCGTCGGTGGTCGGCGTGCGGGCGTCGTCCTCGCGCGTCGCGAACAACAACGTCGTCCACAGCGGGTCGCCCGCCAGGGGCAGCGCGAGGAGCCCGGGCGGCGGCGCGGAAGCCGCCTGCGCCAGGCACACCGCACCCTGCGCGATCAGCGTGCCCGCGGTACCGGCTTCGGAGGTGAAGTGCCGCACCCGCGGCGTGAACCCGGCCGCCGCGCACGCCTGCAGGAACCGGACCCGCACGCAGTTTTCGTGCGGTGGCGGCAGGATCCAGTCGCAGCCGGCCAGGTCGGCGAGGTCGACGACGCCGTCGCGGATCGCCGGGTGCCCCTCGGCGATGCCGACGAAGATCGGCTCGGTGGCCAGCGTCCGCACGGCGAGCCCGGCGAAGTGCTGCGTTTCGGTGCCGTCGAAGCGTTCGAGCAGGGCGACGTCGACACGGCCCGTCGAAAGCAGCTTCAGGAGCGTCAGAGAGGCGGGTTCGGCGTAGGTCTGGACATCGGCCGCCAGTTCGCCCAGCTCCTCGATGAACCGGCCGATGATGAGCAGCGGCACGTACCCGATCTTCAGCGTCTCGGCGGCGCCCTCGCCGTGGCGCCGGGCCGAGGCGACGAGGTCCTGCACGTCCGACAGCAGCGCGTCGGCCCGCGCGAGCACGAACCGGCCGAGCTCCGTCGGGCGCACGCCACTGGGGCCGCGGACGAACAGGTCGCCGCCGAGGATCCGTTCGATCCGCTTGAGCTGCGCGGTGAGCGCGGGCTGGCTCACGCCGAGGACGGTGGCGGCGCGGCTCACGCTGCCGCTGTCCGCGACGGCGCGGACGGACCTGAGGTGCCGCAGCTCGAGCTCGGCCACGCCCAGCAGGTTAACGTCGTCTTCACGGCCCGCACGACCTGCGAAAGTCGGGCTTACTACATTCGGCGGTATGAGTCTCGCGGATCTCCCCCGGCCGATCGGGTTCGTCCTCGGCGGGGGCGGCAGCCTCGGCGCCATGCAGGTCGGCATGCTGCGCGCGCTCGGCGAAGCCGGGCTGACGCCGGACCTGGTCACGGGCACGTCGGTCGGCTCCCTCAACGCGGCGGTGCTCGCGCTGCCCGGCGACGACGCGCTGGCGCGCCTGCACGGCATCTGGGCGCACATGACGCGCGCCGAGGCCTTCCCCGGCGGCGTGCTGAGCCAGGTCCGCACGCTGACGCAGACCAGGACGCACCTGTTCCCCAACACCGGCCTGACCGGGATCATCGCCGACCACCTCGGCGCCGGGACCCGCTTCGAGGACCTCGCGCTGCCCCTCGGCGTCGTCACGACGCAGGTCGACACGGCCGAGCCGCTGCTGATCCGGTCCGGGCCGCTCCTGGCGCCGCTGCTGGCGAGCTGCGCGATCCCGGGCATCTTCCCGCCGGTGGAGCACGAAGGGCGGCTGCTGTACGACGGCGGGCTCGTCGCGAACGTGCCGATGCGACAGGCGCTGGCGATGGGCGCGAAGTCGTTGGTCGTGCTGGACTGCGCCTTCCCCGGCAAGATGCCGGACGCGCCCAGGACGTTCGCCGAGGTGATGATGTTCACCGCGATGATCAGCATGCGGAACCAGGCGGTGCTGGAAGCGCCGCTGGCCGCGGCCGAGGTGCCGGTGCTGTACGTGCCGGGGCCGGCCCCGGTCCGTGTGAACCCGCTCGATTTCGGGCACACCGAAGCGTTGGCGGAACAGGCGTACACGGCCGCTCGCGAGTACCTCGACGGGATTTCCCCGGCGGGGCCCGGCCTCTACGGGGCACCGGGGCTCGTCGTCAAGTGATTCGCGTCACGCCGATGCACCGATCCGCCGTCAAGGACGTCATCGCTATCGCGTAGATTTTGATGTGTCGAATGCCCGCCGATCCCAATTTCCCAAAAAGAGACAATATGCTCCCCAAGAAGATTTTACTTTCGGTGGCCGGAATCGTCGCCGGGGCTCTGCTGGTTTCCGCCTGCTCGTCCGGTGACGACGGCGGCTCACCCGGCGGTGGAGCGCCAGCGTCCGATTCCGCGTCGCCGTCGGCGACTCCGGTCGCCGTGACGTTCGAGCCCGCGAACGGCACCGGGGTCAACCCGGCGACGCCGATCGTGGTCAAAGCGGCGAATGGGAAGCTCCTCGACGTGACGGTGTCCAACACCGCCAAGGGGACCAAGGTCGCCGGCAAGCTCGCGGCGGACGGCGCCAGCTGGACGTCGACCGAACCCCTCGGCTACGGCGCGACGTACAAGGTCGTCGCGCACGCCCAAGGCGCGGACGGGAAGCCGATCGAGCAGGACAACCAGATCAGCACGATCGCGCCGAAGAAGCAGGCGAACGCGAACCTGATCCCGGCCCCGTCCGCGGTGGCGAGCACGGGCGTCGGCGTCGGGCAGCCGATCGTGTTCAGCTTCGGCAAGATCGCCGTGAAGAACAAGGCGGCGGTCGAGAAGGCCCTGACGGTCGAGTCGACGCCGAAGCAGGACGGCAGCTGGTACTGGATCGACGACTCGAACGTCCACTACCGGCCCAAGGAGTACTGGAAGCCCGGCACGACGCTCAAGGTGTCGGCGAAGATCTACGGCGTCGATTTCGGCAACGGTGTCTTCGGTGCGGAAGATCGTACGGAAACGTACAAGGTGCACGATTCCTGGATCGCCAAGGCGGACGGGAACACCGAGCAGATGCAGATCTTCCACAACGGCGCGATGGTCAAGTCCATGCCGATCTCGATGGGCAAGGACGCGACCCCCACCCACCTGGGCGCGCACGTCATTTCGGACAAGCAGGCCAACTACACGATGGACTCGTGCACGTACGGCGTCTGCCCACCGGACCCGAAGGCGTACCGCTCGAACGAGAAGTGGTCCGAGCGCATTTCGAACGACGGCGAGTTCGTCCACGAGAACCCGAACAGCGTCGGCCAGCAGGGCAGCTCGAACGTGTCCCACGGCTGCATCAACCTGAACGGCGCGAACGCCCAGTGGTTCTTCCAGAACATGGGCCTGGGCGACGTCGTGGAGGTCACCAACTCGGGCGGCCCCCAGCTGCCTGTGTGGGACCTGTACGGCGACTGGTCCAAGTCCTGGGCCGACTGGCAGGCCGGCTCGGCCCTGAAGTAACCCATCGGCTTCACGGGGCCAGGAGCTACGCTCCTGGCCCCTTTTCGTACCCACGCGGCCCAACCCGTGTCGACTCCCCAATCACGCGTGATGCCCCGCCAATCACGCGAGATGCCTCTCCAATCACGTGAGGTGCCCCTCCGGTCACACGTGATGCCTCTCCAATCACGTGAGATGCCCCGGCAATCACACGTGATGCCTGCTCGGTCACGGGGACCGGCCGGGCGTGCACGGGAGTCGGTCGGTCGCAGCGGTGAGTTCCGGCTTCGATCGGGCCGGTTCGGCCTCGGGTCTCGCCGGTGCGGTGGACCGGAACGGTCGGCACGGCGTGATTGCCGGGTCGACTCGCGTGATTGAGGGGTCGACACGTGTGATTGAGGGGTCGACTCGCGTGATAGGAGGGTCGACACGCGTACCCCTGGCCCCCGTATCGCCGCGGCCGGCATGCGCTGCGGGGCATCTCGCGTGACTTAGCAGGCATCAGGCGTGATTGAGCGGGCATCACGCGTGGTTGGGTGGGTATCTCGCGTGGTCGGGTGGGCATTGCGGGTTTTTGGTGGGGTATTACCGGGGGGTGGGTATGAGAAAAGGCCCCGGGAGGACCATTTCTGGTCCTCGACCGGGGCCTTCCCCAACGTAAGTTCGGCGGTGTCCTACTCTCCCACAACCCTTCGGTTGCAGTACCATCGGCGCTGTCAGGCTTAGCTTCCGGGTTCGGAATGGGACCGGGCGTT
>NZ_BAAGUJ010000028.1:0-86456 GCF_054781455.1 Amycolatopsis stemonae | reverse complement strand
AGGCCTCCGGTGGGTGAAGCGGTTCCTCGACAGCTCCACTTCACAACCGGAGGCCTTCACCTGTCTGCACGACAGGCCGTCACCGGTCACCTCAAGTCGGGACAACGTCCCCGGACATCACAGCTAGCGACCCGGGCGTTTGGCCGGTTCGCAGCAGCCGACCGCGCACGGCGCGCCGTTGACCGTGCAGCCCGCCGCCGTGAACGGGGACAGCTTCCGCGGTGGGACGCCGTGCGTGTGCTCGCGGATCAGCTCCACCACCAGCTCCGCGAAGCGCGGGTCCGCACCCGCCGTGGCCGCGCGGGCGAAGGCCATTCCGTGGTCCGCCGCGCGTTCCGCTGCCTCGTTGTCCAGGTCCCAGATCACCTCGAGGTGGTCCGAGACGAACCCGATCGGCGAGACGACCACGCCCGTGACGCCCGCGGCGTGCAGTGCGTCGATGTGGTCGACGATGTCCGGCTCCAGCCACGGGACCTGCGGCGGCCCGGACCGGGACTGCCAGACGACGTCGTACTCGGCAATCCCCGCTTCGGCGGCCACCAGGCGCGCCGCCTCCGCGATCTGGCGGGAGTACCGGTGACCGCCCTCGGCCGGCGGGCCCGACGCGCGGTCCGCGCTCGACGGCACCGAGTGCGCCGTGAACACCGTGCGGATCCCCGGCGCGTTCCCGAGCGACGCGTGCGCCTCGCGGACGCCGTCCGCCACCGCCGAGACGAACAGCGGGTGGTCGAAGAACTGGCGCAGCTTCACCATTTCGGGCGCGTCGGTGCCGACCGCCGCGCGGGCGCGCTCGAGGTCCTCGTCGTACTGGCGGCACGCCGAGTAGCCGCCGTACGCGCTCGTCGGGAACACCAGGACCCGCCGGGCGCCGGACGCGGTCAGCGACGCGAGCGTGTCCTCGACCATCGGGTGCCAGTTGCGGTTGCCGAAGTGCACCGGCAGGTCCATGCCGGCGGCCGCGAGCTGCTTCTCGACCGCGGCCATCGCGTCGCGGTTCAGCTTGTTGATCGGCGATACACCGCCGAAGTGCTGGTAGTGCTCGGCGACTTCGAGCAGCCGCTCCCGCGGCACACCCCGGCCCTTGGTGACGTTCTCGAGGAACGGCATGACGTCGTCGGGCCCTTCCGGACCGCCGAACGAAAGCCACAGCAACGCGTCGTATCCCACCCCGCCATCTTGCCGATGTGGCGGCCCGCACGCTGACGCGGGCCCATTATGAATCGACCAGTACAGAACTGTGCTACGGTCGGGCCATGGCCAGGCCACGGGAGTTCGACGAGACCGCCGCCGTCGAGAAGGCGATGCACGCCTTCTGGGAACACGGCTACGAGGCGACGTCGACGCAGGACCTCTGCGACGCCACCGGGCTCGGACGCAGCAGCGTCTACAACACCTTCACCAGCAAACGGGCCCTCTTCCGGCGTTCGCTCACGCACTACACCAGCACCCAGCTCGGCAAGCGGCAGGCGATCCTCGACGGCCCGGGCACGGCGGCCGAGCGGCTCGCGGCGGTCCTCGACCAGACCGTCGAAGACGACGTCGAGCAACGCCGGCGCGGCTGCCTCGTCGTCAACACCCTGGCCGAGCTCGGCTTGCCCGACGACGAAGTCGGCGCCGCCCTGCGGGACGACACCGACCGAAACCTGGCCATGTTCGCCGAATGCGTCCGGGAAGGCGTGCTCGACGGCAGCCTCCGCGACGGCCTCGACCCCGCCGACGTGGCGGAGTTCCTGCTCAGCACCACCTCGGGCCTGCGTGTGCTGGCCCGCCGGGGCACGAGCCGCGAGCGCATGCACGCCGTCGCGGACATCGCACTGGCGGGCATCACGCACTGAACACCATTTCGGCAATGGCGAACCATGCCCCGATTTTGAACTGACCGATACATAACCGGAGGGACCTTCATGCCCCTGGCCGTCTTCGTCCTCGGGCTCAGCGTGTTCGCGCTGGGCACGTCCGAGTTCATGATCACCGGCCTGCTCCCCGGCATGGCCGCCGACCTGCACGTGAGCATCCCCGACGCCGGCCTGCTGATCTCCGCGTTCGCCATCGGCATGGTCGTCGGCGCGCCCCTGCTGGCCATCGGCACCCTGCGCCTGCCCCGCCGCCGGACGCTGCTGGCCCTGCTCGGCGTGTTCGCCGCGGCGCACGTCGTCGGCGCGCTCGCCGACGGGTACGCGCTCCTCTTCGCGACGCGGGTGATCGCGGCGCTGGCCTGTGCCGGGTTCTGGGCCGTCGCCCTGGCGACGACGATCGCGCTCGTGCCCGTCGAGCGGCGCGGGCGCGCGATGGCGGTGCTGGTCGGCGGACTGACCGTGGCGAACATCGCCGGGGTGCCCGCCGGCACCTTCCTCGGCCAGCACGCCGGCTGGCGGACGGCGTTCTGGGCGGTCACGGCGGTGACCGCGCTCGCGGTGATCGGCGTGGCCCTGCTGGTGCCCGAGACGACCGGCGGACCGCTGAGCGTCCGGGGCGAACTGCGGCTCTACCGGCTCGGCCGGGTCTGGCTCGCGCTCGGTGTGATCGCCCTGTGCCAGGCCATGATCTTCGCCGCGTTCAGCTACCTGGCGCCGTTGCTGACCGAGACCGACGGCCTGCCCGGCGAATGGGTGCCGGGCGTTCTGGCGCTGTTCGGCGTCGGCGCGCTGCTCGGGATCAGCGCGGGCGGGCGGCTGGCCGACCGGCGGCCGTTCGCCACGCTGTACGGCTGCCTCGCCCTCGCGGTGACGGCGTTGCTCGTGCTCGCCCTGACCACCGACGCGCACGTCGCCGTCGCGGCCGTGCTCGTTTTCGGTGTGGCCGCCTTCGGCGCCAACCCGGCCCTGAACCTCCGCGCCTTCCAGGCCGCCGGGGACGCGCCGACGCTCGTCGGGGCCAGCACGACCGCGGCGTTCAACGTCGGCAACACGGTCGGGCCCTGGCTGGGCGGCGTCGCGATCGACGCCGGGTTCGGCTTCCCGAGCGTCGCCTGGACCGGGATCGCGCTCGGCGCGGCGACGGTGGCCGCGCTCACGGTCGCCGCCGCCGTCCAGCGGAGCGACGACCGTGAGCCGGTGGCCGTGTGAGGCTCAGACGCCGAGGAAGTGGACCCCGCCGTCGACCATGATCATCGAGCCGGTCGTGGCCGGGAGCCAGTCCGACAGCACCGCGCAGACGCTCTTCGCCACCGGGTCCGGGTCCGTGCTGTCCCAGCCGAGCGGCGCGCGGTCGCCCCAGCCGTCCTCCAGGTCGACGAAGCCCGGGATGGACTTGGCCGCCATCGTCTTCATCGGGCCGGCGCTGACCAGGTTGACGCGGATGCCCTGCGGGCCCAGCTCTTTGGCCAGGTAGCGGTTGACCGACTCGAGCCCGGCCTTCGCCACGCCCATCCAGTTGTAGACCGGCCACGCGACGCGCGCGTCGAAGTCCATGCCGACGTACGACGCACCGCGGCCCATCAGCGGCAGGCACGCCTTCGCCAGCGACATGTACGAGTACGTCGAGATCTCGATCGCGGTCTTGACGTCCTCGGCGGGCGCGTCGAGGAACGGCGCGCCGAGGCAGGTCTGCGGCGCGAAGCCGATCGAGTGCAGCACGCCGTCGAGGCCGTCGACGTGCTCGCGGACCTTGTCGGCGAGGCCGTCGAGGTGCTCCTGGTTGGTGACGTCCAGCTCGATCACGGGCGCCTCTTCGGGCAGCCGCTTCGCGATGCGCTCGACGAGCGACATGCGGCCGAAGCCGGTCAGCACCACCTTCGCGCCCTCCTGCTGCGCGATCTTGGCCGCGTGGAAGGCGAGCGAGGCGTCGGTGATGATGCCGGTGATCAGCAGGCGCTTGCCTTCGAGCAGTCCGGGCACGGGTCCTCCAAGTCTGGGTTCGGGATGAGGGCGAAAGATCAGTGGCCGAGGCCGAGGCCGCCGTCGACCGGCAGCACCGCGCCGTTGACGTAGCCGGCTTCCTCGGAGGCCAGGTAGCGCACCGCGGCGGCGATCTCGGCCGGCTCGGCGTACCGGCCCGACGGCACCGCCGCGAGGATCTCCTTCTTGCGGTCCTCGGACAGCTCGTCGGTCATGTCGGTGTGCACGAAACCGGGCGCGATCACGTTCGAGGTGATGTTGCGGGAGCCGAGCTCGCGGGCCAGCGACCGCGCGAACCCGACGAGGCCCGCCTTCGACGCCGCGTAGTTGGCCTGGCCGGCCGAGCCGGAGAGGCCGACCACCGAAGAGATGAAGATGAACCGGCCCCACTTGCCGCGCAGCATCCCGCGCGAAGCACGCTTCGCGACGCGGTAGGCGCCGGTCAGGTTCGCGTTGACGACGCGCTCGAACTGCTCGTCGCTCATCCGCATGAGCAACGTGTCGTCGGTCAGCCCCGCGTTGGACACCAGCACCTCGACCGGGCCCTGGTGCTCCTCGACGAGCTTGAACGCGGCGTCGATCTGCTCGGTGTCGGTGACGTCCGCCCGGACCCCGAAGAGCCCGTCCGGCGCACCCGAACCACGGTGCGTGACGGCGACCTGGTGCCCCTGCTCGGCGAGGTCCCGGGCGATCGCCAAACCGATGCCTCGGTTACCCCCGGTGACCAGAACCGACCGTCCCACAGTGTTCTCCCTCTTCTTCGACCCGTGCGCTGCTGCCGGGCACGAGGTTATCGGCAGTCCCGCCGCGACGCGCACCCGCGCCCGCGGTGTCCGCGACCGTCCTAAGCGGGTGTTAGGAACTGCCCTCCGACCTTGCTGGTTACCCGCTGGTTGGTCACCGTGAGTCGCAACACAGGAGGTCGACGATGACAACCCGGATCAGCGGCACGGACGCCGTGGCCGTGAGCGAGAAACGCGTTATCGGCAACGTGCTTCGCGGCTCGATCGGCAACTTGATCGAGTGGTACGACTGGTACGCCTATGCGGCGTTCACCACATACTTCGCCAAGTCCTTCTTCCCCACCAGCGACACCACGGCGGCGTTCCTCGGGACCGCGGCCGTGTTCGCCGTCGGGTTCCTCATGCGGCCGCTCGGCGGCTGGATGCTCGGCCGCTTCGCCGACCGGTTCGGCCGCCGCAGCGCGCTCGTGCTCTCGGTGACGTTCATGGCGGGCGGCTCGCTCCTCATCGCCGTCACGCCCAGCTACCACACGATCGGGATCGCCGCGCCGATCCTGCTGCTCGTCGCCCGGCTCATCCAGGGGCTCTCGGTCGGCGGCGAGTACTCCACCTCGGCGACCTACCTCTCGGAGGTGGCCACGCCCGGCAAGCGCGGCTTCTACTCGAGCTTCCAGTACGTGACGCTCTACGGCGGCCAGCTGCTGGCCCTGGGCCTCCAGCTGATCCTGCAGGCGATCCTCACCGAGCAGCAGCTGACGGCGTGGGGCTGGCGGATCGCGTTCGGCGTCGGGACGGTCGCCGCGCTGACGGTGATGTGGCTGCGGCGCGGCATGGACGAGTCGGCGAGCTACGAGCAGGTTGCGGGCGACGACCACGGCAAGGCGGCCGGTGACCGCGGCACCCTGCGCACGCTGGCCAAGTACCCCAAGGAGATCGCGCTCGTCGTCGGCCTGACGCTCGGCGGAACCGTCGGCTTCTACACCTTCGCCACCTACAGCCAGAAGTTCCTGGAGAACACCGCGCACATCCCGCGCCGGCAGGTGACGATCGTGCTGTTCTGCGCGATCCTCGTCGCGGCGCTGCTGCAGCCGCTGGCCGGGAAGCTGTCGGACCGGATCGGCCGCCGCCCGCTGCTGCTGTTCTTCGGCATCGGCGGCACGCTGCTCACCGTCCCGCTGATGACGGTGATGGGCTCGACCCGCAACCCGGTCGGCGCGTTCTTCCTGGTGCTGGCCGGGCTCGTGATCGTCGCCGGCTACACGTCGATCAACGCGATCGTGAAGGCCGAGCTGTTCCCGACGAAGATCCGCGCGCTCGGCGTCGGGCTGCCCTACGCGCTGACCGTGGCGCTTTTCGGCGGCACCGCCGAGCTGATCGCGCAGGCGTTGAAGAGCGCCGGGCACGAGCCGGTGTTCTTCTGGTACGTCGCGGGCACGATCCTCGTCTCGCTGATCGTCTACGGCACAATGCGGGAAACCTCGAAGACCTCCGAGCTGGAGGACCGCAGGGAAGATCGACACTGAGAAAGGGATGACCGTGCGCGTGCTCCTCGTCGAAGACGACGCGGGTGTCGCCGGCGCGCTCGCCGAGTCGCTGCACGCGCGCGGTCATCCCGTCACGAGCGTCGCCCGGGGCGCGGACGCCCTGCACCGCCACCGCGGGGCCGACCTCGTCCTGCTCGACCTGGGCCTGCCGGACCTCGACGGCCTGGACGTCCTGCGGAAGATCCGGGCGGTGTCGCCGGTGCCGGTGATCGTGCTGACCGCCCGCGGCGACGAACGCTCGGTGGTGCGCGGCCTGCGCCTCGGCGCGGACGACTACCTGACCAAGCCGGTGCGCCTGGCCGAGCTGCTGGCCCGGATGGACGCCGTCGTGCGGCGCGCGGTGGCCCGCGCGGCGCCCGCCGGGGACGTCGTGCACGTCGAAGACGTCGAGATCGACCTCGGCGCGCGGCGGGTGCTGGTGGCCGGGCACGACATCGGGCTGACGACCAAGGAGTTCGAGGTCCTGGCCGTGCTCGCCGCGCGGCCGGGGACCGCGGTAAGCCGTCAGCAGCTGATGGACGAGGTCTGGGGCGACGCCTACCTGGCGGTGTCGCGGTCCCTGGACGTCCACCTGACGTCGTTGCGCGCGAAGCTGGACCGGCCGGGGCTGCTCTCCACCATCCGCGGCTTCGGCTACCGGCTCGGCCGGGGGTGACCCGTGCGGACGCGGCTGCTGGTCGTCCTGGTCGCCTTGGCGCTGGCGGTGGTCGCCGCCTTCGCCGTGCCGCTGCTGAGCTCGACGGCCGAGCAGCGCACCCAGCAGCTGGTCATCTCGCGGACCGCCGACGTCGACCGGTTCGTCGTGCTGGCCCAGCAGGCCGTCGACACCCGCGACCCGGCCGCGCTCGTCGCCGACGCGGCCCGCTACGCCGACCTGTACGGCGAAGGCGTCGTCATCGTGGACGCGCGCCGCGCGCCGCTGGTGCAGGCGGGCGGGCTCACCGCGGCCGACCCGGCGGTGCACGCGCTGGTGGAGGCGACGATGCGCAACGAGCCGGCGCCGCAGGTCGGCCGGCTGCGCCCGTGGTCGGCCGAACCGGCCTACTTCGCGCGACCGGTCGGCACCGGCACCCGGGTGTCCGGCGTGGTCGTGCTGCGGGCGTCGGTGACGGCGGCGGCCGCGGACGTCGCCACCCGCTGGGGCACCATCGGCGCCGGGGCGCTGCTGGTGGCGGTCGTGTTCGTGCTGCTCGCCGTCGTGCTGGCCCGCTGGATGGTGCGGCCACTGCACGAACTGGAGACCGGGGTGCTGGCCGTCGCCGCCGGGCACCGCGCGCACGTCCCGGAGCGCACCGGCCCGCGTGAGCTGCGGGTGCTCGCCGGCGAGGTCAACCGGATGTCCGAGGCCGTGCTGGAGGCCGCCGACCAGCAGCACCGGCTGGTCGCCGACGCCTCGCACCAGCTGCGCAATCCGCTGGCGGCCCTGCGGTTGCGCGTCGACTCCCTCGCCGCCCAGGTCGACGGCGGCAACCGCACCTACCGCGCGACCGTGGCGGAGGTGGAGCGCCTCGAGAAGCTCCTCGACGGGATGCTCGCGCTCGCGCTGGCCGAGAGCACGGCGACACGCGTCGCCGCGGGCGGTACCGACGAAGCGTGTGACCTGGCCGCGGTCCTCGCCGAGCGCGTCGACGCCTGGCGGCCCGCCGCCGAGGACGCGGGTTCGGCGATCGTGCCGCCGCCCGGGCACGACGAGCCGGTGACCGTCCGCTGCCCGGAAGGCGAGCTGGCGCAGATCCTGGACGTGGTGCTGGACAACGCCGTCCACTACGCCGGCCGCGGCGCGAAGATCACCACGGACTGGTCGACGAGCGCGTCATCGGCGACGCTCGTCGTCGCCGATGACGGGCCCGGTCTGTCCACAGAGGACCGGGCGCGGGCCACCGAACGGTTCTGGCGTGCCGGCGGCGAAGGCGCGCCCCGCGGGACCGGCCTCGGGCTCGCCATCGCGCACCAGCAGGTGCGCACCCGCGGCGGGGTCCTGGACCTGCGCCAAGCCGTGCCGCACGGCCTCGAAGTCCACGTGACGCTGCCGCTGGCGGAGGCGCCATGACCACCACGCGGCGCGGCTTCCTGCTCGGCGGCCTCGGGCTCGCCCTCGCCGGCAGCTCGACGTCCGGCTACGACGGCCCGGAGCGCACGCTCACCATCGCCGCCGGCGAGCGCGGCGGGTTCTACCTCGCCTTCGCCGAGCTGCTGGCGACCGAGCTGAGCCGCGCGGAGCCCCGGCTGCACGCCACCGCCGTGCCGACCGAGGCGAGCGTCGCCAACGTCGACCTGGTGCGGCGCGGGCAGGCCGATCTCGGGCTGGTACTCGCCGACGTCGCCCAGACGGCGCTCGCCGGGGGCGCACCGTTCACCGGGAAGGTGCCGCTGCTCGCGCTCGGCCGCGTCTACGAGAACTACCTCCAGCTCGTGGTGCGCGCCGACGGCCCGGTGCGCCGGCTCGCCGACCTGGCGGGCCGGCCGGTGTCGCTCGGCGCGGGCGGTTCCGGCGCGGCGCAACTGGGCGAGCGGCTGTTCGCGAAGGCCGGCGTCCCGGTGGACGCGAAGCACCTGCTGTTCGACGAAGCCGTCCGTGCGCTGGCCGGCCGGCGGATCGACGCGATGCTGTGGTCCGGCGGCGTGCCGACGCCGAAGCTCGCCGACCTCACCCGCACCACGCCCATCGCGCTGCTTCCCCTGGATGCGGTGGTGCCGGCGCTGCGCGCCGCGTACGGGCCGGTGTACGACCAGGTCCAGGTGCCCGACGGCGCGTACCGCGGGGTCGGCACGCTGGGCACCATCGGCGTGGCGAACCTGCTCGTCTGCTCCCCCGCGCTGCCCGGCGACGTCGCCGCGGCGGTCGTCCGGGTGCTCGTCGAGCGGGCGACCGACCTCGTGCCCGCCGAGGCGGTCGGCACGCAGTTCCTCGACGTCCGGACGCTCATCGGCACCCAGCCGGTGCCGTTGCAGCCGGGCGCGGCGGCCGCGTACCGGGCCCGGCACGGCTGACCGTTAGATTGGACCGGTGACCGAACCCCGCCGCCCGATCGCCGAGATGCCGCTGCGCGTGCGCTACCACGAGTGCGACGGCCAGGGCATCGTCTTCAACGCCCACTACATGGCCTATGTGGACATGTGCGCCTTCGAGGCGGAGAAGGCGCTCTTCGGCTCCCACGACGAATTCCTGGCGCACGGCACGGACGTCGTGGTGGCGGAGGCGAACCTGAAGTTCCGCGAGCCCACGCGTTACGACGAGGAGCTCGTGGTGTCGCAGTACCTGACCCACCTCGGGACGACGTCGCTGATCTTCGACTTCGAGATCCACCGCGGCGACGCGCTCGTGCTGGCGGCGAACGTCCGGTACGTGTTCGTCGACCCGGCCACCGTGCGGCCCACGGCCCCGCCGGACGCGGTCCGCAAGGTCTACTCGGCCCTCCTCGGGGACTGACGCCCGTGTTCCGCGTGCTCTTCTACCACCCGGAAATCCCGCCGAACACGGGCAACGCGATCCGGCTCGCGGCGAACACGGGCTGCGAGCTGCACCTGGTCGAGCCGCTGGGGTTCACGTTGGAGGACAAGCAACTCCGCCGCGCCGGCCTCGACTACCACGACCTCGCCCGCGTCCGGGTGCACGCCTCGCTGGAGGCGGCGTGGGAAGTGCTGCTGCCGGCGAAGGTCTACGCGTTCAGCGCGTCGGCGACCCGCCTGTACACGGACGTTTCCTACGGCCCCGGCGACGTCCTGCTGTTCGGGCCGGAGTCGGTCGGGCTGCCGCCGGAGGTGCAGCAGGCCCCGCAGGTGACCGGCCGCGTCCGGCTCCCGATGCTGCCGACGAGCCGCTCGCTCAACCTGGCCAACACGGCGGCCATCACGATCTACGAGGCCTGGCGCCAGAACGGCTTCGCGGGCGCGTGATCACCGTCCGGTAGGTTCGCCGGATGCGACAGCAGTTCCTGGGGGCGCTCATCGGCGCCGCGTTCGGCACCGTGTTCGTCCTGGTCAACTCCGGTGCCCCGCTGCCGGCGGCGCTCGGGTGGGTGCTGCGGGCACTCGCCGTCCTCGCGCTCGCGGCCGTGGTGGTATTCGGGGTCCGCGCGGGCGGGCGGCCGACGCTGGAGGGCCGGCCGATGTTCGGGCCGAGGTACCGGGTGATCGTGACCGGGGAAGTCGTGCTGCTCGTCGCCGGGTTCTTCGTGCTCAGCCTGCTGGACGCGCCGGTGCAGGCGAACGTCGCGTGGATCGCCACCGTCGTCGGCCTGCACTTCGTCGCGCTGGCTTCGGCGTGGAAGACGCGGTCGATCCTCGTGGTCGGGGTGGTGCTGAGCGTGCTCGGCGTCGTCGGTCTCGCCCTGCTCGGGAGCGCGGCCGGGTGGGTGCCGTTCGTCAGCGGCGTGCTGTCCGGGGTGACCCTGCTCGGCGGAAGCCTGTACGGCGTCCGCCGAGCCTGAGTCACGGGAGTCTCTGGCCCCAGAACAGGCTGGCCGCCGCGCCCAGCATGAGCAACAGCGTCCCCACGACCACCCAGGGCTTGCTCGCGTCGGCGTCCTTGAGCTCGTAACCGATCTGCTCGCCGAGATCCGCGTAGACCTTCTTCAGCTCCTCGGCACTCGCCGCCTTGTAGAAGTCACCGCCGGACAGTCGGGCGATTTCGCGCAGCGACTCGTCGTCGACGCTCACCGGCTGGGCCTTGCCGTCGATGTCGACCGAACCGTGGGTGGTGCCGAACGAGATCGACGAGATCGGCACGCCCGCCTGCTTCGCCGCCTGCGCGGCCGTGTAACCGCCGCGCGCCGCGTAGAGGTCTTCGGGCACGGTCTGCTTGCCGTCCGACATCAGCACGATCCGGGCCGGTGGTGGCCCGTCGGCGCCGCCCACGACGCTGGAGAAGCTCTCCACCGACTGCAGGGCCGCGAAGATGCCCTCGCCGGTCGCCGTCGACTGGGCCAGCTTCAGGTTCTCGATCGCCTTGATCACGCCGTTGCGATCCGTCGTCGGGTTGACCAGCACGGTCGCCGTGCCCGCGAACGAGATCAGGCCGAGGTTGATGCCCGGGGTCATGTTCTGCGCGAACTGCGTCGCCGCGTCCTGGGCCGCCTTGAGCCGCGTCGGCGCGACGTCGGTGGCCTCCATCGACAGCGACACGTCGATCACCAGCATCACGGTCGCCCGGTTGCGCGGCACCTTCTGCTCGGCGGTCGGGCCGGCCAGGGCCACGGTGAGGATCAGCAGCGAAAGCACGATCAGTACCGCGGGCAGGTGCCGGACCCAGCCCTGCGTCTTCGGCGCGACCTTCTCCAGCAGCGCCAGGTTCGCGAACCGCATGGTCCGCTTCCGGCGCGCCCGCTGCGCCAGGACGTACCCGGCCGCGACCGCCGCGACGGCGATCAGCAGCAGGAACCACCAAGGCGCGGTGAAGCCCGTCAAGCTCATGCGCGCACCTCGCAGACGCTCGGTGCGGCCTGAGCCGGCGACGCCGTGTCGAATGGTTCGGTCGCGAGCTCCACTGTGCCGAATGGTTCGGTCGCAAGCTCCACTGTGCCGAATGGTCCGGTCGCACGCTCCCTCACGCGACACCCCCCGACCAGCGGCGCTTGCGGGCCACGACGAACCGCACCATGTCGGCGATCCAGTCGGCGTCCGTGCGCAGCGTCAGGTGCGCCGCGCCCGCGCGCCGCAGGCCGGCCGCCACCGTCTGGCGGTGGGCGTGGGCCGCGGCCCCGAACTCCTTGCGCAGCAAGGCCGACGCATGCACTTCGCGTTGCTTCCCTGTCTCCGGGTCGGCCAGCACGACGGTGCCCACCTCGGGCAGGTCGACGTCGCGCGGGTCGAGGACTTCGATCGCGATCAGTTCGTGCCGCCCGCCCAGCGCCCGCAGCGGCCGCTCCCACGACGTGTCGCCCAGGAAGTCGGAGATCACCACGGCGAGGCCGCGACGGCGCGGCGGGCGGCGCAGCTGCTCCAGCGCGTTCGCGAAGTCGCCACGGGTTCCTTCGGCCGCGCGCGGTGTCTCGGCCAGCTTCCGGACCAGGCCGCGGGCGTGCGCGAGGCCGCCGCGCGCCGGGATACGGGTCGTGTCGGCGCCGGTGGAGACCAGCGCGCCGATCCGGTTGCCGCCGCCCCCGGTCAGGTGCGCGACCGCCGCGACCGCGCAGACCACCAGGTCACGCTTCTCGCACAGGGCCGTGCCGAAGTCGAGGCTCGCCGAGAGGTCCGCGACCACCCACGTCTCCAGCTCGCGGTCGGCGACGGTCTCGCGGATGTGCGGGGTCGTCGTGCGGGCGGTGACCGCCCAGTCCATCCGGCGGACGTCGTCGCCGGGCTGGTACGGGCGGGCCTCACCGGGCTCGGACCCCGGCCCCGGCACCAGGCCGAGGTGGTTGCCCTGCAGGAGCCCGTCGAGCCGGCGCCGGACGTCGAGCTCCAGCGTCCGGAGCCCGGCTTCCAGCCGGTCGCCGCGCAGTACCGGCGGCGCCCACGAAGGGCGGGTGCCCTTCTCGTTCTTCGCCATCGCCGGGTTACCTGACCGGCGCGCCCGCCGGGACCGGGCCGCCCTGGCCGGCCCCGCCCTGCGGCCGGGCCGAGACCTGCGGCAACGGCACGGTCTGCAGCACGCGCGTGATGATGTGGTCGATGGGCACGCCGTCGGCCAGCGCGTCGTAGGACAGCACGAGCCGGTGGCGCAGCACGTCCGGCACGACATCGACGACGTCCTGCGGCAGCACGTAGTCGCGGCCGCGGACCAGGGCCAGTGCCCGGGCGGCCGCGATGATGCCCAGGCTCGCGCGCGGCGAAGCGCCGTAGGACACCCAGCCGGCGACGTCGGCGAGGCCGTGCTCGTTCGGCGTCCGGGTGGTCAGCACGAGCCGCACGACGTAGTCGACCAGCGCGTGGTGCACGAACACCTGCGACGCGACACCCTGCAGCCGGACCAGCTCGGACGGCGAGAGCACTTCGTGCGGGGTGGGCGGGGCGACGCCCATCCGGTAGATGATCTCGCGCTCTTCTTCGGCCGTCGGGTACTCGACGACGATCTTGAACAGGAACCGGTCGCGCTGCGCTTCCGGCAGCGGGTACACGCCCTCGTTCTCGATCGGGTTCTGCGTGGCCAGGACCAGGAACGGGTCGGGCATCGGGAACGTCTGCCCGCCGATCGACACGTGCCGCTCGGCCATCACCTCGAGCATCGCCGACTGGACCTTCGCCGGCGCGCGGTTGATCTCGTCGGCGAGCACGAAGTTGGCCACGACCGGGCCGAGCTCGACGTCGAACCGCTCGGCGCCCTGGCGGTAGATGCGGGTGCCGAGGATGTCGGCGGGCACCAGGTCGGGGGTGAACTGGACGCGCGAGAACGAGCCTCCGACGACCCGGGCGAACGTCTCGACCGCGAGCGTCTTCGCCACGCCGGGCACGCCTTCGAGCAGCAGGTGGCCCTTGGCCAGCAGGCCGACCAGCATCCGCTCGACCAGGCGGTCCTGGCCGACGATGATCCGCTTGACCTCGAACACGGTCCGCTCCAGCAACTGGGCGTCCCGCGCCGGTGTCGCCTGCTGGCCGTTCCCGCCCTCGGCGTAGCCGGGCTCGGTCACTCTGCCTCCTCGAAAGTTCGTGCGCCGCCCCCGCGACGATCATCACGCGGTGCGACCGTACTGCGTCCCCCGGTCGTTCGTCCGCCCGGCACGCGGACGTCCACCCGTAGCCAACACCTTCCCCGGTGTGACATCTGTGAAGCTCAGCCGCGCCGCTCGAGGTCGTCCGGGGGGTCGATGACGTCGGCTTCGCCCAGCTCGGCCCGGACGTCGGCGATGCGCAGCCCGGCCAGGGTGCCCGGGAGCGACGCGTCCGCCGGGTCGCCGGGCAGGGCGTCGCGGAGGGCAGCCACCCGCCAGGCGCCCAGCAGCCAGCGCCGGGCTCCGGCGGCGTCCACGAGCACCGCGCCGTCACCGTCACCGATCGCCGCCACCAGGCGGTCCACTGTGGACCGCCGGACGCCCGGGAAGCCGTCGGCCAGCACCGCCACCGCCTCGGCGTCGTCCGGGACGAACGCGAGCCCGGCGGCGACCGCGGCCACCGTTCCCGGCACCGGCTGCCGGGTCCAGAGGACGTCGAAGCCCGGCCGCCGCGGGCCGACGGCGATCACCCGCTCGGCGCCGTCGAGGGCGTGGATCGCGCGGGCCAGCAAGGGGTTCCGGCCCGCCGGCGACGGCTTGTCCACTCCGGACGGTCCGCCGGCCACCACGATCCCCGCGTAGCGCATCCCGGGAATCTAGCGGCCGAGCACGAGGTAGGTGAAGCCCAGCACGCCCCGGTAGTCGCGGACGTACTGGCGCAGCCGGCCGTCCAGCCAGTCCCGCACCGCCGGCGCCCGCGGATCGGCCGGGTGCCCCACCAGCCACTCCTGCAACGCCAGCCGGGAGGTCGACTCGAAGTCGTCCCATTCGAGCTGGTCGGCCACGCTGAAGTGCAGCACCCGCCAGCCCGCGGCACCCGCCGCGTCGAGCAGGTCCGGCAGCGACAGCATGTCCGGCCCGAAGATCTCTTCGGCCGCGGGGTTCGGCGGCACCGCCCAGAAGCCGTCGCCGTAGAGCAGCCGGCCGGCCGGAACCACCCGCGTGAGCCCTTCGAGCGCGGCCTTAGTCGAGCCGAAGATGTGCGCCGCGCCGATGCAGAAGGCGCGGTCGGCGGGTTCGGCCCAGGTCGAGGCGTCGGCCTCGACGAACTCCACGGCGCGGTCCCCGGCCGCCGCCCGGCCGCGGTCGAGGCCGGTGACGTCGGTGTCGACGCCGGTCCCCCGCAGGCCCGGCGTCCGCCCGACGGCCCGCGAGAGCAGTTCGCCCCAGCCGCAGCCGAGGTCCACGAGGTGGCCGGCGGCGCCCAGGTCCATGCGGTCGAGCAGCAGCTCGGCGTGTGCCTCGGACAGGGGCGTGTTCCAGCGCATCCGCGAGCGCCGCAGCGCGTTCAGTTCGTCGTCCACCGGGGGATCTTCAGGCCCGCGCAGGGACGGCGTCGACCGGATTTCCGGCATACTCGTCCGGTGACCTACACCGTGGAGCCGCGCGTCGACGCCTACATCGACGCCCTGCCGGAGTGGCAGCAGGCGATCTGCCGCGAGGTCCGCGAGCTGGTCCACGCCGCGGACCCCGAGGTCGTCGAGACCATCAAGCGCACCCGGCAGCCGTACTTCGTGCTCGAGGGCAACATCTGCGCCCTGCTGGCGGCGAAGGACCACGTCAACGTGTTCGTCTACGACGGCGGCATCGTGCCCGACCCCGAGGGCATCATCACGGCCGGGCACGGCAACAAGACCGCGCGCACCGTCGCCTTCCGCGAAGGCGAGCCGATCAACGCGCCCGCGCTCACCGCGATGTTCCGGCAGATCATCGCGAACAACCGGGCCGGCGGCTGGCGCAAGCTCAAGCGCGAAGCCGGGGCTTAGCCGATCAGGCGGGTCGCGTAGGGCATGATCCCGCCGTAGCGGACCGGGGCGACCCGGACCCGCAGGCCGGACTGCGGCGCCTCGACCATCTGCCCGCCGCCCAGGTAGAGCGCGACGTGGTGGATGCCGCCCGCGCCGCCCCAGAACAGCATGTCGCCGCGGCGCATCTGGGACAGCGGCACGCGCCGCCCGGCCGTGTACTGGTAGCCGCTGTAGTGCGGCAGGCCGGTGACCCCGGCGAACGCGTAGATCATCAGCCCGGAGCAGTCGAAGCCGATCTTGTTGTAGTCGCCGTAGCTGTCGGCGACACCGCCGTCGCGGATGCCGCGCGTCGGGCCGCCGGCGTTGCCGCCGCCCCAGGCGTACGGCAGGCCGACCTTCGACAGCGCGCGGGCGATGACCGCTTCGATCGACGACCCGGCCGGGCCGGACGGCGCGGGCCCGGCGGACGGGCGGCCGCCCCCGCCGGAACCGAGCGCGGCCTGACGGGCGCGTTCGTCGTCCTCGCGCTGCTTCTGGGCGAGCCAGTCCTGGTAGCGCTGGCGCTGGCCCTGCAGGCCGTTGACCTTGGACTGCGCGGCGTAGAGCTGCTGCTCGACGTCGGACTTGTTCTTCTCGAGCTGGGTGTTCTGCGACGCCTGGCTGTCCTGGGCCTGCTCGGCGGCCGTCTGCGCGGAGTCCGCGCTGGTCTTCGCCTGCCGGGCGGCGTCCTGCTTCTGCTGGGCGATCTCCGCGGCCTTGCGCGCGGCGGAGTCCTTGTTCGCCTTCTCGGTCTGTGCCTGCTGGAGCCGGTCGAGGGCGTTGAGCCGGTCGCCGCCGACGGCGTCGAGCAGCTGGGCGCGGGCGAGCATGTCCTTGGGGCTGTCGGCGCTCAGGTACGCCGACAGCGAGCCGACCGTGCTGCCCTGCTGGAAGCTCGCGGCGGCGAACGTCTTGAGGTCGGTGCGGGCCTTCTCGATGGCGGCGGACGCGGCGTCGGCCTCGCCCCGGGCGGCCTTGGCGTCGTTCTCCGCCTGCGCCGCCGCGTCCTGCGCGGACTGCAGGTCGACCAGGGCCTTGTTGGCCTCTTCCTGCTTGAGCTCGACGTCGTCCTGCAGCTGCGACAGCTTCTGCTCGGCCTGGGCCAGCTGGTTGGTCAGCCGGCCGACCTCGCCCGCCTTCGCGTTGGCCTCGGCCTTGCTGTTGTTCAGCTCGGAGTCGCTCGGGTTCGGCGGGGGCGGTGGCGCCGCCAGGCCCGTGCCGCCCAGGCCGAACAAGATCACCAGGACCAGGGTGCTCACGGTCAGTCCGCGGCGGGTGCCCGGCACTCCCCAGCCCCTGCGCCGTTCCGGCACGACCGCCCACCTCCGCTCACCTGCGCACATCGCGCGTCACTGCAGTCACACCACTATCACAAGCATCACCGGAAACTTACACACCGTAGGCACCAATTCCCCTTATTGAGGGACCCTCGCAACGGATGGCGCAGCCCACACCGCGTGTCGTCTTGAACCCTAAACAGGACACGCGTACTGTTTGGGGCACCGCGAGGTGTGCCATCCCGAATCCGGTCCTACGGTGGGGGTGCGCAAGACTCGCCACCACCGAACCCGACCGAACTGACCCGGGACTCGACCGCCGCACCGGCGCGGAAGTCCATGCCACTGGAGTTAGACGTGACCGCACCTGCCAGCAAGGACAGCTTCGGCGCCAAAGACACGCTGAAGGTCGGCGACGCCTCGTACGAGGTGTTCCGCCTGAACAAGGTCGAGGGCGCCGAGCGGCTGCCCTACAGCCTGAAGATCCTGCTCGAGAACCTGCTGCGCACCGAAGACGGCGCGAACATCACCGCCGACCACATCCGCGCGCTCGGCTCGTGGGACCCCAACGCCGACCCGTCGATCGAGATCCAGTTCACGCCCGCCCGCGTGATCATGCAGGACTTCACCGGCGTGCCGTGCGTCGTCGACCTCGCCACCATGCGCGAGGCGGTCACCGACCTCGGCGGCGACCCCGACAAGGTCAACCCGCTCGCGCCGGCCGAGCTGGTCATCGACCACTCGGTGATCATCGACGTCTTCGGCCGCGCCGACGCCTTCGAGCGCAACGTCGAGATCGAGTACGAACGCAACCGCGAGCGCTACCAGTTCCTGCGCTGGGGCCAGGGCGCCTTCGACGAGTTCAAGGTCGTCCCGCCGGGCACCGGCATCGTGCACCAGGTCAACATCGAGCACCTCGCGCGCACGGTGATGAGCCGCAACGGCCAGGCCTACCCCGACTCCTGCGTCGGCACCGACTCGCACACCACCATGGTCAACGGCCTGGGCGTGCTGGGCTGGGGCGTCGGCGGCATCGAGGCCGAGGCGGCCATGCTGGGCCAGCCCGTGTCGATGCTCATCCCGCGCGTCGTCGGCTTCAAGCTGACCGGCGAGATCCCGGCCGGCGTCACCGCCACCGACGTCGTGCTGACCATCACCGAGATGCTGCGCAAGCACGGCGTGGTCGGCAAGTTCGTCGAGTTCTACGGCGAGAGCGTCGCCCAGGTGCCGCTGGCCAACCGCGCCACCATCGGCAACATGAGCCCCGAGTTCGGCTCGACCGCGGCGATCTTCCCGATCGACGACGAGACCGTCCGCTACCTCAAGCTGACCGGCCGGTCCGCGGAGCAGGTCGCGCTGGTCGAGGCGTACGCCAAGGAGCAGGGCCTCTGGCACGACGCGTCGCACGAGGCGTCCTACTCCGAGTACCTCGAGCTGGACCTCTCGACGGTCGTCCCGTCGATCGCCGGCCCGAAGCGCCCGCAGGACCGCATCGAGCTGTCGGACGCGAAGTCGTCCTTCCGCAAGTCGATCCACGACTACGTGGACGGCGAGCAGCCGACCCCGCACACCAAGGTCGACGAGGCCGTCGAGGAGTCCTTCCCGGCTTCCGACCCGGCCGCCCTCTCGTTCAAGGACGAGGACGCCGTCGACCTCCAGTCCGCGGCCAACGGCGGCAACGGCCGCCCGTCCAAGCCGGTCAAGGTGTCCAGTGCCGACCGCGGCGAGTTCATCCTCGACCACGGCGCCGTCGTGATCGCCTCGATCACCTCGTGCACCAACACCTCGAACCCGTCGGTCATGCTCGGCGCCGCGCTGCTCGCGCGCAACGCCGTGGACAAGGGCCTGTCGGTCAAGCCGTGGGTGAAGACGTCGATGGCGCCGGGCTCGCAGGTGGTCACCGACTACTACACCAAGGCCAACCTGTGGCCGTACCTGGAGAAGCTGGGCTACCACCTGGTCGGCTACGGCTGCACCACCTGCATCGGCAACTCCGGCCCGCTCTCGGACGAGATCTCCGCGGCGATCCAGGAGAACGACCTCACCGCGGTCTCGGTGCTCTCGGGCAACCGGAACTTCGAAGGCCGGATCAACCCCGACGTGAAGATGAACTACCTCGCGTCGCCGCCGCTGGTCATCGCCTACGCGCTGGCCGGCACGATGGACTTCGACTTCACGAACCAGCCGCTGGGCCAGGACACCGACGGCAACGACGTCTTCCTGAAGGACATCTGGCCGACGGCGCAGGAGATCCAGGAGACCATCGACTACGCGATCACGCAGGAGATGTTCACCAAGGACTACGCCGACGTCTTCGACGGCGGCGAGCGCTGGAAGTCGCTGCCCACCCCGGAGGGCAAGACCTTCGAGTGGGACACCGAGTCCACCTACGTCCGGAAGCCCCCGTACTTCGAGGGCATGCAGGCGGAGCCTGCGCCGGTCACGGACATCACCGGCGCGCGCGTGCTGGCGAAGCTGGGCGACTCGGTCACCACCGACCACATCTCCCCCGCCGGCGCGATCAAGCCGGGCACCCCGGCCGCGCAGTACCTGACCGAGCACGGCGTGGAGAAGAAGGACTTCAACTCCTACGGCTCGCGGCGCGGCAACCACGAGGTGATGATCCGCGGCACCTTCGCGAACATCCGGCTGCGCAACCAGCTGCTGGACGACGTGCAGGGCGGCTACACCCGCGACTTCACGCAGGAGGGCGCCCCGCAGGCGTTCATCTACGACGCGGCCCAGAACTACGCGAAGGCGGGCACCCCGCTGGTCGTGCTGGGCGGCAAGGAGTACGGCTCCGGCTCGTCGCGCGACTGGGCGGCCAAGGGCACGTCGCTGCTGGGCGTGCGCGCGGTGATCACCGAGTCGTTCGAGCGCATCCACCGCTCGAACCTGATCGGCATGGGCGTCATCCCGCTCCAGTTCCCGGCCGGCGAGTCGGCCGCGTCGCTGAAGCTGGACGGCACCGAGACGTTCGACATCTCGGGCATCACGGCGCTCAACGACGGCGACACCCCGCGCACGGTGCACGTCACGGCGACCAAGGCCGACGGCACCAAGGTGGAGTTCGACGCGGACGTCCGCATCGACACCCCGGGTGAAGCGGACTACTACCGCAACGGCGGCATCCTGCAGTACGTGCTGCGGAAGATGACGCAGGCGTAAGGGCTTCCGCACCGAAGGCCTCCCCATCGAGCAGGTGGGGAGGCCTTCGTCGTCCGGATGCCCGGCGAGTTCCTCCGCTCCGGCTAGGCGGACACGGCGTCCCAGCGCACGCTGGACACCGACGGCTCCAGCGAAAGCCGCGAAACCGCCGCCTCCATCTGGGCGTCGTCGCGCTGGTCGCCGATCAGCTCGGCGCGGACCTCGACCGTGCGGTCCTCGAGGTCCGTGCTCAGCACCGACAGCAGCCGGAAGTCCGTGCGGGTCAGCGACTGCACGAGCAACGCCCGCACGTGCGCCTCGGTCGCGTCCCGCGTGACGGCCTGGAACGCGTACTTCGTCGGCGTCTCGTCGCCCGACTCCGGGCGGCGGTCGACGACCCGGCCGAGCGGTCGCAGCACGACGTTCACCCCGACCACGACCGCGGTTCCGGCCGCCGCGACGACGTACAGGCCCGCTCCGGCCAGGGCGCCGACCGCCGCCGAGCACCACAGGGTCGCCGCCGTGTTGAGGCCGCGGACGTTGAGGCCGTCGCGCAGGATCACGCCGGCGCCGAGGAACCCGATGCCCGAGACGATCTGCGCGGCCACCCGGGTCGGGTCGGCGTCGCCGCTCGAGCTCAGCCCGCCGAAGCCGTGCGCGGACAGCAGCACGAACAGCGTCGCGCCGACCGCGACCAGGGCGTTGGTGCGCAACCCGGCCATCCGGGCGCGGAACTGGCGCTCGAACCCGATGACGCCGCCCAGGCCGACGCCGGTCCCGACGCGCAGCAGCATTTCGAAGATGGTCATGTCCGACTCTTTTCCGGCGTGCGCGCACTGCCGGACAGGGAGGAGACCGGACGGATCAGCCCAGCCGGAAGCCTCCGGTGAGCGCACGCCCGGTCGTCCGTTGACTGTCCGCTGGCATGTGCCGCTCACCTCGCTTCCGTTGCTCGTGGTTGATCAACCGCACCACTGTAGCGCCCCGAGCGCGCACCAGGCTGTGATGATCGCTACGCCCGGTGCCCACGCCGTGCACGACTCTGCCGGGCACGGGAAACGGGCCGGGGCGACAGCGTCACCCCGGCCCGTTCGCCGTGTCCTAAGAGGTTTCGAACGGCTGGACGTTCGGCTGGAACACCTGGCCGCCGGCCGGGACCTTGAGGTCGGTCAGGTAGTCCGCCACGGCCTTGTCGACGCCGAGCGCGTCACCGAGGATGCAGTGGCCGAACGCGTCGACCGACAGCAGCCGGGAGTTGCCCAGCTCGGCCGCCATGCGCCGGCCGAACTCGTACCGCGTCGCCGGGTCGTAGTAGTTGCTGACCACGACGACCGGGACGTCCGTCTTGGCCCGCCACGGGCCGCGGTAGACGTCCGGCTTCTTCGCCGGCCACACCGGGCAGGCCGCCGTGTCGGCGAACGCCTGGTAGCGGCCGAAGGTGCGCGACTCGCGCTCCCACCGGGCGGCGATGTCCGGCACCTGCTCCTGCTTGATCTTGAACGGCTTGTCGGAGCAGTTGACGGCGAAGTACGAGTCGTCGCTGGTGTAGGGGCTGTCCGGGTTCTGGTCGGCCAGGCCCTGCTTGCCCTTCGTCAGCACCTTGAGCTGCTTCGCCTGCAGCGTCTGCGCCTGCGCGCCCGCCGGGTGGATGGCGTTGTAGAGCGCCTGCAGGTCCTCGGCCAGGCCGGGGAACGCCGAGGGCGAGTACAGGACGCTCGAGACGCCGCCGGTGAAGCTGTTGATGTCGACCGACCCGCCACCGGGGATGGTGATCGGCTGCTTGCGGAGGTACTCCCGCAGCTCGTCGAACTTCGCGCGCGGCGTGCCGTCGCTGAACGCGCACTTCGGGCCGGCCTGGTCGCAGCGCTTGAGGAACCCGTCGAGCGAGATCTCGAAGCCCTGCGCGCGTTCGCGGTCGTACTCGACCCCGTCGCTGGTGCGCAGCGCCGGGTCGACGTTGCCGTCGATCACGATCGCCCTCGACTGCTTCGGGAACATCCCCGCGTAGGTCGAGCCGATCAGCGTCCCGTAGGAGAAGCCGACGTAGGTCAGCTTCTGGTCGCCGACCGCCGCGCGCAGGGTGTCGAGGTCGCGCACGACGTCCTTGGTGGACATGTGGTTGAGCAGCGAACCGGCGTTGTTCTTGCAGAACTGCCCGTAGTCGCGGTAGCCGGCGAGGGTCCCGGAGATCTCGGCGCGGCTCAGCGGCACCGGGATCTGGGCACCGAAGACCTCGTCGGCGTCCTCCTGGGTGGTGAAGCAGCGCAGCGGGTTGCTCTGCCCGACGCCGCGCGGGTCGAAGCCGATCAGGTCGAACCGGTCGAGGACCGACGGCTGGAAGTAGTACTGCCCGCTGATCGGCATCCGCAGGCCCGAGCCGCCGGGTCCGCCGGGGTTGAGGAACAGCGAGCCGACGCGCGTGTCCGGCGTGCGGGCGGCGCGCTTGAGCAGCGCGATGTCGATCGTGCCCAGCGACCCGTTGTCGTGGTCGATCGGCACGCGGTAGCGGGCGCAGCTGTAGTACTTCACCTGGTCGGCGGGCACCCCGGCCAGAGTGGCGGCCGAGCAGGCGCCCCAGGCGACCGCCGCGGTCGTACCGACGGCGGCGGGCTTGACCGCCGCGTCCTCGGCCGCCGCCGCGGTTCCCGTCGTCCCGGCGGCGCCGAGCCCGGCCACGAGCGCCCCCACCAGTGCGAACGACCGCACCCGGCCTCTTGTGGATCTCCGCAAGACGTCTCCTCCCTTGGTGGCGTACTCGCCGCGCGTCCGAGACGTCACGGCGCGTTACCCGGGAGAGACTGGCACAAACCGGCGAATACCGTCACCGGCCGAAAGGATGGTGGGAACCTACCGGGCGAGCCGGGTCAGCAGGAAAACCGGCAACGGCCGGCCGGCCTCCTGCTGCTCCATCGCGTACCCCGGCCAGAAGGCGAGCAGCTCGCCCCACATCCGCTGGTACTCCTCGCCGGTCAGCTCCCGTGCGACGACCTCGGCCGGCTTCCCCGCGAGCGCGACCTCGGCCTTCGGGTTCGCGCGCAGGTTCAGCGCCCACGCCGGGTCGTTCGGGCGCCCCCAGTTGGACGCCGTCAGCACCAGGTCACCGCCGTGCGGGAAGTAGAGCAGGTTGGTGCTGCGGGGCAGCCCGCTCTTGCGGCCGGTCGTCGTGAGCCGCAGGGACGGCAGCCCGGCGAGCGCCACGAGGCTCACCCGGCCGCCGAACGCCCGGTGCAGTTTTTTGTCCGCCCACACGACGAACCGCGCCGTGCGCATCAGCCACGGCTTGGTGCCGAGGGCCCGGGCGAGCGCCCGGAGAGGATTAGCCACGCACGGATTTTGCCAGGCTCACCCCGAACCGCTGCTGGGAGTCGGTCCACCAGCGCTCGAGGGCGAACCCGGCCGCGGCCAGCTCCGCCTCGACGCCGGCCGGGCGGAACTTCGCCGAGATCTCGGTGCGGATGTGCTCGCCCTCGGCGAAGGCCACCGTGAGGTCCGCGCCCGGGATCACGACCGTGTGCGCGCGCCGGGCCACCAGCCGCATTTCGATCCACTCGTGCTCGGCGTCCCAGTGCGAGACGTGCTCGAACTCGTCGACGTCGAAGTTCGCGCCGAGGCGGGCGTTGATCACCCGCAGCACGTTCTTGTTGAACTCGCCGGTGACGCCCGCCGCGTCGTCGTAGGCGCGTTCGAGGATGCC
Organism: Amycolatopsis stemonae; assembly: GCF_054781455.1. Taxonomy (NCBI): domain Bacteria; kingdom Bacillati; phylum Actinomycetota; class Actinomycetes; order Pseudonocardiales; family Pseudonocardiaceae; genus Amycolatopsis; species Amycolatopsis stemonae. Next base: position 62,779 of record NZ_BAAGUJ010000028.1, on the reverse strand, counting down.
CGGGTCCTTCACGAGGTCCGTGCCGAGCAGCAGCCACTCCCCCTCGTCGAGCACGTCCCGCACCGAACTCAGGAAGGTCGCGCGTTCGGCGGGCAGGAAGTTGCCGATCGTGCCGCCGAGGAACGCGACCACCCGGGGCTGGCCGCCGGGCAGCAGGTCGAGGTGCTGGGTGAAGTCGCCGACGACGCCGCGGACGGTCAGGCCCGGGTAGTCCTTCGAGATGGCCTCGGCGGCTTCGGCGAGCGCCGATTCGGACACGTCGAGCGGCACGAACGCCTCCAGCGTCCCGTGCCCGGTCAGCGCGTCGAGCAGCAGCCGGGTCTTCTCGCTCGACCCGGACCCCAGCTCGACGAGCGTGTGCGCGCCGGTCAGCTCCGCGACGTCGGCGGCGTGCGCGGCCAGCACCTCACGCTCGCTGCGGGTCGGGTAGTACTCCGGCAGCTGGGTGATCTTTTCGAACAGCTCGCTGCCCTCGGCGTCGTAGAACCACTTGGGCGGCAGCCACTTCCGCTCGGCGGTGAGCCCGGCGACGACGTCCGCGCGCAGTTCTTCGGTCACGGCGTCGCCGGAACGGTGGTGGTCGAGATCGACTTCGGTCATGAACGCTCCTGGGTCAGGGGAAGCAGGTCGACGCCGGCCGCGGTGGCGCGCACGGCGTGGTGGTCGGGGACGGGTTTCCACTTCGGGTCGCCGTCACACGGTTCGGACGCCAGCAGCACGCCGGCCGGGGTCTCCAGCACGGACAGCGCGTGGGTCCAGGCGGTACCGACCAGCGTTTCGCCGTCGGTCAGCAGGAAGTTGAGCCGGGAGCCGGGCGCCGCCGCCTCGACGGCGGCGGTCAGCCCGGCCACGGCGTCCAGCGGGTCCTCCCCCGCTTCGAGCCGGGCCCGCAGCAGCGCCCAGAGCACGGCCGAGTCCGTCGGCGCCTCCAGCGTCAGCAGCTCGGTGACCGGCAGGGTCTTCGCCAGTTCGGCCAGCGAGCCCGGCCAGCCGCGGACCACGCCGTTGTGGCTGAACAGCCAGCGCCCGGCGGTGAACGGCGCCGCGGCCGCTTCGGTCACCGGCATGCCGGTGGTGCCGTTGCGGACCGCGGCGACGAACGCGCCCGAGGTCACCGACGCGGCCAGCGGCGGCAGCGTCTCGTCCGTCCACAGTGGAGTGGACCGGCGGTGGCGCAGCGGCGGCGAGCCCGGGCCGGGGTACCACCCCAGCCCGAACCCGTCGGCGTTCACCGAGCCGCCGCCGCGCATGTCCGCCGGCGCGTAGGACTGCACCAGCAGGGAGTGCGGGGCGCGGAAGACCGCCTCGGCGGGTGAAGCGGGTTCGCCGAGGTATCCGAGGTGGCGGCACATGCGCCTAGCCCACCTCACCGGGTGAGGCGTCGCGGGCCGTGCGGAACCCGGCGAAGATCTGCCGCCGGATCGGGTAGTCCCAGTTGCGGAACGTGCCCCGGATCGCCGCCGAGTCGGTGCCGAACGAACCGCCGCGCAGGACCTTGTACTCGGGTCCGAAGAAGACTTCCGAGTACTCCCGGTACGGGAAGGCCGCGAAGCCCGGGTAGCCGTGGAAGTCGCTGCTCGTCCACTCCCAGACGTCGCCGATCAGCTGGTGCACGCCGGTCGGCGACGCGCCGGCCGGGTAGGCCCCCGCCGGCGCCGGGCGCAGGTGCCGCTGGCCGAGGTTGGCGTGCTCGGCCGAGGGTTCCTCGTCACCCCACGGGAACCGCCGCGACCGCCCGGTCGCCGGGTCGAAGCGGGCCGCCTTCTCCCACTCCGCCTCGGTCGGCAGGCGCCGCCCGGCCCAGGCCGCGTAGGCCTCGGCCTCGTGGAACGAGACGTGCACGACCGGCTCGTCGGCCGGGGGCCGCTCGTGGACGCCGAACCGCGTCCGGTACCAGCCGTCCTGCTCCCGCTTCCAGAACCGCGGGGCGGTGATGCCGCTCTCCCGCAGGTAGGCCCAGCCGGCCGGGCTCCACCAGCGCTCGTCGGCGTAGCCGCCGGCGTCGAGGAACTCGGCGTACGCCCCGCACGTCACCGGGACGGTGTCCATCCAGAACGCTTCGACGGCGATTTCGTGCGCCGGGCGCTCGTTGTCCAGCGCCCACGGCTCGGCCGACGTGCCCATGGTGAACGCTCCACCCGGGACGAGTACCTCGGTGGGCAGCGCGCCCGAGCGCGCGGGCGGCGGCTCCGGCGCGTGCAGCACCGGGTCGCCCTGGCGCAGCTGGTGGGTGGCCAGCATGGTCTCGTCGTGCTGCTGCTCGTGCTGGGTGATCATGCCGAAGGCGAAGGCCTGCTCGGTGAGCCGGCGGCCTTCCATCGGCGCGTGCTCCAGCACGTCGAAGGCCTTCTCGCGGACCTGCTTGACGTAGGCGCGTGCCTCGGCCGGGCCCAGCAGCGGCAGCTCCGGCCGGTCGGCGCGGGCGTGCTGGAAGGCGTCGTAGATGTCGTCGATGTCCGGCCGCAGCGGCTCGCGGCCGCCGACGTCGCGGACCAGCCACAGTTCTTCTTGGACGCCGATGTGCGCCAGGTCCCAGACCAGCGGCGACATCAGTTTGGAGTGCTGGCGGACCAGGTCCTCGTCGTCGACCGCGTCGGTCAACGCGACGCTGCGCGCCCGCGCCCTGGTCAGTGCTTCGGCCGCCCGGGCGCGCAGGTCCTGCGCGCTCAGGTCGCCCAGTGCTTCCGTGCTCATGCTTCGCTCCTCGATCGGTACGCGCGCCCCTGCACGCTCTCGCTGATCTCGGTGATCGACTCCGCCTTCAGCCCGGTGACGCCCAGCTCGGCGCAGCCGAGGTCGGCCAGCTCCGCCGCCGCGGCCGCCAGCTCCGGGTCGGCCAGGCCGTGGTGCGCCGCCTCGGTCCACCGGTCCGCCACCGGCGCGCACACGGCGCGCACCTTGTCCACAGTGGACGGACGGGCGAGCAGCGCGGCGACCAGGGCCACCGGCGGCAGCCACTGGTCGGGCGGCTGCGCGTCGAGGTACCGGATCTCCAGGTACCCCTGCGGGCGGACCGGGGTGAACATCGTGGTCAGGTGGTAGTCGAGGTCCGCCGCCGTCGGCTTCGGCAGGAGGGCGGCCGCGCCCTTGCCGTCGATCCAGTCGGCGAACGTCAGCCCCTCCGGCGCGTCCCACGGCCGGTCGCCGCGGGGCAGCACCATCAGGGGGACGTCCATCAGCCGCCCGGCCCACGCTTCCGCGGGGTCTTCGCCCGCCACGCGGGCCGTGCGGGTGCGGACCGCCTCCGTTTCGTGCACCGCCAGCCAGCGGGCGGAGGCGTGTCCCGTGTCCTGTCCGGCGTGGACGCGGGAGTTGGCGAAGAGGGCGAGCAGGGGCGGGCCCATCGCGTGGGCCGCGGCCCACCGGGCGGCGTAGTGCTCGGGCTCCCCCGTGTCGACGCAGACCTGCAGGCCGGCGGTGCTGCACATCATCGTGATGCCGCCGGGACCGATCGGCGCGAACCGGCGTTCCATCGCCGCGTAGCGCGGCGTGTGCAGGACCCGGCGCGGCGCGCGGTGCGCGTCGATCCCGGTTTCGCCCAGCACGAGGCCGTGCCGGGCGAGCCGGTCGCGCAGGTGGTGGAGGTCGGCCGTGACGACTGCGTCGAGTTCGCGCAGGGAGGCCTGGGGAAGAGCGGAGATCTCGACCTGGCACCCGGGCTCGAGGCTCACGGGCGAACCGGCCGGGAGGGGCGAGGCGGGGCTGTCGGGGCGGAGCGTCCGCGGGGTGTGCGGACCCAGCGCCGTGGCGAGGACATCGGGATCGAGGGGTCTGGCCGGGTCATCGGCATCGTGCACGGTGAACTCCAGCTCCACGCCGGTCAGGCGGGGTGGGCCGTGCTTGAAGCACACCGATGCGACGTACGCCTCCCCGGCCGCGCGGTCCGCCAGGACCCGCGCGGTGCGGTTCGACGCACTACCCGACTTCTCGGGGAAATCGTGCACCGCTGTCATGTCCGTTCCTGTTCCGTGTGGTGGAACTTCTTGACTTCGGACGCTACACGCGGGGTACGACAAAATCAGGCCGGATCTTGCGTGGCAAGACGGGTTCACCAGTCTGTAAGAAGTCCCGGATCAGGGCAAAGCGGACTCCGTGCCCAGCCCGAGCTCGGCCGCCGAGGCCCGCACGGCCTCGATCACCAGGTGCAACGCGGGCCGCCGGAACGCGGTGCGCCGATAGGCGATCGAGACCGTCCGGAGCAGCGGCGTGGTGAGCGGGACGACGTCGATCCCGGGCGGCCGCAGCAGCCGCAGGCCCAGGTCCGAGACGAGCGTGATGCCGAGGCCGGCGCCGACCATCGCCATCGCCGTCGACTGCTCTTCGACCTCGTGGTTGATCTTCGGGGCGAAGCCGTGGCGCTGGCACGCGATGCGCATCGCGCGGCCGAAGTGCGACTTCGCGCTGGCAAGGATCCACGGGTGCTCGGCGAGGTCGTCCAGCGACGCCGACCCCGACGGCATCGCGCCCCGCGGCACCGCGGCGTGCAGCCGCTCGACGGCCACGACCGCGCGTTCCAGCCCCGCGTCCCACGCCGCCGGGGTGTCGGAGTAGTCGATGACGAACGACAGGTCGAGCGTGCCGTCCCGGACGGCCTCGGCGGTCGCCTCGGGCGCCAGTTCGCGGGTGCGGACCTCGATCCCGGGATGCTGGTCGGCGAGCGCGATCAGGGCCGTCGGCAGCAGGCCCGAAGCCACCGACGCCCAGACGCCGGCCGTCAGCCGGACCGTACGGGCGTCCTGGGCCTCTTCCAGGGCGAGCGTGGCGCGTTCGACCGAGCCGAGGATCTCCTCGGCGTGCTCGGTGAGCAGCTTCCCGAGCTCGGTGAGCTGGACGCGGCGGCCGAGCCGCTCGAACAGCTTCGCGCCGACATCCCGCTCGAGCTGCGCGAGTTGCTGCGAAACCGCGGACGCGGTGTAGTGCAGCGACGCGGCTGCCGCGGTGACCGTGCCCTTGCGCTGCAGCTCGCGAAGCATCCTCAATCGGTGCAACGAAAGCTCCATGCACCAAACCTAAACGAGATCGTGCAGGAGCGTTAAATGGACGCGGCCGCCGGGCCGGGCGCACTCTCGGGGGAGGCGGTCAGGGAGACCGCCCCGAGCATCCCCTGGAGGTGAGTGGCCTGATGACCCCGCGCAACGCCGAACCGCTGATGCGGCTCACGTGGACCGACCCCGTCACCGGTGCGAACGGCTACCTGGTCGTGCACAGCCTGGTCTCCGGCGTCGCCACCGGCGGCACCCGGATGCGGGCGGGCTGCACGATGACCGAGGTCGAGGACCTCGCCCGGGGCATGGCCAACAAGACGGCCACCTTCAACCTGCCGGTGGGCGGGGCGAAGGGCGGCATCGACTTCGACCCGAAGGACCCGCGCGCGTTCGGCGTGCTGAAGCGCTTCTGCTCGTTCCTGCGGCCGTGGCTGGACGCGCACTGGGTGACCGCCGAGGACCTGGGCGTGCCGCAGCACCTCATCGACGAGGTGTTCGCCGAGCTCGGGCTGGAGCAGTCGTACCACGCGGCGATCCGCCGTTCGGCCGATCCGGCTCGTACCCTGCGCCGGGTCCAAGCGGGCCTCAACGCGCCCGTGCCGGGCGGGCTGCTGCTCGGCGACGTGGTCGGCGGCTACGGCGTGGCGCAGGCGTGCCTCGGCGTCGCGGCGGCGTGGGACTGGGACCTGACCGAGACGACCGTGGCGATCCAGGGCATCGGCACGATGGGCGGCGGCGCGGCCTGGTACCTGCACGAAGCCGGGATGAAGGTGGTCGCGGCGGCCGACGCCGCGGGCACGTTGTACGACCCCGCGGGCCTGGACGTCCCCGCCCTGCTCGAACTGCGTGACCGCTTCGGCGAGGTGGACCGCACGCGGCTGCCGGAGGGGGTGCGCTCGCTGCCCCGCGAGGCCGTCGTCGGGATCGACGCGGACATCTTCGTGCCGGCGGCGATCTCCTACGCCCTGCGGCCGGACAACGAGAACCTGGTCAAGGCGTCGGTGGTCGTCGAGGCCGCCAACGCGGCGACGACGCCGGAAGCGGAAGCCGCGCTGTCGGCCCGTGGCGTCGCCGTGGTGCCGGACTTCGTCGCCAACGCGGGTGCGGCGGCCTGGGCGTGGTGGCTGCTGCTGGGCGAGGTCGGGGCGGACCCGGCCGACTCGTTCCTACGGCTGCGCACGGAAATGCAGGCCAAGGTGGCGCTCCTGCTGACGGAGTGGAACATGGACCGGCTGCCGCTGCGCATCACCGGGCTGAAGCTGGCCGAGGCCAACCGCGCCCAGCGGGCCGAAGCGGCCCTCACACCCGAGGGTGAGCCGCAGCTGCTCATCCCGTGAACCCGGCCGGGGCCCGCGCGGAACCCCCGCGCGGGCTTCGTCGGGTTCAGCGGGCGAAGCGATCCGTCGCGCCGACGAGGACGTCCTGCATCGGGGCGTCCTGCGTCGAGTGCCCGATGTTCTCCAGCAGCACGAGCTCGCTGCCCGGCCAGGCGTGGTGCATCAGCCAGGGCGTGCCGACGATGTTGCTCGTGTCGAGGATGCCCTGGGCCAGCACCGCCGGGACGCCGGCGAGCTTGCCGAGGTTCCGCAGGATTTCGCCGTCGGGCAGGAAGGCCCGGTTGCTGAAGTAGTGCGTGACCAGCCGGGCGAAGCAGAGCCGGTAGGCCGGGTCTTCGAAGGTCTTGTGCGGTGGCACGCCCGGGAGCATCGCGTCTTCCCAGGCACACCAGTCGTCGGCCGCCTTGCGGTGGACCACCGGGTCGGGATCCATCAGCAGGCGGTGGTAGGCCGCGGACAGATCGCCGTCCCGCTCGTTCTCCGGCACGCCCTGGCGGAACCTCTCGAAGGCCTCCGGGAAGTACGCGCCGAGACCGCGGATGAGCATCTCGATCTCGATGACGCGGTCGGTGGCCAGGCCCATCAGCACCATCTCGCTGACCCGTTCGGTGTGCCGCAGCGCGTAGGTCAGGCCGAGGACCGAGCCCCAGGAACCGCCGAACAGCAACCACTTCTCGATGCCGAGGCGCGTCCGGAGCAGCTCGAAGTCCGCGACTAGGTGGTCGGTGGTGTTGGCGGACAGGTCCGCGACCGGGGCACCGGCGTGCGGGGTGCTGCGGCCACAGCCTCGCTGGTCGACGAGCACGACCCGGTAGCGGTCCGGGTCGAAGTAGCGGCGCAGGTTCGTCGAACAGCCCGACCCCGGGCCGCCGTGCACGACGAGCGCGGGCTTGCCGTCCGGGTTCCCGCAGGTCTCCCAGTAGATCTCGTGCCCGTCGCCTACGTCGAGCAGGCCGTGCTCGTACGGTTCGATCGCGGGGTACAGCCCAGCCATCAGCGCGTCCTTCCACCCGGAATACAACAGCGCTGTCACATTAGCGCCCCGGCCGAGTCCGGCGCCTCGCCTTTTCGGCTCAGACGAGGGCGCCCGCGAGCTCCATCAGCGTGTCGGCCAGCTCCTGCGGGCCCGCCGGCCCGATGTGGATGACCGCGTCTTCGCCCGCGCCGGACGTGTAGCTCAGGTACCGGCCCCAGTCCGTGTCGGCGTAGTGCAGGGGCTGTTGCAGGCAGGTGTGGCGCCCGACGTCGTCGCGCCGCCCGACGTACAGCTCGCCGCTGCCGGAGACCGGCCGCTGCACGAGGCTGACGACGTCGGCGACGGCCGGGTCGAGCGGGTAGGCGTCCTGACCGCGGCGGGCCGCTTCGCTCAGGTCCGCCACCCGGACGGTCCGCGGATGGCCGCCCCCGGCACCCAGCGGCGGAAGCTGCTCGACGAGCGACTCGGCGAGCCGGTTCCGGTCGATCTCCTGCACGCCGACGTGGGTCCCGTCCGACACCGCCAGGACCGCCTGGAGGCCCTTCGCGGCGGCGAGGACGCCGTAGGTCCGGCCGTCGACCCCGACCCAGCCGTAGCACTCCCGCGCCGGGTTCACCAGCAGCGGGAGCCAGTCGAGGAAGTCGACGGTCGCCCGCCCGCGCGCGTCGACCAGCCCGGCCTCGGCCAGGGCCGCTTCGACGCGCTTGTCGGCTTCGGCGCGTTCCTCGTCCGAGAGCCACAGGGGCTCCGGGCGGAGGGTGATGTGCAGCTGACCGACCTGCTCGCGCTCGGCCAGTGCGGCCAGCGCCTCGACCGGAACGTCCACCCGGCCTGTTGCCACGTCCACCCGCCTACTCGCCGATGACCGGCGGGCTGGTCCGCTGGTCGGTGCCGAAGATCGCGTCCGGGTCCGCTTCGATCAGGAAGTCCGGCCGCTGGTGTTCATCATCTTCCTCGCCCTCACCGCGCCGGCCCCCGGCCCCCATCGGCCCCAGCTGCCCGGACCGCCCGGCAGCCGACCGGGCCGCGGCCGCCTCCGCGGCGGCGGCGTTGCCGAGACTGCCCATGCCGGACCCGCGGCCGCTGCCGAGCCCCCGCTCCCCCGCGGCGCCGCTGCCACTGCCCCCGGCACCGGTGCCGCTGATCGGCCGTCCGTTGGAGTCGAGCAGCCGGCTCCCGGCGTTCCCCCCGGCCGGCCCGCGCCCGCCCGTGCTGGAGTCGGGCTCGCCGCCGAAGGTGTTCGAGTAGTTCTGCCCGCCGCCGCCACCGGTGCTGGTCGGGTAGAAGTCGATGCCATCGGTACCGATCGGCGTCTTGCCGGGCCGATCGGTGCCACCCGGCCGGGTAGTCGTCGTGGTCGGCCGCCCGGTGCCGGTCGTGTGCGTCTCGTCCGTCGGCCGATCGGTGCTGCCCGGCCGGTCCGTCGAGCCGGGCCGGTCGGTGGAGCCGGGCCAATCGGTGCCGCCGGGCCGGTCGGTGCTGCCGGGCCGGTCGGTCCCCCCGGTCCGCCCGGGGTCGACGCTGGAGGTCGTGGTGTGGTCGTTGTACCCGGGATCCCCGCCGGCGTTCTCCGGCAACCAGCGGCTGCGGTCGGTGCCCAGGTCGATCTTGCCGGGCCCCTTCGGCTCGTTCACGGAGATGGCGGCGCCGTCGGACTCGAGGACGCCGTAATCGGTCGGCAGCACGGCTTTGGTGCCGCTGGTGACGCTGCTGTACTGGTCCATGACCCGGACGTTGGTCTCGTTGGCAGCGTTGTACTTCGCCATCCCCTGCTGGTAGGAGTCGATGTCGTCCTTGGCCATGAACGGCCCGGCGATCGGGATGGCGGCCTTGAGCCCGGTGGTCCAGGGATTGGGCTTGTCCGGCTTGGGCGGCACTTCGACGACGGCACTGCTGGAGTGGTCGAACGCGCCGGCCTGCGAGTCGACCGAGGCCTTGGTGATGTCCAGCGGCTGCGCGGTTTCGGCGAAGGCCTGCTCGAGCGGCCCGGCCCCGGCGTTCGCGGCGTCGGCCGCGTTCCCGGTCCAAGCCTGCTTCATCCGGTCCTGCAGCGCCTTGATGCCCTGCGCGCGGTCCATGTAGGCGTTGGAAAGGTTCGCCACTTCATCGGCGGCCGTGCGCAGGCCCGCGGTATCACCCTGTCTGAAGTTGTCGTAAATCTGCTTGCCGTCCACTCGTCATGCCCCCTTGAGTGTGGTGATGATGGCCGCCGCCACCTGCTGAGCCGCGCCGCACGAATCGTCCTGGCCCTGGTAACCCCCGGAGAACACACCGACCGCGAGGTCGTCGGCCACGCCGATGTCCATGCTGCAGTTGCCCATCGGGCGACGGTCACGCTTGTCGACGTAGATCGCGGGGTAGCCCTCGACGTCCGGCGCCTTCTCGAGGAACGGCAGCTGACCGTCGTCGTGTGCCGTGTACAGGCCCGCCAGACCACCGAGCCCGCGATCGCGGTTGCCGGTCCCGATGATGACCTGCATGCTCACGCCTTCACCCGAGATCTTCCAGCTGCAGCCCGGACCGGCCGCACCGAGTCCTTCGTCCTGCAACTGGGTCTCGCCGGCTCCGGTGAAGCGCAAGGACGACAGCGTCGCGGCCGGCACGATGTCGCACGGCTTGGCCGCGTACTTCGAAGCATCGAGCGGGGTGGCCACCTTGGGCACGTCCGGGTTGGCCGAAGCGCCGGAAGACGCGGGCTGGCTCGGCGCGGGCGAGGCGGTACCGGGCTTTTCGGTCGAGCACCCGGCGAGCAGCAGGGCGACGGCCACGGCACCCACCGTGACGCGAACGGGGAGGCGCACGGTCACACCGTCCGGAAGGGGTCGGCCATCCCCTGGTCGGTGGCGACGGTCTTCGTCTGGGCTTCCTTGAGCTTCTTCACGTAGTTCTGGACGTACTTCAGCATCGAGTCGTTCTGTGCCTGAAGGGCGGCGAGCGAGTCCGTCGAGGTCGAGATGTAGCCGTTGCTGACCGTGTCCTGTCCCGGCGAGCGGAGCGACGCGATGATGGAGTTGATCCGGTCTTTGTCGTCGACGATCTTGTCCAGCTCGGCTTCCCAGAGGCCGATCACCGAGGCGAGCTCCTCGGGGTCCATCTTGAACTCGCCGCCCCCGCCGCCACCGCCGCCGTAGACGCGGCCGTGCTCGCCCAGGATGTCGCCACCCCAGACCGCCTGGACCGCCTGGCCGGCTTCGCCGATGATCACGCCCCGCACCTTCCCCTCAGTTCACCCACTGTGATGGTGCAAAGATTAGCCAACCGTCTCATGCCGTGTCAGCGAATCGCCGCAACGTTCCGACGATGGGGCATCCCGATCGGTTCCCGACACGGCGGGTCACAGTACGTACGTACGGATTGCGAGATCCCGGTCCTCGGTGCCAGGATTTCAGGATGCCACGCGTAAGCCAGGATCACCTCGACGCACGCCGGCGCCAGATCCTCGACGGCTCCCGCGTCTGCTTCGCGCGCTACGGCTACGAAGGTGCCACAGTCCGGCGCCTGGAGGAAGCCACCGGACTCTCGCGCGGGGCCATCTTCCACCACTTCCGGGACAAGGAGTCCCTCTTCCTCGCCCTCGCCGAGGACGACGCCGTCCGGATGGCCGACGTCGTCGCAGAACAGGGCCTGGTCCAGGTCATGCGCGACCTGCTCGCGGGCGACGACGAGCACCCGGCCGACTGGCTCGGCACCCGCCTCGAGGTCTCCCGGCGGCTGCGCACCGACCCCGAGTTCCGCGGCCGCTGGGCCGAGCGCTCGGAACAGCTGACCACTGCGACCCGCCTGCGCCTGCTGCGCCAGCGCGACGCCGGGAACCTGCGCGACGACGTCGACGTCGACGTCCTCACGGCGTTCCTGGAGCTCGTCCTCGAGGGGCTCGTCTCCCACCTGGCCATGGGCCTGCCCGGCGCCGGCCTCGGCCCGGTGCTCGACCTCGTCGAGGAGACCGTGCGGCGGCACCGGCCGGGCACCGCCTGACCCCGCGTGGTCAAATGGCCGCGTGGATCTCCTCGAGGCGCACGGCCAGGCGTTGCGGGCCTTCGGCGACACCGTGCACGCCGCCGCCGCGGCCGACTGGGACCACCGGACACCGTGCACCGAGTGGACCGTCCGCGACCTGGTCAACCACCTCGTCGCCGAGCAGCTGTGGGCCCCGTCCCTGCTCGCCGGCGCCACCCTCGACGACGTCGGCGACCGCTTCGACGGCGACGTCCTCGGCGACGACCCGGTGGCCGCCTGGGACGCGGCCGCGGAAGCCGCCCGGGAGGCCTTCCTCGACGACGGCGTGCTCGAACGCGCGGTGCACGTCTCGGCCGGGCTCCTGCCGGCCCGCGAGTACGGCTGGCAGATGACCATCGACGCCGCCGTGCACGCCTGGGACCTCGCGGCGGCGCTGGACCTGCCCTGCCCCGTCACCGAAGGACTGGCCGAACGCCTGCTCGAAGTCGTCCGCCCGTGGGTGGACGAGTGGCAGGGGCTCGGCGTCTTCGACCCGCCGGTCGCGGTCGGCCGCGGCGCCGGGGCCACCGACCGGCTCGTCGCCCTGCTCGGGCGCGAACCGCGCTGAATCACCCGCCGAGGTGAGCGCGCCGACACACCGACGTGCCCGCCGCCGGCACGGGTGACACGATACGATTGTCCGTATCTCCGCAGTACACGCCGATTTCTTCCTTGGGAGTGACCGTTTCGTGCGCGCAGCGCAGTCACCTGGTGACAGTACCGGGCCGGGTGACCGACCCGGCTGTCCGATAGGTTCATCCCCCGCCGACCGGGCGGGTGCGGAATGATCCAGATCCTCTTCGCCGTGCTCGGCGTCCTGCTCTTCGTACTGCTGACCGTGGGCACCGGGCTGGCCGTCGCCGCCGAGTTCTCGCTGACCGCGCTCGAGCGCAGCACCGTCGACGCCAACGTCCGGCAGGTCGGCGACCGGCGGGCCCTGACCGTCCAGAAAGCCCACCGGACGCTCTCGTTCCAGCTCTCCGGCGCCCAGGTCGCGATCACGCTCACCACGCTGATCACCGGGTACCTGGCCGAGCCGCTGATCGGCGAGCTCGTCCGCCCGCTGCTCACCGCGGTCGGGTTGCCCGAGTCGTTCGCCGAGGGCGCGTCGATCGTGCTCGCCCTGGTGCTGGCCACCTCCCTGTCGATGATCCTCGGCGAGATGGTGCCGAAGAACCTCGCGATCGCCCGGCCGCTGCCGACCGCGCGGGCCGTCGCCGGGTACCACTCGCGGTTCTCCTCGCTGTTCCGCTGGCTCATCACGCTGATGAACAACAGCGCGAACTTCCTCGTCCGCAAGTTCGGCGTCGAGCCGCAGGAAGAGCTGCGGTCGGCGCGCTCGCCGCAGGAGCTGGGCTCGATCGTGCGGTCCAGCGCCGAAAGCGGCACGCTCGACACGTCGACGGCGGAGCTGCTGGACCGCTCCCTGCGGTTCGGCGAGCGCACCGCGGAAGAGCTCATGACCCCGCGCGTGCAGCTCGAGGCCCTCGCCGTCGACGACACCATCGAGGACCTCATCGACATCTCCCGCCGCACCGGCTTCTCGCGGTTCCCGGTGCACGCCGAGGACCTCGACGACGTCCGCGGCGCCGTGCACGTCAAGCAGGCCTTCGCCGTGCCCGCCGCCGAGCGGGCGAACGTGCCGATCGGCTCGGTCATGCGGCCGGTGCCGACGGTGCCCGAGTCCCTGCCCGGCGACGACCTGCTCGACCGCCTGCGCGACTCCCGCTTCCAGCTCGCCATCGTCGTCGACGAGTACGGCGGCACGGCCGGGCTGGTGACCCTCGAAGACGTCGTCGAAGAGATCATCGGCGACGTCCGCGACGAGCACGACGAGCACGAGGGGCCCGCGTCGCAGCAGGTCGGGACCGACAGCTGGCTGGTGTCCGGCCAGCTGCGGCCCGACGAGGTCACCGACGTCACCGGCTTCCGGATGCCCGACGGCGACTACGAGACCATCGCCGGGCTGATCCTGGAGCGGCTCGGCAAGATCCCCGCCGAGGGCGACGCCGCCGAGGTCGACGGCTGGCGGCTCACCGTCACCTCGATGGACAAGCACCGGATCGCCGAGGTCGAGGTGGCCCCGGTCCGCGCGGCCGCGAGCGTGGAGGTGGACGCGTGAGCGACTGGCTGAACATCGCCCTGGTCGTGGTCCTGTTGCTGGCCAACGCCTTCTTCGTCGGCGCCGAGTTCACCCTGATCTCGTCCCGGCGGGACCGGCTCGAAGCCCTGCTGGAGCAGGGCAAGACGCGCGCGAAGATCGTGATCAACGCGAGCAAGCACGTGTCGCTGATGCTTGCCGGCGCGCAGCTGGGCATCACCATCTGCTCGCTGCTGCTCGGCCGCCTCGGCGAGCCGGCGATCGCGCACCGGCTGTCGGCGTTCTTCGACCTGCTGGGGCTGCCCGAAACGCTGCTGCACGCGGTGTCGTTCGCCATCGCGCTGGCCTTCATCACCGTGCTGCACGTGCTGATCGGCGAGATGGTGCCGAAGAACCTCGCCATCGCCGAGCCCGAACGGCTCGCGCTGTGGCTGGTGCCCGTGCACGTCGCGTGGGTCAAGGTGGCCAACCCGTTCATCTGGCTGCTGAACTTCGTCGCCAACTCGCTGCTGCGCGCGGTGAAGGTCGAACCGAAGGACGAGCTGGAGACGGCCTACACGTCCGAAGAGCTGGCCGAGCTGCTCAGCGAGTCGCGCCGCGAGGGGCTGCTCGACCAGTCCGAGCACCGGCGGCTGTCCCAGACGTTGTCGTCGGTGCAGAAGACGGTCGCCGACGTGCTGGTGCCGACGGCCGAGCTGACCACGCTGCCGTGCGGGCCGACGGTCGGCGACGTCGAGCGGGCGGTCTCGTCGACCGGCTTCTCGCGCTTCCCCGTGTGCACCGACGACGGCCGGCTGACCGGGTACATCCACGTGAAGGACGTCCTCGACCTGGCGGGCCAGGACCCGGCGACGATCGTGCCGCCGGCGAAGACGCGGGCGCTCACCGAACTGCGCGCCGACGCCCGGCTCGACGTCGCGCTTTCGGCCATGCGCAAGGAAGGCAGCCACCTGGCGCGGGCGCTCGACAGCGGCGGGAACGCGGTCGGCGTCGTCGCGCTCGAGGACCTCGTCGAGGAGTACGTGGGCACCGTGCGGGACGGCACCCACGTGGGCGCATGACCGGCGTCGAAGTGCTCGCCGAACCGGACTGGCTGGCCCGGGAAGCGGCGCACGCCGAGCGAATGGGGCGCTGGACGGTCCCCCACCAGGAGCGGCGGGCGCGCGGCGAGAAGCACCCGGTGCTGGACTTCCTGTTCACCTACTACTCGTTCCGGCCCACGCACCTGCAGCGGTGGCAGCCCGGGCCCGGCGTCGCGCTCGCCGGGCCCGCGGCCCGCCGGTTCCTGGACCGCAAGGGCTACGTGCCGACGGACGACGGCGTCGTCCTCGACCCGGCGGCCTTCACCGAGGGCAAGCTGCGGACGGCGGAGTTCGTCCGCGGCCTGCTGGGCGCGACGGCGTCGCGCGCGCCGCGGCTCAGCTGCTTCGGGCTGCACGAGTGGGCCATGGTCTACCGCGAGCCCGAGGACTCCGTGCGGCACAACCAGGTCCCGCTACGGCTCGGCTCGGCGGGCACCGACGCGGTCGTCGAGTCCCAGGACATCCGGTGCGGGCACTTCGACGCGTTCCGGTTCTTCACCGCCGACGCCCGGCCGCGGAACGAGCTGACGCCGTCGCGGGAGACGCAGGTCGCACTCGAACAGCCGGGGTGCCTGCACGCGAACATGGATCTGTTCAAATGGGCGTACAAGCTCGACCCGTTCGTGCCCGCGGAGCTCGTCGCGGACTGCTTCGAGCTGGCCGTCGAGATCCGGACGCTGGACATGCGGGCGAGCCCGTACGACCTGGCCGCGCTGGGCTACCCGCCGGTGCGGATCGAGACGGCCGAGGGCCGGGCCGAGTACGCCCGCGCCCAGGCCGGTTTCGCGCGGCGAGCTGCACCGGTGCGTGCTCGCCTGATCGCGCATTGCGATCGCCTGATCAGCGCAGCACCCCGCGCGTGAGCAACTGTGAGTCAGATTATTCTCTCACCGATACTCACCTGTTAGGGTGATAACGGTTTTATTGCATCGCCGCGCGTGCTTGACATGCGCGTAGCCCGAAAGGATGACGATGGGGCGACACACCCGGGACGACGATCCCGTGCCGCACCCTCAGGACCGCACCGGCCGCCCGGCCGCCCCGCGCCGCCCCCACCCGGGCGATGCCGCGGGAGCACCGAGCGGGGCTCCCCAGCCGGTCGCCGGCCGTGGTGAAGCGTCCGGTTCGTACCCCGTCACCGGCCGGGGCGACGCCTCTGGTTCGCACCCCGTCGCTCGGCGCGGTGAAGCCTCCGGCTCGTACCCGGTCACGGGCCGGGGTGAGACCTCGGGCTCGTACCCCGTCACCAGCCGCGGTGAAGCCTCCGGCTCGTACCCCGTCACCGGCCGCGGTGAGACCTCCGGCTCGTACCCCGTCACCGGCCGGGGTGAGACCTCGGGCTCGTACCCCGTCACCGGGCGCGGCGAGACCTCCGGCTCGTACCCCGTCACCGGCCGGAGTGAGGCTTCCGGGGCCTTCCGGACTCCGGGGCGCAGCTCCATCTCCGATGCTTTCGGGATCGCCGGACGCGGCCGCGGTGAGGCGTCGGGCTCGTACCCCGTCGCCGGGCGCAGTGAGACCTCCGGCTCCTTCTTCGTCTCCGCGGGTGAGGCCACCGGTTCGCAGCAGGCCGCCCGTCGCGGTGAGGCTTCCGGTGCCTACCCCGTTGCCAGTCGCGGTGAAGCCCCCGTCGCCCGTCGTGGCGAGACTTCCGGTGCCTACCCCGTCGCCACCCGTGGCGAGGAGTCCGGCGCTGCCGGGCTCGGGGACCAGCCCACCAGCCGCCGCGGTAAAGGCGGCGGCCAGTCCGCCTCGCGGCGCGGGCGTCGTGGGGAAGCCTCCTCCCCCGCGGAGACCGCCGCCGAGCGGACCGAGGTCATCACCCGGCACGGTGAGACCTCCGGGAACTACCCGATCACCGCCCGCAGCGAGACGTCCCGCACCCTCAGCCGGAAAGAGGCCGCAGGCGAAAGCTCCCGCCGCCGCGTCGAACCCGCAGGCGAGAGCGAAGGCCGTCGGCGCGCTCCCGGGCGGAGCGAGACCACCGGGCCGCACCGCGCCGAAGGCAAGAGTGAGACCACCGGGCCGCACCGCGCCGAAGGCAAGAGTGAGACCACCGGGCCGCACCGCGCCGAAGGCAAGAGTGAGACCACCGGGCCGCACCGCGCCGAAGGCAAGAGTGAGACCACCGGGTCGCACCGGGTCGCCGGGAAGAGCGAGGCCACCGGGTCGCACCGGATCGTCGGCAAGAAGGCGCCTCGGCGGCGGATCGCCGGCTGGCCGATCGCCTGTGCCGTGCTCGCCGCCCTCATCGGGCTCGGCGTGATCGGCTGGAACTGGGCCGACAGCGAGCTCAACAGCCGCGCCGAGGCGCAGGCCGCCGCCTGCTCCGGGGGGACGTCGCAGATGCGGATCGTCGTCACTCCGAGCGTGCAGAAGCCGCTCACCGCCGCCGCCGACCGGTGGAACCAGGCCGCCACCGTCGTCCACGGCCAGTGCGTGCACGTGACGATCGACGCCAAGCCGTCGTCCGAGGTGCTCGACGCGCTCGTCGGCCGGTCGAACCTCAACGCCATCGGCGGTCTCCCGGCCGCCTGGCTGCCCGAGTCGTCCTACTGGATCAGCGAGCTGACCACCAAGAAGCCCGAGATGATCGGTTCGGCCGCCCAGTCCGTGGCCAACGCCCGCTCGGCGGACTACCCGTTCGTCGGGCTTTCCGGGCAGGGCATCGACGACACCGTGCTCCGCGCGGCCCAGACGTTCCGCGAGTACCTCGAGCAGCCCGCCCAGCAGGCGGACTTCGCCGCCGCCGGGATCAAGGGAACCTAGACGCGCGTGCCGTTGTCGAGCTCGGCCACCACGGCGAGGTCGTCGTCGGCCAGTTCGAAGTCGAAGATCCCGAAGTTCTCCCGGGTCCGCGTCGTGGTCGCCGACGCCGCCACCGCGACCGTCCCGGCCTGCAGGTGCCACCGCAGCACGATCTGCGACGGCGTCTTGCCGTACTTGGCCGCGAGGGCGGTGACCGTCTCGTCGGACAGCAGCGCGGCGTTCGCGGCCGGGCTCGACGCCGCGGTCACGATGCCCCGCTCGTCGTGGAACTCGCGCAACGGGACCTGCTGCAGCCACGGGTGCAGCTCGACCTGGTTCAGCACCGGGACCGCGCCGGTGGCGTCGATCAGCCGGCGCAGCTCCGCGACGCCGAACCCGGCGACGCCGACCGCCCGCACCCGGCCGTCGGCCCGCAGCCGGCTGAGCGCGCGCCAGGTGTCGGGGAACGCGCCCTTGGTGCCGTCCAGCAGGCACAGGTCGGCCTGGTCGAGCTGGAGCGCGGCCAGCGCCTGGTCGGCGGCGCGGCGCGTGGTGTCGTAGCCCTGCGTGGGCACCTTGAAGCTGACGAAGAGCTCTTCACGGGGCACGTCGCCCGCGGCAAGCGCCGCACCCACCGTCACCTCGGTCCCCGGCGCGGTGTCGAACCCGCGGTAGCCGGTGTCGAGCGCGATGCGGACGGCGCGGCCGGTCTCGGCCGCGGTCAGACCCGCGACACCGAACAGCAGCTGGGGGATGCGGACTCCGTCGGACAGGGCGAGCGAAGGCGGAACGGCCATCTACCGGTGATCCTCACTTCGGATGCTGCGCGGGTGTCCCCCAATCATTCCACCAGGGCGGCCCGCTCGCGCAGGTATGCCGCGGTAGCCGCGTCCGCGGGGAAGAACGACTCGATGACCAGTTCCGCCACCGTGACGTCCAGGGGCGTGCCGAACGTGGCCACCGTGCTGAAGAACGTCAGGTCCGTGCCCTCGTGGCGGTACTTCAGCGGCACGAAGATGTCACCCGGTCCAGGGACCTCCACCTCGGGCACCGGCTGGTCGCACGGGTACCCGCGCAGCTCCCGCAGCAACTCGGCGAGCCCGGCGTCGGCGGTCTGGTCCACCTGGCGGCGCAGCCGGCCGAGGAGGTGGGCACGCCACTCCCCCAGGTTGAGGACGTGCGGCGCCATGCCGTCCGGGTGCAGCGTCGCGCGCAGGACGTTGGTGGTCAGCCCGGCCGGGATCCCGTCGACGAACAGGCCGATGGCGGCGTTCGCGTCGACGAGGTCCCAGTTCCGGTCGACGACGGCGGCCGGGTAGGGGTCGTGGCTCGCGAGCAGCTGCCGGACGGCCTGGCGGACGGCGTTCATCTCCGGGTCCCCCAAAGCGTTCTCGGTGTACGCGGGCGCATACCCGGCGGCAAGCAGCAGCCGGTTGCGTTCGCGCAGCGGCACGTCGAGGTGCTCGCCGAGCCGCAGCACCATGTCGCGGCTGGGCTTCGAGCGGCCGGTCTCCACGAAGCTGAGGTGGCGGGTGGAGATGTCCGCCGAGATCGCGAGGTCGAGCTGGCTGATCCGGCGCCGGTCGCGCCATTCCCGCAGCAGCTGACCCACCGGCCGCTGCCGTTGCACCGTAGTCGTCACCCGGGCGACGCTACGGCGATCATCGACGCGCGGCCATTACCTCCCGCGTAATCGACGTGCCGCGTGTCGTCGGACAGAGTCGTGCTCAGCACCGGGACGACCGAACCCGTTGTCCCCCAACGAAAGGGAACCACCATGAGCGACGTCCGCACGATCGTCGAGCAGTACATCGCCGTCTGGAACGAGACCGACGGCGACAAGCGCCGCGCCCTCATCGGCGACGTCTTCACCGAAGGTGCCGCCTACACGGACCCGCTCGGCGCCGTCACCGGGCACGACGGGATCGACCAGTTCGTCGGCGGGGCGCAGCAGCAGTTCGCCGGGCTGTCCTTCAGCCTGCCCGCCGAACCGGACGCGCACCACGACCTCGCGCGGTTCCAGTGGTACCTCGGGACGCCCGGGGCCGAGCCCGTCGCCATCGGCTTCGACGTCGTCGAGCTCGAGGACGGCAAGATCGCCAAGGTGCACGGCTTCCTCGACAAGCTGCCGGGCTGACCACCCCGGCGTGCGGGCTCCCGGGCAGGGGAGCCCGCACGCCGGCCCGCACCCCTAGTCCTTCAGCGCACCCCGCCAGCGCACCGTCGGGCGCAGCTTGTCCGGGAGCACGCGGTGCTTGTTCGCCCCCACGATGTCGAACATCGACTCGATCAGCGTGTCCGAAAGCAGGTGCGGTTCCAGCCCCAGCCCGACCAGCCCGGTGTGCTTCACGTTGTAGTAGTGCTCCGGCGCCTCGGTGCGCGGGTTCTCCAGGTGCTCGATCTGCACGGGCCCGGGGAACCGCTCGGCGACGAGATCGGCGATGCCGGCCACCGACATGCTTTCCGTCATCTGGTTGAAGACGCGGAACTCCCCCGCCTCGGCCGGGTGCTCCACGGCGAGGCGGATGCACTCGACGGTGTCGCGGATGTCGATCAGGCCGCGTGTCTGGGCCCCCTTGCCGTACACGGTCAGCGGCTGGCCCAGCACCGCCTGGATGACGAACCGGTTCAGCACGGTGCCGAACACCGCGTCGTAGTCGAACCGCGTCGCCAGCCGCGGGTCCAGCGCCGTCTGCGGCGTCTGCTGGCCGTAGACCACGCCCTGGTTGAGGTCCGTCGCGCGCAGCCCCCAGGCGCGGCAGGTGAACTCGATGTTGTGCGAGTCGTGGACCTTCGTCAGGTGGTAGAACGACCCCGGCCGCTTCGGGAACAGCACGCGGTCCTTGCGGCCGTTGTGTTCGAGGTCCAGCCAGCCCTCTTCGATGTCGACGTTCGGCGTGCCGTACTCGCCCATCGTGCCGAGCTTCACCAGGTGGATCGCCGGGTCGATTTCGGCGATCGCGTACAGCAGGTTCAGGTTCCCGATCACGTTGTTGTGCTGCGTGTAGACGGCGTGCTCGCGGTCGATCATCGAATACGGCGCGGACCGCTGCTCGGCGTAGTGCACGACGGCGTCCGGCCGGAAGTCCCGAACCGCGCCGAAGAGGAACTCCGCGTCGAGGAGGTCGCCCTCGTAACTGGCGATCGTGCGTCCCGAGACCTCCTGCCACGCGGCGATCCGCTCGGCCAGGGATTCGATCGGGACCAGGCTTTCGACACCGAGTTCGGCGTCGTAACCGCGGCGGGCGAAATTGTCGAGAACGGCTACCTCGTGGCCTTTGTCCGATAAGTGCAATGCGGTCGGCCAGCCCAGATATCCGTCACCGCCGAGAACCAGCACTCGCATTGTGCCGCCTTTCCTGCTCGTTTACGCACAAGCTTGCCGATCCTGCGAACGAGCAGAGGCTTGCAAGAACCCGACGCTATCGATCACGTCCTGATGAGGACCTGGCAATGAGCTGTGAATCTCCTATGCGTAGGGGGCCCGGACGGCGGCGCGACGAGCCCGCGGGGAGGATGGGGACATGACGACCGTAACCAACGGCGTGCGGCCCCGCACAGCGGAGAAGACCCGCACCCGCGGCTGGGCGCGCCTCGCGCGCGCCGCCGCGACGTCCGTCGCCGCCACGGTTCTCAGCCAGGTCGTGCTGCTCGCCGTCCTCGCCACCGGCGGTGCCGCGGCCCTCGCGAGCACGCTGGCCTGGGCGGCCGGCGCAGTGTTGAACTTCCTGGTCACCCGCCGCTGGGTCTGGGGCCGCACCGGACGTCCGCGCGTGCGCCGCGAACTGCTGCCCTACCTGGTCGTCATCGGCCTCGGCGGGCTCGCCTCGATCGGCCTGACGACCCTCGCGGGCTCGCTGCTCACACCGCTGGACCTGCCGCACTTCTGGTGGGTCGTGCTCGTCGACGGAGCGTACGTGGCCAGCTACGCACTGGTGTTCGTCGTCAAGTTCACGCTGCTCGACCGGCTCGTGTTCGGCCGCGGCGCAGCACGTACCCCCGCCACCACGTCCCCGTCATGACGCGGGCGTAGTTCGCGCCGTAGACGAGGCTGCCGCCCTTCTTGCTCTTGCCCGCCTTGCGCAGCCGCATGCTCATCGGCAGCTCCAGCACGCGAGCGCCGCGCGCGGTCACGCCGAGCATCAGCTCCGACGACTGGTACTGCGGTTCGTTGAGCGGGACCGCGCAGGCCAGCTCCGCCCGCATCGCGCGGAAGCCGAACGACGTGTCGGTGATCCGCCGCACGGTCAGCACCGACGCCAGCACCGCGAACACGCGCACGCCGAGCCACCGGACGCGGCTGTCGGCCTCCTCGTGCCCGAGCCGCCGCGACCCCGTCACGAAGTCCGCCGTGCCGTCGACGACCGGGCTGACCAGCGCCTCCAGCTCGCTGTTGTCGTACTGGCCGTCCGCGTCGGTCGTCACGACGTATTCGGCGCCGGACCCGGCCGCGAGGTGGTACCCCAGCCGCAGGGCGGCGCCCTGGCCGCGGTTGCGCGGAGCGACACACACGTACGCGCCGTGGTCTTCGGCGATCGCTGCCGTGTCATCGGTACCGCCGTCGACGACGACGAGCACGTCGACCGGCATGCCGAGGCACTCGTCGGGCATCTTCTCCAGCACTTCGCCGATGCCGCCGGCTTCGTTGTAGGCGGCGACGACCACGGTCAGCGGGGCCAGCTCGACGCCGGGGTTCCGCCCGTGGAAGTCGTCGAGGGCGCCCTGGTCGACGTCGTCGGGGAACGCCGCGAGACGCTTCCGGCTGGCCGACGTCAGGGTCGTGAAGCCGAGGCCCCCGGCCACCGCGAACAGCACCAGCGCGGGGATCTGGTAGCGCCAGGAGAACTGGAACACCGCGGAGGCGAACAGCAGCACCAGCCCGCTCGTCGACGCCAGCAGCGCGCCCGCCCGGGCCCGGTCCAGGGGCCGCTTGCGGCGGACCACGGTCAGCAGGCCGAGCAGGGCGCCGATGCCGAGCACCGCGCCGGGCACGTACCCGCCACCGAGCTGGTAGTCCCGCAGGATCTTGGCCAGTGGCTGGTCGACGCTCGCGTGGACGCCGTCGCTGCCCAGCGTGACCAGGTCGATCAGCGCCTGGTCGGCCCACTGCGGGTAGCTCAGCTGGAACTGCCACCGGTCCAGGGGGACGTCGGTGGGGTCCTGCGCGCGCGTCCACGCGAAGCTCTTCGAGAAGTCGTGGAGGATCGCGCCGGCGACGTCGCCGGGCTGCTCCTTCAGGACGTCGATCGCGAACGCGTGCGCCAGCGCGGCCTTGTCGGCGCCGGGCGGCAGCGGGCCCGGCCAGTTCGGGTCGAGGTCGGCGTGCGCGTAGTTGTCGACCAGCCGCGTCTCGCGCGGCTCGGCCGGGCAGAACACCCGCAGCGTCGGGTCGAGGTGGAGGTTCGCGCAGTCGGCGACGGCGGCGGTGCGGCCGTAGAGCATGTTCCCGGACGGCCCGGTCAGCCCCCACTTGCCGGTTTCCGAATGCACGCGCGCCGAGTAGGGCACGAGGACGACGAGCAGGCCCAGCAGGCCGGCGCCCGCCCGGCGCCAGCCCGCCCAGTGCCGCCACGCTCCCCCGGCGACGACCAGGAACACCAGCAGCGGCAGGGCCAGCGAGATCCCGATCAGCCGGGTCAGCACGCCGAAGCCGAGCAGCAACCCCGCGGCGCCGGCGCGTTTCCAGCCCGGTGTGCCCCAGCCGAGCAACAGCCAGAGCAGTCCGAGGAGCACCGCCTCGAACGTCACCTCGGACATGATGTTCTGCTCGATCTGCAGCTGGTAGGCGTCGAGCAGCACCGGGGTCGCGGCCAGCGCGCCGACCCACGGACGACCGCCGAGGCGCAGGACCAGCCCGTAGATCCCGACCGCGATGAGGATGCCGGCGATGTGCTGGACGGCCGCGACCCAGGCGAGCCCGCCGACGGCCAGCAGCGGGCGCAGCACGAGGTCGTAGCCGATCGGGTCGAGCTGGTCGGCGCGCAGCGCGTGCAGGTTGTCGAGGTAGCGGAACGAATCGATGAACAGCAGCGCGGGCCGGTACGCGAGCCAGGTCAGCACCCGGAGCGTGATCGCCGGGACGAGCAGCAGGAGCAGCAGCCAGTGCCGCTTCGCGAAAGCGGTCACGGTGTCGCGTTTGGACGGTCGAGCCCGGAGAAGTACTTCCACGCCGTGCCCAGGCCGTCGACCAGCGAGACGGACGGGCGGTAGCCGATGGTCGCGGCACTGCCCGAGACGTCCACGACGACCGCGGGCATCTCCCCCGCCGGCGCCTCGATGTGCTCGACCGGCAACTCGGCGCCGGTCACCTCGCGCACGGCCTCGACCATCTCCAGCACGGACACCGAGCGGCCCGCGCCGACGATCGCGCGGCCGGTGTGGCCGCTGTCGAAGGCCGTCAGGATCGCCCGGACGACGTCGTCGACGTGGACGAGGTCGCGGCGCTGCCGGCCGTCGCCGTAGATCTTGATGCCGCCGCCGGTGAGCGCCGCGCGCATCATGCGCGGTACGAAACTGTCCTTGTGGGACATTCCCGGGCCGTAGACGTTGGTGAACCGCAAGGCACACGTCGTCATGCCGTACGCGCCGGCGTACCCCGAGAGCAGCATCTCGCACGCCGCTTTCGTGGCGCCGTAGGGCGTCAGCGGCCGGAGCGGCAGGTCCGGGGTGATCGTCGCGGTGCCGACGTTGCCGATCACCGCGTTGGTCGAGGCGAGCAGGAACTTCGGCACCTCGCGGCGGCGCGCGAGCTCCAGCAGCTCCTGGGTGACCAGGACGTTGTCCGCGAAGGTGTCCTCGGGCAGCTCGACCGACTTCAGCACGGACGTCAGCGCGGCGAGGTGCACGATCCCGGCGGTCCCGGCCGTCACGGCCTCTTCGCGCACGGCGGCGTCACGGAGGTCGCCGGTCACCACGCGGACGCCGTCGAGGTCTTCGGGGAACGGGACCCGGTCCACGACGGTGACCGGGACGCCCCGGTCGCGGAAGGCGCGCACGGCGGCCCGGCCGATGAAGCCGCTGCCGCCGGTCACGACCACGGACGTCCGGTCAGGACCGTGCGCACTCGCCATGGCCGCCAACCTACCTCCCGAACCTGTGTGCCCACCGTGGGCCCGCGTCGCGCGGTCGTCAGGCGAAGGCTTCCGGAGGCGGGCAGGAGCAGACCAGGGTGCGGTCGCCCGCGGCACCGTCGATGCGGCGGACCGGGGGCCAGCTCTTCGCCGCCGCCGGGCCGGCCGGGAAGACCGCGGTCTCGCGGCTGTAGGGGCGATCCCACTCGCCCGCGACGCAGCGCGCGGTGTGCGGGGCGTGCCGCAGCGGCGAGTCCTCCAGGGGCCACTCCCCCGACGCCACCCGGTCGATCTCCGCGCGGATCGCGATCATCGCCTCGCAGAAGCGGTCCAGCTCGGCGAGGTCCTCGCTCTCGGTCGGCTCCACCATCAGCGTGCCCGCGACCGGGAACGACATCGTCGGCGCGTGCAGGCCGTAGTCCGCCAGCCGCTTCGCGACGTCGTCGACCGTGACGCCCGTGGCCTTCGTCAGCGGCCTCAGGTCGAGGATGCACTCGTGCGCGACGAGCCCGTCGTGGCCCGCGTACAGCACCGGGTAGTGCTCGCCGAGGCGTCGCGCGACGTAGTTGGCGTTCGCGACCGCGACCAGCGTCGCGCGGCGCAGGCCGTCCGCCCCCATCATCCGGACGTACGCCCACGAGATCGGGAGGATCGACGCGCTCCCCCACGGCGCCGCGCTGACCGGGCCGACGCCCGTCTCCGGGCCGGCCGCCGGCTGCAGCGGGTGGTTCGGCAGGAACGGCGCCAGGTGCGCGCGAACGCCGATCGGCCCGACGCCGGGACCGCCGCCGCCGTGCGGGATGCAGAAGGTCTTGTGCAGGTTGAGGTGCGAGATGTCCGCGCCGAAGCGCCCGTACTGCGCGACGCCGATCAAGGCGTTGAGGTTGGCGCCGTCGACGTACACCTGGCCGCCCGCGTCGTGCACCAGCTCGCACACCTCGCCGACGGTGTCCTCGTAGACCCCGTGCGTCGACGGGTAGGTGATCATGATCGCGGCCAGGCCGGCCCGGTGCTCGTCCACAGTGGACCGCAGGTGGGCGAGGTCGATGTTCCCGGCGTCGTCGCAGCGGACGACGACCACCCGCATACCCGCCATCACGGCGCTGGCCGCGTTCGTGCCGTGCGCGCTGGCCGGGATCAGGCAGACGTCGCGGTCGCCTTCGCCGCGTGCGCGGTGGTAGGCGCGGATCGCCAGCAGCCCGGCGAACTCGCCCTGGCTGCCGGCGTTGGGCTGCACGGAAACCGTGTCGTAGCCCGTGATCCGGGAGAGCCAGGCGGTCAGGTCCGCGACGATCGTCAGCAGCCCGGCGGCGTCTTCGGCGGGCGCGAACGGGTGGAGTCCGGCGAACTCCGGCCAGGTGAGCGGTTCCATCTCGGCGGTGGCGTTGAGCTTCATCGTGCACGAGCCCAGCGGGATCATGCTGCGGTCGAGCGCGACGTCCTTGTCCGACAGCCGCCGGAGGTACCGCAGCAGCGCGGTTTCCGAGCGGTGGGCGTGGAACACCGGGTGCGTCAGGAAGTCGCTCGTGCGCCGCAGCGGCGCCGGGAGCGCGTCCGCGGTGTCCGCGTCGAGGCCGTCCACATCGGACACCGAGACGCCGAACGCCTTCCAGACCAGCGAAAGGCGTTCCCGCGTGGTCGTCTCGTCGCAGGCGGCGCCGACGTGGTCGTCGTCGACGCGGCGCAGGTTGACGCCGAGGTCGCGAGCCGTCTCGACGACCAGGTCCGCGCGGCCGGGCACCGCCGCGACGACCGTGTCGAAGAACTCGCCGTGCACGACGTCGACGCCGCCCTCGCAGAGCCCGGCGGCCAGCACGGTCGCCATCCGGTGGGCCCGCAGGGCGATCCCGCGCAGGCCGTCGGGCCCGTGGTACACCGCGTACATCGACGCCATCACGGCCGGCAGGACCTGCGCGGTGCAGATGTTCGAGGTGGCCTTCTCGCGGCGGATGTGCTGCTCGCGGGTCTGCAACGCGAGCCGGTACGCGGGGGCGCCGTCGGCGTCCTTCGAGACGCCGACCAGCCGTCCCGGCAGCTGCCGTTCGAGCCCCTTGCGGACCGCGAGGTAGGCCGCGTGCGGGCCGCCGAAGCCGAGCGGGACGCCGAACCGCTGGGTGGACCCGACGGCGACGTCGGCACCCAGCTCCCCCGGCGGCCGCACCAGGGTCAAGGCGAGCGGGTCGGCCGCGACGACCACCGCGGCGCCGTGCTTCTTGGCGTCGGCGATCGTCAGGTCGAGTTCGCGCACCGCGCCGGACGCGCCGGGGTAGGACAGCAGCACGCCGAAGAAGTCGCCGCCGAGCCCGAGCCCGGTGAGTCCTTGGGACAGGTCTTCGACGACCAGCTCGACGCCCAGCGGTTCGGCCCGTGTGCGGAGGACGGCGAGGGTCTGCGGCAGGGTGTCCTCGTCGACGACGAACCGGCTGGAGGCCGACTTGCCGGCGCGGCGCACCAGGGTCATCGCCTCGGCGGCCGCGGTGGCCTCGTCGAGCAGGGACGCGTTGGCGACGGGCAGCCCGGTCAGGTCGGCGACCACGGTCTGGAAGTTGAGCAGGGCCTCGAGGCGGCCCTGGGAGATTTCCGGCTGGTAGGGCGTGTAGGCCGTGTACCAGGCCGGGTTCTCGAGGACGTTCCGCCGGATGACGGGCGGCGTCACGGTGTCGTGGTAGCCGAGCCCGATCATCTGGGCCATCGGCCGGTTCCGCGCGGCCAGCTCCCGCAGTTCGGCGAGCGCCTGGGCCTCGGTGGCGGCGGGCGGCAGTTCCAAAGCCGCCGACGAGGAGCGCAACGACGAAGGAACGGCGCGCTCGGCGAGTTCGTCGAGGGAGGCGACGCCGATGACGTCGAGGATCCGGCGGAGTTCGCCCGGCCCGGGCCCGATGTGCCGCTCGGCGAAGGGGATTCCCTGTTCCAGCGAGGCGAGTGACGGGTTCACGGGGGCCTCCTGGGGACGGCGGGGCTGGGCCGGGACCGCGATGTCCTGGCCCTCCCCACTCTGTCCGTACCCCGGAGGGCGCCTGAGAGTTTCGCCCGAGGTTGAGCCGGGCTTGCACCGTCGGCGGGGCCATCAGGCTGTGTCCTGACGACCCGCTTTCCAGAGGCGTCTCGTCCGCGCGGTCCAGGGTGCCTGAGAGGTTCCGGGGAGGACTTGCTCCTTCGGCGCCGAGCTCAAGGTGTGGCTCGGACTCTCCCGCGCGGATTCGTCGACCGCACGGGGAACCTTACTCCGTCCGCCGCAGCGGTGATCACCCGGTCTTGCGGGCGTTGCGGCGCTGGGTCAGCTCGTCCGGCTCGTGCGTCTCGACGACGCCGCCGTCGGCCCGTTCGGCCGGGAACTCGTGGATCGTCCCGCTGATCTCCTGCATGGCGCCGCTGACCGCGATGCCGAACACGCCCTGGCCGCCCTGGAGCAGATCGACGATCTCCTCCGGCGACGTGCACTCGTAGACCGTGGTGCCGTCGGAGAACAGCGTCACCCGGGCCAGGTCGCGGACCCCGCGCACGCGCAGGTGGTCGACGGCGACCCGGATGTTCTGCAGCGAGACCCCGGTGTCCAGCAGCCGCTTGACGACCTTGAGGACCAGGATGTCCTTGAACGAGTACAGCCGCTGCGAGCCGGAGCCGTGTGCGGTGCGGATGCTGGGTGCGACCAGCTTCGTCCGCGCCCAGTAGTCGAGCTGGCGGTAGGTGATGCCCGCGATCTGGCACGCCGCCGGGCCGCGGTAGCCCACCAGCTCGTCCGGCAGCGAGTTGTCGGGGAACAGCTCACCCTGCTCGCCACTCGCGACCTCAACAGGCTGCTTCTCGGAACCAGCCTCGACCACGCAAGCCTCCCCTCGCCCGACCTGACGGCCGGCGAATGACAGCCGGAAAGTCCCAGGAGCGGGACCGACCGGAGATCAACCACCACGGTCCGGCCCCAGACCGTCGAATCACACCGTGGCGATTTACCTCCTTCGACGGTAAGCGCCCGGACAGTGCCGGTCAACGCGACGCGCGGCAAGCCTCAACGGACGGATGAGCCTTTGAGCCGTTCGCCGTACCCCGGACGCGGTGGTTCAAACCTCTTGACGGCTTTTACTCAGCCGAGTAAATTTTTACTCATGCAAGTAAACACCGACCTCATGGCGGACCTGGGGCTCAGCGTCACGGAGGCGGCCCGCCGGGCGCAGATCATCGGGGCGACCATCGGCGTCCTGTCCGACCTCGGCTACCGCAAGACGACGTTCGCCAAGATCAAGGAGCGCGCCGGGCTCAGCAGCACCCGGCTCATCTCCTACCACTTCACGAACAAGGCCGGCCTGATGCAGGCCGTGCTCAGCACGGTCGTCGAGACGAAGAACGAGTTCCTCGCCTCGCGGACCGGCGGCGGGCTCGACCCGGCGGACCGGCCCGGCTACCTGCGGGCGCACATCGAGACGTCGATCGCCTTCCTGCGCGCCTACCCGGAGTGCGTCAAGGTGCTCTCGGAGCTGTCGGCCAACGCCGACGACGCCGAGGGCTGGTCGATGACGAAGGTCCTGGTCGACGACATGCGGGTGCACGGGCTCGCGCGCCAGCTCAAGCAGGGTCAGGCCGAGGGCGTGTTCGGCGGGTTCACGCCCGAGGTGATGGCGATGTCGATCGCGCAGGCCATCGACGGGGTGGCCGCGGCGTACGCGGCCGACCCGTCGCTGGACCTGGAGAAGTACGAGCGCGAGGTCGCGGACACGTTCGTCAAAGCGACGGCGCCGTGAGGGCGCGGTCGAGGCGCTCTTCGATGCGGGCCTTCGGGAAGGCGCCGACGATCGTCTCGACCGGCTCGCCGCCCGAGAAGAGGATCATCGTGGGCAGCGACATGACCTGGTAGGACCGGGTCGTCTCCGGGTTCTCGTCGGCGTTGATCTTCCGGACGGTGAGCTCCCCGGCCCGCTCGGCCGCGAGCTGGGCGAGGACCGGGCCGACCATCCGGCACGGCCCGCACCAGGTGGCCCAGAACTCGACCAGCACGGGCACGTCGCTGCCGAGCACTTCGGGGAACGTCGAGTCGGTGACTGCGACGACTTCGGACATGGCGGGCTCCTTCACGGACGCGGGGAATCGGGGACGACGCACGGATCGGGCGCCTGCCGGGCGAGGGCGCCGGCGAGCTTCGCGGCCAGCTCGGCGCGGATGCCGCCGAGCCGGGCGAGGAGCGCGTCGGCTTCTTCGAGCTTGCGCCGGTAGACCTCGATGGAGCTCTCGCAGGCGTCGCCGGTCTCGTGGCCACTGCGCAGGCATTCGACGAAGGGCCGGGTCTCGTCGAGGGTCAGACCGATCGTCTGCAGGGTCTGGATCTCCTTGACCAGCTGCAGGTCGTCCTCGTCGTACTCGCGGTAGCCGTTCGCCGAGCGCCGGGCCGCGAGGAGGCCCTGGGCCTCGTAAAACCGCAGCGCACGGGTGGTGACACCCGTGCGCTGCGCAAGCTCTCCGATCCGCATACCCCGACGCTAGACGTTGACGTCCGCGTCAAGGCAAGTGAATCCGCTACCGCGGGAGGGTCATGGGGTCCGGGGGCGTGCCCCCGGACGCACTCGCCCGCGGGATCAGGTATCCGCACCCCGGAAGTCCTCGGGCGAAACCGAGTCGAGGAACTCGCGGAACTTCTCGACCTCGTCCTCCTGCTCGTCCGGGATGATCAGGCCGGCCTCCTCCAGCACCGCGTCCACCGCGTGGATGGGGACGCCGATCCGCAGGGCCAGGGCGACGGAGTCGCTCGGCCGGGCGGACACGCGGATGTCGCCGTCGAAGACGAGCTCCGCGAAGAACGTGCCTTCCTTCAAGTCGGTGATGACGACCTGCTCCAGCTCGCGGCCGAGTGCTCCGATGACCTCTTTCAGCAGGTCATGCGTGAGCGGCCGGGCCGGCCGGACTCCCTGTTGCTCCAAGGCGATGGCGGTGGCTTCGACCGAGCCGATCCAGATCGGCAGGTACCGTTCACCCTCGGTCTCCCGCAGCAACAAGATCGGCTGATTCGCGGGCAGCTCGACCCGCACACCGACGACGCGCATTTCGCTCATCGGGCTTCGCCTCCCTCTCGCGCACACGGGCTCAAACGCTGGAACGGCTCGACGCCGCCACTGCCGACGCTACCCGTCATCCCCGCGCTGTGCTCGCTGTCGAGACTATCTCGGTTCGCCTGCCGCAAACCCTTGCCTTCACGGTACGGCATGCGGTGCCGAACATTCAGTCATTGACATGGGACCGCAAAGAGGATCTCACTGCCCCGTTACGGTCAACACCCGGTGACGCCGCGGATTCCCGCCTTGACGAGGAGCGTGTGAAGCGTCACGGACAGTGCCGCGAGCTCCCGGACGACCTCGTCGGCGCGCGACTTCGCTTCCGGGTCACGGTGCCGGTACACCGGGGTCACGATCTGCTCCAGCAGCCCGACCTCGCGGTCGGCCGCGGCGCGGAAGGCACGCAGGTGTCTCGGCTCGATACCGAATTCGGTCATCGCCTTCACCGTGCGCGCGACCAGCACCGCGTCGGGGTCGAAGAACCCCGCGGGACCCGGCCGGACCAGGCCGTACTGCTGCAGCTCGGCCAGCACCGCCGCGTCGATGCCCGCCTGCTCCAGGAGCTCCTCCTGGGTCAGGCGCAGCTCCTTGCCCGCGGCGAAGTCGTCCGCCACCGGGAGGCCGACGTTCTCCGCCGGCGCGTCGATCGGCACCAGCCGGCGCGGCGGCCGGGGCAGGGCCGTGGTGGTGCCGGCCCCCGAATCCGCCGCGTCGAGCTGCTCCTTGATGACCTTCAACGGGAGGTAGTGGTCCCGCTGGGCGGCCAGGACGAACCGCAGGCGCTCCACGTCCGCCGCGGCGAACTGCCGGTACCCCGACGCCGTCCGGCCCGGCTGGACCAGGCCTTCGGCTTCGAGGAACCGGATCTTGGAGATGGTGACGTCGGGAAAGTCCTGGCGCAGCTGCGCCAGGACCGCCCCGATGCTCAATCCGTGGTTCTGTGGCCGCCCGGCCGCCGTCACTGCGCCCCCTGGCCCCCGTGACCCGGGCCGGTCAGGAAGACCAGGCGGAACTTCCCGATCTGCACCTCGTCGCCCCCCGCGAGGACGGCCTGGTCGACCGGCTCGCGGTTGACGTAGGTGCCGTTGAGGCTGCCGACGTCGATGACGACGAACTCGCCGCCCTCACGCCGGAACTCGGCGTGCCGGCGGGAGACGGTGACGTCGTCCAGGAAGATGTCGCTGTCCGGGTGCCGCCCGGCGCTGGTGGTGTCGCGGTCGAGCAGGAACCGCGAACCCGCGTTGGGCCCGCGCTTCACGACCAGCAGGGCCGAACCCGGCGGCAGGGCGTCGACGCCCTGGACCGGTGCCTCCGCGGCCGGGGCGGACTCGTGGCCTTCGGCTTCGGCCAGGAAGTCGGCCCGGAAGACAGAGGTCCGCTCCGGAGACTGCTCCGGGGGAACGCCGCCGGGCCCGTCGTTCGTGCTCACCTGAGCTCTCCTCCACACATGCTGTGTTGCCTAGTACTCAAGAACGTGTAGCTGCCAACGTACCGTGCCTGATCGATTCTCCGAGCCCCGGCTCCCCGAACCGGCGCAGTGCTGGTCCGACCGGGTGGGAGCCTCGTTCAGCCCTTGGTCAGGGCGTCGTAGGCCTCGGCTTCGAGCAGCGCCTCGAGCCCCGCCGGGTCGTCGAGGCGGATCTCGATCAGCCAGCCCTCGCCGTAGGGGTCGCTGTTGATCAGCTCGGGCGAGTCGGCGACGGCGTCGTTGACCGCCACGACCTCGCCGTCGACGGGCGCGAACAGCTCGGAAACGCTCTTGGTCGACTCGACCTCGCCGAACACGTCGCCCGCGCTCACCTGGCGGCCGACCTCGGGCAGGTCGACGAACACGACGTCGCCGAGCTGGTCCTGCGCGTACTCGGTGATGCCGATGCGGACGAGGGTGTCCTCGCCGCGGGTGGCGACCCACTCGTGTTCCTCGGTGTAGCGAAGCTCTTCAGGAGCGGACACCGCCGGTCCCCTTTCATGCCCTCACTGGCGAAACGTGCTGGGCGAAGTCTTACACCCACACGGCCCAGCCGCGGCCCACGCCCCGGGAAAAGCGTCGCGCTCAGTCGCCGGCGGTGCCGCGCAGGGCGTTGCGCGCCTGGACGACGTAGAGCACACCGGACCAGACGTAGAGGACCGCGCCCCAGATCGTGAAGGCGTAGCCGATCGGCCGGGCGACCGCGGCGACGTCCGAGCCGCCCTGCGCGAGCAGCAGGAACGGGAACGCGTACATGAGAACGAAGGTGGCGCCCTTGCCGATGTAGGTGACCTCCGGCGGCGCGAAGCCGCGGCGGCGCAGCGTGAGCACGCAGACGCCGAGCACGACCTCGCGCAGCACGAGCGGCACCACGACCCACCACGGGATGATCTCGCGGACCAGGAACGCGATCAGGGTCGCCAGGATGTAGAGCCGGTCGGCCGCCGGGTCGAGCAGCTGGCCCAGCCGGGACATCTGGTTGAGCCAGCGGGCCAGCTTGCCGTCGAGCCAGTCGGTCAGGGCGCTGAACACCAGCAGGGCGAGCGCCCAGCCGTCTTCTTCGGGACCGAGCAGCAGCCAGAGGAACACGGGCACGCCGGCCAGCCGCAGCAGGGACAGCATGTTCGGGACGTTGAACGCCTGCTTCAGCAGGGACGGCTCGGCGGCGCCCGCCTCGGCGGCGGGCTCGGGTGCGGCTGTGCTCACTCGCCCAGCGTAGTCAGCAGGCGCGGCGGCGGCTCCAGCCGCGTCGCTGCAGTTCGGCGCTGCTCAGGGCCTCGGGACGGCCCCGGAGGTCGGTGCCCATCCAGCGGGCGCGGCCGGGGCGCGCCTCGAGGACGTACGGGCGTCCGCAGCACCAGACGACGCTGCTCGGGACGGTCGGGGGGCCGGACGGGACGTCGGGGTGCTCGTCGGTGCTGGCATCGGGGCTGGTCACAGCGTCGGCGTTCATCGCTCTCACGGGCTCGGGGTGGGTTTTCGGGGACGGAAGCTCTTCGGCCTCCACCAAGATCTTCGGCACGCGGGGCCCGGACGTTAACCGGCACGGCGTGAATTAGACCGATCGATTCTTCTTGGCTGCGTCAGGTTTCGGAGCGTGAACGGAATGTTAATCGTCCATTGTGGACATTGCGGGGGCGGCCACCGGATCGGGCCGCCACCCGGCTGGAGTAATCTCCGGCACACCTGTGGGCGAGTCGGTCCACGGGGCCCCCGCCCGGATGGGCCAGAATGACCGGGCCAGCCTGACCGGGGAGGAAACGATCGCGGTGCCCCACCCGACCACCACGAGGACGTGGCGGCCGTTGCTCGCCGCCTGCCTCGCCGTGCCCGCGCTCGCGGCCTGCTCGGGGGACCCGGCGGCCCCGGCGCCCTCGTCTCCGGCTCCCCCGGCGGCCACGTCGTCGGCGCCCGTCTCCACCACCGCGCCACCGCCCCCGCCGGCCACGGACGGCTCGGCCACGCCGGCCCCGGCATCGAAGCCGGCCGGCGCGCCGCCGTCCGTGCCCGGTTCCTGCGGCACGGTGACGGCCGCCAGCGGGCTGACGCTCTACGTGTTCGACAGCGGCTCGGCCGGCGTCAGCTGCGCGGCGGCGACCAAGCTCGTCGGCGACTTCCACCGCAAGATCGCCGGGCGCCAGGACGCCGGCTCGAACGACGCGGTGAACGAGACCGTCGACGGCTGGCTGTGCACCTCCGGGCCACCCGCCGCGCAAGGCGGCACCACCTGCACCAAGGGCGAGCAGACGGTGTTCGCGGCCGTCGTGCCGTCCGAGTGACCGCTCCCGATCCGCTTCCGCTCCTGAAGGGCCCATGAAGACATTCGCGTACCCCCTGCTGCTCGTCGCCGCGACCGCCGTGCTGGCCGGCTGCGGCGGCGCGGACCCGGCGCCCGCTCCGGCCGCGCCGTCCCCCACGGTCCCGGCCGCGGCCGCCGCGGCGGCGTCGACGGCACCCGGCGTGCCCTGCGGCGACGTCGCCGGCTCGGGTGGCGCGAAGACGGCCGTCGTCGCGCACGGCCAGGTCGACTGCGCCGCGGCGGCGAAGCTGCTGAAGGACTACTTCGCGAAGCTGACGCCCGCGGAGGCGAACTCACCGGACGGCCCCGGCCCGGTCGTCCTCGACGAGTGGACGTGCGGCAGTGGCGCCCACGACCCGGTGACGGTCTGCTCGACGGAAGACGGCCGCCAGGTCGAGGGCACCAGGAGCTGACCGCCGTCAGCCCTTGAGGTCCGGGAAGTCCTCTTCGCGGTACTCGGTGCCTTCGCCGCGCTTCGGGTCGCTCTCACGGCCTCGCAGCTCGACGCGGCGGATCTTGCCGGAGATCGTCTTCGGCAGCTCCGCGAACTCGATGCGCCGGATCCGCTTGTACGGCGCGAGGTGCTCCCGGCAGTACGCCAGGATCGCCTTCGCCGTCTCGGGCGTCGGCTCGTGGCCGGACGCCAGGACGACGTACGCCTTCGGCACCGCGAGCCGGATCGGGTCCGGCGCCGGGACGACCGCCGCCTCCGCCACCGCCTCGTGCTCGATGAGGACGCTCTCCAGCTCGAACGGCGAGATGCGGTAGTCCGACGCCTTGAACACGTCGTCCGTGCGCCCGACGTAGGTGATGTAGCCGCGTTCGTCGATCGAACCGACGTCGCCGGTGTGGTAGAAGCCGTTCGCGAAGGCGGCCGACGTGCGCTCGTCGTCGTCCGCGTAGCCGGTCATCAGGCCCACCGGGCGGTGGGCGAGGTCGAGGCAGATCTCGCCCTCCGGCGCGCGCTCGCCGCTGACCGGGTCGACCAGCGCGACGACGAACCCCGGCAGCGGGCGGCCCATCGAGCCGGGCACGACGTCCTGGCCCGGCGTGTTGGCGATCTGGACGCTGCTCTCGGTCTGCCCGAAGCCGTCGCGGATCGTGACGCCCCAGGACTTCTGGACCTGCTCGATCACTTCGGGGTTGAGCGGCTCCCCCGCGCCGACGACCTTCGTGGGCGGGGTCTTCAGGGCCGTCAGGTCGGCCTGGATGAGCATCCGCCACACGGTCGGCGGCGCGCAGAAGCTCGTCACGCCGCAGCGGTCCATCTGGGCCATCAGCGCGCCCGCGTCGAAGCGGTTGTAGTTGTAGAGGAAGACCGTCGCCTCGGCGTTGAACGGCGCGAAGAAGTTGCTCCACGCGTGCTTCGCCCAGCCCGGCGAGGAGATGTTCAGGTGGACGTCACCCGGCTCGAGGCCGATCCAGTACATCGTCGACAGGTGACCCACCGGGTACGAAACGTGCGTGTGCTGCACCAGCTTCGGCTTCGCGGTCGTGCCGGAGGTGAAGTACAGCAGCAGCGGGTCGGCCGCGTGCGTCGGGCCGTCCGGGGCGAACTCCGGGGATTCGGCGAAGGCGGCCGAGTACTGCTGCCAGCCCTCGACCGGCTCCCCGACGGCGATCCGCGTGTAGTCGCCTTCGACGTCGGCGAACTTCGGCGCGTCCACCGAGCGGACCACGACGTGCTTCGCCGCGCCGCGCTCCACCCGGTCGGTCAGGTCGGCCGGGCCGAGCAGCGTGGACGCCGGGATGATCACCGCGCCGAGCTTGATCGCGGCGAGGATGGTCTCCCACAGCTCGCCCTGGTTGCCCAGCATGAGGATCAGCCGGTCGCCGCGGCGGACGCCCAGCGAACGCAGCCAGTTCGCCACCTGGTTGGACCGGCCGGACAGCTCCGGGTAGGTCCAGCGGTTCTCGGTGCCGTCCTCTTCGACGATCCACAGCGCGTACCGCTCGGCGTTGTCCGGGTCGTGGGCGACGACGTCGAACCAGTCGATCGCCCAGTTGAACTCCTCGAACTGCGGCCAGGCGAAGTCGCGATACGCCGTGTCGTAGTCCTCGCGGTGGGTCTGCAGGTAGTCCCGCGCGACGCGGAACGCGTGGTGGACCTCCGAAGCGGTCACGGCTGCCTCCTTGCTATTCGCCCTTGAACTCCGGCTTCCGGCGTTCCATGAACGCCTGAACGGCCTCGCCGAGGTCCTTGCTGGGCAGGAACGCCGAGTTCCACGCCGCCACGTACCGGAGGCCGTCGGCGACCTGGCGCTCGGTGTTCGTCGCCAGTACCTGCTTCGTACCCTGCACCACGAGCGGCGGGTTCGCAGCGATCTCCCCGGCGAGTTCGCGCGCGGCCTTCAGCAGGGCGTCCTGGTCGGCGTGGACGTCGTTGACGAGCCCGATCTTCTCGGCGCGGGCGGCGTCGATGTCCTTGCCGGTCAGCGCGAGCTCCCGCAGGTGCCCTTCGCCGACGATCGAGGCGAGCCGCTGGAGGCTGCCGAGGTCGGCGACGATCGCCACGCGCACCTCGCGGACGCTGAACTTGGCGTCGGCGCTGGCCAGGCGGATGTCCGCGGCGGCGACCACGTCGACACCGCCGCCGATGCACCAGCCGGAAACGGCCGCGATGACCGGTTTGCGGCATTCGGCGATCGAGCTGACCGCGGCCTGCAGCGACCGGACCTGGTCCAGGAAGGCGGTCCGCGGGCCGGCCAGGTTGTCGCCGCCCAGCATCGGCGCCCAGTCGCCCATCATCGCGGGCAGGTCGAGGCCGTAGGAGAAGTGGGACCCGCTGCCGGTCAGCACCACGGCCCTGACCTGCGGGTCGGCGTCCAGCGCGCGGAACACCAGCGGCAGCTCGCGCCAGAAGTCCGGGCCCATCGCGTTGCCCTTCGACGGGCCGAGGAGCGTCACTTCGGCCACGGGGCCGTCGACGTCGACCTTCAGGGAGACGAGGTCGGGCAGACTGTCACTAGTAGCGGTCATGGGGTCATCTTGACCCATGCCCGCTTGGCCACGCCATTGGCACGTCGCCAATTGACGGCCATTTCACTGTGCCGACGTGGTCACGGGATGCTTTCCTGGACAGACCGGCACCACGACGCGGGGAGGACGGTGGGACATGAGCCCGGCCAGCAGCGCGACCGCGATCGAGCCCGACCCCCCGGCCGCGCCGGCCCGGCGCGCGTCGCGGCCGATCGAGCTCACCGGCTCCTTCGACCACGAGGGCCACCGGCTCTGGTACACCGAGTTCGGCAGCGGCGATCGCGTCGTCGTGCTGACCCACGGCATCATGCTGACCCGCCGCATGCACGCGCCGCTCGCCCGCCGGCTGGCCCGCGCCGGGTTCCGGGTCGTCACGCTCGACCTGCTCGGCCACGGCGACTCCGACCGGCCGACCGAGTCCTGGCTGTACTCGATGCCGTCGTTCGCGGAGCAGACCCTCGCGCTGCTCGACCACCTCGAGGTCGAGTCCGCGGTGATCGGCGGGACGTCGCTGGGCGCGAACGTCTCCTTGGAAGTGGCGGTGCAGGCGCCCGCGCGGGTCCGCGGGCTGATCGTCGAGATGCCGGTGCTGGACAACGCGATCGTCGCCGGGCTGATCACGTTCGCCCCGCTGCTGATGGCGGCCCGCTTCCTGCCGGTGACGGTCCAGGCGGTGGCACTGGTGGCATCCCTGGTGCCGCACGGCAACCAGTGGGTCGACGTCGTCACGGACACGCTTTCGCAGCAGCCGGCCCCGATGGCGGCGTTGCTGCACGGCGTCCTGTTCGGCCGTATCGCGCCGCCGAAGTCGGTGCGCCGCAAGATCACGACGCGCGCGTTGGTGATCGGCCACCAGGGCGACCCGATCCACCCCTTCGGCGACGCGGACACCCTGGCCGTGGACATGCCGGCCGCGGAGTTCGTCCAGGCCCGCAGCCCGGTCGAGCTGCGCTTCGACCCGACCCGCCTGTCGGACGCGATCCGCGACTTCGCGGCAAGCTGCTACGAAGACTGACCTCCGGCGTGCTGCCCCTACGCACGCTCCAGCGGGGCCAGGCCGGCCACCGGGCCGATCACGATGATCGCCGGCGGGCGGACGCCCGAAGCCGCCGCGTCCGTGACTACCGTGTCCAAAGTGGACCGCAGGGTGCGCTGGGTGCGCATCGTGCCGTCCTCGATGATCGCCACGGGGGTGTCCGACGGGCGGCCGCCGTCCAGCAGGGCCTTCGCGAACTGCGGGAGCCGCTCGACGCCCATCATCAGCACGATCGTGCCGCGCAGGCGAGCCAGCAGCTCCCAGTCGACCAGGGACCGGTCGTCGCCCGGGGCGACGTGGCCCGAGACCACGACGACCTCGTGGGCCACGCCGCGGTGGGTGACCGGGACGTCGGCGACCGCCGGGACGGCGAACGCGCTCGTGATGCCCGGGACCATCGTCACGGGTACGCCCGCTTCGGCGCAGGCCAGCACCTCTTCGAAGCCGCGGCCGAACAGGTACGGGTCGCCGCCCTTGAGCCGGACGACGAACTTGCCCTCCTTGGCCCGCTCGATCAGCGTCTGGTTGATGACGTCCTGGCTGGCGGCGCGGCCGTACGGGATCTTGGCGGCGTCGACGATCTCGATCTCGGGCGCCAGCTCGTCCAGCAGCTCGCGGGGCGCCAGCCGGTCGACGACCACGACGTCCGCGCGCGAGAGCAGCCGGCGGCCGCGGACGGTGATCAGCTCCGGGTCGCCCGGGCCGCCGCCGACCAGCGCGACGCCGGGCAGGATGCCCTCGGGGTGCGGCTGACGGCCGTCTTCGATCGTGCCGTTGTGCAGGCCGTCCAGCATCGAGTCGCGGACCGCGGCCGAGCGCAGCGGCTCGCCGCCCGAGAGCACGCCGAACAGCAGGCCGCCGTGCCGTCCCGACGCCGGGGTGACCGCCGAGCCGGACTCGCCTTCGTCGGCGCGGACGCAGAAGACGCGCTCACGCTCGGCCTCGGCGCAGATCGCGGCATTGACGTCGGGATCGTCGGTGCAGGCCAGCGCGTACCAGGCGTCTTTCAGGTCGCCGGAGGCGTAGCGGCGTTCGTGCCAGACCAGCTCGCCCGCGTCCACCATCCCCTGGACCGACGGCGTCGTGTGCGGCGACACCAGTTCGACACGGGCACCCGCGCTGATCAGCCGGGGCAGCCGCCGCTGGGCCACCGAACCGCCGCCGAACATGACAACGCGGCGGCCGGACAGCTGCAGGCCGGAGAGGTAGTGCGGGTCGTCCATGGGCGGGAGTTTATTGACGGTTCACCCTCGCGCCAGCCCAGCGTGCGTTATGCCACCCGGAACACCGCCACTCTCCGGCGGTCAGGGGGCCGCCGGATTGACGTAGATCTCGCCGTGCTCGCGCGGACGACCTCGACGTCGACGACCAGCGTGAACCCCGCCGCCGTCGCGCCGAGCAGCGGGAACGACGAGACGAACCAGCCCAGCGCGCGGTCCCGCTCCCCCATCGCCCGGCGGCGCCGGGCCGGTCCACGGTGTCGGCGGGCTGCCGGCGCGACAGCGGCGGCGCGAACCGCAGGCACGGGGCCCCGGCAGCAGGACTTCGGGCAGCTGGGCGGGCGTGAACTCATGATCGCACGCCCGCCCAGCGTGGGCATCCGGATTACCGCGCGCTGCCGGGGTAGGGCAGGAGGGCCATCTCGCGCGCGTTCTTGATCGCCGTGGCGACCTGTTTCTGTTGCTGCGGTGTCAGTCCCGTCACGCGGCGGGCGCGGATCTTGCCGCGGTCGGAGACGAACTTCCGCAGCAGCTCGACGTCCTTCCAGTCGACGTGGGTGATCCGGTTGGCGTGCAACAGGTTCACCTTGCGCTTGGCGGGCCGGTCCCGGTTCGGCATCCGGCTCACCAGCTCGACTTCGCGACGCCGGGCAGCTCGCCGTTGTGCGCGGCCTGGCGCATCTTCACCCGCGACAGCCCGAACTTCCGCAGGTAGCCTCGCGGACGCCCGTCGGCGGCATCGCGGTTGCGGATGCGCGTCGGGCTCGCGTCGCGCGGCAGCTTCTGCAGCGCGACGACCGCGTTCGCCTTCTCGGCGGGCGAAGCGGACGGCGAGGCGATGACGGCCTTCAGGGCGCGACGGCGTTCGACGTACCGCGCCGCGACCACCTTCCGCTGCTCGTTCTTCGCGATCTGGGACTTCTTGGCCATCAGCGCTCTTCCTTGAACTCGACGTGCTTGCGCGCGACCGGGTCGTACTTGCGCAGGACCATGCGGTCCGGGTCGTTGCGGCGGTTCTTCTTGGTGACGTAGGTGAACCCGGTGCCCGCGGTGGACCGCAGCTTGACGACCGGGCGGATGTCGGTGCTCTTCGCCATTACAGCTTCACTCCCCTTGCCTTCAGTTCGGCCACGACGGCCTCGATGCCCCGCTTGTCGATCGTCTTCATGCCCTTGGCGGAGACGCGCAACCGCACCCAGCGGCCCTCGCTGGGCACGAAGTAGCGACGGTTCTGCAGGTTCGGCTCCCAGCGCCGGGGCGTGCGGCGGTGCGAGTGCGAGACCTGCTTGCCGTAGCCCGGCTTGCGGCCGGTGACCTGGCACACGGCGGACACGAGACCTCCCAAGTTGATAGTGGTTGTCGTTTTCATCTACTCTGACGCACCGTACCCCGTCCGTATTCCTGGAGCACTCGTGACCCCTCACCCCCGCGTCCCGCTCGTCCTCGTGACCGGCCTCGCGCCGGGCCCGAACGCCACGCTCGCCGAGCTGCTGCGCGTGGCCGAGCCCGGCACCGCCGTCGTCCACCACGACCTGCGGGAGATCCACGCCGGCGTCGTCCGGCGCCGGCTGCGACTGGAGCAGCGCGACCAGCTGACCGTCCTGGAGCTGGCCCACGGCTGCGTCTCGTGCACCCTGCGCGAGGACCTGCTGCCCCTGCTGCGGCGGCTGGCCCGGATGCCGCAGGTGCGCCGGATCGTCGTCCGGCTCGACGAGGCCATGGAGCCCGAGCCGGTGAGCTGGGCGATCCGGAACGTCCTGGTCGGCGACCACCCGGTGCGCGACGACGTCGACCTGCGCGCGGTGCTGACCGTCGTGAACTGCGCGACCTTCCTCGCCGACGCGACCGGCGACGACGTCCTGGCCGAGCGGAACCTGCAGGCCGGCCCCGAGGACGAGCGCACGGTCGCGCAGGTGGCGCTCTCGCAGGTCGAGTTCGCCGACGTCCTCGTGCTGGCCGGCGGGGCCACCGACGCCTGGACCGCCGCGAAGGCGTCCGCGGTCCTCGACCGCGTTGCGCCGTCCGTCCCGCGGGTGGAACTGAGCCGCATCGACGGACACACCGTGCTCGACGCCGTGCCGTCCGGCGCCCGGCGAGGCGAGGTCACGGACATGCACGGCGCGTTGCTGCGCGGCCAGCCGCCGGTGCACGCCGACTGCGGCATCGGGCTCGTCACGTTCACCGCGCAGCGGCCGTTCCACCCCGAGCGGCTGCACGACGCGCTGGACGTCCTGCTCGACGGCGTCGTCCGCACCCGCGGGCGCGCCTGGGTCGCCAGCCAGCCGGACGTCGCGTTCTGGATCGAGTCGGCCGGCGGCGGGCTCGGCATCGGGCACGCCGGGCCGTGGCTCGCGGCGCCGGACGGTCCGGAGTGGACGGACGTCTCCCCCGAGCGGCGCACCCTGGCGTCGCTGCGCTGGCACCCGGTGCACGGCGACCGGGCGCAGGAGCTCGTCATCGTGACGGACCAGACAACGCCCGACGAGATCGACGCCGCCCTCCGCAGCGCTCTACTGACCGACGACGAACTGGCCGCCGGCCCGGCGGAGTGGCACCGCTACGCCGACCCGTTCGGCGACTGGCACGAAGAGCCGTGCGAGGACACCGAAACCGACCCGGCGCGGCACGACGCGACCGCGGCGAACCGAAAGGAAGACCAGTGAAGAACGGCATCCACCCCGACTACCACCCCGTGGTGTTCAAGGACTCGTCCACCGGCGACGCGTTCCTGACCCGCTCCACCGTCACGTCCGAGAAGACCGTCGAATGGACCGACGGGCAGACCTACCCGCTGGTCCTGGTCGACATCAGCTCGGCGTCGCACCCGTTCTGGACCGGCACCCAGCGCATCATGGACAGCGCCGGCCAGGTCGAGAAGTTCCACCGCCGCTACGGCAAGCGGGGGACGCGCTGATGGCCGTCCCCAAGCGGAAGAAGTCGCGCAGCACCACCCGGTCCCGGCGGGCGCGGTGGAAGGCCGCCGTGCCGGACCTGGTGCCGATCAAGGTCGACGGCGAGACCCGGCTGGTCCCGCGTCGCCTGATCAAGCACTTCCACTCGTGACCGTCCCGGTCACGGTGCTGTCCGGGTTCCTGGGCGCGGGCAAGACGACGCTGCTCAACCACATCCTCGCGAACCGCGCGGGGCTGCGGGTGGCGGTGATCGTCAACGACATGAGCGAGGTCAACATCGACGCGGCGCTCGTGCGCTCGCAGGAGCGTCTCGTCGAGCTGACCAACGGGTGCATCTGCTGCACCCTGCGGGAGGACCTCCTCGAGGAGGTGGCCCGGCTCTGCTCCGACGACCGCTTCGACCACGTGCTCATCGAGTCGAGCGGCATCTCGGAGCCGATGCCGGTGGCGGCGACCTTCACGTTCCTGGAGCCGGTCGCCCACCTGGACACGATGGTCACCGTGGTGGACGCGGCGAACTTCGCGCGTGAGCTGGCGGCCGGCGACTCCTTGGTGGAGCGCCGGCTCGACCAGTATCCCGACGACGAGCGGACCGTGAGCGACCTGCTGGTGGACCAGGTCGAGTTCGCCGACGTGCTGGTGTTGAACAAGACCGACCTCGCCGCGGACGTCGAGCGGCTGGTGGCGACGCTGCGGCGGCTCAACCCCGCCGCGGACGTCGTCACCGGCAGCTTCGGGAAGGTCGCGCCGGAGCGGGTGTTCGGCACCGGCCGCTACGACCCGGTGCGCGCCCAGGAGGCGCCGGGCTGGGTGGCCGAGCTGAACGGCGACCACGTGCCCGAGACGGAGGAGTACGGCATCTCCAGCGTGGTCTTCCGCGCTGCCGAGCCGTTCGACCCGGCGCGGCTGTGGGACTTCGTCGCCCGGCGGCTCGACTCCGGCGAGTTCGGCACCGTGCTGCGGTCGAAGGGGTTCTTCGCGCTGGCGTCCCGGCCCGGGGTGACCGGGCTGTGGTCCCAGGCGGGCGCCGTGGCGCGCTTCGAACCCCAGGGCGTCGCGGACGAGCCGCGTCAAGAACTGGTGTTCATCGGCGTCGAGCTGGC
This sequence comes from Amycolatopsis stemonae, assembly GCF_054781455.1. Lineage (NCBI taxonomy): Bacteria > Bacillati > Actinomycetota > Actinomycetes > Pseudonocardiales > Pseudonocardiaceae > Amycolatopsis > Amycolatopsis stemonae. The sequence goes on along the minus strand of NZ_BAAGUJ010000028.1, from coordinate 19,429 downwards.
CGGAGAAGCGCTGCTGGCCGCACTACGGGAATGCCTGGGTGCGGCGACCGGGCCGGACCCGTTCCCGGAGTGGGGTTCGGTCCACGTCCACTAGTGGTCGTCGTAGTGGTCGTCGTGGGCCGCGTGGCGGTGGCCGTCGTGCAGGTAGTCGACGTGCTCGCCGTGGGGCACCGCCACGTGGCCGCAGCCGTCGCCGTGGGTGTGGTCGTGCCCGGTGTGCGGTACGTGCCCGGACATTTCGCACTCGTCGAAGTGGTCGTCGTGCGCCCGGTGCAGGTGCCCTTCGTGCGCGTAGTCCACGTGGTCGCCGTGGGGGACGGCGGCGTGGCCGCAGCCCTCGCGGTGGACGTGGTCGTGGCCGGCGTGCACGGCGTGCGGCATGGTCATGTGTTCGCCTCCCGGAATGTGTCCACTTCGGACGCTAACACCGGGTCACGGGCACCAGCCGGGCGAAACCTCCTGCCTCACCCGATAGCGGCCGTTCCGTCCGAGTTGATCAACCCAGGTTTATCAGTCTAGGTTGACGAACGTGACGGACGAGGAGCTGCTCCAGGCCAGCGCCGACCTCCGCGTCGCGCTCGGCCGGCTGATCCGGCGGTTGCGGCAGGGCTACGTCGTCGGCGAGCTGACGCTGCCCGAACGCTCGGTGCTCTCCCGGCTCGACCGCGAAGGCCCGGCCACGCCGGGGTGTCTCGCCGACCTCGAACGTGTCAAACCGCAGGCCATGGGCGTGACGCTGGCCGGGCTGGTCGACCGCGGGCTCGTCGAGCGGCGCAAGGACGATTTCGACGGGCGCAAGGTGCTGATGTCGGTGACCGCCGCGGGCGTGCAACTGCTCACCGACCGGCGGTCGCGCACCACCGAGAAGATGGCCACCGCCCTCGGCGAGAAGTTCACCCCGGCCGAACAGCGCAAGCTCGTCGCGGCCATCCCGCTGATCGAGCGGCTGGCGGACGAGCTGTGACCGTCACCGAAGCTCCGAGCCGCTACAAGTGGGTCGCGCTGTCGAACACGACGCTCGGCGTGCTGATGTCCGCGCTCGACGGCTCGATCGTCATCATCTCGCTGCCGGCGATCTTCCGCGGCATCGGCCTCGACCCCCTCGCACCGGGCAACATCGGTTACCTGCTCTGGATGATCCTCGGCTACCTGCTCGTGCAGGCCGTGCTGGTGGTGACGCTCGGGCGGCTCGGCGACATGTTCGGCCGGGTCAAGATGTACAACCTCGGCTTCGTCGTCTTCAGCGTCGCCTCGGTGGCGCTGTCGTTCGACCCGTTCCACGCCGGAAGCGGCGCGTTGTGGCTGATCGGCTGGCGGATCGTCCAAGCGGTCGGCGGGTCGATGCTGACGGCGAACTCCGCGGCGATCCTCACCGACGCCTTCCCGGCCGAGCAGCGCGGGATGGCCTTGGGCGTCAACCAGATCACCGCGCTGGCCGGGCAGTTCCTGGGCCTGGTCGTCGGCGGGCTGCTCGCCGAGATCGACTGGCGCGCGGTGTTCTGGGTGAGCGTCCCGTTCGGGTTGCTGGGCACGATCTGGTCGATCCGCAGCCTCCGCGAGGTCGGCACGCCGAAGCGCGCGAAGGTCGACTGGGGCGGCAACATCACCTTCGCGGCCGGGACGGCGTTGCTGCTGGCGGCGATCACCTACGGCATCCAGCCCTACGGCGGCGCGGCGACCGGCTGGGGCAGCCCCTGGGTGCTCGGCGGGATCGGCGCGGGCGTGCTGCTGCTCCTGTTGTTCGGCGTCATCGAGACGCGCGTCGCCGCGCCGATGTTCCAGCTGTCCCTGTTCAGGATCCGCGCGTTCGCCGCGGGCAACATCGCCGCGTTGCTGACGTCGGTCGCCCGTGGTGGCATGCAGTTCATGCTCATCATCTGGCTGCAGGGGATCTGGCTGCCCCTGCACGGCTTCGACTACGAGCGGACGCCGTTGTGGGCGGGCATCTTCATGCTGCCGTTGACCGTCGGGTTCCTCATCGCGGGCCCGGTCTCGGGCTACCTCTCCGACCGGTTCGGCGCGCGGCTGTTCTCCACGGGCGGGCTGCTGCTGGTCGCGGCCGCGTTCCTGGGTCTGCTGGCGCTGCCGGTGGACTTCCCTTATCCCGCGTTCGCCGCGCTGCTCGTCGTCAGCGGAGTCGGGCAGGGCATGTTCTCCGCGCCGAACACTTCGGCGATCATGAGCAGCGTGCCGACCGGGCAACGCGGGGTCGCGTCCGGCATGCGCGCGACCTTCCAGAACTCGGGGACGTCGCTGTCGATCGGCGTCTTCTTCTCGCTGATGATCGCCGGGCTGGCGTCGTCGCTGCCGCAGACGCTGACCAGCGGGTTGCAGGCCCACGGCGTCCCGGCGTCGGTCGCGGACGGCGTCGCGCGGCTGCCGCCGGTGAGCACGCTGTTCGCCGCGTTCCTCGGCAGCAACCCGGTCGGGCACCTGCTGGGCCCTGATGTCCTCGACGGGCTCTCGCCGGCCGACCGGTCGGCGCTCACCGGCGGGGAGTTCTTCCCGCAGCTGGTGTCCGGCCCGTTCCACCACGGCCTCGTGGTCGTGTTCACCGCGGCCGCGGTGATGGCCCTGGTCGCCGCGCTCGCTTCGGTGTCGCGCGGCGCCCGGTACTTCCACACCCCAGAGGAAGAAAAGGAGAACCGATGACCGACGAGATCGTCGCCGGGACCGTCACCATCACCGGCCACGGCGGTGACGAGCTCGAGGCCTACCTGGCCAAGCCGACCGACCCGACCCCGCGCGGCGGCGTCGTGGTGATCCACCACATGCCCGGCTACGACGCGGCGACGAAGGAGATGGTCCGCCGCTTCGCCGTCGAGGGCTACAACGCGCTCTGCCCCAACCTCTACACGCGCGAAGCCCCGGGCGCGGACCCGGACGACGCGGCCGCCACGGTCCGCGCGGCCGGCGGCGTCCCGGACGACCGCCTGGTCGGCGATGTCTCCGGCGCGGCGGACTACTTGCGTGCCCTGGAAAACGCGAACGGCCGGATCGGTGTCATCGGGCACTGCTCGGGCGGCCGTCAGGCGTTCCTGTCGGGCTGTTCGCTGGACATCGACGCGGCGGTCGACTGCTACGGCGCGTTCGTGGTCAACGACCCGCCGGAGGGCATGGGCATGACGATGAAGCCGCTGCTCGGTCTCACGCCGCAGCTGTCGTGCCCGCTGCTGGGCATCTTCGGCGCGGACGACCAGTTCCCCGGCCCCGACGAGGTCGCCGTGCTGGCGGCCGAGCTGGAGAAACACGGCAAGGAGCACGAGTTCCACACGTACGCGGGCGCGGGCCACGCGTTCTTCGCCGTCGACCGCCCGAGCTACCGCCCGGAGGCCGCCAAGGACGGCTGGGAACGCATCCTCGACTTCTACGCCCGCACCCTCACGGCCTGAGAGGACCCGCTCATGTGCACCTACCTCACGGAGAAGTTCGCCCTCGAAGGCAGCGGCAAGGGCGCCCGCGGCTGGTTCCGCCTCAACGAAGGGACCGTGTACGTGGACCACCCGGTCCACGCGCCGTACGCCCACACGGTGAACATCGACTTCCGCAACCCGGGCTTGGGCGCTTCGGCCCGCGTGGCTTTGGAACTCACGGAAGAGGACGCCCTGGCGCTCGCCGACGCCATCCACGCGGCGGTGAATTCCGCACCCGAAGGTCTGGCTTCGCGCAACCAGTAGCCCAAAGCCGTGAATGGCACATTGAGGGACTTAGAGTCCGTGAATGTGCCATTCACGGCTTTTCACGGGATGTAGAGGGCGCCGAGGAACTCCAGCAGGAGGCGTTCGCGCAGCGGCGCCGGAGCCGTCGCGAGGAGCGCGTTGATCGGGGCCATGCGGTCCGGAAGGCCCGACGCGCCGCCCAGGCCCGCGGCCGCGAGGAGCCCGGCGAACTGTGCCGACGTCAGGGTCGCCGGGTCCAGGGCCGCGACGAACTCCGCCACCGCCGGGTCGATCTCCACCGGCCCGGCGGTGCGGGCCGCGTCCACCGAAGCCGCGAGGTCCGTGAGGAACTCCTTCTCGCTGCCGTGGTTGGCCGCCGTGACCGTGAGGTGCAGGTTCGTCGGCGACGACAGGTGGGCGAACTGCGGCTGGACGTACCAGCCGCGCACCTTCATCTCGTCCGCCACCGTGAAGAGGTCGAAGCCGTCGTCGCCGGTGAACGCGATGAGCGTCGAAATCGGGTCGCCGAGGATCCGCAGGCCGTCGATGTCGGCGATGCCCGCCCGGATGCGCGACACCGCCGTACGCGCCGAAGCAGCCAGCGACAGGTAGCCGTCTTGGCCGAGGTGGCGGACCACGGCCCACGCCGCGGCGAGGGGGCCGCCCGAGCGGGTGCTCTGGATGGTCGTGTTCAGCATCGTGTAACCCGGCCACGCCGCGCTCGCGAAGTAGTGCGACCGCCGCAATTCCGCCGAAGCGTGCAGCAACACCGAAGTGCCCTTCGGGCAGTACGCGTACTTGTGCAGGTCCACCGAAATGCTCGTGACGCCCGGGACGCGGAAGTCGAACGGCGGCACGTCCGCGCCGAGCCGGGCGAAGTACGGCAGCACCCAGCCGCCGATGCACGCGTCGACGTGCATCCGGACGCCCCGGGCAGCCGCGGCGGCCGCGATCGGAGCGATCGGGTCCATGACGCCGTGCGCGTACGAGGGCGCGCTCGCCACGACCAGGACCGTCGAGTCGTCGATCGCGGCGGCCATCGCGGCCGGGTCCGCGCGGAACGTCACCGGGTCGACCGGGACGTCGATCCGGCGCAGCCCGAACAGGTGCGCCGCCTTGTGGAACGCGGCGTGCGCGGTCGTCGGCAGCACGATCGACGGCGAAGGGTGCGAGTCCCGGGCGGCCAGCACCGCCAGCAGGCACGACTCCGTCCCACCCGACGTCACCGAACCGACCACGCCCGGAACGTCCCCGAGCAACGCCGAAGCCTCGGCGACGAGGTCGTTCTCCATGCGCAGCAGGCTCGGGAACGCCGTCGGGTCGAGGCCGTTCGCCGACGACGCCAGCGCGTGCGCCGCCGCGCCGAGGGTGTCCACTTCGGACAGACCGCTGTCGTAGACGTAGGCCAGCGTGCGGCCGCCGTGCGTCGGCAGGTCGCCCTCGCGCAGCTCACGCAGCTCCGTGAGGACGTCCTCAGGCGGGTTCATGGCGCGGCTCCAGCACCGAGCGCCGCAGCATCGGCAGGGCCAGCGCGATGAGCACGCCCGGGACGATCGACGACCCGATCAGGATCGCCAGGATCGCGCTGTCCGGCTGGAACGCCGTGGCGTCGGTGCTCGACACGTACCCGCCGAACGCGAGGATCAGCGCCCACAGCCCGCCGCCGAAGGCCAGGCCGAGCGTCTCACCCGCGGTCCACACGCCGGCCGCGATCCCGGCGCGGGTCTCGCCGGTGCGCTCCTCCTCGGCCGTGATCAGGTCCGGCAGGATGGCCAGCGGGAACACCGAGATCCCGGCGTACCCGACGCCGCAGAGCGCGACGAACACGAACGACACCACGAGCGGGATCTCCTGGGCGAACACCAGGCCGAGCAGGCCGATCGCGAACGCCGCGGTCGCCAGGCGGAAGCCGTTGAGCTTGCCGACCCGGTCGCCCAGCCGCGGCCACAGCGGCATGGTGACCAGGGCCGGGCCGACGAAGATGACGAACAGGATCGTGCCGTACTTGTCGCTGCCGAGGATGCGCTGCGCGAAGAACGGGATCGCGGCGAGCACGGTGCCGATGCCCAGCGCCTGGATGAAGTAGGTGCCCAGCAGCCAGCGGAACGGCCGCCAGCCGGCGAGTGTGCGGACGAGCTCCTTGAGGTTCACGGTGTTCGGCCGCAGCGAGCCGACCGGCGCGTCCTTGAGCCCGAAGTACACCAGCAGCGTCGCGGCCAGCACGATCAGCCCGATCACCACGGCCATGATCCGGTAGCCGGCGACCCCCTCGATCGCGGCGGTGATCGCCGGGGCGCCGCCGCCGCAGATCAGGATCGTCACGGCCAGCACGCCGATGCGGACACTGGTGAGCTTCGTGCGCTCGGTCGCGTCTTCGGTCAGCTCGGCGGGCAGCGCGTTGAACGGCACCTGGAACAACGCGTACGCCGTGGCGCAGGCGGCGAACATGACGGCCACGTACAGGGCGTCCGGCAGCGGCCCGCCCAGCCCGGGGTGGGCGAACATCGCGGCGAACAGGATCGCGACGCCGACGCCGCCGATCAGCAGGAACCGCCGCCGGCTGCCGGTCTTGAGCAGGTTCGCGTCGGACAGCCGGCCCGCGATCGGGTTGAAGAAGAAGTCCCAGGCCTTGGGCACGAACACGATCGCGGCCGCCCAGCCGGCGGGCACGGCCATCGTGTCGGTCAGGTACTTGACCAGGACGAGGCCGGGGACCGTCCCGAAGGACCCGGTGACGAACGAGCCGAGCGAATAGCGAAACCTCGTCCGGCCGGACAGCGTCGCCATGGTCCTCCTCGAGAAGGCGATTCCGATGAGGACTCAGTATTCGATCTCGGCCCGCACCGGGTAGTGGTCGGAAGGAATCGTGCCACCGTCGTAATGCACCAGCCGTACCGGGCCGACCTCGGCGCGTCGCAGCGAGCCGACGTAGTCCAGCGAGTCGCGGTAGGTCGCCGGGACGGACTTCGCCGCGTCCGGGTTCGTGACGGCGTCGAAGGTGTACTCCCCCGCCGGCGTCGTGCGCAGCGTTCCGCCGAGCGCCGCCGCGCCCTGCTCCGCCTGGGTGCGCCCGGCGGCGTCGCGGCGGTCCTGCCCGGCCCGGTACTCGATGTTGAGGTCGCCCGCGACGGCCACCGCGTCGCCGGCCGGGACGCGCGCGGCGGCGAGGTCGCGCAGTTCGCCCAGCTGGGCCATCCGGACCTGGTGCGCCTTCGGCAGCGTGTCGGGTGCTTCGTCGGCCTGCAGGTGCGTGCCGGCGAGCCAGAGCGCCTTGCCGTGGGCGAAGATCCGGACGAGGGCGGCACCCTTGTTCGCCAGGTAGTCGGCGGTCCCGGAGTAGGAGTTGCGGTAGACGAGCTGGTGCTGCTCGATGATCGGGTACCTGCTGAGCACGGTGACGCCGCCGTTGACGACGACCGGCGAGTTCGAGCAGTTGCCGCTGACCGACGTCCAGCCGGGCGAGGTCGAGCAGTACTGCCCGACGAGCGGTGTCCGGAACGGGTAGGCGTCGGCGAGCCGGTCCCGGAGGCTCTCGGCCTGGGCGCTGAACGCCTCTTCGAGCACGACGACGTCGGTGTCCTGCGCCCGGATGACGCGTTCGGCCGCCTGGGCCCGGGCCTCCTTGTCCGACGTGTCCGGGTTGGCGATCCACGGCAGCTGCCAGAGGTTGAAGCTCAGCACGCTCAGCGAAGCGGCCGAGGCCTGCGCCGGCGCGGCGGTCAGCACGGCGATGACGACGGCGGCGAGAAGGGCGGTCCTGCGCACGCGGGGTCCTTTCACGAAACGACGAAGGCGCGGGAAGTCCCGCTCAGCTGGGCGATGGCGCCGGTGAGGCCGTGCTTCCACGCCCCGGAGTGCACGACGCGGTACTGGCCGATCGGGGTGTTCGCGGGGATGTCCCAGGTGACTTCCGCGCGGGACTCGGCGCCGAACGTGCGCGTCCAGTGGAACTTCGTGGCCCAGTCGCCGTCGTCGGCGTACCGCGTCCAGCGGCCGTCGACCAGGCGCTGGATCTCGAGGAACGTGCCGTCGCGGCGGAGGTCGTTCTTCGGGTGGCCGGTCACGAACGCGACCGATACCCGGTCACCACGCCGATAGCCGCTGTTCGCCTCGGTGACGACGTCGCCGAAGCTCTTCAGCGGCGGCGCGCTGTCGAAGACGACGCCGGGCTGGAAGGTGACGAGCTTGCCGCGCAGGTCGCGCGGGACCGGCCCGTGCGGCACGGCCGTGCCCGCCTTCATCGCGGCGGCGAGCTTGCCGAACTCCTGCTGGTACGCCGGGAGCGTGTAGCGGCCGAAGAGCGTCGACGCGCCTTCGTACTGCTGCGAGTCGTACTCCTCCGGCGTGGTGACGTACTGGCTGTAGGCGTTGGCGTAACCCTGCATCAGGACGTTTTCCAGCGGCACGCCGAGCGCGGCGGCGACGGTCTTCCGGATCCGCAGCCCGGCGACGATCGTGTACTCGGCGGGCCCGGCGACCAGGTGCAGCTGCCCGATCCGGACGATCTGCAGCGGCAGCACCTCCGGCGCCCACGGGTAGGGCTTCATCGCCCCGAACGGCACCGCGACGACCTTCGGCGCCTGCGCGTCGGCCAGCGCCTGCGGGATGGGCGCGTCGATGCCGCCGAGCCAGTCGATGAAGGGGTTCTTGACGCCTTCGGGCAGCGGCAGGCCGGGGCCGTCCTCGGTGCTGCCGGCGAGCATCGAGACGCCGATCGCGGCGGTGCAGGTGCGGTGCGGGCGCCCGTCCGGGGTGAACGCCGGGTCGACGTCGACGGCGGACATGTCCACGTAGGTCAGCCGGTGGTCGACGCCGCCGGTGACCGTTTCGGTCGCCGCGTCGAACGCGCGTTTCGCCGCCCGGAACTGGAGTTCGCCGATGCGCCGGGTGTTCTCGAACTCGGTCTCGGGCGTGCCGGGCTCGAGGTTCAGGTTCGGCGTCATGTCGCCGGAGTTGGTCTGGGCGAAGGCGGCGACGAACCCGGGCGGGCCGTCGAGGTAGCGGACGCCGGCGTGGTCGTGCTCCCACGTGTAGGCGGCGTAACCCTTGTTGTCGCTGCTGATCAGGTGGTTGCCGTTGCTCATGGACGTGCCGTGGGTGGCGAACCAGGTGATCGCGCCGACGTCCTTGCCGCCCTGGCGAAACCGCAGCACGGTGACCGCCGGGTCGATCGAGAGCGGGAAGTGGTCCTTGTCGGGGTTGAGTTCGAAGGCGACCCGCGACCGGTTGGCGCTGGCCTCGGTCAGCTCGGTACGGCCGAGGGTCAGCTCACCGGGCGCCAGGTTGTCGTGCGCGCGGCCGACGGCGTCGACGATCCCGGCGACGACGGCGTCGTAGGTCTGCTGCTGGAAGCCGAGGATCGACAGGTCGTAGGCCGCGTAGTGCGAGTCGCCGCCGCACGCCGAGTGCGTGTGGGTGGCGTTGAGCAGGACGTTCTGCTCGGTGTAGCGGTCGCCGTACTTCCTGGCCAGCTCGCGCAGGACACCCTGGTGGACCGACTGGAACAGCGCGCCCAGCTCGGCGGTGACGAAGACGATCCGGCGCGTTCCGTCGTCGACGACGTAGGCCCGGGCGCGGGTGCGCAGGTGGATGCCGGCGGTCTGCTGCTGCGGCATGGAGTAGCCCATCATGCCGTTCTCGGCGGCGGGTCCGGTGACGTCCCCGATCCCGACGCCCACCTTCAGCCCGCTCGCCGCGGGCCGCGCGGCCGCGACGGCGAACGGGAGCGCGGCGGCTCCGGCCAGGACGGTGCGACGGCTCATCCGCATACGGCTCTCCCCGACTAACGTGAACTACTTTCGCGTTAGTCGGGGACCGTACGGGAGCGCCGCCACCTCGGCAACCCGGCAAAAGTACCGGTCAGCCCAGTGCGTCGGCGATCTTCGCCAGCGTGGCGGCGTCGCCGCGCAGGAGGAGCTGGGTGACGACCGTTTCCTCCCAGGCCTGCAGTTCGTCGCGGATCTTCGCCGGCGGCCCGATCAGCGACGTGTCCTCCACCAGCGACGTCGGGATGGCCGCGGTCGCCTCGTCCTTGCGGCCCGCGAGGAACAGCTCCTGGACCTTGTCCGCCACGTCCTCGTACCCCAGCCGGGCGAAGACGTCGTGATGGAAGTTGACGCTCTTCGCGCCCATCCCGCCGATGTACAGGGCCAGCGACGGCTTGATCCACGAAGCCGCCTCCTCGACGTCGTCGTGGACGATCACCGGGATCGAGCACGGCACTTCGAACGTGTCGAAGGTGTGCCGGGCGCCTTCACGCGCGAAGCCCTCTTCCAGCGCGGCCTTGTAGAAGGCGTTGCTCTTGGGCGAGAAGAACAGCGGGAGCCAGCCGTCGCCGATCTCGGCCGCCAGGGCGACGTTCTTCGGGCCCTCCGCGGCCAGGTGGATCGGGATCTCCTTGCGCAGCGGGTGCACCGTCGGCTTCAGCGCCTTGCCCAGCCCCGTCCCGCCCTGCAGCGGCAGCTGGAAGTGCCGGCCGTCCAGGGTCACCGGCGCCTCGCGCGCGATCACCTGGCGGACGATGTCCACGTACTCCCGCGTCCGCTCCAGGGGCTTCGGGTACGGCTGGCCGTACCAGCCCTCGACGACCTGCGGGCCGGACGCGCCGAGCCCGAGCACCATCCGGCCGCCGGAGAGGTGGTCCAGGGTCATCGCGCTCATCGCCGTCGCGGTCGGGGTGCGCGCGGCCATCTGGACGATGTTCGTGCCGAGCCGGATCCGGCTGGTCGAGGCGCCGTACCAGGCCAGCGGCGTGAAGGCGTCCGAGCCGTACGCCTCGGCCGTCCACACCGAGTCGAAGCCGAGCTCCTCGGCCTTGAGCACGGCCTCCAGCGCGCCCGGGGTCGGGCCGCTGCCCCAGTACCCGACGTGGAATCCCAGCTTCACGTGATGCCTCCTAGACGTTCGGCGCGTAGTGCTCGGGCTTGCCCCGCTCCGACAGCGGCGGCAGGTTCCTGCGTGGAGTCTCGACCAAGGCGGCGTCCGGAGCCACCTCGCCGCGCACGCGCCGCCAGCCGGCGCGCGCACGCGGGTGGTAGCGGCGGTCGTGCGGGACGAGCTTGAACACGGCGTTGATCAGCTTCCCCGCTCGCCGGTGCCGGCGCGCGTCGCGCTCGGACCACCGCAGGCCGAGCAGGTCGCGGACCTCCCGGTCGTAGAGCCCGTTGGTCAGCCAGACGAAGTTACGAGCGATCAGCGCGCTCACCGGCCGCCACAGCGCGTCCGGCAGCCAGGGCAGGAACGGCGGCTTCGCGATCCCGCGCAGGTCGAGGACGTCCCGGGTGGCCTTGTTGTCCTCCAGGACCTCGGCGCACATGTGCTTCCAGTAGCGCTGGAAGTCCTCCCAGCTGTCGGGCACCGGCCGCATGGTCATGTCGTACATCCGCCACCACGTGACGTGCTCGTCGAACAGCCGCCGCTTCTCCGCTTCGCCGATGCCGCCCACGAAGTGGTCAGCGATGAGGATGGTGCTGACGAAGAACGTCGAGTGCGCCCAGTAGTAGGTGTCCGGGTCGAGCGCGTGGTAGCGCCGGCCCTTCGCGTCGACGCCCTTGATGCGGTCGTGGTAGCCGCGGACTTCCAAGGCGGTCCGGTGCGCACGCGGGCCGTCGTAGACGACTCCCCCGATCGGGTAGAGCGAGCGGAACAGGCGCTGCCAGCGCTCCTCGAAGAACCGCGAGTGCTGCTCGACGCCGGCGCCGAGGCCGGGGTGCATGTTCTGCATCGACCCGGCCCACAGGGCGATGAGCAGGCCGCGCCAGTCGCCGAAGTACTTCCAGGTCAGCGAGTCGGGCCCCAGGGGTTCCGGCGTCATCGGCAGCGCTCCTCGTCGAGTCTTGAACTGACCACGGCTGTTGTCAGGCTAGGATCTGACAACAGTTGTAGTCAACCGAGGAGTGAGCATGCCGGGCCGCACGTGGGCGGGCACGACCCTGGACGACCGGAAGGCGCTGCGGCGCGAACAGCTCGTCTCCGCGGGTCTCGAGCTGCTGGGCACCGAAGGCTCGGCCGGCACGAGCGTTCGCGCGGTGTGCCGGCAGGCGAAGCTCACCGAGCGCTACTTCTACGAGAGCTTCAGCGACCGCGAAGAGCTCGTCGCGGCGGTGTACGAGCACGTCGGCGAGCAGGCGCGGCAGGCCCTGGTCGACGCGGTCCGCGACGCGCCGAACCCGACGCTGCGGGCCGGGCACGCCGTGCGCGCGTTCGTCGAGCTGATCGTCGACGACCCCCGCAAGGGCCGGGTCCTGCTGCTCGCGCCGCTCACCGACCCGGCGCTGACCCGCCGGGGCCTGCACCTGCTGCCGGTGTTCGCCGCGCTCGTCGGCGAGCAGCTGTCCCACGGCGACGAAACCGAGCGCCGGATGGTCGCCATCGGGCTGGTCGGGGCGTTGAGCAACGTCTTCATCGCCTACCTCGACGGCTCGCTGAAGGTCTCGCGCGAGCGGCTCGTCGCCCACTGCGTGAAACTCGTGCTCGGCGCCGACGACCACTGAACCCACCTCCCGCTGACCTGGTGACAGTCGCGCGGGCGATCGGGCACACTCAACCCATGCGTACCGCTGGGCGGAACGACGGCGTCAGCGGCGACGGGCTCGTCGCGGCCCGGCTCGCCGCGCTCCTCGAAGCCTTCCGGCCGGGCGACGAAGCCCTCGGCGTGTCCGAACTGGCCCGCCGGACCGGGCTGGCGAAGACGACCGTGCACCGGCTCGTCGGGCACCTGACCGGAACCGGTCTCCTCGAGCGCCAGGACGGCTCCGTGCGGCTCGGGCTGCGGCTGTTCGAAATCGGCCAACTGGCCTCACCCCGGCGGGGGCTCGTCGAAGCCGCGCGGCCGTACCTCGCCGACCTCCGCGAAGCGACGCGCAACACCGTCCACCTCGCCATCCTCGAAGGCACCGAAGTCGTCTACCTCGACGTGCTGCGCGGGCCGGACGCGCCGACGCTGCCTTCGCGCATCGGCGGCCGGTTCCCCGCGCACGCCACCGGCGTCGGCAAGGCGATCCTCGCGTTTTCTCCGGAATCCGTGGTGAGCCAGGTGATCGACGCCGGATTACCCCGCATGAGCCCGAAGACGATCACCGCGCCCGGACTGCTGCGCCGGCAGCTGACGCGCGTTCGCGAGGACGGGATCGCCTTGGAGCGCGAGGAATCCGGCGTCGGCGTGGTGTGCGCGGCCAGCCCGCTGCTCGACGCGCGCGGCGTCGCGGTGGCCGCGGTCTCGATTTCCGGCTGGGCCAACCGGATGCGCACCGAACGGGTCGCGCCCGCCGTCCGGACGGTGGCACTCGCGCTCACCCGCACGCTCTCCGGCTCCACTCCGGACGGTCGGAAATAATCTTGCGGGACAAGGCTTTTCCTGCCTCTAGGCCGTCCGGCTGACGTAATCGTCCCGAGCTGGACGGGTGATCGGGAGCGGCTACGATCCGTCCAATGGCCCAGCACAGCCGGGAGACGACCTTCACGGGCCACTCCCCCGCGACGTTCCCGGGACCGGCGGCCGCGCACCGGTTGCTGTCCCTCGACATCGTGCTCGCACTGCTGGCGCTGACGGGCGGGCTGCGCGTGCTCTACCTCGCCGCGCCGGCCCCGGCGCTGCCCGCCGAAGCCGCGAGCGTCGCCCACGCCTACGCCCTCGGCCACCTCACGTCGTTCACGGACGCGGGCGGCGCCGGCGTCAGCCCGTTCGGCTGGTGGCAGCTTTCGGCCTACACGATGGTTTCGGACGCCTTCGGCCGCTCGGCCTCCGCGCTCGCGGCGGTCCGCGAGACGATGATCGTGGCCGCGGCGATCGGCGCGGTGCTGCTGTGGTTCCTGGCCCGCCGGACCGGGTTGACGCGGTGGGCCGCGGCGGCCGCGGTGGTGCTGCTCGCGGCGTCGCCGCTCGCGCTCGGCCTGCAGCGGCTGGTCGTCGTGGAGCACCTCGCGGTGGTCTGGGCACTGGGCGCCCTGGTCCTGATCACCAAGCCGGACGCGCGGATCCGGCACGACGTCCTGGCCGCGGCCTGCCTGCTGGCCGCCGTGCTGACCTCCCCGCTGGCGCTGGTCTTCCTGCCCGCGGCGGGCTGGCTGCTGGTGCGGCGCGCGCCGGTGCGAGCCGCGCTCGTGGCGGTGCTGCTCAACCTCGGCCTGGGCATCGCGTTCGGCCCGGCGGCCGGGCTCCTCCGGCCGCACCTGGCGGACCCGGGTCCGCCGACGGTCGCCGGCTGGGTCGCGCTCGACCCGGCGTGGGCGGTGCTCTCGACCGTCGCGCTCGTGGCCGCGCTCGCCGTGACGGCCCTGCGCCCGCTCGCGGTGACCGGCCTGCTGCTCGTCGCGGCCCTGCTCGTCCCCGGCGTCCCGGACACCGCCGTGCTCGCCCTGCTGCTGCCGGTCACGCCGGTGCTGCTCGCCGGGGTCGTCCAGGCGGCGAGCCGGCAGCGGGTGAAAGCGCACCGGGAGAACCGGAGCCACCGCGGCGCGGTCGCGTTCGCCGCGGCCGTCCTCGTCGCCGTGGTCGCCGCCGGCTGGGTGTACGGCTACCCCGCCCTGCGCCCTTCGACCGACCGGGCCGGCCCGCTCACCGGCGCACAGGAATGGCTGCGGGCCAACGCTTCCGGCGCCCGCGTGCTGGTCGACGACGCGGCCTGGGCCGAACTCGCGAAAGCCGGCTGGCCGACCGGAATGCTCGTCGCGCCCGCAGCCTGCGCCGCGACCTGCCCGCCCGCCGAATGGGCCGTCTTCGCCGGCGACGCGAACGACCTCCGCCGGCGTTACCCGGCCCTCGACGCCGCGTTCGACGGTTCCGCGGCGACCGCCGTCTTCGGCGGCGGCGACCAGGGAGTGACCGTCTCCCGCCTCGGCCTGCCGCCCGCCGACCCGGCCGCGCCGTCGGAGGCTTCGGCGCGGGCCCACGCGGGTGCGGCGCTGGCGGCGTCGACGCGGATCGCCTTCGCCCCGGACGCCGTCGCCGTGCTCCGAGCGGGCCGCGTCGACCCGCGCCTGATCGCGACGATCGCCGCGCTCGCGGCGCTCCAGCCGGTCCGCGTCGCCGCCTTCCCCGAGGTCCCCGGCGAGGACCCCGCCGGGCAGCCGCGCCGCCGGGTGCTGCTGACCGGCGGCGAAGACGGCGCGGCCGCGTTCTACACCGGCCAGCGCGACCTGTTCCGCCCGTCGTCGGTCGCCCGGACCGGCGGCGGCGTGCTCGTCACCTATCCGCTGTTCGCGCCCCCGGGACTGCTCGTCCCGTTCTCCTCTCCCTGACCGGCGAAAGGAACTGCCGATGCGTACCCTGCTCAGACCCGGCGGGCTGACCGCCGCGGCCCTCCTGCTCGTCGCGCTCACGCCCGTGACCGCCCAGGCGGCGACCGCGCCCGGCCCGGGCGTCGGCTGGATCCGGGTCGGCCACCTGTCGCCGAAGGTGCCGCCGGTGGACATCTACTTCGCGCCGTTCGGCCAAGCCGAGAAGGTCGTCATCCGCAAGGCCGGCTACGGCGCGGTCACCCCGTACTCCTCGCTCGACCCCGGCAAGTACACGCTGTCGATGCGGCCCGCCGACGCCGCGGCCGGCACCCCGCCGGCGCTCTCGGCGACGATCGACATCGCGGAGCGCACCGCCTATTCGCTGCTGGTCTTCGCGAACGGACCCGACGGCACGCTCAAGGGCGATCTGGTCACCGACGACCTCACCGCGCCCGCGGCGGGCAAGGGCCGGCTGCGGGTGGTCGAAGGCTCGGCGGCGATCGCGCCGGTCACCGTCGAAGGCCCCACCGGCGTCGCGTTCGCCAAGGACGCGGCCTACGGCCAGACGTCGTCCTATGTGGACGTTCCCGAAGGCCGGTGGCCGCTGCAGCTGAGCGGCGGCTCGGTGAAGTCGACCGCCGAAGTCGACGTCAAGGCCGGGTCGTCGACGACGGTCCTGGTCACCGAGAACTCCGGCTCGCTCAAGGCGAACCCGATCTCCGACGGCGCGTCGCTGCCCCAGCCGCCGAAGCTCGGCGTCGAAACCGGCGGAGGCGGCACGGCACCGTCGTCCGGGCCGCCGTGGTGGGCGGCGTTCCTGGCCGCCGGGCTGCTCGGCGCGTTCTTCGTCCGGCGCTGGGTGGCGCGTGCGCGCTGAGCTGGGCGCGCTCCTGGTCGTCGCGGCGGTGGCCGCGGGCTGTTCCGCGGCTCCGGCCGCGCCGGCACCGACGGCCACCGCGACGACGACGTCAGCGACCGGGCCGAAGCCGCTGCCCGCGGCTCCGGCCGTGCACCCGGTGCGGCTGCGGATCCCCGCCATCGGCGTGGACGCGGCCGCGCTCGTCGGGCTCGGCCTGGGCGCCGACCACCAGCTGGAAGCCCCGGAACGCTTCGAGGACGTCGGCTGGTACGCCGCCGGCCCGGTGCCGGGCGACCCGGGCCCGGCGGTGATCGCCGCGCACGTCGACTCCCGGTCCGGGCCGGCGCCGTTCTTCCGGCTGCGCGACCTGCGCGACGGTGACCAAGTGTTCGTCACGCGCTCCGACGGCGGGGAAACCCGGTTCGTCGTGGACGGTGTCCAGCGCTACCCGAAGAACGCGTTCCCCACCGACGCGGTGTACGGCCCCGCGCCGGGCAGCGCGCTGCGGCTCATCACCTGCGGCGGCAGCTTCGACGCGGCGAAGCGGTCGTACCGGGACAACATCGTCGTCTACGCCTCGACGCGCTGGGGTTAGACCTCCTTGATCAGCCCGCGCCGGGCGAGCTCCGGCCGGACGCCGTCGCCGAACCAGTACGCCTCCTCCAGGTGCGGGTAGCCCGACAGCACGAACTCGGTGACGCCGACGCTGTGGTACTCCTCGAGCAGGTCCGCGACTTCGCCGTGGCTGCCGACCAGCGCGGTCCCCGCGCCGCCGCGGACCAGGCCGACGCCGGCCCAGAGGTTCGGGTGGATCTCCAGGCCGCGCACGCCGCCGTCCGTCCGGCCGCCGTGCAGCGCCACCATCCGCTGCTGTCCCACGGACTCGCTCGCGGCCAGCTGCGCCTGGGCCTTCGCGACCTGCTCGGGGCTCAGCGCGTCCAGGAGCTTCTGCGCTTCGGCCCACGCCTCGGCCGACGTGTCGCGCGAGATCGTGTGCAGCCGGACGCCGAAGCGGATCGGCCGGTCGCCCGCCAGGGCGCGGACCTTGGCGATCTTCTCCGCCACCTGCGCGGGCGGTTCGCCCCAGGTCAGGTAGACGTCGGCGTGCCGCGCCGCGACCGGCAGCGCGGCCGGCGACGAGCCTCCGAAGTAGATCGGCGGCACCGGGTCGGGTGCGGCCAGGGTCGTCGCGCCTTCGACGCGCAGGTGCTCGCCTTCGAAGGTGAACGGCTGCCCCGACCACACGCCGCGGACGATCGTCAGGAACTCGTCCGTGCGGGCGTACCGGGCGTCGTGGTCGTGCCAGTCGCCGAAACGCCGCTGCTCGACCGCGTCACCGCCGGTGACGATGTTGAGCAGCACCCGGCCGTTCGACAGGCGCTGGAACGTCCCGGCCATCTGCGCCGCCAGGGTCGGCGAGATGACGCCGGGGCGGAACGCGACCAGGAACTTCAGCCGCGACGTCTCGCGGATCAGCGCGGCCGTGGTCAGCCAGGCGTCCTCGCACCACGTGCCGGTCGGGGTCAGCACGCCTTCGAAGCCCTGCCGCTCGGCGGCGCGGGCGACCTGGGCCAGGTAGTCCAGGTCCGGCTCGCGCTGCGCGGACGGGCCCTGGGACCGGTTGGCGTGGAAGCGTTCCACGATCGTGCGGCCGTCGCCGCTGGTGGGCAGGAACCAGTGCAGCCTGATGCTCATCCGTTGCTCCTCGCCTGATCCAGCTCGGGGGCGAACCGCCGGTCGACGAACGCGGCGAAGTCCACCTTGCCCGGCAGCGTCTTCTCGTCGGTGAACGCGTCCGCGAGCTGTTGTTCCGAACTCACCACGGAGTCGTCCAGCGGGATGGGCAGGTCACGCCCGGCGTCGACGGCCTTCCGCGCGACGTCGAGCTTGAGCCCGGTCTCCTTGGCCCACGCCTGCGCCCACTCCGGCCGGTGCGTGTCCGCCCACTTCTGCGCCTTGACCACTCGGCTCGCGAAGTCGCGCAATGCGGAGTTCTTGCCGGGATCGGAGAGGGCCGCGGTGCCGGCGGTCAGGAAGCCCAGGCCGTTGGACGCGCCGCGGCCGTCGGCGAGCACGCGGGCGTTCGCTTCGAGCTGCGCTTGCGCGGTGTAGGGGTCCCAGATCGCCCAGGCGTCGATCTGGTGCTGGGTGAAGGCGGCGTACGCCTCCGCCGGCTGCAGGAAGCTGAGCTTCACGTCCCTTGTGGACAGTCCGGCGTTGTGGAGGGTGTTCAGCAGCTGGCCGTGCGCCGAGCTGCCCTTCGCCACCCCGATCGTCTTGCCCTTCAGCGCGGCGGCGTTCTGCAGCGGCGAGTCGGGCGGAACGAGGATGGCCTCCCGCTCGACGTTGCTGCGCGACACGCTGATCACCTTGATCTTCGCCTTGGCCGCGGCCGCGAAGATCGGCGGGGTGTTGCCGACCCGCCCGGCGTCGATCGCCCCGGCCGACGCCGCTTCGAGCAGCGGCGGGCCCGAGGTGAACGTCGACCACTCGATCTTGTACGGCAGGCCGGTGAGCTCGCCGGCCGCGGTGAGCAGCGACTTCACGCCGCCCTTCTGGTCACCGACCTTGAGCGTCACCTTCGCCAGGTCCGCCGCGCTCACCGGCGGCGGCACGGCCGCCTGGTCGGAGCCGGTCGCCGAGCCGCACCCGGCCAGCGCGAACGCCACCGCGGCCGCGGCCAGCCCCTTACGCCACTGCATCTTCGGTCACTCCCAAATCGGCCAGCACGCGCCGGCGGAGGTCGTCGTGGTCGGCGTCGCCCGGCCGGTGCTCGGCGACGATCCGGCCGCCGTCGAGCACCAGGACCCGCCCGGCGAGCCGGAGGGCTTCGTCGACGTCGTGGGTCACCAGCAGCACACCCGGCCGGTGGCTGCGCCACAGGTCCTGGACGAGCCCGTGCATCGCGATCCGCGTGAGGGCGTCGAGCGCGCCGAACGGCTCGTCGAGCAGGAGCAAGTCCGGCTCCCGCACCAGCGCGCGGGCCAGCGACACGCGCTGTGCCTCACCGCCGGACAGCGTCAGCGGCCAATCGTCGGCGTGCGCGGCCAAGTGCACCTCGCCCAGCGCCTTGTCCGCCAGCGCGCGGTTGCGGGACTTGGACACGCCGTCCTGGCGCAGGCCGAGCACGACGTTGCGCCACACCTTCCGCCACGGCAGCAGCCGCGGCTGCTGGAACGCGACCGAGACGGTCCCGGTCACGTCCGCACGGCCCTCCACGTCGTGGTCGAGCCCGGCCAGCACACGCAACAGCGTCGACTTGCCCGACCCGGAGCGCCCCAGCAAGGCGACGAACTCGCCGCGCTCGACGGTCAGGTCGAGTCCCTTCAGGACAGTGCGGTCGCCGAACCGCTTGGTGAGGTCACGGACCTCGGCTACCGGGTTCGCCACCGCAGCACCTTCCGTTCGAGCAGCCGGACCAGCGCATCGGTGACCAGGCCGAGCAGGGCGTACAGGACGAGCCCGACGACCACGACGTCGGTGCGCAGGAACTCCCGCGCGTTGTTGATCAGGTAGCCGACCCCGGCGTCCGCGTTGACCGTCTCACCCACGATCAGCGCGAGCCAGGCCAGGCCCAGCGACTGCCGCAGCCCGACGAGCGCCTGCGGCAACGCACCCGGCAGCACGACGTGCCAGAGCCGTTCCGCGCGGCTGAACCCGAGCGCCCGCGACGCCTCCACGAGATCCGGGTCGG
>NZ_BAAGUJ010000027.1:0-97255 GCF_054781455.1 Amycolatopsis stemonae | reverse complement strand
GTGCGTGCGACGGCTCGACCTCAAGTGGTAACGGCTGATCCAGCCTGCATCACCACCCGGGACCCGACCCGTAACAGGCCTGGCGGCCGCCGCGTCTTCCCGGTCAGCGGCACGCGCTGCTGACCGGCCCGGCGTCAGGTCTCCCCCCAACCTGCCGCCGGGCCGATACGCGTCGACCGGACGCGACCTCGAACGCCCTACGCCCTCTGCGCCACCGAACGCAGGCCGCCGGTCGGCCGCTTCCCCTTCGGCCGGGGCGGCACGGTGCGGCGAAGTCGCCAGCGGAGCACCTGCATCGCCAGCGCCACTCCGATCACCGTCAGCGAAGACCAGCTCGCCGACAGGCTCAGCATCCTCATCACGAAGTAGGTGGTGTGTCCGCCGAGCAGGGACGGCACCAAGAAGTGCCAGCCGGCGAGCACCGCGATGCCGAGCAGGATCGGCAGCAACGTCCGCGCCCGGACGAGTTCGCGGCCGATGTCGCCGACCGCGAAGTCCTTGATCCGCGGTCCCCGCCTCGCCGTCGCCTCGCGGACGATCTCACGCGGGCTCAGCCGCGTGATCGGGGTGGAAACCAGCGCGGGCGCCGACGACTCAGCAGCCGGCTTGCCAGTCGGCTTCGGCCTCGCGGCGTTCAGCAGTTCCCACGACCGCATGATCGCGGCGACCTGGCGCAGCTGCAGCCCGCACGCACACAAGAACTCCAGAACCTGCCGGGGCTTCGTCGGCAGGCCGGTCCGCCGGACATCGACCAGGTTGTACACCGAACTGCGGTTGATCGAGGTCTTCATCGTGATCTGCCCGCAAGTCAGCCCCGCTCGGTCCAGCACCAACTTCAGCAACGCCCGGAAGTCGGCGACCGTCTCAACCGCCAGCTCGTCGGCGTCCAGGACCACCTTCTCCGTCGAGGTACACGGCGGCCGGTCGTCGCCGAGCCACCCACCCCAAGCCGGCATGTAGAGCTGCACATGTCCGGAGCCATCCTTGCTGCACGGCTGCAAGTTGACCAACCACTTGGAGTTGGCAACGACCTTGTTGTGGTCGGCCTGCGACACGCTGAAATCGATCGGACCCGTACCGATCTCGTAGGGCACGAAGTCCGCCCAGGCGGAGCGCACTCCCTTGACGGAGCGCACCTTTCCGCGGGCACTCGCGGCGGAGACGAGCCACTTCACGTCCCGAAGCATGGCGAATTCGTCCGGCTCCGCGGGACCACCCGCGACCACGGCGGCGCTCACGGCGCAACCGTCCCGCGCAGGATGTGCACCAGCCCGGCGAGCTGCCTGAGCGCCGCGACGACGTCGCGCGGCTTGACGTTCGCCACGCTGGCCGCGGCCACCCCCGTCACAACGAGCAGGACCGCGGTGACGACGTCGATGCCGCTGGAGATCAAGTAGACCTCGAACCCGAAGATCAGCGCGATGACGATCGCGGTCGGCCTCGGCGTGTCGGGAGCGTCGCCGGCGACGAGCGCGCACGGCGGCACCTTCTTCTTTGCCACGATGTTCCTCCTGGGGAGGGACAGGCGGCCCGGTCGGTGCCCCGGGCCGCAGCGAGATAACCAGTTCGGAGACTTCGGGTCTCTCACCCGGCGAGGTCGCGTCTCGTGAACCCGGGTGCTCCCCCGCGACGAGCACCGCGCCGGGGGACTCCAAAAGTGTGGCACCATCCACCGACAACCTGCGCGAGGTACACGTGTCCGCGCCGAGATCCGCGCCCACCGAACCGTCCACGACGGCCAAGAGCCTGTCCAAACTCCTCCGGTTTGGACGCGGCTCTCCGAGCCAACTCGGACAGAATCACCCGGGTAACCGCTGATCAGAACGTGTTTGGACACTGTGCTCCTCCCAATACCCCGGGGTATTGGGGTCCAAGTCACTCCCGCGCCATGGTGGGCCCGCCGCCGCAGCCCTACAGTGAGGTCGAGGGGCGTTCGGCACGCCGGACGCCCCCGGTCCTGGGCAAGCAGATGACCAGTTCGGAGCACAGGACCCCGATGGCGCACCGGTCGCGCGGTGCCTCATCAACAAGAAGGCCTCGGCGAGCACACGCTCGTCGAGGCCTTCTCCGTTCCGGACACCGCGCCCAACCCCCCTCAGTTGCCACCTCAGCTGGTGCAGCGTGCATCGAAGGGCCTGGCCACCGCGGGCGGCTGGTGCTGCGGAATACCAAAGGGAACCCATAGTAGAACTAGATCATGACCCGGCCGCGGATGACCTTGACCACCCAGCTGGTGCTCCGCGCGCTGCTGGCGGATACGGCGCGGGAGATGTACGGGCTGGAGATCTGCGCCGCCGCCGAGCTGCCGAGCGGCACCGTCCACCCCATCCTCGCCCGGTTAGAGGACATCGGCTGGCTGGAGAGTCGCTGGGAGGACGTTGATCCCCGCGAGGCCGGCCGCCCGCGGCGGCGCTTCTACCGCCTGACCGGGGACGGCGCGAAGGCCGCGTGGACCGCCCTCGTCCGCGCCGAAGCCTCGGCGGCCAAGCTCGCGCGGCTGCGCCCGAGGCTTGCCGGCGGTGAGCGATGAGACGCCGTCGCCCGCGATATCCTCGCGTGGCAGCCCCTCACCCGGCCCGAGCTGTGCGTGCGACGGCTCGACCTCAAGCGGTGAGTCCGGCGCCAGCGGACCTGGTAGTCACGGCAGGGCTGATGCAGCCTGCATCGTCAGGCGCTAACAGCGCGAGCTGACGAGGCTATTCTGGTGTTGGCACCTCGTGTGCCTCCTCCTCGCGGAGGTCGCCCCCGGTTGGCCGCCGGGGGCACGCGAGGAGGGGTTTACCTCCGCGATGAAGGCAGGTCCTCCATGGACGACAGTGAGATCCCTCTTGGCGCAACGATCAGGAGCCTCCGAATCGAGGCAGGGTTTACTCAGCAGCAGCTGGCTGACCGAGCTGGCCTGAGCCTGAGCCTGATCCGGAGTCTCGAGCAGGGGCGGCGGCAGACGGCGCAAATCGGCAGCCTCCAGGCCATCGCCAAGGCGCTCGACGTCCAGATCGACGTACTCCTCAAGAAAGCCCAGGCACTTCCCGGTGAAAGCCCTGACGCAGGAATCGTCGCGATCCGGCGCGTGTTGACCTCCGTTGACGATCTCATCGATGAGGTGGTCGACGACGCCCTTGAACCGGTAAGCCTGCGCGACACCAGCCGAGCTACAACCTACGCGTGGGGCGCCTACTGGGGGGGCAAGTACGACGAGCTGAGCCGCCTGCTCGCGCAGGCTATGGTGCGCGCCCGCGCCGTCGAGCACGCGAGTTCCACGCATGAACGCGCGGCCGCCGTCGATCAGCTTGCTCAGCTCTACCAAATCGCCGCTTGCACGCTCGTGCATCTCGGTCACCCGGACACAGCATGGCTGGCGTCGCTAGAGGCGCGCAAAACGAGCGAAAAGGGTGACGACCCTCTGCGAGTCGCTGCGTTACGCGGCACCGTGTCGTGGCTGCTGTTGACGCAGGGTCGCTATGAGGAATCCCGTAAGGTCGCCGCCAAGACGGCGGAGAAGATCGACGTCGGCGGCAAGGCGACGCCGGCGGCGCTCTCCGTGTACGGGAACCTGCTCCTATCGGCAGCGACTGCGACCGGCCGGGACATCAAGCTCAAAGATGATCGGGCCCGCCAAGCTGAGGACTTCCTCGTCGAGGCTCGTGAAACCGCCGGACGCACTGGTGAGCGCAAAGATTACGAGGCTCCCTTTGGGATCGAGCAGGTAACCATGCAAACGGCTGACGTGCACATCGTCACTGAGCGTTTCAACGCAGCGTTGAAGACGTCGAAACTGATGCCGCGAGAGGCCCGTTTGCCGCTGGCGGCGCGAATGCGCCACTTGACCGACGTTGCTCATGCGCAAACTCAATTGGGCATGAACAGGAAGGCGGCAAACACGGTCCTCGCAGTTGCGGCGGCTGCACCGGACTGGGTCAAACACCAAACCCTGTACAAGCAGACGGTTGCTGAGCTCGACCGACGGCAGCCACCTACGAAGCTGCACGAGTTGGCTGTGAGCATCGGGGTCCGGCGCGCTCGCACCGATTAACCCGCTCTCCCTGATTCCGCCAATCGGGTAGTGACACAAGGCGTGTCACCTGCTGGTATGGGCTCCCTTTTAATGTTCCCTAGGTGATCAAGGACGGAGCTTCTACCAGCCAAGACATGCTCTGCGCCCAAGAGCCACGTCGCTCGGTGGGTGAGTCCGGCCTATTCTTCGATCTTCGCGTGGCGGCTGGCATTTCGGCGTGGGGTCACAGCCGCGGCCACGAAACAATGGCTGCCGCAAGCAGTACTTCAACGACTTGGTTTGGTGCTCAGCAGGCGCATGCAACCGTAGGCATCAGCGCTCAAGACGACGGATTCGCGCGCCCCGCCATCAACGACCGTCGTGCGCTCGATCTCCCGGCGGCCGTGGATGGCGTGGCTCCCGCGTCTGCGGCCGCCGGGGTCCACGCCGCCCATAAACGGCCTTGTGAGACTCCTCCTCGCAGCGGCCCAGCGTGCTCGCGAAACCCGGACCACAAAACGACGACTCGCTGCAGCACGTCCGCGCTGGCCTTCCCCCCGCAGGCGCGGCCATGACCACGGTGTTCGGCTGGCGGCCCAGTCCTGACGGCCAGACCGGTGTGGTTTTCGCGGGTGGTGTCTTCCGGACTGAACTACTGCACCGCGTGCACTCCGGCGCCCCGGTGGTCCGTCTCGAATCGCAGAACGCGGCAGATCTCGGTTGGCTCAACAGATACGTCGTGTTCGCCGTCTGCGGATGCCTCTGCTGGCCAGCCCGCGCCGACGTGGCCGTCGACCAGCGTGAGCACTGCCCGGCGTGCTGGAAGCGCGCCATGGCGTCGCCGGCCGAAGAACACCACGACCTCGGCGCGACGGCGAACGGTGGATCAGTGCGTCGCGGGCTCGAGGCGCCGCTGCGGCCGCCTGACGCCGCCCTCCAGCCTGCAGTAGCTGTCGCCATCCGGCCCCGGCTCCTATCCGGTGCGCTCCCGGCAGGCCACGTGCCCCTCCGCCTACGGCGGCTCGCCGAGCCTGATGCCGCCTGCATCACCGCCGCCGATGCGGCCGACGCCTACTACCTGCCCGCCGCGGCCGCGGACCACCACGCCGCTTGATCACACCCAGAGGCCACCGTGACCCCGATCGAGAACCAACCAGCCCGAGGTCAACGCCGAGTCGGCGACGGCGCCGCGGCCGCGCCCGTTCAAGACGACTGGCACCTGGGCAGCCGTGCGCGGAGGCCCGGCGCCACCGGGCCAACTGCCACTGCCCTGCCGGCGCGCGAGCCGCAGCTTCCCCGCACCGCCGGTCCTGCGCTCGCCGAAGCCACCGCTGACACCGCGCCGCTGTTCATGCCCGCGGCACCCCAGCACCGCGGCACGATCCCTGAACAGCAGACCTGGCAGGCTTCACGGACAGCTCAGCCTCAGCGCGGTCCGGAGACCGTCCGGCGCACCGCAGCGCCCGGCTCACCGCCCGCTCCCTCGGAGACGGTGAAATACCCGGGGTCGATCTTTCGGTACCAGGTCACGGCCTACCAGGGCTCTGACCGGTTGGCGGACCTGGCTCTGGCGGCGCTCTACAGCCAGGACATGCATCGTCCGCTGGTGCACGACCGCGACGCGGTCGCCTACGTCCTCGGATGCATGCTGCTGGTCGAACTGCACTCGGCACGCCAGATCCGTATCGGACCGGACGGCCGGATTTACCCCGGGCGTCCCGCCGCCGACGTCGACGACAGCGCGCACGCGGACATCCTCGAGTACCTGCACGCCGTGAAGAGGGTCGAACCAGTGGCGAGTTGGCTCGACTACCTCGTGATCGAGCAGAGGTCGACCACATCGGTCTGGAAGCGGCTCGTACAGGCCGGAGCTGCCAAGGCGGAGCGGAGATGGCGGCGACGGGTCCGGTACGAAGTCGGCGATTTCCGGGTGACCGGGTGGGCCCGCCGGTACCTGGAAGTGCACGGCACCGCCAGGGACGTACCCGAGGAGGCCGTCGTCCTGTGGCGCGCCTTGCGGGAGCTCGGCCTGAACGCCCGCGCGCTCGACCTCCAGCCCGACATCGGCTCCCGGCTGGAGCACGCGAAGTTCCCGGCCGAGCTGACGCCGCTGTTCGACGCGCTCACCTCCGCCCTCGCCCGCGTCGCCACCCCGCTGTAGCCGCCGCCCGTCCCGCTCCGCCCACTCGGTCCCCACCCGTTGCTCGCAAGGAGTGCCGATATGTCTGATCTGCGCCGCCGCGCCCCCGAGACCACCGGAGGCCTCGACGACGCGCTCGCGTCCGGCCGGCTGTCCACCCGCTCCATCACCGGCCGCACAGTCGCCGCCGCCACCCCGACCACCGTGGTCGCCGGCGTGGTGCCGGTCGCCATCGCCGTAACCGGCGGCAACTTCCCGCTCCTGTTCATCGCGATCGCGGTCGTCTACGTGCTGTTCTGCCGCGGTTACCTCGACACCAGCCGGATGGTCCCGGCCGACGCCGCCAGCGGCGCGTTCTACAACCTGGTCCGCCGAGGCCTGGGCCAGACCATGGGCGTCGGCGCCGGATGGGTCGCCATCGCCGCCTACACCGCGCTCACGGTCGGGCTCTACGGCCTGATCGGCAGCGTGCTCGGCCCGCCGCTGTCGAGCCTGCTCGGCGTCAGCGTGCCCTGGCAGGCCATCGCCGTCCCCACCGCCCTGCTGGTCGGGTGGCTCGGGCTGCTCAAGATCGAAGTCGGTAACAGGTTCCTCATGGTCCTGGTGACCTGCGAAGTTCTCATGATCGCCGTGGTCATCGTCGCCAACTTGAGCCACCCGGCTTCCGGCACCAACCTGCTGACTGCCCTGGACCCGCACCAGCTGACCACCGGCACCCCGGTGATTGCCGCGCAACTTGCGCTGGCCGTCCTGGGCTACATCGGCACCGAACTCACCGTCGTGCACACCCGCGACGCCCGGGACAGCCACCGCGGCGTCTCCCGCGCCACCATCGCCACCATCGCGGTGCTCACCATCCTCTTCGTCGCGGCACCAGCCAGCCTCAGCGTGACGCTCGGCGTCAACGGCGTCGTCACCGCCGCCCAATCCGCTCTCGAACAGCCCGACTCGCCGGGGGTGTTCGTCGGCGCGGTTCACGCGAACCTGGGCAACGTCGCCACCACGATCGTGCAGGTCGTGTTCGCGGGCAGTCTGATCGCCGGGTCCATAGCCTTCCACCACGCGGCGGTGTTCTACTGCGTTCACCTCGGCGGCGCCCACGCCGCCCCGAAGGCCCTCGCCCACGTCAGCACGCGGCACCGCAGCCCCATCGTCGCCTCGCTGATCCAGACCGGCTGCGCGATCGCCGCGATCATCGCGGTGTCCGCGCTCGGCGCCGATCCGGTGACCGCCCTGTTCTACACCGGCGGCACAGCCGGAGCCGTCGGCATCCTGGCCCTGCTCGCCCTCACCGCGCTGGCCACCGCCATCATCCTGCTACGCAACCGACCGGCGAAGACCGAGAATCTCGACTCCGCCAACGCCGGATCGGACAACCGCGACGGGACGACCGGCCACCTCAGCAGGGCACGACGTCGCTGGTCCGCGGCCTCCGCAATCCTCGCGACCGTCTTCCTCGGCGCCATCGTGATCACCGTGATGGCCCAGCTCGACACGGTGTTCGGCGTCCAACCCGACTCGCCGCTGCCGCTGACCGTGCAGCTGACCTACCTGCTCGTGTACGTCGCCGGCGTCGGCTGGGCGCTGTGGCATCGACGCTCGGCCCGCCTCGACCCGCTGGCCGGATCGGACCGCCGATGACCACCTCCAACGTCGAGCCGTTGCGGCCGGTCGACACCGACGAAGCCGCCGCCGTCAAGGCCGCCGCGTTCACCGACCTCGCCATCGCACGATGGCTGGTCCCCCACGACGCCGCCGAGCGTGAACGGATGCTGCGCGAGCAGTTCGCCTGGCTGATCCGGGCCGCGCTCGCCAGCGAAGGGCGGCTGCAGGGCATCCGGGAAAACGGCCGCCTGGTCGCCACCGCGCTGTGGACGATCCACCCGGGCGGCAAGCCGGCTGATCCACCAGGCTACGACGCTGCGCTGCGCGCGATCACCGGCGAGCACTACCTCCGGTTCCGCGCCCTCGACGACGCCTTCGCCGCCACCACCCCCACGGCGCCGCACCATCACCTCGATCTCCTGGCCGCAGCGTCCCGCGGCCGCGGACTCGGAAGCCAACTGCTCAGCAGCTACCTCGCCTGGGCCGACACCCGGCCGGTGCGACCGATGCTGTTCCTGCAAGCCAGCGGCCCCCGCGCGGCTCAGCTCTACACCAGACATGGCTTCGAAGCCGACGATCCCGTCGAGATCGCCGACAGCGACGGAATCTACGTATTCCCGATGCGCCGCCGGCCCCCGACCGCACCGGCCACCACCCCGGCTGAGCTCCACACCATCTAGTCGAAAAGGACCGTCCACCGTGTACACCCGCTCTCCCGCCGCAACACCCGCGCATCGGCGCTCACTGCCCTTGCGGCCTCTGTTGCTGGGCGCCGTGCTCGCCAGCACCACGGCGTGCGGAAGCAGCCACGGGGGACCGGCCCTGCCCCTGGCCGACGCCCGGGCGGCCGCCGTCGCGCAGATTCGCGACGCAGCCGCCGCGGTGTTCCCGCCCGGGTTCACCCTGCAGCCGCTGCCATCGCTTCCGGCGAACTGCACCGACGCCGTCGACCGGCCCACCGGCTACGTCCTGGTCGGCGTCACCTTCTGGGTCGACGGTATCCCCACCAACCGGAACAACAGCTACTTCGACGCCCTCTACGGCTGGTGGGTCGCCCACGGCTGGACTCCCCGACTCGACAGCCGCCCCGCCGACATGTTCACCAACGCCACCAGCAACGACGGCTACCTCATGAGCCTCCGGGCCAACGTCCAGGCCCGCCTGGCCATCGGCGCCACCACACCGTGCCTTCCCGCCAACGGCACACCCAACCCGCCCACCTCCGCACAGCCGATGCCGCCTGCATCACCGCAGCCGAACACGGCGACCCCGACACCGAGTCCGATACCGCCTGCATCACCACCACCGGCCACCACACCCCACTACTGGCCAGCAGCGCGCACTGAAGAGCGCCGCGCTGCCTGACCTGCCCGATCACCACCGACGAGGACCGCGATGACCGACCGCCACGACTGGCCGCCCATGCCTGCCGCGCACTGCGTCCCTGACATGCCGCGGTTCATCGGATGGGGCGGTGCGGAGCCTGTCACCAGAAGCTGCTCGGAGCTCTTTGGAAGGCCCGACGTCTACACCTCGTCGCCGGAGTTTGGAAGCCGGCTCTACAGCGGCGTCGACGTCGGTGTCCCCGCGAACGCGGTTCGCTTCGTCGTCGAGGCCGATGTCCCAGCGAGCCCGGTTCGCCGTCCTCGCCGCCATCCTCGCCGCACCGTCACACACATCGCCGCTTGGCTGCGCACGCTCGGCCCCGACACCCCGAATCGGCGACTCGCGCGCATCGTGCGCCAGTCGAAAGCCCGCCGGCGACGCCAAGCGCGCCATTGGCACGCGCGGCCGCGCTCGATGAGCCGCGCGCTGAGGGGCGCGCTAAGGGCCGCGGTAGCCGGGACGGCCGCGATGGCCGCGACCCTCGCCGTCGTCACGGCCTGTTCAACCAGCTCCTCGCCGACCAGGCAATCCCCCGACACCGCGCCCGCACCATCGACCACCGGTATGCCCACGGTGCCGTTCGGCGGAGCACCCGCCGTAGCCCATCCTCTCCCCCGGGCCGTCCTGGGCGGAGAGCCGTGCGCGGACACCCTGACCCCCGCCCAAGTCCGAGCGGTACTCGGAGTTGACGTTGCCGGTCAACCTGACGTTAATCCCCTGGTCGGCCCGGATTGCACATGGTCTGCCGAGGACGACAGCAGCGTGGTCGGAGTTGCCTACCGGACCAGCGCCGGAACCGGCCTGAGCGGTGTCTACGCCCACCTCAGGCAAAAGGCCTACTCGTGGCGAGCTGTGCCCACAATCGACGGTTTTCCCGCCGTTACCTACTCCGGCCGAGGGGGAGCGATCCAACTCAGCGCCGGGCTTGGTGATCAGTACGCGATCGACGTCCTCTACAAGCCCGCCCCGGGCAAGGAGACCGACGCCGAACAGGTTCTATGCGAGATCGCTGCAGCAGTTGTCAGCAGGCTACGAGGCAGCCGATGACCCTGCTTCCCCGTACAGCCCAGGCACTCACTTGCCGGTCGAGACCGACGCCAGCGACCCGCAAGACCGCCGCGGCTCTTCGGCTAAGGCTCCACCTCCGCCGTGCTCTCCAGCGGCGCGGCGGCACCGCCTTCCCCCCTGACCTGTTCACCAATCCGCTCAAACCTGAGGCACCCGTGGATCCCAACGACAGCCACCACCCCCAGGCCCCGCGCGTGCCGGGCCTGGCGCTCCACTCCGAGTTCGGACCCCAACCCGGGCCTGTCTCGCGTCCCTACGTGGCAACCGACAAAGCCGGGGCAGCGATCCCCCACCCCGCCGCCATCGGCCGGCCCGCCACCGACAAGGAACGAGAGCGGGTTCTGCTGGAAGTTTTTGTTGGTCTGAAAGCGCTCGCCGAGGACGCGTCATGAACGCGTCATGTGCGCCCGAACCGGATGCCCGCATCTCGCGCCGACCTGTTGACGTCGACCCAACCCGCCCGATGATCGCTCGCCTCTACAACGCCGCCCTCGGCGGCAACGACCACTACCGCGCCGAACAGCTTGTACTCGACAAGCTGGCGGCCGTGCCGGACGCGTTCTTCGTGTTCAAGTCAGAAATCGAGTTCCTTCAGCGCGCCGTTCGCCATCTCGCGATCCGTGGCGTCACGCAGTGGGTGGTCGCACTGGCCGGCCTGCTGCCGCACCACGTCGACCGCATCGACGAGATCGTCCGCAGAACGCAAATCGACGCCCGCGTCTGGTACGTCGAGTACGAACCCGTGATCCTGGCTCACCTGCGGGCGCTAGTAGCCGACGAGGACGGTAAACAGCCGGTCCGCGTTGTCGCTGCCGACCCGCTGGACCCCATCGCCGTCTGGGAAGGTCTGACCAGGCGCGACGCACCGATCGAGCCGGGGCCGATCTGCCTTGTGCTCGGCGGCGTCCTCTCCTACCACCCTGGCACCCGAGCCGAGGCCGCAGCCGTAGCGCAGCAGCACATCGCGCGACTGCCGCCCGGCTCGTACGTCGTGCTCACGCACCTGCACGACCCCGAGGACCCCGAACTCGCACCCCTGGTGCGCGGCTTTCACACCGCGATGGGATCCCACGGCGCGCCCCAGCCGGGCAGCGCCACCCGCGACGAGATCCGGGCCATGGTGGCCGGGACGACGATCCTTGAGCCCGGCCCCGGCAAGCCGCCCGGCATCGTCCCCGCCAACCTGTGGTGGCGCGACGGTCCGCTCAAGCCCAGCGAACCGACGTCCGGGCCGCTCGTCGCCGGCGTCGTCGCAGCCGTCGGCCCTGACTGACCTGGTCCCGACGTCCTTGATCCTCCCGGCTCCCCCACCCCCAGGGAGCGACGGGAGACCCGGTGCCCGCGCACAGCCGCCCTGTGCGGGTGCCGGGCGGGGTGCCCGACCATCGCGAACCCCCCGCTCCGGTCGGGCACCCCGCGCAGGCAAGCCAGCCAGCACCGGCGATACAGCCTGCATCACCACCCGCGAGGAAGACCGGGCAGTCGGACACTCCCGGTCCAGCCCCGGCGAGGGCGCCCAGCGCGGAACCCGCTGGTGCAGCCCCCGGGCAGGTGGCCCGGCCTCCCAAGCCTCCGGGAGACCGGGCCATCAGCACCCACGACAAGGAGACGACCATGAGAACCGCCGACGGCCGTCGGCATCGCCCGGCGATGTGGCGAATGAGGCCCCGCCGGGGACGCCCGCACCCCCGCGTGCTTTCGCCTTCCGAGACCGGCGCGCATGCCGTCGCCGTCGTCTGGGGAATCGACTGCGCGCTCGGCGTGGCCGCGCTGACGTGGAGCGGCCAGTTCTACCTCCGCTTCCCGCTCTTCATGCTCGTGGTGGCCCTGGCCGGGCTCGCTGGCGCCGCAGCCGGCTGGACGCTGGCGTCCCGGCAGCGACGGCCACTAAACCCGCACCGTCTCGTGCTGTTCACCTCCGCGCCGTTTCTGCTCCTCGTCTGGCTCGTCTCCGTCGGGCTTGGCCCCAACGGCGACTTCATCCCCGACTACCGCGCCGATCTGGAGGCCTACCGCGGTGGCTGCCTCGCCGGAACCGACTACGGCGGCCCCGCCTTCCGCTACGTCAGCGTCACTTCCGACGAGGTGATCGTCTACCCGCGCTACGGCAGCCCCCTGTGGTTCAGGAGAACCGGCCACTCGTGGCCGTCTCGTGAGCGAGCCGAACTCGGCGGCGAAGGCGTCTTCCCCGCCGACGACCTCACCCGATCCATCCTGGCCGCCCGCGGCTGCCCCTGATCACCCGCCGCCAGCGCGTGGCTCACACAACCACAACCCGGTGATGCCGCCTGCATCACCTATCGACACGCAAGCGCGCGGAACAGAAAACCGCTCACCAGCACAATCTGACGAAGGGGACATGATGACGCAGAACGACATCACAGCTGACACTTCTGGTGAATCGTGGTGGGAAGCCTACCGAGGAGGAGAATTTCCGGACAGCCTCATCGAGTACATCGCCGCAGAAGCTCGCGCAACGAGCGCGCAGGAATATCACGGTTTCGTCATTCCGAACCCGCTTCAGGATCCTGAATACGGGGAAAGAGTTCTGCACGCCTACGACGACAAATACAGCGCCGAGTTGATCGAGCGCGCCACCGTGCTCCGCGCCAGGCGACGAGCAGGCTTCTTCCGCCCCGGCCTGACCGCCTCCTTCATCGTGGACGGCTCAGCCCTCTGGCGGCCGGTCGGGTCTCGCGAGGTGATGAAGAAACAGTACGCCCGCCTGCGAGAAATTCAGTCATCAGGAAAGGCAACCGTCACGGTGATCGACGGGGTTTACCACGGGATGGAAACCCCGTTCACCACCTTCACTGTCGACGGCGAAATCATCGTCTTCGAAAGCGACGAACACAAACTCACAAAAGTTGAGGACCCTGCCCGCAAAGTCGAATTGATTGAGCGATTCAACCGTTACCGACAACTTGCGCTCCCGATTCAGGACCACCCGCTGATGAGCTTGGAGTGGACGTTGTTGGAGTAATGAAGTATTGCGCGCAGCCATCCTTGGCGACCCAGCCAGGGAATCAGCTGTGCGACCGGCTCTCCCGCATGACGTTTCAGCGCTGCTGCGGGCGGCGCGGCCCGCAGCAGCGCCGCGACACGGTTCGAGCACGCCATGGCCACCACCCGGTCAACCAACCTCCCACGCACCGAACTCGGCGGCCACGGCGCACCTGACCGAATCACTGGCCGTCCTCGGCTGCCGCCGATCTCAACAACCCAGGCGGCAAGCGCGGAGCAGGATCGCTGACCGAACCTCGAGGTACCCGATGAACCACTTCAGCCCAGAGCGCCTGCGCGCCGAGATGGTCCGCAACATCGTCGACGCCGGACACGCACAAACCGAGGCGGTCCAACATGCGCTGAACGTGGTGCCCCGCCACCTTTTCTTCGTCGGCGTCCCGCTCGGCGACGCCTACGACCACGGGCAGGCCCTGGCGGCCACACCGGACCCTGCTGCCGGGCCGAGTCCCGGCAGCGGCATCGCGCCCGGTACCGCCGCCATGCTGCTCGAACAGGCCGACATCCGACCCGACCACACGGTCCTGCTCATCGGAACCGGCACCGGCTACACCACCGCTCTCGCTGCCGAACTGGCCGGCGCGGGCCGAGTCGTCACCATCGAACGCGACCAGGCCCTGGCCGCCCACGCCCGCCGCACCCTGCGTGCCCTCGACTACGCCCGCATCGAGGTCATCACAGCCGGCGCCGGCGACGCGGCACCCGGCCTCTACGACCGGATCATCGTCACCGCCAGCGCCTACGACATCCCGGACGCCTGGATTCGCCAGCTGGCCCCTGAGGGTCGGCTGGTCGTGCCGCTGCGCCTGCGGGGCGGCAGTCGCAGCTTCGTCTTCCAGGAGCACGACGGTGTGGTGCAGGCACGTGACAGCCGTGCTTGCTCGCTCCCCCGGCTGCTCGGCGCCGACCACGACCTGCAGCACACCAGCGCGCTCGGCCCCGGTGGCAGGCTCACCCTCTACTGGGACGAGGACCAGAGGCCCCTCGTCGAGCGCTACGAG
The DNA here is from genome assembly GCF_054781455.1 of Amycolatopsis stemonae. Lineage (NCBI taxonomy): Bacteria > Bacillati > Actinomycetota > Actinomycetes > Pseudonocardiales > Pseudonocardiaceae > Amycolatopsis > Amycolatopsis stemonae. The sequence goes on along the minus strand of NZ_BAAGUJ010000027.1, from coordinate 83,037 downwards.
CTCTACGTGCCCGGGTCCCACCAGGACATCGCCCAGGAGTCGTTTGGGGCGATCGTCGGCGACGGTGACCCGCTGGACAGGCTGTGGTTGTGGCTCGCGGCGACCGCGGCGGGGACTTGCATGCTCGCGGTAAAGGGCGACCTACCCGGCATTCCTAAGCCCGCCTTCCCAACCGGGACACCCGCGATCGTCCGGCACGGCACCGTCGCCTACCTCACCAGGCGGGAAGTACCGGCCGCGCCTGACGGAACCCGGCTCTACCAGCTCGGAGCCGGCGCGTTCGGCCCGTTCGCCCAGCGACAAGCCACCGAGTATTGCGAACTGCTCCGTGCCTGGAGCTGGACTCGGTTGTCCCACCCCACCATCACCGTCTTCCCCGCGGACACGCCCGACGAGCACCTGCCGCAGGACGGCCAGCGCCTGAAGCGGCCGAGCCAGTGGCTCGTCATGAGCCTGGCCAGCACGGCGTGACCACCGCAAACTCCGCATCGCCCGATGCCGCCTGCATCACTCGAACCCTCGCATCGAGCAGGAACAGGAGCAGCACCATCCGAGAAAGGCAACCCCCGGGCCCGCGACGCAGCCCGCACGCCGTGAGCGCCCCGGGGCCGAGTGGCGAAGCCGAGGCTGGCAGGGATCCGAGGATCAACCCGTGTGGTCTCCCGCGGAACCTGCTGCTCCCCCCGCTGGATGACCGGTCGTTCGGCGACCGCGTGTTCGAGCTACGGGACGCGCTCGGGTTGTCCCAAGATCAAGTGGCATACGCGGCAGGCATCAGAAGGTGGTCACTAGGCCGATGGGAGCGCAAGAAAGCCATCCCCACGTCCCTGGCATCCATCGCTGCTCTGGCCGACGTGCTCGGAGCAGACCGGGCCGAGCTCGCCAGGCGGGCACTACGCGACTTCGAGCGCCGCGAAGGAGCAGAACCGACGTGAAAGACCCCGACATGCAGCTGGCCGGTGGCTGGGTTCGATCCCGACGTGACCTGCAAAACCTGCGAGGAACCGAACTCGCCAGAAGAGCCGGGATCCACAGCAGCGTCCTCTGGCGACTCGAAGGCGGAAGCACGCCGTTCACCATTCCCTACGTCGTCCAGGTCGCCGACGGACTGGGCGTCTCCCGGGAAGAGTTGGTGGTCCGCGCCGTCTACGACTTCGCGAAGCGGGAGCCGTGCAAAGGGGTGCGGGGCGAGGGCACTCCTCACCTCCACTCTGGACGCCACGTACGTGCCCAGCGCCCGGGACACGCGCCAGAACGCTTATCTACTCCGCACCCGGCCCCTGACTCGGCCCCCGCAGATCGCGCCGCGATCCCCACGACGTCGCCCACTGCCCCGGCGTGACCGGGCGCCGGACATGAGTCGACTCCATCACCAACAAAACCACTTCGTAAGAGCCGAAGGCGCCGATGAACTACAACCCCGACAAGACGGCCGTCACCCCTGCAGACGTCCTGCGCGAAGTCGAGGCGCTCCGGTCGCGATGCCTTCCGATCCTCCGCGACGCCGCCACCGAGGGCCGCACCATCGAATCCGCCGCGTTCGTCGACTGCATCAGGAAGTTCGCGGATGCGCTGATCGACTTCGGCTGCGCACTCTCACCGGCTGCCGCTCGTATGGTCGCGCTGTGCGATGTTCCGCCGCCGTCCTCCTGCCTCTGTGATAACTGCCAACCCCGCCTCCCCCCTCATCAGATGCTGACGATGGCGATGACGCAGTTCCTGCAGAACGTGTTCGAAGACGCCTCCTGCTACGCGTCCAAAGTCGGCCGCCCCGACGAGGACGCGGAACTCTGGCGGCTGAGTGCTTTCGCCCTGACAAGCGGGGCCAGCATCGGCCACGCCAGCCGCCTGCTGATCGTCTGGAACAGCGAACGCGCCGGACGATCCAACGCCGACATCGCCGGCCAACTCGGCATCCCAGTCGACCGCGTGCCGCAGATGATCGCCACCGCCAAGGCCTACCTCGGCGCCTGGCCGAAGTCCCCGCCGGACGACCCGAGCTGACGCCCGGACTGGGCCGAATCCGGCACCCCCTCGCCCCGTGCCACCAGAACCCACCTCGCCACGCCGCATCAACCAGGAGTGACAGTTTTCATGACCAGATCCGTGAACCTGCACGTCGTCCCGCTACATGGTCGGCCGAGCGCCGAAATTCGCACCGGCAGGCGACCCGTGAAGGCGCACAGGCTCCGGCTCGTGTGGATCGCACTCGGACTGCTCATCGCTAGCGGCGGCATTGCGTGGGCCGTCACCGCGGTGACGCGGCACATCCGGCGGTACACGACGGCTCTCCTCAAGCTCAGCCCCTCGGCGCGGTAGCCGCCCACGATCCGAGCCCGCGGCCGGGCCGAGCCGGCTGCCCGACCGACCAGCCGGATCCTGCCTGATCCAGCCTGCATCACCCCACCCCACAATCCGAACCGGACAGAAAGAGCACACGCCCCTGCCCGATACCGTCGCGCTGATCACCGTCGACATCAGCAGAACCCTGGGCAGATTCACCGGCCGGCCCACCAGCGCACAGCTGGCCGAGCTCACACCCCTCGCCGAGGTCGCTCCCACCCTCGTCGGCGAGACCGTGCGGGCCCTGCTCTATCGGGCACCGAAGCTGACCCCCAACCTGGTCGAAGAGGTCTGCGACCGGCTGCTCATCCCCTGCCGCAAGTTCCCGACCGAGTGGGACCGCGGGTACGAGCCCTTTCCGCGCGCTGAACACGTCCTCGAGGAACTCGCGGAGATCGCGCCGGTGGTCGCCTTGTCGAATATGGCCGTCACCGGCGGCCCGGAACGAGTCGCCGCCGTCAAACGCGCACACGGCCGCACCCTGACCGACGTGTATGCCAGCTGGGCACTCGGCGCCGCGAAGCCCACACCCTGGCTCTGGAATTCCACCGCCGGGAAGCACAAGGTCGTGACGGGCAGCATCGTCCACATCGGCGACCAACTCGTCGCCGACGTCTACGGCGCCTGGACCGCCGGCGCCCGCGTCGTCCACCTGCGCACCACCAGCCAGCCCGCCGTTTACCCGAACGGCAGCGGTGACCGGATCGTCTCGGTGACCGACCTGGCCGACGCGGTGCCGGTCGTTCGGGCATGGGCGGAGCGGAAGCCGCTGCCCGAGGCCGCAGGAGCCAGCCACCCGGGTGGCGAGTCAGCATGAACGAGACCACCCGCACGCAACGCGGTCCACGCCAGTTGCCACCGCCGCCGATGTACTTCGTCAACCGGCTCGACGAACTGGAAGACCTCGATCGGCTGGTCGACGAGCACCGCCGCGGGGCAGAATCCCGGCCCGGCGTCGCGGTCCTCATCGGACTCGGAGGCGTCGGCAAGACCGCGTTGGCCGTCACCTGGGCTCACAACCACGCAAAACGGTTCGCAGACGGCCACCTGTACGCGGACCTGTCTGGCTTCTCCGCCGACACCGACACCGCCACCGGCACCGGCATGGTGCTGGCCGGCTTCCTGCGCGCGCTGGGCGTCGAGCCGGAACGGGTGCCGGTCACCCTGGCCGAGCAGGTGGGCTTGTACCGCACGCTCACTGCCGACGCGCGGCGGATGCTCGTGGTCGTCCTCGATAATGCGGTCTCGGTCCGGCAGGTCCGCCCGCTGATTCCGGCGTCGGCCGGATGCGTCGTGGTCGTCACCAGCCACCGGCACCTGGACGGGCTGTACACCGAGGGCGCGCAATTCATCGAGGTCCCACCGCTCACCCAGCACCAAGCGGAGAGGCTGCTGACCGAGCTGCTGGGCGAAGAGCGCGCGCATCGCGAGCGCAGCGCCATGGCGGAACTCGCGCTGCTGTGCGGCTGCCTTCCGATCACCCTGCATGTCGTCGGGGCGCGACTGGCTACCCACCGCCATTGGGAGGTGGCGCGGGTGGTGGAGCAGCTGCGCGACGAACGATCCCGGCTGGCCACCCTCGATCAGCTCTCCGATGCGGAGACGCCGGTCACGGCGGTGTTCGACTGGGCCTGCCAGGATCTGGAGCCTTACGCCGTCGACCTGTACCGGCTGCTGGGCCGGCTTCCGACCCGTAAGTTCGGGATCGAGCTGGCCGCCGCGGTGACCGAGATGGCCACACCGGACATCGCGCTGGTACTGCAGACCCTGGCCGACGCCAGCCTGCTCGAAGAGGTCGCGAGCGGCCACTACCGCTTCCACGACCTCGTGCGGCTACACGCGCGCACCCAGCGCGCCGACGACGGCGACGAGGTCCTGCCCCGCGCGGCCCGCTGGTACCTGCAGCAGATGACCCGCGCGAACCTGGTCGTCATCCCGATGCGCTGGCGAGTCAGCCCCGTCGCCGCCGACCTCGCCGGCGAGCCGCCCGCGTTCAGCTCCGACGCGGCCGCACTGGACTGGCTCGCCGAGGAGCTGCCGAACGTGCTGGCCGTTCTCGAAGAGGCCGTCCTCGATCGCCGCGACGAACTCGCGTGGCAGCTGTGCGAGGCCCTGTGGGAGCTGATGCTGTACCGCAAGCACTACACGGAGTGGCTGCGATCCCACGACCTCGGCATCACCGCGGCGCGGCGCTGCCGCAACGCGATCGCCGAGTCCCGGCTGCGCTACCAGCTGGGCCGGGCCCACCTTGACCTGGGCCAGCAAGAACCCGCCAGGACCGAAACCCAGGCGGCCATCGATCTCGCGCGACGTGCTGGTGACCGGCGAAACGAATCAGCCGCGCTGGAACAACTCGGCCGTATCGCGCAGGACGACCACGACTTCGACACCGCGATCGCGTGCTTCACCGAGAGCCTGCACATCGAAGGGGAACTGGGGATCCCGCGCGGGGTCGCGTCGCGACATCGACGCCTCGGCGACGTGCTCCTGCTCGTCGACCGCGATGACGAAGCAGAATGGCACCTCCTCGTAGCTCAGCGGATGTTCATCGAGCTCGACTCACCCAAGGACGAAGCTCGAACCGCTCTCGGGCTGGCCCGGATCGACGTGCGGGCCGGGCGGTACGACGTCGCGGATGAGCGGCTGGCCCGCGCTCGACAGGTGTTGAGCCGGGAGGCGTCGCCGACCTACGCAGCTGATGTTTTGCGCGCGCAGGGCGACGTCGCCGTACGGCGCGGGAACGTCGAGCAAGCCCGCCAGCACCTGACCGAAGCGGCCGAGCTGGTCCGCGACCGTGGCGGGGTCTCCCTGGATCTCGCCCGCGCCGCCCTCGAGGCCCTCGAGCGGCCAACGCGCGCCGACGGGAAACCCTGATGAGCGAAGAAATGGACCACGATGCCATCGCGCGACGTTGGGATAAGGCACCCCTAGGCGCTTCCGACGGCGAGCGCATGAACCGCGACGAAGTCGCCGCGCGGTGGGACCTCTACGCCCGGGGCGCCCTCACTCCGGCCCCGCTGCCCGACGATGACGGGGAGGAACGCCGCCGCGCTCGGCGGCGAAGGCGCTCCGCCGAGCTGAACACCATCATCGACGCTGGCCGCCTGTTCTGAATGCCCGGCGGTCAGGATGCAGGAAGCCCGGCAAGCCGGTCGACGTCCGCGATGCGACCGGCGATGCCGCCTGCATCGTGCATTTGGTCGGCCAGCGCACCGACCCCACACCCCCGTCCTGACCGTGATCGACGAGACCAAGCTGCTGGCAGTCTGACCGACGACGCCGGACACCCCGTTGCCGAAACTCAGCGACGGCGGGCTGCCCAGCCTCGACCGGTGCGCCCGCCCGCGGCGCTGCCGGTCGCTCACTCAGCGGGGATTGACAGAGCTGAACTGGGAGCGCAACCCGACCGGGTAGAGATCGGCACTCAGCGCGACTTCGAGGCGGGCGAGGGTGCCCAGATCGGGCAAGACCTCGCCACGCAGCACCCGCTGAACAGTGGCATGGGACAGCCCCGCCGCGGCCGCGGCGGCCCGGCCGCTCATGCCGCTGATCGCCAAGGCCGCATACAGCCGCTGAGCGAAGGCAAGGCCGAAGTGCGCGGAGACCGGCGCGTCGTCGGCAAGCATTGCCTCCGGCCAGGTGCCCGAGCTGACGTAGCTGACGGGCGCTTGGTCGGCGTCACTGCGAGGCACGCCGACCACCTCCCCGAACTCGATCATTGCAGGTCCTGCCCAATCTTCCGGGACGAGCGAGGGGGCGGTGACACGACCCCTCGGTGGACCATGTATGGTCCACTCGGGTGGTTGATCATAGCCACCTCGGCAGGCCGGGGAACGCCCATTGCGATCCCGGACCGGAAAGTCCTCACAGCGAGAACGAGCGCCCGGCCTGCCACGAACCGACCACGTGAGGGCGGGCAGATGGGCCGATACTGGGCCGGGATCGACTGGTCCGAGCAACTCAACGACGTCGCGGTCGTCGACACTGCGGGGCAGGTGGTCACCCGCGCCCGTATCCCCGAGACCCCGGCCGGGGTGAAGGAGCTGCTCCGCCTGCTCTCGGGGCTCAGCACGAGCCACCGACACAGCCGCCGCCAGGTCCCGGTCGCGATCGAGACCAGCTCCAGCCTGCTGGTGGAGGCGCTGCGGGCAGCCCGCCAGCCGGTCCATGTCATCCACCCGTCGATGGCGGCGCGCTACCGGGCCCGGCTCTCGCCCGCGAAGGCGAAATCGGACAAGGGCGACGCGGTCATGCTGGCCAACATCCTGCGCGTCGACGGCCCCCTCCATCGCGCCCTGCCGGCCTCCTCAGACCTGGCCCGCTCCATCACCGTCCTGGCCCGCGCCCAGCTGCGCGCTCGCTGGAGCATGCAATTCCATGCCAACCGGTTGCGGGGAATCCTCCGCGACGTTCATCCGGCAGCCCTGACGGCATGGGCCGACTTGCCCGACGGCTTCCGCCGAGCAGAAGCCCGAGCGGTTCTCGCCGCAGGCCCGACTCCACGCACGGCTGCCCGCCTCGACGCCGTCGAGCTGTGCCACATCCTCGACGGCGCCGGGCGCACCCGCCTGCGAATGAACCGCGCCCTGCACCTGCAGGCCGCGTTCGCCGAACCGGTCATCCTCCGGCCGCCCGCGGTGGAAGCTGCCATGGGCGCCGAGGTACTGGCCTACCTGGGACAGCTTGACCAGGCCTGCGCGACCGCCAGCGAACTCGCCGACCAGGTCGAAGCCGCGTTCGACAGCCACCCGCACGCCGAGATCTACCGGTCCTTCCCCGGATGTGGCTCGCTCATCGGCGCCCGGCTGCTGGGCGAGATCGGCGACGACCCGGCCCGGTTCGCCACCGGCCGCGGCCTGCGGGCTTACGCCGGGGCAGCCCCGCTGACCTGGGCCTCCGGCGGGAGCTCCTCGGTCACCCACCGGCGGATCGCCAACCGGTGGCTCAAGAACGTCGGACACGTCTGGGCGTTCGCCGCCCTCACCCGATCACCGGGCTGCCGCGCGCACTACGACCAGCGGCGCCAGGTCGGTGACCGGCACGCCGCCGCACTGCGGCACCTGTTCGGCCGGCTGCTGGTCTGCCTGCACCACTGCCTCCAGGCCGGCGAGCTGTACCAAGAGGGCATCGCGTTTCCTGCTCCGCCCGTGACCTCGTGATCGCCAGGTAGGAGGCGGCCGGGAACACGCCTCGGAAATCAGCCCGAGCCCCGGAGCTCTGACGCGGGAACGGCGCCCGGCCGCCCCCTACCTGTCGATCACCGGCGCTGTGGCCGGTGATGCGGCCTGCATCACCGGGCGGCTCGCTCGCTCAGCTCGTACCCTCGGGCCGAATCGCCACGCCCATGATCGACTTCACAAGATCCGGGTCGAGGTCCGGCGTCAGCTGCAGCAGCTGATCGAACGCCGACTGGTCGATCAGCTGAGTGCCGGCGCCCGGATGCGCGTGCCGTTCGGGCTCGATCAGCACCCCGCCGAACGGCGTCAGCCAGAAGCTGCCTGCTGGTTCCGGTGGCTGACGGCTCGCCAGTTGCGCTGACATCGATCCCCTACCCCTTGATCATCCGTTCCTGGCCCGTGTCCGGCTCGCCGCCGCGGGATGCCGCGGTCCACAAGCAGACCGTGCGCCCCCGCGCCTCGCCCGGACCGCGGCGCTATGCGGTCAACCGCATACCGCCTGCCATCCAGCTGCTTACCGTCCCCGAGCGGTGCAAGTTCGCCGACCCCGACGTCGGCGAATGCAACACCGTGTTCTGTGAGATCTGTCCGAATGCCATGCTGCTCAGGCCGTCGAACGCGTGATCGTCTAGACGTAGCAACAATAGGCTCATAACGACAGGTGTCAACGTGTTACGGCACATTCGGTGTCGTGTTTTTGTCCGGAGATCGGCCAATGGCGCAGTGGTTAGCGCGGAGTAGCGAATCGGCGGCGCTACGTAGATCCACAGTCGGCGTCGACCGCGACGACAAGCACGCTGAGCAGGAAGTTTAGATTTCATGCACCATCCCTGCTGCAAGTTGCAATGTCATGCCCGGTGCTGGTCGAATGATCGAAGAAACAAGAAGTTCGCGATTAATCGCGGAGGTCGGAAAACCAGGTGAAGCCCAAGTTGATAATCACCTCCGTAGTGCTTCGCGATTGTCCTACGTAGTGGGCTTGAAATCCCTACGTAGTCCGCCCCGGTCTCTTTCCGTAGTTGCCACGATGAATTGCGGCGCATCATCGCCGATGCTTGAGCACGGCACCGCGCACAGCCGCGTGCCGGGGGCAAGGGGTGCGCACCACCACACCGCGCGCGGGCGGGGACCGCCGCGGAACCAGTTCGCCGGACGAGCTGCGTCGGCGCATCCCGCCCACGCAGACCCGTCGCCGCACGGGGCGACCGCGCCACAGGAGAACCACATGACCCGAACCGCCGGCTTCTTCAGCGTCGAGGACTGGAAAGACCCGCTGACGATCAGCGACCGCGAGCGCGAACGCGCCTCCGTCGTCTCGGCGACGTTGCCCGACGGTATGCCGGTCTGGGTGATTACCCGCTACGCGGAGGCGGTCAAGGCATTCGACGATCCGCGGCTCAGCAAGGACAGCGCGACCTTGGTCACGGCGATCACTCGCCAGCTCAAGGAAGCCGGATACGGCGACCGCAGGGTCTCGCGCATGTTCGAACCGCACGCGTTGTTCACCGACCCGCCCGAGCACACCCGTCTCCGCAAGTTGCTCGTGAGAGCGTTCACCACCAAGCGCGTCGAAGCCCTGAGACCACGCTTCGAGGCCATGACCAACACTCTGGTCGCCGGCCTGTCGATCGACGAGCCGGTTGACCTGATCAGCGAGGTCGCGGTTCCGCTCCCGCTCGCGGTGATCTGTGAACTACTGGGGATCCCCGCCGACCAGCGTCCGGCGCTGCGTCCACTCGTGGAGGCTCTCAACGAGAATGACCCCGACGAGGCGCTGGCGGCATCGGACAAGCTCGCCGGCTTCTTCACCAGCCACATCGAGCACAAGCGCAGGCAGCCAGGCGGCGACCTGGTCTCCGCCCTCATCCACGTCGGCGACGACCAGCCGGACAAGCTCACCGAAAAGGAACTGCTCGGAACGCTGTTTTTGCTGCTCAACGCCGGGCATGACACGACCGCCAACCTCATCGGCAACGCCCTGCGAGCCCTGTTGCAGGATCGCCGGTCCCGGTGGCGGCTCGTGCGCGAGCATCCCGAGCTCATCCCGAACGTCGTCGAGGCGGTCCTGTGCTACGACAGCCCCGTCCGGATGGCCACGCACCGCGTGGTCGTCGAGCCGGCCGTCTACGGCGGAATCACGCTGCTGCCCGGCGAGATCGTCCTCATCTCCCTGCACAGCGCGAACCGCGACCCGCGCCGCTTCGGGGAGACCGCCGGCCAGCTCGACCTGCGTCGCGACCGCCACGACCTGCGACACCTCGGATTCGGGTACGGGCTCCATCGGTGCGTCGGCGCGACGCTCGGGCGCATGGAGGCGGAAGTCGTCCTCGGCACGCTCGCCCGCGCCTTCCCCCGGGCCGAGCTGCTCGACCAGCACGATCTCCGTCGAAGGAGAAGCCCGATCATGAACGGCTGGGAAAGCCTTCCCACTCGCCTCGACCCCGGCCACTGGCACCCCGCCACGGAGGTCATGCAGGCGGTGCCGCTGCAGTGATGCCGCCTGCATCACCGACTGGCGGTGATCACCTCGGCTTGGTCGCCTCGAGGATCTCGCTGATCTGGAGAACGCGGGCGGCCCGTGTTGCACCTCGCACACCCAGCTTGTCCGCGACGTTCTGAACGTGCGTCTCCGCGGTCCGCACCGTAATGCTCAGTTCCTCGGCGATGGCCCGGTTCGACAGCCCGGCCGCGAGCAGCCGGGCGACCTCGAATTCGCGCTTGGTCAGCCCGCCAGGGAGCGACGCCGGTGCCGAGGCAGGCGGCGGTGTTTCCATCGCCTTCTTGGCCAACTCGATAACGGCTCCGCGCGAGTAGCCAGCCCCGATCTCCCGCTCGGTCGGCCACGCGTCGTCCAGCTCGCGCTCCAGGGTGAGCTCGGCCTGCCGCTGCAGATGGTCGAACGGCAGCAAGCCCGGCACGATCACCTCGGCCTCTTCCTGGAATTTCGCGACGCCGGCCAGCGTCCGGGCCGCGCGGGAGTACAGGCCCAGCCGCGCCGCGATCAGCGCGATCAACCAGATCGACCAGAGCAGACCCCACCGGTCGCCCATCTCGTCCTGCATCGTCAAGGCCCGCTGCGCCAGCTTGACCGCTCGGCCGAGGTCCTTTCCGAACAGCAGCTCCACCAGGGCGCACGCCCAGTACGCCCACGAGATGCACCAGGCAGCACCCACAGCTTCCGCGTCGGCCAGCAGCCGCTCGCTCTCCAGCACCGCGACGTCGCGGACCCCGAGCATCGCCGCGGCCATCACCATGAACAACCGGGCCATCCACGCGTCGCCGGGGGCGTCGTGGTCGCGGAACCAGGCCGCGGCCTGCTTGTACAACGGCAGGCACCGGCGAGCCTCCTCCAGGTCGCGCTCGACGAGCCACAGCCGGGTCGCGCGCGCGTAGAGCAGCGGTCCCCAGTCCTGGAGGCAGCCGAGCTGCCGAGCGGCGTCTTCGGCGTCCACCAGTAGTTGGTCGCCGCGCTCCGGGTCTCCCTGGCAAAACGCCACGGTGGCGGCGAATGACAGCGCGCTCACCAGCGTGAGACTCGGCTCGTCGGGATGCCACCGACGGGCCGCCTGCAGCATCTCGGCGGCATCGGTCAGCCGGCCGATGAAGTAGAACAGGCGCGTGCGGGCCAAGTTGACGAACAGGTCCATGCCTCGCAGCGCGGTGTCCGGGTTGGCCAGCCGAGTTTCCTCGGCCGCGCGCAGGTTCGGCAGCGCGACACCCAGGCGTCTGAGCCAGCCGGGTTCGTCCGGCCCGAACCACTCGATCCCGGCGCGGGTGGCCATCGCCTCGTGGTGGTCGGCGTGCCGTTCGCGCAGTTTGTCGGCCTCGTCGTCACTCAGCTGCTCGGCCACGTACGCGCGGATGGACTCCCACAGCCGGAACCGCCGGCCATCAGCGCTGCGCTCCGAGACCATGAACGACCTCTTGTGCAGGCCGTTGAGCAGCTCGGCGATGTCGTCTTCGTCCCCGAGATCCGTGCTGAGCGCGGCCGCATCCTCAAGCTCGAAGCTGCCCGCCAGCAGCGACAGCCGCTTCAGCAGTTGCTGCTCCGCTTCGCCGAGCAGGTTGTAGGACCATTCCACCGTCCATTCCAGTTTCCGGTGGCTTTTCTTGGCTGAGGTTCCCCCGGCCAAGCTCATCAGCAGATTGGTGCGCCGGACCATGCTGGCCATCGACACGGTGTCCATGCGACCGGCGATCAGCTCAATGGCCAGCGGCATCCGGTCGACCCGGTTGACGACGGTACGGGCGGCGACCTCGTCCTCGGGCGGGATCTCGATGCGGATGGCACGCGCGCGGTCGCGCAGCAACTGCAGCGCCTCATCCTCCGACAGGCCCGGCACGTCCAGCCATGCCTCGCCTTCCACGCGGATCGCGGCTTGGCTGGTGGTGACGATCTGCAAGTCTTCGGCTGCCTCCAGCAGGGTGCGGATCAGCTGCGCCAGGACGCCGTCTTCGCCGTCGTCGACCAGGTGCTCGCAGTTGTCGAGCATCAACAGCTGCCGCTTGGTCCGCAGGTGCGCGATCAGCCGCGCGGTTCCGTGGCGGGCGGAGTTCGCGGGAATGCCGAGTGCGTCGGCGACGGCCGATGCCAGTTCGGTCGGGCGCACGTTCGTCAGCTCGACGAGGACGACACCGTCGCGGTAAGCGCGCTCCTTTTGCAGCTGGTGCGCGAGGCGGCGCATGATCCGGGTCTTGCCGATCCCGCCCGGCCCCTTCAGCGTGACCAGCCGCCACTCCGTCAGCAGCCGTCGCGCCTCGCGTAGCTCCTCGTCGCGGCCGACGAACGTCGACAGCTCCGCCCGCAGCAGCGCAGGCTGTGCCGCCTCATCGGCGTCCGCCGGCCCGTCGTCGCCGGGATACTTCATCATCGCGTGGTAGCTGTGCACTCGTGTACTCCCCCGGAGTCCCCTCCCGCGGCCCTCCACACCACCGCGGCGGCGCCCCACTCGCCTCCTGATCACCCACCATAACCCGTCTCCCCGACAATCAGCGCAGGTCAGCAAGGCTGTAGCACGGCGATCGCGGTCAGCAACCGGTGGCGGATGATGCAGCGGGTATCAGCCCGCTGAGTCCTGCTTCCGAGCCTGCGCCGCGAACTCCAAGACCCCGATCGCCGCTCGAATGCTGGCTTCGTCCAACGACAGCAGCACCTCGAGCGCCTGGCGCAGAGCGGGCCGTTGTCCGATCGCCGCTACGACCTCGGCCACCAACGACACGTCGGCCGGCTCGGTCACCTGCAGCAGCCGTAGCGCCAGCTCCCGGGTGCGGGGATCGCGCAACGCGACCGCGACCTCGATCTGCCGGTGGATCTCGGCGCTCTTCGCGTCGTCGAAGAAGTACGCCGCCGACACGCCGAAGAACTCCGCGAGGCCCTGCAGATGCGCTCGGCTCGGGTTCGCCTTGCTGTTCCGCATCATCTCGGAGATGTACTGCCGAGTCATGCTGACGCCCGTCGTCTCGGTGACGAACGTGGCGACCTGCTCGTAGGTCCACTTCCGTCCGTCGGGACGGCGGGCCTCCTCGAAGAGGTAGGCGAGGCGTTTTCCAAGGGTCGGTAGTTTGCGGCCCTCCTGCTCGACCGTCGACACCGTGCTGCCGCCCTCCACCGCATCCTCCTCGGTCGAACTCATCCATCTCGCCCTGTCTGCAGCGCTCTGACCTGCGCAATGGTGGCTACAGTTGACAAGTCGCGAAACTCGTCTATCGTCGGAACCGATAGTAAACTAGAGCCATCATTCACGGGAAGCGGTCTCCGTGAATCATTCCGAAATCGTGCACGGAGTCGCGGGGCGATCGCCTGCCCTCGGGTATTGCCGACCCCGGCGACCCGGGCCCCGCATGGACCACGACGTGCCGGTGCCGACTCCGCAGGAGGGAGCCGACACCGGCGTAGCCGGGCCGCGCCGCCCTGCGGCCCACCGGGCAGGCCGCCGGCCGGGTAGCCACACCACGATGGCAGCACCCCGGCCGGTGGCCTGCCGTTCCGAACACCAGCGATGCAGCCCGCATCAGCCGCGAGCGGACCTTTGGGGGGAACGTTCTTCATGTCGCCGCATACCTGGATCCACCGCCACAACCGGCTCCGCGTCCGCGTCGGCCAGCGGACCGAGCCTGTTCCCGAGCCGATCGAGGGTCTGCTGCTCTACGGGCCCGACGATCTCACCGCCGACGTCGGCGCCGATCTCCTGCGCCTGGACGGCACACTCGCCGCGCTGGCCCGCCGGCTTCGCGCCAACGCCGAAGCCGCCGCCCGTGAGATCAGCCGTCACCACGCCGACCGCGGTGGTGCGGCACGCCCGCTCACCGGGCGCACCCGGGCCGAGGCCGTCGCCGGTCACACCCGCATCGTCGAGCAACTCGACGACGTCACCATCACCATCGAAGTGCTCCACGAATTCGTCATCAGCCTCGCCCCCGACGGCCTGCTCCGCGACGTCGCCGAAGGCTGGCAGCGCAACCCGGAGCCCCCGGCCCACGTCGAAGTCATCCTCGACGAATTCCTCGCCGCCGAACTCGACCGCCGACGCGCCCGCCCCGATGGCTGGGGCGGCACCGCGCTCAACGGCGTCGAGGAATTCGGCGCGCACTGGCGCCGCGAGCCCGACGACGACCCCAGCGAACTGCCGCCGCACTACCTGACCGGCAGCTGGGTGCTGGGCTACCTGCCCACCACCACCGAGGTCTACGCCGTCCGGCGAGGCGATGGCCCGCACACCTTCTGGCTGCTCGGCGGCGGCTTCGCCACGCTCGATGAGATCACCGGTGTCCTCGCGCCGATCCTGCCGAAGATGCGCTGCCCCAACTCCCTCATCCTGGCCGCCGAGACCATCCACGCGGCCCGCCGGCTGCGGGACGTGCACACCCACGCCGAGGCCGGATGATGCCGCCTGCATCGCCGAGGGAACTCCGAACCCACAAGCCCGAGCGCGCGGTGACCGTGACCACCGCGGTGCTCACCCCCTCGTCGCTGCACCGTCCCCGATGGACGGTGCAGCGACGAGCATTCCTCAAGGGGACACCATGAATCGCCCCGCCAGCCCCGCCGGACACACCGTGCCTCAGCGCCGGTGGGGCCTGGCCGGGTTCGCCCTCGCCGCGGCCGCCGCGCTCGCCGGATGCTCGAACTCGCCGCCCCCCGCTCCCCCGCCGCCGATACCGCCTGCATCACCGGTTCCGCTGCCGCCACCGGACACCGACGGGCCGGAGCTGACGGTCAACGGACAGGTTACCTGGACGATGCCGCACCCGGGGTGCGTGCAGCTCGCCATCGGCTCGCAGACCTTCACCCTGGTCGGCCCGGCCGCAGGGCAGCGGCTCGGCGCCGTCCGCGCCGGAACGGCCCCGAGCACCGAACGCGTGCAGATCACCGGGTACGTCGCCCGGGTCGGTGCCTCCGTCTGCGGTGCCCAGCGAAACCTCGTCGCACAACGCATCGATCCCGCTCCCGGGTAAGCAAAAGAAAATAGCGCCACTTCTCTGCCTCGATCTGAATTCGCGGATCGAGCCCTTTGACGTGCGCGAAATAAGTGTCGGAAAACTCGTCAAAATTGAATGCTGGATGTGGTTGACATTGCGTGTCGAATCGATGCAAGGTGATGACGTCCGGCGAGCATAGCCGCTGGTCAGGTCGGCAACCTTGCTGGCCGACACCGAGGGGGACCCGCAGTCAATACGAGGAGAGCCGCGCTTGGTGGCACTCGTCGTTCGGACGCGAAATCGTCGGCAACCGTCGAATTTGCAAGCGGGCTCGGTGCGTCGGAAACAGACAACGAAACGGGAGCCATTCATGGCAGTACGACCTTCCCGCGCGGCCGGGCTGATCGCCGGCTGCGCGGTACTCGCGGGAATCGCGGCCGCACCGGCCGCGACCGCCCAGGACAGCACCGCGCCCGACGGCCGCACCGCGCTCGCGGGCTCCGTGCCCAGCTGGGCCACGCCCGCCGCCCGGGTCGGCCACGTCGACCCCCGCCAGCAGCGCCACATTCAGATCGCGCTCGCCCTGCGCGACCCCGCCGGAGCCGAAGCCCTCGCGAAAGCCGTGTCCACCCCCGGCTCGCCGGAATACGGACGGCACCTCAGCAACACCGAGTTCCTCGCCCGGTTCGGCCCGACCCAGGAGAGCATCGACCAGGTCACGACCTGGCTGCGCGGCCAAGGCCTGCGTGTGACCGGCGTCGCCGGAAACCGGCACTTCATCTCGGCCGACGCCGACGTCGCCCAGCTGCAGACCACCTTCCGCACCTCCCTGGCGACCTACCGCCACACCACCCGCGACGGCCGCACGCACGTCCTCGCCGCGCCGGAATCCGCCGTGACCGTTCCGGCCGCCATCCGCAGCACCGTCACCGCGGTGCTCGGCCTGGACGATTCGAGCAAGACCATCACCCCGGCCCAGGCCACCGCGATCCGCCCGGACGGCACCCGGCCCGGCGTCACCCCGGCCGCCGGCGACCCGAACAGCTGCGCCCGGTTCTGGGCCGAGACCAACAACGCGAACGTGCCGCAGAAGTACGCCGCCGGGCAGCAGAGCAACGCCCTGTGCGGCTACACCAGCCCGCAGCTGCGCGCGATCTACAGCCTGCCCAGCACGGCCACCGGCGCCGGGCAGACCGTCGGCATCGTCGGCGCCTACAACCTGTCCACCATCGTGGCCGACACCAACCGCGCCGCCGGGCAGTTCGGCGCCCCGGCCCTCACCAGCGGCCAGTACAACGCCGTCCTCCCCGGCGCCTTCACCGACCAGGACCGATGCGGGCCCGACTCGTGGGCCAGCGAACAGGCCCTCGACGTCCAGGCCATCCACGAAGTCGCCCCGGCCGCGAAGATCACCTACTACGCGGGCGCGTCCTGCCTCGACCTGTTCAACACCCTCAACAAGGCCGTCGCCGACGACCAGGTCAGCGTCATCAACAACTCCTGGCTCTACCCCGGCGAGAGCAGCGTCTCGCAGGCCGAACGCGACCAGCTGGGCGCCATCGCCGTCCAGGCCGCCATCCAGGGCCAAGCCCTACTGTTCGCCTCCGGTGACTCCGGCGACAACTCCGCCCCGGCCGCCGCCGGACGCGCCGAAGCCAGCTACCCGGCCTCGCACCCGTGGGTGACCGCCGTCGGCGGCACCTCGGTCGCGCTCGACGCCAGCAACCGCGTGAAGTTCCAGACCGGCTGGGAGAACTCCGGCAACACCCAGTCCGGCAACACCTGGACCCCGCAGTCCGACGCGGACGGCCGCTTCGCCGGCGGCGCCGGTGGCGGCGTCAGCACGCTCTACGACCAGCCCGACTACCAGCAGGGCGTCGTGCCGGCCACGATCGCCGGAGGCCACCGCGCCGTCCCGGACATCTCCGCCCTCGCCGACTCCTACACCGGGCTCGCGATCGCCTTCACCACGCCGCAGGGCTACGCCGCCTACTCCAGCGGCGGCACGTCGCTCGCCGCGCCGATCCTCGTCGGCCTGGTCGCCAACGCCCAGCAGGCTCACGGCGGCGGCCGGCTCGGGTTCCTCAACGCCGCGCTCTACGCGCTGAGCGGAAAGGCACAGATCACCGATGTGAAGCCGGTCAAGGCCGGGATCTGGTCGCCGTACATGGCCGGGTTCGGCCACGTCACCGTGCCCTCGGCGTCCGGCTCGTACCTGCTCGACCTCGACAGCAAGCCGCAGAGCTTGCAGTCCGGCACCGGCTGGGACCCGGTAACCGGCATCGGCACCCCGGCCAGCGGTTTCGTCTCCGCCCTCGGCCAGTAGCACCGCGGGGTGGCTGCCGACCCGGGGGCGGCAGCCACCCCACCCCACCACCTCGACCACCAGAAAGGAGGCCGCGCCGTGGCCGACGACACCGAGCACCAGGACCATCCCGCCGCCGTCGACGTCACCGGCCCGCGCGCCCGCGGACGCCACCGCCGCCGCGCCGCCGAGCCACCCCGCGGCCGCCGCGGTACCCGCTGGGCCATCGTCGCCCTCGCCACGCTCGCCGTCCTCGGCGCGCTCACCTGGACCAGCTGCGGCACCAGCGGGTCCGACGCGGTGATCCAGCGTGGATCACTGACCCGCGTCGGGGTCGACGTCGACGACGTCGCCGTGATCGAGCCGGTGCCGGTCACCGCGCAGCAGCTGACCCAGCTTCCCCGCGCCGACACCTTCGGCACCGTGTCCGCCGCGCTGGCCGACCCCGCACCGCGCGACGCACCCGGCGGCCGGCTGGTCCACCCGACCGCCGTAATCCCGGTTTACGCCGCGCCCGGCGGCCCAGCGATCGCCGCGCTGCCGCCCACCGAACTCGTCAGCGACACCTGGCTGCCCGTCGTCGCCGAGCAACCCGGCTGGGCCGAAGTCCTGCTGCCCGCCAGGCCGAACGATCGCGCCGGATGGATCTACCTCGACGACACCGTCGGCACCGCCCACAGCTCGTACCGGATCGAGGTCGACCGCGCCCGATTCACCCTCGACCTCTTCCGCGACGGAACACCGGTCGGGCACTGGACGGTCGGGGTCGGCAAGCCCGGCTCGCCGACCCCGGCGACCCGCACGTTCATCCTCGCGTCCATCAAGGACGTCCACCCCACGTTCTCGCCGATCATCCTGCCGACCGGCGCCCACAGCGACACCTACTCCACCTACGGCGGCGGCCCCGGCACCGTGGGCCTGCACACCTGGCCCACCGCCGACGTCTACGGCCGCCCCAGCTCTGACGGCTGCATCCGGATCCCGCCGGACGCGCTGCAGGTCATCAGCACGCAGGTCCCGATCGGGTCCCCGGTGCTGATCCGGTGAACACCCATCCAGGCCCGGCCGGGCCACTTCAGGCAAGGGGGGACCACGTGGTCCGCACATCCAGAACCGTTCTCGCCGGTATCGGCGCCGGCGGCGTCCTCATCGCCAGCGCCACCGCGCTCGTGCTCACCGCCGGAGCGCCCGCGAACGCGGCCGCCACCACCTCGACCGCCTACGGCGTCTCGGCCAGCGGCGTCGACCCGGTCAGCGCGACACCCTCGGTGTCCAGCAGCGGGGAGGTCAAGTCCGCATCCGGCTCGGCCGCGGGCAAAGCCGGGACGTTCTCGGCGAGCGGGATCACCGTGCGCGCCGGTGCCGGGATCGCCGAAGCGACCGTGGGCGCCCTGACCGTCGGCGGCAAGTCCATCGGCTCGGTCAGCGCGAAGTGCTCGAACGGCGAGACGACCTACAGCCACTCCGGCAGCGCACCCGCGGCCAGCAACCTCAAGGTCAGCTTCGGCGGCGGCGCGGGCGCGACGGTCCAGATCATCGGCGCGGGCGGCAAGGCGGTCGAGACGATCACCGTCGCCGTCGTCAAGTGCGGCACCGGCACCCCGCCGCCGACCAGCCAGCCGCCCACCGGCACGCCCACCGAGCAGCCACCGACAGGCCAGCCCACGACGCCGCCCGGCGGCAAGCCGACTCACCAGCCCAGCGGCAAGCCCACCACGCAGCCGCCCACCGGCACGCACCGACCGGGCCGGACGCCGGACAAGCCGGCGCCGCCGCCCGTCCCGCGCGACGGTCACCACCCGGTGACCGGCTGAGCGACCCGACCCACGTCGCTCAGTACCCCCACGGCCCGGCGGCCCGCTCCACCTTCCCCGGGAGCGGGCCGCCCGGCCCAACCTCAAGGAGAAACACGTGATCAGCAAGACCATCGCCCGCACCATCATCATCGGCGGCCTCGCCACCGCCGCCGCCCTCGGCACCGTCGGCGTCGCCGCGGCCGCCGCCCCGGGCTCCTACTCGCACGGCATCACCGCCACGCCGAACGGGCAGATCGGCACTGCCGTCGTCACGCCCGGTACCCGCGAAGGCGGCGTGCAGCCCGACGGCACCCGGATCTGGGCGACGCCGGACAACCGCGAACTCACCGTGCAGCCGAACGGCACCCGCATCTGGTGACGACCCAGCCCCCGGTCACCCGGTGATCCAGCCTGCATCACGGACACCGAAGACCGGAGCACCGAGTGTGGGCGGGGCGGCGCCCCACACCCGGAAACCACTACCGCAGAAAGGTTCCCGTGCCAGCGCCACCGCCCACGCCACGGCCGACGACACTGCTCAGCCGCGGCAACCGCCGACTCGCCGACGCCGGCGTCTACACCTGGACGCTCCCCGCGCTCTCGGCCCGGCTCAACGGCGTCACCGTCCGCACCTGCCCGTCAGCGGGCATCTGCGCGCACGTCTGCTACGCGCTGGCCGGAACCTACCGCTTCGCCAACGTCCGCCGCCGCCACCTCGCGAACCTCGCCTACGTCATCGAGGACCTACCCGGATGGGAGCACGCGATGAAGACCGAACTCACCGCCGCGCGCTTCACCGGCGCCTGGGTCCGCATCCACGACGCCGGCGACTTCTTCTCCGACGCCTACACCCGCGCGTGGCTCCGCATCATGCACGCCACCCCGCACACCAAGTTCTACTGCTACACCAAGGAAATCCGCAGGTTCCGGCATCTCGTCGAGCCGGAGCCGCCAGAAAACTTCCTCTTCGTCTACAGCTTCGGCGGCCGCGACGACCAACTGCTCGACGACCGGCGCGACCGCGTCGCCGACGTCTTCCCGACCGGCGCGGCCATCGAAGCCGCCGGCTGGCACTCCCAAGAGGACTCCGACCTGCTCGCCGTCCTCGGCCCCGCACCCGTCGGCATCCCCGCCAACAGAATCGCGCACTTCCTGACCCGCTTGGATGGTCGCACCTTCCGGCAGTGGCAGGCCGAAGACGACGCCCGCCGCGGCCGCCGCCTCTGCAGCGAGCGCGTCGACGACGCGCTGCGACGTCATCCGCGCCGCGGGCCCGCCGGACTGATGCGCGCTGCATCGCACCGGCCCGCAGAGGACCTGCGCACCGACGTTGACGCCTCGCCCGTCCGGGAGGTCCCGTGACGTCGCTGCACCTCGTCCCGGTGCCGTTCGCGTACGCGGCCGGGTTCGTCGACACCTGGCACCGCACGCACAAACGACCCCCGGGCTGCAAATTCTGCGTCGGCGTCGCCGACCACGACGGCGTCCTGCGCGGCGTCGCCATCGTCGGCCGACCCGTCTCCCGGATGCTCGACAACGGCGCCACGCTCGAGGTCACCCGCACGACCACCGACGGCACGCGCAACGCCAACTCGATGCTCTACGGCGCCGTCACCCGCGCCACCTTCGCCCTCGGCTACACCCGGCTGATCACCTACACCCAACGACCCGAGACCGGCGCGTCGCTACGCGCCGCCGGCTGGCGCGTCATCGCCGAGCGCCCAGCGCGGCCCGGGTGGACCAGACCCAGCCGCCCCCGCGCCGTCCTCGGCACCGAAGCCATCCCCCGCACGCTCTGGGAGGCCACGTGACATCCGCATCCGGCGGCGCCCCGCCGTTCCGAGGCCGCCCAGCGGATGCGGACCGCCGCAGTCCGCACCCCCAGCCCGCCGTCCGGCGTCGCCCGCTTCGACCGGGCCGCCCACGGCGACCCCGGCCCCGCACCACGGGGCAAGCCGACGACCAGGAAGGAGGCCAGCACCACCGGCGGCCGCCGGGCTCCACGACCGTGGCGCGCGACCGCCCCGTAACCCCCCAACGGGAGCGCAGCCGCCGGACCCCGGCCGCATGTCGCCCACCCACGGCCACCCAGGAGCCCGGCCGCCACCGGCCAACCGGACAGACCACGACCAGGAGCACCATGGACCACCAGCGGCCCGAAGGCACGCCGTCACCCGGTGACGCCGTGCTCGCCCCGCCGATGCCGGTGATCCTGCGCGGCGACGCCCGCGCCCTCCCACTGCAGGACGCCTCCGTCGACCTCGTGGTCACCTCCCCGCCCTACTACGCCCTTCGGTCCTACCAGGACGGCGGCCGCCACTACGCCGGCCAGCTCGGCGACGAGCCAAGCCCCCGCGCATTCCTCGCCGCCCTGCTGGACTGCACGCGCGAGATGGTCCGCGTCCTCAAACCGGCCGGATCGATCTTCATCGCCCTCGGCGACAAGTACTCCGGCGCCCAAGGCCAGACCCAGACCGGCGTCCACGGCCGCCGGCACCGCCCCGACGCGGCCGCGACCTGGCGCCAGACCGACCCGCGTCGGACCGGCATCCCGACCAAGAGCCTCATGCTGCTGCCCGAGCGGTTCCGGATCGCCGCCGTCGACGAGCTCGGCCTCACCGCCCGCGCCGTCATCATCTGGGCCAAACCCAACGGCCTGCCCGAATCCGTGACCGACCGCGTCCGCCGATCCCATGAGGACTGGGTCCACCTCACTACCCAGCCGCACTACTACGCCGACCTCGACGAAATCCG
Source organism: Amycolatopsis stemonae (assembly GCF_054781455.1). Taxonomy (NCBI): domain Bacteria; kingdom Bacillati; phylum Actinomycetota; class Actinomycetes; order Pseudonocardiales; family Pseudonocardiaceae; genus Amycolatopsis; species Amycolatopsis stemonae. The sequence continues at coordinate 61,243 of NZ_BAAGUJ010000027.1, read as the reverse complement.
CGAACTCTACGACGGCGACCGGACCCTGTCCCGGCGCGTCAAGCACTCCGGGCCCGGCAAGCACATCCAGCGCGCGGCATGGCACAAGCAGCACCCCCGCGGCCGGATCCCCGGCTCGGTGTGGCTGATCGCCACCCAGCCCCTGACCGTCCCCGCCTCGCTCGGCGTCGACCACTACGCCGTCTTCCCACCGCAGTGGCCCAGCCGCCTTATCCGCGCCTGGTCACCAGCCGGCGGTGTCGTTCTCGACCCCTTCGGTGGCACCGCGACCACCGCGCTCACCGCAGCTCTTCACGGCCGCATCGGGATCAGCGTCGACCTCTCCGCCGACTACGGCCGCATCGCCCGATGGCGAGCCACCGACCCGCGCGAGCGCGCCCGCGCCGCCGGCACCGATCCGGCCAAAGCCGCACCCGTCGATCCCGCGCAGCCCGACCTGTTCGGAGGGCTGACCGAATGAGCCCGTCTACGCCAGCCCGGATCGCGGCCGCCGACCTTGCGACAGCTGCTGATACAGGCCGAATCACCGCTCAGCCGATCAGCGCGGCCGCCTGCCCACCCGGACGCCACCTGCTGCACCCGCTGCGCCACGCGGCCCCGACCTCGCCCGTCGGCGTGGCCGGGCGCAAACGACCACGAGAGGAAGCCGATGACCGACCGTCCCCCGCCGGAACCCCGGCGGACCTACCTCGACGACCCCGAGCTGCCGCTGGTGCTCGAACCAGGACACGAGCGTGCCGACGCCGCAGCAGTTCTCGACGAGCTGCTGGATCGCTCCCCCAACTCCGAGGAAGCCGCGTTGCTGATCCGGGGTGCGGTGATGCTGCGCGCCACGGGTGCCGGGACCGCCGCGGCGTGCCTGAGCACGTCGATGACCTGGCTCTACGGCTGAATCCGCACGTCCCGCGTCCACCGTGCGCCGTTACCACGGGAGCAGCCGTGCCTGACCCTCACCCGACCGGCGACCAGCCCGCCGTCACCCCGGCAGCCGCGGCGGGCAGACCCGCCGAGGTGATGCAGGCTGGATCACCGCGTCCCCGCCGCCGCGCGTCGAAACTCGCGCTCCTGCTCGCCTACGTCGCCAGCATCGTCATCGGCAATCTCACCACCAGCTACCTCGGTCTCGCCCCCGCCGGCTTCGGCCTCATGGTCACCGCGGGCACCTACGCCAGCGGCCTGGCCCTCGGCTTCCGCGATCACCTCCAGGACGCCGCCGGCGTCCGCTGGGTCGTCGCCGGGATCGCCGCAGGCATCGCAGTGTCCGCGATCAGCGGAGATCCCCGCATTGCGCTCGCCTCCGCAGCCGCCTTCGCGGTGGGCGAAGCCGCCGACCTCGCCGTCTACACCCCGTTGCGACAGCGCCGCGGGTTCCGGCCAGCGCTCATCGCCTCCAACACGGCCGGCGGGATCGTCGACACCTGCCTGTTCCTGGTCGTCGCGGGATTCCCGCTCACCGCCGACGTCGTCGCCGGACAGCTGCTGGTGAAGGCCGTGTGGACCACCGGGCTCTACCTCCTTGTCCGAGAAGCGGCGAGACGTGCTCTACCTCGCAAACGCCAGCTCACCGAAGGTGCGTGACGCCATGCGCGCTGGTGATCTCGGCCAGATGTGCACCCCCGCCGAGGGCCGTACACCGCTGCCCGGTGTCGAGTGGGGCGCCGATACCGGCTGCTTCTCGGCCAAGGGCTACCCCGGCGACGAGAAGTGGATCGCGTGGCTGGAGAAGCTGGTCCCCTGGCAGGACCACTGCCTGTTCGCGGCCGCGCCGGACAGGTTCGACCCCGCCCTCGGCAACGACATGGGCGCGGCCTCACTCGAGCGATCCCGCCAATGGCTGCCGATCATCCGCTCCCTCGGATACCCCGCCGCCCTGGTCGCGCAGGACGGTCTCACCGTCGGCGACGTGCCGTGGGACGAGATCGACGCGCTGTTCGTCGGCGGCACCACCGAGTGGAAGCTGTCCCGCTCCGCGCAACGCCTGGAGGTCGCCGCGAAGGAGCGGGGCAAGCACCTTCACGTCGGCCGGGTGAACAGCGCTCGCCGCTGGCAGATCACCGAACTGTTCGGCTGCGACACCGCCGACGGAACGTTCCTCGCCTACGGGCCCGACCAGAACCTCAACCGCCAGGCCCGCTGGCCCGTGCCCAACCTGTTCGGAGACCAGGCATGACCGAACCCACACTCCTCGCAGCCGCCCCGGGTGACACCGGCGCCCGCGAGATCCGCCCCGGCCCCGCGGCCGCCGACGCCGGACTGCAGGCGCAGAAGCTCACCGCCGACCTCGACCGGCTCGCCCGCATGATCCGTACCGCGCCGCGCTTCCTCGACGCCGTCCGCTGGTGGGCAGCGTTCCCCCTGCGCGGCCAGCTGCTCGAACCGCCCGTCACCCACGAGCTCAGCGAAGCCTCGGCGATCCTGCTCGACCTGCCACCCGGCACGCGCGTGCTCCGGCGCGAACTCCGGCTGGTCAGCGCCATGAGCGGCCCGCCCTTCACCGTCGCCACCGTGTCCGAATACGTCCACGAAGCCCTTCTCGGCGCCAACCTCGGCGCTCGCCGAGCCCTACGCGAAGGCGGCCAGCCCGTCGACGACATCCTCGACGGCCTCCACCGCGCCGCCTACCTGCTCTCCCGCCCGCCCGTCGGCAACGACAACCAGAAAGCAGACCTGCCCGCGCTCTTCTCGCACGCCGTGCTCAGCGGAGCAGGTCGCCCCGTGGCGCTCACCACCGAAGCCGTGCACCGGCAGCTGGTCACCCATCGCGCGCCCGACACCATCCCGCACTACGCCGACCGCATCCCCCGCCCCGCCCGGATCACGCCATGAACCGCCACCTCCGCCCCGCCGTGGCGGCCCCTCACTCTCACTCGCGGCGCGGCGAACTACACCCCGCCAGCCGCACTTCCCCTGCCGTGAAAGGAAAACCATGCCGACCGAGCTGCACATTCAGACTCTGGACATCCCCCAGTTCGCCTTCGGCGCCCAACAGCAGAAGCTTGCGCCGCTGGTGCACAACGGCGTCGTCAAGCCCCGCGGGCTCACCTGCGGACTGGTGCGGATGGAAGGCGCCCACCACGCAGTCGCGCACATTCACCGACGCTCGCCGATCTTGGTCTTCGTGCACGCCGGAATGATCGCTTCGCTCGTCGGCGAGGAGCTGAAGCCGTTGCTGCACGCACCCGGCTCGGTGATCTGGATCGACGCACGCGTTCCGCACCTCGGCCTCAACCTCGATGCCGTCACTCCGGCCGCACTCCTGGAGGCCCGCACCGACCCGTTCTTCAACCGCGACGTCAAGCGCCTCCCGGAACTCGACGCACTCGTCACCGACCGCGTCGCCGACCTGCAACGCCGCTACGCCGCCGGCGAGCTCAACGACCAGCTGACCAAACCGAGCGTGCACATCATCTCCCGCGGCCGCCGGGACTGGCTCGGCCGCGTCCTCTCGACCGGCCGCCGGGGAACGCCCCAGCGCATCGACCTCCCGACCGAGGTGGCGGCATGACCCGCCCGGCGTGCTGGCCACCCTGGGCACGGCTCGCGCTGTTGGGCAGCGGCACCCTGACGATGGGCGTGGGCATCGCCCTGCTGGTCGCCAGCCGGCTGGGCATGGTCCCGATGGACACGGTGCACCTGGCCATCGCACGCGCATCCGGCTGGACATTCGGCGTCGGCATCCTCATCTGCCAGGCGATCCTGCTGGCCAGCTTTCTCCCGCTGAAGCTGCGACCCGGCATCGGCACCTTCGTCGGCCTCGTGATACCCGCGCTCACCGCCGACACCGTCCTGGCCGTCCTGCCGCCGCTGACCAACATCATCGTGCGCCTCACCGTGTTCGCCGCAGGCGGCGGGCTGTTCTGCACCGGCGTAGCGCTCTACCTGGCCGCCTCCCTCGGCCCGCTCCCACGCGACGGACTCATGCTCGTGCTCGCCGGCGACCGAGCCGCAACCGGCAACAACCGACGCAGACTCGCACTGGTGCGCATCGGCATCGACAGCGTCTTCGTCGCGACCGCCACCCTGATCCTCGGCCCGGCCGAAGCAGTCCACACAGGCGCCGTCGGCGCTGGCACCGTCGTGCTGGCCCTGATCAGCGGGCCGCTGATCGCCCGGCTGTTGCACCGTCTCCGGCGTATCCCCCGGCTCTCGCCCTCGACGCCGGGAGAGAACCCAGTCCAGGCACAGCACGCCGCCGCGGAGTCCTCATGAATGCCCGCCCGTCCCCCGGCCACGTCGCGGCCCCAACTGATGCAGGCTGCATCGACAGCCGGATTCCCAACCTCCTGCGGTCGGATATCGCGACCGCTCTCGCGGCGGAATTCCTTGCTGTCACAGCGGTCTCTGCAACTCAGGCGCATTTGACAAAATGGATCAATTGTGCTAAGCGTGCAATTCTATTCGTGGCCCCCGGCGCCGGAGTCGAGCGCGCCGCGCCCCACTGCGCCGAGACCGCCTTGCAGTTCGTGACGATCGCCGGGGCCGCGTTGTGGGCCGCTCTCCGCCACCGGTTCGCCGACCTCGCCCGCAACCCGGCCCGGACGCCCGACTCGACCGCCGTCTACATAGGAACGACCACATCCAGCGCCGTCCACGCAACCCAACCCGCCACGACCAGGCCGGATGCCCTGCGGATCGCGTGCGCCGTGGCCTCGGGCGCCGTGCTCATACCCGGGGATTTTTTCCGGAAAAAATCCCCGCAAGATCCGCGTGTCGAGACCTCGAGCGCGCGCGGTGTCCGATACAACTACGCCATGGGTCGACCACGCCTCAGACAACCTCGCACCGAGAAGGTCGAAGCCTTCGTTCCGGACGGCACGAAGGTGAAGTTCCGGCGTGCCTGCACGGCCTACGGCACGAGCATGACCGATGAGATCAACAAGTTCATCGAGGAATGGCTCGCCGACCACCCGGTCGAAGACCTGCCGATGCAGGAAGAGTTGCCCCTCAACAACCTTCAGAAAGCGAGCTGAACAAGGCACAGGACGTGCCAAAACTGAATACGTAGAAGGGGTGCCCGGAAAACCCGGATAGCCCGAGGGCCCGCCACAAGAGCGGGCGGGCCCTCGGAAGCCTGGGGAGACCCGAGCCTGGCAGCGAAAAGTCTCCCGCGCGCCCCACCGACTACCCGTCACAGGAGGACCAGCGGTGGAACGCTGCCCCCAGGGTAGCGCACACCCTCGTTCAGACCGAACGTCTGACGAAAAACACGCCCGCGTGTCGCAAGGCACGGGAGCACCACCCGGCGCGAGTGCGCCCACCGCCGGGTACTTGCAGGCGCTCGACCAGGCAATTTTCGACGCGCCCTACATCGTCATCGACCGCGACAACAACAAGGTCGTGACGGCCACCACGGCCGACGCCGCGCGTGTCGCACTGCAGCAGCACACCGCCGCCGTCTCCATCGTCGGCACCGCCCGAGCCGGCATCGAGGTCGTCGACGTCGACCCGGCCGACACCGGCGCGCCCGCCGAGGCAGGGACCGCCGCGTCCGAGGACCTACGCGACTGGCTCACCGGCTACGGCCTGCCCTACCTGCGCCGAGCCTCTGGCCGCCCCGGCGGCCACCACCTCATCGCACGCGTACCCGCCGAGCTGCTCGACGCCTTCGCCGCCTACGTCGCCGACGTCGCCGAACACCACGGCGTCGCCGCCACGCTGCGCGTCCCCCGAACCCTCCGCCTGCTCACCGCCGAGCACCGCCACGGGCACCCGGCCCCGGTGCTCGACGGCACCATGACCCCCGCCGACGCCCCCACGGCGTCCACAAGCCCTGCCAGAGCCCCCAAACGCCCCGCTCGCCGCCCGGCGTCCGGTCCGAACAGGCCAGGCCAGCAGACAGCATCCGAGCGCGAGTACGGACGGACCTGCGCGGCGATCCGGCGCGGCCTCAACTTCACCCAGACGTGGGCCATCCTCGGCGACTGCCAGGTTGTCGAACGCGGCCAGGCCGACTTCCGCAAGTTCATGTGGTTCCCCGCCGTCACCGAGATCGCCGCCGAACGCGGACTCAGCGAGGATGCCGCGTGGGACCTCGCCCGTGAGGCCAGCGCCGCCCGCGCGCGCGCCCTCGGTCGCCGGGCCTGGCGCGATCGGTACTGGCTACCCGCCGTCGACCGCGCCGCCGACCCGGCGCAGCGTCGCGTCCGCCGACTCACCGACCGCGCGGACGAGCCGACGCAGACCGCCACCGTCGACCCCGCCGAGCAGGCCGCCGCCCTCGAACGCACCCGCACCGCGATGCACGATGCAGCAGCCGACCTCATCGCCGACTTCCGCCCCCAGCGGCAGAAGAGCATCCGAGCCGTCATCGACGCCCTCGCCGTCGCCCTGGTCAGCCGGGACGGCAGCATCGACGTCCGCACGCTGGCCGAGCAGGCCTGTGTGTCCAAAGGGGTCACGGTCCAGGTGAAGGCCGACCTCACCGCCCACGGCATCATCGCCGTCGCCGAGAAGTACAGCGGCGGGGCCGACGACTGCCACCGCTACGTCCTCGGCCCCCGCGCTGAACAGGCACTTCCGCAAAACGAGACCACTAGGTGGTACACCCCCACCCCGCGCTCCTACGGCCACGCCAACCCGCAAAGGATGCGCCTGCACCACGTCCGCGAACGCACCCGCTGGCAACTCCGCTGCACCCTCGAAGAAGCCACCCGCCAGACAGGAGAACGCTGGGCCACCAGCCAGCACCCGGCCGCGAAAACAGCCCGCAGCCTCTGGGCCCAACGCGCACGCTGGGAGGCCCTACCCGACGACGTCCAGGAGCAGAAACGTAAGCAGCGCAGGGCATTCCTCGGCCGACTAGCACCCGACGAGAGGAAGCGGTGGTTCGACTGGCTGAACCGCCGTGACGAGCTCGCGCGGGCCGCCGCTCGCGCACGAACCGGTCAAAAGCAGCCCGCCGACGTCGTCGCGCTGACGGCTGCTCCGCTCACCGTCCACTTGGGAATGCGCGAACGAACATGGCTGGACGGACCCGTTGCTGTGCCACATGATCCGGGTCAACCACCGCTGTTCGACCGGGCCGCCTGATGCGGCCCGGATCACGCGGCGGAGCCGGTAGCATTCGCTGCACGCTGCGCTGCAAGGACCTCGCCGACGCCGAGCGGTACCTGCTCCCCCGAGGCGTGCAGGTACCGCTGCGTCGTCCGGATCGACGCGTGGCCCAACAGCAGCCGGATCTCCTCGATGTTGGCTCCAGACTGCAGCGCGAGCTGGGCCGTCGTGTGCCGCGTGACGTGCGGCGTCATCCGCTCGACCACTTCGGACGGCAGCCCCGCCAGCGCAGCTACGCGCCGGAGCAGCCGGAACACCTCGTGCGGAATGATCGCCTTGCCGTTGCGCGTCATCAGCAGCGGAATCCGAGTGCGGCCGCCGGCCTGACCGCGCCGGACGACGACCTTGAGGTCCGGGCGGCTGTCCAGATATGCCGAGAGGCGGTCCCCCGCGATGTCGTCCAGCTCCAGCGACCGGTACTTGCCGCCCTTCCCCTTCACCCGAAGCTTCCGGACGCCCTGGCGATTGCCGAGATCCTGGACCGCCAGCCCACACAGTTCCCCGATCCGCACACCGGTGATCAGCAGCAACGCCACTGTCGCCGCGTGACGCAGCCGCATCGGGCCCTGCAGCTGATCGGCCGCCTCGATCATGGCCACGGCCTGCGCGGCGGTCAACGAGATCGTCGGCGAGTCCTCCGGCGGGCGAATCCCTTGTGCGCCAGCGGAAACCCTGGCCGCCGGGGACACCTCGATCAACTTCTTGTCCGCGAGAAACTGGTACCAGGAACGCACCGAGCACAGCGCACGCGCTCGGGTCGCCGTGGCGTAGCCCGCGTCATCGAGCGCGGCCAGCCACATGATCACCTCAATTTCGGGCACTGCCAAAGGATCCAGCGCGCGAGCACGGACCCACGCCCACCAGTTCAGCCCGCCGAGCAGCGCCGAGCGAGCCGGACCCTTCTCCGGGTGGTCGACCGGAAGCCGGTACCCGAGATCTCGCAAGTAGCCGCGGGCGGTCGTCAGGGACTTCGCCTTCAGGCGCTTGATCCACTCTTCGGTCGCCTCCTTGAGCCGACCGCCAGGGGCGTCCCCGTCGGCCAGCCCGTCGAAGAGCACCAACGAGCCCGTCGCCTCCACCATCCGAACCGACCGCCCTCGGTCCCGGGCGACGCTCGCGACGACGCCCACTGATCAGTGAGCAACATCTACCACCCGCCACCGACATTCCGGCGCATCCCCTGCCCCCTCGGTGCGGCTGGTTCCGGGCCTTCTTCGATGTACCGTCAATGGACGTTATCGGTACATCAGGCGATGGTGGGCGGCGAATCGCAACGACCGATCACCCCGGCTTGTTTTGTCACGGTGACGAATTGGTGAGGCTGCCTGCACAGCGCGCCGCCGACCGGACCGAGGCCCCGGCCGGCGGCGCTCGCGTTCACGGCAGCAAGCCGGCCTCGTGCAAGCGCACCGCGAGCGTTACGGCGCCGCCAGAGCCAAGGCCTGCGCCCAGCACGAGCCGCAGCACTCGGTACGCCATTTCGCGGCGAATCGGATCCTCGACGAAGAGAGTCACGAGTGCGGCCAGGGTGCCGACGAACAGCACGAATCCGGCAAGGCTAAATAAGATGAGCGTGGTGGGAGCCATCTCGGCTCGGTCCCTTCCGGTCTTGCCGGTCGGGGTTTCAGCGCGCGGCCTCGGCCCGACCAGCTACTAGCTGGTTGGTCCAAGAACCGCGCCGCAGCAGGGACGAGGTCTTGCAGATGCTGCGCGTCACTGCGGCAGCAAAGCCTTTCCTCTCCTCTCAGTTACGAGGAGCTCGACCCCTCCACCTTGGGAGGGGTGTCCCGTACCGGCTTCCACTGCTGCCCGGAATTCCGGAGGGCGCAGGATTGCGCTGCGCACAGGGTAGCGCAACTACTGACGGGAGGATGAAATTCGACTCGCGTGCCCCGGAGATCCTTCCGAGTCTTCGAGCAGCTGGCGGCGATGTCCGCGAGGCCAGGTGATGCGGCCTGCATCGGGTGCAACCCCCCGCGCAGGTGGCTGATCGGCCAGCTCCACCGCCGCGATACGTCGCCCATGTCGACGACCATGAAGGGCGTGACGACCTCGGCGATCATGAGGGGGGAAGCGGAACATTCTCAGCACGCACGAATACGCGCGTCTCGGAGACCTCTGGAGTCTCGTGGCCCCAGCTGCGGATGACCCCCTCCGCCACGTCGCCGGGTGCAGGCAGATCACCGAGGAACACCACGCTTTCCTCGGCGGACGGCTCCGCGCTGCGGAATCCGCCGCCGGTGACGATCGCGCTCGTACCCCCGGGCCGGCCGGGCAGGGGCATGAGTGGTGTGATTTCGCCGCGGCGCGGGCCGGGCTCGTCAAGCTCGGCGACGTGGCGAGCTACCCAGTACCGCGTGACCGTGTACGGCGGCGGGTTCTTTGGTCGCCCCGGCGGCAGCTCGCGCGTCCCACCCAGCCGGTGGTACAGCTCGCGCATTCCCTGCCGGGATAGCCCATGCCACTCGCCCAACAGGCTGAGGTTCGCGCCGCGGTCCAGTGCCGCCTCGATCAACCGCAGGTGCGTTCGCTCGAGCCGGCGCTCTTCCCGAGGAAGCAGCTGCAGGCCAGCTTGCACCGCATCCAGCGGAACGTCGCCGGGCTCGGGCAGGTCGAACAGCGCTCGAAGCTCCGGGTTCGCGCCGGCGGCCGCGGCCGCGAGGTTGTGCAACGCCTCTGCCACGGCGTGAGGAGTTCCCAGCGGTGGCTGGTACTGGCGCAGGTGGGTTTCGAGGTCGCTTGAGGTGTTCACGCGGACAGCATCCACCATCGCGGTAGAAATGACAAGCATCTCGTGACGTTTCTCGTTGTCTGCCGCCCCGCCCGCCGAAGGGGTCTTGCGTGATGCAGGCTGGATCACCCTGACTCGGCAGGCCACTGTGAGCGCCGCTCGGGGGCCCAGGTCGGCGTCGATCCTGGGCACCAGCCAGTGCACATCCCCGCGGCTAAAGCAGCAGGCCGGCCTCGTGCAGGCGCACTGCAAGCGTCACCACCCCGCCGGACCCGAGGCCCGCGCCGAGCACGAGCCGCAGCACCCGGTACGCCGTCTCGCGGCGACCCGGGTCCTGCACGAACAAGGCGACCAGCGCGGCCAGGGTGCCGACGAACAGCACGAACCCGGCGAGGCTGAGGATGATGAGTGTGGTGGGAGCCATCGCGGCGCGTCCCTTCCGGTCTTGCCGGTCGGGCTCTTGGGCGCGCGCGCTCTCGGCCCGACCAGCTGGATCAGCTGGTGGCCAAGAACCACGCGCAGCGGCTGCGTAGATCTTGCAATGCAAGCGGTGTGGCGTCCGGAGGCTCCGCATGGTCCGGCGCACTCAAAGGCGGGCGAGGCGTCCATCCGTCGAGTGGTGATGACGGAAAGCGTGCGTGAGGCGCCGAGTCGGTCGGACTGGCAGCTCTCGCAGCTGAATCTGGAATGTCACGAGCCACTGCAGCGTGCATTCCAAGGAGGCGGCCGCTCTCAGTGAGGGCGGACGTCCCGTGCGCGCCATTCGGCGAGCGTCCGGGGCCTCCGAGAGCGAGCTTACAGGCCTCTCGGCGATGACATCCTCAAGTGGCGCAATGACACGCGGATCCACTGGAGCGGCTGACCGCGACCTCGACGAGTCCGGGGGAGCCGCGCGGAAGAACGAGTGCGAGCGCGTCACCTGTCGAACGCGGGGAGCGATCTTGGCTGTTCGGGCGCCCTGAGAAGACCCGCGCGGCGGCACGGTGGGGGTTAGCGGATCTGCCGGACGTAGGCGGGTGCCTCGCCGCGGCGAACCTCCTCCGGGCTGCGCCGCACGATCTCGTGGGTCGCCCAGTACGACCCCGGCTCAGGCTGGACGGCCGCGAGCTCCTCAGCCGGGCTCGGCTCGGGTGGCGGCGTCGGCCGCTGCTCCGATTTATCGAGGTCGTCCATGTCGAGCACCTTACGCGGCGGCCACCGAGCCCGGTGTCACGCCCCGGTTTGGCTTGACGCTGACACTTTCGCATCTTAAGTATCTTTAGTTTCGTATCTAAGCTACGAAAGAGACGAAAGATGTAAGCGACTAAAGATTATGATCGCTGGACACCAAAGTGACTTAACCGTAGGATCGGCAGCATGACGAGCAGCGACGAGCACGCCGACGGCGCGGCCGACGAGCCGGACGACCGATGCCAGTTCCCCGGCGGATGTAGTCGCCCGAGCCGCGAAGACCCGAAGACCGGGCGCCCCTCGATCTACTGCTACGAGGCCGACGAGCTGCCTGGCGGGAAGCGAGGGCCGATCCACTCGAAGGGCAACGCGTGGAAGGCGAAGAACAGGAAGAAGTCCCCGGCCGCCGGCGGCCGCGCACTCCCGGCGCTCGACGTCGCCGAGCCGGACGACGCCATCGACGTGCACACGCGGGCTAAGGCCACGCTCGAAATGCAGCTCGAAGCTCTCCCCGACCGCCTTGCTGAGTTTCGGGAGTTCATGAACGGCATCGCGACGACGATCACCACGGCTGGTGACGTCGAGGCCGCAGCCGCCGAGGTTGACGAGGTGCGAGCTGAAGCCGCCGCGGAGGTGGCGAAGGTCCAGGCCGAATACCGCAACGAGCTGCGTCGGCGCCAGCAGGCAGAGAAGCGAGCCCAGGAGGAAGCCGAGGCGCGCGGCGAAGCTGACGCGGCAGCAGCGGATGCGGTCGCCGAGGTCGACCGCATCACCCAGGAGGCCGCCGCCGAACTGGAGCGCGTGCACCGCGAGGCCGACGAGAAGATCAGCGCCGAACAGCTGCGGGCCAATGAAGCCATCGCCGCGGCGCAGACGGCCGCGGCCGCCGAGGTCGACCGCATTCGATCTGAGACCGCGGCGGAGATCGAGCAAGTGCGGGCCGGGGCTGCCGCGGAAGTGGCGAACGCGAACAGGGCCACGGAAGCAGCGGCCGCGAGCGAGACCGCCGCCCGGGCGGAGCTCGACCAGGTGCGCGCCGAAACGGTTGCCGAGGTCGACCGCATCCGGGCGGAGGCCGACGCTGGCGTCGAGGCCGCGCAGCGGGCTGCCGAGCAGGAGATCGCCGCGGCGAAGGCCGAGGCCGCAGCCGAGATGAAACGGGTTTCCGACGCGGCCGCCGCCAACGTCAACGCTGCCCGCGGCGAGGCCGCCGACGCGCGGACCGCGCTCACGCGCGCCGAGACCGAAAAGGCAAGCGCGGAACGCGTGGCCCAGCAAGACCGCGCCACGGTGGAGCAACTCCGGCGCCAGATCGAGGAGCTGCGCAAGCAACACCGCGAAGAGCTCACGGAGATCCGGCACGAGTCCCGGGCCGACCGCGAGCAGCTGCGCGCCGACCACGCGGAGCAGCTTGCTGAGGTGCGGCAGGCGGCCACGGATCGAGTGGAGGCGCTGCAGGCCGCGCTCCGCACCGCCGAGGAGACCATCACCCAGCTCCGGCAGCAACAAGCCATCTCGGTCGAGGACTCGGGGGATGAAGCGGCTTCGTCCGCAGCCGGCCCGGCGGCCCCGCGTCGACGAGGCGGCGGCCGGAAAGAGACCTGAGAACCTGTATTCACAGTGCATGCGTCGCGTGGCTCGGCGACGTCGCAGACACGAGGGCGCCATGATGCAGGCTGCATCGGCCGTCGGGGTTGGTCGGTTGCCAGCTGAACAGGCCGGTCGCGAATCGAATCCCAGGGGCCGGTGGGACGCGCGGCGGCCAGCTTCGACGACTCACTTCGGCGACCGATCACACCGTCTCGTTTTGTCACGGTGACGGATCACCTGTGCGCCTCGTTGCCCCGAACCTGTCGGTGCGTCCGCTAGCCTTGGCTCGGGCCCCCGCACGGTCCCGATTCCGAGCCGCACGATCCCCACGTGATCACGCGGCGCCGAGGACAAGCTGGCTTCTCGTCACGGGTGCGGTGCGGCAACAAGGACACCATTGCGACGTCGTTCACCGGCCATCCGGACAACCTCGCGGGGTGACGTGGGAACCTCGCCGGAGGATCCGATGAGCACCAGTCACAACCAGCGCGCCGCGATGGCCGCCTACCGCGCTCAGTTCCCCAACGCCAGCCACACCCGCGCCCTCAACGCCGTCCGCGCCGGCTGGCACCCCACCTCGCCGTCGTCGCGGGCCTACCCCGGCGAACTCGGCGCGGCGACCCCGCCAGAGGACTGGAAGGGCTACCCCGAACGGAGCACGGCGATCGCGGCGCTCTGGCGTGACCGAGACGGCGACGGGCGCGTGGATGAGCTCGCGGTGTTCGATACTGCCACCGGCGCGCGGATCAGCTCCCTGACCGTGCCGCACTCCCCCAGCCCGGATCCTGCGGCCATCGAGCAGGCGATCCGCAGCACCGGCGCCACACCCACCTCGCCGGCCGGGCGCGAGAAGGCCCAGCAGGCCGAGCTCGGCCACCCGCACCGGCTGTTGCACCGTCTCAATCACCAAGCCTTCTTCACCGGCCTGTGGCAGCGCTGGTCCGACGGCTCGTGGCGCATCGCGGCCGAACCGACCGACTTCACCCACAGCGTCACCGTCACCACCGTCGATGCCGCGACCCACCGCGTCCGCCTGGAGGTCACCGAACACCCGGACACGATCGTCGTCGACGAGGTCGTCGGCGTCCGGTTCTCCCCGCAGAAGCCCGGCGAGCCGTACTTCGTGGCGCTCAAACGGCTGCTCGACCGCTACGGCTACGTCGCCGAGTACGGATACTTCAGCGAGATCTCCCCCGGCGTCGGATACGAACGGGTCCGGCCCGGGCGCCTGGCCCAGCGGCACTGGCGGACCCGCGCCGAACTGCGCGTACTGCACGACTTCACCTCCCGCCCCGGCGAAGGCCGACCCCGGACCTTCCGCGCCGGCGAGACCGTCGTCATGCAGCAGGAAGGTTCGGCCGGACAGGAGGTTCGCCGCGGCTCCTGGCACTCGAACTCCGACCTGGAGGTGTCGCTGTGGCTGAACTCCCGCAACGTCGAAGTAGTGCGGACCCTCGAGGACCTGCAGCCGATGCACGCCGACGCCGCCATCGACCCCGCGGTGCTGATCGAGCTGCTCGCCCCGCACCACCCGGGCGCGACTGAGGCGGTGACCGCGTGGGTCGCGGCCGGGCTGCACCTGTCGCTGGGGACCCGCGGTGTGGAGATCCGCACGCCGGCGCCCCGGTACCGGCTCATCGGCCAGATCGGCCGCGACCCTTGGAACAGCAACGCGCCCTCCAAGCCGTACACGGCGGTTCTGCGCGAGAATCGCGACCGCCCATGGAACAGCCGGGAGATCAAGCAGCCGGGTCTGCCGCTGGATCCCCTCGCCGTCATCACCGACGCCCAACGCGTCGACACGGTCAACTGGACCTTGCCCTCCCACGCGTCCGTCGCGCAGCTCGAAGCGACAGTGGAGGCACTGCTGCGCCACTACTTCCCTGAGCAACTCGCCGACGAGATCGTCGACGACGACTCCGGCTTGCCCACCGGGCTCGAGGCCCTGGTTGACGTTGCCCGCCAACTCGCCAAGGACGGCCCGAACGCGGTAAGCGAGGCCTTCGCCGCGGTCGCCGGCGCTCACGCCGATCCCACGCAGCTCGACGAGCTGCTCTACGCCCCCCGCGGAGCCGGGCGGGTGCTGGCCGACCGGATCAAGACGCTTCGCCTGAACGCCGGTGGCTGAACGACCCGGCGGACGCTAAGGACGACACGACGCTCCCGCGGCCGCGTGCGTCAGGCCCGAACTCGGCGCCTGCGATCACCGGCGAACCGCGACCGCGCCGACGCGCCGTACCCGGCATCCGGTACACCGTCTGGGAGACTCTCCCGGTGCCGAACCTCCAGACCTTGGCGCAGCTCGCCCGATCCGAACCCACGGCACACCGTCGCCAGACGAGCACCCGAACCCACAGCCGACCACGCAGGGGTGCGCACCTTCCGTTCCCAGGTCGAGCAGCTCGCCTGCCTGATGCAGCCCGCATCGCCGCGCTGACCCCCGCGCACACTCAAGACGCGCGGCGAGGAGACCTCGCACGTGTCCGTTGACCAGCTGATCAAAGCCGTCCGCCTCGCCGCGGAGAAGGTCCGCAAGGCCAAAACCAAGCTGGAGCAGGCAAGTCGGCTCGGCACGGATGCACGTGACACGCTCAAGTCGGCCACGGTCGGACACGGGGCCCCGGAGCCGACCGAGGCCCTGGGCCACCTCGGTCAGGTACTCGACAGCCCCGAAGGCATCCCAGGAAAGCTCGACCTCCTGGACCGGGCTGCCACCGGTCTCGACGGCTACGCCACCCGCCTCGAAGGCCCGCCCGACGACGATGGCCAGCAACAGCCGTCCGGAGCCTCAGCGGCCCAGCCGCGCCGCCCTCCGCCGGCCGACACACCGTTCACCAACGAGCATGGCGACAGCTACCCGCCGGAGGCTGCCGACCTCGCCGCACGCCTGCCGCCGCGCGTCACCCCAGGAGCCAACGAGCGAACCCACGCCGTAGCCCGGTCCGGCGGCACCATCCTCCCCACCGTCACCTCCGGCGCGGACTCGCTGACCGATGCGACCGAACGACTGCTCCGCGACCACGGCTGCACCCAGAAACAAGCCGAGTACCTCAAGTACCACGCTGAAATCAAGGTCGCCGAGCTGACGCTCCGCCGCGACGACATGACCGACGTCGAGGTGGCGATCAACTACACCCCGTGTGGCGTCGAGCGACAGCAGGAGTTCGCCGCCACCTGCGACAAGCTCCTCAACCGGATCTTCCCCCGCCACGGACCCCGCAGTTTGACGGTCTACGGCACCTACCAGGACAATCGTCCCTACAAGACGCGCTACGGAAGGCCTCAGCCGTGACCCTCGCCCTCGACCTGGACCAGGTCCGCCGCGACAACACAGCGACCGTTTCCGTCCTGCGCGCGGTGCCCGACTACCTCGAACTGCTGCGTTCCGGCACACACCACGACCGGGACACTCACGCCCCAGTCGCGACCCGCTGGTCGCTGTGGGCCCGCGCCGTCGACGACGGCCCATGCCTCGACGTCGGCTTCCACGGCGACAAGGGCACGCTGACCTGGTGGGCCGACGGAGCCAACGAGAAGCTCGTCCCCGCCGGCACCCAGCTCCGCGGCGACGTCATCGAGTACTGGTTCGGCAGCGAACCGGTCGGCTGCACCGAAGGCGAAGAGCTGCCGGTGGAGTACGTCTACGTGGCACTCGGCGAGTTCGTCGCCACCGGCAAGCGCCCCACCATGATCCAGTGGATCCCCGCCACCGACATCCCCGACCAGCGCAGCCCGTCACCGGCGGCCGACGACCCGACCTACCTCGGGTGGGCCGCCAGCCCGGGCGCCGACACGTAACCGAGCCTCCCCCACCTCGCCGAGCGGCGACGCCTCCAGACCCAAACCCGGACCACAAGCGAGGCACCGGCCCCCCACCTGCGGTTCGATACCGCCGCGTCCGGCGATGCAGCCTGCATCACCTGCCCACCAGCACGCGCGACCAGGCCGCACAGCGGGAGCGTCAGTCGGGGCACAACTCGCCGGAACGACCCCCGTTGAGGAACCAGATGACTCAGCACGGCCCGCAGGACCAGATCGCCCTCGGCCGATTCGGCCAGCTGCAGACGAGCTTGGCGACGACGATGTCTCCCACGATCGCCGCGCACGTCCGCGCGTACGCCGAACCCGAAGTCCTCGAATCCCTGGGAGAGCGGCCGATGATCGCGAAGTTCCGGGCCCGGCTGACCGCAGAGCTGGACCGGTGGGGAATCGTCCTGGACGGCGAAGACCTGCGCTCCGCAGACCGGGTCGGCCTCAAGCACTGGCACGGGTCGATCGACAATGCCCGCCGGGACGCCGGCTACGCCGTGGACCACGCCACCACGCACTTCTTCGGCGACCTGCGCGACGAGTTTCACCGTCGCGGGCTGCAGGGGGTCCACGAACGGTTCGAGACGTGGCCCGAGTTCCGGGCGGCCGCGGACGGCCGGCTCTCGCGCGACACGGCGACCACCAGCTGACGCAGGCCGGTCTGGACTCCGCGAACCCCGAGAGGCGCCAGCCGGGGGACCGGGCCCCCCTTGCTGGGAGCGCCACCGTCATGCCGAAAGCCTACGTTGACGTGTCCTCGGGGGACTTGGCAAACCCGGACCACAACGATGCAGCCTGCATCACGCGGGCAAAGGCGGCGAGAAAGGCCCATACGGGCCCCTCACGCCGCCTCTGCCGCGCTCAGCTGCTCAGTGACGCCTATCCAGGTCCAGCGGCTCTGCGGGCGCCTCAGCGTCCGCGTTCAGGTACTTCAGCACGTACCACTCCGTCGCCGCCGACAGCAGCTCCGACAGCGAGGTCGCCCGCGTCTCCTTGATCAGGTCATCGATCACGCCCAGCTCACCCGCCGTGAAATGGCACTGCCACAGCACTCGCGTCGACGACGTTCGTGTCTCACGCCCACCCGCCCGCGGCCTGGCCCTGCGCGTGGCACGGCGGTTCGGGAAACGCGAGTCCGCTTCGCGGGGAACCGTCTGGCGCTCCTTGATCAGGTGACCGAGAAGGTCCGCACGAATCGCCTCGTCGATCGCATCCATCGCGATCGACGCGTGCACCTGCCCGGTCTTGCTGCTCAGCCTCTTCGCCTCAGCCCTTGCCTCCGGCAACACGTAGACCGACGTCGGATACGTTGGTTCGTCGACGAATGTGTCCTCTGGCAGCGAATCCTTCTTCGCCTTCTTCGAGCCCTTCTTGGGCGTTCCGCTGGCCGGCGGAACGGCCTTCTTCACCTCCGTTTCGCGGAACTCGACCGAAGACGAGTCCATCGGCGGCTCGCTGTGCTCGTTGGCCACACCAGCGTCGGAGTCCGTGGCGGGCGCCTCAGCTGACTTGTCCTCGGTCTCGTCGACTTCCGCGTCGTCGGCCTCCGGCTCGCGCAGGCCCTCCTCCTCGGCCTCTACGGGCACCGAAGGAGGAGTGAAAGGGACGAACGGAGGCGGCGTGTTCCCCGCGTCAGGCACTTCAACCAGAGATGCAAGTGCGGTTGCCGCTGCCTCACGGCGGTCCTTGCCGCCCAGCTTTCGGCTACGCGGTGGCGGTGTGCGCGGCGTAGACGGGACCGGGCTGGTGTGGCTTGCGGCTGAGGCCGGGACTTCGGAGCCGGTTTCCTGGGTCATCAGCTGATCTCCGTCGCTCGCGCTTTTTCAGCTTCTCGGTTTCGGATGCTGGAAACCAGCTCCGCGGTGAATTGCTCGTAATCGGCAGCTAGGCCAGCAGCGGCATCTACGGTGAACACCGAGAGCTGCTCACGCTGCCGCACTTTCCGCCAGTCAGGATGGCTTGCAGCGTCTGCTGCCTCGATAACCAGCCGTCCAAATTCACGACAGTCTTCCGCGACGGCGCGATTCAACGAAATGACTGACTCGAACACCTTGACGCTCGGATCAGCCTCAAGCCGCTCCAGTTCCAAACTGAGCTTCTTCCGGATCCTCGCCCGCTGGCCTGTTTCCCGCTGCTTCGTCTCACCGTCGCTGTCGACGTAGCTGCGTACGTCTCGGCGGTCGAAGGCGAACATCACCGCGCCAAGCCATTCGATGTCGCTGTTGAACTCTTCCGCCTCTTCGAGGGCGTCCGCCACACCTTCGAGACCGTAGAGACTTGCCTTGTCGAACTGGACCGGGATCACGAACCACCGGGCAACGAGCAGCGCCAGGATCTGTAGCTCCTGGTCGCCGGGCGGGCAGTCGATGAAGATCCAGTCATACTCATGCGCCAGTGCTGCGATCGCTTCTACGAACCGCAGGCGCGCCTCAAGGCGCGTCTTGGTATCGAGCGCTTTCAGGTAGCTGTCAACCTCAGTGAGAATCCGGCCACTAGGGATAACGTCAAAGTTTGGCCTGACGTCACGGATCACTTGGAGAGGCCCGTTCCCCATGATGCACGCGCGGATGCTGGCACCGTCGTCATCCTCGTTGGAGTAGCGAGTGTTGACATCAAGCCCAAGGTCACCCTGATGGTCAAGCTGGATAGCTAGCACCCGGCGCGGAGAATGCGCATCCGCCAGAGCCCGTGCCAGGGTCCCGCTTGCATTGGCCGTAATACTGGTCTTGCCAGCGCCGCCCTTACCGTTGATGAAAGCCACTACCCGCTTCAGGTATGGCCTCACCGCTTGCAGTCGGACCCGCGTCTGCGCTCGACTGGTTGCCATGTTGCCTAACGAACGTGTCACCTGTCGCCTCCCGACGCCGTGTCTGCCAGCACTGTACTACCGACGCCTGCGCGTCCTGAATCGACTCGCCCATTGTGCGACTTAGTAGCTCAGCCACTGGTTGACAACGCGGCACTCCAACCGCCCAGTTGATCAGACATCAGGTAGCCCATCCATCACCCACTGATTGGCGAGCACATCGGTCAACACATCGGTGTCTACCTGCGTGTTTGTGCTACCCCGGCCGCTCCAGTCGCGAGTCGGGAGCTGCCCTAGCGATGCCTCCTGCATCACCCCACAGCCCCCCGCCGCGGCTCGGCGGGCACGCCAAAGTTCAACACTCGGCGTGCCCGCCAAGGGGTCCTTCGGCTCCGTCGGCAGCTCATCCAGCGAGCTTGGCATGCTCAGCCGTCGGGGTGGTTCCTGGAGCCTCAGTCCCAAGTTTCGCCGCGGTCGTGCCGCGAAAGGACATCCCGCAAGTTGATCGGCTCGCCGGCACCCAGCCGCGCGGACTCCTCCAGCGACTGCGGCGACGGGCCAAACAGCAGCCGCGGGCACCGGTCACACGACTCCTCTGTGGACTCGGATTGCCACGGACGTCCGCAGCTTTCGCACACTCCCAAGCCCAGCAGATGCGCTTCAGTCTGCGGGTGGAGCGTCGGAATGCCGTGCTCCCAACGGGTTCGCGCAGCGAACACCGAGAGCATGCCCGCGGCCAGCCGCGCCGCATGTTTCCACGTGGGGTCGTCGGTGTGGGTCGCCAGCTCGTCGTACAGCCTCGACGCCGAGGAATACCCCGCCTGCCTAAGAAAAGGATCCTCATCCTGGCGATACGCTCGCTCGGCCTCGTCCAGCAACCGGTTCAACTCAGCCCGCGTCAGCCCCGAGTTACCGCCCGCCGGGGCGCCGTTTTTCCGCCACGGAGTGGTGCGGCTCGCTTGCGCCCGGGTGTAGGGCTCATCCCCCTCGCGGGCCTTCGCTCGCGTCCGGCGCTTGCTGCGTGCGTTCTTGGTCATGATCGCCTCTCACGGCCGGAGCCCACGCCATCCGACCGGCCGCGATCGACCACAGTCCAATGGTTACGCAATGTGCACGTGAGTCCCCAGACCACCCGGCGGGCGGGCATCGACCCTTGTCCTCGTCGCCATCCTCGCCCTGCGTGGGAGGGGGACAGCTCGGAAGCAGGCAGCGACGTGCAGCAGCCAGAGCCCAGGTTATCGCAGGTAGCAAGGCCATGACGGTCGTGGGGCGGCCTTCTGGCGAGCCGCCGCGCGGTTGTGGTCCGGGTTTCTCGCATCGCCGCCGGCAGAGCCCCACCAGCCTCGGAGCCCCGCCGCCCAAACCCGAGCTGGCATCTCCTTCGGCGCCAGCCGCTACAATGTCCATTGAGGACTTTGTCAACCTCAACCGGTGCCGGGCCGCTGTCCTTTTGGGGCAGGGCAGCGCCCGCGCCCGGCCTTCTCTCTCCGCCGCTCGGCGAAGCCGCTGCAGTGCCCGCTCACGACTCCGGAACGCGCACGCTCTCCGGTGGCTTATCCAGGCGTAAGCCCTTGAACGCCGGCTTGCGGAGCCGACCGTCCGCCGAGAATTCGGCGTACTGCACGTCAGCCACGAGAACCGGCTCCACCCAGCGCGCCACCCGCGAGAACTCCCGCGGAATCCCCGCGGTGAACGGCGACGTCGTACGTTCCAGGCTGCCGAAGCGCGACAGCAGGAGTTGCAGCATGTCGTCGGTGAAGCCGGTCCCCACGTTCCCCAGCCACACCAGCCGGCCGCCGTCGTCGTGCGCGCCCACGAGCAGGGCACCGAACGAGCGGGCCCGGCGGCCAGTCCCCGGTAGCCACCCGCCGATGATGACCTCGGTGGTCGGCCGGATGGGAACCTTGATCCACGCCGAGCTTCGCTCGCCGGGCCGGTACGGCGCGTCCGCCCGCTTCGCGACGATGCCTTCCAAACCGTGCTCCTTGGAGACCTCGAGCATGGCTGCCGGGTCGATGCCCGGAAACGCCGGCGGCGTCGTCACGTGGTCCTCGGCAAGGTTCAGCTCATCCAGCAGGTCACGACGCCGGTGGTACGGCAGAGCCATCGTGGAATCGCCGTCGAGGGCCAGGACGTCGAAGACGTACAGGAACACCGGCACCGCCGCCAGCAGCGCACGAGACGGGCGCTGAACGTGCATCCGGCGCTGCAGCAGCCCAAACCGAGGACGACCGTCCTCAAGCGCCACGATCTCACCGTCCAGCACCACGTCACGGCCATGCAGCAGCTTCGGCAGATCCCCCAACTCCGGGTACGTCGTCGTGATCGGCGTCTGTCGCCGCGAGAACACCTCCAGCTTCCCGTCGACGACTGCCGCGCACGCGCGGACACCGTCCCACTTGAACTCCGTCCACCAACCCGGCCCGCTCGGCGGCGTCCCGCGGGTGGCCAGCATCGGCGCCGTCGGCGTCGGCCGTCTCGACTCAGTCGCCGCCATAACCGGCATCGTCACCCGAACGGCGCAACTCCGCACCTTGTGCACCCGAAGCAGCCGGATCACCACACGATCGTGATCGGCGATCGGACGCTGCCGCGTGGACACACGACGTGAACGTCAGCCAGAAGCCGACCGACATGGACTACGATGCGTCCTCAACACGGCCCGACGGTCTATGCGTCGGGCACCGGCTCTTGACCTGGACCACAGGTTTCGAGCCGAGCAGCCGCAACGTGCGAGAGGGATGTGGAGGGCCGATGCCGACACCGGACCGCCGCATCGGGCTTGCGCGATAGCCGGCCACCATTGACAGAACCGGACTCGCTAAGGACCTGTGCGATGTAAGCGAAACCCGCCCGTTCGGCCCCTTCGGGGGAATCGCTATACCCGAGTTCGTCGCCGCAGTCGGAGGCGCGGACCTCGGTCAACCGTTCACGTACCGGTTGAGCCGAGGCTGCGCCCATTTCAAGATCCACCGTAGGCCACCAGTTCTCAGCTCACCGGCAAGCAGCCGGAAGGGCACCCTGTCCCGTGGAACTGGTCAAGGTCATCATCACGCTCACCCTGGCCGCCCTCGTGGCGCTCGTCGTCATCGTGGGCCTCATCCGGAAGACGCCTCCGATGCGTCTCCTGCTTCTGCTCAGCCTCGAACTGCTCGCCGTGCTTGCCCTGTGCACCGGCAACCCGCAGCTCGTGGAAGACATCGTCAAGGCGTTCGTCGACGTCTTCGGCGGATAGGGGCTGACCCTGGCTGAGGTGATGCAGGACGAATCACCTCAGCCGGGTCCCGGCCATCCGACGCCGCCCCTGGACACTTTGGTCACTCCGGGTCTTGCAGTCGGCGGTGGTTAACGTGGTGCAGCTTCTCGAACGCGCCAGTGAAGGCTCGCGCGAGTTCTTCGGCCAGAGTGACGGCGCGGGTGAGGTCGGCGGCGGCCGCGGTGGTGTGGTGGCCGGCTTCCTCGGGGCTGTCGGCGTAGAGCGTGGGATCCTCGGCGGTAAGGGTGGCCAGCCGTTCGGCGAGCTGCCGCGCGAGCGGGGAGAGATGCCCGGCCAGGGTGGCCAGGTGGTACGCGTCTTCCTGGACATCGGTGGCCCGGGGCACCGTGGCCGCGATGCGCGGTCGCGCGGCCACTGGGCCGATGTTCATCGCTCGCATGGCGTAGCGGGTCAGCTCGACGGCGGTGCTCAGCGCGTCGGCCAGGCCGTCGCGATCGTAGGGATGCCGGTCCGGCCAGTACTTCGCCACCAAATCGTCGGCGGACGGCCGCCCCTCGGGCATGGTCATGATCGTGGGCCTCTTCAATCGCGGCGGACGGCGAGTCAAGCAGCTCGGTCGCGGTCGTCGGCACCGCGCTCCCCCACACCTCAGCCGGCGCGCTGGTCCCGCAGTTCCTCGGTCAGCAGGCGCATGCCTGCCGCGCCGACGTCCCACCAGCCTTGCGGGCCGCGCGGGACAGCGAACGCGTCGATGAGGTCGTCAGCCAGGTCCCCCTCGCCGGCCAGGTGCCGGACGACCGCGCGGAACGCGGCCAACTCGGCGGCGGGCACATCGGTCAACGCGTCGCGCAGGTGGCGGTCGCTGTAGGACTTCGCCTGCCCGGCGCGCAGCAGGGCGTCGGCAATCAGCCGGGGCACCCGGCGTGCCATCTCCTGCATCCGCGTTTCCCCGGCCAGGCTGGGTGTCCGGCCGATCCAGTCGGCCAAACGCGCGTCCGCCAACCGCGGGTTATCGACCGCTTGGGTCGCGATGCCGAGCAGCATCGTCTCGACGGCATCCGGAGCGCCGGTCATGCGGCTTGTCCTTCCGTGAGCTGGGCGTAGGGGGGAGTGCACCCGCACCTCGGCCGGACTTCCGCGTCCGAAAATCCGCATTCGAGTGATCGTTCCTGATCACCACGTGGCCTACGAGGACGGGCGGCCGTGCCCCTCCCGGCCGGGATAACGAAGCCCGAACTCGATCGTGTCGATGTCCGCGCCGCCGTCGACCAGCTCGACGGCGGCCGCCAGCACCGGCTGAACCCGCTCGCGAATCAACCTGGCAACCTGATCCGGGCTCAGGCCCTTGCCAGCCAGCATCGCGCCCAGCCTCGCGGTCTCGACGTTCAGATCCGCCCAGCCGGACCGATCACTCATGATCATCACTCCTCGGCGTGTCTAGCGCGGCTACAGCGGCACCTGATTGTGCACGCGGCCGCGGCCGCGTGGCTACGGCTGAAGAAGGCGATCGGCGGCCGCGCGTACAACGTCACCCGTGGTCACCACCTTGGCCCGCAACCGCGCCCGCTCCCGAAGCTCCTGTTTCGTCAGCAGACGGTCAACTACTGCCAGCTGCTGCAACCGCCGCACCGCGGACGCCGAGGTCCACCACGTCGCCCGGCGCAGCAGCTCGGTGACGTCGTCGGGAACCTGAACGCCCAGCCGCCCCCCCCAACACACCCCGCGAATCGCGCTCGACCCCCCAGGGATGACCCGACAGCACAGCTTGACCGTCCGGCACCGGCTTCCACCGGCGGCCCGTCCAACCGCGTTCGGCAAGCTCGGCCAGGACGTGGTGCACGATCACCGAGGACTTCGTGTCGAAATGCAGCCCGTCGCGTCGGCGGCGAGCACGCTCCGCCTCCAGCACAGCACGCGCCTGCCGGCGCTCCCCCGGATCGGGAATCCGCCGGACCCGGTCCTGCTGCGTCCGCCACCACACGGACGAGGCCTCGACGTGCAGCGCCAACGCTGCCTCAACCCGCTCGGCAACATCCTCCGCAACAGCCACGACAAACCTGGTCGACACAGCACCAATGTAGCGCCACAATCAACATTTTATCTACGTAGATTCAAAGCACCGGCCGGCCGCCGACCTCCACTGACGAACAACCCGGCCGTCACGGAATCATCGTTCGACGGATCAGGCCCCGCACGACCGGATCGTCGACGATCCCAACGAGCTGGTCGACGAGCGGGCGCAGGAAATCGGGGCCCCACTTCGTGTTCTCCGGCTGCAGCAGCCACCAGTGCATCGACCACGCCAGGATGACCGCGGTGTACGGGCCGACCTCAAGGGTCACCAGCTCGCCGCGCCGCATCAGCGCCGCGCCGTCCGGGTCCTCCGCGAGGTACGCGCCGACCTGGTCGTTGAGACGCTCGAACAGCAGCGGCGCCCATTCAGTGAGGACGGGTCGCACGGAAGCCCAGGGCAGCACCCACGACAAGATCACGACGTTGTGCGGGACGGTCCGGATCGTGACCTGTTCGCCCTCCAGCTCGCGCCGGGCGGCCCGCCGCAGGTGCAGCAGTTCCTCGTCGTTCGGCATCACCGGCTCTTCCGCCACACCCGTGACCCTACGAACCACCCAATCGGCGCGCATGAACCAGGCAGGGCAACCACGACGACCTCGCCACGACGACCTCGCCACGGGACCGCCCGGCCGACCACGTCAGCCCCGCTGAACCGAGGTGACCGCAACCCAGCTACGCCTCGGCCATGGCGGGTCAGGTCGGCTGCGGGCCCGCCGCCTTCGCCACCAGCAACACCGTGAGCCGCTGCGCCCACTCCGCCGCCGTCGAGTAGTCGCCGATCGCTCGTGCCCGGTTCACCTGCTCCACGCACGCGTCGACGCTCACCACGTCGTCGCCGGCGTCCGTGGCCAACTCGCCGCCACGCACCACAACCGCGCCCTGCGAAGCCGGATCCCCGGCCAGCCCCGCCGCCGCGAACCGCCAGCGCGGGCCACCCGGCAACGGCTCGAGAACGACCGGCAGATCACCGAACTGCGCGACGTCGACACCAAGCTGCTCAACCAGCGCCCCGAACGTACCCGGCCGGCGCCCCCGCCCGCCTTCAGCCGCCGACGTCACCAGCCTGTGCCTGTCGACAGGCTCGCCGATCCAGCCTGCATCACGAGTTGCCACCTACTCCCCCGTCGCATCATCCGGCCGCGGCCGCCGCCTCCTCCACCACCACGTCGTCCGGCAGAACCGCCAGCGGCGCCGCGGCCAACGTGTCCACCTTGTCGTAGAACTGCGCCACCGTGACCTGGCCGGCCTTGGCGTCCTGCCAGACGTTGCTCAACGTCTGGCGGAAGTCATGGCCGCCCTTCCGCTGAACGTTCTCCGGATCCATGCCCCGCGCCGTCGCAAACTCCCGCCAGCGCTCCATAGACAGCGCGCACGCGACCCGAATGCGATTGCGCCCCACAGTGACGATTACCACCTTGTTGTCGTCTTCGATCAAATTCCGAAATTCGGTCCAATTCAGGCGGACCCATGTCGTTGTCTTCTCGATAAACACAACCACGAATGTTACCACTCTTACCACTTTGTGCCAAGCCGGCAGGTCGACCGGCTTCGCGTCGTGGCCTACGGGGGCTCGCCGCCCCCGGACCCCCGCAGGCCTGCGGAGAGAGGGGAAAAGCCCTGGCAGCCTCACCTTTTCGAGGTGGTTGGGGTTTGGTGCTCTCTCCGCTGGACCTGGCGAAGTTCTACCCGACGGGGGCGGCGGGCCGCAACCAAAAGCGCGTTGCACCCCACCACCCCCGCCGGGTAGCCCCCACACCAGGCCCAGCGGAGAGAGCACCAAACCCCCGAGCGCGAGCCGCGTCACGCCCTGCGGGCTGTGACCCGGCTCACGCAAAAAAAGTAAGTGGTAAGAGTGGTAAGAGTGGTAAGATTTAAGGGTAAGGAAAAAGACGGGGGAAACCCCGGAAAGGAAATCAAAAGTGACCGACGCGCAGCAGCTGATCGAAGCCGACACCGAAGTCTTGAGCAGCCTGCTCCACCACGCCGGGTTCACCTTCGCCCGCTACACGAACCAGGCCCCGTACCTCGAACACCGGCAGACCGGCGTCACCATCCACGCCGAGGAAGACGGCTACCTGATCCACTACCCGGCCGCGCACGCGCCGCGCAACCTCGCGACGGTCGAACTCACCCGGCAGACCACCCACCGCGCCGCCGCCGAAGTCGCCTGCGCGCTCCGCCTGGTCCTCGGCCAGACGCACGCCGGGTGATGCAGCCGGGATCACCCCGCCCCATCCGTTGACCAACACGCCCCGGCCGGGGCGGCTCACCTTCCACAGATCACCGCCCCGGCCGGGATTCCCTCGCAACGAAGGAGAACCCAGTATGCCCCGCAAACCCCTGCCCGCAACGGCACAGGTAGTCCAGCCCGGCGACACGGTCAGCATGCGGCCGGACGGCTCCCCCGAGCACGCGGTCATCGCGAAGGTCACCGCGCACGGCCTGTGCGCGTTCGCCTTGCTCGACCTCCCCGTGAACGTGCGCTTCCGGCAAGACCACATCCTCTACCTGACTTCCGCGCCGCGCGTTCTGACGTTCGTCTGCCCCAACTGCCGCACCGAATGCAGCGCCGTTTACGACCTCGTGGACGGAATGCCCAACCACGCGTGCCCGGCAGGCTGCCGATGAGCAGGCACCGCCTCACCCACGCCGAGCCCAGCGTCTACACCGGACCCGACGTCCGCGAACTCCTGCTGTTTTTCAACGCGCTCACCCTGCACCAGGACCGGGCCGCCGCCCGCATCCAGAACGACGTGTCCCGCTCCGGCGCGAACTTCCTGAACGCCGCACAGCGAGAAGCCTTCCACGAACTCGCCGCGAACTACGGCGGACAGGCACTCGCCTACGCGCAGGAGTACCCCGGCGACCACGACATGAGCATGACCGAACCGGCCACGCTCTTGATCGAGACCGCCGCCCACGCGGGCCGCCAGCTCGCCGAAGACCTCGGCATCCCGCACCGCGTCCCCGATCACGGCGTGTGGGCGATCTCGCGCGCCACCCTGACCGCGTTCGCCTTTATCAAGATCAAGTACGGGCACGACGAGTCGGAGAAGCGCTACCGCCGCGCCGTCCGCGCCGTCCGCAGCCTCGCCACCGGCGACGTCCCCCGACTGACCGCCGCCCTGTAACCCCTCAGCTCTCAAGTCCCGGGGTGGCTCCGGCCACCCCGGGGGAAGGAGGCACCCCA
Organism: Amycolatopsis stemonae; assembly: GCF_054781455.1. Lineage (NCBI taxonomy): Bacteria > Bacillati > Actinomycetota > Actinomycetes > Pseudonocardiales > Pseudonocardiaceae > Amycolatopsis > Amycolatopsis stemonae. The sequence continues at coordinate 33,603 of NZ_BAAGUJ010000027.1, read as the reverse complement.
AAATGGGCCGCCGCACCTACACCGACGAAGAAAAGGCGGCATTCGCCGCCGCCGACAACGCCCTCGTGGACGGGGCGAGCAAGGTGCTCGCCGACCCCGCCGAACTCGAGCGCCTGGTTACGCAGTTGCTCACCGTCCGCAGCCCGCGCGTCCTGCGGTTCTCCCTGCGGAATCAGGCGCTGGTGATCAAGCAGGCCAGCGAACGCGGGACAACCCTCACCGACCTGGACACCGCCAAGGGATGGGGCGAGCGCGGCCGCTGGGTCACCGAAGAGGAGTACGCGCGCCCGTACCGGCTCGCCGTCCCCAAGGGAACCGAGACCGTCGACGGCGACGCCGCCGAGCACGACGGCCAGGACCACGGCGAGGACACCGACAACGGCGACGGCAAGCAGACCCGAAGCCGGTTCCGCATGCGCCCGTACTACGACTACGCCCAGACCGAAGGCCTGGACGACACCATGCCCGGATTCCGGCCGTCCACAGTCGACAGCCCCGAAACGGTGCTCCGTGAGGCTCTGGCCGACCAGCTCGACCGGTTCGGCTACACCGTCGTGTTCGACGGCGTCGACACCGTCGAGATCAACGACGACGCCGAGCCGCCCACCGTCGCCGTGCCCGCCGCCGACCCCGTGACCGGCATGGCCCGCGCCCTGGGGTCGGTGCTCAGCCGCCCGCCGAAGGAGCGCCCGCGCATGCGGCCCAGCACGCGGACCCCCGCCGCCGATGCAGACTGGATCACCGACAAGCCGATCGGCGCCCGCCGCGTCCGGCTCGACCTCGGGAAGTACCGGCCCGCCGTCGCCTGGGCGATCCCCCACCCCGACAGCGGCACCGTCGTCTACAAAGTCACCGGCACCCGCCTGTCCGGCTCGTTCACCGTCCACAGCACCGACGCCGTCGAGCACGCCACCCCAACGGCCGCCACGATCCGGTACGGCGACTGGTCCGAACGCGACTATTACATGGGCATGCAGGCCCCCTACCTCCCGACCGTCAACGGCATCGAGGTACACGGAGCGTTAGGCGGGATCACCCCCGACTGGCTCGACAACCTCGACGGCCGGACCGCGCGCCCCCGGCGCACCGACGACGGCGGCCGCACCAGCTACGAAGCGCCGGACAAGACGGCCGACCGGACCGCCGCCGTGCTCCGCGCGATCCTCGCCGACTACTTCGACCGTGACGACCTCGCCGAACTGCACCGCGCCCGCGCCCGCCGGGAAGCCCCACGCAGCCAGGCCGCCGCCGCCCGCGTCGTCGCAGGGCTCGACGAGCAGATCAAGACCGCGACCGCCGAGCGCGCCGCCGCCGCCGACGAGGCCGAGCGATACGCCGCGATCGCCGACGAGCCCACGGAGGACCGGTGAGCACCCCGAAGCCGCCCGCCGGGCTCGACCACTGCCACCGCGTGAGCGTCGTACTCGACCTCGAATGCGGACACCGCAGGGTCTACCTGATGCCGCTCGACAGCGTCGCCGCCCACCCGCTCTACGCCCGCCCCGGTACACGGTGGCGGTGCCAGGGATGCGCGGCCACCCTGCCCGGCATCCGGCACGTGGTCGCGACCCGCTACGACTACGCGTGCGCCCCGTGCGAGGCCGCCCCGCTCGCGCTTCCGGCCGCCGCCACGCCGAACCCGCCGCGCCCCCAGCTCTACCAGCCCGAGCACGAGCACGGCCCGCACGACACCGCCGGACACGCCATCGTCCGAGCCATCCCCACCCGATACCGCCTCCCCTCGAGCGTCCAAGACATCACCTGGATTCAACAGGCCACCTGGATTTCCGGACCGCACCACTTCGGTCGCGCCGTCGCCGCCGTCCGGCAGCTCAACAACGCCGAACCGGACGCCGGACCGCACGTCATCGTGCCCGTCCACACCGACGGATGCCGCCGCGATCACTGGTGATGCCGCCTGCATAACCACGACCCGGCCGCCGGCCGCCGCCTCAGCGGCTGGCCGGCGGCCGGGTCGCCGAGTGACCTGAATCACAAATCAAGCAAAGTGGTAAGAGTGGTAAGAGTGGTAAGATTTAAATATCAGTGAGAGGCCAGCTAGACCCGAATGAATTTCGCTGATCGTCAGTCACAACAATCACAAAGGAACGCGCAATGAGCCCAACTCAAACCCTGGACATCTTCAGTACGGAAAACGCCCAGGAATCCGACCAAATCGCCGGTGAATCCACCACCGAAACCGGCAGCTCCGCCGCACCGATCGAACTCACCGAAGACAGCGACACGCCGCAGCAGCCCGGCGCCATCCTCGCGACGCCGATCGAAGAGCTGAACTTCACCGCCCGGACGTACAACTTCCTCAAGCGCGGCACCATCAACACCGTCGGTGACCTGACTTCACGCACCGAAGCGGACCTGCGCGACATCGACGGGATCGGCCCCAAGTCGGTCGACGAGATCAACCAGAAGCTCACCCCCCTGGGCCTGACCTTGACGGACGCCGCCGCCGAGGAGCAGACCGCCGACGAGCAGGCCACCGGCGACGACACCAAGCCGGATCAGCCCACGCCCGTCGAGGAGTCGGAGCCGGACGGGGTGAACGTCGAACTGCTGGATCCCGCCGTCGTGGCTCCGCACCCGTTCAACGACCCCGAACGATCGGAACCCGAACCGGGTGACCCGGAATGGGACGAGCTCCGTAGTTCCGTGATCGAACACGGCGGCAACTTCGCAGCGGGCCTAGTCGTCACCGTCGCCGCATTCCTGCGCGCGCGCCCCCAGCTCACCGGCGAGCTGCCCCGCAACGCGGAATACGTCGCTATCTACGGCCACCGCCGCCGCGCCGCCGCCCTGGACACCGGCAACCCGTTCAAGGCCGAAATTGACGACAGCGTCATGGAGAATGACGGCGACCTCCGGCGCCTGAACGACGAGAACAAGGGCCGCAAGGGGTTCACCGAGCTGCAGGAAGCCCGCATGCTCGCAAAGTCGATCAACGCGGGAGTCTCGCAACGCAGGCTCGCAGCCGTCCTGAACGGGTACACCCAGCCGACCATTTCACGGCGGCTTGCCCTGCTGCACCTGGCACCGGAAGCCATGGACGCGGTCAACGGCACCAGCGAACTGTACGTCGACGAGACCGGGAAGCCGAAGAAGCTCCCCATGGCCGAAGCAGCCGTGATCGCCGGAAAGTTCCCGTACGCCGACCCCGCCCAGAAGTTCAGCAAGCAGGAATCGAGCCTCGCCCCCGAGCAGCGGAGCGCCCAGACTCACGTGCTCAAGACGCTCAACACACGCGGCGAGCAACCGGGATGGAACGCCACTCGTGCGTGCGAGTACGTAGCGCGAGTGATCGACTCGGTTACCACGGCAAAGAAGCTGAACGTCGAAATCATCAGCCCGCGCAAGATGTTCGGCCCCGAGATGCACAACCACCGCCTCACCGACGAGGCGGGCATCACGAAGGCAACCAGGGCCGGAACGCTGGTCGCCGAAGTCGACAGCACCAGCGGAGATCTCGTCTTCTACACCACGGCCAAGCCGAAGCCGAAGAAGACCGAGCCGACCGGGACCCAGCCGACCGGGACCCAGCCGACCGGGACCCAGCCGACCAAGACCCAGCCGACCAAGACCCAGCCGACCAAGACCGAGCCATCAGCGTACGAGCTGGCGATGAAGGCCGAGGAGAAAGCCAAGCGCGAAGCGCGAGCGCTCCGCATGCCCGCCCTGACCGCCATGGTGAAGAAGCACCCGGCGCAGAAAGACATGGTGTGGCTCATGGCCCGCGACTACCACAACGGGTTGGCGCAGCTCGCCGGAAACGGCGACGCCGGGCGACTCGCGGAAAAGCTCTGGCACGACGCCAACCTGGAGCCGACACTAGGCGACCAGTTCCGCGAGCAGATGGAGGCCAACGACGACCCCAAGCTCGACTTGCACGCCGCATGGGTGCGGATGTGCGCCGCACGAGAACTCCACCTCCGAGCCCGCACCGGCCACTGGGGCGCCATCGAACTGCAGTACTTCGAAATGCTGGATCGCCTGGGCGGCGGGTACAACCCGACCGAGTGGGAAGCTGGGCAGTTGGAACTCGCCCGGCAGAAACTCGCCGCCGCCGAGGACGAGTCCAGCGAGGACCCCGACGACGCGGACGAGGCCGAGGACGCGGACGACGCCGACGAGGACGCCGAGGACGCGGACGACGCCGACGCCGACGACGCGGACGCCGAGGACGCGGACGACGCGGACGATGCCGAGGACGCCGACGACGCCGACGACGAGGACGCGGACGCCGAGGACGCCGACGACGCGGATGCCGAGGACGCCGACGACGCCGACGACGCCGACGACGAGGACGCGGACGCCGAGGACGCGGACGCCGAGGACGCCGACGACGAGGACGCCGAGGACGCCGACGACGCGGACGCCGAGGACGCCGACGACGAGGACGCGGACGCCGAGGACGCCGACGACGCCGACGACGACGACGCGGACGCCGAGGACGCCGAGGACGCGGACGACGACGAGGACGCGGACGCGGACGACGCCGACGCCTAGTAGATAGCCGAGTTACCCCCCATTTCCCGGGGGCCGGGAAGATCCCGGCCCCCGGGTTTTGGCGCGTGGCCGGATGTCCGCAGCCCGGCGCATCGAGCGCCGGCCCGCGGCCGCCGCCGGGGCGCGTCGCCTCACACACGGCGCTGCCGAGCCGAGCCGCAAGGCGGCGAGCGCACGCCGCCGATGACGAGGGCTACCGCCACGAACATGCGCGCGCCGCACCCGAACCGCCTACATCACCGATCCAGGCTGCATCGCCCCGGCCAGTAGGCAGGCGCGACGTGCGGCAGGAGCGGCCGAAGACCAAGTTCGCCTGACCCGCGTATAACGCCTTACGCAGCCGGGCTGTGCGGGTCACGGCCGCCCCGCGGCCGGAGCGTGCACCCGCTTTCGTGGCCGAGGTGGGCGCCGTGATCACCCCCCGTCCCGAGCAGCTGTTGCGAAGGTCAGGCTCAGCTGGGCGATCGTCACCACCGCCAGCGCGATGCGTCGCCCCAGCGCCCGCGTGAGGGCGCAGAGCCACCGCCCGGCCGCACGCGGTCATGGACTAAGCAGGATGGCCCGCGCTGGCCTGATCGCTCACCTCAACGCTCGCGGTCCCATCCGCGGGAGACGGCACGCGAACCGGTGCGAGCCCGACCTGGCGCAGCTCCTTTGCGGACCAGCCGCCGCTCTTCGCTGCGTTCCAGTCTGCCGACGTCGCGTGCGTGGATGCCGCAAGTGCTTTCTTGGTCGCCTCGATGACGGCGTCGAGGTCCTCACCAAGCGACTCAGGTGCGACCGAGCGGGTCGCCGTCGCCGAAGCCAACAATTCGCGGAGTCGCCGCGTCGTTTCCCAGGACTTTGCCAGCGGCTCGATCAGCCGGACCTTTTCGGCAGCCCGCAGCGCCTGCAGCTCCTCGGCTGCTGTGATGACGTTGCTCCCCATGCGGACCACGGTACGCGTGCGGCGGTCGTACGCGCCCACGTCACGGCCGGGGCGCTTCCGGCGGGCGGCGCATCGAGCGCCGCCCGCCGGATCCTCGCAGGGCGCGTCGCCCGCTGCTCGTGCAGGCCCGCGTCCCAGCCGGGTGCGGTCGGCGGCCGGGTGCCTTCCGGCGGCCGGCGCATCGAGCGCCGCCCGCCGGAGCGCGCACGTCGCGGCCGGGTGCCGCCACAGCCGCGCGCCCTCGCCGTCAGCGCTCCGCTCAGGAGCAAGATACGGTTTTCCTATGGAAAACCGGTGAAAATCCTCCGCGTCGGCGGCGGTTGTGGCACAATGGGCAGCGGGGGAAAGGGAGCCAGGGGAGATGCCGACCCAGCGCCGCAGGGGACGCCTGGACGGTGAAAAGCGAGACAGAACGACCGCGCCGATCAACTGGTCGGCGTCCGAACTCGCAGTCATCGCGGCGGCCGCAAGTGCGCGGCAGCAGTCGAACACCACGTTCATCGCCAACGCGGCACTCGACGTCGCGACCGGCCGGTTCGGCCCGGTCAACGCGAACGGAGAGGCCCGCGGATTCACCGCCGACGAGGTCGTGGCGATCCGCCAGATCGTAGAGGAGCTCACGACGCTCCGGCGGCTGCTGGCCAACGCCGCCGGGTCGTTGAACCAGCTTGCGGCGGCAGCCAACAGCGGCAACCCGCCGACCGAGGCAGCGGTTGACGGCGCGCGGGCTTACCTGCTGCAGCGAATCGTGCAGTACGACGAACTCAGCGCCCGGGTACTCGACCTCATCGAGCCGGAGTAGGGCGGCCGCGGTGATCGTGAAGGAGGCCCCGCGGGGCTCACACACCCCCGGCCTGCTGGCCTACCTGTATGGGCCCGGCAAGGGACCTGAGCGCGGCGGCACCGTCCACATCGATCCGCGAACGATCGCGAGTTGGGACGGCCTGCCGGAGATCCACGTTCCCGCACCGCGCGCCGGCGGCGGGCAGTCGATCCGCGCCATGGCGCGCACGATCGACCTCCCCGCCCGCTTCGCCGGGCGCTCGCCGACGAACCGGACCGGGCACATCGTGGTGGCCAACCATCCGGACGACCCCGTACTCAGCGACGCGCAATGGCGCGAGATCGCCGAGACGACGATGCGCCGCGCCGGGCTGTGGAACGGCCCCGACGACCCGGCCGCGGTGCGCTGGATCGCCACCAGGCATGACGACAACAGCATCCACATCACGTACTCGCGCGTCCGCGAGAACGGAAGCGATGCAGGCTACATCAACTACACCCGCGCCTGGGAAGCCATGCGCCACGAATACGAAGCCCGGTTCGACCTGGTGCCGACCGGGCGCGCGGACGGCACCAGCCGACGGCCGTACCACCAGGCCGAAGCGAGCCGGGCGAAGGCCGAGCAGAACAAGCTCGGAGGTGACCCGCAGGCGCTCCCGGATACCGCGCAGCTGCGCCACTGGTGCACCATCATCGCTCTGGAGGCAAGCTCCGAAGAGGTCTTCGTCAGCAGGCTGCGCGCGGCCGGGATCACCGTCGCCGAGCAGCACGACGCGGATGGCGCCGTCATCGACTACCGCGTCGGCGTCCGGTCCGACAGCGCCGGGCAGTCGGTGCTCTACAACCTCGGCAAGCTCGCGCCGGAACTGCGCCTGAGCGAACTGCGAACAGCCTGGACGACCCCCGCCGAGCGGGCCACCGCGCCGGCCGCCGCTGCGGCCGACGCGCTCGAACACGCCGCAGCCACCGCGCCCGACGAGCCCACCGATCCCGAACTCGCCGAGATCGGCCGCGCCGTCCGTGACGTCCTGCACGCCGCCGCGGCCTACACCGACCTCAGCGAACTTCGCGCCGCCGCCGAAGCCGCTGAACGAGCCAGCCGCCTTGCGGCCCAGATGCCCGCGATGCCGGCGTTGACCCGCGGGCCAGCCGCTGAAATGGCCCGCGACCTCCGGACCAGTACCGCCATCCTGCTGCACGCCCGCCACAACGACGAACGCGACGACGACACCGCAGCCCGGATCGTCCTCGCCGTCGCCGCCGTCCTCATCCAGCTCGAAGCCTGGCACGAACTTGCCGAGCGGCGAGCAGCCGCGCACGCAGCGGTCACCGCCCGCGAACGCGTCCTCGAGGCCCGCCGAGCACTCACCAGCCACCGGCCGGTTGCCCAACAACCAGCCACTTCCCGGCCCGTCGCCGGAATCGACTACAGCGCCGCCAGGACGACCGCGCCGAGCACGCCGCCGGACGTCCCCCGCCGCCGCTGATCCGCGAAAGGGGGCACCACCATGACAACCCGAGAAGAAGTTCCTGACACCATCCCCGGCGGCCACGTGCGAGAGGGCGCCGCCGTTGTGCAGACGCTCGCGCAGATCGCCGCCGTCCGACGCGACATGATCGAACGCCGCCACCTCGAAGAGATGCGCGACATCAGGCACCAGCAGGAACGCGCCGAGATGCTGCAGCGGCAGGCCGAGCGGGATGCCGCGCGCAAGGCGGAAATGGCCGAGCGGGATGCCGAGCGCAGGGCGGAAATGGCCGAGCGGGACCGGCTACGTGACGAGAAGGCCACGGCGCGGGACGCCGAACGCAAGGCGGAAATGGCAGCACGTGACGCCGAGCGCAGGGCAGAAATGGCCGAGCGGGACCGGCTACGTGACGAGAAAGCCGAGGCGCGAGACGCCGAACGCAAGGCGGAAATGGCAGCACGTGACGCGAAGGCGGACGCGCGGGATGCCGAGCGCAGGGCGGAAATGGCCGAGCGGGACCGGCAACGCAACGCCGAGATGGCCGCCCGAGAGCAAGAACGTCGGCTCAACCGGATCGACCAGCTCAAGGGACGCACGGAACGAGCTGCCCGCGACATCAACGCGGCGATCGCCGACCTGGCCGAAGCCGAGCGCCGACTGAATTACCTGCGGGAAGATGCGCAGCTCAAGCACGCCGACTTCGACGAAGCACTCGACCGGAACCGTCCAGACTATGAAATACGCAGGCTCCGGGACATCGCCAACCGCGCCGACGAAGAAGTCCGTCGAGGGATCGCCGCCGTCGGCAAGGCCGAACTCCGAGTGGAAGACGCAACCGCCCGGTACGACGCCGAGCTGCGTTCCCTCCGGGCCGCCGTCCGCGACTTCAACGAGCACCAGGCCGCTGCCGCGCCGGCGACCGAGGCACCCGGCACCGAACGGGAAGCCGCTTCGGAGCGAAGGCCCGGCCCGGACTCGAACAGGGCTGGTGATGCAGCCGGTATCAGTGATGACGCGACGGCGTCGGGCGCGGGACAAGCACCGGAGACTGATCAGGCCGGACGCGACGCGGGCGCACAGGCAGAACCTGACCAGGACATAGGCCCCCGGGACGGGCGCATCCCAGCCTTCGCCGAGCGACTGGATACGCCCGGCGTCCCCGACGACCGCCTACGGCGCCTGGCAAGCGCTCCAGCTCAGCTGGAAGCAGGGCCCAGCGCGCACGCACAGGCCAGCAAAGCGCTCGTTATCGCCGACGCTGAAGGCGCCGAAGCCCTGGCCGCCGCCGAACGCGTCGCCAACCCCGCAGGAAGCGCCGCCGCGGCCGCAACGAACACGCCATCGACTGCCTCGGCTCCCTCGACTCCGGTGTCCGAGCAGAGTCGCACCCGGAGGACACGATGACGCACAACGACGAATCCGACCGGATCACTTCCGACGACGCCTCAGCGGCGGCGGCACTGGTGATCAACCCCCCAGAATCCTCATCCGATGCGCCTGCAGCCCTCAGCCCCGCTGAATTGCCACTCGACCGGCTCGTGCAGGCCGAACGAGCGATCGACCTGCTCACCCAGCGGGTGCGTAAGCTCGAACGATCACTTGCCGGCTCCGGAAGACGGACAGACTGATGCAGGCGGCATCGCCCTACATGCGCCGGACGCGGAGATCTGCGAATTGCTGTGATGCAGCCTGGATCAGGCAGGCCGCCCATGCGCGATCCAGGCTGCATCACCACTTCGGCCAGCGGGGCTCGATGCGCAGCCCGGAATCCTCCTGATGGGAGCACGGGTTTGCGGGTGCTGGTGGTGCTCCGACGCGGGCCCAGAACGCCGCGACGTCCGGCTCTTCCGCCGGGTTCGCACTCCAACTGAACCCGGCTCCACGAGCAGCGGCGGCCCTGGCGAGTACGCGGCCGACGCCGCGGCGCCGGTGCCGAGGCTCGACGTGTAGGCCCAGCAGCAGACCGCGCCGATCGACTGGGCACAGCGACAACTCCACCTGGCCGTAGATCGTTGCGCCCCACCGCAGCTGGATCAGCCCTATCCCGGCGCGGACGGCGGGCGGGACGACGACCAGCTGCAGGCTGCGGGGCTGGACCTGGTCTTCGGTGACCTGCGCGTCGGTCGAGGGGTCGATCAGCGCCCACCGGCCGCTGTCGGGCCGGTTCGCGCAGTGCAGGCATACGAGCTCGCGGAGGTTGTAGTCCTGGTTCGGGGTCTCCTGCAGCTGCCCCGGTCCCAGCCGGTGCCCTGCGGGACAGCGACGAGGCAGATGCTGCGGTCCGGTCACCGGTCGCGCCCAAGGCCACAGCGGGACGTCGAGGTAGCGCCCGGCCCGCGCGGCACCCGCCCCCGCGCCATCGCGGCGGCCGGCCGAGTCAGCGGAAGTCACGGCTCTTGCTGGCGAGGGCACGGAGGTCCAGCGGGGTGACCTGGTCAGCGACGACCGACGCGGTGCCCTGAGTGACCTGGGCCTGCCCCCGGATGACCAGCGCCGAGCTGGTGGCCAGGATCTGACGGAATTTTGTCCAGGTCGCCGGATGCACGATCACGTTGATCATGCCCGTCTCGTCTTCGAGGTTCAGGAACGTGATTCCCCCGGCCGTGGCCGGGCGCTGCTTGTGGGTGACCGCGCCGCCGACGCGGATCCGGCTGCGGTCGACGACATCCAGGACCCGGGCGGCCGGGACGACGCCGAGCCCGTCGAGGTGCTCGCGCACGAACTCCACGGGGTGGCCCCCGGGCGTGATGCCGGTGGCCCACACGTCCGCGGCCGCGACCTCGAGGGCGGTCATGCCCGGCAGCGCGGGCGCGTCCACGCCGGTCGCGATCCCGGGCAGATGCCCGGCCCGCGTCCGGGCGGCCGCCCCGGCGGCCCACAGGGCCTGCCGACGGTCCGGGCCGAGACCGGCGAACGCGCCGGAGGTGGCCAGGGCCTCGGCCACGGGCTGCTTGAGCTGGACGCGTTCACCGAACTCGCCGATGCTGCCGTACGGGCCGCCGCGGTCCCGCTCGGCGACGATCGCCTCGGCGACGTCGGTGCCGACCTGCCGGATCCCAGCCAGCCCGAGCCGGACCGCCACCCCGCCGGTCGAGTCCGGCTCGGGCTCGAGGCCAGCGTGCACAAGGCTGGCGTTGATGTCCGGTTCGCGGACGCGGACGCCGTGGCGGCGGGCGTCGGCCACCAGGGACTGCGGGGAGTAGAAGCCCATCGGCTGCGCGCGCAGCAGCCCGGCGCAGAACGCCGCCGGGTAGTACCGCTTGAACCACGCCGACGCGTACACCAGCAACGCGAAGGACATCGAGTGCGCTTCGGGGAAGCCGTAGCCGGAGAAGGCGTGGATCTGCTCGAAGATCCGGGTGGCCAGCTCGCGGTCGATGCCGTTGGCCTGGCAGCCGGCGAAGAACCGGTCCATCAACGCCATCATCTTCGCGTTCGAGCGTTTGGCGCCCATCGCGCGGCGCAGCTGGTCGGCCTCGGCCGCGCTGAACGAGGCGACGTCGCGGGCCATCTGCATCACTTGCTCCTGGAACAGCGGCACCCCGAGCGTCCGGTCCAGGGAGTCGGCCAGCAACGGGTGGGCGTGGCTCCAGGTCTCCTCACCGCGCCGACGCCGGATGTAGGGGTGCACTGATCCACCCTGTATCGGACCGGGGCGGATCAGCGCGACCTCGACGACCAGGTCGTAGAACTTCCTCGGCCGCAGCCGCGGCAGCGTGCCGAGCTGAGCGCGGGACTCGACCTGGAACACCCCGATCGCGTCCGCGGCACACAGCATGTCGTAGACCGCCGGGTCCGCGAGGTCCAGCTCCCCGAGGTCGACCCGACGGCCGTGGTGTTCGGCGACGAGGTCGATCGTGTAGTGCAGCGCCGAGAGCATCCCGAGGCCGAGCAGGTCGAACTTGACCAAGCCGATGGTCGCGCAGTCGTCCTTGTCCCACTGCAGGACGCTGCGGTCCTTCATGGTCGCCCACTCGACCGGCACGATCTCCGAGACCGGGGTGTGGGCGATGACCATCCCGCCGGAGTGCACGCCGAGGTGGCGCGGGGTGTCCTCCAGCCGCGCGGCCAGTTCTCGGACGTCGTCGGGGACGCCGTGCCCGCGCTCGCCCGGCGTGTCGGCGTCGGCGACGCGGTGCCATCGGTCGACAGCCCTGGCGAAGGCGTCCTGCTGGCCGGGGCTGTGGCCGAGCGCCTTGGCCGCGTCCCGGACCGCCGAGCGGGCGCGGTAGGTGATGACGTTGGCGACCTGGGCGGCGTGCAGCCGCCCGTGCCGTTCGTAGACGTACTGGATCGCTTCCTCCCGCCGGTCGGATTCGATGTCGACGTCGATGTCGGGTGGCCCGTCCCGCTCCGGCGCCAGAAACCGCTCGAACAGCAAGCCCCACCTCACCGGATCGGCGTTGCAGATCCGCAGCGCGAAGCAGACCGCTGAGTTCGCCGCCGAACCGCGACCCTGCGCGAGGATGCCGCGCTCGCGGCAGAAGCGGACGATGTCCCACACCACCAGGAAGTAGCCCGGGAACCCCAGTTCCTGGATGACGGTCAGCTCGTGTTCGAGCTGGGCGTAGGCTTCCGGCGCCTCCGCCGGTGTCCCGTACCGGGCGGCCGCGCCCTCCATCACGAGGTGCCGCAGGTACGCGTCCTCGCCGGCGTGCCCGGCCGGGACGGGGAACGGCGGCAGGCGCGGCGCGACGAGCGCGAGGTCGAACGAGCACTCGACCCCGAGCACCGCGGCGCGGGCGACCGCGCCCGGGTACCGGCGCTCGAACACCCGCAGCTGCTCGGCGCCCGACCGTAGGTACGCCGTCCCGGCCGCCGGCAGCCAGCCTTCGAGGTCCTCGACCGACCGGCGCGCGCGGATCGCGGCGACGGCGTCGGCATGCCAGGAATCCTCGGGGCGCGCGTAGTGGACGTTGTTCGACGCCACGGTCGGCAGCTTCAGGTGCTTCGCCATGGCGGCCAGGTGGTCGTTGTGGGTGCTGTCGAGCGGCTGACGGTGATCGATCAGCTCCACCGCGACGTGGCGGTGCCCGAACCGGTCGACGAGCACCTGCAGCTCGTCGGCGGCCGCGGCCGGGCCGCGCTGGACAAGGGCCTGGCGGACGGCGCCCTTGCGGCAGCCGGTCAGCACCTGCACGTGCCCGGCCAGCTCGTCGACGACCTCGGCGACGTCGTAGACCGGGCGGCCCTTCTCCTCACCGGCGAGCTGGGCGTGGGAGATGACCCGGCACAACCGCCGGTAGCCCTCGCTGCTTCGGGCCAGCACCAGCAGGTGAGTGCCCTCCGGGTCCGGCACGCCGGCCTGCGACGCGGACAGCCCGAGGCTCAGCTCGGCGCCATACCCCGCCCGGATCCCGAGCTCACGCGCCGCGGTCGCGAAGCGAACGGCGCCGTACATGCCGTCGTGGTCAGTCAGCGTGATCGCGTCGAGCCCGAGCCGGGCGGCCTCCTCGACCAGGGTTTCGGGCGAGGAGACGCCGTCGAGGAAGCTGAAGTAGCTGTGGGTGTGCAGCTCGGCGTACGGCCGACGGCGCTCGCCAACGCCGTCGTCGCTGCTGCGCCGCGTCGGCACATCATCCGGCGGACGATAGCCCTCGCGCTTGCGAGTCCACGCTGGCGAGTCACCGCCGTCGCCCGGCAGCGCCGGACCCCGGCCAGACGCAATCCGCTCGAGCTCCCGCCAGCTTCGTCCCGCGCCACCGTTGAAAACGGACACACTTCACCCCGTGGTACCAGGGCACCGCGGGAAGGACGGGCCAACTTGCACTGTTCGAACGTTCGTGCGAACAGCTCCGTCATGATGACCACTGCCAGCGGCAAGGTCAAATCGAGCGCGACCTCATACAGCTGAATGGGTTACGTCACCCAGCGAGGAGTGACGCCGATACAGCCTGCATCACCGTTGAGCGACGTTGCTGACCGGAAGGTGGCGGCAGCTCCCGCGAAGGGTGACAAGTTAGGCCGATTGCCGTCGACACGACTTTCGTATTGGACCGATAGCCGGGGCCGCTTAGGCTGATTGCCAGTTCTAAGAGGCTGTCGTCGCGTATCATCGCGTGTAGCGCAGAGCCGCCCCCTGGTGGCGACCAGGGGGCGGACTCATCTTGCGTTCGCTGTTAGCGCCGGAGCAGGTGGTCGACCAACTTCACCAGCGCCTTCAGCACATCGAGGACGGGGCCGACCCAGCGGGCCGACCCGTCCTCGTTCTTTTGGACGCCCACAGGGGCCTCCTTTTTGGCAGGCGCCCCAGGAGGGGACGCGCTCCTTGGCTGCCCATCCGGCCGCCAAGACCGCCAGCCCAGGACCGCTGCAGCAGCCGGTCCGAAGCCATGCGAACAGCCTAACTAGGCTCGCCACGGCCGCGCTCGAAGCCGTTGATCATGGCAAAAAGACGTTTTGCCAGTTCAGACTATGTTTACAGGCGATATTTTGACCGTTTCGCCCGTTTTAAAATTTGTGAGTACATGAAGGAAAATCGAGGTTTTTCGCTTTTTAGCGCCCATCGCACACGCGGCCGGCACCACGTCCTGGCGTCGGTCGGTCGCGGAGGCTGGCTTCGGCCCGGACGAGCAGGCTGAGCTGTTCGAGGCTCTACGCGCCGGTCTGCGGCTCCCCGCGGCCGCGGCCGCGCTGGGCATGACGACCCACGCGATCTACGGCCGAGCCCGGTGGGACGCCGCCTTCGAGACCGCGCTGGAGACGGTACTCGCGGAGACGTGCCCCGCCGGCGACCTGCGCGGCCGTCCGGCAGGCGTGAGGCGGCACGGCGGGCACTGCGCGGACTGCCGCCGAGCACACCACCCGCCGCGGGGCCGCCGGCGTCGCCGTGCGACATAAGCGCGCCAGAGGCCGACCAGCTCTGTGCCAGGCTCGACGGCATGGACACACCCGAGAACCCGGAGATCGCCGCGATGCGCACGGCGTACGTGGCGCTGGTCCAGCTCGACACGACACGCCTCCGCCGGGCTATGCACTGGCTGGTGTCGAAGTTTGAAGCGGAGGACGCTGCTGCTCGGGTGACCGCGGAGGTCAGCCGCGGCAGATGATCGCGAGGACGTCGACGGGCTCCGGTCTTCCAGCGCTAGCGAGGTTTGCCGCTACGACGGCGCAGGCAGCCGCAACGACGCTGATGTATAACGTCGTGCACTGCGAGCGGGTCGTGATCCAGACTGCATCACACGCCCCGCCGAGCCGATCGAGTTACCGGCGTTGATCATGAAGACGTCTACAGTGGTTGTTGACGCGTACGCGTCAACAAGGGCAAAAGAGCTCGACGAAGCTCGCTCGATGAGCGAGCCCCGCCGAACTTGGACAGCCGGGTGACCGGCTAGTGCGGGTACAGGTCCGCGAAGCCTGTAAGTACCAGCACCACGATGGTCACCAGCCGGGCCGCCGTCACGGTCACGGAACCCGTGATCGTGACGGTGATCCGAAACTTCCTGCTGTCACGTCGTCGATCCCGACGCGAAGTCAAGATCAACCGCCTTCCCTTCTCTCCGGAACACCATCGAGCGGAGGCTCGATGAAGCCAGGGCCCGGAGTGTTCCCTCGGCTGCAGCACGAGGGCACCAGCAGGTCGGCCCCCTAAGTAGACCTGTCCCCGTGGCACGACACACGTAGACACGCGGAGTGGTACCAGCGATTCGCGAGTTGCGCCGCTGCCTGGCGGCGGGTGGCCCATCCCGACATCCCGCGGCACCTTCAGCGTGAACCCGAATCGCGGGCCTTGGTTATCAAACCGTTACGACGGTGGATCGCGGGGCTTCTAGCTGTGCAAACGTAGTTGATCTACATGATCTCTACCCCCACCGTGGGGGTGAAGATATGAGCTTTACCTATTGGGCGACCCCCGCCGCCCTTCAGGTCCCGCGATTACACCCACCCCCACGGCTACGATGACGCCGCACCACCTTCCACCAGACGCCCTACGACACATCGGGCGTGGGGACGGGGTCCCGCCACCCTCTGGCGGACTTCGAGCGGAGACCGGCTTGGCCGATCTTCATCGGAAGGAGGTGAGGGCGTTGGACGACGACGAACCCGGAGTTCCGGACGACGGCGACAAGCCCGAAAAGAGGAAGAGCCCGATCCTGGGCGGCCAGCTGGCCGGCGGGATCGAGCTATTCCTGCTGGTGCTCACGGTGATCGAGAAGCTTGCTGGCCTGACCGATCACTTCCTGAGCTGACGCGCGGGCCGTTCCTTCGTTGGAGCGGAGGGACGGCCCGTTCCAGCGTCGACGTTACCCAGCGGATGACGTCAACGCGTCACGACTGTACACCAGTGTCGAACAGGGTACGTCCCAAATCACCCGGGGGAACGACGGCGCCCTGGCGATCCGGCAAGCTGCGGACCAGGCGAAACCTGCTAGGCGACGTGAGCCCTGGCGGCGAGTTCGCGAATGCCGGGCAAGCTGGCGCCGCGGTGGTCGCGCAGGTCCCGGATGAGGTTTCGGGCGGTCGCGCGGGTGTGGACTTCGCCGGGGGCGCGGAGTTCGGCTTCGCGCAGTGCGTTGTACGCCGGGCCTGGCCGGTCGAGGGCGTGGTGGACGAGGGCCAGGTCGACGAGGTAGCGGCCTTGGCGTTCGGTGCTGGTGCCGGTGAAGGTTCCGGCGGTGCGTGCGTAGTACAGCGCGGCGGCGGGGTCGCCGAGAACGTGCAGCGCGGAGACCTGGTGGCTGGTGATGTTGGCGGTGAGCGGGCCGTGCAGCGCCCGGTGGTCGGTGAGCCGGGCCGCGGTCCGGCTGGCGTCGGCGAGGAGGTCGAGGGCCAGGTCCCGGTTGCCCGCGCGAGCAGCGCCGTAGCCGGCGGTGCACATGAGCACGCTGTAGAGCGCAAGGTGCTGCGGGGCGGCGCGGTTGCCGGTGTCGAGGTGCTCGACGGCGGCGAGTACCAGATCCTGGGCGCGCTCGTGCTGCTTGCCGCGGCGGCACACCGACGCCTTGACGCGTTCGGCTTCTGCGAGCAACAGCGGGTCGCTGGTACGGGTCGCGGCCCGGGAAGCGCGATCGGCGCTGATCCATTCGAGCCCGCTGGCGGGCAGCTTGATCAAGGCGCGGGTGATCAGCGTGTAGACCTCGGCCGCGATGTCATGTCCGCCACCGGTCGCCGACCGCGTGGCTTCGGCGGCTCGTGCGAGCGGAGGCAGGTCGCGGGCCAGCGTGAGGTAGTCGGCGCGGTCGAACGCCGCGCGGGCGGCCGTCAGTCTCCGCCGCAGTGAGGCGGCGGTCGCGGGGGCGGCAGGTGCGCCCGGTCCGAGGAGGATGGGCTCGAGGTGGTGGGCGAGCAGGGCGGCGGGGTCCGGCTCGGCGGCCGCGGTGTTCGTGGTCAGGCCGGATCCGAGCAAGCCGCCGGTGGTGGCCACCAGGAAGGTGCGGCGCCGCATGTAGTCCTCCTCGGTTGGGCTGGTGCTCACCCTAGGAGAGCGGACCGGAAGCTGCTGGGAGGCAACGCGGACGTGCAGGCCGAACGCTGTGGCGGGCAGGTCGAGCAGCTCGGCGAGACGCCGCAGCATCGCCGGATCGCGGGGCCGTCGTCGCGCTTTCTCGAAGCGGCTGATCATGCTCGGATGACACCCGAATCGGTGGGCCAGCTCGGTCTGGTTGAGCCCAGCGCGACGTCGAGCGAGGCGGATCACGGCTGCGTGGTCCTCCGCCGCGATCGCGGCGGCAAGAGCTGCATCGTCGGCACGGGTCCATCGGGTTGGCATCGGGCGCCTCAATTCCGGGACAACGCACCCAGCGTAGCCATTCGGTGACGCGCCGGGCGCCGCTGTGCCGGATTGGCACAGACGTGCCCGCTTGGCACAAACCGCTGCCGCCACACCGGCGTAACGGCTTCCCTCGAACTCGCGACTCGGGGCGCAGGTCCCCCGTGCGACGGACGGGAGCGAGCGAGTGAACATGACGCGATCAGCAGACGTGGCGGTAATCGGCGCGGGCATCGTGGGCCTGGCGTGCGCGCTGGAACTCGCGCAGGCCCGAACCTCAGTCGCCCTGGTGGCGCCGCGAACCGGCGAGCACGCCGGGCAGGCCAGCCGCGCGGCCGGAGCGATGCTCACCGTCTTCTCCGAGGTCGAAGCCGCGCACCCGCAGCCGCGGGTCGCGGTCGAAGTGGCTGAGCGGGTCGCCGCCCGCGCCGGCTACGACGCCTGGCTGGAGCAACTCGCCAACATCGCCGGCCGACCGGCCCCGGCGCTCATGCCCGGCGTCTGGGTGACCGCCAGCGTCCCGGCCGACCGCGCCGAACTCGCCGCCATCGCTGCGGCCGCCGCAGACGCCGGACAGCCCGGCCAGCTGCATTCCCCCGCCGAGGTCCCCGGTCTGCGGTCGAAGACGGTGTTCGAGGCCTTGTGGCTGCCCGGGGAATCCGGAGTCGACGCCGCCGGCCTGGTCGCCATCGCGGCGGCCGCGGCCATGGCGCACCCCCGGATCACCTGGTTCGACGCTGATGCAGCCCGCATCAGCGACAACGGAACCGGGCTGCGGATCGAACTCGTCGACGGCGAGCCGGTCACCGCCGAGCGCCTGGTCCTGGCCGCCGGCGTGCAGACCTCGGCGATCGCGCGCCGCTCCCCCGGCCTCACCTCCGACCTCCCGCCCGTCCTGGCCGGGCGCGGGGTCAGCATGGTGCTGCAAGCCGTGCCGGATCCGGTCGCGTCCCCGATCCGGACCCCGAACCGCGGCTTCGCGTGCGGCGCCCACCTGGTCGCCCGCGCCGACGGCCGAACCTACCTCGGCGCGACGAACCGGCTGAGCACCCGGCCCGAGCCGGGCCGGGCGGCCAGCGTCGACGAGATCGCCACCCTGCTGCACGACGGCGTCCGCGAGCTCAACACCGGACTCCGCGACGCCCAGGTGACCGACATCCGAGTCGGATACCGGCCCTACACCATCGACCACCTGCCGCTCGTCGGCCGAACCGCGAACCCGAAGGTGCTGGTGGCCACCGCGACGTACCGATGCGGAATCCTGCTCGCCCCCCGGGTAGCCACGCTGATCCGCACCGAACTCGAGCACCCCGGGGCCCTCGACAACCACCCGTACTCACCGCGCCGGACCATGCCCGTCCCGGACCTTGCCCAGCTCGTCGACGGCCGCGGGGACGCTCTGGTCGAACTGATCTGCCAACCCGGCGGGCATCTGCCTGGAGGCGCTGCCGACCAGCTCAGTGCCATGCTGCGCGCCGCGCTCATCC
This sequence comes from Amycolatopsis stemonae, assembly GCF_054781455.1. Classification (NCBI taxonomy): domain Bacteria; kingdom Bacillati; phylum Actinomycetota; class Actinomycetes; order Pseudonocardiales; family Pseudonocardiaceae; genus Amycolatopsis; species Amycolatopsis stemonae. The sequence continues at coordinate 14,709 of NZ_BAAGUJ010000027.1, read as the reverse complement.
ACGAGCACGCCGGTCCGGCCGCGCGCCGGCTACTCAGCAGCGCACCCGTCGAAGAAGTCCTACCCCTACTGCTCGACGTCGCCGGGCGGAGCACACCATGACGCTGCCCGCCCAGCTGATCGACATGATCACGGCCCTGCGCCCGCGTGCGCGGCTGGCCGTCGCGTTGGCCCCGGACACCGACCTCGACGCGCTCGGGTTCGACTCGCTGGACCGCATCCGGATCGCAGCCGCGCTCGAAGCCGCCTACGGCGTCCGGATCCCCGACACCGCACTCGCCGACGTCCACCGGCTCAGCGACCTGGCCGGCCTGGTCGAACACCCCGCGGCCGCCGAGCCGACCATGCTCGTCGCCCTCCACCAGATTCCCGTCCCCCGGCCCGCACTCGAACAGTTGCCCGCCCCGGTCATCCACCCAACCGCCGAGCTCGGCACCGGCGCCCGCGTCGGCCTCGGCAGCCACCTGTGGCGCCGCGTCCTGCTCGCCGACGGCGTCGAGGTCGGCGAGCAGTGCACGCTCGGCACCGACGTGCACCTCGGGCCCGGCACCCGCGTCGGTGACCGCGTCAAGATCCAGAACGCCGTGCAGGTGTTCGGCGCCACCATCCACGACGAGGTCCTGCTGTGCCCCGGTGTGCTGATCATCGAGGACAGCACACCCCGGGCCGTCACCCCCACGGGGCTCCCCCAGACTGCCGGCGACTGGACGCCGCACCCGGTGGCCGTCTGCCGGGGCGCCACCATCGGCGCCGGAGCGATCCTGCTCCCCGGTATTCAGGTGGGCGAACACGCCATGGTCGCCGCCGGGACCGTCGTCGACCGCGACGTCCCGCCTTACGCCCACGTCGCCGGAAACCCGCACCGACAGATCGGCTGGGTCTGCCGATGCGGCGCCCGGCTGGCCCGCACCGCATGCGGCTCCTGCGGCGCCCGCTACGAGCACCGCCACAGCTCCGCGGATACCTGACGTCACCAGGCCCTACGCGGAGAGTGATACGAAGGGCGGGATAGCCTGCCGTCCGTGACGACGCCCACCGCGACGCAGCAGCGCTTCTTCGAGAACTACCCGATGGCCATCCCGTCAGCCGGCGTGCTCTTCTTCGATGGACCCAGCTACGAACGTCTCCTCCTGGTGAAGCCGCGTGGCCGCCAGCGGTGGGAGATTCCCGGCGGTGTCAACGAAGCACGACGCGGCGAATCCCCCCGCGGCACTGCACGCCGCGAGATCGCCGAAGAACTCGGCCTCGACGTCGTCATCGGACGACTGCTCGGAACGGACTCGGTCCCCGAAGGCGACGACCACGCACCCATGCTCGCCTTCGTCTACGAAGGCGGCATCCTCACCCCCGAGCAGAACGCAGCCATCCGCTACGTCGACCACGAGATCGGCGAGCGGAGGTACGTCGCACCCGACCTCGACCAGCTCACCAAGATGATGGTGCCCCGGCTCGCCCGCCGCGTCGTCGCCTGCGCCCTCCACGCGCGCACCGGGAACCCCGAACCGCTCTGCCTCGAACACGGCTACGTCCCGGCGGCCTGATCCAGGCTGCATCACCTGGGCGATCGCGCAGCGGGCCGCGGGCCGCTCTCCGTCGAAGCGCCACGAGAACGCCGAACTGTATAACGTCGTGTACGTGGCGGTCTCGGTGTCGTCGGCGACGCAGCATGATGCCGCTATCCAGGCCGCATCACCGGCCTGACGCCTGATGAGGCTGGCGGGAGTCCGGCGGCGGCTCGGAGCTCGGAGGATGAGTCTCGCGGTAGAGCTGCAGCAGCCCGGCGCTGCCGGCCGTTTCCAACAGCGCCTCGACGAGCGGGTCTGCGGGCGGGGTGTGCTCGGCGTTGAGGGACGTGGCGATCTTGCCGACCGTGTCGGCTGGGATGGTAGAGGCCAGCAGCCCGTCGACCAGGCGGCGGTAGCGGGCCTGGGTGATTGGGGAGAACGCCGCGGTGAGCTCGGCTTTCCCTGTAGGCGAGCGCAGCTGGTGGCGTCCGGCCGGCGCGAGTTTGTTGTTGATATCGGGGCCGACGTACGGCATGACCGCCCGGACGATCGCCAACGTGGTGGTGCCGATCGTGCGGATGTCGCGTAGTTCCGCGTCGGGACAAGCGCTGACTTCCTCCACGAGGGCGAATCCGGCCCGATCGAGGGCGGTGTACACGCGCCCGCTGCCGCCGCCGAGGTCGATGAGCTTCTGCCGGACGGTGTCCAGCTGGGTGCGGGTGTCGGGCATCGGGTGCAGCGTCCAGCCCGTGACCTTGTCGGCGCCGTAGATCGCGCGCAACCGCTCGGCCATCTCGGACGTGCCGATGACGTGCAGGGCGCGCGTCGGCCAAGCACGGCACACCCGAGCCATACCGAAGGTCGATTCGCTGCCTCCGGCGATCTGCCAGCGCGCGCCGCGTCTGGGGTAGCTCTCGAACGCCGCCGCGATCCGGGAAGCCTCCTGCTCTGGCGAGCGGCGACGACGGGTGGCCTTGGTGGTCATGGACTGGATCTTCACTCAGCTGGATCCCGGTTCCCCAGGCGCAAGGCGCACCTGAGATGGAATTGTCCACTTTTTGACAGGTGCCGTTGGTGAATGATGCAGCCTGTATCGCAGCAGCCCCGGCGAGTAACTACTAACGGGCGGTTCATGGGTGAAAAAAGTCAAATGTGTGAAAAAGCTCCGTTCTGACGTGGAACTAGTCGATCATGTGCGAGAGTGCTGCGGGTCCGACTCAGGCGGCGCGTTATCCGGATACGGATAACGCGCCGATGTTGGTTGACGGAAGGCTGTCGGTGCGCGGCTTGCCTATGCCAGCCTGCGCTCTCTCAGGCGATTCATTCCGTTGCCGGGCCGGAACAGAGCGTTGCTCGTGGGTATTGCGAGCAGCGGATATCGACAGAACTAACAGAAGGAACAAGTTTCGTGCGCCGTTTAACCAGATTGGCCGGTATCGTCGCGGCAATAGGCGCCGCCGCCGCAGTCACCATCGGCGGAGTCGCCGCCTCGGCCGCGGCGGCGCCGCCGCCCCCGACCGGGGGCCCGGTCCAGCCGAACATCGTCGGAGGACACGCGCCCTCCCTGCAGTACCCGGCCGGTGCGTTCGCCGCGCTCATCTACGACGCCCCCGCGCACGAGATCAAGGACCATTTCACCTGCACCACCGCGCAGCTGAACGGTCGCTTCTTCACGATCGCCGCGCACTGCGTGACCGACCCGCCGCCCAGCCTCAGCGTCGAAGCCAAGGCCGCGCTGATGCGGTACTACGGGCTGGACGCCACGTCCGCGGCGGTCCCGACCGCGGACAAGAAGTTCAGGGTTCGGGTCGGTTCGCCCGATCGGACCGCCGGCGGGACCGTCGTCGGAGTGTCGGTCTTCTACGTGCACCCCGGCTGGAGCTGGGGTCAGGGCCCGGAGAGCGACGACATCGCGCTCCTGAAGTCCGACGAGTACCTCAACACCTACGCGCTGCCGATCGCGCCGCGGAAGCCCCGGCCCGGCGATACCGTCCGCACCATCGGGTGGGGCGGCACCGAGCCCGTCTTCAATGGCGAGTTGCCGACCCAGATCCAGGAGCTCACGCGCAAGGTCATCCCCGCCAAGAACTGCGTCGACGCGGGCATCACCACCCGGGACCTCTGCCTCGACAACCCCGGCGGCTACAGCGGCGACTGCAACGGCGACTCCGGCGGGCCGTCGGTCGTCGAGCAGGACGGGGTTCTCTACAACGCCGGGCCGACCAGCCGCGGCGGATCCGCGATCTGCGGCGACACGCCCGACGTCAGCACCTCGGCGGCGGAGTTCGCGATGGAACTGAACGAGGCCATGCGCGGCAACCCGCCGGTCCTGGCCCACGGCGTACCGGTTCGGTAGCTCGAACCACAACAGGTCACCGGCACACGTTCCATGACCAAGTAGTACCACTTCCTTATGTGAGTCGTTAAAGTCACTGCATCGGACTTCACACACCCGATGCGGAATCCAAGGTGCGCGGCAGTTCCTCGATTCGTCACAATCCCGAGGATGCCACCTGCGACCGCATGAGAATATGAAGGGGCCGCCTGTTACGCGAGCACCAGGCGGCCCCTTTGCAACGTCGTGCCGATCATCGGTCGCGCGATTATGCTTCGCTCGTTGCTTGATGCAGCCTGCATCAGGTCGATTCACGATTCGCCCGTGGAATCTCTTCGACGTCGTACTGCGTCAGCTGGACGTGCCGGGCGCGGGACGGGTCGTTGTGCGACCGTGGCGTGCACGCGGCAAACGGGCCGTTGTCTCCCAGCAGCTCCTTGAGCATCGGGTCGAGGTGGTCGCGGTGCCAGACCGACAGCCCGATGCCGGGCTCGGCGGCCAGCTCCTGCCACGCTCGGTGGCAGCCGGCGAAGCGGGCCCAGGCTTCGGCGTGGGCCCACCAGCGGCTGCACCAGCGCATCCCGGGGCGTCCGAGCGGCCGCAGGTACACCGGGAACAGCGTGGTTTCCAGCCACGTCAGCAGTTCGGCCGGGTCCCACTTCGGCGGTGGCGGCTTCTTGCCTGATCCAGCCTGCATCACGGCCCCGCTTGGCGAATCCGCTCGGCAAGCTCGAGGCGGGTCTCGTCGAGCGACTGCTGGACCACGTCGCGGTAGGACGTCTCGTACCAGGGAACCAGCCTGACCAGCACCGGCCGGCGGCCGGTGGCCAGAATCAGCGCGGTGCCCTTCGGCAGCGCACGGACGGAGTCCGGCGGCAGGATCTCCCGGTGGTCGGTGCTGGTGGTGTCCGAGCGGCCGCCGGAGCTGTGAGTGGTCGAGTGCTGGACGACGTCGGCCCGGCCGACGGCCTGGGAGATCCGGCGGAGCAGCCGTTCGTCGTTGAGGCCCGCGCCGAACACGGTCACCGTGGTGGCGCCGAACAGCATCTCCATGCCGACCTCTCCCCACACCTTCACGCCCTGGGCCCACGACTGCAGGATGGCGCTGATCGAGACCCCGAGCCCGCCCGAGTAGGACACGACCTTCGCGAGGCGGTCCCACGGGCAGATGTTCCCGACCTCGTCCAGCACCGCGGAGACGGGGACGGGCAACCGGCCGCCATGCCGTTCGGACTCGATCTGGCAGGTGTCGAACCACTGGTCCAGGAATCCGGCCAGCAGCGGCGCGGCCGCGCCAGCGGTGTCCTTGGACATCAGGTACATCGTGTCGCTTGAGCGGACGAAGTCGCGCATGGAGAACTCCGGCCGGCCCGGCTGCGGGGTGACCCACTGCAGGACGGCCGGGTTGCGCAGGCAGCTCGCCCCGGTCCGGGCGGTCTGGTAGACCGAGTCCCGCGTCTCCGGATGCAGGAAGATCATATTTTTCAGGCTCTCGGCGACCGAGCCGAAGCCGTGATCGTCGAGCAGCTGGACCGGACGGTCGTCGGTGGAGGCATTGAGCCAGCGCCACACCTCCCGCAGCGAGGAGCCGCTGATCGACGCCGCGAGGAACAACGCCGAGAGCAGGTCAGCAGCGGAGTCGGCCCAGAACCGGTCTCCCCCGTTCGGGACGATCGCTTGGACGAACTGCGCCGCCAGCTGCCGCGCGGTTTCGTCGTCGCGGACCAGGCGCAAGGGGTTCCACCAGAACTCCTGCGGGGCCAGGGTGACCTGCTGCGGGTCGAACCGCCACACCCGGCCCAGCCGGGCGCGGTAGCGGCTCGTGCAGTTGTAGAGGTCCGGCCGGTTCGCCGTCGCGACGACCGCGCCGGGGGCGGACAGCACCCGCGGCACCGCCCGCGCCGTGGTCTTCCCCGACCGCGGCGCCATCCACGCGATCTCGACGTCTTCCCAGCCGGAGCCGATCTCGGGCCCGGACGGCAGCACCACGCCGAGCACATCGCGGACGTCCGGCCGGCTGCCCGGCAACGCGGTCAGCGTCGGGTGCAACCGCGCAGTTTCCGCGGCGCGGGCGCCCGCGGTCATGCCCTCGATCTCCGCCCGCCGGTTCACCGCGGCGGCCTCGGCCATCCGCCGGCGCGCGCCGAGCTGACGCCGCAGGAGCGATACAGCCTGCATCGCCACAGCGACCGCGCCAAGCAACAGCACCCCGAACACGATCAGCGCCGGAATCCGCGGCGAGGCCGGGTTCGCCGCGACGACGTCGCGGACCGGGCCCACACCCAACTCGAACGCCGGTGGTGACCAGCCGTGCCCGATGATCACCGCGACAACGCCTTGCGCCACCCACAGCAGCCCGGCCACGAGCTCGAGCGCGACGACCGCGCCGATGCACAGCCATCCGGTCAGCAGGTCGCCGCGCTGCCCTGGCGACGTCGTGCTCATCGCCACGCCTGATCGGTCTCGTGGAACGGCTGCTCCCGCTTCGGCAGCCGCATCCGGACGGGGAGTCCGAGCCGCTCGCGGGGTTTGATCATGAACTTTCCCCTGCCCGGGTGCTGGGTTTCGCCGTTCCACGTCGGCGGGGCTGCCCACGACCGGATCAGCGCGCTCTCGCTCGCGCTGAAATGCATGATCGACGCGAGGTCGTCGAGTTCCGAACGCGGCAGAGCCGCGACGATCGCGGTGGAGCAGCGGGCGACCATGCCCCGGGCCTTCGCCCGGTCCTCTTCGGTGGGCAGGGCCCGGAAGTCGTCGAGGCTGTGGGTGGCCATGATCGACTGGACGCCGCGGTGACGGCCGAGGCGGGTTACCTGGTCGGCGAGCTCGACCATCCCGGGGCCGCCCCTCAAGACCCGCCAGATCTCGTCGAAGAACTGGACCCAGGTGCGGCGGGCGCCGGTGACCTGCCCGGCGTCGATCAGCGCCGCCGACCAGCCCCACGCGGCCAGCATCGCGATCGCCACGGCGGCTTCTTCCGCCCCGTCGGCGAGCCGGGACAGGTCCAGGCATGCTCCCGGGCTGCGTGGATCGATGGTGAACGTGCTCTGGCCCTCGAACAGCCCGGCCAGTGGCCCCCGCAGCATCAGCTGCAGCCGGACCAGCAGCGGCCGCAGCAGCCGCCGGACCTCGGCGGCGTCGGCCGCGTGCAGGGGCGCCTGCACTTCATCGGGCGCTTCCTGGAGGATCGTGAGCAGGTCCGACAGCGTCGGGGTGTCCAGGGGACGCCGGCGGTCGAACAGCTCGTAGGCCAGCGCCAGGCCGAGCCGCTCGGAGTCGTCCAGCGGCTGGCCCGAGCTGATCGTGAGCCCGCCTTCGGTCAGCGCCAGGGCGCGGGCCTGGATCTCCTGCTTGAGCCGGGCCCGGTCGGCGACCGGAACTTGGTGCAGGACGCCAGCGAGCGGGCCGCCGTCGAGCAGGTTGATCCGGTGCAGCCCGCGGCCGAGGGTCACGCACGTGCCGCCGAGGGCTTCGACCAGCGCGCGGTGCTCGCCCTTGAGGTCGGCCGGGACCATTACACCGACGCCGAAGGCCGCCAGGCCCCACAGCAGTCGGCGCCCGATGGTGGACTTGCCGGTGCCCGGCTCGCCGGTGACGTAGATGCCCGTGTTGGTGACCAGGCCGCGCCGCAGGTACTCCCCCGCGTCGAAACTCACGGGCTCGAGGGTGATCTGGTGCACGCCCATCGGGACGCCGAAGTCGGGGACGCCTGCCGAGAGTACGAACGGGAACAGGCCGCAGACCTGCTCGGTGGAGCCGACCCATCGGGGCAGCTTCGGCGCGATCGGTGCCCGGCCCGCGCCCGGTAGCCGCCAGCCGAGCGCGGGCGGGATCGGCTTGTCCCGCGCGGCGATCCATTCGGCGGGCAGCGCCGGTTCCGGGGCGCGGATGCCGCGGTTCTGCTCGGCGGCCAGGCGGGCGGCGGCGTCCTCTGTGGATGGGACGGCGGTGATCGCCGACTGGGCAAGGTCGTCAGTCGGTGATGCAGGCTGCATCGGATCCGATGCAGCGTTCGCCACGGGCCGGCGAATCACTTCGACCGTCCCGGTGTGCGAGCGGCGAGTTCGTAGGGGTCGACTCCGACCCCGAGGGTCGCGGCGAACCCGAGCAACTGCGCCCCGTACATCCGTTGCAGCCGTAACCGGGCGCCCCGCGCGCGGTTCTCGAGGTCGGCGCACGCTGCTGGCAAGTCGGATTCGGCCAGGGTCGTGACCGTCACCAGGATGCTCGGCTCCCCCAGCCCTGCCCCGCGTGCCTGTTCCACCGCCGTCGCGGAGGCCAGGGCGGCATCGACCTGTTCCCGTACCGAAAAGTCTCTGCGTGCCTTGCGGGCGGCGGTCCGGCGGACCGCCGCGGCCTGCAGCTCGGCGTCGACGACCGACGCGGCCAGCGGCGCGGGATACGGGCGGTATAGGAGCATGACGCGCCGCGGCCACGCGCCGGGGGCCATCAGCCGCCGCAGGACGTCGTGACGGACTCGGGCGGCCGGCAGTTCGCGCAGCGCGTACGTCACCGACCAGCCCGAATCGTGTTGCAGGTGATCCCATTCCTCGGTTGCGGCCTGCGGTCCGGCTTGCTGCCAACTCACCTCCGCTTCGCCGGTCTGGTCGCGGTCGACCTGGCCGCGCGCATCGGGGTCGAACGCGGCGCGCATCCGGGCGGCTGTCCAGCCGGGCGTGGCGCGGCCGAGCACGCTCACCCCGCCGGAGCTGAGGCTGTCGACGATGCCGGTGAGCGCCACCGAGGCCTCGGCGGTCGCCTCGGCCATCGTGGTCGGCCGGGACGGCAGCTTGCGCGGATCGAGCGTCACCGCCGCCCACACGTGCATCTCGGCCGTCTGCGCGGGCAGCTCGGCGAGCACGTCGTCCATCAGCCGGCGTGCCAGCGCCGGGGCGTTGTCGGCGGTGTGCTCGGCGACGTAGTCGCGCACGCGCGACACCGATGAGGGGGCGGTGTCCACCACGATCGCCACCGATCGCACGCCCGGCACGTGGCCGAGCGCCGCCTGCCACGCACCGAACGCCGCGACCCAGCCGTTCGCCGCGGACTCGTCGGCCAGCAGCGTGCCGGTCGACCCCAGCCGGACCTGTGTGGTCAGGAAGCCGCCGCGGCGATCCCATACCCACCCGGCCGGGGCGCCGGTGGCCTGGCGGACGGCCAGCAGTTCCAGCGGCGCCAGCGGGCCGGGCAGATACGGCGCCCCGGCGACCTTCGTGACCAGCTCGGAGCGGTAGGAGGTCATGCCTCGGCGGTAGGCGCGGTGCCAGACCCAGCGGCGGCCCAACAGCACCACCCACGGGGTCCCATCGGAGCGAATCACGACCGCGAGAACGACCAGCATCCCGGGAACGGCGGTCCATAGCCCGGCCATGGTGTCGAACAACCCGACCACCATCGGCACGCACAACGCACTCAGCACCCACGCCAGTTGCCCGGCCGGCAAGCCCATCACCTCGAACCCGCGCCGTCGGCGCCAAGCTCCGTACGTTCTCACCATCGCAAGCCTCCGCTGGTGATGCAGGCGGCATCACCAGCTGCCCTGGCCGTCATGACGACGGCTCATCCGTGTGGTCTGCCTCGGCCGCCAACGTCTCGGTCGGCGCCTGCCCGCCGGAACTCGGCGCGTCCGCGGCCGCCGCCGCGCCGCCGGTGGCAGCCGTCGCCGCGGCGGTTTCGGCCTCGGCCCCGGCAGTGCCGCCGGTGCCGGGCGCCGGAAACGGCGCGGTCGGCACGTCGTCAGACCCCGAGTTCGGGCCAGCCTCACCGCCGGCGCTTTCGGAACCAGCGGTCCCCATCGGGGTGTCACGCCCGGCGCCGATGCCCGGCGGGCCGCCTCCCATCGACTGCGTGTGGGCGAGGACTTCCTGCCCGGCCTGCGAACCGACCTCCCCGGGACCCTGATCGCCGGGACCGCCGTCGGGCGGGCCCTGTGTGCCCGGCCCCTGGTTGTCGCCCCAGCCCTCAGCCTGACCACCCGGTTGCCCCCCACCGCCGGGACGACGAGCCAAAAAGAGCCCGGCGATGCCGGTGGCGGCCGCGAGGGCTCCGCCACCACCGCCGGGCATCGGTGCGGAAATCCACGAGAACAGCCGGACAAGAGCGGGCAACGCGATGATCGCCATGAAGATGATCACCACGCCTTCCAGCATCACCAGCAGCGAGCCGCCTTCAGAGATCGTGACGAATCCGGCGACGTAGATGAGCGCGCCCGTGGGTTTATAGATCAAGATCGCGATCGACCAGGTGAAGACCCGCTTGGTGGAGTCGGTACGGCCCTGGACCGTCGAGGCCGCGGCCGCGAACGGCAGCGCCCCCGCCAGCAGCACCAGCGCCGCCGAACGGAACAGCATCAAAAGCCACTGCACGAACGAGATCAGGATGCAAAATAGGCTGATCAAGATGATGCCGAAGGCGCCGGTGTAGCTGGCAGTCGCGGCCTGGGCGAAGCGCTGGCCGAAGTCGGCGCCGGCATCGGTGATGATCCACGCCGAGAAGGCGTCACCACCGGCCTGCAGAGCAGCGAGCAGGCCCACGCCGGCTGTGGCCACCACCAGGAAGGTCACGATGTTGATCGCGAGGTTCACCAGCGGCTCGCCCCGGCGGGCGATCGCGGTTTTCGCCGCCGCCAGGATCACGCCCGACATCAGCATGATCACCGACAACGGCATCGTGTACTGCTGGATCCGCGCGATCGCCGGAGAACCGAAGTCCACACTGGACTGAAAGGTCCACCATCCAAGGGAGACGGTGATCAGCTGCCCCGCCGACTGGCCCGCCGACTCCGCCGCGCTCTGCAGCGCCGAGCCCGCGACGTTCTTCGCGCCGTCGGCGACCAGGTCGCCGGTCCACTCGACCACCTGACAGGCGCCGTGGCTGAGCAGATTGGCCCAGATCGCGCACATCCGAGTCCTCCCCTCTTCGTCAGCCGGCCAGCGTCAATCGCTGACCCGGCATCGCGGTGAACCCGGGAGGAACTGCCTTGACCTGCTGCCCGGCGCCGGTGGGGACGACCAGCTTCCAGTCCCCGCCGATCCAGCGGACGTGCAACGTCCCGGTGATCAAGGCCTTCAGGCGCGGATCGGTCCGGTTGGTCAGCCGCCCCACGATGTCGATCCGGACGTCGTCGGCGGTGTTGGTTCCGGCGAGCCGGTAACCGATCACCAGCGGCACCGGAGCGCCGCCCCGCCCCAGTGCTTCGCGGTAGGTGTCCTGGGTGGCCGCCAGGTACTGCATGACCTCGCCGGTGGTCTGGCGCGCGATGGTCGGGCGGAACATCTCCTCACCGCCCGCCAGCCCGCTGCTGCGGGCGGCGATGTTCACCGCGGCCAGGACCGCGCCCGGCAGGTCGTGGGTGAAGCCCTCCGCCAGCGGCCCGGCGTGCTCGCGCGGGCCGTGCTCGGCCGAGAGCGGCACCTGGGTGCCCTCAAGCTGAGACCAGGTGAGCGGGCCCCACTCCAGCTGGTCCGGCACAGCCGGGGCGTCCTGGGGCGTCGCGGCCGGGGCGGGGGCGTCGTGCTGGCCGACGTAGACCAGGGCGGCGACGAGCAGGCCGACCAGCAGCACGGCCAGGCCGCCGAGCACGAGAGGCCAGCGGCGGCGCGGAGCCTTGTCGTTCCAGGGCATCGCGGTCACCGCCCCGCGGCCGCGAGCAGGCCGCCGATGATGCCCGCAGCGCCGACGATCATCAGGATGGCGCCGATGACGTAGGGCACGCCGAGCATGCCTTGTGCGGCCATCTCGGAGCGGTTGCGGCGGCCGAGCGCCATCATGATCGCGCAGATCAGAAAGCCGACGAACACCGACACGATCCCGGCATACTTCATCGCGGAGATCACGAAGTCCCCGAACCACTCCATGCCCCGCGGCGCCGCCGGTGGCGGATTCGGGACCGAGAACGAGGGTGCGGGATCCGGGCTCAAAGGGTCGTTGAACTGCGTAAGCCGCATTAGCGTGTCCTCTTCGGTGAAGGCATCGGCGCGAGGCCGAACGCGGCGCGGAGCCGGTTCGCCGCCTTGAGGGCCGGGCCGGTCGGCGGGGTCAGACCCCCGGGGCTGGTGCAGGCCCGCCACGCGGGCACGTAGGGCATCCGCAAGACCGCGCGGGTCACCGGGCGCATCAGGATCAGCAGGGCCCGAGAGTCCGGCGGGGGGCGTCCGTGGCCGTCGTCGACGACCACCAGGGCCGGGCGGATGCCGAGCCGCGACAGCAGCAGCAGCGCGTTGCTGGCCCGGGTCATCGCCTGCAGCGGCACGCCGGTCACCAGAACGTCCGGCGTCGGCAGCGGGCTGAGCACGTCGGTGCGCCAGGTGCCGGCATCGTGGGCGTCGAGCATCCACGCGACCGCGCTGGTGCCGACGTTGCCCGAGGCGCCTACCACGACCAGCGGCTGCGGGCGGGGTGATGCCGCCTGCATCGGCGCGGGTGATGCAGGCGGCATCACCGCGCGGGCCTGCACCGCGGTCATCGGCTCATCCGCACGGCCGAGGGCATGAGCCCGGGGCTGTCGGGCCGGTAGGCCCGCTGCTGGACCGTTTTGCCGTCCTCGGGGGCCTCGACCAGCTGCCCCGGGGTCACGACCAGCGCGACGTGGTGGATTGATCCCGGGTCGCGGGTGTCGTTGGCCCAGAACAACATGTCGCCGGCGATGACGTCGGCGATCGGCACGTGGGTGCCGCCCGGCGCTTCGTACTGGGCCCGGCTGGTTCGCGGCAGCGTGATGCTCGGCGCGAACGCGAAGAGCATCAGCCCGGAGCAGTCGAAGCCCGGCGAGCTCGGCCCGCACGGCGGCGGCGAAGATCCGTCCCCGCGGGTCGGGCCGTCGGTGGTGCCGCCGCCCCAGCAGTAGGGCATCCCCAGCTGCGAGAGCGCGCGCTGCACTGCGGCCGGCGCGTCGACGTCGTGCGGCGGGACGCACGGATCCAGCACGTCGCCGACCTGACCGTGCACGCCCGCGACGATCTGCGCGGCCTCCTGCTCACGCAGGGCGTAGCGGTCCGGGAAGCCTGAGCGCTGCACCGCCTGCGCGGCCGCACCCGGCGGCATCGATTCCCAGCCAGGAAGCGCGACGAGCGCGTCGAGGAACTTGCCGGTCGCGTAGACCGGATCCATCACCTGCTCGGGCGTGCCCCACCCCTGGCTCGGGCGTTGCTGGAACACCCCGAGCGAATCCCGGTCGCCGTGATCGAGGTTCCGCAGCTCGGACTCCACCAGCGCGGTCTCCACGGCGATGACCGCGGCTCGCTGCGGCAGCTGCCGCTGCCCGACCACCGCCAAGATCACCTGCACGATCCCCAGCTGGTCTTCGGTCAGCACGGAGTCGGGCAGGTGCTTGACCGCCCGGGCGCCGTCGCAGCTTGAGCCGGTGGCGCTGCTGGTGAACACGACGGTGACCAGCGCGGCCGCCACGGCGATCAGCGCCAGGACGGCGGCGACGGCGGTGAGGACGCGTCCCATCGCTCACCCGCCCGCCACGGCGACGTCGACCAGCCACCGGCCATCGACCAGGCTCATCCGCCGGTCGTCCCGGAACGGGCTCGACACCAACCCGTCGTCGCTGATCACGACCCGCTTCGCGGTGATCGCGACGTACACGCGGCCATCGCCACGCGGGCCGTCGGTCAGCCAGACCGAGAACGTCGAGCACGTCGCGGACTCGTGGGCACCGACGACGTCGCGTTGCCACGCGTCGGCCGGCGTCGGCACCAGCGCCCGGCCGGCCTCCGGGGTCATCAGCTCCCGGGCCCGCGCCTCGCGGGCGCCGAACGGGTCCGTCCAGGACCAGCCGCACCAGCGAGCCGCCCAGTCGCGCGCCACCGCCACGGCCGGGTGCTCGGTCGCGCTGCTCGGCGGCGAGGTGGTCCCCACGGTCGGAATAGGTGATGCAGGCGGCATCGGCGCGGTCGTCGAGGCCGGCGACGCGGCCGTCATGGCGGCGCAGCCAGCCAATGTCAGGGCGCCGAAAATGCAGAAAAACGGCAGCACGAAACGCACGGCGGACTCCCCCAAGTGTCGACCGCTGAGCGGCCTTCCCCCAGGTCACGCCCACGCGGGTGCGCGAATGTTTGCTGTAGTGTCATTCGCTATCTTGAGCGTAAGCTACATCCGTCGTTTGTCAACTGAAGGCATCATCTGCCTGATGGGGGACCCTCCGATGACCCACCCGCAGCACCAGCCGCCCGGCCCGCCCGCGTGGCCCGACAACCAGCCGTACCGGCCGCTGAACTACCCCGGCGCCGTCCCGCCACCGCCCCCGCCGAAACCGGTCGGCCGGCGCATCGCCATCGCCGTCACCGGCCTCGCTGTCGCGACCTTCGCCGTCACCGGCTTCGCAGCGCCCGGCTTCCTCCTCCACCACGACGATCCCCGGCCGGCGGCCGCCACGGCACCGGACAGCACGAGCGCCAGGCCCACGGCACCGACGACCAGCGCCGCGGCCAAGACCACCATCCACATGGGCAGCCCCGAACAGCTGGACGCGGCGAAGAAGCTCATCGCGAAGTTCGTCGACGCGCTCAACCACGACGACGCCAAGGCCGCCGGCCAGCTCGCCTGCCCAGAATCATCGAGCATCCTCGGGGGCCAGCTGATCGTTGCCGTCGAGGCGCCCACCGACCTCAGCGTCGCCGACGCCGAGCCGGAGTGGGAAGGCGCGGGCTACATCGGCGTCAAGGTGAGCGGCACAACCAACCAACGGCAAGTCGCTGGCGAGATCCTCGCGTGGCAGCCGCTCACCCGGCCCGAGCTGTGCGTGCGACGGCTCGACCTCAAGTGGTAACGGCTGATCCAGCCTGCATCACCACCCGGGACCCGACCCGTAACAGGCCTGGCGGCCGCCGCGTCTTCCCGGTCAGCGGCACGCGCTGCTGACCGG
>NZ_BAAGUJ010000026.1:0-99739 GCF_054781455.1 Amycolatopsis stemonae | reverse complement strand
CTGGGCCGGCCGGCGGACACACCTCAGTGGGGGCGCTGCCACGCTCCTATCAAGTCACGCCGGTCGGTCCTGACCACCGGTGACCGGCACAACGCATGATCGCCAACCCGCAAGCAGGCGGCAGCGAGGCTACGAGCCAGGTCACCAGCGGCCAGGATCCCAACCACCGCAACAGCGGCAACACCACCCTGACACTGACGCGAGGTTACCGGCGGCGCAGGCGGTGCAGGGCGAACGCGCCGAGCAGCGGCCCCACGGCGAGCACCGGCACCGCGGCCCGCCAGCCGACGGCGTCGGCGGCCAGGGGCAGCAGCTGGATCGTGCCCGCGCTCAGCAGGAACCCGAACGCCGTCATGGCGGTGAGCGCGGTGCCGACGTAGCGCGGATCGGCCGTCTCGGCGAGGGCGGCGGAGAACTGACCGGAGTCGGCGATGACGGCGACGCCCCAGACCAGGAGCACCGGCACCAGCAGCGACGTGCCGGACACGACGGAGGACAGCAGCGCGCAGGCCGCGCTGACGAGCATGGCGGCCATCGCGACGACCACGCGTCCGCAGCGGTCCGACAGCGCGCCGCCGAGCACGCACCCGGCCGCCCCGCACACGCCGATGACGACGAACGGCGGCACGCCGCCCGGTCCGCCGGTCGCGGCGAGATAGGCGGGCAGCCACGCCCACAGCGCGTAGAGCTCCCACATGTGCCCGAAGTAGCCGAGGCAGACCAGCCGCTGCCGGCGATCGGCGGCCATCCGCACCAGGTACCGCGGCTGCCACCGTGGCGAGGGCAGGCGATCCGGACCGGGGCGGACGAACGCCGCGGCGATGCCGGCGCCGAGCGTCGCCAGCCCGGCCGAACACAGCAGGACCGTCCGCCACGGCAACGGGTTCAGCAGGCTGGGCAGGGCCGAGCCGACGGTCAGGGCCCCGAGCAGCACGCCGAGCGCGATCCCGCGCTGCCGCGGAAACCACGAGACGACGACCTTCATCCCGACCGGGTAGACCCCCGCGAGGGCGAAGCCGGTGACGAACCGCAGCGGGACGGCGAGCCCGTGCGCGCACCACGGCAGGGCCGCGGTGACGCCGCCCGCGAGCAGCGCACTGCCGGCGATCAGCGCCTGCGGCGGCACCCGGTCGGCGAGGTTGAGCGCGGCCGAAACCACCGCACCGACCGCGAACCCGGCCTGGACGGTCACGGTCAGCAGGATCGTGTGCTCCCGCGAGAGCCCCCATTCCGCGCGCAGGGCCGGAACCACGGCGGAGGCGGAGAACCAGACGCTCAGGGCGCACACCTGCACCGCGGCGAGCACCGCGAGCTGACGGCCGGCGGCGGTGGGGGCCGGAAGGAGGGTGATCACCCGGTCTACTTGCGGCCCGGCCGGGGCCGGGGTCAACGGCGTGCGCCCGGGCTTCACTCCATGGGCTGGAAAATCTCTCACATACTGAGCGCGCCGGCGGCCGGGTGCTCAGTTCGTGGTCTTCGTGCTCGTCGTGGTCGGCGGGGTCGTGGTCGTCGTCGGGGTGGTCGTGCGCGTCGGGGTCGTCGTCCGGGGCGGGGTCTTGCGGTGGGTCGTCACCGGCAGGTTCGTGTGGGGTGGTGCCGCCACCGTCGCGTGCGTGGTCTCCGGGGCTTCCGGGGACGGCACGCTCACCAGCGTCGGCGTCTCGCTCGCCGAGCTCGAGCCCGGCGGGGTCGTGCCGCCGGACGAATTGCCCGAGCTGCTCACCGCGACCGCCACCCCGCCGATCGCCACCACCGCGACCGCGCACAGCCCGATGACCACCCCGCGGCGGGACGCCCGCCGTCCGGGGCTCGCGTCCGACTTGACCCGGCCCAGGGACGGCGGGGGTGCCCCCGCGCCGAAGCCGGGGCCGGCCATCGCGCGGGTCTCCTCGCGGGGCGCCGGCACGCGGGAGACGTCCGGCTGGGGCACCGGGAGCCGGGGGCCTTCCGGTTGCGGGACGGGCGGCGGCGGCACCGGCCGGATCGCCGGGTGCGAGCGCGTCGCCTGCACCAGCCCCGACCGGCCCGAAGCCAGTGCCGCCGCCCCCAGGGCGACGCCGTACTTCGGGTGGATGTCGACCGCCGTCGGGCGGCCCAGCTCGGCCGAGACCAGCTGGGACACCAGCGGGATCCGGGACGAGCCGCCGACCAGCAGCACCGCGCCGAGGTCCGCCGGGCGCAGGTTCGCCGAGCGCAGCGCGCGGTGCAGGGACCCGATCGTCGCGGTGATCGACGGGCGGACCATCTCCTCGAACTCGCCGCGGGTCAGCCGCACCTCGGTCTGCACCGAAGGCAGCAGGACCGGGATCGCCGTCTCCGTGTCGGCCGACAGGGCCTCCTTCGCGAGCACGCATTCCTGGCGCAGCCGGACGACCGCCGCGACCGCGCCCGGGTCGTCCGGGTCGACCTGCGACAGCTTCCCGTCGAGCGCCCGGTCGACGTGGCCGAACACGGCTTCGTCGAAGTCGACGCCGCCGAGCCCTTCGATGCCTTCCGGGGTGCCGAGGATCTCGAACCCGTTGCCGCGCTTGCGCAGCACGGTCGCGTCGAACGTGCCCCCGCCGAGGTCGTACACCGCCACGACCGCGCCGTCCTCGAGCCGTTCCTGCGACGCGTAGTGCGCCGCCGCGGCCTCGGGCTCGGTGATCAGGCCGACGCGGTCGATCCCGGTCAGCCGCGGCACCTGCTCGAACAGCTCCCGCTTGTACGGCCCCCAGTTCGCCGGGTGCGTCAGCGTGATCCGGTCCGGCCGGCCGCCCTGCTGCCCGGCTACCGTCCGGACGACGTACCCGAGCAGGTGCGCCATCAGCGACGCCACCGAATGCGGTGCCCCGCCGAGCAGCACCGGCGTCGGATCGCCCAAGCGCCGCTTGAACTCCCGCGCCACCCGGTCCGGCTCGACGGCCGCGCGCCGGCTCGCCGCGTCCCCGACCAGCACGCTCCCGTCCGCCCGCAGCAGCACGACCGACGGGATCGCCGCCGTGCGGTCGCCGAGGGACACCATTTCGACGTGGCCGGCGCTGTCGACGGCGGCAGCCGTGAACGTGGTGCCGAGGTCGATGCCCAGTCCGTAGCCCATGTCAGCCTCCGCCGTCCGCGTGCGCGTGGTCCAAAGTCGGGTGGTCGTCGGGAACCGGCGCCGGTTCCTCGAGGTGTTCGTGGTGTTCTTCCGGCGCCGGCGGGCCGGGCGGTTCGGCCGGCGGCGGCTCGGGCGGCTCCGGCGGCGGGTCGCCCGGCAGGTGGCCGGTGTCCGGCAGGTGCCCCGGATCCGGCAGCTGACCCGTGCCGTGCTCGTGGTCCGGCTCGTGGTGCCGCGGAGGCTCGAACGGGTGGTCCTTCTCTTCGGGCTGCGGCCGGCTGCCCGTGACCTCACCCGCGTCGTGGTGCACCGGTTCGCGTTCGGTCGCGAAACTGTGCTTCGCGGGCGGGTGGTCGGCCAGCGACGAAGACGCCGCCAGCGTCGTGGTCTCGACGGCGATCGGCGGTGCCGGCGCGAGGTCCACAGTGGACGGCTGACGGCCGAACGTGACGACCGGCGGGGCCGCGGGGCCGGGCAGCGCCGGCGCCGGCGCGGTGACCTGTGTGGTGACCGTGGCGCCGCGCGCCTTGTCCGTGATCACCTCGGTCTGGTGGATGGCCGGCCCGGCCGGCTCGCCGAACGGGTCCTCGGCCGTCGCCTTCTCGTCGACGCCGACGGCGACGGCGATCCCCGGCGGCCCGGTCCCGGCCTCGTCGAGCCCGACCGTCTCCTCCTGGAACACCTCGATGTCGCCGTGGCCCGGCGCGTCCGGCGTGAGCTCGTAGGTCAGCGATCCCGCGTGCTCCACCGAGATCGAGCCGTCCGGGTGCTCGTGCACGACGATGCCGGCGTTCTGGACGACGTCGATGTCCGTGTCGCCCGGTGTCCCGTCCCCGGGCACGACCACGTGCTGGTGGTCGGCGTACACCTCGTCGTGGCCGTGGTTGTGCACGACGAACCGCTCGGTGGCGTCGATGACGAAGTTGCCGAACTCGTCTTCGCGGACGTCGATCTGCTCGAACTCCTCGACGGTCGGCAGGTCCTCGACCGGCGCGCCGCCGGTGGTCTCCGGGTGCCAGACCGTGCCCGTCCGCGCCTCGACCGAGCCGTCCTCGCCCCGGGTGACCGTGCTGGTCTCCACGTGCGGGACGTAGTCGTGGCCGGGGTCGGTGTGCGCGGTCTCCGCGGCCGCGGGTGCCGGTTGCGGTGGCGGTGTGGCCGTCGTCGCGGAAGAACCCGGCGTGAGCAGGTTGCCCGCCACCTCCGACGCGACGGCGCCGGCGGTGGCCGTGACCGCCCGCTTGACCTTCTTCGGCAGCTCGTTCACGACAAGACCTCCGCCCGGGCTTCGCTGAGCAGGATTCCTTCGCACGTCCGCACCAGCACGCGGGCCGCGTCGCGGACGTCGCGCGGGGAGGCGGGGTGCTCGGCGCGCCGCTGCCACCTCAGCAGCTGCGCGCCGAGCGCCTGCCGGATCGCGGCCCGGCCCGCGTTCGGCGGCAGGCCCAGCCGGCTCGGCACGTCCACCCCGGCCGCGCCGAGCAGCCGTTCCGCGTCGCCGGACTCGTCGGTGGTGAACAGCACGACGCCGAGCCGGATCGAATCGATCAGCTGGATCTCGGCGAACTCGTGCGCCCCGGCGACGATCCGTTCCCATTCGTGCAGCAGCCCGCCCGTGCGGTCCGGGTAGGCCCGCAATACCAGTTCGGCCGCCTGCAGCGCCGAGCGTGCCTTGAGCACGTCGGCCCGCGCGGCGAACTGCGTCGTCAGCAGCGAGCGGAGCCGGTGCAGGCCACTGCGGGCCAGCAGTTCGCCGGACAACGCCCGCGCGCCGGTGACCATCCCGCCGCGGGTCAGCTCGACCGCCAGCCGGACGCCGAAGAGGCCGTAACGGGCCAGCAGGTCGGTGCGCTCGGCGACCGGAACGTCCACTTCGGACTCGGCGCGGGCGAACCGGTCGGCCGACGTCAGCAGCCGCGCCGCCTCCGGTTCGGGAGCGGCCGCCAGGACCCGGAACGCGCGGTACTCGGACTCCTTCAGCGACGCCGCGGAGCTGGCCAGCAGGCCGGCCACCGGGACCACGGTCTGGCAGAGCCCGCGCACGCGGGAGTCGCGGGCGTAGCGCTCGGCGATCTTCGCGGCCGAGTCGAGCGCGTCCGTGCGGGCGTGCCCCACTTCGTCCGCCCGGGACAGCACTCCGATCGTGTTCACCGGGCGGCGCTGCGCCGGGTCGTCGTGGAAAGCGTCGAGGAACCGGACGTCGTCGCCGTGGACGTGCCGCATCAGGTACACGACGGCGTCCGCCGTGCCCACGCCGTCGCCCTCGGGCACCAGCGCGATCTCGGTGCGTTCGGAAACGGCCGAGCGCGCCGAGCCGAGCCCGGGCGTGTCGATCAGCGTCATCGCGCGCAACGCCGGCGACGGCCAGTCCACGACCAGCCGCTCGACGTCGTCGGGTGCCATGCCGAGTTCGAGGCCGAGGGTGCCGGACAGCCGGCCGAACGGCAGCTGGCGCGGCATCCCGCGGACCGGGTGCAGCATGATCCGGTAGGTCGGGCCGTTGCGGTACCAGGTGACGACGCGGGTGCACTCCCCCGCGTCCGTCGCCGCGAGCTCCTGGCCGACCAGCGCGTTGAGCAACGTCGACTTCCCGGCCTTGACGCGGCCGGCGATCGCGACGCGCAGCGGTTCGGCGAGCCGGCCCGCGATCTGCCGCAGCTGCGGCTCGGCGGGCGTGCCGGCGTACCCGGCGCACGCGCGGGCGACGAACCCGCGGACCTGGACGTAGAGCGGCATCATCGCGTCACCGCCGGGACGGGTTTGGGCGCACTGCGCAGGGTGAGTTCGTCGGCGCGGCGGCCGAGCACTTCGAGGGCTTCGATGTCGGCCTCCAGGCGGCTCAGCTCGGCGGCCTCGGCGTCGTCGTCGACGACGGCCTTCTTCGCGTTGGCCAGCGCCTCGGTCAGGGACCGCTGCAGCTCTTCGACGCGCGCGCCGTAGGCGTCGCGGAGTTCTCTTTGGACGGTCCGCATCGCGTCGCGGGAGTCCTTGCCCACCTGGAGGTTGAACTCGTCGACGAACCGGCGCACGGCGGTCTTGGCCAGGCTGCGGCGTTTCTCCAGCTGCCGCTTGCGCTCGTCCATGAACCCGGAGCGGCCCATGAGCAGCCCGGCGGCGACGCCGAACGGGGTCGGGATGACGAGCGCGGCCATCTTCGTGAGCATGGAGAACATCAGGAAGCCGCTGTAGGCCTTCTGGAACGCGGCCATCCCGGTGGCGCCGCGGGTCTTGACGCCGGTGAACGACGAATCGATGTCGATCTCCTCGACGACCTCGACCGGCGCCTGGACCTCGCGCGGCAGCACGGCCTGGGACTCGGCGAGCTCGAAGTGGTCGGCGACGCGGGACGCGAGACCGCGGGCGTTCTTGACGAAGGTCGCGTAGTTCTCGAGCGTCTCGTTCGCGAGGCGCTGGCGCAGCCACTTCTCGAACTCGTCCCAGTTCTTGGCGGGGTCGCCTTCGTCGATGGCCTCTTCGGCCTCGTGCAGCACGCCGCGGGAGCGGGCGCGCAGGTCGTAGTCCACATCGGACGAAATGTCGGCGAAGCCGTCGAAGAGCAGTTGCTGCCACTTCGCGGACTGGCTGCGCAGCGCGTCGACGCGGTCGTTGACCCGGCCGAGCTCCGCGACGAGGCCGGCGGACTGCTCGGGGTGGACGAGCGCGGTGCGGCGGGCCCGCAGGGCGGCGTGCAGCTGCCCGACCGCGGACGCGACGTGCAGGCCCACGGCGTTGAGCGCGGACCGCTCGGCGTCCCCGACCACGCCCTGCAGCCGCTTGACCAGCTGCGGGAACCCGGATTCGACGTTCATGTCCTGGTCGGCCGAGCGCGCCGCGACCGTCCGCAGCTCGGACGAGACGGCGACGGTGTCGATGGTGATGCCGCACGCTTCGAGGTGGCCGGCGTTCAGCTCGAGGATCCGCCGCCACTGCGGGTAGAGGTCGATCTTGGTGAGGACGAAGAACACGCTGGGGCACAGTTCCTTGACCGTCCGGAGGAACCGCAGCTCGGCGGCGGTCAGTTCCTGGGAGGCGTCGGAAAGGAAGAGGACGGCGTGCGCCCGCGGCAGCGAGCTGACCGTGACGGCGTTGTGCAGCGAGCCGAGCCCGCCGACGCCCGGGGTGTCGACCAGCACCAGCCCGCCGGAGAGCAGCTGGCGGCTGATCGAAGCCGTGACGGACTTGAGCTTCCGGACGTTGCCGGGGTTGCCGGCTTCGCTGACGTGACTGGGCAGGTCTTCGAGGGAGATCCGCTCGGTCCACGGCGGCGACGACGGATCGGCCGGCTCGTAGGTCGCCAGAGCCCCGGACTCCGGCGCGTAGCGGACGACGGTCGGCACCGCGGTCGCGATGTCGTCGTCGACCGGGCAGATCTTGGCGGTCAGCAGGGCGTTGATGAGAGAACTCTTGCCCTGCTTGAACTCCCCGACGACGTACACGGTGACGTCGGGCTCGGACAGCAGGCGCCGGGCGTCGGTGAGGCGCTGGACGAGATCGTCCCGCCCGTAGGCCTTCGCCCCCTTGACGGCGAGGTCGAGGGTGTCGAGGGCGATGCGCCCCCCGCCGCTCGGCTCCTGCATGACCGCTCCCCTGGGTTGCCTACGCCGGCTCAGATGTGGTCGACGTCGTGGTGGTAGTCGGCGTGGTGGTCCTGGTGGTGCTCCTCGCCGTGGTGGTGCTCGTGCTCGTGCTCGGTGGACGCCTGCTCGTTGAACTGGTCGCCGCCGTGGTGGCCGTGGGCCTGTTCGTTCTGGAAGACGTTCCCGTGGCCGCCCGTGGAGGCCTGTTCGTTGAACTGGTTCCCGCCGTGGCCCTGCTCGTTCTGGAAGATGTTCCCGTGGCCGCCGGTCGAGGCCTGCTCGTTGAACTGGTTCCCGCCGTAGCCCTGCTCGTTCTGGAAGATGTTCCCGTGGCCGCCGGTCGAGGCCTGCTCGTTGAACTGGTTCCCACCGTGCCCGCCGTGGCCCTGCTCGTTCTGGAAGATGCTGCCGCGACCACCCGTCGAGGCCTGCTCGTTGAACTGGTCACCGCCACGGCCACCGTGACCCTGCTCGTTCTGGAAGATGTTCCCGTGGCCGCCGGTCGAGGCCTGCTCGTTGAACTGATCGCCGCCACGGCCACCGTGACCCTGCTCGTTCTGGAAGATGTCGCCGCGACCACCGTTCGAAGCCTGCTCGTTGAACTGGTCACCGCCACGACCACCGTGACCCTGCTCGTTCTGGAAGATGTCGCCCCGGCCGCCGTTCGAAGCCTGCTCGTTGAACTGATCACCGCCACGACCACCGTGACCCTGCTCGTTCTGGAAGATGTCGCCCCGGCCGCCGTTGGCTGCCTGCTCGTTGAACTGGTTCCCACCGTGCCCACCCGAGCCCTGCTCGTTCTGGAACACGTCACCGTGGTGACCGGCCGACGCCTGCTCGTTGAACTGGTTCCCGCCGCGGCCGGATCCCTGCTCGTTCTGGAAGATGTCGCCGCGACCGCCGGTCGAGGCCTGCTCGTTGAACTGGTTCCCACCGTGCCCGCCGGAACCCTGCTCGTTCTGGAAGATGTCCCCACGACCGCCGTTGGCCGCCTGCTCGTTGAACTGGTCGCCACCGCCGGAACCCTGCTCGTTCTGGAAAATGTCCCCCCGGCCGCCGTTGGCCGCCTGCTCGTTGAACTGGTCGCCACCGCCGGAACCCTGCTCGTTCTGGAAAACGTCGCCCGATGAAGTCGTCATCCTGTGCACTCCTGACATTCGGATCGGTGAAGCCCGTGCCCCTCCGTTGTCATCCAGTCTTGGGCCGGCGGGCGCCCGGGTCATGAGTAGCGGCCTACTCGGCTTCGCCGCTGTCTCCGGCGCGATCTACCTATGGACCGTCGCCGGGACTACTCGCCGGCTCCGGGGGGCCTACCACCGAGGCGAGCTCGCGGCGGCCGGAAATACCCAGCTTCGCGTAGACGCCGTGCAGGACGTTGTCGACCGTTCGCACCGAGACCACCAGCCGGTCGGCGACCGCTCGGCTCGTCAAGCCCGTGGCCACCAGGCGGGCGATCTCCAGCTCGCGGACCGTCAGGTCGAGCGGGGTGTCCAGCAGTCCCAGCGCCGGGGTCGCGGCGTCCTCACAGGACGCGAGCCACGCGCGGGCCCGTTGCGCCGACGTCGCCGCGCTGCCGTTCCTGCCCTCCGCGCGGTGGGCGCGGGAGGCCTGGGCCGCGGCCTCCGCGGCGAGCAGCCGCGCTCCGACGTCGGCGAAGCCGGAAGCCACGGCGTCCAGGGCTTCGGCGTCCGCGTCGGCGACCGCCCGTGCGTGTGCCGAGTACAACTCGGCCAGGGTTCCCGAGCCGGGCCCGGGGTCGCGGGAGCCGAACCCGAGCCGGACCAGGTCGTGGCGGATCTCGGCCGCCACCGCGAGGCGGCCGTCCTCCTCCGCCGCCGCGGCCGCCGACGCCGCGAGGTCCGCCGCCCGGGAGGGTTCGCCGCGAGCCGCCGCCACCCAGGCGCCGTCCCAGTCGCCGTGCGGGTCCGAGACGCGTCCGCCCATCGCCGTCGCCCGGACCAGCGCCGCGGCGACCGCCGGACGGAACTCGTACGGCTGGTCGTGGACGTCGGCGGCGAGGGCTTCCCGCAGCCAGCGGATCGCGCCGCGGACGTTGCCGTACGCCAGCGCCACCGTCCCGAGTGACGCCGCCGCGCCCGCGACCGCCGGGCCCCAGCGGTCCCGGACGGCGTCCCGGTAGTCGTCGCCGGCGTGGTCCTCGGCCTCTTCCAGCCGGCCCGCCCGGCACAGCGCGACGATCCGGGCGTGCTCCAGCCGGACGCGCGCGCCGGGGGCGAACGCGTCCGAGATCCGGGACGCGATCGCGAGCCCCTCGTCGACGACGCCGAGACACGCCTCCGTCCGCCCCGCCGAAGCCAGCGCTCCCGCCGCGACCACCAGGGCCGCGAGCCGCAGCGCGTCGCCGCGGCCGTTGCGGTCGAGCACCGCGCCGAGCAGGTCGAGGGCGTCGCGGGCCGCACCCGCCGCCGCGCGCAGGGCGGCCCGGGCGGTCACCAGTTCGTCGGAAGTGCCGGACACACCCGTTTCTGCCGTGTCGAGCACGGCGGCAGCTTCCTCGAAGCGGTCGAGGCCGAACGCCAGGTTCCTGGCCCGCGTCGCGGCGACGCGGGCGTGCTGGGCGTCCGACACCGTCTCGCCCGCGAGCTCGGCGAGCAGCGAGTCGGCGTCGGCGTGCCGGCCGCCCGCGATCCGGACCTGGGCGAGCAGGAACTTCGCGGCGAACCCGCCGCCCATCCGGGCGGCTTCCGCCGCCAGCTGTTCGGCCTGCGGAAAGTCCTTGCGCAGCAAGGTTTCCGCCGCCGCCCGGACCAGCTGCGGGTCGGTCGGCAGCCCGGCGGCCAGCCGCCAGCGCACCAGCCGGGGCTTGTCCTCGGCACGGCGCGCGCCGGTGAGGTCGAGGGTCTGCGCGAGGATCCGGTAGGTGTCACGCTGGCGCAAGGGGGACGTCCGGCGCCGGATCACCTCGGCGTAGAGCGGGTGCGCGAGCCGGACGTTGAGCCGCCGTCCGGTGCGTTCCGAGACGACCAGCCCGGCCTGCTCGGTCGAGGCGAGCACCCGCGCGGCGCCGAGCCGCACCAGCGGTTCGCTGCCCAGTGGCTCGCCGAAGGCGAGCAGTTCGAGCAGCCGCCGCTCGTCGGCGTCGACGCGGTCGGTGCGCGTTTCGATCAGCTCCACCAGCCGCGGGGTCGCGGTGAGCGCGCCGCTCCACCGCCACACGCCGTCCTCCGCCGACAGCGCGCCGCTGTCGAGGCCGCCCTGGATGAGTTCGCGCAGGAACAGGGGATTGCCGAGGGTCAGGTGCCACAGCCGGTGCTCGGCGCCGTCGTCGAGCCGGCCGCCCAGGGCCGCGGTGATCAGCTCGGTCGTCTGCGGACGGCTGAGCTCGCCGACGTCGAGCCGTTCGGCGACGCGGTCCTTCCACATCGCGAACACCGGGTCGGGCACGCTCACGCCGTGCGGCGCGAGCACGATCACGAACGCCGACGCGGTCGCCGCCAGCTGGTGCACCAAGGTCGCGGACAGGTCGTCGAGCAGGTGCGCGTCGTCCACGCACAGGACGAGCCGCCGCCCCTCCGCGCCGCGGGTGAGGTGGCCGGCGACCTGGTTGAGCCGGTGCGCGCGGTCCCCCGAACCGTCCGCGCTGCCGGGCAGGAGGTGGGCGAACGCGCCGAACGGGATGGTCGAAGCGGACGACATCGCGCGCACCCAGTGCGTGCGCGCGCCGGCACCGGCCAGCTCGGTCAGCAGCACCTTGGCCAGCCGCGTCTTGCCGGCGCCCGCGCGCCCGGTCAGCAGCAGACCGCACACCTCGGGGTCGGCCAGCGCCCGGCGCGCGAACGCCAGCTCCTGTTCGCGGCCGACCAGCGGCCAGTCGTTCGCCACACCCACTGCCTCCCCACCCCTCGCGGGCTTTCCGGTGCCCCCGCACCCGTTCATCGGATAATGACTACGCCCGCTCCGCCGGAGTACCGAATCCGCGCAGCGATTTGGCATTAATCGCCAAGCGGTGCGACGAACCCGGCAGAACGGACACTCGATCTCCGATTTCGTGAGCATTTCCCGCTGGAATTGCGGAAACCGTGATCATTGGTTTCCCGGTGATTCTTTTTCGCGGCCCACCATCATTCCGACGACCCGCGGCAGGACCACGGCGTTCCAGCCCGCCATGGCCGTGACGAGTTCCGGCTCCGGCCCGCCGGTCCAGACGCGCACCTGCCCCGCGCGCAGGTCGGTGCCGAGCACCCCGTGCCACGGCACCTTCGGCGCGAACCACCGGCGCAGCCCCTCGACGTCGGCGTCGATGCGCGGGTGCCCGCCGAACCGGGCGGTCGCCCCGGCCGTGATCGCGTCGACCGCGGCCCGCGCGATCCGCGGGCACGCCGCGGACTCGACCAGCTCGACCAGGCGCCGCCAGGTTTCGCGCGCGTCCTCGAGCTCGCTGCCGCCGCGGAAGGCGTCGAACACGAACCGGCTCCGCACCGGGCCGCGGGCCAGGCCGAGCGCGTAGCTGGCCTGGTGCGGCCGGGCCGCCGCGTGGTAGGCGACCCGGTCGACCTCGGCGAGCCGGAAGACGCGGTCACCGATCACGATCACGTCGCCCGCCGCGGCGAGCGTGCGCCCGCCGCAGCGGATCCGCACCTCACCGGAGCCGGTGAACGAGAACTTCCCGGCCGCCATCGGTCACTTGCCGGTCTTCGCCAGGCAGAGCACGACGCCGGTCTCCCCTTCCTTGCCCTCCCAGAACACCTGGTCGGCGTCCGGGTACGGGGTGCACGCGCTGATCTGCGCTTCGGTCTGGGTCTTGTCCTCGACGCGCGCGACGACCTTGAGCGTCGCTTCGGGCGTCCCGCAGTCGACGATCTTCACGTAGTTCTCGCCGCTTTCGGTGACGCAGTTGCCGACCTGGGCGTTCTCGCCGTTGGACCGGGTGGCCACCCAGACCAGCGCGAGGACCCCGGCGACCAGGATCAGGAACACGGTGAGCACGATCTTCTGCCGCCGCTTCGACTTCTTCGGCGCGGCGGGCTGCGGCCCCGGCGGCGGACCGGCCTGGGGCGGTGGCACGGGTCCGGTCGGATCCGGGTACTGGGGTCCACCCGCGTGGGTCATGACGATTCCTCCCTCGACGTCCTGCTGACCCCTTCTAGGCGTTCCACTCGCGTTCCACGACGTTCCACCCGCCGTTCCGCGGCGCGGGCCAGGATGGGGACCGCCCCGCTCCCGACGTGAGGACCCGAGGATGACCCGACTGCCCGCCTTGGCCGTCACCGCGCTGACCACCGCCGCGCTGCTCACCGGCGGGACGGCCGAAGCCGCGAGCCCGCCCTTCACCGCCTCGGTCTTCCGCGCCACGCACAACAGCTACTCGGGCGACGTCGACGGCGCGAAGAAGTCGATCGCCTACCAGCTCGACCACGGCGTCCGGTTCATCGAGCTCGACGTGCACGACAACGGCTACGCCACGAACCACGACTACGGCGTCGGCCACGACTCCCCCGGCGACGCCGTCGACCACAGCGGCGGCAACCCGGCGTCGAACAACCTGCGCGACTGGCTGGCCACGGTCGACACGTGGTCGGCGGCGCACCCCTCGGCCGCGCCGATCGTCGTCATGCTCGACCTCAAGGACGACCTGACCGACAACGCGAACTTCGCGGAGGGCAACCTGGCGGCGGTCAACCAGGAGCTGGAGTCGGTGTTCGGCAGCCGTCTGCTGCGGGCGCAGGACTACCCGGCGGGCTCGCCGACCGTGGACGCGCTGCGCGGGCGCGTGCTGCCGCTGCTGTCCGGCGACGGCGGCAGCCGCAGCGAGTACAAGCGGGACGTCGGCTACCACCCGGCCGTCGCGGTCAACGGCCGCGGCCAGATCGTCGAGGTGCACGACTCGGGCGGCGGCGCGCTCTGGTACTGGACCGGGACCTACGGCGCCGACGGCCGCGTCACCTGGCTGCGGCACGGGAAGTACGACAGCGGCCAGACGCCGGCGGTCGCGCTGAACGACAACGGCGACCTCGTCGAGGTCCACCAGTCCCAGACCGCGACGACGCTCTGGTCGCACGTCGGCAAGCTCGGCTCGGACGGTGAGATCACCTGGCAGGCCAGCAAGCAGTACGACAACGGCGTGCAGCCGACGGTCGCCTTCACCGACGCGACGCACGTGCGCGAAATCCACCAGAGCCAGAGCAACAGCCAGAACTGGACGTGGAACGGCACGCTGTCGGCCACGGCCGTCGCGTGGACCGGCAACGCCAAGACGTCGGACGCGCGGTACGCCAAGGACACCGCCACCAACGGCAGCCGACGCGTGAAGGTGTGGACGGGCGCGGACGGCCCGACGCCGTCGAACACGCTGCGCGCGGACACCGCGAGCGTCACCGGCGACCGGATCCGCTACCGGCAGGTCGCGTTCGACGAGTTCCAGAAGGGCGACAGCGCGGAGCTGCAGCAGGGCGCGCTGTTCTACGGGGCGCCCGCGACGGAGTCGGCGTTCATCACCTCGGCCCGCCAGTCCGGCAAGCTCGTGCGCGGCTGGGACTTCGACTCGGCGAGCGACGCGACCAGCCCGCCGGCGAACTACCCGGCGTCCAACCACCCGTACGACGCCTGGTACGAGACGATGGTGACGCAGAACGGCGCGGTGCAGTAGGCGATCACGAAGGGTCGTAGGAGCAGCGGACGCCGGTGTGGACGCCGTCGCGCAGGACGTCGCCGATGACCGCGTCCGCTGCCGCGATCCGGCTCAGCGCGCGGCGGATCGCCTTGCCCACGGCGATCCGCGCTTTCTCCTCCGCGCCCGCGAACTCGCGGACGCGGCCCGCGAGCCCGGCGGCGGCCGACAGCTCGCCCATGAGCCAGTCGCGCTCGGCGCGCACCTTCTCCGCCCGGCCCGCGTCGTGGTTGGCCTCGTGCTCGTCGAGCTCGGCCTCCAGGTTCGCGAGCCAGCGGCGGTAGTGGCTCGTTGCCTCCTGGTCGAGCACCGGCTGCGCCGACGACGCCGCGGTGCGCACGCCCGGCCCCGAGGCCAGCTCGACGGCCGTCAGCTCGCGGCCGGGGTTGTCCAGCAGCGTCGCGAGGTAGCCCATGCCGACACTGTGCTCTACCTGCACAGACCGCCCGCCCAGGGCGAACACCCAGTGGCTGCCGTGCCGCCGGCACGTCACGCGCCGGTCCGGGCCGCGCACCGGCAGCGCGGGCAGCACCATCCCGAGCTGCCCGGCCTCCCGGGTTGCCGCGGCCAGCTCCCGGTCGGCTTCGGCCGACGCGGGTCCCAGTGCCTGCGCGAGCCGCGCGCGGGAGAGTGCCGCGGCCGGCCAGTGCGCCAGCGCGAGGTTGTCGCGCACGGCCGCGCGGAAGTGCTCGGCGGCGCGCTCGGGCTGGCCTGCCGTCAGCATCGCGACACCGAGCGCGTGCTGCACCGAACCGAAGCAGGCGACGCCGAGGCTCGCCGTCATCGGCAGCCGCGCGAAAGGCGTCAGGAGCGCGTACGCGGCCAGAGCCGATTCGACGTCCGAGAGCAAGTACGCGGACTCGACGATCCCGTACATCGACACGAGCCAGCTGCTCGACCGCGGCAGCAGGGCCAGGTCCCGCCCGCGCAGCCGGGCCAGGGCTCCGGCGGCTTCGCGTTCGTCCCCGGCGGCCGCCGCCGCGACGGCCAGGCCGGCGACGAGCGCGTTGTCCACCGCGCTGAGCGTCGGCGAGTTCACCGTCTCCCGCACCACCGGCAGCACCTCGGCGACCCGGCCCTGGTACCAGCGGATGGCGCCCAGCTGCGCGGTGAACCAGCCGGTCGCGTCGGCGTCCCCGGCCTGCTCGCCGCGTTCCGCGCAGGCCGCGGCGCGCGCTTCGGCGTCGGCGAACCGGCCCGCGCGGATGCTGAGCATGACGTCGATCGCGTCGAGCACGAACCCGACCGCGAGGTGGTCGCGGTCGGCCAGCAGGCCGCGCAGGTCCGCGAGCCCGCGCTGGGCGTGCGGGTCGCCGTCGAGGAAGAGGTCGACCGTGCGCCAGAGCATGCCCATCAGCAGGTCGCTGCGCCGCCCGGTGCGGAAGCCCTCGGTGATCAGCTCCTGGGCCAAAGCGCGGCGCTGGCCGCCGTGGTCCGGCCCGAGCAGGCAGTGGTGGGCCAGGCTGGCGGCTTCGGCCCAGGCCACCGGGTCGCCCGCGCGCTTGGCCTCTTCGAGGACCGCCAGGATCTCGTTGCTCTCACCGGCCACGTAGTCGGCTTCGCCCGCGAGCCGGGCCTTGAGCCGCAAGGCCAGCGAGGACCCGGGCTCGACCGCCGCGCGCGCCGCGCGCAGCCGGGCCTGCAGCAACGCCGCCGCGGGCGCGCTCCGGTGCTCGTGGACCCACAACCCGCCCATGCCCAGCGCGGCGCGGGCCATCGCCGTACCGTCGCCCTCGGCTTCCGCGGCGCGGTACGCGCGGTCGAACCACTCCCGGCCGGCGCGCAGGTCGCCGTCGGCCTCGAGGGCCCGCTCCCCGTTGCGCAGCAGCTCGCCGAGCGTGGTGGCCGCAGGTGGCAGTTCGCTGACCGGCATCGCCGACCCCTCTCCCCCGCCGGAAATGGTGCCCGCCGATCGGATCGCGGTCAACACGCGGAAACCGGCGGGAAAGCCGGGGTCACGGCCGGGAATTTTCCGTCGTGACGGACCGCGCGCAGTCCACTCGCGACAGTCGCTGACGGCGGCCGTCAGCGCTTCGCCAGGGACCGGTAAGCGACGGCCGCGAAGCTCGGCGGCATGAAGAACCACGGCATGAAGAACCTCAGCGTCCTGATCTCCGGCGCCAGCATCGCCGGCCCCGCCCTCGCCCTCTGGCTGGCCCGCCACGGCTGCACCGTCACCGTCGTCGAGCGCGCCCCGGCGGTGCGGCCCGGCGGGCAGGCCGTCGACTTCAAGGGCGCCACCCACCGGACCGTGCTCGAGCGCATGGGGATCCTCGATGACGTCCTGGCCCGCCAGACCGGCGGCACCGACCAGACGATCGTCGACGCCGAGGGGCGGCCGCGGGCGGTCATCCCCGGCGAGTTCACCGGCGGCGACATCGAGATCCGCCGCGGCGACCTGGCCGACATCCTGTACGAGCACACCGCGCCGCACTGCGAGTACCTCTTCGGCGACACCATCACGTCGCTGGCCGAGACGTCCGACGGCGTCGACGTCACCTTCGCCCACGCCGAGCCCCGCCGGTTCGACCTCGTCGTCGGCGCCGACGGCATCCACTCGGCCGTCCGGCGGCTGGCCTTCGGCCCGGAACGCGACTACGTCACGTTCCTCGGCCACTACTACGCCCTGGCCGAGCTGGGCGCGGAGGTCGCGGACGGCGACCCGGTCATGTACAACGAGCCGGGCCGGATGACCGCGGTCGGCGGGCCGAAGGCGTCGGCGTTCTTCGTCTTCGCGTCACCGGAGCTGGACTACGACCGCGCGGACACCGGCCGGCAGCGGCAACTGCTGGCCGAGGCCTACCGCGGCGCCGGCTGGCGGGTGCCCGAGCTGGTCGCGAAGATCCCGCAGGCCCGCGAGTTCTACCTCGACTCGCTGGCGCGCGTCACCATCGACCACTACTCGCGCGGCCGCGTCGTCCTGCTCGGCGACGCCGCCTACGGCAACACCCTCGGCGGCTTCGGCACCGGCCTGGCCGTCGTCGGCGCGTACGTGCTCGCCGGCGAGCTCCTCGCCGCGAACGGCGACCACCGCGCCGCCTTCGCCCGCTACGAAGAGCAGTTCCGCGGCTACGCGAAGATCTCGCAACGCGGCAGCGCGGGCCCGTTCCTCGCGCCGCCGTCCCCGTTCCGCATCAAGATGCGCGACTGGACGTTCAAGTCGCGGTTCCTGCTCGGCCTGATGCTGAAGGCGACCGACAAGTTCGCCACCGACATCGAGCTGAAGGACTACGCGTCGGGTTCGTAGGCCAGGTTCGGCCGCAGCCACTGCTCGACCTCGGCGACCTCGACGCCCTTGCGCCGCGCGTAGTCCTCGATCTGGTCGCGGCCGAGGCGGCCGACGGTGAAGTAGCGGGAGTCCGGGTGCGCGAAGATCAGCCCGGACACGCTCGCCGCCGGCGTCATCGCGAACGACTCCGTCAGGTCCATGCCCAGGCGGTCCGCCTCCAGCAGCGCGAACAGCTCGCGCTTCTGGCTGTGGTCCGGGCTGGCCGGGTAGCCCAATGCCGGGCGGATCCCGCGGAAGCGCTCCGCGTGCAGGTCCTCCAGCTTCGGCTCGGCGTCGGGCTCGAACCAGTCGCGGCGGGCCCGCAGGTGGATGTGCTCGGCGAACGCCTCGGCGAGGCGGTCGGCCAGCGCCTTCACCATGATCGCGCGGTAGTCGTCCTGCTCGGCTTCGTACTTCGCGGCCAGCTTCTCGGCGCCGTGGATCGCGACCGCGAAGCCGCCGAGGTGGTCGCCTTCCGGCGCGATGTAATCGGCCAGGCAGCGGTTGGCGCGGTCCTCCGGCTTCGACGTCTGCTGGCGCAGCATCGGGAACGCGACGTGCGAGAACTCGCCGTCGAGCAGGATGTCGTCGCCCTCGCTGTGGGCCGGCCAGAACGCGTACGCGCCCTTCGCGGTGAAGCTGCCGTCCGCGATGATCTGGTCGAGCAGCGTGTTCGCGTCGTCGAACAGCTCACGCGCGACCGGCTGCTCCAGGATCGCCGGGTACTTGCCCTTGAGCTGCCAGGCCAGGAACAGGAACTGCCAGTCGATCATCTCGCGCAGCTCGGCGATCGCCGGCTCGACGACCCGCGTGCCGGTGAACAGCGGCTCCGGCAGGTCGGCGAACACCACCTGCTCGCGGTTCAGCCGCGTCTGCTCGAGGGTGAGCATCGGGCGGCGCTGCTTGCTCGCGTGCTGCTCGCGCAGCACCTCCTGATCGGCGCGGTTCTTCTCGGCGAGCGCGATCGACCGGTCCGGGTCGAGCAGGTCGGACACGACCCCGACCACGCGCGACGCGTCCAGCACGTGGACGGTCGCGTTGTCGTAGGCCGGCGCGATCTTGACCGCGGTGTGCTGACGGGACGTCGTCGCGCCGCCGATCAGCAGGGGCAGCTTCAGCCCGCGCCGCTGCATCTCGGTCGCGACCGCGACCATCTCGTCCAGCGACGGCGTGATCAGCCCGGACAGCCCGACCGCGTCGGCGCCTTCGGTGACGGCCGTGTCGAGGATCTTCGCGGCCGGCACCATCACGCCGAGGTCGATCACCTCGTAGTTGTTGCAGCCCAGCACGACCCCGACGATGTTCTTGCCGATGTCGTGGACGTCGCCCTTCACCGTGGCGAGCACGATCTTGCCCTGGCCGCCGCTCGAGGCCAGCCGGCCTTCCTGGCGCGCCTTCTCCTTCTCCGCCTCCATGAACGGCTCGAGGTAGGCGACGGACCGCTTCATCACGCGCGCGCTCTTGACCACCTGCGGCAGGAACATCTTGCCGGAGCCGAACAGGTCGCCGACGATCTTCATGCCGTCCATCAGCGGCCCCTCGATGACGTCGAGGGGCCGGGCCAGCTGCTGCCGCGCCTCTTCGGTGTCGTCCTCGATGTAGTCGACGATGCCGTGCACCAGCGCGTGCGACAGCCGCGCCTCGACGCTGCCTTCGCGCCACGAGAGGTCCACGACGCGCTTGGTGCCGCTGCCCTTGACGTTCTCGGCGAAGCTGACCAGCCGGTCCGTCGCGTCTTCGCGGCGGTCGAAGAGCACGTCCTCGACCAGCTCGAGGAGGTCCTTCGGGATGTCTTCGTAGACCGCGAGCTGGCCGGCGTTCACGATGCCCATGTCCAGGCCGGCCTTCATGGCGTGGAACAGGAACGCCGAGTGCATCGCCTCGCGGACGACGTCGTTGCCGCGGAAGGAGAACGACAGGTTCGAGATGCCACCGGAGATGTGGACGCCGGGGCAGCGCTCCTTGATCCTCGGCAACGCGTCGATGAACGCCTTCGCGTAGCCGTTGTGCTCGGCGATGCCGGTGGCGACGGCGAGGACGTTCGGGTCGAAGATGATGTCCTCGCCCGCGAAGCCGGCCTCCTGCGTGAGCAGGTCGTAGGCGCGGGCGCAGATCTCGACCTTGCGGTCGGCGGTGTCGGCCTGGCCCCGCTCGTCGAAGGCCATCACGACGACGCCGGCGCCGTAGTTGCGGATGGTGCGGGCCTGCGCGAGGAACGGCTCCTCGCCCTCCTTGAGGCTGATCGAGTTCACCACGCCCTTGCCCTGCAGGCAGCGCAGGCCGGCTTCGAGCACGCTCCACTTGGAGCTGTCGACCATGACCGGGATCCGCGCGACCTCGGGCTCGGTGGCGATGAGGTTGAGGAAGGTCGTCATCGCCTCCTCGGACTCGAGCAGGTCGGCGTCCATGTTGACGTCGAGCAGGTTGGCCCCGCCCCGGACCTGCTCCAGCGCGACGTCGACGGCCGCCTGGTGGTCGCCCGACTCGATGAGCCGGCGGAACCGCTTGGAGCCGGTGACGTTGGTCCGTTCGCCGATCATCACGAACCCGGTGTCGGCGCCGATGCCGAACGGCTCGAGCCCGCTGAACCGGGTGTGCGTGCGCGGCGCGGGCACCTCCCGCGGCGTGACGTCCTTCGCGGCTTCGGCGATCTTCGCGATGTGCGCCGGGCTGGTGCCGCAGCAGCCGCCGACCAGGTTGACCAGGCCTTCGCGGGCGAACCCGCCGATCAGCCCGGCGGTCTCCTCCGGGGTCTGGTCGTAGCCGCCGAAGGCGTTGGGCAGTCCGGCGTTCGGGTGGCAGGCGACGTAGGCGTCGGCGATCCGGGCGAGCTCCTCGACGTGCGGGCGCATCTCTTCCGCGCCCAGCGAGCAGTTCACGCCGACGACCAGCGGTTTCGCGTGCTCGATCGAGCTCCAGAACGCCTCGACGGTCTGGCCCGAGAGCGTCCGGCCGCTCAGGTCGACGATCGTCACCGAGATCCACAGCGGCAGGTGCGGCGCGACGTCGCGGGCGGCGGCGATCGCGGCCTTGCAGTTGAGCGTGTCGAAGATCGTCTCGATCAGCAGCAGGTCGACGCCGCCCTCGGCGAGCCCGGCGATCTGCTCCGCGTAGGCCGCCTTGACCTGCTCGAACGTCACCGCGCGGTAGGCGGGGTCGTCGACCTTGGGCGACAGGCTGAGGGTGACGTTCAGCGGCCCGATCGACCCGGCGACGAACTTCCCGCCCAGCTCGTCGGCGGCCTGGCGGGCCAGCTGCGCCCCGCGGACGTTCATCTCGCGGACGTGGTCCTGGAGGCCGTAGTCGGCCTGGCCGATGCTGGTGGCCGTGAAGGTGTTCGTCGTGGTGATGTCCGCGCCGGCCGCGAGGTACTGGCGGTGGACGTCGAGGATGACGTCCGGGCGGGTGAGGTTCAGCAGGTCGGGGTCACCGGTGACGTCGTGGGTGTGCTCGCCGAAGCGGTCGCCGCGGTAGTCGGCCGGGGTCAGCCCGGCGCCCTGCAGCATGGTGCCCCAGGCACCGTCGAGCACCGCCACCCGCCGGCCGAGCAGCTCGCGCAGGCGCGCGGTGGCTTCGGACTCATTGGGGTTCATCGGCAGCCTCCCTCATCCGGGAGGCGCCCTTGGTCGGTGGTTCCCGGTCGAGCGTGGCGGACCCGGCGGTCCGTTGCAGCGCCTCTCGACCTGTGGTCCACGGTACTGGAACCGGGTGCGCGCACGCCATCCCGCCCCGCCGGCGCGTCCACTGACTGGGACACCGTGAGTCCACAATGGATTTTCGGGTTCACCCTGCCTCCGCGTCTTTCCCGGTTGCGCCCACCCTGCCGCACCGGGCGCGGGCGCTCTGCTCCCCGCCTGCTCACCCCGGGCTCCTCCACCATCGTTCGAGCGGCCCACGACGTTACTCTCCGCGTTCGCGTTGGTACTTTTCGCGGTCCCGACCCACCTTGAAAACTGAAACACGTTCTAATACGCTCCACGCGTGGACTACGGAATCGTGCTGTTCACCAGCGACCGGGGCATCACCCCCGCCTCCGCGGCGCGCGCCGCGGAAACCGCGGGGTTCGCCACCTTCTACGTGCCCGAGCACACGCACATCCCGGTGAAACGCGAGTCACCGCACCCGCGCACCGGCGACGCGTCCCTGCCCGACGACCGCTACAGCCGCACCCTCGACCCGTGGGTGGCCCTGGCGACGGCCGCGGCGGTGACGTCGCGGATCCGGCTGTCGACGGCGGTGGCCCTCCCGGTGGAGAGCGACCCGATCACGCTCGCCAAGACGATCGCGAGCCTCGACCACCTCTCCGGCGGCCGCGTCACGCTCGGCACCGGCTTCGGCTGGAACGTCGACGAGCTGACCGACCACGGCGTCCCGGGCCACCGCCGCCGCACCGCGCTGCGCGAGTACCTCGAGGCGATGAGTGCACTGTGGACACAGGAGGAGGCGTCCTACGCCGGCGAGTTCGTCTCGTTCGGACCGAGCTGGGCGTGGCCCAAGCCGGTCCAGCCGCACATCCCGGTGCTGCTGGGCGCGGGCCCGACGGAGAAGACGTTCCGCTGGATCGCGCGGCACGCGGACGGCTGGATCACGACGCCGGCGGACACGGACCTGGACGGGCACGTGGCCCTGCTGAAGGAGATCTGGCTCGCGGAAGGCCGGGCGGGGGCGCCGCGGATCTGCGCCCTCGGCGAGCGGCCGGACCCGGAACGCCTGGCGCACCTGGATTCCCTCGGCGTGACCGAGACGATCTTCGGGCTGCCGGACCGTTCGCCGGACGAGGTCGAAGCCTGGATCGGGCGCCTGGCGGGCAAACTCGGGCTCGTCACTGCCCCCGCGCACTGAAGCGGCGGGGCACGGATCCCGTGCCCCGCCGTCAAGACCCCCCGGGGTCAGCTCTTGGCCGTGACGCCCTGGCGCGCCCGGAGGTCGAGCTCGATCTGCTCGAGCGAACGCCCCTTCGTCTCGGGCACCAGCCACTTCGTGAGCACGAACAGCACCACGTTGATGCCGGCGAACAGGAACATCGAACCGCCGATGCCGAGCGACTTCGGGTCGGAAATGATCGGGAACACCGCGCTCACGATGCCGGTCGCCGCCCAGAGGACCACGCTGCTGACACCCATGCCCGCCGCGCGGAACTTCAGCGGGAACACCTCGGACATCATCACCCAGACCACCGCGCCCCAGCCGAGCTCGTAGCCGACCAGGTACAGCACCATCATCACCAGCATCAGGATGCCGCGCGTGCCGGTGTCGTGGACGTTCAGCACGACGAACCCGGCCGCCACCAGCGTGATCACCATGATCACGTTGCCGATCAGGAGCAGCGGCTTGCGGCCCCAGCGGTCCACCACGAACACGACCCACGCGGTGAACAGGAACTTCGTGACGCCCAGCAGAACACCCGAAAGCAGCGCGGCCTGCGTGGCGAAGCCGAGGCCGATCAGCATCGTCGGGAAGTACGCGTTGATCGCGTTGACCCCGCTGAACTGCTGGCCGATCGCGAGCAGCAGCGCCACCACCAGCATCGGCCGCACGAAGCCGGAGAACAGGTCGCGCAGGCGCGGCTTTTCTTCGGTGTCGAGCCGGATGACCTCATTGATCGTCTCGATCTCTTGGTCGAGGTTCACGGTGGTGCCGTGCGCGCTCGCGAGGACTCGCCGGGCCTCCTCTTCCCGGCCGTTCTTCACCAGCCAGCGCGGCGTCTCCGGCAGGAACACCAGCCCGACGAGCAGCACCGCCGCCGGGACGATCGCGCCGGCGAACATCCAGCGCCAGGCCGAGTTCGGGCCGAGCCAGTAGCTCACCAGGAACGCGATCAGGATGCCGAGCACGATGAAGATCTGGTTCAGCGCGCCCATCGCGCCGCGCAACCGCGCCGGCGCCAGCTCCGACAGGTAGGTCGGGACGGTCGACGACGAAAGGCCGATCCCGAGGCCGATGACCAGCCGCGAAACCACGAGCAGCGCGAACGTCGGCGAGAAGGCCGCCGCCAGCGTGCCCACGATGACGATCGCCGCGGCGACCATGATCGTGCGCCGCCGGCCGAGGGCTTCGTTGGTACGGCTGGAGAACAGCGCGCCGACGATGGCACCGACCGACAGGCTGGCGGTGATCACGCCCTTGTCCCAGCTGGTCAGCGCCCAGAGTTTCCCGATGAACGGGAGCACCCCGGAAATCACGCCGAGGTCGTAGCCGAACAAGATGCCACCGAGCGCGCCGAAGAAGTACAAGGTGGTCCGGCTGATGTGCCGCGCCGGGGCTGTCTGCGTCATTGCCGGGTCGCCTCTTTCGTAGGTCCAGTCCAGCCAGCGGCGTCCACATTCACACGCCGGAAATAGCCGGGCAAGACAGTCGTCGATAACAATTCAGAAACGTGATCGCCGTTCACATATGTGACTCTTCTAAGCGCACACCACTACTCCGTCTGCCGCAGTCGCGAATCAGTGCACAATGGACACGGCCGCCGACGCGCGCGGGTTCGATCAATCCACTATGGACAATCGCGGCGCAGCAGGTCGGCGAAGGCCGTGAAGGGGAATCCCGGGAGCCGGGCAAATCGGGCAGAGTCCGGGCTCACCGCAAGGTCGGGGAGACGGTGAACCCGGACGTGCGCGCCGGACCCGTTCGGGCGGGTCGGCGGCGCAGGCGGGAAGGGGGTTTCAACCCACCCCCAGGCGGTTGAAACCCCCTCCCCGCGCCCCCAGCCCGGAGCGGCCGGCCCGAGCATCCGCAGCCTGCTCGGGCGACGCCCTGGTAGCTATCACTCTCCCGGTTGTGGTCACCGGCCGCCATTCCTGCCGAAAGAGGACTTTCTTCCACCCCGAAACCCCGCTGAGCTGCGAATACGTGGTCGCGGCGGTACGGATCTACCCAGCCGGGCGGGCAAAAGTTACCCCTGGCCGCGAGCGGCTCAGGCGCTCTCCAGCACGACCTTCCCGACGTGGGTGCCGGACTCGAGGTGCTTGACGGCGTCGGCGACCTCTTCGAAGGCGAACCGGCGGTCGATCACGGGCCGCAGCCCGCTGTGCTCGACGGCCCGGTTCATGGCCTGGAACGTCTCCCTCGACGCGTTCGTCAACCCGCGCAGGGTCAGCTGCTTGACCAGCACGAGCACCGGGTCGGCGGCGCCCTCGTGGGTGAGCACGCCGGCGACGCTGACGTGCCCGCCCGGCCGGGCGGCGAGCATCGACTGGCCGATCGTGCCGCCCCCGCCGACGTCGACGACGTGGTCGACGCCGCCGCCGGTCAGCTCCGCCGCCGCCACGCCCCACTCCGGCGTCGTCGTGTAGTTGATCGTCTCGGCCGCGCCGAGGGCGCGCAGGCGGGCCAGCTTCTCGTCCGAGCTGGACGTCGCGATCACGCGGGCGCCGCCGAGCACGGCGAACTGCAGCGCGAACGTCGCCAGCCCGCCGCTGCCCTGGGTCAGCACGGTCTGGCCCGGCGTCACCCGGCCTTCCTCGACGACCGCGCGCCACGCCGTCGCACCGGCGCTGGGCAGCGTCGAGGCCTCGGCGAAGTCCAGGTGCGCGGGGACGGCGACGAGCGCGTCCTCGGCGAAGACGGCGTACTCCGCGAGCACTCCGTCGAGCGAGCCGGACAGGTCTTCGGCCGTCTTCTCCGGGGTACCGGGTCCCGAGAGCCATCTCGGGAAGTACGTCGCGGCCACCCGGTCGCCCGCCGACCACGCGCGCACGCCGTCGCCGACCGCGACGACCTCGCCCGCGCCGTCGGACAGCGGCACGACGTCCGGCTTCACCGGCATCGGGTAGAAACCCTTCAGGATCATCAGGTCGCGGGCGTTGAGCGCCCACCCGCGCAGCCGGACCAGCACCTGGCCGGGACCGGGTTCGGGAACGGCACGCTCGGCCAGGACGAGCTCGGCGCCGGGACGCGGCAGGGAAAAGGACTTCACAGCGGCTCCAAGGGTGCGGGAACTCCTCAACCCGGCCAGTGTGTCGAAGTCGCGAGCTCCGCGTCGACGATCTCCAGAAGTCGTGGGGTCAGTTCGGCGAGCGAGGTCGCGAAGTGGCGGACGCCGTAGCCGGCCATGAACTCCCGCTGCCGCGCGTGGGCCGGGCTGCCGGGGAAGCCGACGAACCCGGCGCCGTGCGCGCGGGCGTCCTCGGCCACCCGGCTGACGTCGTCGACGAACACGATCTCGTCGAAGCCGACGCCGAGCACGCTCCGGGCGATGTGGTCGACGCCCGGCCGGTGCTCGTTGATGCTGACGTACGGCACTTCCGGGTCGAGCAGGTCGACGTACTCCCCGAGGTACCGGTCGAAGGTGTGCTCGCGGGTCCGGCCGCCGTAGCAGACCAGCCGGACGGGCAGTTTCGAGAGCGCCTCCAGGCAGTCCCGCACGCCT
The DNA here is from genome assembly GCF_054781455.1 of Amycolatopsis stemonae. Classification (NCBI taxonomy): domain Bacteria; kingdom Bacillati; phylum Actinomycetota; class Actinomycetes; order Pseudonocardiales; family Pseudonocardiaceae; genus Amycolatopsis; species Amycolatopsis stemonae. The sequence goes on along the minus strand of NZ_BAAGUJ010000026.1, from coordinate 73,819 downwards.
TCGGCGACGCGTATCGGGTGTTCGGCCAGGTACTCCTGCCGGGCCGCCCACAGCTGCTCGAGCGTCTTCTCCGCCGGCTGGTCGAGCCCGCACAGCCGGGTGATCTTCTCGGCGACGACGACGTCGCGCAGCCCGATCACGTCCCGCTCGGCCGCTTCGTCGTAGACACCGCCGTGGTCGCGGACGTACCGGGCGATCATCGCCAGGTACGTGTCGTCGATGAGGACGCCGTCGCAGTCCAGCGCGACGGCACGCAGCTTCCGCAGGCCGGTCACCGCTGCGCGAACACTTCGCGCGCGGCGCCGATGGCGTTGAGCGCGGCCGGGAAACCGCAGTAGAACGCCAGGTGCAGGATCGTCTCGATGACGTCCTGCTCGGTGCCCCCGACGTTGAGCAGGGCGTGGATGTGCACCTTCAGCTGCGGCAGCGCGGTGCCCAGCGCGACGCACGCGGCGACCGTGACGATCTCGCGGTGCCGCAGGTCCAGGTGCGGCCGGTTGTACAGCTCGCCGAAGGTGAACTCGACGATGTAGGTGGCCAGGTCCGGCGCGATGTCCGCGAGCGCCGCGGCGACCTTCTCCCCCGCTTCGCCGTCGACGGCCTTCAACGCGGCCAGGCCGCGCTCGTAGCGGTCCTCGATGCCGGCCCACGGAAGGTCGGCGGGCGGTTCGGCCGGCGGCTCCTCGGGCGGCAGGGTTTCGAACACGGCCTTCAGCTCGCCCAGGGCGTTCAGGGTGGCGGGGAAGCCGGCGAACGAGCTGATCTGGATGACCGCCTCGACGAGCTGGCGGCGGCCGCAGCCGACGTTCAGCGCGGCCTTGGCGTGGAACTGCAGCTGCGAGCCCGCGTAGCCGAGCGCGGTGAGGGCCGCGACCGTCACCAGCTGCCGCTCGGGCAGCGGCAGGCCGGGCCGGTGGTAGACGTCGCCGTAGATGAACCCGACGCACTGCTCCCCGAACTCGGCCTCGCCGATGCTCGCGAACAGGTCCAGCACTGCGGGCCGCTCCGCGCCGCCGAGCCGCTGGATGAGCTCCAGGCCCTGGGCGAAGGACGCGTCCTGCGTTTCCGGCATCGTGATGCCCTCCCCTTTCACGTGGTGACTGCGGCTCACCCGAGGTAGGCCCGGGTGGCCTGGTCGGCTTTCCGGCGTTCCAGCGCGTCGATGCGCCGTTGCGCGATCATGGCGTACTCGATGACGGCCGTGGCGATCGTGCGGCCGTGCTGGCGCACGGCGGTCACGGCCCGGAACTTCAGGTTGGTCTCGCGGGCGAGGTCGGACTCCTCGATCAGCGACTCGACCGTGGCCGGCAGCGGGAACAGGAAGTCCTGGAAGGACAGGTCGATCCGCTGCCACACGCCCGCGTAGCCCAGCCGGCCCAGGCCGGGCCGGACCGCCGTTTCGAACTGCGCGATGCAGATCTGCCGCATCGCCTCGACGATCACGATGCCCTGCACGTGCTCGCCGGTGTGGTGGTCGAGGATCAGCTCGTTGTCGCGGTGGATCCGGAGGTCCGCCCGGCAAAGCTGGTCCGCCGGCGAGTGCACGCCGGACAGCAGGACGTTGCGGGGCCGGTCCTTGTGGACGATCCCGGCCCGCGCGCGCGGCTGCCGGAAGGTGTCCCGGTCGGCCAGGCGCACCGGAGCGCGGCCCTTTTCGGTGGCGGCCTCGATGAGGTCGCAGTCGGTCTCGTCGACGCCCTGCCCGGCGTGCACGACCCACTCGACCGGCTCGCCGCACGGTTCGTCCGCGCCGGCCGCTTCGATGAGCGCCAGCAGGCCCGTCATCGTCAGCACCCGGTCGCCGCGGGCGAACCGGCCGAACCGGTCGGCGACCACGACGACGTCGCGGTGGGTGCGGCCGACCCCGGCCGCCGGGTCCCGTTCACCGGGACACGCTGGATCGTCCGGTACCACGTTCTCCCACTGGGTTCTGGTCGGTTCGGGCGTCACAGCCCCGCCGAGGCGCGGACGTCCGGGAGTGCTTCGGCGAGGTAGCGGGCGGTCGCCGCCTTGCGCCAGCGCGGGCCGGCCAGCTCGGTGGCCAGCACGCCGAGCATGGCGTGCACCATGTCCGGCTGCTTGGCCACGTCGGTGGCCAGCAGCGGCTCGACCTGCGCGGCGGCGCCTTCGAGATCGTCGAGCAGCAGGTGGGCGCGGCCGGTGTCGATCCGGATCATCGGTTCCATGGCCTCCCAGCGGCTTTCCAGGGACAGCTTTTCGTAAGCCTCGCGCGCGGTCGTGAACTCGCGCAGCGCGGCGGACGCCTGCCCGACGGACAGCAGCGAAGTACCGGCCATGTAGTGCCGGCGGTCCTTCGTGATGTTGAAGAACCGGTCCTCGCCGCCCGCGCCGAGCTCCGGGTCCTCGATGGCGGTCCACCGCGCGATCGCGTCCAGCACCTGCTGTTCCGCCCGCACCGACGACCACCCGCGGGCCTCGGCGAGGATCAGCGGCGCGTCCGTGATCCGGCCGCCCACGTGGTAGTTGAGCCCGTCCGCCGCGAGCTTCGCGGACTCGACGCCGTTGCCCGCCCAGAACGCGACGCGGGCCTGGGCCGTGCGCACCCAGCGGCGCGCGAGGTAGTCGTCCGCGTATTGGGAGTAGAGCCAGGCGGCGGAGTTGTACCGGCGGGAGAGCCCGTACCGCCCGAGGTCGCCCGAGATCCAGGCCATCATCGCGGTGCACTTCGCCCCGATGAGCAGCAGGTCCTGGGTCTGCTTCGGCCGCTGGCGGCCCTTCAGCAGCGCCGAGGTCCGCTCTTCGACGACCGCGAGCTGGCTGAGGACCGCGTCCGGCGCCGTGCGCGTGTAGCCGTTGCCGAGGAAGTCCAGATCGGACCACAGGTCGTCGAGCTGGACGTCGTCGACGTTGGTCTTGGTGAACAGGATCGCGTCGTCGAGGGCACTGGCGCCGACGTCGGTCTCCGGCGCTTCTTCGACGCGGCGGCCGGCGCGCGCGGGCCGGGCGGCGGCCGGCGCGGGTTCCGGCGGGCACGGCGCCGCGGTGTCGGCGTGGTACTCGGCCAGGTCCTTGGCCGGCAGCTGCTCGAGGTCACGCAGCCCGAGCAGCGACTTCCAGCTGGTGCCGTACACCTCGGCGAGCACGCGCAGGGCGGCGACGGTGGGCCGGACGCCCCGCTCCGGCCACTGCTCGTACTCCCAGATCCGGGTGCCGCGCATGCCCGCGCGGGGGTCGCCGGTGACGGCGTTGTAGCGGTGCGCCGCGACGTCGAGGGAAAGCTCCGACGCCAGGCGCCACGCGGTGCGGGGCGGGATCCGGCATTCGACGATCAGGTTCTCCGCGACCCGCGCCGGCATCGCCCCTTCGGGAAACCCCAAGGCGGCCAGGCGGTCGCGCAGCTGTGCACGATACGGCTTACTGCCCGGTTTGGCCTGTCGACTCATCGTTCATCCAACGACTTCCGGAGTACGGGTGCACGAAGCAGACAGTACCGCAGCGTGACAGCGTGGGCCCAGGATGTGACGAACGCGCGGGGAAAGAAGCCGGAGTGAGGGGTGCCGGCCGACCTGGGGGTCATCGGCCGGCACCTCGGGTCCGGACGCCGCTGGGGCGGTCCGGCGGGGACAGTATGCACGTGCAGGGCCTGGAACGCAGCCCCCCGGACCGGTCAGGTCACCGGACAGGGTGACCCGGACCCCTCGCCCGGGTCACCCGGCCGCGAGGAACCGCGCGCGGACGCCCGCCCCGAACGCCGTCGGCGTGCCGTCGTAGGCCGAGATCAGCGCCGGGCCGGTCGAGCAGTTCCAGGTGTTCCAGGTCCAGCCGAGGTAGGACGCCTGGTGCCGGTCGAGCCAGTCCATCAGCCCGGTGACGTAGCCGCTCGCGCAGTCGTTCTCGCCGATCTCCCCGGCCACGAGCGGGACGGCCGCGGCTACCGGTGCCAGCCGGCTGTCCCAGCACGACGACGAGCTGCACGCGTTGAAGTTGTACGAGTGCCACGAGGCGACGAGGTTGCCCGCCGGGTCGTTCGGTTCGTACTGCAGCCAGCCGGTGAGGTCGTTGGCGTAGGCGAGCCCGCCCAGCATGAGCACGTTCGTCGCGCCGGTCGCGCGCACCGCGTTCACCAGCGCCTGCATGCCCGCCACCGGGTAGCCGATGCCGGAGCAGGCGGAGCCGCCGTCGCGCCAGCACGTCCACGCCTGGGCCGGGCCGGGCACCGCGCGGTCGGGGTAGGGCTCGTTGAACAGGTCCAGGATCGTGGCGTCGTCGCCCTTGAACGTCGTCGCGACCGACGTCCACAGGTCCACCGAGTGCTCGGCGTCGGTCATCGGCTTCTGGCAGGTGGCGTCGACGTCACCGCACGCCGACGAGTTTCCCGTGTAGGCACCGTGGGTCCAGTGCAGGTCGAGGATCGCGACGAGCCCGTTCCGGTGCAGCAGGTCCACATAGGACTTGAGCGCCGCGCGGTAGGTCTCGCCGGCGTAGCGCGGGTCCACGTCGGACAGGCCGAGCCAGCAGTCCTCGTTGAACGGCACGCGCACGGCGTCGGCGTGCCAGCTCTTGATCGCGGCCACCGACGCGGCGTCCATCGGACCGTCGAAGAGGCCGTTTCCCTGCACGCACGCGAATTCGGCGCCGGAGCGGTTCACGCCGCGCAGCGTCACCGGGTTGCCCGCGGCATCGGCCAGCCGGTTGCCGGAGACGTGCAGGGCGGGCGCGCCCGAGGGCGGCGGGGCCGACGTCGTGGTGGTCGGCGTGGTCGGCGGCGGGGTGCCGCCGCAGGGCGCGCCGTTCACGCTGAAGGACGCCGGCGCCGCGTTGGTCCCGCTGTAGCCGAAGTTCGCGCCGGCGGTGACCGACGCGTTCGGGGCGATGGTGCCGTTCCAGGTCGCCGGGGTGACCGTGACGGTCCGGCCGGACTGCGCCCAGGTGCCGTTCCAGCCCTGCTGGAGCCGCTGGTTCCCGGTGTAGGCGTAGTCGATCCGCCAGCCCGACAGCGGGGCCGTCCCGAGGTTCTTCAAGGTCAGGTCGGCGGTGAAGCCGCTTCCCCAGTCGTTCACCGTGTAGCCGACTTCGCAGGCGGTCGCCGCCGCCGCGGGCGACGGCGTGCCCAGGGTGAACGCCGTCGTCGCGCCGACGACGGCGAGCGCGCCGAGGGCGCCGAGCAGTGCTGGTCCGGAACGCATCGATCACTCCCTTGGTACCGAACGGAATCGTGAGAGCGCTCCCAGCAGCGCTGGACAGTACCGCGCACCCCGATCCGTGTAAACCCCGCGGCGATCTTGCCCCGGTTTCCGGATTCCACTCCAACGGCGGCATTCTCCGGCTCGGGCCGGTAGCGCAGTGCGACCACGGGATCTCCGGAACGCCAACGACTTCGGCCGTTCAGGAACGTTCAGTGCCCGCCGGGCGGCGCGGCGCAGCGGAAAACGGACCACCGGATCGAGCCGCGTCCGGGTCGCGCTTTACAAGGACGACACGCCGGCGCTACCTTTCCCGGCGGCTGGAAGCGCTCCCATGCCAGGTCGCCTCACCAGAACGCGGCCAACCACCCAGGGGCGTCGCGGTGCCTGCCGCGGCGCCCCTGTCCGCGCCCCGGGAGGCCCGATGACCAGGTTCGCCGCCGCCCTCGCGGCGCTCTGCCTCCTCACCGCCGCGGGCACCACGGCGGTCGTCGTCGCCGCGCCGGCCACCGCCACCCCCGCGTGCGCGGTCGGCTACCGCGTCAACCAGTGGCAGACCGGGTTCACCGCCGAGATCACCGTGACCAACGGCGCCACGGCGCTCTCGTCCTGGTCGCTCACCTGGCACTACGCGGGCAACCAGGCCGTCACGTCGGCGTGGAACGCGACGGTCCGCCAGAGCGGGACCGCGGTCACCGCCGAAAGCCTGCCCTACAACGCTTCGCTGCCTGCCGGCGGCACCGTCTCCTTCGGCCTGCAGGCCACCTACAGCGGCACGAACGCCGAGCCCGCGGACTTCGCCCTCAACGGCGTCGCCTGCGGGGACCCGACCACCACTCCCCCGCCGACGACGACCACACCGCCACCCGCGGCCTGCCCGGGCACGACGTTCTGCGATGACTTCGAACAGCAGACCGGCGGCGCGCCGAGCGGCCGCTGGGCCGTCGGCGCGGCGAACTGCCAGGGCACCGGCACGGTCACCGTCGACTCCGCGGTCGCGCACTCGGGCACCCGTTCGGTCAAGGTCACCGGCCAGGGCGGCTACTGCGACCACGCCTTCTTCGGCACGAGCCTGCCCGGCGCCGGCGTGCTGTACGGCCGGTTCTGGGTCCGGCACAGCACGCCGCTGCCCGCCGGGCACGTCACCTTCATGGCGCTGCGCGACACCGCGGACGGCGGCCGGGACCTGCGGGCCGGCGGCCAGAACCGGGCCCTGCAGTGGAACCGGGAGTCCGACGACGCGACGCTCCCCGCGCAGAGCCCGGCCGGCGTCGCGCAGAGCGTCCCGCTGCCGACCGGCACCTGGTCGTGCTTCGAGTTCGAGATCGACGGCGCCGGCGGGCAGCTGCGGACGTGGCTCGACGGCACCGAAGTACCCGGGCTCGTCGTCGACGGCGTGCCCACGGCCGACGTCGACCAGCAGTGGCTCGCCCGGGCGTGGCACCCTGCCGTGACCGACCTGCGGCTCGGCTGGGAGAGCTACGGCACCGACGCCGACACGCTCTGGTTCGACGACGTCGCGCTGGGCACCACGCGCCTCGGCTGCTAGCCCGCGACGATCCGCTCGATCTCGGCCAGCTCGTCGCCGGAGAACTCGAGGTTCTTCGTCGCCGCGACGGTGTTCTCGAGCTGCACGACGCTGCTGGCCCCGATCAGCGCCGAGGTGACCCGCCCGCGGCGCAGCACCCACGCGATCGCCAGCTGTGCCAGCGACTGCCCGCGCCGCTTGGCGACGTCGTTCAGCGCGCGGATCGTCGTCAGCTTCTCCTCGGTGATCCGGTCGCTCGTCAGGAACGGGCTCGCCCCGGCCGCGCGGGAGCCGGCGGGGATGCCGTCGAGGTAGCGGTCGGTCAGCAGGCCCTGGCTCAGCGGCGAGTACGCGATCGAGCCGACGCCGTGCTCGTCGAGGGTGTCCAGCAGGCCGTCTTCGACCCAGCGGTTCAGGATCGAGTACGACGGCTGGTGGATCAGCAGGGGCGTCCCGAGCTCCTTCAGCGCGGCGAACGCGGCTTCCGTCTGCTCCGGCGAGTAGTTCGAAATGCCCGCGTAGAGCGCCTTCCCGGACCGGACCGCGGTGTCGAGGGCCCCCATGGTCTCCTCGATCGGCGTCTCGGGGTCCGGGCGGTGGGAGTAGAAGACGTCGAAGTGGTCCAGGCCGGTGCGGGCGAGGCTCTGGTCCAGGCTGGCCAGGAGGTTCTTGCGCGAGCCCCACTCGCCGTACGGGCCGTCCCACATCAGGTAGCCCGCTTTGGACGACACGAGGATCTGGTCGCGGTACGGGCGGAAGTCGGCGGCGTAGTGCCGGCCGAAGTTCGCCTCGGCCGCGCCAGGCGGCGGGCCGTAGTTGTTGGCCAGGTCGAAGTGCGTCACGCCGAGGTCGAACGCCCGGCGCAGCACCGCGCGCTGGACGTCGAGGGGCTTGTCGTCCCCGAAGTTGTGCCACAGGCCGAGCGACACGGCGGGCAGCTTCAGCCCGCTGCGCCCGGCCCGCCGGTACGGCATGCCCGAGTACCGGTCTCCGGCCGCGACGAAAGGCGACATGGTTCTCCTTAGGGTCCGCCGCGAGTCTAGCCGCGGGTGATCAAGGCCCCGGCGAACGACGCGGCCGGCACCAACGCGGGCAGCAGCGTCGCCTGGTAGGCGTGGTAGATGTCCGGCTTGCCCGCCCAGACCGTGCCGGCCGGCCGGTTCTCCGGGTCCAGCTCGTGGTGCCACGACCCGCGTTCGCGGTCGACGAAACAGGCCTCGGCGTGGTCGCACCAGGCACGGAACCGGTCGAGGTAGGCGGCCTCGCCGGTCTCCTGGTGCAGGGTCCACGCGGCGGCGATCGCCTCCGCGACGACCCAGTGCAGGCGGGTGCGCACGACCGGCGTCCCGGCGAAGTCGGTGGTGTAGACGAAGCCCGGGTTGCCGTCGACGGCCCAGCCGTCCCGGGTCGCGGTCGCGAACAACGCGGCCGCGTCGGGCACCAGCCACTCCGGCGCGTCGTCGCCGAGGGCCCGCTTGAGGTGGACGGCCAGCCGGGCCCATTCGAAGAGGTGGCCGATGGTCGCCCCGAACGGCCGGAACGGGTGGGCGGGCTCGTCGCGGTTGTGCTCCAGGAGCACGTGCCAGCCCGCGTCGTAGTGCTCCGGGAGCAGCCAGCCGTGGGCACGGGCGTCCCCGTGCACCAGGTGTTCCACAATGGACAGTGCGCGGCGGGCCCACACCCGGTCGCCCGTGACGTCGGCGGCGGCCAGGAACGCCTCGACCGTGTGCATGTTGGCGTTGGCGCCGCGGTAGTCCTCCAGCTCGGTCCAGCCGCGGTCCCAGACGTCGGCGACCCGGCCGGCGCCCGGCTCCCAGAACCGGCGTTCGACGACGTCGAGGGCCTCGGCCAGCAGCGGTTCCGCGCCCTCGGCGCCGGCCGCGACCGCGCTCGAAGCGGCCAGGACCACGAAGGCGTGCTCGTAGGCGCGCTTCTCTGACAACGTTGTCGTCGCGTACCAGCCGCCGTGGTCCGGATCGCGGAGCGGCCCCTTGAGCGCCGCGACGCCGTGGGCGACCTGCTCGCCGGCGTTCGCGCCCTGCAGCTGCGCGAGCGCGAAGACGTGCGTCATCCGGCAGGTGATCCAGGTTTCGACGGGCCGGTCGAGGACCGGCTGCCCGGTGTCGTCGAGCCAGGCGAACCCGCCATCGGGGTGCGCCGCGCGGGCGGCGAAACCGAGCAGGCGCGCGGGTTCGGCGCGCACCCAAGCCGGGACGGAAGACGGGATGTCCACTCTGTGCCTTTCTCGGTGACCGACGACTTCCGCCAACGTAGGGCAAGCCGCCTTCCACGCCCACCGCGGGCTGTTCCGGAAGTGCGCGCCACCGCGTATCCTGACCTTGAGAGCGCTCCCAGTCTTCGAAGCACGCTACCCGACGAAGGGACTGACGTGACCAGGAGACGAAGTACGATCCTCGCCGCCGTCACCGTTCTGCTGGCGAGTCTGACGGCCGTCCTGCTGAACACCGGCACCGCCGAGGCGCACGGCGCCATGATGAAACCGGGCAGCCGGACCTTCCTGTGCTGGCAGGACGGGCTCAGCTCGACCGGCCAGATCATCCCGCAGAACCCGGCCTGCGCGGCGGCCGTGGCCACCAGCGGCGCCAACGCGCTGTACAACTGGTTCGCCGTGCTGCGCTCGGACGGCGCCGGCCGCACGCGCGGCTTCATCCCGGACGGCAAGCTGTGTTCGGGCGGCAACCCGGGCTACGCCGGCTTCGACCAGGTCGGCGACTGGCCGCTGACGCACCTGACCGCCGGGGCCGCGTTCGACTTCTCCTACAACGCCTGGGCCGCGCACCCGGGCTGGTTCTACACCTACGTCACGAAGGACGGCTGGAACCCGAACGCGCCGCTCACCTGGGACGAGCTGGAGGACCAGCCGTTCCTGACGGTGGACCACCCGCCGGTGACCGGCCAGGTCGGCACGGTCGACGGGCAGTACAAGTGGACCGGCGCGCTGCCGTCGAACAAGTCCGGGCGGCACATCATCTACTCGGTGTGGAAGCGCTCGGACAGCACCGAGACGTTCTACGGCTGCTCCGACGTGACGTTCGACGGCGGGCACGGCGAGGTCACCGGTGTGAAGGACCCGGGCACCCCGCCGACCACACCCACCTCTCCCCCGCCGTCAGGCGGCTCGTGCATGGCCATGTACGAGGTGACCAACGCCTGGAGCGGCGGCTACCAGGCCACGGTGACGGTGATGAACCACGGCACCACGGCGTACAACGGCTGGCAGGTGGGCTGGACGCTGCCGAGCGGGCAGAGTATCGGCAGCGTCTGGAACGGGACGCTGAGCCAGTCCGGCTCGGTGGTGACGGTCCGCAACGCCGACTGGAACGGCCGCGTCGCCCCCGACGGCTCGACGACGTTCGGCTTGGTGGTGACCGCCGCGGGGACGAACCCGGCCCAGCCGTCGCCGACCTGCCAGGGCACCTGAGGGTCGCGTGTGGACGGTGGCACCGGTGCCGTCAGCGGACGGGACCGGTGCTGCCCCGGGTGACCAGCCGCGGCCGGGACGCGCAGACGTCGCCGGCGTCTTCCCCGGTGAGGAGGTCCCGAAGCAGGGACGCGGCGAGCGAGCCGAGTTCGGCCAGCGGGCGCCGGACCGTGGTGAGCGCGGGGCGGACGAGGCAGCAGAGCGGGGTGTCGTCCCAGCAGACGACCGACAGGTCGCGGGGCACGGCCAGCCCGAGCTCCCGCGCGGCGGCCAGCGCGGCGACGGCCAGGGCGTCGGTGTCGCAGAGGAGGGCCGTGGGCCGCGGCCGGCTCGAAAGGACACGGCGGACCGCGTCGGCGGAGGGTTCGGTGAGGACTCCGGCACCGGGCGGCACGACGGCCTGCGGTCCGGAAGCGGTCGTCGTGCGGAGGTTCCGCGTCCCGCCGAGCCCCGTCCGCCACGCCACCGCGTCCACCGCCGCTTCCCGCGCGACGGGATCCGCGAACGCCGCCGCGCCCGGGACCCGGGCCACGCGCCGGTGCCCCAGCGCGGCCAGGTACTCCAGCGCCTCCGCGGCCCCCGCGACGTCGTCCACCCACACCGACGGCACGCCCGGCACCCCGCCGGGCCCGCCGAGCAGCACCGCCGGCAGGCCGATCCGCACCAGCTCCGCCGCGCAGGCCGGACCGGTGAGCAGCACGCCGTCCACCTTCCGCTCGGCGCGCCAGCGGCGGTACACCGCCAGTGCCGCGTCTCGGCCGGCCGCGACCTGCAGCAGCAGCTCCGGCTCGAAGCCGTCGAGCAGGGCCGGGAAGAACACTTCGGACGGCCGGTCGAGCACCAGGCCGATCGTTCCCGTGCGGCCGCCGGAAAGCGCCCGCGCGGTGCTGCTCGGCGACCAGCCCAGCTGGCGGGCGATCTCGGTGATCCGGTGCCGGGTCGCCTCCGAGACGCCCGGGCGGCCGTTGAGCGCGTACGACACCGCGCCCTTGGAGACGCCCGCCTGCCGGGCGATGTCCGTGATCGTCGGACGCTTCACCACGCACCTCCCCGGCCCGCCGGCGTATCCGCGCGAACACCCGCTGTCGCGCACCTTGACACCCGCCGCCCGCGGAAACGAGACTCCGTCCGGGAGCGCTCCCAGTCACGAGGGAGTGAGAGTGGATCGGGGTGCGCATGAGGTTGGTCCGAAGACGGCTGGCCGTCGCCGTCACCGTCGTCCTGCTCGTGCTGACCGGCGGCTGCGGTCCGGGTACGCCCGAGCGCATCACGCTCACCCTCGCGACGTTCGGCGAGTTCGGCTACGACGACCTGATCCCCGGCTACGAGTTCACCCACCCCGGGATCGACATCCGGCAGGTGAAGACCGAGCAGGGCGGCCCCTACCACCAGGACCTGCTGGCCAAGCTGAAGACCGGTCAGGGGCTCGCCGACATCCAGGCCGTCGAGGAGGGCCATCTCGCCGACGTCCTCGCGCAGGCCGGGAAGTTCGCCGACCTGGCCGCGGTCGGCCCACAGGACGTGAAACCCGGCCGGTGGCTGGAATGGAAGTACGAGGCGGGCCGGAGCAAGGACGGCAAGCTCGTCGGCTACGGCACGGACATCGGCCCGCTCGCCATGTGCTACCGCAAGGACCTGCTCGAGGCCGCCGGCCTCCCGACCGACCCCGGCTCGGTCAAGACGATGTTCGCGACCTGGGGCAGCTACTTCGAAGCCGGCGAGAAGTACGTCAAGCGCGCCAAGGGCAAGCCGTGGTTCGACTCCGCGGCGCAGAACTTCAACGCCATGGTGAACCAGCTGCCCGTCGGCTACCTCGACCGGCAGGACCACCCGACGCTCGAGACGAACACCGCGCTGCGGGACGCCTGGAACCAGGTCACCACCGCGGTGCAGCAAGGCCAGTCGGCCGGGCTCACGGCGTTCGCCGACGACGGCAACAACGGCCTGCGCCTCGGGTCTTTCGCGACGAAGGTCTGTCCTTCGTGGATGCTCGGCGTCATCGAGCAGCAGGCCGGGATCGGCAACGCGGGCAAGTGGGCGATCACCGACGCGTTCCCCGACGGCGGCGGCAACTGGGGCGGTTCCTACCTCACGGTGCCGTCGGCGAGCGGGCACCCGAAGGAGGCCGCCGCGCTCGCCGCGTGGCTGACCGCGCCGGAGCAGCAGCTGCACGCGTTCCGGGTGAGCGGGAACTTCCCCAGCCAGGTCGACGCCTTCACCTCGCCCGACCTGCTCAGCGAGATGAACGGCTACTTCGGCGGCGCGCTGAGCGGCCAGGTGTTCGCCGCCCAGGCCCGGAAGGTCGGGAAGCCACAGTACAAGGGCCCGGGCGACGGCAAGATCCAGGAGGAGGTGATCGCGCCCGCGCTCAAGTCCGTGGAGCGCGGCGCCGACCAGGCGGCGGTGTGGCAGCAGGTGCTGATCGGCGTGCGCCGGATCGTGCCCTGAGTGGTGGCCGGTACGGGACACCTCCGGGCTCCGGGGCGGCATTTCGTCAGGGAAGGACACCCGGTGAACTCCTGTCCGTGGTCTGTAAGCAGGACGTCGTGAAACCCGCTCGCGCGCCCCTCCCCCGTGCGGCACCCTGGCCGCGTGACGACTCCCGACCTGAGCCCGCTCGCCGGCCACACCGTCCGCCACCCAGGCCCGGACGACCACCTGCCCGTCCTCGCGGTGCTCGACGCCTGGTGGGGCGGGCTCGGCGGGGAAGAAGGCACCCGCCAGCGGGCCCTGCTCCTCCCGAAGCTGATGTTCCAGCACTTCACCGGCAGCAGCTTCCTGGTCACCGGCGACGACCGGATCGTCGCGTTCCTGATCGGGTTCCTCTCGCCGTCCCGGCCGGCCGAGAGCTACATCCACTTCGTCGGCGTCGACCCCGCCGAGCGCGGCCGGGGCCTGGGCGCCGCGCTGTACGAGCGGTTCTTCGCCTACAGCCGGGCCAACGGCCGCACGAGCGTCCGGGCGATCACCTCGCCGGTCAACAAGGCGTCGCACGCGTTCCACACCCGGATGGGGTTCGTCACCGAGCCGGGGCCGAAGCAGTTCGAAGGACTGCCGGTCCAGCCCGACTACGACGGGCCGGGCCTGGACCGGCTGTCCTTCTCGAAGGATCTCAGCCGCGGGGACCGCTAGCCCGACACGCTGAACGAGCGCACGCCCAGCCCGGTCTGGCCCTGCCAGGGCTCGAACCCGAACTGGACGCTCGTCAGGTACCAGGCGTCACTGATCTTGCCGCGGGTGACGCCGTCCCGGGTGAAGTCGTTCAGGTTCACGTCGAGGCTGTCCGTGCCGGACGTGCGGACGTAGGAGATCACGTTCCAGCCGATGGTGCCGAACCAGACGTTCCACGTCGCCCCGGCGAGCTGCGCCGTGCCGATCACGCTGCCGACGGGCTGCGGGGCACCGCGGTGGTTGCCCCAGATCATCACCTCGGCGCCGGTGTTCTGCCCGGCCGGGTTGGGGTTCGGGTCGTACCAGACGTCGTAGGCCGCGTCCCACTGTCCGGCCTGGACGGTCGTGTAGTCCACATGGGACCGCAGCGAGCCCAGGGACCGGACCTGCCGGGGCAGTCCGCTGCCGCTGCTGCAGTTGCCGTAGTGGCAGCCGGCGTACACGGACGGATAGCTGCCCGGAGCGCCGTTGGTCGGCCGGTTGTGCGACGCCGTCGTCACGGTGAAGCCGGTGGTGGACACCGAAAGGCACTGGGTCGTGTCGTCGCCCCAGTTGTTGTTCTGGACGATGTACCTGCCGCCCTGGATGCGCAGCGAGCCGTACTTGTCGCACAGCTGCGTGTCCGCGGACGCCGGTGGCGCGGCGACGACGACGCCGCCGGAGAGCAGCACGGTCAGGGCTCCGAACGACGCCAGTGTGGCCCGTAGCCGGTTCTTCATGGAGGCTCCTTTGCCGAGTCGGGAGGGGTGGAATCCCGGGCCGGACGGCGGCTGCGCGGCACCGCCCGGCCCGGGAGCTTTGCTACTGCACCGGCGGGTAGGCGTTCTGGACCAGCTCTTCGAACTGGGCCTCGAACCACTTGCCGGACAGCGGCGAGTTCGGCAGGGCGCCGGTCAGGTTGCCGCCGTTGGCCTGCTGGCTGCCGTGGAAGGTCGGGTCGCACATCTGGTCGAAGCCCTTGCCCTCGTCGTTCGGGATCTGCGAGCTCGCGCCGTCGGACTCACCCGGCGGCTTGATCCAGACGTAGGCGTCGAAGTGCGCCGCGGGCGACGCCGTCGGCCGCACGCCCAGCCCGGCGCCGCTCTGGTTGCACCAGTTGCCGCGGTGCAGCCGCCGGTCGATCCGGCCCGAATTGACGTAAGCGTCCACAGTGGACCCCGACGCGCCGCTGGGCCGGGCCGAGCCGCCCCAGCCGTTGCGCGAGGTGTCGATCAGCATCCCGATGCCGCTGGGCAGGCCGGCCGCGACGAACGCGTTGTACATCGCCGTGGCGAACGGCACCTCGGCGAAGTACGGGTTCCACTGGTAGAACGTCGCCGACTTGAGCTGCTGGCCGCCGACGGTCAGGTTGGGGTCGGGCAGGTTCGGCTCGGTCAGCGGCGTGTAGTTCGCCGTGTCGCTGATGAAGCCGTCGATGCTGTTCACCCCGGCCGTGGTGCCCTGCAGCACCTGCTTCACCAGGTTGACGAACGGGCCGAAGTTGCTGTCCCAGCCCAGCCACGCCGAGTGCGCGATGTCCAGGTAGTTGTAGACGTTGGAGATCGCGTGCAGCTTGTTCAGCGCGTACTGGATGCCCTGCGTGTACGCCCCGGTGGACTGCGCTTCGGCGCACTTGGCCGTCGCGGTGTTGGTGATCAGGTTGGGCAGCGAGTCGGGCTCGACGACCGCCACGATCCGCAGCGGCGCGTACTTCGAGTCCGAGAGGATCGACGCGATCGGGTCGATGTACTCGCTCTTGTACCGGGCCAGGCCGTCCGAACCGGCCTGCAGCTCGCCGTTGGACGCCAGCGCCGCGCAGTCGCGGTTCGGCAGGTCGTAGACGACGATCTGGATCGTCACCGGCGTCCCGCCGCTCTGCTGGGCCAGCGCCGCGTCGAGGTGCCCGCGCAGGCCGCGGGCGCTCGAGGTGCCCTCGATGGCCGCGATCCGGTCGAGCCACACGGCCGTGGACGTGTTCGCCACCTTGGCCATCTGGCCGCCGAGGGTGCCGCCTTTGGCCGCGGCCGCCGCGCTCACCTCAGCCGACCAGTCCGGGTTCACGTACCCCTTCGCCCCGGAGTACGGGTTGTCCACGTGCGTCCCGGGCGGCGGCGTCGTCGTGGGCGTGGTGGGCGTGGTCGGGGTCGTGGGGGTGGTCGGGGTCGTCGGCGTGGTGGTCGGCCCACCGGTGCCGCCGGTGCAGACGACGCCGTTCAGCGTGAACGACGTCGGGACGGCGTTCGTGCCGGAATAGGAGCCGTTGAAGCCGAAGTTCGCCGTCGCGTTCGAGGCGAGCGTGCCGCCCCACGACGGGTTCTTCGCGCTCACGTGCTTGCCGGACTGGCTGAACGTCGCGCTCCAGCCCTGCTGCACTTGCTGGTTGCCGGCGAAGTCCCACTGGACGTCCCAGCTCGAGACGCTGTCGCCGAGGTTCGTCACCGCGAGGTTCGCGGTGAACCCGGTGTCCCACTGGTTGACGGTGTAGGTCACCTTGCAGCCGGTGGCGGCGGTCGCCGGGCTGCCGCCGGCCACCAAAAGACCCGAGACGACCGCGGCGGCCGTCACCGAGGAAGCCGCGGCGAGCCGCACCTTCCGCTTCGGGGACCAGAATTCACTCCTCATCGAGTGTGCTCCTTCGTGTTGTCGGGTCAGGCGGTGCAGCTGGTGGAGCCGACGGCGAAGCCGCTGGGGCTATCGGTGGACGGACCGGTGGCCTGGAAGCCGATCGAAGTCGAAGCGCCGCCGGCCAGGTCGGGCGCCCACGACGGCGCCTTGGCGCTCGCCTGCTGCCCGGACTGCGTGACGGTGGCGCCCCACCCGCCGGTGATCTGCGTCCCCGAAGGCTCGGTCCAGCCGAGCGACCAGGCCTTCAGCGGGGTGGAGCCGGTGTTCTTGAGCGTCACGGAGGCGACGAACCCGCCCTGCCACGCGTTGTCGACGTGGTAGGTGACCGCGCAGCTCACCGCGGGCGGCGGCTCGGTCGTCCCGCCGCCACCACCGGCCGGCGGGATCAGGTACGGCTGCAGGATCGCCTGCTTGGCCTGGTTGACGGTGGTCCAGTCGTCGTTGAGGATGCCGCCGGTGTCGCCGGAGTTGGGGTTCCACGACCAGTAGGTGAAGCTCATCCCGGTCGCGCCGGTGCCGGCGTACTTCAACAGCTCCTGCAGCCAGGTCCTGTCGCGCGGGTCGGCGAGCGTGGTGCCGAACTCGCCGAGCAGCACCGGCGCGATGTTCTGCTTCTGCAGGTAGCCGAAGAAGTGGTCCCACAGCGCCGGCAGGTTCGCCGGGAAGGAGGGGTCGGAGAACCACGGCTGCGCGAACACCGACGTCGCGTACTCGTGGGCCGAGTAGACGAGCTTGTCCGGTTTGGACAGTCGCACGGGGAACGTCTTCGCGCCGGAGAGGTTGCCGCCCCACCAGCCGCACTGCGGGTCGCCGGTGCCGCTGACGCAGTCGACGCCCTCGACGATGACCAGCCAGTCCGGGTTCGCGGCCAGGACGGCGTTCCCGCCGCGCTCGGCCGCCAGGCGCCAGTCGGTCGCGGTGTCCCCGCAGCCCCAGCACGCTCCCCCGCCACCCTGGATCGAGTGCGGCTCGTTGTGCAGGTCGGCCCCGATCACGGTGGTGTTGCCCTTGTAGTGCTGGGCGAGCATCGTCCAGTCCGACAGCCAGCGGCTCTCGGGGTAGGCGCTGGTGTACCAGAGCGCGGACTGCGCGCCGGAGTCCGGCCGGTGCTGGTCGAGGATCACGCGCATGCCCTTGGTCCCGGCGTAGGCGATGATCTTGTCGAGCACCTGGAGGCCGGAAAGCCCCTGCAGGTCCGGGTTCTGGACGGCGTCGATGCTGTTCGGTTTGACGCCCGGGTCGAAGAGCTGGTTGGAGTACGGCAGCCGCAGCGTGTTGTAGCCGAGGCCCGCCATCTGGTCGAGCATGTCCTTGTAGTTGCGGCTCCACAGGCCGTGCGGCGAGTAGTTGCCGGTCTCCGCGCCGAACCAGTTGACGCCGGTCATCCGGACCGGCGCGCCGGTGGCGTCGACGAGCTGGGAGCCGGACGCGTGCCAGAACCCGGTGCCGGTCCCGGTTGCTTGCGGGGCCGCGGTGGCCGGGGACGCCGTGAGAACGGCGCCCCCGACCAGTGCGGCGACCGCCAGTGCGAGCAGTCGCTTCATCGAGAACCTTTCAGCCGAACAGGGCGACGTGGGCGGCGAACGCCGTGGCGATCTCCGACTGGGCCCAGAACCGGTGGTAGGTGAACGTCGGCGCGGCGCCACCGTCCAGGTAGGACTGGACCTTCGGCCACTGCGGGTCGTTCTTGTAGAACGACCGGATCGACAGGAACGTCGAGTTCGAGTTGATCGCGTCGCCGTTCGGCATCGTGCCGGTCCAGCCGGTGGGCACGTAGAGGCCCTGATCGGTGGTGGCGTTGTAGGTGTCGTCGAACCGGTTGTAGTCCGTCCGCGTCTCCGGCACCGCGATGCCCTTGCTGTCGGTGTTGGCCGACAACGCCGTGAGCAGCTGCTCCCCGACCGTCTTGGCCTGGGCGTTGCTCGACCCCGACGCGTAGTAGAGCAGCGTCTTGGCCAGTGAAGCCGCGACCCCGACGTCCTGGCTGAAGTTCTTCACCGTGACGTGCAGGCCGGCGTTCGAGCCCGGACTGGTGGCGTTCCAGGTGTCCGGCGCGCCGCTCCAGGTCAGGTCGGACGGGATCTGGAACGAGCCGCCCGAGCCGACCGTGGTGTTCGCGATCGCCCACGGGACCCACTTGTCGAGGATCTTCTTGGCGCGGGCGTCGCCGGTCGCCTGGTAGTACTCGGCGATGCGTTCCATGCCCCAGGTCTGGAAGCCGAACCACTGGTTGCTCGGCGGGTCGTGCCAGACCGGCTGCTGGTCGTAGAACATGCCGTAGAAGGTCGGCGTGCCGGACGGCGGGGTGCCGTACTGGCCTTCCCAGCTGTTCGTCGCGCCGCCGGCGAGGCCGCCTTCGGACGACTGCAGCCACTGCAGGAACTCCATCTGGCGGCCGAGGCTGGTCGCCCAGTCCTGCGCGCCGGTCGCCGAGGTGACCTTCAGGCCCGGGTCCGTCGACAGCGCGTACGCGGCGAGGGGGTTCTGGTAGCCCTGGTGGGCCGCCCCGTCACCGATGCGCCACGCCCACGCGCTGCCCGTGTCGAGCGAGCCGCCCCAGGCGTAGTACCAGGAAATCAGGTAGTGCTCACTGTCCTTTCCGGACCCGGCGGCGCAGCTCGACGCGCCGACGCAGTTGCCGATCTTCTTGAAGTACTTGTCGAACAGCGAGTACCGGAGGTAGTCGCCCATCTTCGACGCCTTCTTGACGACGGCGGCGACGTCGGCGCCCTTGCCCTGCGCCCCGGCCCACTTCTCGGCCTGGAAGGCCACCTGCACGGCGCGGGCGTCCGCGTCGGGCGCGTCGGTGTACTTCCACTGCTTCGCGTACGACGAGTCGCCGGTGAACAGGTCGAGGTAGCCGTTCTTGCCGCCGAACTTCATGGTGTCGCAGCTGGGCTGGGTGACCGTCTCCCAGACCGACTCCTGCGAGCCGCGCTGGAAGGTGTTGATGAACGCGGGCGCGGTGTTCGTGCCGTCCTCGCAGTGGCCGAACTTGTAGATGTTGTCCACGTCGAGCAGCCAGTGCATGCCGTAGACGTCCGCCGAGCCGTAGGCCGCCTTGAGCTCGGCCGCGATCGGGTCGGCCCCGACGGACACGCCGCTCTGCAGCTGCGACGGGTACGACTTCGGGCTCGGGTACTCCGCCGCGTAGGTGGCCGGCTTGCTCGCGTTGTAGCCGCTGTTGGTGGGCTGGTCGGCGGTCGACGGGATCGCGTACGTCTCGATCGACGTCCACGCCTGGTTGAACGGCGTCCAGTCCCCGGTGACCCGGCCGTAGGACGCTTCCAGCCAGAGGTAGTAGCTGAACGCCTCCGACGTCGTCTCGTGGCCGTGGTCCGGCGCCTCGACGATGAGCGTCTCGATCGAGTGGTAGGGCACCAGGATGGACCCGAACTTGCGGAAGTAGCCGTTGTTCGGGTCCTTGATCTTGTTGTACTGGGTCAGGAACGCGAGCTGGTAGTCCGATGTGGACGACGAGATCTCGTTGACCGTCACCGTGGCCGCGGTGTAGCCGCTGCTGCTCGCGGTGAAGGTGGCGCTGCCGAGGTCGCCGCCGTTGTCGGCGCTCTTCACGGTGACGTTCTGCGGCGTGCTCCAGTTCGCCGGGGTGAAGGTGAGGCTCGTCGGGCTCGCGGTCAGGTCGGTGCTGCCCGCCGTCCTCGCCACGCCGACGGTGACCGAACTCGAGGGCGCGCCGGCCAGGCTGACGGCGAACGTCGTCGTCCCGCCCTGCTTGACCTGCGCGGTCGCCGGGGACGCGACGATCGTCGGTCCGGAAAGGACCTTCACGCTGGCCGGGCTCGACGTCGTCGAGGCGTTCTTGTTGTCGTACGCCTTGGCCGTGATCGAGTACGTCCCGGCCGGGACGTTGGCCCAGCTGCCCTCGAACGGCGCGGTGGTGTCCGTGGCCAGCAGCGTGTCGCCGGCGTAGAACTCGACCTTGCTCACCGTGCCGTCGGCGTCGGCGGCCGTCGCGGCGAGCGGGATGGTGGCCGGGGCGTAGTAGGTGCCGCTCGACGTCGGTGCGGTCAGGCTGACGGTCGGGGCCTTGTTGGCGCCGGTGCAGGCGGTGCCGTTGACGGAGAAGTCGGCAGGCGGGCGGTTGGCGGCGCCCTTGGAGCCGTTGAAGCCGAAGCTCGTGCTGGCGCCGGTGTCGAGGTGGCCGTTGTAGGACATGTTCGTCGCGGTGACCGCGGCGCCGGACTGGGCGAAGGTGGCGCTCCAGCCCTGCTGGACCTTCTGGCCGTCGAGGAAGGTCCAGCCGACCTTCCAGCTGTCGAACGGCGCGCCGTCGTTGCGCAGCGAGACGTTGGCGGTGAACCCGGTGTCCCAGTCGTTGGTGGTGTAGGTGACGGAGCAGGCGATGTCGGCGCCGAGCGCCGGCGGCGGGGCGACCAGCGCGGCGGCGGCCGCGACCACGGCCGTGCCCAGTGCCAGGGCGCGGCCGCGTAACCAGCGCGTTCGGCGCGCACGGCGCCATCGGGGAGAGGAACGCATGGCTGCGGAACTCCTTTGTCCGTAGGGAGCCAGCGATCTGGGAGCGCTTCCAGGCGCAGACGGTAGCCAGCCGGAAACGTGGCTGTAAAGAATCGAGTCAGAAGGACACCGCGCCCGCGGACGTCACCCCTACACTTCCGGCCCCGCCCAGCTCACTGAACGCTCCTGAACAGCCCCCGCCATTCGTCTGCCCACCACCCGAACGGCCCAGCCCCTCGTGCACGCTCCGCACTCCGGAAACGCCGTTTAGCGCCGAAGGCGTGCATTCCGGATCAAGCCCACCCGCACCGCCGATCGTGTCGACCCTTCCCGCACGGAAGTCCGGCGTCCGGCCGACACGGTCAGCTGGAGGCGCGGACCGCCAGGGAGACCGGCAGTATCTGCTGCCGCGGCTTCAGGCTCTGGTCGTCCAGCAGCTGGATGAGGGTTTCGACCATGGCGTGGACCTGCTCGCGGGGGTCCTGGTGGACCGACGTCAGGGGCGGGTCCATCGCCGGGGCGAGGGTGGCGTTGTCGTCGAAGCCGACCACCGCGACGTCGTCCGGGATGCGGCGGCCGGCCGCGCCCAGCACGCGGAACGCGCCCACCGCCATCATGTCGCTCGCGACGAACACCGCGTCCAGGTCGGGACGGCGGTCCAGCAGGGCCGTCATCGCCGAAGCCCCGCCGGACAGCGTGAAGTCGGCCTCTTCGACCAGGTCAGCGGGGTCGAGCCCGGCGTCGAGCAGGGTCTTGCGCCAGCCGGCGAGCCGGTCGATCGGGGCGCTCTGGTCCTGCGGCCCGGCGATCGTGGCGATCCGGCGCCGCCCGGACGCGACCAGGTGCTCGACGGCCAGCCGCGCGCCGCCTTCGTTGTCGAAGTCGACGACGTGGACGCCCCGGCGGATGCCGGCCGCCTGGCCGCCGAACACCACGGGGATGCGCAGCAGCCGCAGCGCCTTGGGCAGCGGGTCGGCGCGGTGCGGCGCGAACACCAGCGCGCCGTCGACGTGCCCGCCCTCCAGGAACCGGACGGTCCGGCTCAGGTCCTCGCGGATGTCGCTGAAGATCAGCACCATCTGCCGGCCCACGTCGGCCAGCTCGCGGTAGCCCGCGCGCATGACGGCGGCGCGGTACGGGTCGTCGAGCAGCCGGGACTCGGGTTCCGAGAGCACCACGGCGACCGCGCCGGTCCGGCGGGTGACCAGCGACCGGGCCGCCTGGTTCGGGGAGTAGCCCAGGTCACGGGCCGCGGCCAGGACCTTCTCGCGCGCCGTCGCACTGACGTACGCGTCGTCGTTCAACGCGCGTGACGCCGTCGACCGCGACACGCCGGCGAACGCCGCGACGTCCTCCAGCGTCGGCCGTTCTTCATCCCCTGCTCGAGGCCCCACGCCTACCGCCCTCAATCACCACGACCACCCGGACGACCACAGCTTAACCGTCACCCAGGGCGATGTCCGGGAGCGCTCCTCGGAGGAAACACTCCGGTCACGACCTCTTGACACCGGTGAAGGCCCCCACCAGACTCTGCGACACCTGGGAGCGCTCCCAGTCGGGCTCCCAGCAGTGAGAGCGCTCATTCCCGTCAACAAGGTGGTTGGACACGTGAGAACGATCCGGAACGGCCTGGTCCTCGCACTGGGCATCACGATGACGGCGCTCGGCGCCACAGCCTGCGGCGGAGGCGGTGACGACACCCCGGCCGCGGCGGGCCCGAACGAGCACGTCGACCTGACGCTGTCGACGTTCACCGAGTTCGGCTACGAGGCACTCATCCCGGAGTACGAGCGACTGCACCCGAACATCAAGATCACCCACCGCAAGACCGGTCAGGGCGGCCCCTACCACCAGGACCTCATCACCAAGCTCGCCGCCGGCTCCGGCCTCGCCGACGTCGCCGCGGTCGAGGAGGGCCACCTCTCCGACGTCCTCGACAAGGGCTCGAAGTTCAACGACCTGAGCAAGGTCGGCCCCGCCGACGCCTCCCCCGACCGCTGGCTCGGCTGGAAGTACGACGCCGCCAAGACCAAGGACGGCAAGGTCATCGGCTACGGCACGGACATCGGGCCGCTCGCGATGTGCTACCGCAAGGACATGTTCCAGGCCGCGGGCCTGCCGACCGACCCCGAGGCCGTCAAGCCGCTGTTCGCCACCTGGGACAGCTACTTCCAGGCCGGGGCCGACTACTCCGCCAAGACCAAGAAGGCCTGGTTCGACTCGGCCGCGCAGAACTTCAACGCCATGGTCAACCAGCTCCCCCAGGGCTACATCGGCACGGACGACAAGCTCGCCGTCGAGAGCAACCAGGGCATCAAGGACGCCTGGACCAAGGTCACCGACGCCGTCGCCAAGGGCGAGTCGGCCAAGCTGACCGCGTTCAGCAACGAGTGGAACACCGGCTTCAAGCAGGGCGCGTTCGCGACGAAGGTGTGCCCCGCGTGGATGCTCGGCGTGATCAAGGAGCAGGCCGGCCCGGAGAACGCGGGCAAGTGGGCGGTCACCGCGGCCTTCCCGGGCGGCGGCGGCAACTGGGGCGGGTCGTACCTGACCGTGCCGACGCAGTCGAAGCACCCGAAGGAAGCCGCCGAGCTGGCCGCGTGGCTGACCGCTCCGGAGCAGCAGATCAAGGCCTTCCAGGCCAAGGGCACGTTCCCCAGCCAGGTCAAGGCGCTGTCCGACCCCACGTTGCTGAGCCAGACCGACGCCTACTTCGGCGGGGCGAAGGTCGGCGAGCTGTTCGCCGAGCAGGCCAAGAAGGTCCAGAAGCCGCAGTACAAGGGCCCCGGTGACGGCCAGATCCAGGAGAACGCGTCCAGCCCGGCCCTGCAGGCGGTCGAACAGGGCAAGTCGGCGGCGGACGGCTGGCAGCAACTGGTCGACGCGGCGAAGAAGATCACGCGCTGAGCTGATGACGGTCATCGACAAAGTCGCGCCGGAAGGGAGCAAGGCCGGGGAGCGAACGTCTCCCCGGCCCACCTTCCGGCACAAGCTGAGCCGGTGGGACGTCAAGGTATCGCCGTACCTCTACGTCGCGCCGTTCTTCATCGTCTTCGGGATCGTCGGGCTGTTCCCGTTGCTCTACACCGCGTACGTCTCGCTGTTCAAGTGGAAGGCCGGGGACGACGACCCGGACTTCATCGGCCTCGACAACTACAAGGAGCTGTTCGGGGACGGCCAGTTCTGGAACGCGCTGACCAACACGATCAGCATCTTCCTGCTCTCCAGCATCCCGCAGATCATCATCGCGGTGCTGCTGGCGGCCCTGCTCGGGGCCCGGCTGCGCGGCGCGACCGGCTGGCGCGTCGGCATCCTGCTGCCGTACGCGGCGAGCCTCGTCGCGATCGGCATCATCTTCGCGAACCTGTTCGGCCCCAAGTACGGACTCATCAACGGCGTGCTGCAGACCCTCGGGCTCGACCCGGTCGACTGGCAGGCCAGCCGGTTCGGCAGCCACGTCGCGATCGCGATCATGGTGAACTGGCGCTGGACCGGCTACAACGCCCTGATCGTGCTGGCGGCCATGCAGGCCATCCCGAAGGAGCTGCACGAGGCGGCGCTGATCGACGGCGCGGGCACCTGGCGCCGCTTCTTCAACGTCACGCTGCCGCTGCTGAAGCCCACGCTGATCTTCGTCACCATCACCTCGACGATCGGCGGCCTGCAGATCTTCACCGAGCCCAAGCTGTTCGACGCCCTGCCGGGGTCGAACAACGGCGGTTCCAGCAACCAGTTCCAGACCGTGACGCTGTACCTCTACCAGTCGGCGTTCGAGAACTACAACCTCGGCTACGCCTCGGCGATCGCCTGGGTGCTGTTCGTGATCATCGTGCTCATCGCGCTGGTGAACTTCTTCCTCACCGGCCGGCTGGCCCGCACCCCGGCGGTGAAGAAGAAATGACGACCCTCCAGAGTGGCCTGCGCAAGAGAGTCGCCACGCTCGGCAAGCCGCGCAAGGCGACCTACATCGTGCTGGCGATCTTCGTCCTCGGCTCGCTGTTCCCGTTCTACTGGTCGTTCCTGGTGGCCAGCCGCGACAGCGGGATGCTCACCGAGCGCATTCCCCCGTTCCTGCCCGGCGGCAACTTCTTCGCCAACGCCGCGCGGGTGTTCGACACCGTGCCGTTCTGGAAGGCCCTCGCCAACAGCGTCATCGTGTCCGGCACCGTCACGCTGACCACGGTGCTGTTCTCGTCGCTGGCCGGGTTCGCCTTCGCCAAGCTGCGGTTCAAGGGCCGCAACGGGCTGTTCGTGTTCATCGTGGTGACCCTCGCGGTCCCCACGCAGCTGGGCATCATCCCGCTGTTCATCGCCATGTCGAAGCTCGGCTGGGCGGGCGGCCTGCAGTCGGTGATCGTGCCGAACCTGGTCACCGCGTTCGGCGTCTTCTGGATGCGCCAGTACACAGTGGACGCCCTGCCGTACGAGCTGATCGAGGCCGCGCGCGTCGACGGCTGCAGCATGATCCGGATCTTCTGGAACGTCTGCCTGCCCGCCGTGCGCCCGGCCGCGGCGATCCTCGCGATGTTCACGTTCATGATGTCCTGGAACGACTTCCTGTGGCCGCTGGTGGTCCTGGACGCGGGCAACCCGACCGTCCAGGTCGCGCTGGAGAAGCTCCAGAGCGGCTACTACGTCGACTATTCGCTGGTGCTGGCCGGCACGACCCTGGCCACCATCCCCATCCTCATCGTCTTCGTCCTCCTCGGCCGCCAGATCGTGGCCGGGATCATGCAAGGTGCCGTGAAAGGGTGAACATGTCCGTACATCCCGACAGCGTTCGGGCGGAGACAGCCTGCGAGTTCCCGCCCGGATTCGTCTGGGGCGCCGCCACCGCGGCGTTCCAGGTGGAAGGGGCCACCACGGCCGACGGTCGCACCGACTCGGTCTGGGACGTCTTCGCACGCCGTCCGGGTGCGGTCGTGGGCGGCGACACCGGCGACCCGGCGGCCGACCACTACCGCCGGTACGCCGAGGACGTCGCCCTGATGCGCAGCCTCGGCCTCGGCGCCTACCGGTTCTCCCTGGCCTGGCCGCGCGTCCGGCCGGACGGCGGCGCGCCGAACGCCGCCGGGCTCGCGTTCTACGACCGGCTGGTCGACTCGCTGCTCGAAGCCGGGATCCAGCCGTGGGCGACGCTCTACCACTGGGACCTGCCGCAGGTGCTGGAGGACCAGGGCGGGTGGACTTCGCGCGAGACGGCCTACCGGTTCGCCGAGTACACCGAGACGGTGCTGGCGCGCCTCGGCGACCGCGTCGCCAGCTGGTCGACGCTCAACGAGCCGTGGTGCGCGGCGATGCTCGGCTACGCGGGCGGCATCCACGCGCCCGGCCGCACCGACCACCCGGCCGCCGTCGCCGCCACGCACCACCTGCTGCTCGGGCACGGGCTGGCGATGGACATCATCCGGCGGCACGCGCCGGGCGTCCCGGCGGGCATCACGCTGAACCTGTACCCGGTCGCCCCGCACGACCCGGCGAACGTCGCCGACGTCGCGGCGGCCCGGCGCATCGACGGCCTGCAGAACCGGCTGTTCCTCGACCCGGTGCTGCGCGGCGGCTACCCGGACGACCTGGTCGCCGACCTCGCGCCGTTCGGCCTCGGCGACGTCGTCCGCGAGGAGGACGCGGCGATCATCGCGGCGCACGTCGACTGGCTGGGGGTGAACTACTACCGCGACTACCGCGTCGCGGGCCGGCCGGTGCCGGGCAGCGAGCCGGCCGGCCCGGAGTGGGTCGGCGCGGGCGACGTCCACTTCGTCCCGGACCCGGCGGCGCCGCGGACCGACTCCGGCTGGGAGGTCCAGCCGGCCGGGCTCACGGAGTCGCTGCTGCAGGTCCACCGCGGGTACCGGCAGGTGCCGCTGTACATCACCGAGAACGGCGCGGCGTACCCGGACGTGGTGGGCGAAGACGGCGACATCGTCGACACCGACCGGGTGGCGTTCCTCGACTCCCACCTGCGGGCGGCGCACGACGCGCTCGCGGCCGGGGTCGACCTGCGCGGGTACTTCTACTGGTCCCTGCTGGACAACTTCGAGTGGGCCGAGGGGTACGCGAAGCGGTTCGGCCTGGTCCACGTCGACTACGCGACGCAACGCCGGACGCCGAAGCGCAGCGCCCACTGGTACTCCCGGGTGATCGGGCAGAACGGCCTCGGCTGACCAGGCCCGGTCGTGGGTGTCCAGGGCGGTCCCACCCGCCCTGAACACCCGCGACCGGCCAGGGCGTGCATTCGTCCGGCCGCGTTGACAGACTGGCCGGTATGGGACTGCGCAGCGAAGCTTGGTTCAACAACCCCGCCGACCCCGGGATGACCGCGCTCTACCTCGAGCGGTACATGAACTGGGGTCTGACCAGGGAAGAGCTGCAGTCCGGCAAGCCGGTCATCGGCATCGCGCAGACCGGCTCGGACCTCTCCCCCTGCAACCGGCACCACCTGCGGCTCGCCGACCGCACGCGGGAGGGCATCCGCGAGGCCGGCGGGATCGCCATCGAGTTCCCGGTGCACCCCATCCAGGAGACCGGCAAGCGCCCGACCGCGGCCCTCGACCGGAACCTCGCCTACCTCGGCCTGGTCGAGACGCTCTACGGCTACCCGATCGACGGCGTCGTCCTGACCACGGGCTGCGACAAGACCACCCCGGCGTGCCTGATGGCCGCCGCGACCGTGGACCTCCCGGCGATCGTGCTGTCGGGCGGGCCGATGCTCAACGGCTGGCACAACGGCGAGCGCACCGGCTCCGGCACCATCGTCTGGAAGGCACGGGAGCTGCTCGCCGCCGGGGAGATCGACGACGCCGGGTTCATGGAGCTCGTCGCGTCGTCCGCGCCGTCGCCCGGGCACTGCAACACCATGGGCACCGCCTCGACCATGAACGCGCTCGCCGAAGCGCTCGGCATGAGCCTGCCCGGCTGCGCGGCCATCCCGGCGCCGCACCGCGACCGGGCGCGGATGGCCTACCGCACCGGGCTGCGGATCGTCGAAATGGTGCGCGAAGACCTGAAGCCGTCGGACATCCTGACGCGGGCGGCGTTCGAGAACGCCATCGTGGTGAGCTCGGCGATCGGCGGCTCGACCAACGCGCCCATCCACATCGGCGCGATCGCCCGGCACGTCGGCGTCGACCTGCCCCTCGAAGACTGGCAGCGGCTCGGGTACGCCGTCCCGCTGCTGGTCGATCTGCAGCCGGCGGGCAAGTACCTCGGTGAGGAGTTCCACCGCGCGGGCGGCGTCCCGGCCGTCGTGCACGAGCTGATGCGCCACGACCTGGTCCACGAGGACGCCCGGACGGTCAACGGCCGGACGATCGGCGAGAACTGCCGCGACGCCGAGGCCGGCGACCGGGACGTCATCCGCACCTTCGGCACCGCGCTCACCGAAGACGCCGGGTTCCTCGTGCTCAAGGGCAACCTCTTCGACGCGGCCATCATGAAGTCCAGCGTGATCTCGCCGGAGTTCCTGCGGCGCTACCTGGCCGGCGGGGTCTTCGAAGGCACCGCCGTCGTGTTCGACGGGCCGGAGGACTACCACGCCCGCATCGACGACCCGGACCTCGGCGTCGACGAACACTCGCTGCTCGTCATGCGCGGCACCGGCCCGCTCGGCTACCCGGGCTCGGCGGAGGTCGTCAACATGCGGCCACCGGCGGAGCTGATCAAGCGCGGCATCCACGAGCTGCCGTGCCTCGGCGACGGCCGTCAGTCCGGTACGTCCGGTTCGCCGTCGATCCTCAACGCCTCCCCCGAAGCCGCGGCCGGCGGCGGGCTCGCGGTGCTGCGGACCGGCGACCGCGTGCGCATCGACCTGGCCGCCGGCACCGCGAACGTGCTCATCCCCGGCGAAGAACTCGCGCTGCGGCACAAGGAGCTGGCAGAGTCGGGTGGGTACCCGGTGCCGGAGTCCCAGACGCCGTGGCAGGAGATCCAGCGGTCGATGGTCGACCAGCTCTGCGACGGCATGGTGCTGCGCCCGGCCGTGGCGTACCAGCGGATCGCGAAGTCCAAGGGCATCCCCCGCGACAACCACTGATTTTCCGTCGAAAGTGCTGCTTCGAACGGGCGTGGAGGGGGTACCCAGCCGGTAGCCGAGGCGAGGAGGCCGTCATGCTGCCCGAGCGAGAACGCCACGCGCTGCGCGAAATCGAAGCGGAGCTGGAGGCCAGCGACCCCGCGTTCGCCGCCGCGCTCAGCGGCCGCAGCCTGAGCGAAGCCCGGCGATGGCAGTTTCTGCTGGTGCTGTGCGACATCACCGCGGGCGTGATGCTCGTCGTCGGCCTCTTCGCCCGCGAAGCCGGGCTCGTGCTGTGGGGCACGGTCGCGGCGGGCGCGCTGGTGGCGTGGCACATCGCCCGGGCCGAATCGGTCCGCAAGTCCGCCCAGGACGGGACGACCGCCGGCTCGCGCTGACCCGGCGGTCCACTGTGGACTAACCCGCGGCCTTCGCCGCGCCGGCGACCGCGTCCGCCATCGCCGGCACCAGCGCCTCGTCGAACACGCTCGGCACGATGTGGCCCGCGTCCAGGTCGTCGCCCACCACGTCCGCCAGGGCACGCGCCGCCGCCAGCAGCATTTCGCCCGTGACCCGCGGCGCCCCCGAGTCGAGCAGGCCCCGGAACATGCCGGGGAACGCCAGCACGTTGTTGATCTGGTTGGGGAAGTCGCTGCGGCCGGTGGCGACGACCTCCGCGTGCTCGCGCGCCGCGTCCGGGCCGACCTCCGGATCCGGGTTGGCCAGCGCGAACACGATCGCGCGCCCGGCCATCGCGGCGACGTCGTCCGCCTTGAGCAGCCCACCGGTGCTGACGCCGATGAACACGTCCGCGTCGCGCACCGCGTCCTGAACGCTACCGGTGACCCCGCCGGCGTTCGTGTTCTCGGCCAGCCAGCGCTTCTCCCCCATGAGGTCCCGGTTCTGGTGCAACACCCCTTCGCTGTCGCAGACGACGATCCCGCCGGCCTGGTAGCCGGCCCGCACCAGCAGCCGCGCGATCGCGCTGCCCGCCGCACCGGCCCCGGCGATGACGACCGACGTCCGGTCCGGCTCGCGGCCGGTCAGCTTCAGGGCGTTGTTCAGCGCACCGAGCACGACGACCGCCGTGCCGTGCTGGTCGTCGTGGAACACCGGGATGTCGAGCTCGTCGTGCAGCCGCCGTTCGACGGTGAAGCACCGCGGCGCGGCGATGTCCTCGAGGTTGATCGCGCCGAACGACGTCGCCAGGTCCTTCACGGTCCGGACCAGGTCGTCGGGCTCGCGGCTGACCGGGCAGACCGGCCACGCGTCGACGTCCGCGAACCGCTTCAGCAGCGCGGCTTTGCCTTCCATCACGGGCAGCGCCGCGGCCGGCCCCTGGTCGCCGAGCCCGAGCAGGGCGGACCCGTCGGACACGATGGCGACGGAGTTGCCCTTGACGGTCTCCCGCGCGAGCACCGACGGGTCGCCGGCAACCCGCTTGGCCTGCTCGGCGACCCCTGGCGTGTAGTGCTCGGCCAGGTCATCGGCGTTGTCCAGCGCGACGCGGGTCGCGACCTCGATCTTCCCTCGGCTGCGTGTCATGGTCGACGGGTACCCAGCACGCCGCGTTTACCCGGTGCACGGGAGGGGAATCTCCCGGCTCATGCCGGATTCCCGCGAAGCCGAGCCACCGGACACCACCGACCTCGACCGGCTGCGGTCGGCGGCGTCCGGCTGCCGCGCGTGCCCCCTCCACCACGACGCCACGCAGACCGTGTTCGGCTCGGGTCCGGGCCGGGCGAAGGTCCTGGTCGTGGGTGAGCAGCCCGGCGACAAGGAGGACCTCGCGGGCGAGCCGTTCGTCGGGCCCGCCGGGAAGCTCCTGGACCGCGCCTTCGGGGAAGCCGGTTTCGACCGCGAGACGCTGTACGTCACCAACGCGGTCAAGCACTTCAAGTTCAAGCGCGACGAACGCGGGAAGCGGCGCATCCACCAGAAGCCGGGCCGCACCGAGGTCGTCGCCTGCCGGCCGTGGCTGCTGGCGGAGCTGCGCGCGGTGCGGCCCGGCCTGGTGGTGCTGCTGGGCGCGACGGCCGCCCAGTCGGTGCTGGGCACGAAGTTCAAGCTGACGGCCCACCGCGGCGAGCCGGTCGCCGTGCCGGACGACGTGGCCGAGCTGGTTCCGTCGGCGATCGCGACGGTGCACCCGGCTTCGATCCTGCGCTCACCGGACCGCGACGAGGCCTACGCGGCGTTCGTCGACGACCTCGAGGCCGCGCGCACCCTGCTCAGGTGAGCTGCTTCAACGCGGCCTCCGCCGAGGCCGCGTGCGCGGCCATGTCCCGCCACGGGTCCACCTTGCGGGCCAGGCGCTGCTTCTCCTTGGCCAGGTTCCACCCGGCCGGGTCGGCCTTGCCCAGCTCGCGCCAGTCCAGCGGGGTCGCGGCCGCCGCGCCGGGGCGGGCGCGCAGCGAGTACGGCGCGACGAACGTCTGCGCGTAGCCGTTGCGGTTGGCGTCCAGGAAGATCCGGTCCCCGCGCTTGTCCTTGCGCTGGGCCGTCGTCAGGCGGTCCGGGTCGCCGGCCGCGACCGCGTCCGCCAGCGCGCGGGACAGCTCCAGCACCACCTCGGTGTCCGACTTCGCGTCCAGGGGGGCCACCACGTGGAAGCCGCGGCCGCCGGTCGCCTGGACGTACGGCGTCAGCCCGGCCTCCTCGTACCGGTCGCGGATCTTCCGCGCGACCGACCGCAGGTCGGCGACCGGCGTGCCGTCCGGCGGGTCGAGGTCCAGCACCAGCCGGTCCGGCCGCTCGGGCGCGTCCACGGTGGACAGCCAGACGTGGAACTCCAGCGTTCCCTGGCCGACCAGGTATTCGAGCGTCTCGGCGTCGTCGCAGACCACGTAGTCGTCCGTGCCGCCCCCGCGCACCGGGACGCGTTCGACGCGGATCGAGTCCGGGAAGTGCTCCCCCGGGTGCTTCTGGAACCAGCCCTGCCCCTCGATGCCGTCGGGGAACCGGCGCATCGTCAGCGGTCGGTCGCGCAGGTGCGGCAGCATGACGTCGGCGACCGCCCGGTAGTACTCGGCGACGTCCCCTTTCGTGATCCCTTCGCCGGGGTAGAACACCTTGTCCGCATGGGAAACCTTCACGTTCGCTCCCGCACGACGTCCGCCGCCTTCTTGTCCTCGCGCACCCCGGCGAACCGCGGGTGCCGCAGCCGCCCGTCGCGCGTCCATTCCGAAAAGCCGACCTGCGCGACCAGCTCCGGCCGGACCCAGTGCGCCCCCGGTTCCCGGACCGCGCCGGCGAACGGCGAGCGCGCGGTCTCGAGTTCGGTCAGCCGGGCGTGCAGGGAGGCCAGCAGCCGTTCGTCGAACCCGGTCCCGACCTTGCCGGCGTACTTCAGCCCGCCGTTCTCGTGGTAACCCAGGAGCAGCGCGCCGAAGCCGTGCCGCGAGCCCTGCGGGTCGGTGAACCCGCCGATGACGAACTCCTGTCCCTGCGCGCACTTGAACTTCAGCCAGTCGGGTGACCGTCCGTGGTGGTACGGCGCGTCCGCCCGCTTCGCGATGACGCCTTCCCAGCCGCGCCGGCAGGCCTCGGCGTAGAACTTCTCGCCCTCTTCGTTCCGGTGCGCCGACAGCCGGAGCGGGTCGGCGAACTCGAACGCGTCGCGTAGTAACGCTTTCCGCTGCCGCAGAGGCAATGCGCTCGTGTCGCGGTCGTCGTGGTACAACAGGTCGAACAGGTAGTAGTAGACGCGCACCCCGGTCGCCCGGGCGCGGTCGGGGTCGCTCACGTGGATCCGCGGCTGCAGCGCGGCGAAGCTGGTGGTGCCGCCGTCGAACGCCACGATCTCCCCGTCCGCCACGAACCGCGGGCCGCCTTGGGCGGCGAGGGCTTCGACGAGCTCCGGGTAGGCGTTGTCCATCACCTTGTGGTTGCGCGAATACAGCGTCGGCGTACCGCCGTCGCGCACGCAGATGGCGCGGACGCCGTCCAGCTTGCGCTCGTAGATCCAGTCCTCGTCGGAGAACCGGCGATCGGTGAGCGTGGCCAACGTCGGTTCGCGCCAGCCGGGACCGGTCACTCGAGCTCCCTTCAGGACGCCTTGAGCGCCTTCTCCAGCTCGGCGCGCGTCATCTTCGACCGGCCCTTCACGCCCTGCTCGCGGGCGAGCTTGTCCAGATCGGACTTGGTCAGTTCCGAGAGGTCGGGCTGCTTCTTCCGGCCGCCTTTGTGCTTCTTCACGCTTCGGGACAATGCCTCGAACAGGTCGACGACGTCCGCCTCGGGTTCGGGCTGCTCCTCGTGGGCGATCTCCTTGCCCTGCTCCTTGGCCTTGATCAGCTCCTCGACGCGCTCGGAGTACTCGTCGCGGTAGTCCTCGGGCTTCCACGGCGCGGTCATCTCCTCGACGAGGGAAAGGGCCATGTCGAGCTCCTTCGGCCGCGGCTTGGGCAAGCTCGGCAGGCCGCCCATGACGTCCGCCGGCTTCCGCAGGTCCGCGACGAAGTGCAGGGTGTTGAGCACCATGACGTCTTCGCCGGCGCGGATCGCCGAGAGGTATTCCTTGCCACGCAGCACGAACTTCGCGATGCCGGCCTTCTCGCTGCGGTCCATCGCCCGCAGCAGCAGGCCGTACGCCTTGGCGAAGTCCTCCTTCGCGGGTTTGAGCCAGTACGTGCGGTCGAAGAACCACGGGTCGATCTCGTCCAGTTCGACGAACTGCTCGATGTCGATCCGCCGCGACCGCTCGGGCGCGATCTCGTCCAGCTCGTCGGGTTCGACGAGCACGTGGTCGCCGCCGCCGACGTCGTAGCCCTTGACGATCTCGTCCTGGCCCACCTCGTCGCCGGTCCGCTCGTTGACGCGGCGGTTGCGGATCCGGTCCGACGTCCCGCGCTCGAACTGGTGGAAGTGGATCGTGTGGTCCGCCACCGCCGGGTACAGCTCCACCGGCACGGTGACCAGCCCCAGGCTCAGCGCCCCGCTCCACACCGGTCTGGCCATGTCGACCTCCTCACCGCCAGCGATACCCGGCCGAAGATCCGGCGAAACGCCGTGGGCAAGGGTGAAGCCCGCCGGGACCGCGGTCTCGACGGGCTTCGTGGGCGGGTCAGGCGACTTCGCTGCTGCGGCCGCCGGGCCGGTGCAGGCCCAGCATCTCGAGCAGCTGCGCGCAGTCCTCCGGGTCCTTCGCCCGCGACGCGACGGCGAGCGCCGCCTTGTGCCGGGTCGTCTCCTGCTCGGCGGTGTCCCCGCCCTCGAGGAGGAGGTCCGCCACCGGCCGCAGGTCGTTCCGCTTGTCTCGCATGTTCGCTCCCCTCCGGCAATCCCCCGGTGATCCCTTCGCCGTCGGATTACCCCTTCTCACCCCTCGAAACACAAGAGGCACCGATCGGGTTCCCGGAGACACCCGACGCTAGGCCGAACGAGTGAATTCGGCCGGTTCCAGCGCCGGAACCGGCAAGGTAGGTGAGACCCACGTCACACCAGGAGGCCGGATGGGCACCCAGATCCGCATCAGCCGCGACGACGGATCGCTGCCCTGCGAAGTCTGCGGCTTCCCGACCATGCACGTGGCCCAGGTCGTCGCCGACGACGGGACCGTGCTCGGCCGGACGCTGGTCTGCACGACGTGCCAGCGCAGCCGGCACCGGCCCGACCCGCTGCCCGAGGCCGACGCCCCGCCCGACGAGGTGCCGACCAGCTGACCCCGTTCAGGCCGTGGTCGTCGCGACCGCGGCCACGAACTCCGCCGCCACCTCGTGGAGCTTCCGGTTGCCGTCCTGGGAACGCTTCACCAGGCGCTGGAACGCCTCCTCGGCCGTGATGCGGTGGGCGGCCATCAGGATGCCCTTGGCCTGGTCGATCACGGCCCGCGTCTCGAGCGCCCGGTTCAGCTGGTCGATCAGCTCGCGGGCGGCGAAGTACCGGCGCGCGCTGCGGAGCCCGAACACGACCGTCGCCGTGTACAGCTCGAGGATCTTCGTGCCCAGTTCGCTGAAGCCGTGCTCGCCGAAGCCGAACAGGTTGACGGCGCCGGACATGTCGCCGTCCACGGTCAGCGGCGCGGCCAGGAAACTGGCCACGCCCAGTTGCTCCGCCGAGGACACGAACTGCGGCCACACGTCCCCCACCGCGCCGACGCCGACGCGGACCGGCTGCCCGGTTTCCGCGGCGCGCAGGCACGGGCCGTCGCCGATCCGGTACTGCTCGCGGTCGAAGTTCACCGCCCGCTGGTCGGTGCTGGCCACCGTCTCCGGCTCGCCGTCGCGCACCAGCGTGATGCTCGCCATGTCGGCGCCCGGCACCACCTGTACCACGTGATCGCACACCGCCTGCAGCATCTGGCCGAGGTCGAGCTCGGTGTCCAGCATCGCGGTCAGCGACTCCATCGCGACCGTCACTTCGTCCAGCCGCGCGGTGAGCTGCTCATGGCCGCCCGTCATCCTGGTGACGCCCCTCATCTTTCGGTCAGGGCGCTCTAGACCAGGGAGGACCCGGGCGCGCGCCACTAGTGGGCCGCTAGCGCTTTAACGGGTCCGGCGCGAGATTACTGCATCCCGGTGGGCGCGGGCACAAGCGGTCACCGCCCCGGCGCGCCCCTGCGCCCGTTCGGAGCAACGTCGGTTGCGGGCCGTGCGGACGTGGTTAGGCTCGAGTGACGGTTCAGCCCAGCAGCCGGCCTCGAACACCCCGAGCGCGGTGCCACCGGGCCCGCGCGGCGAAGGACGGCGGCGAACCGGCATGAAGGTCCCCCGACCACGAAACCCCTCCCTGCGGCTGCGCACGACGTGGCCCTCGCACGCGGTGCTCGTCACGGCCCGCGGCGACCTCGACACGGCGACGGCGGGCGACCTCGCCGCCCTGGTCTCGGACCGCCTGTGGGCGGCGCCGGCGCGGCTGGTCCTCGATCTGTCCGAAGTGGACTTCCTCGGCGTGGCGGGGGTGCGGACCCTGCTGCACGTGGCGCTGGAAGCCGAGCAGCGGCACACGGAACTGCTGGTGGTGGCCGGGCCGAACCCGTTCGTCCGGCGTGCCCTGCGCGTGACCGGGGCCGATCGGCGGCTCACGATCGCCGCCACGAGCGCGGAACCGGCCACCGCGGTGCCGTCAGTGTGACGCCGCGTGCCGGGCGGCGGCCCGCTTCGACCGGATGTGCCGCTCTTGCGCGAGCCGCGCCACCATCTCCGGGTGGTGCAGCTCGAACGCCGGCCGTTCGGAGCGGATCCGGGGCAGGTCCAGGAAGTTGTGGCGCGGCGGCGGGCACGTCGTCGCCCATTCGAGGGAGTTGCCGTAGCCCCACGGGTCGTCGACCAGCACCTGCTCCCCGTAGCGGTAGCTCTTCACCACGTTCCAGACGAACGGCAGCGTCGAGGCGCCCAAGAGGAACGCGCCGATCGTCGAGATCGTGTTCAGCGTCGTGAAGCCGTCGCTGGTCAGGTAGTCCGCGTAGCGCCGCGGCATGCCCTCCGCGCCCAGCCAGTGCTGGACGAGGAAGGTCGTGTGGAAGCCGATGAACGTCGTCCAGAAGTGCCACTTGCCGAGGCCCTCGTCGAGCATCCGGCCGGTCATCTTCGGGAACCAGAAGTAGATCCCGGCGAACGTGGCGAAGACGATCGTGCCGAACAGCACGTAGTGGAAGTGCGCCACGACGAAGTAGGAGTCGGTGACGTGGAAGTCCAGCGGCGGCGACGCCAGGATGACGCCGGTGAGGCCGCCGAACAGGAACGTCACCATGAAGCCGACCGACCACAGCATCGGCGTCTCGAAGGTCAGCTGCCCCTTCCACATCGTGCCGATCCAGTTGAAGAACTTGATCCCGGTCGGCACCGCGATCAGGAACGTCATGATCGAGAAGAACGGCAGCAGCACCGCGCCGGTGGCGAACATGTGGTGCGCCCAGACGACCGCCGACAGCCCGGTGATCCCCACAGTGGCGAACACCATCAGCCGGTACCCGTAGAGGGGTTTGCGGCTGAACACCGGCACGATCTCGGTGACGATCCCGAAGTACGGCAGCGCCACGATGTAGACCTCGGGGTGGCCGAAGAACCAGAACAGGTGCTGGAACATGATCGCCCCGCCGTTTTCGGGGTCGAACACGTGCGCGCCGAGCCGCCGGTCGGCCTCCAGCCCGAACAGGGCGGCCGTCAGGATCGGGAAGGCCAGCAGGATCAGGACGGCGGTGAACAGGATGTTCCAGGTGAAGATCGGCATCCGCCACATCGTCATCCCGGGCGCGCGCAGGCACACGATCGTGGTCACCATGTTGACGCCGCCGAGGATGGTGCCGAGCCCGGACACGATCAGGCCCATGATCCACAGGTCGCCGCCGACGCCCGGCGAGTGGATGGCGTTGGACAGCGGCGTGTAGGCCGTCCACCCGAAGTCCGGGGCGCCGCCCGGGGTGAGGAACGAGCTGATCACGACCAGCCCGCCGAACAGGTAGAGCCAGTAGGCGAACGCGTTGAGCCGGGGGAACGCGACGTCCGGCGCGCCGATCTGCAGCGGCAGGATGTAGTTGGCGAACGCGAACAGGTTCGGCGTCGCGTAGAGCAGCAGCATGATCGTGCCGTGCATGGTGAACAGCTGGTTGTACTGCTCCGGCGACAGGAACTGCAGCCCCGGCCGGGCCAGCTCGCCGCGCATCAGCAGCGCCATCGCGCCGCCCGCCATGAAGAAGGCGAACGACGTCACCAGGTACAGGATCCCGATCTGCTTCGGGTCGGTGGTGCGCAGCAGCGCGAGCAGCGTCCCGCCCTTCGGCCCGCGCCGCGCCACCGCCAGCGGGACGGCCCGCAGGGTCGGCTTCACGTCGGTCATCCGCCACTCCCGTCGCCGGACTTGCCGTACTGCGCGTCCTACTCCTGACGACCACGTCCCGTGCTCCCCCGAACGGGTGGATCTACTCGCGCAACGCCGGGAGCAGCTCCTTTTCGGCGAAGTCGAGGAAACCGTCCTGCTGGTCGCCGCCGATCTGGACCAGGGCGACGTCGGTGAAGCCCGCCTTCGCGAACTCGCGCACGCCCTCGACGATCGGCTCGACGTCCGGGCCGCACGGGATCGAGCCGGCGACGTCGTCTTCGCGGACGAACTGGGTGGCGCCCGCGAAACCGGACGGACCCGGCAGCTCCGCGTTGACCTTCCAGCCGCCGGCGAACCAGCGGAACTGCTCGTGCGCGCGCTTCACGGCGGCGTCGCGGTCGTGGCCCCAGGAGACCGGCAGCTGCGCGATCTTGCGGGTCGGCGGCCCGAGCCGGGTGGCGTCCCACTCCTGGGACAGGGCCATCTTCGGCTCGACGGCGATCATCGCGTCGGCCACCGGCGCGAACCGCTTGACCGACTGCGAACCGGACACCGCGACCCCGATCGGCGTCCGCTTCTCCGGCAGGTCCCACAGCTTCGCCGAATCGACGCGGAAGTGCTTGCCTTCGTAGTCGAAGTAGCCGCCGTCGAACAGGCCGCCGATGATCTGCAGGGCCTCGGCGAGCATGTCGTGCCGGACGTTCGCCGGCGGCCAGCCGCGGCCGACGACGTGCTCGTTGAGGTTCTCGCCCGCGCCGAGGCCGAGGGTGAACCGGCCGCCCGAAAGGGCCTGGACGGTCGCCGCCTTCTGCGCGACCACCGCCGGGTGGTAGCGCATGATCGGGCAGGTCACGTACGTCATCAGCTCCGCGCGCTCGGTGGCCTGCGTGACCGCGCCCAGTACGCTCCAGGCGTACGGCGCGTGCCCCTGTTCGGCCAGCCACGGCGAGTAGTGGTCGCTCATCACTTCGAAGTCGAACCCGGCCTGCTCCGCCCCGGCGGCGAACCGGACCAGCTCGTTCGGCCCCGCCTGCTCGGTCATCAGGGTGTAGCCGATGCGCATCGGCGCCTCCTCTCGTCGCGTTCCGCATACCCGCTCAGGGCGTGGGTAACCGACCGCCATGGGCGAACCCCGGCCCCTGGCGCGCAAGCTGATCGACGACCACCTCGTGGCGGGCGACCGGGACCGGATCTCCGCGGGCGACACGCTCGTCCTCGACGGCCTGCGCGACGCCCTCCCCGGCGGGGAGCTCACCGTCCGCAACACGACCCGGGACGAGGCGTACCGGGTGACGCACCGGCTCACCGAACGCCAGGTCGAGGCCGTCCTCGCCGGCGGGCGGATCCCGTGGCCGGCCGCCCGGCAGTGACGTTTACCGGGTGATCGATCGGGTACCCCGTCCCCGACGAGGAAGGAGCCGGTCATGCCCCAGTCCTGGAGCGGCAAGCGCGAACGCCAGTACGAGCACATCAAGGAGTCGGCCGAGGACCGCGGCGCGAGCACCGGACGCGCCGAGGAGATCGCGGCCCGGACGGTGAACAAGAACCGCGCGCGCTCGGGCGAGTCCCGGCAGGCCAGCAGGACGTCGATCCAGGACAAGTCCCCGCAGCAGCGCGGCGGCGAGCGGTCCGGCAACCGGAAGGGCCCGGGCGGGCCGACCAAGGACCAGCTCTACAACGAGGCGAAGAAGCGGAACATCGAAGGCCGCTCCTCGATGACCAAGAAGGAACTCGAACGGGCGCTGGGTCGGTGACGAAGCCGGAAACCCCTGATCACGAAGTGTCAGCGTTCGCCCAGATGGGTAGTACCCCCCGCATGGAAGAAATACGAAGCGAGGGCTCGCACGGCGGTAAACCGTCGCTGGACGAGCTGCTCGACGAACCGGTGGAGCTGCGGCTGCCCGCCATGGCGGAGCAGATCCCCCTGGTCCGGATGCTCACGCACGGCAT
This sequence comes from Amycolatopsis stemonae, assembly GCF_054781455.1. Classification (NCBI taxonomy): domain Bacteria; kingdom Bacillati; phylum Actinomycetota; class Actinomycetes; order Pseudonocardiales; family Pseudonocardiaceae; genus Amycolatopsis; species Amycolatopsis stemonae. The sequence goes on along the minus strand of NZ_BAAGUJ010000026.1, from coordinate 34,730 downwards.
CGTGTCGCGCGCGGACTTCGGCCTGGACGCCATCGCCGACGCCAAGATGGCCGTCGACGAGGCCTGCGCGCAGCTCGTGCAGCTGGCCGAGCTCGGCACCCAGCTGCACTGCCGGTTCCGGCACGCCGCCGACGGCCTGCACGTCATCGTCTCGACCCGCTCCACGGACCCGCGTCCGCCGAGCGACCGCACGTTCGGCTGGCACGTCCTCACCACGCTCAGCCGCTCCGTGACCGCGCACTGCGACGTCTTGCCGGGTGGAGGCGCGGGCATCGTCACCATCGAACTGGTGCTGAACCCGGGAACGAGCGAGTGAGCGGCGAGCGCAAGACCCTCCTCCACCGCCCGGACGAATACGCCCACTGCGAACCGCTGTTCGACGAGCTGGGGACGCTGGAACCCGACGACCCGCGGCGGGAGGTCGTCCGGGGCCGGCTCGTGACCGAGCTGCTCCCGCTCGCCGAGCACATCGCGACGCGGTTCTCCGGCCGGGGTGAACCCCGGGAAGACCTGGTCCAGGTGGCGCGCATCGGCCTGATCAACGCCGTCGACCGGTTCGACCCGACGCGCGGCCACGACTTCCTGTCCTTCGCCGTGCCGACGATCATGGGCGAGGTCCGGCGCCACTTCCGGGACACCGGCTGGTCGGTGCGGGTCCCGCGGCGGCTCAAGGAGCTGCACCTGTCCTTGAGCCAGGGTTCGGCGGTGCTGTCCCAGCGCCTGGGCCGCGCCCCGACGCCGACCGAGCTGGCCCAGCACCTGCAGCTGGACGTCGACGAGGTCCGCGAAGGGCTGCTGGCCGGCAACGCCTACCAGGCGCTGTCGGTCGACAAGCCGGTGCACGACGACGCCGAGGCGCTGTCGCTGGCGGACACCATGGGGGAACCCGACCACGAGATGGCCATGGTCGAGAACCACGAAGCCCTCCAGCCGCTGTTGAAGGAGCTGCCGGCGCGCGAGCGCGCGATCCTGGTCATGCGGTTCTTCGGCGGGCTCACCCAGACCCAGATCGCCGACCGCGTCGGCATTTCCCAGATGCACGTCTCCCGGCTGCTTTCGCAGACGCTGGAGCAGCTCCGCGGAAAGCTCACCGGCGAAGGCTAGGACCGGCCGGTCCCAGCCTTCGCCGGACTCAGCGGAGCCAGCCGGGCCGGCGGCCCTTCCCGAGCCGCCGCCACTGGCCCGCGAACGTCTCCCGCAGCTTCTCCGCCGTGTGGGCGTCCTGCGCGTACAGCATCCCGAACGTGAACGTGTTCTGGCCTTCGCCGTGTCCGGCGATGGCGAGGTGGTGCAGGACGTCCCGGCCGACCACGGTGTCCTGGTGCTCGCCCAGCGTGCGCTGGACGGCCCTGACGTTCTTGCGCCACTCGCGCAGCTTCTCGCCGTACACCGGCCGCACCGTGTCGGCCGCGTAGCGTGCCCGCTTCGCCTTCTTGCGGACCTCGTGCAAGGCCGTCTCGCGCTCTTCGCCTTCCAGGCCCTTCGCGGCCGCCTCGGCGCGACGCAGCTTCTTGGCGGCCTTGCGCACCGGCTTGCGCAGGGCGTCCTTCGCGGGCTTGCGCGCCTTCGCGGTCAGCGGCGGCTCCTCGACCACGGTGTCCAGGGCCCGCAGCAGGTCCCGGTACCGCTTGCCGGTCAGCGCCGCCATCGCGCGAGTACGCCCTTCTTCGGCCTCGCGGGCGAAGTACCGCGTCAGGTACTGGCGCAGCGGCCCGAACACGAGCTCCGCCGGGAGACCGTCGAGCTGCTCGTGCAGCCGTTCCTCACTGACCTCCGCGTCCCGCGCCGGCGCGAGCTCCCGGCCGAGCCACTTCAGCTCGGCGGCGAGCGGCGCGGTCGCGTCCTTGTCCACAATGGACCCGAAGGTGCGGAGCGCGCTGCGGAGCTTGCGCGTCGCGACGCGCATCTGGTGCACGGAGTCCTCGACGTCCAGCCGCACCCCGACGTCCGCCCGGCGCAACCGGGCGTAGTGCTCGCGCAACGCGGCCAGCACGACCTCACCCGCCGTCGGCTTCTTGCGCTCGCGCGGGGGCGCCGGGACGCGGTCGCCGATCAGGCGCCGCAGCTTCGAGGGCCACGGCGAGGCCGAGGCACCGGCTTCGCCGAGCGCCCGGTCGAGTTCGTCGAGCAGCGCGGGTTCGGTCCCGGGGTCGAGCTCCAGCTCCAGCTCGCGCCACTCGTCGAGCCGCGCGGTCTCGCCGCCCGCCTCGCCGGTCACGTGGTCGTCGGTGAGGGTCGCGACCGTCCGGCCGGCGCCGTCGGCCAGGCGGTGGGCGAACCGGTCGGTGCGCAGGTGCGCGATCGGCACCAGCTTCTCCCCCAGCGTGTACGCGCGCACGAGCCGCCGCAGCTGTTTCGGGACCTTGTTCGGTTCGCCGCCCAGCGGCAGCTGGATCTCCTGCCGCTCGTCGGCGGAGACGGGCAGCTTGAGGTGCCAGCCGGCGTCGTGCCCGCCGACGCGCCGCCGGAGCGTGATGCCGCCGCGGGCGAGCCGGAAGGTCCCGGTGTCGTAGTAGGACGCGTCGAGGATCTGCTCGACCGGGTCGTCCTGGGTTTCGACGCCCGCGACGCCGACGAGCCGGGGCACTCCGCTGCCCGCGACGATCTCGTACTTGCGCTCGCGCTCGGTCACCGACGACGGCGCTGCCATGGTCATCCTCCTTGGGGGCCGGTTCTGCCGCACGGATACCCGGACGGCCCCCGGCCGACACGGGATTCGGCGCGCGAGCAGCGGGTATCCGACCGGGAAATCCCGAGTCCGGACCAGGAGCGTGCATGAACGGCAGCCAGCCCGCAACCGACCTGACCACCGTGCTCGCCGGCGACCACCGGGAGCTGGACCGGCTGTGCACCGAGCTCGAGCTCGGCCAGGGCAGCCCCGAGAACCGCAAGGACCTCGCCGACCACCTGGTCGCGCAGCTGGTGCGCCACGCCGTCGCCGAAGAGTCCTTTGTCGACGGCGAAGGCGACCTCGCCGAGGCCGAGCGGGTCATGCGGCAGCTCGAGGCCGCGGGCCCCCAGGAGCCGCGGTTCGAGCGGCTGCTGGGCGCGGTGATCCGCGCCGTGCGCCGGCACGTCCGCGACGAAGGCCCGGCGGCGGTGCGCCAGGTCCGGCTCACGTGTTCCCCCGAGCGGCGGACGGAGCTCGGCCGGCAGGTCCTCGATGCCCGGGACGCGGCGCCGCGGCTGCCGCACCCGGACCTGGCCGACCGGCTGCCGCAGGCCGACCAGCTGTGGCCGGGACCGGGCCTGGTCGACCGCGTGCGGGCCGCGTTGCGTCGCGAAGCCGACACACCCGGTTGACGGTGGTGCGGGCGAGCTCCGGCGCGGGTTGAATGGAGGCCTGACCGGAGCGGAGGACGACGAGAAGCATGACCATCGGCGAAGACGAATGGGCCCGGGACCGAGCACGGTTCGGGCAGCCCGGTGACCACCACGCGGGTCCCCTGGCGCGGCAGTTCGCCGAGCTCACCCGGACCCTGCTCGACGTCACCCCGACCGTCGGCGGGGTGCTGCGGCTCGTCGTCGGCGCCGCGAGCGCGATCATCCCGGACGCCGACCTGGTCAGCGTCACCATGCGGGAACCGGACGGCCGCTACCACACGCCGGTGGAGACCGACCCCGTCGCGGTGCGGATCGACGAGCTGCAGTACGAGCACGGCGAAGGCCCGTGCGTCGAGTCGTCCCGCCCGGACGGCCCGGCTCTCGCCTGGTCGCAGGACCTCGCGCGCGACCCGCGCTGGCCGTCGTTCGGCCCGGGTGCGGCCGAGCACGGCTACCACGCGGTCCTGGCCACCGCCCTGCTCCCGGACGCCGGCCCGACCGGCCGGTCGGGGGCGCTCAACGTCTACTCCAGCCGGCCGGGCGCGTTCGACGCGCGGGCCATCGACCTGGCGCTGCTGCTGACGACCCACGCGTCGCTGGCGCTGGCCCACACCGAGGCGGTGGCCGCGGCCGAGCTGGAGACGGCGCACCTGCGCCGCGCGGTCGACAGCCGCGACGTCATCGGCCAGGCGAAGGGCATCCTGATGCAGCGCCGCGGCATCACCGCCGACGAAGCCTTCGACGTGCTGCGCCGCACGTCCCAGGACCTCAACGTCAAGCTGGCCGACCTGGCGCGCACCCTCGCGACCCGGCACACCGAGATCGACCTCCCGGTCTCCGACCACTGACCCCGGACACGGCCGAGGGCGGCACCTTCCGGTGGGAAAGTGCCGCCCTCGCCACGCGTTCGGCTCAGGTGGCCGTGTAGGGGTAACGGTCTTCGATCGACGGGCTCGCGGCCGGGTAACGGCCTTCCTGCCCCGGCACCGGCGTCACGGTCGTGCCCTGCTGTTCGGGCTCGACACGCTGGCGGCCGCCGCGCTGGACGACCGCTTCGACCTCCTGCTCGCCGCGGATGCGGGCCAGCGCGGCGATCGTGATGGCGTGGGCCAGCGCGAGGATCAGCAGCAGCACGCCGAGGCGCGCGACGACGCCCGGCAGGTCGCTGCCGCCCATGTCGATGGTCGAGACGAGCGCCAGCACGCCCAGCGTCGCCAGGTGGAACAACACCGTGACGAGCCGGGTCATCGAAGCGCCGGCCGCGGGGTCGCCGTAGGAGTTCTCGAGGTAACGGCGGCCGCTGCGGTAGATGATCTGCCCGTCTATCAGGACCAGCGCCACTCCGATCGCGAGAAACGACAGGTACGCGTTGGTGGACATGCCGGACGCTCCTTCCTGGGGGACCTCTCCGGGGGAAATACCCGGGAGGTCGCGCACGGAAACGCGGTCGTCACCCGGTGAACGTGTCCGGGTCGGGGCCGGTGCGCCTGCCGTCGTCGAGTTTTCCGATCGCCGTCATGTCTTCGTCGTCCAGCTCGAAGCCGAACACATCGATGTTCTGCCGGATCCGCTCCGGCGACGCCGACTTCGGGAACACGATGTTCCCGAGCTGGATGTGCCAGCGCAGCACCACCTGCGCGGCGGTCCGGCCGTGCTTTTCCGCCAGGTCGGCCAGGACCGGGTCGTCGAGGACTTCCCCCTGGGCCAACGGGCTCCACGCTTCCGTGGCGATGCCGTGCGCCCGGTGGTAGGCACGCAGCTCCGTCTGCTGCAGCGCCGGGTGCAGCTCGATCTGGTTGACCGCGGGCACCGTCGCGGTCTCTTCGGCGAGCCGGTCGAGGTGCGCGGGCTGGAAGTTGGAGACGCCGATCGCGCGGGCCTTGCCCGCCCGCAGGATCTCTTCGAAGCCTTCCCAGGTCCGGACGTAACTGTCCCTGTCCGGCAACGGCCAGTGGATCAGGTACAGGTCCACGTAGTCGAAGCCGAGCCGGCGCAGGCTGCCTTCGAGCGCGGTGATGGCGTTGTCGTGGCCGTGCGCGTCGTTCGCCAGCTTCGTGGTGACGAACACCTCTTCCCGTGCGAGCCCCGACTCCGCGACGCCCGCGCCGACCCCCTCCTCGTTCCGGTACATCTGGGCCGTGTCGATGTGGCGGTAGCCGGCGTCGAGCGCGGTCCGCACGGCCCCGGCGGTCTTCTCCGGCGGGATCTGGAACACGCCGAACCCGAACTGCGGGATCCGCACGCCGTTGTTCAGCTCGATCGTGGGGACTTCGGCTGTGGTGGTCATGCTGGCGGCCTACCCGAGGCCCGTGGACGCGAAACACGGCGGGACGGTGCCCGCCCCGCCGTGTCACCCACGTGAGTTACCGGCCCGGCCGGTCCACGTCACCGCGCCAGCTGCCGCTCTCGTGGCCGCGCTGTTCGATGAACTCCTTGAAGCGCTTGAGATCGCCCTTCACGCGGCGGTCGAGGACGCCGAGCTTGTCGGCGACGTTCTCGGCGAAGCCCTCGGGGTCGATGTCCATCTGGGCGGTCACCCGGGTGTGGGCGTCGTCGAGCCGGTGGAACGTGATCACGCCCGCGTGGTCCGGACCGGAGTCCGACGTCCAGGCGACCCGCTCGTCGGGGTGCTGCTCGGTGATCGTCGCGTCGAATTCGCGCGTCACGCCACCGAACCGCGTCACCCAGTGGGTGTGGGTGGCGTCCGTCTGGCGGATCTCTTCCACACCCTCCATGAACTTCGGGAACTCCTCGAACTGCGTCCACTGGTTGTACGCCGTCGAAACGGGGACTTCCACGTCCACGATTTCGGTGATCGTGCTCATGCACTCCTCCTCGTCGGTGGGAACACTGCGGCTACCCGGGCTCGGACCGGTCAAACCCGGCGTGGTTGGCGACGGCGACGCCGGGTACACGGAGAGTCAGACAAGGAGGTGTTCCGTGATCGAAGAAGTGAACCGAAAGCCCGCCGCCGACCGGCCGGTCGGCGAGCTGGTCAACGACCTGACCGCCGAGGTCAAGCGGCTCGTGCGGGACGAGATGCGGCTCGCGGTGTTCGAACTGCAGCGCAAGGGGAAGAAGATGGGCCTCGGTGCCGGGCTGTTCGGCGCGGCGGGCCTGTTCGCGCTGTTCGGCGCCGGCACGCTGGTCGCGGCCGCCGTGCTGGCGCTGGCGCTGGTGGTCCCCGGCTGGCTGGCCGCGGTGATCGTCGCGGTCGCGCTGTTCGTGGTCGCCGGGATCTCGGCGCTCGTCGGCAAGAAGGAAGTCAAGCAGGGGGTTCCGCCGGTGCCCGAAGAAGCCATCGGCGGGGTCCGCGAAGACGTCGACACCGTGAAACAGGGAGTGCGCTCATGAACGGGGACTTCCCCAAGGACGCCGAAGAGGCGCGGCTCGACCGGGACACCACCCGGCAAGAGCTGACGGAGACCCTGGAAGCGCTCGGGCAGAAGCTCGACGTGAAGACCCGGGTCAAGGAGAACGTCGACGAAAAGCTCGACCAGGCGACGGCGAAGGTCGCCGACGTGACGAACGAGCCGACCGCGGTGAAGTTCCGCCAGGGCGCCGACGTCGTCCGGAGCAACCCGGTGCCGGTCTTCGCCGGCGTGCTGGGCCTGCTGGTCGTGATCCGCCTGATCCTGCGCCGGAGGAACGCATCGTGAACAAGGTCGTGTACAAGCCGCTGAGCTGGGTGATCGGCGCCCTGGGCGGGGTGCTCGCCGGCCAGGCCTTCAAGCAGGTCTGGAAGCGCGTGGCGGGCGAAGAAGACGCGCCCGACGCCACCGACCGCGACTACACCTGGCAGCAGGTGATCATCGCGGCGGCGGTGCAGGGCGCGATCTTCGCCGCGGTCAAGGCCGCGACCGAGCGGGCGGGCGCCGTCGGCTACCGCAAGGCCACCGGGGAGTGGCCCGACGACTGAGCCGGCGGCGTCAGTCCACAGTGGACGGCCGGGGGCGGGACCGCCGTGCGGTCACGCCTCCCGGCCGGGCTCGGGCACCGGGGTCAGCTCGGCGATCGCCCCGCCGAGGCGGGGGTGGATCTCCAGCAGCCGGTCGGCGCCGGTGGCCTCCAGCGAACGCGAGACGGCGTGCCCGGAGACGACGACGGCGCACCGGGCGCGCGCGTGCGCGTCCAGCAGCGAGCGGACGCCCGCGCAGCTGAGGAAGGCCACCCGGCTGAGGTCGACGACCAGCCGCTCGCCCGTGGCGAGGGCTTCGTCTAGCGTGCCCACCGTGGCCGCGTCGACGTCACCCACCAAAGTGATGACGCGGATGCCGCCCGGCCGTTCCACGGTGGTGAAGGTCAAGCCCGACGGTTCTTCGATCGTGCGAAAGCAGTGCATTGCGCTCCCTAATACGCAGAGTTCAGGGGCGCTGACCGGAGCACGTGTCTGAACAACAGCCAACACCCCTGACCGTACGCCCCTGCGCCCACAGGTCAACCCCGCGGGTTTCCCGGCCCCGAACTCGGGTAATCGGCGGAGACGGCCATCCGGCCCGGAAGGAGATCCATGCGTGTCCTGATCGTCGGCGGCGGCTTCGCCGGATATCACGCCGCGAAGAGCCTGCGCAAAGAAGCCGGTGAAGACGTCGAAATCGTCGTGCTCAACCCGACCGACTACTTCCTTTACCTGCCGCTCCTGCCCGAGGTCGCGGCCGGCATCCTCGACCCCCGGCGGGTGACCGTGTCGATCCCGGACACGCTGCCGGGCGTCCGGCTGGTGCTCGGCACGGCGACCGGGGTCGACTTCGACGCCCGCGACGTCACGTACACCGATCCGGAGGACCAGGAGCACCGGATCCGCTACGACCGGCTGGTGCTCGCCGCGGGCAGCGTCAACAAGCTGCTGCCCATCCCGGGTGTGCCGGAGTACGCGCACGGGTTCCGCGGCGTGCCCGAAGCCCTGTACCTGCGCGACCACATCACGCGCCAGATCGAGCTGGCCGCCGCGACCGAAGACCCCGCCGAACGCGACGCGCGCTGCACGTTCGTCGTCGTCGGCGCCGGCTACACCGGTACCGAGGTGGCCGCGCAGGGGCCGGCGTTCACCGACGCCCTCGTCGCGCGCCACCCCGAGCTGACCGGGCAGAAGGTCCGCTGGCTGCTGCTGGACGTCGCCGAGCGCGTGCTGCCCGAGCTGAGCAAGCGGCTCGGGCGGACCGCCGACGAGGTGCTGCGCGCCCGCGGGGTCGAAGTGCTGATGAAGACCTCGGTCGACCACGCCGACACCAAGGGCGTCACGCTGACCACCGGCGAGGCGGTGCCGACCCGCACTCTCATGTGGTGCGTCGGCGTGCGGCCGGACCCGCTGGTGGCCGACCTGGGGCTCGAAACGGCGAAGGGCCGGCTGGTCGTCACCGAACGGCTGAACGTGCCCGGCCGGGACGACGTGTTCGCCGCCGGGGACGCGGCGGCCGTCCCCGACCTCACCCGCCCCGGCGAGTACACCGCGATGACCGCGCAGCACGCCGAGCGCCAGGGCAAGCTCGCCGGCCGCAACGTCGCGGCGTCGCTCGGGTACGGCACGCCGGGCACCTACCGCCACCACGACCTCGGCTTCGTCGTCGACCTCGGCGCGGGCGCCGCCGCGGCGAACCCGCTGCACATCCCGCTGTCCGGCCTCCCGGCCAAGGCGGTGACGCGCGCGTACCACCTGTTCGCCATGCCGGGCAACCGCGTCCGCACGGCCGCCGACTGGATCTTGGAGCGCCTCGCCGGCCGCCAGACCGTCCAGCTGGGACTGGTCCGCTCCGGCTCGGTGCCCCTCGACACCGACTCCCCCGAACTACCCCGCCACTGAGAGGACTTCCGATGCCCGCCGAACCACTGCGGTCCGCAGGCCCGTCCGTCGTCACGGCGGGCGACCCGGCCGGGCCCAAGGTCATCGTCCTGGACCCGGCCGGCGCCGCGAAGCACGGCGAGCTGCCCGCCACCTGGCGGCCGCTCGCCGACCGGCGCGGGATCTTCTGGTGCCGCGTGCCCGCCGGCGGGGCCCTCTCCGAAGCCGACGACCTGATGGGTGACGCCGGTCCCGGTGAACCGGAGATCACCGTCGTGGCGAGCGGCCCGTTCGCGGCGGACGCCCTGCAGCTCGTCGAACGCCACCCGGGCGCGGCCGCGCGGCTGCTGCTGGTCGATCCGGCCTCCGACGCCTTCCTCCCCTCCGGCGACGCCGAACAGGCCAACGAAAACTGGCTGGGCGAGCACGACGAGGTCGTGTCGCGGGTGCGCGAGACGGGCACGGACGTGCGGTTGATCGCGTCGACCACCGAGCGCCCGGACGACCGGGTGCCCCCGCCGCTGCCCCTGGGCCACCCGGACGTGGTCGCGGCGGTGCGGACGGTGCTCGGCGACGTTTAGCGTGCCGGCACGGGCGGTAACCGCCGGGCATGAGCGACACCGTTGCGGACCACCTGCTGGCCAGACTGCGTGAATGGGACGTCGACCAGGTCTTCGCCTACCCCGGGGACGGGATCAACGGCCTCGTCACCGCGTTCGGGAAGGCGGATGACTCGCCCCGGTTCGTCCAAACGCGACACGAGGAGATGGCCGCCTTCGCCGCCGTCGGCTACGCGAAGTTCAGCGGCAGGCCCGGCGTGTGCATGGCGACCTCCGGCCCCGGCGCGATCCACCTGCTCAACGGCCTCTACGACGCGAAGCTCGACCACGTCCCGGTCGTCGCGATCGTCGGGCAGACCGCGCGCAGCGCGATGGGCGGCAGCTACCAGCAGGAAGTCGACCTGCAGGCGCTGTTCAAGGACGTCGCGAGCGAGTACCTCGTCGAGGTCAACGTGCCCGAGCAGCTGCCGAACGCGCTCGACCGGGCGATCCGGACGGCCATCGCGCAGCGGGCACCCACCGCCGTGATCATCCCGGCCGACCTGCAGGAAGAACCGTACGAAGCGCCGAAGCACGCGTTCAAGCACGTGCCCTCAAGCCCGCCGTTCCACCCGCGGGCGAGCGTCGTGCCGCCCGCCGACGAGCTCGCGCGCGCCGCCGCGGTGATCAACGCCGGCGAGCGGGTCGCCGTGCTCGTCGGCCAGGGCGCCCGCAACGCCGTCACCGAGCTGCGCGAGCTGGCCGACCTGACCGGTGCGGGGATCGCGAAGGCGTTGCTGGGCAAGGACGTCCTGCCCGACGACCTGCCGTACGTGACCGGCTCGATCGGCCTGCTCGGCACCCGGCCCAGCTACGAGCTGATGCGCGACTGCGACACGCTGGTCATCATCGGCTCCGGCTTCCCGTACTCCCAGTTCCTGCCGGAGTTCGGGCAGGCCCGGGCGGTCCAGATCGACGTCGACGCGCGGTTCCTCGGCCTGCGCTACCCCACCGAGGTGAACCTGCTCGGCGACGCCAAGGCCACCCTCGAGCGGCTACTGCCCTTGCTCGAGCGCAAGACCGACACGTCGTGGCAGGGCAAGATCGCGCACAACGTCACCGAGTGGAACGAGACCGTCGAACGGCAGGCGATGCTGACCGCGGACCCGGTCAACCCGATGCGGATCGTGCACGAGCTGTCCGAGCGGATCCCCGACGACGCGATCGTCACCGCCGACTCCGGCTCGGCCACCAACTGGTACGCCCGCAACCTGCGGATCCGCGGCCGGATGCGCGCGTCGCTGTCCGGCACGCTGGCCACCATGGGCCCGGCGGTGCCGTACGCGATCGGCGCGAAGTTCGCCCACCCGGACCGCCCGGTCGTCGCGCTGACCGGTGACGGCGCCATGCAGATGAACGGCATGGCGGAGCTGCTCACCATCGCCCGCTACCGCGAGCGGTGGGCCGATCAGCGGCTGGTCGTCTGCGTCTTCCACAACGGCGACCTCAACCAGGTCACCTGGGAGCTGCGCGCGATGGGCGGGGCGCCGAAGTTCGAGCAGTCCCAGTCACTGCCCGAAGTGTCCTATGCGGACTTCGCGCGCGGCATCGGCTTGCGCGGCATCCCGGTCGACGACCCCGACCAGCTCGGCGACGCGTGGACCGCGGCGCTCGGCTCCGGCGTGCCGACCGTGCTCGACGTCCGGTGCGACCCCGAGGTGCCGCCGATCCCGCCGCACGCCACGACCGAACAGCTGAAGTCGATGACCGAAGCGGTGCTCAAGGGCGACCCGAACGCCTGGCACCTGGTCACCCAGGGCATCAAGACGAAACTGCAGGAGCTCCTGCCGACCCACCGCTGAAGGGAGTCCACTGTGGACACATCCGCGTTGCGCGATCTGACCACGGCCGGCGGGCCGTTCGCGTCCGTGCACTTCGACGAGTCGCACGACACGGAGGACGCCGCGAAACAGCTCGAACTCCGGTTGAAGGAGGTCGAAGCGGCCCTGAGCGACCAGCACGCCGACCAGGCGACGATCGACGCCGTCCTGCGGGCCGCACGCGACCGCGAGCCGCCCGTCGGCAAGGCCGGCCGCAGCATCGTCGCCGCGCACGGCTCGGTCCTGCTCGACCGGCGGCTGGCCGCACCGCCGCCGTCCCAGGTGGCGCGCTTCTCCGCGTTGCCGTACCTGCTGCCCCTCGCCACGCACGAAGCCGACACCCTGCCCTATCTCGTCGTCGTCACCGACCAGGTGGGCGCCGATGTCACCGAGCACGGCCGCGGCGCGCCGCACACCGAGACGATCGACGGCGAAGATCCGCCCGCGGTCCAGGGTGGCAGCGGTCCCGACCACCGCGAGAAGCAGATCGGCGAGACCGCCCGTCAGAACCTCGACGCGGTCGCCCAGCACGTCGCCAAGGCCGCCGAACGCATTCGTGCCGAAGTGGTCTTCCTGGCCGGCGAAGTGCAGGCCCGCAGCACGCTCCACGAACGGCTGCCGGAGGCGGTCCGCCGGATCACCACCGAGGTCGAGGGCGCCAGCCGCGCCCCGGGTTCGTCGCGCGACGAGCTGGACCGGCAGGTCCACGAGGTGCTGGCCGGCCGTCGGCTCGCCGGTCTCGACGACGTCGCCGAGACGTTCCGGGCGGAGTCCGGCCGCGAGTCCGGGCTGGCCGTCAGCGGTCTCGAAGCCGTGGCCACGGCGCTGAACGAGGCGAACGTGGCCACGCTGCTGGTGGGCTCGCCGGGCGACACCTCGGTGTTCACCGGCCCGGAGCCGGCGCAGGTGGCCGTGGGCAAGGCCGGCCTGCAGGCCCTGGGCGTGCCCGAACCGGAGGAACACCGGGCCGACGAGGCGATCCCGTTCGCGGCGGTCGCCACCGGAGCGGACGTCGTGGTCCTGGACGAGCGCCTCGAGCTCTGGGAAGGCTTCGGCGCCCTGCTGCGGCACGCCTGATCACGACCGCCGAAGACGGCGGACCGCACCTTCGTCGAGCTCCACGCCGAGGCCGGGGCCGTCGGGCAGGTGCAGTTCGCCGTCTTCGTAGCGCAGCGGCGTGGTCAGGAGTTCGTCGCTCATCAGCAGCGGGCCGAACAGCTCGCTCCCCCAGGTCACCGCCGGCGCGGTGCAGGCCAGCTGGAGCGACGCCGCCGTGCCGACCGGGCTTTCGATGGAAGTCCCCGCGTGGCAGGGGATTCCCGCGGCGGCGGCGACCTCCGCGATCGCCCGCGTCGCCCGGAGGCCACCGGACTTCGTCGTCTTGAGGGAGAACACGTCGGCGGCGCGCAGGCGCGCCAGCCGCAGCGCGTCGCCGGGGGTGCGGAGGCTTTCGTCCGCCATCACCGGGATCGGCAGCGCGTGGTTGATCTCGGCGAGCGCCTCCACCTCCGCGCCCGGCACCGGCTGCTCGACCAGGTCGACGCCCGCGTCCGCCAGCCGGGGCAGGTACTTCAGCGACGTCAGCAGGTCCCAGCGCGCGTTGAGGTCCACCCGCACGCTCGCCACGCCGACGAGCTTCTCGGCCACCGCGCAGACTCGTGCGACGTCGTCGGCCGGGTCGAGGGCGCCCATCTTGAGCTTGAAGCTGCGGTGCCCGGCGTCGAGCTTCGCGAGGGCTTCGTCGGCCACGACCGGCGCCGGCTCGGTGCCCAGCGCCCAGGTCACCGGCACCGACCGCCGCGCGAGACCGCCCAGCAGCGTGTGCACCGGCACCCCGAGCGCGCGGGCCCAGGCGTCGTGCAACGCCACCTCCACCGCCGCCTTCGCGTAGAGGTTGGCCGCGACGACGTCGCCGAGATCACGCAGGATCCCGGCGACGTCGTCCACCCGGCGGCCGAGCAGGACCGGCGTGAAGTAGCGCTCCACGACGAGCCGCATGGTCTCCACCGACTCGCCGCCCCACCACGGCCCGCCCGGCACCACGCCCTCACCGACGCCGACGGCGCCGCCGCGGGTGCTGACGAACACCAGCAGCACCGGCTGCGCGGCCATGCCGGTGCGGGCGAAGCGGTGCGGACGGCGCAGCGGCACGTCCAGCAGCACCGTCTCGACACGCTCGATCCCCAGGTCGGTCATCGCTCCTCGTTTCGGCTGAAGGGACGTCAGGCGCGTTCGAGCACGAAGTCGTACGTCGCGCGCAGCCGGCCGTCCTCCCCCGGCCGCGGGTCGAGCACGAGCTCCGGCTTGGTGGCTTCGGCGACGTCGCTGTCGAGCCACTCCCCGCCCTGGAAGTAGAGCTGCGTGGTGATCGTGCGGTACCCGGGCGCGCGCACCATGAGGTGCAGGTGCGCCGGGCGCCACGCGTGCCAGCCGGCCGCCGCGATCAGCTTGCCGGTCGGCCCGTCGGTCGGGATCCGGTACGGCGCGGGCCGCACCGTGGTGATCTCGAACCGGCCCTGCCCGTCGCTCACGACGACGCCGCGCAGGTTGCCGTCCGGGATGTCCGGGGCGAAGCCGGAGTAGTAGCCGTCGTCGTCGGCGTGCCAGATGTCCAGCTCCGCCGCGGCGACCGGGGTTCCGTCGGTGTCGCGCACCTGACCGGTGAAGACGAGCGGGGTGCCCTTCTCGTCCGAGCGCATCGGCAGCGCCGACTGCCACGGCAGTTTCTCCTGGCCCGGCAGGTAGTACGGGCCCTGGATGCTGCCCTTGGTCCCGTCCTGGGTGCGCGCCGCGACCTCCTCGACGACGTGCTCGACGAAGACGTCCAGGAACAGCGGCCATTCGCCGCCCTCGCCGACGTCCATCAGCCACTGCTTCGCGGCCTGGAACTCCGGGTAGGTGACGTCGTGCTCGCGGATGGCCTGGTGCACGCCGAGCAGGACGGCGCGGGCGACTTCGTCGACCCGCTCCGGCGGCACCTCCCGGGTCTCGCGGGTGGCGGCGCGGAAGGCCTGGCTGGCGGAGCTGCCCGAGCCCGCCGCGGTGGGTGCGTGGTCGGTGGTGGTCATCTTCGGTCCTCCGCTCAGCGGGAAAGGGAGGTGGCGCCGGGGTTGTAGAGGTCGGGGACGGTCCAGCCGTCGAGGTCATACTCGGCCATGCACTGCTCGGCGAAGCCCTTCATCGCCTCGGCCGAGCCGGACTGCTGCGCGGCGAAGAGCAGTTCGGCGCGCACGCCTTCGTGGTTGCCGGAGTAGTTGCGCTCGTAGAGCTCGTGGCGGCCGCCGAACTCGCTGCCGATCGAGTCCCAGATCAGCTTCATGAGCTTGACGCGCTCGACGGAGTCGTAGCCGTTCGAGCCGCGGACGTACTGGTCGAGGTACGGCCGGATCTCGGGTGAGGAGAAGTCCTTCGCCGACGACGGCAGGTAGATCAGCGCGGACCCGAGGTCCTGCAGGATGATCTCGCGGATGCGCGGGTAGCCCAGCGTCATGAACCAGCGGTAGGCCAGGCCGTAGTCCAGGTGCGGCAGGACCGCGCCGTTCTTCCACTCGTCCGGGTTCGCGGCCATCGCGTCGGACAGCGCCCAGAACATGTTGCGCCAGCCGATGACCTCGCCGACGCGGGTCTGGATGCCGCGGAAGTCCTTGGTGCCGGTGACTTCCACGCCCTTCATCAGCAGCCCGGCGATGAAGTCGAGCTTGACGGCCAGCCGCGCGACGCCGTGGAAGGTGAAGCGGTGCAGGAAGCCCGAGCCCGGGAAGAAGGTGCTCGCCTTTTCGGCGTCGCCGTAGATGAAGACGTTCTCCCAGGGGATCTTCACCTTGTCGAGGATGAAGATCGTGTCGTTCTCGTCGAACCGGCTCGACAGCGGGTAGTCGAACGGGCCCGACGTCGCGTCCGCGACGTTCGAGTAGGAGTTGCGGCAGATCAGCTTCATCCCCGGCGCGCCCATCGGCACCGTGCAGACCAGCGCGAACTCGCGTTTCTTGATCGGCAGGCCGTAGTGGGCGATGAAGTTGTAGTTGGTGATCGCGGAGCCGGTCGCGACGACCTTGGCGCCGGAGACGATCAGGCCGTCGTCGCGCTCCTCCTCGACGTGGATGAACAGGTCCTTGACGTCGTCGGGGTTGCGGTCGCGGTCCACCGGCGGGTTGATGATCGCGTGGTTCCAGTACAGGACCTTTTCCTGCGACTCGGTGTACCAGCGCCGGGCGTTGTCCGCGAACGGCTCGTAGAAGTCGGAGTTCGCGCCCAGCGTGCCGAGGAACGCGGCCTTGTAGTCCGGGCTGCGGCCCATCCAGCCGTAGGTCATCCGCGCCCACGCGACGATCGCGTCGCGGTCGGCGAACAAGTCCGCGCGGGACTTCGGCGTGCGGAAGAACGGGTGGGTGAAGCCGCTGCTGCCGGTGTCGGTCGGTGCGGTGAGCACGGACTGCTGCTCCGGGTCGTGCAGGGCGTCGTAGAGCCGCGCGGTCATCCGCACCGAGTTGCGGAACGCGGGGTGCGTGGTGACGTCGTCGACCTTGTCGCCGTAGATGAACACTTCGCGGCCGTCGCGGATGGACTCGACGTACTCGTCGCCGGTCATCGGCCGGGTGGTGCGCACCGCGGCGGGTGCGTCCTGCTCTTGGATGGTCATCGGGCAAACCCTTCGTCGGTTACTGAGAAGCGGCGGTGAGCGGGGCGAAGTCGGCGGCCGAGCCGAACCAGCCGAGGTCGGGGCAGTCGACCGAGGCCGACCAGTGGGCGTGGCCGCGCGGGCCGAGTTCGCGGAACCCGCCGGCGAAGAACAGCAACGGGTCGGCGTCGCTGGTTTCCAGGTGCTCGACCTCGCCGACGACGATGAGGTGGTCACCGCCGTCGTAGAGGCGCCACGGGCGGCACGAGATCGTGGCCGCCGTGCCGGTCAGCACCGGCGCCACCACGCCCTCGGCCCAGTCCGGCGCCCGGTCCTGCGGGCGGCCGGCGAAGTGCCACGCCGTGTCGAGCTGGTCGGCGGCGAGGACGTTGACCGCGAACGGCGCGCCGTCCAGGTAGCGGCAGGCCTTCGACCGCCGCGTCAGCGTCACCTGGCACAGGGCCGGCTCCAGCGAGACGGCGGTGAACGCGTTCACCGTCGCGCCGTGGGGCTCGCCCCGCTCGTTGCGGCACGTCACGACGGTGACGCCGGTGGCGAACCGGCCGAAGGCGTCGCGGACTTGGCGCTGGTCGAGCGTCATTGCTCTTCCCTCCTGTACGCTGTGCGTACATGATGAACGCTATGCGGACACGGTAAGGAGAGTCCCCCGGCGCGTCCGCATTGTCAAGACGGCGGGTACGGGAGGATGACGGGATGGAGACCGACCGCGACTTCATCCAGAGCATCGAGCGGGGCTTCGCCGTGCTGATGGCGTTCGACGCCGAGCGCGCGAACCCGACGCTCGCCGAGCTCGCCACCGCGACCGGCCTCTCCCGTCCCGCGGTGCGGCGGATCCTGCTCACGCTGCAGCGGCTCGGGTACGTCCGCGGCGACGGCCCGCGCTGGTCCCTGACCCCGCGCGTGCTGAGCATCGGCCAGCACTACTCGGCGTCGCACGGGATGATCGAAACCGCCCAGCCGCGGCTGCTGAGCCTCGCCGAAGAGACCGGCGAGTCGGCGTCACTGGCCGCTTTGGACGGCGCGGAGGTCGTCTACATCGCGCGCGTGCCGGTGCGGCGGATCATGAGCATCAACGTCTCCATCGGCACGCGCGTGCCGGCCCACGCGACGTCGATGGGCCGGGTGCTGCTGGCCTGGGCGCCACCGGCGCTGGTCGACGAGGTGGTGGCAGCCGGGCTGCCGCGCTTCACGGCCCGGACCGTCACCTGCGAGGCCGACTTCCGCAAGGCGCTGCGGACGGTCCAGGACCAGGGCTGGTCCCTGGTCGACGAGGAACTCGAAGACGGATTGCTGTCGGTCTCGGCGCCGGTGCGGGACGCGAGCGGCGCGGTCGTGGCCGCGCTGGCGTCCTCGACGTCGAGCGGGCGTTCGGACGTCGAGAAGTTGCGCCGGGAGGTGGTGCCGCTGGTGGTCCGGACAGCGGACCGGATCAGCGCCGACCTCGGCCACCGCGTCACGCCGGGCAGCGGGCGCGAAGGGTTCTTCTGAGCCTCAGTCGTCGTCGAAGACGGACAACGCCCGGCGGCGGTGCAGCAGCTCGACCGCCGCGTCGAGCTGGCGGTCGAGGTCCTTGAGGCGGCCGCGCTCGGCCGGGGTCAGCCCGCCGTGGTGGAGGCCTTCTCTGCGGAGCCGGTGCTCTTCGTCGATCAGGTCGGCGATGCGGTCGGTGATTTCGCGCGTGGCCATGGGAAAATTCCCTTCGGGTCCAGCGGCCAGTTTACGCCTCGCGGGTACCCTCGCCGGGGTGATCGAAGCCTCCGGCCTGGTGCGCGCCCGGGGCGCGCGGGCGAGCCTGTGCGTGCTGCGGGACGGCCGGGTGGTGTGCGACACGAGCGTCGGCGGCCCGCCGGACGCGTTGTTCTGGATCTTCTCGGCGAGCAAGCCGTTCGTCGCGCTGCTGGTCCACGAGCTGGCGGCCCGCGCCGTCCTGGACCTGGACACGCCGGTGGCGCACTACTGGCCGGAGTTCGCCGGCGGCGGAAAGGGCTCGGTGACGGTCCGGCAGGTGCTGCAGCACCGGTCGGGCTTCGCGACGGCCCGCGGCTTCGCCCTCGACGCGGTGACCATGACCGACTGGCCGCGCGCGATCCGCGCGATCGAGCGCGCGCCGCTGCGGTGGGCGCCCGGCGCGGTCGCCGCGTACCAGCCGATCGTGTTCGGCCACATCCTCGGCGAGCTGGTCCGCCGCGTCACCGGCGTCCCGGCGGACTCGCTGCTTTCCTCGGAGTTCCTGGAGCCGCTGGAGCTTTCCGACACCTACCTCGGGCTTCCGGCGTCCCTGTGGCCGCGGCACGTGCCGATCCGCGGCCGGGGGCTCGGCGGCCCGCTGACCGCCCGGGTGGTGAACCGCCGGGCCGTCCGCCGCGCGGTGATCCCGGCGGCGGGCATCTCGACGACGGCCCGCGACCTCGCGCGCTTCTACCAGGCGTTGCTGGACGGCTTCTCGCCCGCGGCGGTCGCGGAGGCCCGCCGGCCGTCGGGCGACGCGGTCGTCGACCGGACGATCGGCACGCGGATCCGCTGGGCCCAGGGCTTCCAGCTCGGCGGCGTCGGCCGCCCGATGGGCTCGCTCAGCGCGCGGGAGACGTTCGGGCACAACGGCAGCAACTGCTGCATCGCCTGGGCGGACCCCGGCCGCCGGGTCGTGTTCGCGTACCTGACGGACCGGATCGTCTCGGGCCACAGTGCGGCGGCCCACCTGGGCGAAGTGGCGGACGCGGTCCTCAAGGCCTGCGGCTGAGCCGGTCTGCCGCAGCCAGGTCCACGAACGCGCGGACCACCGGCGAAGGTGTCCCTGCCCGCCAGGCCAGGCCGAGGTCGATCCGCGGCACCGGGTCCTCCAGCCGCCGCAACGCCACCCCGCGACGTCGCAGCCCGCGCGCGCGGTGCTCCGGGACCGCCGCGATGCCCGCCCCCTCCGCGACCGCGCGCATCAGCTGCTCGTCCTCCGGCTCTTCGCGCACGATCGGCGGTACTCCCTCCGGCCAGACCTGCGCGCTGATCGCGTCGTACTGGCCGGGCCCGTTCTCGCGCGGCCAGAACACCACCGGCTCCGAGGCGATCCACGTCCGCCGGAGCCGTCCGCGCCGCCGGGCCAGGGCGTGGCCGGACGGCACCGCGATCAGCACCTCTTCCGAGCCGACCACCGCGGTCTCGACGCCCGGGAAGTCCACCGGCGGCCGCACGAACCCGACGTCGATCTCGCCCGCCGCCAGCCGGGCCAGGTTCAAGCTCGTCCAGCCCGTCTCCAGCTCCAGC
Source organism: Amycolatopsis stemonae (assembly GCF_054781455.1). Taxonomy (NCBI): domain Bacteria; kingdom Bacillati; phylum Actinomycetota; class Actinomycetes; order Pseudonocardiales; family Pseudonocardiaceae; genus Amycolatopsis; species Amycolatopsis stemonae. Next base: position 15,311 of record NZ_BAAGUJ010000026.1, on the reverse strand, counting down.
GCGACGTCCGGGAACGCCGCGCGGTAGGCCGCCACCAGGTCGCCGGCCAGCGGACCGGGTGCCGAGCGCGTGTAGGCGATCCGGAGCCGGCCGGCGTCGCCGCGGCCCGCCGCCGCGATCACGCCGCGGGCCCGGTCCAACCGCGAAAGCAGCTCTCGCGCCTCCGCCGCGGCGACCCGGCCCGCCTCCGTCAGCGCGAAGCGCGGACCCGACCGGTCGAGCAGCGCCACCCCCAGCTCCGCCTCGAACGCCCGGATCTGCTGGCTCAGCGACGGTTGCGACACGAACAGCCGCGCGGCCGCCCGGGTGAAGTGCATCTCCTCGGCGAGCACGGCGAAGTAGTGCCATCGGCGCAGGTCCACCCAGCCACTATAGGACCGGCCTATAGATCGAGAGGGACCAAGTCTTGGACCGCCCGGCGGCGCCGAACCGAGACTGGGACCGTGAACCGCACCGATCGCAAGCTCCGTGCCCTCTCCGCCGCCGCGGACCGGAACCTCCTCGACCCGATGGCCGGGTTCGTCGACCTGGCCGGTCTCCGGGAAGCCGTCGAGGACCTGACCAAGGCGTTCGCCCCGCTCGGACGCGTGCAGCACACCGTCGCCGCCAAGGCGTGCGGCCTCGCGCCGGTCCTGCGGTTCCTCGGCGACCTCGGGATCGACGCCGAGGTCGCGAGCCCCGGCGAGACGGCCGTCGCCGAAGCCGCGGGCCTGCGCGGGGCCCGGCTGGTGCTCGACTCCCCCGCCAAGACCGCCGCCGAGCTGGAGCACGCCTTGGCCGAGGGCACCGCGGTCAACGCCGACAACTTCCAGGAGCTCGACCGCCTCGACGCGCTCGTCGGCGAGCACCCGCGTTCGGTGCTCGGCCTGCGGATCAACCCCCAGATCGGGGCCGGCCGGATCGGCGACACCAGCACCGCGACCACGACCTCGAAGTTCGGCGTCCCGTTGCGGGACAACCGGAATCGCGTCATCGAAGCCGTCACGCGACGGCCGTGGCTGACCCGGCTGCACGTCCACGTCGGCTCGCAAGGCTGCCCGCCGGAGCTGATGGCCGAGGGCGTCGCCGCGGTCCACGACCTCGCCGAGCGGATCAATGCCGAAGCCGGGTACCGGCAGATCACCAGCCTCGACCTCGGTGGCGGGCTGCCGGTCGACTTCACCTCCGAGGACGCCGGCCCGACCCACGCCGACTACGTCGCGACGCTCTTGACGAAGGTCCCGGCCCTCGCCGACGGCGACTACGGGTTCGTCACGGAGTTCGGCCGGTCCCTGCTGGCCAAGAACGGGTTCCTGGTCAGCAGGGTCGAGTACACGAAGGTCGCGGGCGGGCGGCCCATCGCCGTGACGCACGCGGGTGCGCAGGTGGCGGCCCGGACCGTGCTCCAGCCGGAGCACTGGCCGCTGCGGCTGACCGCGCTCGGCGCGGACGGCACGCCGAAGACCGGGCCCGAGGTGGCGCAGGACGTCGCCGGCCCGCTGTGCTTCGCGGGCGACCTCCTGGCGAAGGAACGGCCGTTGCCGCTGCTGGAGCCCGGCGACCTCGTCGTCGCGCACGACACCGGCGCGTACTACTTCGGCGCGCACTACGCCTACAACACGCTGCCGCGCCCGGCCGTGCACGGCTTCACCGTGTCCGAGCGCGGAGACGTCGAGTTCACCCCGATCCGGCGCGCGCAGACCGTCGCCGAGCTGGTCGGGGACGCGGGTGGCGAATACGTCGGAGCGCTCCCGGCGGCGTGATCCGCGGCGTACGATCCTGGCACGCCGAGGGGAGTGCCATGGGGGCAAGCCGGGACCTTCCGCGGTTCGCCGCGCTTCCGGTGGGGATCGTCGTCGCCGTGCAGGCCGTCGTGCTGACGGCGTTGTCCGGGCGCTACGGCTTCCACCGTGACGAGCTGTACTTCGTCGCGGCGGGCCACCGGCCGGACTGGGGTTACGTCGACAACCCGCCGATCACGCCGTGGCTCGCCCGCGCGTCGACGGCGGTGTTCGGCGAGACACCCACCGGGCTGCGCGTGGTCGCGACCCTGCTCGGCATGGCGACCGTCGTGGTCGTCACGCTCATCGCCCGCGAGTTCGGCGCCGGCCGCGGCGCGCAGCTGTTCACCGCGACCGCCACGGTGCTGTCGGCGTACGCGCTGGTCGTGGCGCACATGCTGGCCACCAACTCGGCGGACGTGCTGCTGTGGTCGCTGATCACGTTGTTCGGGGTGAAACTCCTGCGCACCGGCGACGGCCGGTGGTGGCTCGCGATCGGCGCCGCCGCCGGCGTCGGCCTGGCGAACAAGTGGCTGGTGCTGCTCCTGCTCTCGGGGCTGGGCGTCGGCGTCGCGATCGCCGGGCCGCGCCGGGTGCTGCGGACCGGGTGGCTCGCGGCCGGCGTCGGGATCGCCGTCGTGCTCGCCGCGCCCGTCGTGGTCTGGCAGGCGGCGCACGGCTGGCCGATGCTCACCGTCGCGGGCGGGATCAGCGAGGACGACGGCTTCGAGAACCGCGTCCTGTTCGTGCCGATGCAGCTGGTCTACCTCTCCCCCGTGCTGGTGCCCGTCTGGATCGCCGGGCTCGTGCGGCCGTGGCGTGACCCGGCGCTGCGCTGGGCCCGCGCGGTGGCGGTCGCGTACCCGGTCGTCTGCGTCGAACTCCTGGTCCTGGGCGGGAAGCCGTACTACTCGGTGCCGTTGCTGCTGCCTCTGGTGGCCCTCGGTGCGGAGCCGTCGCTGCGCTGGCTGGCCCGGGGCACGACACGGCGGGTGCTCCTCGGCGCGGCCGCCGTGGTGTGCGCGGCCGTGTCCGTCCTCACCGGACTCCCGGTGGTGCCACCGGCGGCGTTGAACGGCCCGCTGCTAGCGGTCAACAAGGAGCCCGGCGAGCAGGTCGGCTGGCCGGAGTTCGCCCAGACCGTCGCCGGGGCGTGGGAGCGGATCCCGGCCACCGAGCGGGACACCGCGGTGATCGTCGCCGGAAACTACGGCGAAGCCGGCGCGCTCGAGCACTACGGACCGGCGCTCGGGCTGCCCCAGCCGTATTCGCCGCACATGTCCTACGCCGACTGGGGCCCGCCGCCGGACCGGCTGGTCGGCCCGGTTCTGGTCGTCGGGGGGTTCGACCGCGGCTCGCCCGCGTCACGGCTGATCACCGGGTGCCACGCGGTGGCCGAGAACCACAACGCCGAAGGCGTCGACAACGACGAAGAAGGCACCGTGATTTCGCTGTGCACGCTCACCGAGCCGTGGTCGACCGCGTGGCCGAAGCTGAGGCAGTTCTACTGAACCCGGTTCACGCTACCCTCGGGCGCATGGTGGCGACGCGCACGGCGGTGGCCGTGGTGGGGGCGGGTCCGGCCGGGCTCACGGTGGCGAACCTCCTGCGGCGCGCGGGGATTCCCTGCGTGCTGCTGGAGACCGAGAGCCGGGCGTTCATCGAACAGCGGCCGCGGGCCGGGTTCATCGAGGAGTGGGCCGTCCGCGGGCTCGAACAACGCGGCCTGGGCGAACAGCTCGTCGCGACGGCGCCGCGGCACGAGAAGTTCGAGTTCCGGTTCGCCGGGCGGCGGCACGCCTTCCGCTACGGCGACGTCACCGGGCAACGGCATTTCGTCTACCCGCAACAGCTTCTCGTGACGGACCTGGTCGCGCAGTACACGGACGCGGACGGCGAGGCCGTCTTCGAGGTCTCCGACGTCCGGTTGCACGGCCTGACGTCGGACTCCCCCGCCGTCACGTTCCGGACCGCCGAGGGCGAGCACCGGATCGACTGCGACTTCGTCGCGGGCTGCGACGGCGCCCGCGGGGTCACCCAGGGGTACCTGCCGCCGGAAACGACGGTGAAAGCCCACCACGACTACGGAATCGGCTGGCTGGCGCTGCTCGCGGAGGCCCCGCCGTCCGCCGACGGCGTGCTGTTCGGCATCCACCCGCGCGGGTTCGCCGCGCACATGGCGCGCACCCCGGCGGTGACGCGGTTCTACCTGCAGACGGCGGCGGGCGAGACCGAGGAGGACTGGCCGGACGAGCGCGTCTGGCAGGAGCCGCACGCCCGGCTCACCGTGCCGGACGGCGAAATCGCCGAAGGCCGGCTGGTCGAAAAGCGCATCCTCGACATGCACAACTACGTCGTGGAGCCGATGGCGCACGGCCGCCTGTACCTGGCGGGAGAGGCGGCCCACCTGGTCGCGCCGATCGCGGCGAAAGGCCTGAACCTCGCGCTGCACGACGCGTTCCTGCTCGCCGAGGCGGTCCAGGCGCACTACGCCGGCGATCCGGCGCCGCTCGCCGGGTATTCCGGCGCCTGCCTGCCGCTGGTGTGGCAGTACCAGGAGTTCTCCCAGTGGCTGTCGGACATCTTCCACCACACCGCGGCCGCGGGCGAGAACCCGTTCCAGGCACGCATCGCGGAAGCCCGGATGCGCCGCCTGCTGGGTTCGCCCGCGGCCGCGGCGGCGTTCGCGGAGCTCTACATCGGCAAGAACGCCGACCTCTAGCTCCAGGCGATCTTGAACACCCAGGTGTAGCGGCCCGCCTGCCGGGCGGCGGCCGGGACGTCGATCACCAGCGACCCGTTTTCCACCGTCCAGTGCAGGTTTCCGCGGTACCCGAGCAGCGTGACGCGGTCGCCCGTGCGGATCGGCACCGGCGCGTCCACCGTCACGCGGCTGCCCGGTGCCACGAGCGAATGGACGTAGAAAGCCTCGTTCTGCTTGACCGTGAACCGCAGGTCGCCGAGCTGCGCCATGCGGGACCAGTAGGTCGTGCCGTAGATGGCTTCGCCGTTGACCTTCAGCCACGCGCCCGCGTCGCGCAGGTGCGTCTGCATGACCTGCGGGATGGTGCCGTCGAAGTCCGGGCCGATGTCGAGGAGGAAGTTGCCGTTCTTCGAAACGATGTCGACGAGCGTGCGGACGACCTCCTCCGCCGTCATGTAGCGGTCGTCGGGGGTCGCGCGGTTGTAGCCGTAGGAGAACGGGTCGAGGCCGCGGCTCGCCTCCCACTTCGCCACCACGGTGTTCGGGTAGGTCGTGTACTCCGGTGTGGTGAAGTCGTGGTCGGGGATGCCGCCGCGGTCGTTGTACGTGACGTCCTTGGGGCGCTTGCGGTTCTTCGCGTGGTTGAAGTACTCGGTGATCACGTCGCGGGTGTCGTTGACGCCGCCGATGTCGAACCACAGCACGTCCGGGTCGAACTCCGAGATCAGCTCGAGCACCTGCGGCGCCTGGTAGTCGCGGACGAAGTCCTTCCCGGCGGTGTACCCGGTGTAGGGCAGCGCGGCACCGGTGTAGGGGTTGCGCGGCGCGTGACCCATCCACGGGTTGTCCGGGTTGAACCACTCCGGCAGCGAGAAGTACAGGCCGTTGCGCAGCTGGGGGGTGTACTTGCGCGACGCCGTGAACAGCTCGTCGATGACGTTGCGCTCCGGGCCGAGCTTGACGGAGTTGCGGTCGCTGACCTTGGTGTCCCACAACGCGAAGCCGTCGTGGTGCTTGGACGTCAGCACGTAGTACTCGGCGCCCGCGTCGGCGATCAGCTCGAGCCACGAGCGCGGGTCGAACTTCGCCGCGGTGAACATCGGGATGAAGTCGTCGTAGCCGAAGTCTTCGCCGTACTTTTCCCTGTGGTAGGCGTAAGTCGCGCCGTTGGGGTCCTGCTGGTTCTGCCAGTACCACTCCGCGTACTGCTGTCCGACCGGCGCCCACGCGGGCACGGCGTACACGCCCCAGTGGATGAAGATGCCGAACTTGCTGTCGGTGAACCAGTACGGCGCGCGGTGCGTCGACAGCGAAGCGTCGGTCGGCCGGAAGTCCGGGACGCCCAGGGTGACCGGCACCTGCTGGGTCGCGAGCGTGCCGCGCCCGGAGGTGACGCGGAGCTGACCGTTCGTGGTCGTTCCCGGTGGCACGGACGTGTTCGGGGCGAGCCCCAGGCGCACGGTCGCCTGCTCCCCCGGCGCCAGCGCGCGGATGGTCGCCGGCACGGTCGTCCGGCCGCCGGGGACGTCCAGGGTGACGCTCACCCGGTCGCCGGCGCCCAGCCACACCGTGCCCGCGTTGACGACGGTCGCTTCGGCGGCCTGCGGTCCCCCGTCGGTCAGCAGGTTGGCCGTCGAGCGGCCGTCGAGGATCAGCGCCGAACGGCCGGTGGCCACCGGCTGGAGGGTGAGCGCGAAGACGTGCAGGCTCGGGACGTTCGGCGCCGGGGTGGCGGTCGTCGGCAGGGTCAGGGCCACCGCTTCGCGGGCCGGGTCGACCCAGACCTGTCCCGTGGCCAGGGAAACCGGGTTGTTGTCGACGACGCCGCCCGGGGCGTAGCGGAACGGCGAGACGAGCGCGCCGGTGCCCGTGTACCAGTCCGGGCCCGAGAGGGAACCGGTGCTCGTGGTGCCGTCGGCGTAGTGCACGGTCGCCGTGCCGCCGGTGGCGCCGTAGCTGGCCGCGACCAGGAAGTACGCGACGAAGTACCGCCCCTTCGGCAGCTCGATCGTCTGCCCGGTGGCGGCGATGTCGTTCTTGGCCCCGGCGGCCGCGGAGCCGAGCTTGAACGGAACGCCGCCGACGGTGGCCGTCCGGCCGACGGGCAGGTGCTCGGCCGGGAACGTGTAGCCCGAGCCGTCGAAGTCGCCGCCCGGGGCCGACGCGCTGTCGATGCCGTCGTTGGAGAACCAGGCGTCGAGGGCGACCGGGACGGGTGGCGGGGGCGGGACGATCGGGGTGCCCGGGCTGTCGGGAGCGGCGTCCACGGGGGTGGCCGCGCCGGCCGGGGTAAGGCCGGCGGCGCTCAGGGCCACGGCACCGCCCAGGGCCATACCGAGAGCTTGACGGCGGGGGAAGGTCGTCACTGAACCTCCAGGGATCGGATGACTACGGCGGGGAGACGACAGAGTCCACCCTCATCAGGCACTCTGTCGCCGATAGAACGGTGATTCATCCGATGAATGACCCTGCTCGTTGGCTCTCTCCGTGTCAAGGGCCAACCGGCGCGATCGAAATGAACCGCGCCCACGTCCGGCGCGTGGTCCTGGGTAACGAGCTGCAGCACCTCGCCACCAGTCCCAGCCGCGACGAAAGGCCAGACCGATGTCCACCTCTCCGCTGAGCCGCCGCGGGATCGCCATGCTCAAGGCGATCGCCGACGGCCGTGCCGAGCTCCGCTGCAGCTGCGAACCCGACCTCCGCGTGGACGGGCTGTCGTGCTGCGACCAGAACACCGCCCACGACCTCGCCCGCGCCGGGCTGGTCCGGGCGACCACGATCGTCGCCCCCGGCCAGTGGGCGCCGGCCGAGCTGACCGACGCCGGGCACCGCGCGCTCGGCGGGTTTCCCGCAGCAGCCTGAAACGCCGTGAAGGCCATCCGGAGAGACTCGGAGTCTCCCCGGATGGCCTTCACGGCGTTCGGCGATCGACGGGGCGAGAAACCTCGGGCGTGCGCTGAACCGCGCGGGGCCGGTGGCCGTGCTTGGGGTGAGGGCGTCTCGCACACGCCCTCCGGAGTTGCCACGACGCAACGATCCGGGCCAGCCTCCGCCCGATCGGGACCGGGCACTCCGGCGAGCGGCCGTCGCGGCAACGGCCACCTCGCGCGGGCCCGTCCGGCATCCCCAGAATCCCGGACGGGCCCGCCCCCGCACTGTCCGGGATCTTGTCCGGTCGCTCACCTGATCAGCGGTCCCTGGTCCGGAGCAGCCGAGCCACTGTGAGTGCATGCGACGCTTCCTGGCTGTGAGCGCGGCGGTACTGGCGGGGCTGGGCATCCTCACGACGTCCGGCAGCGCGAACCCGGACAGCGCTTTCCCGGCGACCGCCGAGCACGCCGTGGGCGGCTGGGTCGGGACGTGGGCCGCGGCGCCCGCGGCCGGGGTCGCCAACACCCCGGACGGCTACCCGGGTTTCTCGATCCGCAACGTCGTGCACTCCAGCGCCGGCGGCAGCCGGGCCCGCGTCCACCTCTCGAACGCCTTCGGCGCCGCTCCCCTGACCTTCGGGCACGTCACGATCGCCGTGCAGGGCACCGGCGCGGACGCGGTGCCGGGAACGCTGCGGTCGTTGACGTTCGGCGGCGCCGCGAGCGTCGTGGTCCCGGCCGGCGCCGAAGCGCTGAGCGACCCGGCGGACGTGCGGATCCCGGCCGACGCCAACCTGCTCGTGACGACGTACGTGCCGGCGAAGTCCGGCCCGGTCACCTATCACCCGGCCGCGTCGCAGACGTCGTACTTCACCCGCGCGGGGGACTTCGCCGGCAGCGAGTCGGGCGCGCCCTACACCGAGCAGACCTCCGTGTGGCACTACGTTTCCGGTGTCGACGTCCAGGGCGGCGCCGAGGCTTCGATCGTGACGCTCGGCGACTCGATCACCGACGGCGTCGGGTCCGCCGCCGGGGCCAACCACCGCTGGCCGGACTACCTGGCCGACCGCCTGCACGGCCGCCTGGGCGTGCTCAACGCCGGCATCAGCGCCAACCGGCTGCTGCTCGACAAGCCCGGCGACGGCGCGGGCCAGAACGCGTTGTCCCGCTTCGACCGCGACGTGCTGAGCGTCGGCGGCGTGCGGACGCTGATCGTGCTCGAAGGCATCAACGACATCCAGCAGGACCCGCACCAGACCGACCCGGACGCGATCACCTCGGCCTACCGCCAGCTCGTCGCGCAGGCCCACGCCCGCGGCATCCGCGTCCTCGGCGGCACGCTCACGCCGTTCAAGGGCTGGCGGGTCTACGACGACACCCTCGAAGCGACCCGCACGGCGGTGAACGCGTTCATCCGCACCAGCGGCGTGTTCGACGGCGTCGTCGACTTCGACGCGGCGGTCCGCGACCCGGCCGACCCGCTGCGGATGCTGCCGGCCTACGACTCGGGCGACCACCTCCACCCGGGCGACGCGGGCTACGAGCGGATGGCCGCCGCCGTCCGCCTAGACCGGCTCTGACCGCGGGATGAACAGCACCGCCACCAGGCTCAGGACCGCCACGGCGACGAGGTAGAGCGACACCGAAAGCGACGTCCCGGTGGAGGTCTGCAACGCCGTCGCGATCAGCGGCGCGAACCCGCCGCCCAGCACCGCGCCCACCGCGTAGGAGAACGAAGCGCCGCTGTAGCGGTAGCGCGGCTCGAACAGCTCCGCGAACAACGCCGACTGCGGGCCGTACGTCGCGCCGAGGCCGATGTTCAGCACCACCACCGCGACGATCAGCCAGCCCGTGGCCTTGGTGTCCACCAGCAGGAAGAACGGGATCGGCCAGACGACCAGCAGCACCGACCCGGCCAGGTACACCGGTTTGCGCCCGGCCCGGTCGGACCAGGCCGCCGTGACGAGGATGCTCACCAGCCACGTCACGCTGCCCACGATCACCACCACCAGCAACGTGGTGCGGTCGATCTTCAGCACGGACGTGCCGTAGGACAGCAGGTACGCCAGGAAGATGTACCCGATCGCCGTGTTCGCGATGAAGCTGCCCGACGCCACCAGCAGCGCCTTGGGCCGCTCGCGCAGGACGTCGACCATCGGCTTGCTGCTGCGGGCCTCGGACTCGCGCAGCCGCGCGAACACCGGGGATTCCTCGATCCGCAGCCGGATCACCAGGCCGACGCCGACGAGCACGATGCTCGCCAGGAACGGCACCCGCCAGCCCCACGCCGCGAACTGCGCGTCGGTGAGGGACCGGCCGAGGACGAAGAACAGCAGCTGCGCCAGGATCAGCCCGGCCGGGACGCCGATCTGCGAGAACGCGCCGTACTGGCCGCGTTTGCCTTCCGGGGCGTGCTCGACGGCCATCAGCGCGGCCCCGCCCCACTCGCCACCCGCGCTGAGCCCTTGGAGCAGCCGCAGCACCAGCAGCAGGATCGGCGCCCACACCCCGATCGCGGAGTACGTCGGGAGCAGGCCGACCCCGACCGTCGCGACGCCCATCAGGAGCAGGGACAGCACCAGCATCGCCTTGCGGCCGGCGCGGTCGCCGAAGTGGCCCCACAGGATCCCGCCGACCGGACGGGCCAGGAACCCGACGCCGAGCGTCGCGAACGCGGCGAGCGTGCCGGACGCGGGCGAAAGCGAGGTGAAGAACAGCTTGCCGAACACGAGCGCGGTCGCCGTGCTGTAGATGAAGTAGTCGTACCACTCGATCGTGGTCCCGATGGCGCTCGCGACGGCGACCCGCCGCAGCTGCCGGTCCGCGGCAGCCGGGGCCGCCGCGCTCACGACCCGCTCAGCGCCACGGCGGGGACGAGGTCTTCGGCGAGCAGGTCCATCAGCAGGCCGTCGTGCCAGCTGCCGTCCGGCCCGCGCTCGTACGCGCGCATCGTCCCGACCGGCTGGAAGCCGAGGGACTGGTACAGCTTGATGGCCGCCTTGTTGTCGGCCGCGGGATCGATCACCACCCGGTGGTGCCCGCGCACGGTGAACAGGTGCTCGGCCAGCGTGCGGATGGCGTCGGAGCCCAGGCCGTGGCCCTGCCAGTCCGGGTGCACCGCGATGTCGATCCCCGCGTGCCGGTACTGCGGGTCGGCTTCCTCGAAGGCCAGCTCGATGCCCACGATGACGTCGTCGTGCTCGATGGCGTAGGTCGTGGTGCCCTCGTCGGGGTCCAGCAGGTAGGACACCTGGGCGGCCACCGGTTCCTCGGCGTCCGCCCACCAGCGGGCGATGTCCGGGTGCGACAGGATCTCCTCGAACCGGGCGGCGTCCGCGGCTGCGGCGGGGCGCAGGCGGACACGGCTTCCGGTGATCAGGCCGGTCATCGGCCCAGTGTCGACCCCCGGAGGCCGTCTGTCGAGCGTGCCGCCCGGCCGCTAGTCCAGGTTCATCGGGCTCCCCGGCTTGATCGGGGGCAGCTGCGGCGGGTCGAAGTCACCCCGCTCCAGCCGGGCCCAGTCCTCCGGCGTCGGGTCGCGGTAGTAGCGCTGCCAGACGTCGTCGCCCGCCGGCCAGTTGCCGGTGCGGGCCGCGTTGCGGGCTTCGTGCAGCTCGAACGCGTCGGCGTCGGTCAACGGCCGGGTGGTGACGTGGCCGGTGCCCGGCACGTTCGCGCCGCCGTCCGGGACGGCCGCGCCCGGACGCGGGTTGTACCGCATCCCTTCGCCGCCGGCGTGGACGTCGTTGACCATCTGGTGGTACGAGTCGTCGGCCATGTCCATCCGGTTCCGGACGGCCGGGTCGGCGTGGTTGCCCTGGAAGCCCGGCTGGTGCGCGTACCCGAGCTGGTTGAGCTGGACGGCGGTGTTCGGGTCGTTGTTCTCGATCGCGGCCCGCTGGTCCCGCCGGTAGGTCGGCGCGTTCCACCCCGAGTCGTGCACGGCGTGGCTGGTGCCGGTGCCCGGGTGGGCGCGGTGGGCGCCGTGCTCCTCGTAGTACGCCCACGCGTTGTTCTCGAGGTCCCGGCCGTCCTTGCGGGCCACCTTGCCGGGGGCGCCGTTGTCGTTGAGGACGTCGAAGCCCGCGGTGTGCTCGGACTGGTGGGTCGAGTTGCCGTCGATCTTCGACCCGAACTTGTTCTCCAGCCGCTTGCGCTCGAAGTCCTTGTCGCCGTAGCTGCCTTCCGGGTACTTGTGCGCCCGGCGCTTGCCCTTGTTCAGCCCGCCGTTCGGCTTGCTGTACGGGTGGAAGTGGTTCGGGTTCGGCTTCTTCCCGCCCCCGCCGCCGCCCGCGCCCGCCATCGAGCACGGGGTCGCCTTCGCGAGCCCTAGCGGGTCGATCATGGCGGTCGGGTTGCCGACGTAGGCCAGCGAATCCGGATCCGGGGTCAGCCCCAGCGGGTCGTGCGAGACGAACCGCCCGGTCTCCGGGTCGTAGTAGCGGTGCAGGTTGTAGTGCAGCCCGGTCTCCGGGTCGTGGTACTGCCCGGGGAACCGCAGCGGGGTGCCGGCCGGGCCGCCCGCGGACACCATCGCGCCCCAGAGCGCCGTGTGCTGGTGCCCGGCCAGCGCGCCGGTCTCGTCGAGCAGCTCCGCGGGCGAGCCGACCAGGTCGGTCAGCACGGCGTGGAACCGGTCGGTGCCGTCGCCGAGCACGCGTTCGGTCTGCGCGAGCGGGCGCTCGGCGTCCGGCGCCCAGTCCCAGACGGTCGCGACCAGCGGGCCGCCGGGGGTGCCGTGCACCTGTTCGGCGAGCAGGGTGCCGTCCCAGGCGAACTCGACCTGCTCGACGACCGCGCCCGCCGCGTCCAGCCGCTGCTTGGCGATCCTCCGTCCGACCGCGTCGTACCGGTACTGCCACGTGGCGCCGTCGGGCGTGCGGACGGCGGTGAGCCGGTTTTCCGCGCTCCAGCGGTATTCCCAGCGCCGGCCGCCGCGTTCCCGGGCCACGACACGGCCTTCGGCGTCGTGGGTGTAGCGGGTGGCGCCGGCCGCGGTGAGCAACGTGCCGCGGTAGCCGCGCGGGCCGCTCGCCTCCGGTGCGCCCGGCCAGTCGGCGGTGGTGATCGCGCCCGAGACGTCGTAGCTGTAGCTCTCCTGCCAGCGGGCGCCGCGGACGGCGAGCACCCGGCCGGTCGGGCTCACCTCGAGGCTGCGCGGCCCGGAAATCAGGTCGGTCACCGTGGCGAGGTGCCCGTCGGGCAGGTAGCCGTATTCCCGGCGCTGCACCGTGGCTTCGCCCCGGCGCACGGTCTGGGCCGCCAGCTGCCCCGCCGGCGTCCAGGCCTGCTGGAGCTCCGCGGCGACGCCGTACCGGGTGACCAGCCGGCGCGCGGTTTCGCGCCCGGCCGCGTCGTAGCCGAACTGCAGCGTGCGCCCGCCGCTGGCCAGCGACGTCGCGCGGCCGCGGGCGTCGTAGGCGAACACCGCTTCGGCCCCGGTCGGCGTGCGCCGGTGGGTCCGGCGGCCGAGCACGTCGTAGGCCGACAGCACCGCCCGGCCGTTGACCGACTCGCTGACCACCCGGCCGAGCGAGTCGTAGGCGAAGCGGACCTCGCTGTGGGCGTTGCGGGCGGTGACCACGCGGTCGGCCGCGTCGTAGGCGAACTCGGCGATCTCGTCGCCACTGCGGCGCCGGACCACGCGCCCGAGGGCGTCCCGTTCGAACGCGATGGTCTGCCCGGCGCCGTTGCTGCGCAGGACGAGCCGCCCCGCCGCGTCGTAGGCGTAGTCGAGCGAGCGGCCGTTGTAGTCGACCTCCCGCACGAGCCGGCCCGCCGGGTCGTACTCGTAGCGCCAGACCAGCCCGGCCTCGTTCGTCACCGACGTCAAGCGCAGCTCGGTGTCGTAGCCGTAGCGCAGGACGCCGCCGTCCGGGCCCTGCTCGGCGACCGGCAGGTCGAACTGCGCGTACTCGATCCGGCTGACCCCGCCGCGCGGGTCGGTCCGCTCGTCGGTGTTGCCCAGGGCGACCGAGCCGTAGCGGTGCACGGCACCGTCCGGGTCGACCTGCTCGACGAGATCGCCCGCCGCGTTGTGCACGGTGCGGGTCGTGGCGCCGGCCGGGTCGGTGACGCTCGCGAGCCGGCCGAGACCGTCGTAGCCGTAGCGGGTGACCGAGCCGTCCGGCGCGGTGATCGCGACCGGCAACCCGGCCGCGTTCGACTCGAACCGGGTGACGCCGCCGAGGGCGTCGGTCACCGTGGCCATCGTGCCGGTGGCCTCGTCGTAGGTGTAGGTCGTCGCGGCGCCCGCCGGGTCGACGTCCCGGACCAGCCGGCCGCGTTCGTCGTGCTCGTAGCGCCAGACGGCGCCGTCGGGCCCGGTCACGGCGGCGGGCCGGCCGCCTTCGTCGTACTCGGTGACCATCCGCGTGCCGTCGGCCCGGATCACGGTCGTGACGTTGCCGGCGGCGTCGCGCTCCCAGCGGGTGACGTGCCCCAGCTCGTCGGTCCGGGTGATCTCCCGGCCGAAGGCGTCCAGCTCGGTGCTGGTGCTGTTGCCGAGCGCGTCGGTCCGGCCGACGACCCGCAGCTGCTCGTCGAGGCGGTAGCGCGTGACGGCGCCGAGGGAGTCGGTGACCGAGGTCGACCCGGGCTCGTAGGCCAGCGTCGCGTCGAGGTAGCCCTCGGCGCCGCGGGCCCGGACGCAGCGGCCCTGCGCGTCGTACTGGTAGCCGTACCAGCGGCCGTTGACGTCTTCCCAGCGGATGATCCGGCCGTCGGCGTCGTAGCGGAACCGCTGCGGGGTGCCGGCCGCGTCGGTGACTTCGACCAGGCGGCGGCGTTCGTCGTAGCGGTATTCGGCGAGCGGGACCGGCTCCCCGGCCACCCGCACCGCCGTGATCAGCCCGTCGGCGGAGTCGAGCTCCAGCCGGTAGCCCCCGGAGTGCTCGACCGCCACCGGCACGCCGCCGCGGTGCTGCACGACGACCCGGTTGCCCGCGCCGTCGACCAGGGCGCGCAGCGGCAGGGTGGTCTCCCCCGGCTTGGCGGCGAAGTACCGCATCAGGTCGCTCTGCGGCGATCCGACGACGAAGCCGTGCCGCACCCGGCGCAGCGCCAGGTACGGTCCCTGCTCCGGCAGCACCGGCTCCACGCCGCGGGGCACGGGGTAGCGCAGCAGCGTCCCGTCGGCCAGCGCCAGGTGCAGGCCGTCCGGCTCGACCTCGATCCGTTCGTCCACTGTGGACGTCCACGTCGGACCGAAGAACCGGCCCGCGCGGTAACTGGACAGGTGCGTCCGGCCGAGCTCCAGCGGCAGCGCGCCGGGCAGCAGGACGTCCGTCTGCTCCAGCAGGACGGCGCCGGTGGCGACGTCGATGGGGTCGCCGCACAGCGACCGGTTCGCGGCCGGGGTGGTGTGCTCCGACGGGTTGGGGTTGTTGTCCTTGATCTTCGGCGGGGTGTCGGGCCCCTTGCCCGCGCCCGAGGGCGTGGTGTTCCCGTCGGGGCCCTTGGCGGCCGGCGGGGGGTCGGCGGGTGGGTCGGTCTTGGGCGGGGGATCGGTCTTGGGGGGCGGGTCGCTCTTGGCGCCGGAGGTGTGGGTGCCGTCGTCGGGCCCCTTCGCCCCGGAGGTGTGGGTGCCGTCGTCGGGCCCCTTCGACGCCGGCGGCGGGTCGGTCTTCGGCGGCGGCGCGTCCGGCCCGCCCTTGCCCTTCGGGCCATCCAAACCCTTCGGGCTGCCGTTGATGTCGGCGTGCTTCGGGGCGGGAGCGGCCTTACCCGGCGTGATCTTCTTCAACGCCTTCGCCGCATCCGAGAACAAATCCCCGGCCCGCTTCAGCAGCGGAATCAACGCCTGCAACGCCTTGACCAGCCGCTTCGTCAGATCCGCGATCTTCGACGCCGTCTTCGCCACCGCACCGACCACCTGCGGCACCACCCAGGTCAACCCGATCCCCAGGGTGAACAACACCTGCAACGCCCACGAAATCAGATGCCCGACCAGCTCCGCGATGATGTCACGCACCAGCG
>NZ_BAAGUJ010000025.1:0-114388 GCF_054781455.1 Amycolatopsis stemonae | reverse complement strand
CGCACCGACACCGAACGCCGGGCAGCGCTACCGCGATGGCTGCACATCTACAATCACCACCGCGGACACACCGCGCTCGCAGGCCGCCCACCGGTCAGCCGCGTCCCCAACCTCACAGGGCAGTACATCTAGGGCGCCCAGGTGACCGCGTGCTTCTCGAAGCCGCGCGCCGCCGCCACCCGGGCTGCCTCGGCTTCGGCTTCTTCGCGGATCGCCGGGCGCAGGGGGTCGAACGCCGTGACCGTGAACGTCAGGCGCGCGCCGCTGCCCTTCGTCCGCCAGGTGCCCGCGATGTCGCCGTCCGCCAGCAGTACGCCGGGGTTGCCCAGCATCTTCCAGACTTCCTTGCGGCGGGCCGGGTCCGGGACCAGCAGGGCCTTGTCGCGGGCCTGGACGAACGGGTCCCACGGCGGCAGCAGGCGCACCACGTCCGGCTCCGGGGGGTTCTCCAGCGCTGCCAGCCGGTCCGCGGGTAAGGAGCGGCGCCGGCCCTCGACGTCCACTTCGGTCAGATCCGCCGGCCACGTCCGGTCGACCACCGCTTTCGCCGTGCCGGCGAACTCCGCCGCCTCGCCCGGGGACGCCGGGCCGTTCAACGTCAGGTACTGCCGGACGACCGCCGTCGCGGCCGCCGGGTCGGGGGTGCGGCGAGCGCGGCCGCGGCCCTCCAGCGGGGTCAGCGTCGCCGGGGACGCGCCCGCCACCAGCCGGACGCCGCCGTGCGGGGCCGCGATGCGCATCAGCTGCTCGTGGATGTGCGTCGCGTTGCAGCCGCGGCACCAGCGGGAGAACTCCGCGGGCACCTTCTTGGTGACCGCCGTCGACACCGCGCCCTTCGTCATCTCGCCCTTGACCGTGGCGCGGATCGCGGCCGCCGCTGTGAAGACCACATCGGACGCCGAAAGCCCGGTCGCCGCCAGTTCCTTGCGCTGCCACAGCATCCGGGCCAGTGCGTCCGCGTCGTCGAGCGGGACCAGCGCCCGGATCACCTCGGGCAGGTCCGTGCGCAGGTGGTAGTGCGGCGCGCCGCGCAACGTCCACGCGAGCACCAGCCGCGGATCGTCCACAAGGGACACTTCGCCGTCGAGCCGGGCCACCAGGGCCAGCTGCGCGGTGTCCCGCATGCTGTCCTGGAGCCCGGTCCGGACGACGGCGAGGTCGGCGACGTCCCGCGCCGTGCGGTGCAGCCCGTGCTCGGCGATGCGGTAGGCGAGAACCTGACGACGGTCCACGTGCGGCTCCTAGAACGTGTACTCGAAGGTGTAGCCCATCTTCTCCTCGCCCATCGCGCCGCCGACGGTGCCGCGCCCGGTGAGCCCCGCCAGTTCGCCGGTGCCCGAGCCCGGGACCACCTCGAACGTCGACGCGATGCCCTGGGCGTCGAACGTGAACTCGTGCTTCACGATGAACGTCCCTTCGCGACCGTCGACCTTGCCGTCGAAGCGCTCGAAGCTCGGCGACGTCGTCTTGCCGCTTTCGTAGCCTTCGCCCGCGTAGTACAGCAAGAGATCGCAGATCGATTCACCCTCGACGACGCCCTCGTAAGCCATCGACGCGTGCGCGTACGCCACGCGAGGGCCGCCTTCGGTCCCGCTGACGATCTTCTCTTCCCAGTTCTTCATGGTGAATGCGTTCATGGAGGCCACTCTGCCGGGCATACCTGTCAGCTTGTGTCAGGTATTTCTGCCAAACTGGGTTCATGCGCGCCAGCCGGCTCCTCTCGGTCCTGCTCCTGCTGCAGAACCGCGGCCGGATGACGGCCGAAGAGCTGGCCGAGGAGCTCGAAGTTTCGGTGCGCACGGTCTACCGGGACATCGACGCGCTGTCGGCGTCCGGCGTCCCGGTGTACGCCGACCGCGGCCGGACCGGCGGGTACCGCCTGGTCGACGGCTACCGCACCCGGCTCACCGGGATGACCGAGGAGGAGGCCCAGTCGCTGTCGCTGGCCGGGCTGCCCGTGGCCGCGGCCGAGCTGGGCCTCGGCACGGTGCTCGCCGCCGCCCAGCTCAAGCTGTACGCGGCGCTGCCGCAGGAGCTGCGCGACCGCGCCGGACGCGTCGCCGAGCGCTTCTACCTGGACGTCCCCGGCTGGCACCGCGGTATCGAAAGCCTGCCGGTGCTGTCCGCGGTCGCCGACGCCGTGTGGTCGTCGCACCGGGTCCGGATCCGCTACGAGCGGTGGGGGCAGCGCGTCGTCGAGCGGGACGTCGAGCCGCTCGGGCTGATCCTCAAGGCGGGCAACTGGTACCTGGCCGCGCGCTGCGACGGCACCGACCGGACCTACCGGATCTCACGCGTGCTGGAGCTCACCGACCTCGGAGAGGAGTTCGAGCGACCGGCCGGGTTCGACCTCGCGCGCTACTGGCAGGAGTGGTCCGAGCAGTTCGAACGCCGGATGTTCCCCCGCGTCGCCGTGGTGCGGTTGTCGCCGCGCGCGCAGGCTCTCGTACCGTTCTACGCGGGCTCGGTCGGCGCCCGCGCGCTGCGCTCGGCGACCGGGGAGCCCGACGCGGACGGCTGGCTCACCGTGGAGCTGCCGGTGGAGCCGGGCGAGCCGGCGATCGGCGAACTGCTGCGGTTCGGGCCGCACCTCGAGGTCCTCGCACCGGCGGACCTGCGTGCGGAGCTGGCGGAAGCGATCGAGGAGATGGGCGCGATGTATGGCTGAGCTGAGCGGGATCGCGGTCGGCGTCACGGCCGAGCGCCGGGCCGGGGAGTTCATCACCGCGCTGGAACGCCACGGCGCCGAGGTCCGCCACGCCCCGACGATCACCATCGTCCCCCTGGATTCCGACCCCGCGCTCCGCGAAGCGACCCTGGCGCTGGTGGCGTCACCGGTCGACCTCACGATCGTGACGACGGGCGCGGGTTTCCGCGGCTGGCTCGAGGCGGCGTCCGGCTGGGGCCTGCGCGAGCCGTTGCTGGCGCGGCTGGGCGAGTCCCGGATCTACGCGCGCGGTCCGAAGGCGGTGGGCGCGGTCCGCGGCGCCGGTCTGCGTGAGTCCTTCTCGGCTGCTTCGGAGACCAACGCGGAGCTGTTCGGCGCCGCCGCTTCGGCCGCGATCGGCGGCGCGCGGGTGGCCGTCCAGCTGCACGGGACGCCGTTGCCCGAGCACACGGAGCCGCTGGTGGACGCCGGGGCGTCGCTGGTGGAGGTGCAGCCGTACCGGTGGTTCTCCCCACCGGACGTGACGCCGGTCCACAACCTGATCGACGCCGCCATCACGGGCGACCTGGGCGCACTGGCGTTCACGAGCGCC
The DNA here is from genome assembly GCF_054781455.1 of Amycolatopsis stemonae. Classification (NCBI taxonomy): domain Bacteria; kingdom Bacillati; phylum Actinomycetota; class Actinomycetes; order Pseudonocardiales; family Pseudonocardiaceae; genus Amycolatopsis; species Amycolatopsis stemonae. The sequence continues at coordinate 111,128 of NZ_BAAGUJ010000025.1, read as the reverse complement.
CCGGCGGCGGCGAACTTCCTGACGCTGGCCCGGTCCTACGGCCGCTACGACGAGCTGCTGACGGCGTTGCGCGGACCGGTGGTGTGCGCGTGCGTCGGCCCGGTGACCGCGGCGCCCCTGGAAGAGGCGGGCATCGCGACGCTGCAGCCGGACCGGCAGCGCCTGGGCGCGCTGGTGAAGCTGCTGGTCAACCGGCTCGGCGGGTAGCTTTCCCTAAGCTGCGGGGCGCCGGTGTCAGTCCTCGTCGGACGGTAGCTCGCCCGATTCGGCGGCCCGCACCGACTCCCGGCCGGCCGCCTCCTCGCTGACGCCCTGCCGCCAGTAGCCCGTGAAGCAGATCAGCCGCTTGTCCACCTCGCGCTCCCGCACGAGGTGCCGCCGCACCTGCTTGACCACGCCCGCCTCGCCCGACACCCACGCGTACGGCGTCCCGCCCGGGAACGCCGCGCCGCGGACCGCGTCCAGCAGCGCCGTGCCCACCGGGCGCGCGCCGCGCACCACCCAGTGGACCTCGACCGCTCCGCGGGTCTCGAACGTCTGGCGCTCCGCGCGGTCCGAAAGCTCGACGTACACCGAAGCCCGCGTGCCCGCCGGGAGGCGCTCGACGATCGCGCCGATCGCCGGCAGCGCCGTCTCGTCGCCGACCAGGAGCTGCCAGTCGCACTCCGCGGGCGCCGCGTACAGGCCGTGCGGGCCGAGGAACGCCACCCGGTCGCCCGGCGCGACCCGGGACGCCCACGCCGAGGCCGGGCCGTCGTCGCCGTGGAGCACGAAGTCGACGTCGATCTCCGCCGCCTCCCGCCGGTGCGCCCGGACCGTGTACGTGCGCATCGGCGGGCGGACGTCGTCGGGCATCGCCAGGTACGTCCGGTACCAGGACAGGACGTCGGAGCCGGTCTCCGGCAGCACCGGCGTCTCCTGCCCGGGCAGCGGGAAGAACACCTTGACGTACTGGTCCGGCGGCCCCGCGGGCACGTCGCGGAAGCTCTCCGCCGAGAACGTCACGCGCACCGTGTGCGGCGTCACCGGCCGGACCACGGTGACCCGGGCCCGGTGGTACGTCAGAGTCGGCCGCTCCGCCTGGATCGTCATTAGGCGAGGCTAACCTAAAAAGACGGGGTCAGAACAGTCCCTCCTCACCGGGATCTTCGTCACCGTCCGGCTGCCACCGGTACTTGCGCAGGTCGACGCGCTGACCGTCGGCCAGCACACCCTCCGCGCGCAGCCGCTCCAGCTGGTCGTGCACCAGGTGCGGCGCCGGGGTCCCGTTCGCGCGCAGGATCCGGTGCCACGGGAGGTCGTGCCCGTCCTCGGCCAGGATCGCGCCGACCATCCGCGGCGAAGGGGCGCCGGCGAGCGCCGCGATGTCGCCGTACGTCGCCACCGTGCCGGCCGGCACCGACTCGATGATCTCCCGCACGCGCTCGTGCAGAACGTCGTCCATACCGACACTCTGCCGGATGGGTACGACAGCCGTCCGCCGCACCGAGGGTGCCGTCAAGCGTGCCGGTGCGACACCCGGGGGACCGGTCGTGGTTCCATCGCTGGGTGAACGCGAGGCGAACGGCCCAGGCGGACGCGCGGCTGGTGCGCACGCCGATCGCCGACGCACCCACGTTCACCTGGGACGAAGGCGCGCGGCGCGTGCTCTCCGCACCCGGCGGGTTCCGCCGCGTGCTCGGCGGCCCGGGCACCGGCAAGACGGCGCTGCTCGCGTCGGCCGCCACCCGCCGCATCGCCGAGGGCGCCGACCCCGAGAGCGTGCTGGTGCTCACGACGTCCCGCAAGGCCGCCGACGCGCTGCGCGCCGACATCACCCGCCGGCTCACCGCCGACCCCGACCAGGCGCGGCCGCTGCCCCGGACCGTCCGCGAACCGCTGGTGCGCACCGTCCACTCGTACGCCTATTCCCTGCTGCGGCTGGAGGCGATGGCGGAGGAGCTGCCGCCGCCGCGGCTGCTCGCCGGCGCCGAACAGGACGTCGTCGTCCGCGAACTGCTGGCCGGTGACCTCGACGAAGAGGCCGGCTACTGGCCCGAGCAGCTGCGGCCCGCGCTGATGGTCCCCGGCTTCGCCGAAGAGCTGCGCGACCTGCTGATGCGCGCGGCCGAGCGCGGGCTCGGGCCGGAGGACCTCGCCGAGCTGGGCCGCCGCCGCGGCCGCGACGAGTGGGTCGCCGCCGGGCAGTTCTGGGCCCAGTACGAAGAAGTCACGCAGCTGCAGGGCGCGGGCGGCAATGCGCTGGGCGTCGCGAGCGCGCCCGCCCTGGACGCCGCCGAGCTCGTCACGTCCGCGCTGCTCGCCCTCGAGGACGACGACGAGCTGCGGATGCGCGAGCGCACGCGCGTGCGGCACCTGTTCGTCGACGACGCCCACCACCTCGACCCGCTGCAGACCAGCCTGGTCCGGGTGATCGGGCACACCGCGGCCGAGTTCGTCGTGGCCGGCGACCCCGACCAGAACGTGTTCTCCTTCCGCGGCGCCGACGCGAGCCTGTTCGCCGACGCGGACCCGGACGGCAGCCGGACCCTCACGCTCACCACGGCGCACCGGCTCGCCCCGGCGGTGCGGCTCGCGGTCGCCAAGATCGGCGCGACACTGCCGGGTGCGTCGGCGCACCGCAAGATCGTCCCGCCCGCGGGGGCGACCGGCGGGAACGTGCGGGTCCGCGTGATGCCGACGCCGGCCGCCGAGGCGAGCTGGATCGCCGACCAGCTGCGCCGCGCCCACCTCGTCGACGGCGTGCCGTGGTCGGAGATCGCGGTGCTCGTCCGGTCGCCCGCGCGGACTTTCCTGGTGCTGCAACGGGCCCTGCGCGCCGCCGGCGTCCCGATCGGCTCGGCGACGGAGGAGCTGCCGCTGGCCCGCCAGCCCGCGGTGCGGCCGCTGCTGGCCGTGCTGAAACTCGCGCCTTCGCCGGAACTGCTCGACGTCGACCTCGCGGAGATGCTGCTGTCGTCCTCGCTCGGCGGCGCGGATCCCTTGGCGTTGCGGCGGTTGCGACGCGGTCTGCGGCGGCTCGAACTGGCCGGGGGCGGTCAGCGGTCGAGCGACGAACTGCTCGTGGAAGCGTTGCGCGGCGGGGACATCCTCGCGGGCTTGGCGGACGCCGAGTCCGAGCCGGTGCGGCGCGTCGGCGGGCTGCTGCGCGTCACGCACCAGGCCGTCGCGCGCGGGGACGGTGTCGAGCAGGTGCTGTGGCGGCTGTGGAACGAAAGCGGCCTTCAGGACAAGCTGCTGAAGCAGGTCGAGCGCGGCGGTTCGCTGGGTGCGCAGGCCGATCGCGATCTCGACGCCGTCGTCGCGCTGTTCGACGCTGCCGGGCGGTACGTGGACCGGCTGCCGCGGTCGAGTGTCGCGTCCTTCGCGGACTACCTGGGCGCGCAACAGATCGCGGGTGACACGCTCGCGCCGGCCGCGGTCCCGGCCGACGGCGTCTCGCTGCTCACGGCGCACGCGGCCGCCGGTCGCGAATGGACGGTCGTCGCCGTCGCCGGTGTGCAGGAAGGCGCGTGGCCGGACCTGCGGCTGCGCGGATCCGTGCTGGGCGTGGAACGGCTCAAGGACCTGATGTCCGGAGTGGACGACGACGCCGTCTCCGCGACGGCGCCGATCCTCGCCGAAGAGCGGCGCCTGTTCTACCTCGCGATGAGCCGGGCGAAGCAGACGTTGCTGGTGACGGCGGTGTCCGGAGAGGACGAACAGCCGTCGCGGTTCCTCGACGACCTCGAGGAGAACGGCGCCGACGACGGCGGTCTCGATTCGCGGATGAAGCCGCCGGGCCGGTCGCTGGTGCTGGCCGAGCTGGTGGGGGAGCTGCGCGAGGTCGTCTGCGACGACAAGGCCGACCCCGCGCGCCGGCGTCGGGCGGCGGCGCAGCTGGCCCGCTTGGCCGACGCGAAGGTGCCGGGCGCGCACCCTTCGACGTGGTACGGCCTGCTCCCGGCGTCGACGGACGAGCCGGTGCACCCGCCGGGCGACCTGATCCGGATCTCACCGTCCACAGTGGAAATCCTGACGAAGTGCCCGCTGCGCTGGATGATCGAGCGCCACGGCGGCAGCGACCCGGCCCAGCTGGCCGCGGTCACCGGCACGCTGGTGCACGGGCTCGCGCAGGCCGTCGCGTCCGGGAGCACGGACGCCGAGCTGCAGGCGGCGCTCGACGAGGCCTGGGTGCGCGTCGACGCCGGAGCGCCGTGGTTCTCGCGGCGCGAGCGGCGGCGGGTCGAGCAGATGCTGCGCAACTTCACGACGTGGCTGGAGCAGAGCCGGGCGGAGCTGACCGCGGCGGGCGTCGAGCAGGACATCGAGGTCGAACTGCCGGCGGGCGGGGCCGACGAAGTCCGGGTGCTGCTGCGGGGCCGCGTCGACCGGGTCGAGCTGGACGCCGAGGGGCGGCCGGTGATCGTCGACATCAAGACGGGCAAGGTTCCGGTGTCCGGAAAGGACGCCGAGGAGCACCCGCAGCTGGCGGCGTACCAGCTGGCGGTGCTGCTGGGCGCGATCAAGGGCGCGAACGAGCCCGGCGGCGCGCGGCTGGTGTACGTGGCGAAGGCGAACAACAAGACCGGGGCGACCGAGCGTTCGCAGCCGCCGTTGGACGACGTGGGTGGCAAGCAGTGGCTGGAGCTGGTCCGCGACGCGGCGGCCTCGGCGGCGGGGCCGGACTACCAGGCCCAGGAGAACCCGGACTGCGACCGCTGCCCGGCCCGCGGCTGCTGCCCGCTGCGCCCCGAAGGACGGCAGGTGCCGGGCCCGTGACCAAGCCGAACGATGTCATGGGGGAGAACCGGTGTGCTAACCCGGTTTCTCCCTCACGAGCCTCCGGTGAGGGGTGTGCGTGAGCCCGCTCGTCATCGCCAATCCCGTCGAGCCCGCCGAACTCGCCGACGCGCTCGGGCTGCACCGGCCCACTCCCGAGCAGGCCACCGTCATCGCCGCGCCCGTCGAACCCTCACTCGTCGTCGCGGGGGCCGGGGCCGGGAAGACCGAGACCATGGCCGCGCGCGTGGTCTGGCTCGTCGCCAACGGGATCGTCAGCCCCGACCGCGTCCTCGGCCTCACCTTCACCCGCAAGGCCGCCCGGCAACTCGGTGAACGCGTCCGCGCGCGGCTGCGGCGGCTCGCCGGCTCCGGGCTGCTCGACCGGCTCGACCCGTCCGGCGGGCTGCGGTCCACTGTGGTCGCCGGCGAACCGACCGTCCTGACCTACCACGCCTACGCCGGGCGCCTGCTCTCCGAACACGGCCTGCGGCTGCCCGTGCAGCCCGGCGTCCGGCTGCTGTCCGAGACGTCGTCGTGGCAGATCGCGCACCGCGTGGTGTCCACCTGGGACAACGAGCTCGACACCGACCGCGTGCCGCCGACCGTCACCGCCGACGTCCTGCAGCTCGCCGGGGAACTCGGCGAGCACCTGATCTCGACCGACCAGCTCGCCGAGTACACGCGGTGGATGTGCCAGGTCATCGAGAACGCCCCACGCGCCAAGGGACAGCGGGCCGCGCTGCCGCAGAAGCTGACGGAAATCATGGCGGCGCAGCACTTCCGGCTCGCGCTGCTGCCGCTCGTCGAGGACTACCACCGGCGCAAGCGCAACGAAGGCGCGCTCGACTTCGCCGACCAGATGTCCCTGGCGGCGCAGCTGGCGAGCGGCTACCCGTCGGTCGTGCGCGGCGAGCGCGAGCGGTTCGGTGCCGTGCTGCTCGACGAATACCAGGACACCGGGCACGCCCAGCGCGTGCTGCTGCGGACCCTGTTCGGCGGCGGCGAAAACGCGCCGATGCCGGTGACCGCGGTCGGCGACCCGGCGCAGGCGATCTACGGCTGGCGCGGGGCCAGCGCGGCCAACCTGCCCCGGTTCACCACGGACTTCCCGCGCTCCGACGGCGAACGTCTCGTCCCGGCGAACGAGTACGGCCTGCTCACGAGCTTCCGCAACCCGCCGGAGATCCTCGACCTCGCCAACGCGATCGCCGAACCGCTCCGGGCCCGCGGTCTGGGCGTCGAACGCCTGCGGGCGCGCGAAGGCGCCGGCGCCGCGGACATCGCGTGCGCGCTGCTGCCGGACATCCGCGCCGAACGCGGGTGGGTGGCCGACGCGCTCGCGCGCCGCTGGTACGCCGTGCAGGAGGAGACCGGCAAGCCGCCGACCGCGGCCGTGCTCGTGCGGCGCCGCGCCGACATGGCGCCGATCGCCGCCGAGCTGCGGGCGCGCGGGCTGCCGGTCGAGGTCGTCGGGCTCGGCGGCCTGCTGGACGAGCCCGAGGTCGCGGACCTCGTCTCGACGCTGAAGGTGCTCGCCGACCCGCTTTCGGGCAGCGCGGCGGCCCGGCTGCTGACCGGCGCGCGGTGGCGGCTCGCGGCCGCCGACGTCGCCGCGCTGTGGCGGCGCGCCGGGGAGCTGTCCACCCCGGAGAAGTCCTCTTCGGACAGTCCGGAGCTGGTCGTGGAACGCGTCGAGCAGGCGGGGCTGATCGACGCGATCGACGAGCCGGGCTCGCCGGACCGCTATTCGGAGGAGGGCTACAAGCGCATCCGCCGGGTCGGCTGGGAGCTGGCGGCGTTGCGGCGACGGCTCGACCAGTCCTTGCCGGAGCTCGTCGCCGACGTCGAGCGCACGCTGCTGCTGGACGTCGAATCGCTGGCCCGGCCGGGATCCGCGGGCCGGGCGCACCTGGACGCGTTCGCCGAAGTCGTCACCGACTACGCCGAGACCGCACCGACGGCCACCTTGTTGTCCTTTGTGGACTACTTGAACACCGCCGCGCACGCCGAAGACGGGCTCACGCCGGGTGAGGTCGAGGTCGTGCCGGACCGCGTGCAGGTGCTCACCGTGCACTCGGCGAAAGGCCTGGAGTGGGAGGTCGTCGCCGTTCCGCACCTGGTGCACGAGGTGTTCCCGGGACGGCGGCGGTCGTCGTCGTGGCTGCGGACGGCGACGTCGCTGCCCGCGGCGTTGCGCGGTGACTCCCAGGACCTGCCCGACCTGCGGATCGCCGAGGGCTACGACCGCAAGGAAGTCCAAGAAGGACTGGAACAGCACGAAGCCGGGTTCGTCGAGCGGGAACAGGCGGAGGAACGGCGGCTCTGCTACGTCGCGCTGACGCGGTCCGAGCACGCCCTGATCGTGTCCGGGCACTGGTGGAACGAAAGCAGCAGCCGGTTCAAGGGGCCGTCGGAGTTCCTGACGGAGATCGGCGACGTGCTGCGCGAGACCGGCGTCGGGCAGCTCGCCGAATGGGCGCCGGAACCGGCCGCCGAGGACGAAAACCCGCTCGTGTCGGACACCCGGACGTCGAAGTGGCCGGTCGACCCGCTGGCGGACCGCCGCACCGGCGTGCAGACCGGCGTGGAACTGGTCTTCGAGGCACTGTCCTCTTCGGACGAATCGGAGTCCGAAGAGGATGATCCGGACGGCTGGCTGACCGACACCGACGTCCTGCTCGAGGAGTGGGCGCGCAAGGACGACAACGTGCACCGGGTCCCGCTGCCGTCCCGGCTTTCGGTCAGCCAGCTGGTGGCCCTGGCCGAGGACTCCGACCGGCTGGCGACGGAGCTGCGCCGTCCGCTCCCGAAGGAACCGAACAGCTTCGCCCGCCGCGGCACGGAGTTCCACGGCTGGCTGGAACGCCGTTTCGCCGGGGACCAGCTGATCGAGATCGACGACCTCCCCGGCGCCGCCGACGTCGACGCGGCTCCCGATGCGGACTTCGAGGAGCTCCAGGCGGCGTTCGAGGAGAGCGAGTGGGCCGACCGCGTCCCGCACGCGACGGAGGTCTCGTTCTCGGCGGACGTCGAAGGCATCACCCTGCGCGGCCGCATGGACGCGGTGTTCTGGCACCCGGACGGCTACTGGGAGGTCGTGGACTGGAAGACGGGCGCGATCCCGCCGGAGTCCCGCCGCGAAGCCTTGGCGGTCCAGCTGGCGGCGTACCGGATGGCCTGGGCGGCGCTGAAAGACGTCCCGGTGGACGAGGTCCGCGCGGCGTTCCACTACGTCCGGGCGAACCGCACGATCCGCCCAGCCGACCTCCTGGACCCCGAAGGCCTCCGCCGCCTGCTTCGCGACATCCCCGAGGCGTGATCAGAGGGGCATCACGCGTGATCAGAGGGGCATCACGCGTGATTGGCGGGGCATCAGCGTGATGCCTCTTCAGACACGCGTGATGCCCGCTCAATCACGCGTGATGCCCCGTCAAGCGCGGTCGCGGACCTTCAGGGCCCAGGCGATCAGGGGCCACTGCAGCGGGAGGCGGGCGTAGGCGACGGCTCGCTGGGGGGACGTGCGGGCGTCGACGGCCATCTTGACGTTGCCCGGGAAGACGCCCAGGAACAGCAGGGCCGCCGCCAGGCCGCCCAGGCGGCGCGTGCGGGGGACCGCCACCGCGGCCCCGACCGCCAGCTCCGCAACGCCCGAGCCGTACGTCCACGTCCGCCGGGACCCCGGCAGCGAAGCCGGGATCAGCCCGTCGAACGGCTTCGGCGCGGCGAAGTGCAGGACGCCCATCGCGCCCAGCGCGCCGGCCAGGAGGTGCGCGGGCCGTTGTGAGATCGCCATGACCTGATCGTTCCACGCGGCGGCGCGCCCGGCGGTTCGGCTATTCTCCGGGCGTGAGTGACGCTCGACACCTGCCGCTGGGAGTAGGTGCATGAAGGCCCTGAGGCGGTTGCCGTTGGGCAGTCTCACCGATCGGCCGGACCACGAGCTCGTCGGCGTCCTGCGGATGCCCGAGCTGACCGTCAGCCCGATGCGCTCCATCCTGAAGCGGATCATCGGCGCGCTGCTGGCCCTGCTGGCCACCGTGGTCATCGTGTACATCGACCGCGACGGCTACCGCGACGCCAACGGTGACGGCCTGTCCCTGCTGGACAGCCTGTACTACGCCACGGTCTCGCTCTCGACGACCGGTTACGGCGACATCGCGCCCGCGACGTCGTCGGCCCGGCTGGTGAACGTGCTGGTGATCACCCCGCTGCGGGTGCTCTTCCTCATCGTCCTGGTCGGGACCACCCTGGAGGTGCTCACCGAGCGCTCCCGGCAGGCGTTCAAGATCCAGAAGTGGAGGACGAAGGTGCGCGACCACACGGTCGTCGTCGGGTTCGGCACCAAGGGCCGGTCCGCCGTCAACGCACTGCTCGGTGACGAGAACGTCGCGCCGGGCCAGATCGTCGTCGTCGACACCGACCAGCAGGCCCTCGACGCGGCGAGCGCGCTCGGCCTCGTCGCCGTGCACGGCTCGGCGACCCGGTCGGACGTCCTGCGCGTCGCCGCGGTGCAGCACGCCCGCGCGGTCGTGGTCGCCCCGAACCGCGACGACACGGCGGTGCTCGTCACGCTCACCGCCCGCGAGCTGGCGCCCAAGGCGCACATCGTGGCGTCGGTGCGGGAGGCGGAGAACGTCCACCTGCTCAAGCAGTCGGGGGCGAACCAGGTCGTGGTGTCCAGCGAGACGGCCGGGCGGCTGCTCGGCATGGCGACGTCGACGCCGCTGGTCGTCGACATCATGGAGGACCTGCTCACGCCCGAGTCGGGGCTGGCGATCGCCGAGCGGCCGGTCGAACCGTCCGAAGAGGGCGGTTCGCCGCGGCACCTGTCCGACCTGGTCCTCGGCCTGGTCCGCGACGGTGTCCTGTACCGCGTCGACGCCCCGCAGGCCGACGCCATCGAGCCGGGCGACAAGCTGCTGTACGTCAAGAAGGTGACGCAGGCGGAGAAGATCGAGCGCTGACCAGGGCACCTGGGTTTTGCCCGGCGGATCTGGAACCATGGCGAAGTGCCTCCGCGATCCCTCGCCCTGAAGTGGCCCACGGTGGCGATCCCCGCCGCGGCGGGCGTGCTCGTCGTGCTGCTCGCCTGGCTGGCCGGGCCCGGGCTGCTGGGCATCACCAACGACGACCTCGGCGCCCCGGTCCCGGCGGAGGTCACCAAGCCGGCGGCGTGCGACAAGCCCGACGCCGTCGAGACCGTGAAGTTCACCGTCGCCGGCAAGACCCACGAGGGCACGCTCAACGGCTGCGGGCACGGCCAGGGCGAGCGCATCGACGTCGGCGTCCCGGAGGTGCTTCCCGACCAGGGCACGGTCACCGTCCGGGCCGCGGACACCTCGGCCGGGGCGTCGGACGCGCGGCGCCCGGTCGGCCTGGCCCTGCTGGTGTTCGCGTGCTTCTCCGGCGGGATGTTCGTCTACCTCTGGCTGAGCATCCCGCTGCGGCCGAAGCCGGCCGTTAAGGTCAGCTGACCTCGGACGACGGCGCCGCGAAGGTGTTGCAGTCGGCGATCCGGTTGCTCGTCGCCCCCGCCCGCCACCAGGACGCGTAGTGCGCGTTCGTGCCGTGGTCGTGGCTGCGGGAGGTGTTGTCGCCGCGGGTTTCCTGGTCGTTCCACGCCTTGTTGTACATGTCGCGGCTGATCGTGCCGCCCTGGTCGACGTGCGCGCCGAGGAACATCCCCGAGAAGCACTGGGCCTGCAGTTCCTTGCGCCGCGACATCTCCAGCCCGGCCGGGCTGTTCTGGCCGGCCTCGTAGATCTTCTGCCAGGCCGCGTCCATCAGCCCGGCGACCTCCTGGACGTGGTGGCCGTATTCGTGGGCGAACAGGGCCAGGTAGACGCCGGGGTTGTTGCCGTACTGGTCGGTCTGCAGGCCGCGGAACGGGACGTACAGGTTGTTTTCGCAGTAGTACGCGGCGGTCGCGATGCCGACCTGGATGGTGCCGCACTCGGTCTCGAAGCTCGCGCCGGTCGGGAAGTGCAGCGCCGGTGGCGTGAACGGCAGGTGGTAGGCCTCGAGGAACGGGCCCCACGCCGCGTCGAGGCACTTGCTCGCCGCCGTGAAGAACGCTTCGGCGCCGTCCTGCGTGCTCTGCCAGGGCGGCAGGTTGCAGACGCGGTTCTGCAGGCCGGCGTTCGGGTCCTGCAGGATCGGGTGGTCGGCGAGCTTGAGGATCTTCTGCGGGCCGGTCGCGCTGGGTGCCGACGCCTCGGTCGAGGGGGTCGATGCCGAGGCCGGGGCACCGTTGCCACCGAGGGGCAGCTGCGAAGGGTTGTCGGCCGACGACGGCGTGTCGCGGTAGCTCGGGTTGGCGAGGGGGGTCTCGCCGCGGTTCAGCACCACGATCGCGACCAGCCCGAGCACCAGCACGGCGACCGCCCCGAGGCACACGCCGATCACGGCCGCCGGTGAGCGGCGCCGCGGCGCGGACACGGTGTGCGGGTGGCCCAGCCAGGGAAGATCCGGTTGCGCATCCGGCACCGGCGGCGGCTGGACGGTTCCGCGAGGCGGTACCCGGCCGTGGGGCGGTTGCGTCACTAGGCAGTCCCGAAGGGTCTCGGTACGGACCGGGGGTACCCGATCCCGGCGTTCAGCATATCGGGGGAACGGGTCCGCTCGCACCCGTTCGTGCGCACGGTGTCACCACGCGCGGACGTCACCCCAGGTCTGGCCGGGTGCAACGGGCTCTGAGAGAGTGTCCGCAAGCAGGTACTGCAGGCGAGGGGCTTCGATGACAGACACCGGTGGCGCGCCCGGCGGAGAGGGCGCCGACACGCCGACACCCAGCCAGGGGATCCCCCGGGTCACCGTTCCCGGATCGGGTGAGTCGAAGCCGGCCGAAGAGCACGCGGAGTCACCGGCCACGCCGCCGCGCGGGTGGCAGCCGCCGGACGTCCAGAGCGTCGCCCAGCCCGCGCCGCCGCCCCCGTCACCGGGGTGGCAGCCGCCCTACACCGGGCAGCCGCGGTGGAACCCGCACGGTCTCGGCAAGCCGGGCGTGATCGCGCTCCGGCCGCTGAACGTCGGCGACATCCTCGACGGCGCGATCACCGCGATGCGCCGGTACCCGCTCCTGATCTTCGGCATCGGCGCGGTGATGGCGGTGCTCAGCGCCGGGATCGGCTTCCTGGTCCAGCGGTACGTGCTCGCCGACCTCGAAAGCCTTGCCTCACCGGACAACCTGGGCCCCGGTGCCACCGACGAAGAGCTGCGCAACGCCGTGTTCGGCGCGTTCGGCGACGCCTTCCTGGCGATCGTCCCGACACTGTTCGTCGAGACGCTGCTCCTGACGATCACCGCCGGCCTGATGGCCGCGGTGATGGGCCGCGCCGCGCTGGGGCGTGAAGTGAACTTCGGGGTCGTGTGGGCCGAGGTGCGGCCGCGGCTGCTGCCGCTGATCGGCGTCGCGTTCGCCTACGCCCTGGTCACGACGGTCGGCGTGATGCTCTGCTTCATCCCGGGTGCGGTGGCCTGGACGTTCTGGGCACTCGCGGCGCCGGCGCTCGTGCTCGAGCGCGGCACGTTCCGGCAGGCGTTCGCCCGGACGGTCAAGCTGGTCAGCGGCGCGTTCTGGCGGGTGCTGGGGATCCTGGTGCTGGCGAAGGTCATCGAGTCGTTCTTCGAGAACATCATCCAGCTGCCGTTCACCCTCGGCACCGGCGTGTTCTCGGCGGTGCTGAACCCGGGCAAGGTGTACGTGCCGAGCACCGGCGACCTGCTGCTGGCCTCGGCCGGGCAGATCGTCTCCGGCACCATCGCGATCCCGTTCGTCACGCTGGTCACCGTGATCGTCTACCTCGACCAGCGGATGCGCCGCGAGGGCATGGACATCGAGCTGGCCCGCGCGGCCGGGGTGCAGCCGCCGCAGGCATGGTGACGTCGCTGCTCACCGACGTCCCGGTCGACATCGACCGGGACGACGCGCGGCGCGCGGCGGCGGAAGAACTCTCCGACCCGAAGTACCAGGACGCGAAGCCGAACGTCCTGCAGGAGTTCTGGCACTGGCTGGGCGAGCAGCTGGAAAAGCTGCTGAACGGCCTGTCCTCGGTCGTCCCCGGCGGGATCTTCGGGCTGCTGCTGATCGTGGCGCTGCTGATCGTGCTGGTCGTCGTGATCCGGCTGCGCACCGGCCAGGTCGCCCGCCTGGCGCGGGCCGGCGGGGCCGTCTTCGGCGGGACGCGGCAGAGCGCGGACGGCTACCGGCGCTCGGCCGAGGAAGCCGCGGCGGGCGGGCGGTACGGCGACGCCGTCCGCGACCGCTTCCGCGCCGTCGTCCGGGCCCTGGAGGAACGCGCACTGCTCGACGTCCGCTCCGGCCGGACCGCCGACGAGGCCGCCGCCGAAGCCGGGGTGCTGCTGCCGAACGTCGCGGCGGAACTGCGGCAGGGCGCGCGGCTGTTCGACGACGTCCACTACGGCGGCCGCGAAGGCACCGAAGCGGCCTACCGCACGCTGACCGAGCTGGACGAACGCTGCCGCCGTGAGCGTCCGGTCGCCATGGCGGGCCCGTGAGCACCTCGACTTCGCCGGACGCGCGCCGGATCTGGCGCGGAGCACGGCTCCCGCTCGCGATCGTCGCGCTGATCTTCGTCGCCGGTGCCCTCCTGCTGCTCGGCCGCGGCGAGCAGACGTACGGCGCGCTCGAGCCCGGTTCGTACGAGCCCAGCGGAGCGCACGCGCTCGCGAAGCTCCTGGAGGACCAGGGCGTCGACGTCCGGACCGCGCACACGATGGACGAAGCGGACGACGCGATCACCGAGGACGCGACCCTGCTCGTCACCCAGCCCGACCTGGTCCCGGCCAAGCGGCTCGACGCGCTGCGGCAGCACGCCGCGGACGTCGTCCTGGTGACGCCGGGGTCGGCGACCCTGCACGACTCGCTGCCGCTGGTGCACCCCGCCGGGCAGAGCGACATCGGCACCCTGAGCCCGCAGTGCACGGTCGCCGCGGCGGTCGCGGCGGGCGACGTCTCGCTCGGCGGCGTCGGGTACGCCGCTCCCGGCGCGCGGTCGTGCTACCCCGGGGAAGACGGCGGCGGCACGCTGCTGCAGCTCGCCGACGCGGGCGGCACGACGACGCTGCTCGGCTCGTCGGCGCCGCTGACCAACTCGCGGCTCGCCGACCAGGGCAACGCGGCGCTCGGGCTGCACCTGCTCGGCGCGCACCCGAAGCTGGTCTGGTACCTGCCGTCCACGTCCGATCCGGGGCTGGACGACACCCGCAAGTCGATCTTCGCCCTGATCCCGGACGGCTGGTACTACGGTGCGGCGCAGGCGTTCGTCGCCGTGGCGCTGCTCGCGTTGTGGCGGGCCCGCCGGCTCGGCCCGGTGGTCACCGAGCCGTTGCCGATCGTCGTCCGCGCGGCGGAGACCGCCGAGGGCCGCGCGCGGCTCTACCGGCGGGCGAAGGCCGCGGGGCACGCGGGCGAGACCCTGCGGGCGGCGGCGCGGGCGCGGCTGCGCACCGCGCTGGGCCTGCCGCGCGACGCCGACCCGGCGGCGCTGGTGAACTCCGTGAGCGCGCGCGCCGGGCGGCCGGCGAACGAAGTCGGCGCGGTGCTCTACGGCCCGCCGGTGGCGGACGACCCCGCGCTGGTCCGGCTGGCCGGCGAACTGGACGAGGTGGAACGAGAGGTGGGGCGGTCTTGACCAGCGAGAACGCGACCGGGGCCCGTGACGCGCTGATCGCGCTGCGCGCCGAGGTCGGCAAGGCGGTCGTCGGCAACGACGCCGCGGTCACCGGGCTGATCCTGGCGCTGCTGTGCCGGGGCCACGTGCTGCTCGAAGGCGTCCCGGGCGTGGCGAAGACGCTGCTCGTGCGCGCTTTGGCGGCGGCGCTGGACCTGGAGACCACGCGCGTGCAGTTCACGCCGGACCTGATGCCCGGCGACGTCACCGGCTCGATCGTCTACGACGCGCACAGCGGCGAGTTCTCCTTCCGCGAAGGGCCGGTGTTCACGAACCTGCTGCTCGCCGACGAGATCAACCGGACGCCGCCGAAAACGCAGTCGTCGCTGCTGGAGGCGATGGAGGAGCGGCAGGTTTCGCTCGACGGCAAGTCGCGGCCGCTGCCCGACCCGTTCATCGTGATCGCCACGCAGAACCCCGTGGAGTACGAGGGCACCTACCCGCTGCCGGAAGCGCAGCTGGACCGGTTCCTGCTCAAGCTGACCATGCCGGCGCCCTCGCGCGAGGACGAGATCGGCATCCTCTGGCGGCACGCGCAGGGCTTCGACCCGCGCAACCTCGCCGCGGCGGGCCTCAAGGCGGTCGCGGGCGCGGTGGAACTGGCGGCCGCGCGCGAAGCCGTCGCGAAGGTGACGATCGGGCCCGAGGTGATCGCGTACGTCGTCGACCTGTGCCGGGCGACGCGGTCGTTGCCCTCGGTGCGCATCGGTGTTTCTCCCCGTGGTGCGACGGCGTTGCTCGCGGTGACGCGGGCCTGGGCGTGGCTGGCCGGGCGCGACTACGCGACGCCCGACGACGTCAAGGCGCTGGCGCGGCCCGCCCTGCGGCACCGCCTGGACGTGCGGCCGGAGGCCGAGCTGGAGGGCGTCACCGCGGACGGCGTCCTGGACCGCGTGCTCGCGTCCGTGCCCGTGCCGCGCTGACATGGCCGTCACCGGAAGGCTCGGGCTGGCCGCGCTGTTCGGCGCGCTCGTGGTCGGGCTGCTCCTGCCGTCGACCACCGGGATCCTGGCGGTCGGCGGGGTGCTCCTGCTGCTCGTGGTCGTCGACCTGCTGCTGGCCGGGAGCGTGGCGCCACTGCGGTTTTCCCGTTCCGGGGACACGTCCGTGCGGCTCGGCGAGCCGTGCGAGGTGACGCTGGTCGTCGCGAACCCCGGCGGCCGCCCGGTGCGCGGGCAGCTGCGTGACGCGTGGCCGCCGTCGGCGGGCGCCGCGGACCGGCACGCCGTGCGCGTCCCGCCGGGGGAGCGGCGGGCGTTGGTGACCCCGCTGCGGCCGTCGCGGCGTGGCGACCGGACGGCGGCGCGGGTGACGGTCCGGTCCGTGGGCCCGCTGGGCCTGGCCGCGCGGCAGGGTTCGCACGAAGTGCCGTGGACGGTCCGGGTCCTGCCGCCGTTCCACAGCCGCAAGCACCTGCCTTCGCGGCTCGCGCGGCTGCAGCAGCTCGACGGCCGGAACGCGGTGCTGATCCGGGGCCAGGGCACGGAGTTCGACTCGCTGCGCGAGTACGTGATCGGCGACGACGTCCGCTCGATCGACTGGCGGGCGACCGCCCGCGCGGCGGACGTGATGGTCCGGACGTGGCGTCCCGAGCGCGACCGGCACGTGGTCGTGGTGCTGGACACGGGCCGCGTGTCGGCGGGCCGGGTCGGCGACGCCCCGCGCCTCGACGCGGCGATGGACGCGGCGTTGCTGTTGGCCGCACTGGCTTCCCGGGCCGGCGACCGCGTCGACCTGCTCGCCTACGACCGCCGGCTGCGGGCCGCGGTGCAGGGGGTTTCGGGGGCCGCTCTGCTGACGTCGTTGGTGAACGCGATGGCGCCGTTGGAGCCTTCGCTCGTCGAGACGGACGCGCGGGGGATGGTCGCCGAGGTGCTGCAGCGCACCCGCCGTCGTTCGCTGGTGGTGCTGCTGACCGGGTTGGACGCGGCGCCGCTGGAGGAAGGCCTGTTCCCCGTGCTGAGCTCGCTGACCGCGCGGCACGAGCTGATCGTCGCGTCGGTCGCGGACCCGCGGGTCGCGGAGATGCTGTCCGGCCGGGGTGACGCCGAAGCGGTCTACGACGCGGCGTCGGCGTCACGGACCTTGGCGGAACGGCACCGCGTGACCGAGCGGCTGGGGCGGCACGGGGTGAGCGTCGTCGACGCGGTGCCGGAGGAGCTGCCGCCGGCGCTGGCGGACCGGTACCTGGCGCTCAAGGCCGCGGGCCGGCTCTGACGGGTGACTCCGGTGGTGGGCGCCCGTCCGGACTGTTAAGCCCGAAGCATGTGGAAGCTCATGGCGGTGGCCCTGGCGATCTCTTCGGCGCCCGCGACCGACGGTTCCCCGGTCTACCTGGCCGACGGCGGCGGCAAGCTGTCCCTCGCGGTGGTTTCCGGCCAGCCGGTGCTGGCGGACGCGGCCGACCCGGGGGCCAAGTGGACCTACGCCGGGCAGCACTTCACGAATGTCTCAAGTGGACAGTGCCTGACCGCGGCGAGCCCGGTCGACGGCGTCGCCGTCAAGCTCGCGGCGTGCGACGACAAGGACCAGCACCAGTCCTGGCGGCGCATCGCGGGGCTGCCGGGCCTGGTGGAGATCGCGAACGTCGCCACGGCCCGGTGCCTGACCGCGGAAGGCGCGGCTGTGGGCGCCCGCCTGTACCAGGAAGTCTGTTCGCTGCAGGGCATCGCGAACACGTGGGCGGCGGGCGGGCGCACCCTGGCCATCCTGTCGGGCAACGGCCAGCGCCTGGCGACGAAGGACCCGGGCGTGCCGTTCGTGGTCCGCGTGATCGGCGAAAACGGCCAGCCGGCGCCCGACGTGCCCGTGACGTTCTTCGTCCGCGCGGCCCGGCCGAAGAACGCGCTGGCCTTCGAAGGCGGCGGCGAAACGGTGACCGTCAAGACGGGCGCGGACGGCACGGCGTCGAGCCCGAAGCTGGTGCTCACCGAGGTGGGCGAGTTCGAGGCGCGGTTCGTCGGCACGGCGAGCCTCGACGACGGATCGTCGATCGCCTTCGAGGGCTCCTGCCTATGCTGACTCGGGCAGCGCGTCCCCGGCGTCGCGTGCTTCGAGGTCACCGACCTCGCCGTCCTTCGCCGCCCGGCGGCCGAGGGTGAAGACGTAGCCCAGGAAAGCCACCTCGGCCAGCACGCCGATGCCCACGCGCACCCACGTCGGCCAGCCCGACGGCGTCACGAACGCCTCGATCAGCCCGGACACGAACAGCACGCAGGCCAGCCCGAGCGCCATCACGACGACCGAGCGGCCCTGCTCGGCCAGGGCTTTCGTCCGCGACCGGCGGCCCGGGTCGACCACCGTCCAGCCGAGCCGGAGCCCGGTGCCCGCCGCGACGAACACCGCCGTCAGCTCCAGGAGGCCGTGGGGCAGCAGGAGCCCGATCATCACGTCACCACGGCCGGCCGCGCTCATCGCGCCGATGATCAGCCCGGCGTTGAGCGAGTTCAGCCACAGCGCGCCGATCACCGGCAGGCCGAGCGCGATGCCGAGGAACAGGCACGTCGCGGCCACCCAGGCGTTGTTCGTCCACACGCGCGCGGCGAACGACGTCGCCGGGCCCGTCGAGTAGTAGCTTTCGGCCTCGCCGCCGGGCTTGGTCAGCTGGTTGAGCTCGTCCGGCGACGCGATCGACGCGCGCACGTGCGGGTCGCCCGCGACCCAGACGGCGATCACCGCCATCACCGCGATCGACACCAGCGCGGCCGGGATCCACCAGCGCCGCGACAGGTACACGGCGGCCGGGAAGCGGCGCGTGAAGAACAGCGCGACCTCGCGCCACGCGGAGTTGTGCGACCCCGAAACCGCGGACCGCCCCCGCGCGACCAGCCCGGACAGCCGGCTCACCAGCGCCGGGTCGGGCGCGACCGACCGGACGATCGACAGGTGCGTCGCGGTGCGCTGGTAAAGCGTCACGAGCTCGTCGGCCTCGGCCCCGGTCAGCTTGCCGCCGCGGTGCGTCAGCTGGCCGAGCCGGTTCCACTCCGCCGTGTGCGCGGCGACGAAGACGTCCACATCCACGGAGCCAGCCTATCCGTGGCTACCCTGGGCTGCGTGCACGAGGAATCCGAGCTGGTCACCGGCGAAGCCGTCGTCCTGGACCTGCGCGTCGCCAAGCTCGGCAGCCGGGCCGCGGCGATGGCGCTGGACGTCCTCGTGCAGGCCGCGCTCCTGTTCGGCTCGGTCTTCGTGCTGATGGTCGCGGTGCCGGGCGGCGACGCCGCGCTGGCCGTGACCCTCGCCCTGGTGTTCCTGGTGCTGATCATGGTCGGCTACCCGGTGCTGTTCGAGACGCTCTCGCGCGGGCGGTCGCTGGGCAAGCTGGCGCTGGGGCTGCGGGTGGTGCGCGTCGACGGCGGCCCGATCCGGTTCCGCCACGCGCTGGTGCGCGGGCTCGCCGGGTTCGTCGTGGACTTCTGGGCGCTGGGCCTGTTCGGCGCGGTCGCGGTGATCGTTTCGCTGTGCTCGTCCGACGGCCGCCGCGTCGGCGACTTCCTGGCGGGGACGCTGGTGATCCGCGAGCGCGTCTCGCAGAGCCCGGGCTACTCGGCGATCGGCATGCCGCCGGGCCTCGAGGGCTGGGCCGCCCAGCTCGACCTGACCCGGCTCCCGGACGACCTCGCGCTGGCCAGCCGCCAGTTCCTGACGCGGCTCGGCCAGCTGGCCCCGGAGGCGGCGAACTCGCTGGGCTGGGGGCTCGCGCAGCAGGTGGGGAACGCGCTGGGCACGCCGGTGCCGCCCGGGGTCCCGGCGTGGGCGTTCCTGGCGGCGGTGCTGGCGGAGCGGCGACACCGGGACCACGCGCGAGCGGTGCAGGCGTACGCGGCCCAGGTCCGGGCGGCGCGGGGGCAGTACGCGGCGCCGGGCCCGGCTTGGCAGGCGCCGGTGCCTTCGCCGTCGACGCCGCCGTCCGGCACGTCGGTCGAGAACCCGTTCACGCCGCCGGGCTAGGACACGTCTCCCGACGACGCGAGCCAGGTGTTGCACTGCTGGTTGCGGTTCTTCGTCGCGCCGTGCTGCCACCAGGAGATGTTGTGCTTGGCGCTGCCGTGGTCGCGCTTGCCGTTGCGGGCGTAGTCGTCGCCGCGGTCCTGGGCGTTCCATGCTTCGTTGTAGATGTTCTTGTCGACCGAGCCGCCGGAGACCGACGCCGAACCGAGGAACATCCCCGAGAAGCACTGCGCTTCGAGTTCCATCCGGCGGGACAGCTCCAGGCCCGCCGCCGAGTCGGCGCCCGCGTCGTAGCGCTGGTCGCCGTACGCCTCGGAGATGCCGGCCAGGTTCTGCACGTGGTGGCCGTACTCGTGGGCCAGGATCGACAGGTACGGGCCGGGGTGGTTGCCCCACGTCTCGATCTCGATGCGGTCCATCGGCATGTAGATCGTGTTGTTCGTCGGGCAGTAGAAGGGCGTGACGCCCGTGGTCGAGCCGCCGCTGCCGCACGGCGTCGACGATTCGGAGATCGACCGCGGCACCGACAGGTTCGGCGACCGGAACGGCAGGTTCGCCGCGGGGAGCATCTGCGACCACATCGCGTCGAGGCAGGCGATGCCGGACTGGAAGAACTTCGTGGCGCTGTTCTGGTCGGTCGCCCACCGGCTCAGCGAGCACGGGATGTTCTGCAGGCCGAAGTTGGCGTCGGCGAACAGCGGGTTGTCACCCGTGGCGACGACGGACCGGGGCCCGCTCGGCGTCTCCGACGTCCGGGTCCCGCGCTCGGTGGTCCGGCTGGTGGTCGTCTCCTCGGTGGACGAGGTCGTCTCGGTGGTCGCCTCGGTGGTCGGTTCGGTGGTGTAGGAGGTGTCACTCGGGTAGGTGCTGGAGTAACCGGCGTCGGCGACGTGCCGGGTGCTGCCGCCGATCAACGCGACGGCGGCGACGAGCCCCCCGACCACGGCGACGATCCCGATGATCGCCACGGCGACGATGACCCCGGTGTTGGACTTCTTCGCGACGTAGTGGGTGTACCCGGGCGCGAACCGCGGCCCGAACGGCGTGCCGGGCGGCGGACCGGCATAGCCCGGGGTGAAGACGGGCGCGACGGCCGCGGCGGGCGGCGGCAGGGGTGCGCCAACGGGCGGAGGCATGACGGGCCGCGGGTACGGCCCGGAGGGCGGAAAGCCCTGCGTGCCTTGAGGTCCGAGCGGCGGCCGCCCGGGTTGCGGCCAACCGTGCTGTGCTGGCCCGCCGGGCAGCCGACCCGGCGCGTTGCCGGGACCAGGCTGCCCACCTGGTCCCGGGCCTTGCCGCGGGGCGCCGCCTTGGCCGGGCGCGCCCGCCGGTCCCTGCGCAGGGTGCGGGCCTTGCCCCAGACCAGGCTGCCCGCCCGGCCCCTGTGGCCGGCCCTGCGGCAACGGCCGGGCCCCCGGTGGCGGCAGCGGTGGCCGTCCGGGTGGGGGGACCGGGCGCCGTGGGTCGTTCGGGCCGGGGCCCTGTGGGCCTTGCGTCATCTTTGTGGAACCCCCCGTGCGTTTTCCCCGTCGGAACCGGCGTACCAGCGGAGATCTCGCCGTTCCGGGCGTCAGCATAGATCGAGTGCTCTAGGGTGTGGTGCTGTGTTGAGGAAATGGGGGACCACGGCCTTCGCCGCCGTGCTGCTCGCCGTCGGGACCGGTGCAACCGGCGCGATCGGCGGGGTCGCCGCCGCGCAGGGGCCGTCCGCCGGGCCCGTCCTGCCGAACCTGCCCGACGATCAGGTCAAGAAACCCCAGCAGCTCAGCGGGAACGACATCCCGGCGCAGCCCGAGGGTGTCACCGCCGACGTCGCCCTCAAGGTCCTCCGCGACGGCTCGCTCTCGGTCACCGAGAAGGTCACTGTTCCCGGCGGGCAGCAGCTCACCTCGCGCGTGCCGCTGCGGGTCTCGGCCGGTGACGACCAGGACCGGGTCTTCTCGGTCAAGGACCTCAAAACCAAGGGTGCCGCGACCAGTCAGCAGACCGGCGACCAGCTCGTCCTCACCTTCACCGGCGGCGCCTCGACCGTCACCTACGCCGTCGACGGCGCCATCGCCGACCAGAGCGGCCGCCAGCAAGCCCGCTGGCAGGTCGCGAGCGGCTTCGACGCCCCGGTCGCCAAGCTCACCGCCTCCTTCCTCGCGCCGTCGCCGCAACTGTCCCCTGTGGACTGCTTCGCCGGCCCGATCGGTTCGAGCCAGCGCTGCACGCTCGCCGAGCTCGACCACACCGGTGTCGTGCGCCTCGAACAGAACGGCGTCCAGCCGGGCGACCGGGTCGACCTGCTCATCGGCCTGCCCGCGAACACCACGCCCGCGAACGCGAAGTTCGCCGACGTCGGCCTCTTCGCCACGGCCTTCGCGTTCACGCCGCTGACCGGCATCGTCTTCGCGCTCCTGCTCGTCTTCCTGATCGCCGGCGGCCTCTTCGTGTGGCGCCGCCGCAAGGAGGACGCGGGCGCGTTGCACACCGCCACCGGACCGGTCGAGGTCCTGCTGCGCGACGGCGACCGCGTCTTCTTCGCGAGCCCGGACGGGGTGCTGCCCGGGCAGGTCGGGACCGTCGTCGACGAGACCGTGGACGTCGTCGACATCAGCGCCACCGTCGTGGACCTCGCCGTCCGCAACTACCTGTGGCTGGCCGAGGTGCCGGGCCCCGACTGGCAGCTGGCCCGCCGCAACCCGCCGGACGAGCACCTGCACGACTTCGAGCGCGCCGTCTACGAGACGCTCCTGCCGGCCGGCACCGACTCCGTGCTCGTCTCGCAGCTGCGCGCCCGCGGCGGGCTCGACCTGCGCAAGATCAGCGACGCGATGTACGCCGACGTCGTCACCAAGCGCTGGTTCTCCCGCCGCCCGGACACCGCGCGCGGGCGGCTGACCGGGATCGGCGCCGGGATCTTCGCGCTCGGCGCCGTCGCCACCGCGGTCCTCACGTTCACGGTCGGCGAAGCACTGCTCGGCGTCGCGGTCGCGCTGGCCGGGCTCGCCGTCGCCGCGGCGGCCGCGCTGCTGCCGTCGCGCACCGCGCGCGGCCGGGCGCTCGTCGGCCAGGTCCGCGGCCTGCTCGACTACCTGCACACCGCCAAGGCCGAGGACATCCCGCCGGCCGACCGCGAAATGGTGTTCTCCCGCTCGCTGCCGTACGCGGTGGTGCTGGGCGACACCGAACGCTGGCTCGGCGCGTTCGCCGCGCTGAACCCGGCGTCGGACGGTTCGGCCGGGCTGTACTGGTACGGCGGGATGGAGGCCGACCGCGACCTGCGCCGGTTCGGCACGCACTTCCCGTCGTTCCTGACCGCGCTGGACGGGCTGCTCACCGCGGCCGGCCGCACCACCCGCTGACCGTGCTCGCGGCGGCGGCGCTCGCGCTCTTCCTGGTGGCGGCGCCGGTGGACCAGCCGCCGCTCCCGACCGTGCCGCAGAGCGCGGAAATCCAGCTCAAGGTCGAGCGCGACGGCTCGCTTTCGGTCGTCGAGGCGATCTCCGTGCCGAACGGCCTCGCGATGGACCGCCGGGTCGCGCTGCGCGTCCCCGCGCCGCACCACCGCGACCGGATCTACGGCGTCCGCGACGTCGTCGTCGAGGGCAGCGGGACGGCGAGCGTCGACAAGGACGCCTTCACCGTCCACCTCACCGCCGGCACATCGGTCGTCCGGTACACAGTGGACGGTGCGGTCGCCGGGGACCGGGTCACCTGGGAGCTGGCCGGTGGCTGGAGCACCGACCTCAAGTTCCTCCGGGCCTCCTTCGCGGCGCCGAAGATCCCGACCGCCGTCGACTGCCTCGCCGGGCCGCCGGACTCGGACTTCCCGTGCGCCGCGGCGCAGATCGACCACGCCGGGCTGACCCGGTTCAGCCAGCAGAACCTGGCGGCGGGGCAGCGGATGACGGCGACCGTCGAGCTGCCCGCCGGCACCGTCCCGGACAACGCGGTGCTCGTTCCCGCGAAGACGATCGCGGGGGCGTTCGTGCTCACCGCGCCGGTCGGCTGGGCCTGGGCGGGCTTCGGCGCGCTCCTGCTGGTGGCGGCCGCGCTCGTCGGGCTCGCCCGCCGCCGGGACGCCGACGCGGGGGAGGCCCCGGAGGCCGCGCTGGTCACCGCGAACGGCGAGTTCGCGTCCCCGGGCGGCGTGCTGCCCGGGCACGTCGGCGTGCTGCTGCACGGCCGGGCCGGGGCCGCCGACCTGGCCGCGACGGTGCTCGACCTCGTCGTCCGCAACTACGTGTGGGTCAGCGAGGGCTCCCGGCTGACCCGCCGCAACCCGCCCGACGAGCACCTGACGCCCTTCGAACGGGCCGTCTTCGACGCCGTGCTGCCGGAGGAGTCGGTGACCCTCGCCGAACTGCGGCAGCGGCACGTCGAGGTCCCCGGCGCGGCGCTGGCCGCCGACCTCGCCGGCCGCGGCCGCCTCGCGACCGGCCTGCTCCGGCGTGCCGGGATCCGGGTCGTCTTCTACGGCGTGTTCCTCACCGTGCTCCTCGCAGTGACCGTCGGCTACGCCCAGCTCGGCGTCATCGTCGTCCTGGCCGGGGCCGCCGCGGTCGCCGCCTCCGCCGCGCTGCCCGCGCGCCGCCGGGCGGGCACCGACCTGGCGCGGCGCCTCCGCGGGGTCGCGGCGTCGCTGGCTTCGGCCCGGCCGAAGACCTTCACCAAGCCCCAGCGCGAGCTGGTCTTCTCCCGTGCTCTGCCGTACGCGCTCGCTCTGGGCGAACTGGGGCCGTGGGTGGCCGTGTTCGACGGGCTCGAGCACCCGCCGCCGGTCTACTGGCACGACGGCGACATCACCCCTGACCAGGCCGGATCCTTCGCGGCCGCGCTGGCGGGCGCCTTCGCCGGCGCCCGCCGCGGACGGCTGCTCGACGCGGCCGGGCAGCACACCGGTTCTCACCCGCCAGCCGGGAAGCCGTAACGCGCCGACCCGTCGTAGGGTGGGGCCATGGCCGATCCCGAGCTCGTCCGATACACCCTCGACAACGGTCTGCGCGTGGTCCTCGCACCCGACGCGACCGCGCCGGTGGTCGGCGTCAGCGTCCACTACGACGTGGGCTTCCGTTCCGAGCCGGAGGGGCGCACCGGTTTCGCGCACCTCTTCGAGCACCTGATGTTCCAGGGCTCGGAGAGCCTCGAGAAGCTCGCGCACTTCCGGCACGTCCAGTCCAGCGGCGGCACCTTCAACGGGTCCACCCACCCGGACTACACGGACTACTTCGAGGTGCTGCCGAGCGCCGCGCTCGAGCGCGCGCTGTTCCTCGAGGCCGACCGGATGCGCGCGCCGAAGCTGACCGCGGAGAACCTGGCGAACCAGATCGACGTCGTCAAGGAGGAGATCCGCCTCAACGTGCTGAACCGGCCGTACGGCGGGTTCCCGTGGATCACCCTGCCGCCGGTGCTGTACTCGACGTTCCCCAACGCGCACAACGGCTACGGCGGCTTCGAGGACCTCGAGAGCGCCACGGTCGACGACTGCGCGGCGTTCTTCGACACCTACTACGCGCCGGCGAACGCCGTGCTCACCGTGGCCGGCGACTTCGAGGTGGCCAACGCCAAGAAGCTGATCGAGACGCACTTCGGCGACGTCCCGCACCGGCCCGCGCCGCAGCGCCCGTCGTTCGCCGAGCCGCTGCCGACCACCGAGCTGCGCGGCGAGGTCGAAGACCCGCACGCCCCGCTGCCCGCGCTCGGCATCGGCTACCGGATGCCGGACCCGATCAACGACGTCGACGGCTACCTCGCCTACCTCGTGCTCGCGGGCGTCCTGACCGACGGCGACGGCTCCCGCCTGCAGCAGCGGCTGGTGCACCGCGAGCCCCTGGTCGTCGACATCGGCGCCGGTGCCGGGCTGTTCGGCCCGTTCGAGGCCCGCGACCCGGACACGTTCACCATCACCCTGATCCACCCGCACGAGGTGCCGCGCGAGCGCGTCCTCGCGGCGCTGGACGACGAGCTCGAGAAGCTCGCCGAGACGCCGCCGAGCGAGGAGGAGCTGCGCAAGGTCACCGCGCGCTGGACGGCGAGCCTGCACTCGGAGCACGACCGGCTGGTGTCGCGGACGCTCGCCCTCGGCTCGTTCGAACTGCTCTACGGCGACGCGTCGCTGGTGTACAAGCTCGCGGACCGCATGTCCGCCGTCACCTCGGAAGCCGTTTCGGCGGCGGCCAAGGCGCTGCGCCCCGACGCGCGCGCCGTGCTGGTGGTCAAGCCCGCTTCGGAAGGGAACAACGAGCAGTGACTTCTGCAACGCACCGCAGTGCGGAGGAAATCGGCCGCACCGCGCGGGGTCCGCGCCCGCTGCCCCCGCTGGGCGAGCAACGCGCGGCCGCCGATCTGTCCCATGTGGACACCGAGCTGTCGAACGGCCTGCGCGTGGTGGCCGTGCGCAAGGCGACCGTGCCGATGGTCGAGGCCCGGCTGTGGATCCCGTTCGCGGGCGACGACGCGCTGCACCCGGCCACGTCCGAGGTGCTCGCCGAGACGATCCTGACCGGCACCGCGCGCCGCAACCGCATCGAGATCGACGCCGAGCTGGCGCTGATCGGCGGCGACATCGGCGCCGGCGTCGACCCGGAACGCCTGGTGCTGACCGGATCCGCGCTCGCCGAGAAGCTGCCGACGTTCCTCGACGTGCTCGGCGACGTCCTCACCGGTGCGACCTACGCCGACGACGAGATCGCCCGCGAGAAGGAGCGGCTGGTCGAGCGGATCGCCGTCTCCCGCACCCAGCCGCGCACGATCGCGCGCGAGGCCCTGCAGAAGCACCGCTACGGCGACCACCCGGCGACCCGCGAGGTGCCGAAGGCCGAAGACGTGGCGGTCGTGACGCCCGAGCAGGTCCGGGCACTGCACCAGGCGTCGGTGCAGGCCCGCGGCTCGGTGCTGGTGCTGGTCGGCGACCTCGACCCGGCGTCGGTGATCGGCGAGCTGGAGAAGGTGCTCGGCGGCTGGGCGTCCGACCGCTCCGCCGTCCGGCTGCCGCCGCTGCCGGAGCTGACCGGGCCGAACGTGCTGCTGGTGCCGCGCGCGGGCGCGGTGCAGTCGCAGATCCGGCTTTCGGCGCAGACCGTGCCGCGCACGGACCCGGGTTACGCCGCGCTGCAGCTGGCGAACCTGGCCTACGGCGGGTACTTCTCGTCACGGCTGGTCGAGAACATCCGCGAGAACAAGGGGTACACGTACTCCGCGCACTCCGGCTTCGAGTTCACGGACAAGACGGCCGTGGTCAACGTGGACGCGGACACCGCGACCGAGGCGACCGCGCCGGCGCTGCTGGAGACGCGCTACGAGCTGGGCCGCCTCGGCCAGGTCCCGCCGGCGGGCGACGAGCTGGAGTCGGTGCGGCAGTACGCGATCGGCTCGCTGCTGACGTCGACGTCGTCGCAGGGCGGGCTGGCCGGGCAGGTGCTGGCGCTGGCCTCGACCGGGCTGAGCCTGGAGTGGCTCAACGAGCACCCGGCGCGGGTCGCCGCGGTGACCGCCGACGAGGTGGCCGAAGCGGCGCTGAAGTTCTTCGCCCCCAAGCGGTTCACCGGCGTGGTGGTCGGTGACGCGGCGGTGCTGGAACGCAAGCTGGTGTCCCTCGGCGACGTCGTCGTGGGCGAGCCGTCCTGATGTCGGTCCCGTTCACCCTGGGTGCCCTGCCCACCCTGTCGCGGTCCACTGTGGACCGTCAGGAAGGTCTGCGCACCAACCCTTCGCGGCTGGTGGCGCGCTGGGCCGACGCCCGGGTCGTCCTCCTGGACGACACCGGGCGCACGCCGGTCGTCGAAGGCAGCTCGGCCCTGGCGTTCCGGAAGGCGATCGATTTCGGTGCCTCGCCCCCGGCGGACGCGGTGTTCCTGGGCGAGTGGCAGGACACGGACTACTGGTCGCTGCCGGGCGGCCCGTCGGGTGACGCCGACACGGTGAAGATGGCGGGCAGCTGGGGCTTCGTCGAAGAGGTCCCGCGCGCGGACGGCGAGGTCTGGGTCGAACTGCGCGGCTACGGCGACCTGCTCGACGACACGTCGGCGGGCCTGTTCACGACGGCGCAGGCGCTGCGGAACTGGCGTCGCCAGGCCAAGTTCTGCACGCGCTGCGGCCACCCGACGGAACTGATCCAGTTCGGCTGGGCGAGCAAGTGCACGAACGACGGCCGCGAGGAGTACCCGCGCACGGACCCGGCGGTGATCTGCCTGGTCCACTCGCTGGAGGGGGCCAACGGCTCCCACGTGCTGCTGGCGCGTCAGCCGATCTGGCCGGCGGGGCGCTATTCGGTGCTGGCGGGGTTCGTCGAGGCGGGGGAGTCCCTGGAAGCGTGCGTGGTCCGGGAGATCCGCGAAGAGGTGGGGGCGTCGGTGTCCGACGTCCGGTACCTCGGCAGCCAGCCGTGGCCGTTCCCGCGCTCGATCATGCTGGGGTTCACGGCCCGGGCGGACCGCTCGTTGCCCCTGGTACCGGCGGACGGCGAGATCGAAGAGGCGTTGTGGGTCTCGCGGGCCGAGGTGCGCGAAGCGTTCGCGAACAGCGCGGTCCGGGGCGAGGGATCTCGCCCGACCCCGATCGCGAACGGCGCGGCGGAGATCATCCTGCCGGGCAACTCGTCGATCGCCCGCGTGATGCTCAAAGCCTGGGCGGACGCGGAGGAGTAACCACCCGCCACAGAGCGCGACCAAGAACGGCCCCGGCTACCCGCCGGGGCCGCTTTCGTTGCGCCTGGTGCACGTTTCCGCCAGGTGGCCCAGCGGGACCTGAGGCGTTACCTGCTCGTTTCACCAGACCGTTGACGGCTGTGCTCCGGCTCACTACAGTCCTGCGAAACCGTCTGTAAAGTATCCTAATTAAGTCGGGAGCGAGTGCGTGCGAGCCGGTAGCCCGCGGATGCTGCGCGAGATCAACGATCGCGCCGCCATCGAGGTCCTCCTGCGGGAGGGCCCGCTGACCCGCGCCGAGCTGGAGCTCGCCATCGGGTTGTCCAAGCCCGCCACCGCGCAGCTCATCACCCGGCTCGAGCAGGACAACCTCGTCGTGAAGGCGGGCGTCAGGGGCGGCGGCCGGGGGCCCCGCGCCCAGCTCTGGGCGGCCAACGGCGCGCTCGCCTTCGTCGCCGCGGTGGATCTCACCCCGCACGTCGCCGACTTCGTCGTCGCGGACGTCGCCGGGGTCGTGCTCGCCGAGTACCGGACGCCGCTGCCCGTCCACGAAGGCGCCGACGTCGTCGGGACCTTCGGCGAAGCCCTGCAGAAGGTCGCGCGGGAAGCCGGGATCCAGCGAGAAGACCTGGCGCACGTCGTGATCGGCGCGCAGGGGGCGTTCGATCCGCGGACCGGGTTGCTCTCCTCCGCTCCGCACATCCCCGGCTGGCTCGGCTTCGACGTCCCGCAGAAGCTCTCCGACGACCTCGGCGTCGACGTCCTCATCGAGAACGACGTCAACCTCGTCGCCGTCGAGGAGATGAGCGTCGGGCAGGCCCAGGACGTCGACGACTTCGTCATGGTGTGGCTGTCGGAAGGCGTCGGCGGCGCTGTCGTGATCGGACGGCGGCTGCTGCGCGGGGCCACCGGCGGGGGCGGCGAGATCGACTGGATGCGCGTCCCGGATCCGGCCACTGTGGACACCGGCGACGTCTGGCCCGAGGCCGGCGCGCGGTTCGGCAACCTGGTCGACTCACCCGCGATCTGCCGCCTCGCCGCCGCCCACGGCATCGCGGCCGAGACCGCCTGGGAAGCCGTCGAGAAAGCCGGGAAGAGCCACCCGTTCCTGGACGACCTCGCCAAGCGCGTCGCGGGCGGAGTGGCCAACCTCGTCGCGGTCGCCGACCCGCAGCTCGTGCTCCTCTGCGGCGACACCAGCCGCGCCGGTGGTGAGGCGTTCGCCGCGCTGGTGCAGGAAAAGCTGCACGAACTGGTCCTGCCGCGCACGCCCGTCGGCTGCGCTTCGGTGCAGGGCAACGCCGTCCGCGCCGGCGCGCTGCAGTCCGCGCTGGCCACCGCCCGTGAGGACGTCTTCGGCGTCGTCACGCCCACGCTCCTCGGGTCGCAGGCCCGAGGACGAAAGCACCCGTCCCCAACCGAGTAGACCGACCGATGAGGAGGAGGGCCATGCCCCCTACCACCCGGACCCGCCGAGGCGCCCTGCTGGCGGCCGCCGCCGCGGCGTCCGTCCTGTTGACCAGCGCCTGTTCCGGCGCCGCCGCACCGTCCACATCGGACGCGGCGGCCGCGCCCGGTAAGGACGACAAGGTCACGATCACCGTGTACTCCAAGTTCACCGACCGCGAGTACGGCGTGGTGACCGCGGGGCTGAACAAGCTCAAGGCGAAGTACCCGAACATCGAGATCAAGCACGAGGGCAACCAGGACGACGACAAGCTGACGCAGTCGATCCGCGGCGGCAATCCACCCGACGTCGCGATCTCCTTCTACACCGACAACCTGGGCGCCTGGTGCTCCACCGGCAGCTTCCAGGACCTGAAGCCCTACATCGAGCGCGACAAGATCGACCTCACCCAGATCCCGGACGCGGTGCGCAACTACACCGAGTACCAGGGCAAGCGGTGCGCGATGCCGATGCTCGCCGACGTCTACGGCATGTACTACAACACCGACATGTTCGCGGCGAAGGGCATCACCTCGCCGCCCAAGACGCTGTCGGAGCTGTTCGAGGACACCAAGAAGCTCACCGAGTTCAACCCGGACGGCTCGATCAAGGTCGCCGGCTTCCTGCCCTCGATGCCGTTCTACGCCAACCAGGCCCAGTACTGGGCGCAGTACTTCGGCGCGACCTTCCTGGGCCAGGACGGCAAGTCGGACCTCGCCACCAACCCCGGCTGGAAGGCGATGTTCGAGTTCCAGAAGCAGCTCATCGACTTCTACGGCGGCCACGACAAGGTCGAGAAGTTCAAGGCCGGCCTGGGCGACGAGTACTCCGCCGACCACGGCTTCCAGAAGGGCAAGCTCGCCATGATCATGGACGGCGAGTTCCGCACCGCGTTCCTCAAGGACCAGGCACCCGACGTCAAGTACCAGACCGCCCCGTTCCCGGTGCTCGACTCGATGGCCGACCACTACGGCGGCGGCTTCACCACCGGCACGATCATCGCGATCCCCAAGGGCGCCAAGAACCCCGGCGCCGCGTGGGAGCTCATCAAGCAGGTCACCCTGGACACCGACACCCTGGTGGACATGGCCAACGGCCTGAAGAACGTGCCCAGCACCAAGGCGTCGCTCACCTCGCCGAAGCTGGACCTGCAGCCGCAGTTCAAGACGTTCCTCGACATCTACGACAGCGGCAAGCTGGTCGCCAACCAGACCACCCCGATCGGTGACGCGCACCTCAAGGCCGTCAACGACTTCGCCGAGAAGTGGCAGGCCGGGTCGATCCCCGACCTGACCGCGGGGCTCGCGAAGGTCGACGCGCAGGTCAACGACGAGCTCAAGCAGAAGGGCGCGGGCGGATGACCTCCACCGCCGTCCCGATCAAAACCGACGGCTCCCCGTCCGTGCCTGCGAAGGTGCGGGCGGGGGCCCGCCGGGCCAAGCGCCGCCGGACCGTCGTCTTCTTCATGGCCCCGGCGTTCCTCGGGTTCCTGATCTTCTTCGGCTACCCGCTGATCGCCACGGTCTACTACTCCTTCACCCGGTACGACCTGATCAACGCGCCGGTGTTCGTCGGCTTCGACAACTACGTCCGGATGTTCACCAGCGAGCCGCTGGTCGGCACGGCCGCGTACAACACGCTGTGGCTGGTCGTCGTCCTGACCGTCTGCCGCGTGGTGTTCTCCCTCGGTGTCGCGTCGGTCATCTCGCGGCTGAAGTCGGGCGTCGGGCTCGTCCGGACCCTGTGCTACCTGCCGACGCTCGCCCCGCCCGCGGCGGCGACCCTGGCGTTCGTCTTCGTGTTCAACCCGGAGTTCGGCCCGGTCAACCGGTTCCTGCGGCTCGTCGGCATCGACGGCGGGCTCTGGTTCAACAGCCCATCGATGTCGAAGCCCGCGCTGACGCTGCTCGCGCTGTGGGGCTCGGGCGAGCTGATGATCATCATCCTCGCCGCGCTGCTGGACGTCCCGGCCGAGCAGTACGAAGCAGCCGAGCTCGACGGAGCCGGGCCGATCCGCCGGTTCTGGCACGTCACGCTGCCGTCGATCTCGCCCGTGCTGCTCTTCGGCGTGGTCAACTCGATCATCTACGCGCTGCAGTTCTTCACGCAGGCGATCGTGGCGGCTTCCGCGAGCGCGGGAACCGCGGACGTCGCCGGCAACTCGAAGCTCATCGGGGCCCCGCAGAACTCGACGCTGACGTACCCGATCTGGCTGTACGTCCAGGGTTTCCGCTACTTCAACATGGGCTACGCGGCGGCGATGGCCGTGCTGCTGTTCATCGTTTCGGCCGCCTTCACCTGGATCCTGGTGAGGCAGCTCCGCAAGTCCCAGCACCAGGAGGAGGGCGCATGACCGCGTTGGCCGAAGCGCCGCAACGCCCGGCCGGCGTGCCGCCGAAGGTGCGGTTCAAGCGGCAGTGGGACAAGCGGCTGTCGTTCATCGCGCTGCACTCGGTCGGCATCGCCATGGGCGTGGTCTTCATGCTGCCGATCCTGTTCGTGTTCCTCACCGCGGTGATGAAGAGCGACCAGGCGATGACGGCGAGCCTGTGGCCGTCGGAATGGCACTTCGAGAACTTCGTCGAGGTGTTCAAGAAGGCGCCGCTGCTGGAGTACTTCGGCAACAGCCTGCTGTACTCGGCGTGCGCGACGGCGGGTGCGCTGCTCTCGGCGATCCCGGCGGCGTACGGCCTGTCGAAGCTGCGGTGGCGCGGGCAGAACCTGTTCTTCATGCTGACCGTGGCCGCGATGCTGCTGCCGCCGCAGGTCACCGTCGTGCCGCTGTACGACCTGTGGGTGCGGCTGGGCCTCACCGGCACGCTGGTGCCGCTGATCGTGCCGTACTTCTTCTTCGACGCGTTCTCGATCTTCCTGCTCCGGCAGTTCTTCCTCACGATCCCGAAGGACTACATCGAGGCGGCGAAGATCGACGGCTGCACCGAGTTCCAGGCCATGTACCGGGTGCTGATCCCGATGGCCAAGCCGGGGATCGCGGCCACCGCGATGTTCTGCTTCCTGTTCACCTGGAACGACTACTTCGGGCCGCTGCTCTACACCGGCGAGAACCAGGACCACTGGCCGCTGTCGCTGGCGATCGCGTCCTTCCGCGGCATGCACCACGTCGAGTGGAACATGACGATGGCGGCCACCGCGCTGATCATGGCGCCGGTGATCGTGCTGTTCATCTTCGCCCAGAAGTCGTTCGTCAAGGGCATCACATTCACGGGAGTCAAGGGATGAAGCTGGCAGTCGTCGGTGGCGGGTCCACCTACACGCCGGAACTGATCGACGGGATCGCCGGGCGACGCTCCACTTTGGACGTCGACGAGATCGTGCTCGTGGACCCGGACGCCTACCGCGTCGAGGCCGTGGGCGGGTTCAGTCAGCGGCTGCTCTCGCACGCGGGACACCCCGCGCGGGTGCGGACCACGCAGTCGCTGGAAGAGGGCGTCGACGGCGCGTCGGCGGTGCTGATCCAGCTGCGGGTCGGCGGGCAGCGGGCGCGGCGCTCCGACGAGACGTTCCCGCACGCCTGCGGCTGCGTCGGCCAGGAGACGACGGGCGCGGGCGGGCTGGCGAAGGCGCTGCGCACGGTGCCCGTGGTGCTCGACATCGCCGACCGCGTCCGCAAGATCGCCGGCGACGACACGTGGATCGTCAACTTCACCAACCCGGTCGGCATCGTCACGCGGGCGCTGCTCAACGAGGGCCACCGCGCGGTCGGGCTGTGCAACGTCGCGATCAACCTGCAACGGCAGTTCGGTCGGTTGCTGGGTGTCGGCGCGGACGACGTCAAGCTCGTCCACACCGGACTGAACCACCTGAGCTGGGAGCGCGGCGCGCTCGTCGACGGCGTCGACCGGCTGCCGGAGCTGCTGGAGAACCACCTGGACTACCTGTCCGACGAGGTCTCCGTGCCGGAGAAGTGGTTGCGGCGCATGAACGTCGTGCCGTCGTACTACCTGAAGTACTTCTACGCGCACGACGAGCAGGTCACCAAGCAGCGCACCGAGCGCCCGCGCGCGGACGTCGTCTCCGACGTCGAGGAGGAGCTGCTGAAGATCTACCTGGACCCGGAGCAGAACACGAAGCCGGATTCCCTGGAAAAGCGCGGCGGCGCGTACTACTCGGAAGCCGCCGTGCAGCTGGTGCACGCGCTGACCGCGGGCGGTCCGGCCGAGGAGCACGTGGTGAACGTCCGCAACGAGGGGACGTTCCCGTTCCTGCCGGACGACGCCGTCATCGAGGCGCGGTCCATTGTGGACTCAAAGGGGGCGACGCCGATCCCGCAGCTCCCGGTGGAGCCCCGGTTCTCGGGCCTCATCGCGGCGACCACCGCGTACGAGTTCCTGGCGTTGGA
The DNA here is from genome assembly GCF_054781455.1 of Amycolatopsis stemonae. Taxonomy (NCBI): domain Bacteria; kingdom Bacillati; phylum Actinomycetota; class Actinomycetes; order Pseudonocardiales; family Pseudonocardiaceae; genus Amycolatopsis; species Amycolatopsis stemonae. Next base: position 77,285 of record NZ_BAAGUJ010000025.1, on the reverse strand, counting down.
GGCGGCGGTCAAGGGCGGCCGGGACCGCGTGGCCGACGCGCTGCTGGCGCACCCGCTGGTCGGCCAGTACTCGAAGGCCGACACGCTGGCCGATTCGCTGGTGCAGATCAACCGCGAGTACTTGCCCTGGGCCCGCGGATGAGGCCTGCCATCATCGCGATCGACGGCGGAAACAGCAAGACCGAGGTCCTCGTGATCTCGGAAGACGGCGTGGTGCTGGGCCAGTCCCGCGGCCCCGGCGCGTCGCCGCAGAACGTCGGCGTCGCGGCGTGCGTCACGGCGCTGGAAGGCCTGGTCCTGGAGGCTTACCCCGGCTTCGGGGAGAAGCCGTTCGCGGTGCACACGTCCGCGTACCTGGCCGGGCTCGACTTCCCGCGTGAGGAAGAGGCACTGCACGCGGCGCTGGCGGCGCGGGGCTGGAGCGAAACCCTGACCGTCGGCAACGACACCCTCGCGCTGCTCCGGGCGGGCAGCGCGGGGGTGGGCGTCGCGGTCGTGTGCGGTGCCGGGATCAACGGCGCCGGCGTCGGCCCGGACGGCCGCGTCCACCGCTTCCCCGCGCTGGGCAAGATCTCCGGCGACTGGGGCGGCGGCTACCGGCTCGGCGAAGAGGCGCTGTGGTGGGCCGTCCGCGCCGAAGACGGCCGCGGCCCGCGGACCGCGTTGCGGGCGGCGGTCGCGGAGTACTTCGGGAAGCCGGCGCTGCTGGACGTCGTGCAGGGCCTGCACTTCGAAGAGATCCCGGCCGCCTCGATCCACGGGCTGTGCCCGCTGCTGTTCGAGGTCGCGGCGGCCGGCGACGAGGTCGCGGCGGACATCGTCACCCGGTTCGTCGAGGAGGTGAGCGTCTTCGCGGCGGTGATCCTGCGGAACCTGGACCTCACCGGCGACGCGCCGGAGATCGTCCTGGGCGGCGGGGTGCTGACCGGGGTCGGCGCGCCGGTGATCGCGGAGATCGAGCGCCGGTGCCTGAAGGTCGCGCCGCGCGCGGTGGTCCGGGTGGTGGACGTCAACCCGGTGGTGGGCGCGGCCCTGTTCGGGCTGGACACGCTGGGCGCGCCCGAGGCCGCGAAGGCGGCCTTGAAGGCGGCGACCCAGCGCGCATAGACCTGGTGGCCTGCCTCGAAGCGGCGCGAGGCAGGCCACCAGACCTCTTTCAGGGCGCCGGGACGATGGTGTCGCCGGTCTCCAGGAGCGTCTTGAGGTCGGAGAGGATCCAGGCCCAGCCGCCACCGGCGTTCTCGTTCGGCGGCGCGTCGAGCCGCTCGAAGGCGCCACTGACCATCGCCGCCATGTTCGGGGCACCGGTGACGTCGTGGGTGACCGTCAGTCTGGTGCCCGCGGTCTTGGACTCCTCGATTTCGTAGGTGAGCGTCGTGTACGGCTCGTCGCTCGCGTCCTGCGGCGCCATCAGCAGCTTCCAGGTGATGACGAGCTTGCGCGGCGGGTCCACTTCGAGGACCTCGCCGTCGACGATGTCGCCGGTCATCCCGGCGTCGATGAACGCCTGGGTCGGGCGCATGCGGTGCTTGCCGCCGGGCTTGAGGTCGAAGTCGGCCAGGCCGGTGTAGCCGTACCGCTGCGTCCACTCGGGCTTGGTGATGGCTTCCCAGATGCGCTCCGGGGTCGCCTTGATGTAGACGCGGTAGACCTGCACGGTGTTCGTCATGGTTCTTCGCCTTCCAGTTCGTTCTTGAGGTCGAGCAGCGCGGTCACGTGGCGCTCGGTGTACTTGTCGATCCACCGGTCGTGGATCTGCCGGATCGGCACGGCGTTCAGGAAGTGCAGCTTTTCCCGCCCTTCCTTCCGCGCGACGACGAGCCCGGCCTCTTCCAGCAGTTTCAGGTGCTTCATGACGCCGAAGCGGGTCATCTCGACCTGGGTCTCCAACTCGGTGAGCGTGCGGCCGTCACGCTCGAAGAGCAGGTCGAGCAGGAACCGGCGGGTCGGATCCGCCAGCGCCTTGAACACCAGGTCGTCGTCGGGCACGTGAGCGAGAATAGGTGACCAAAAGGTCACATGTCAACGTGCGCCGTGTCGACCCCCCAATCACGCGTGATTGAAGGGTCGACACGACGAAGGCCGCCACCCGGTGTGGGTGACGGCCCTCGTTCGTTCGGCGGCTAGACCACCAGCGACAGCGGCAGGATCAACGCGATCGCCACCACGGAAATCAGCGTCTCCATCACCGACCAGCTCTTCAAAGTCTGGCCCACCGACAGGCCGAAGTACTCCTTGACCAGCCAGAACCCGGCGTCGTTGACGTGGGAGAAGAACAGCGACCCGGCGCCGATCGCCAGTACCAGCAGTGCGCTGTGCGACGGGTCCATGCCCGCCGCCAGCGGGGCCACGATGCCCGCCGCCGAGACGGTCGCGACCGTTGCCGAGCCCGTCGCCAGGCGGATCGCCACCGCCACCAGCCAGCCCAGCAGCAGCGGCGACAGGTGCGCGTCCTTGGCCAGGCCCGTGATGACGTCGCCGACGCCCGCGTCGACCAGGGTCTGCTTGAAGCCGCCGCCCGCGCCGACGATCAGCATGATGCCCGCGATCGGGCCCAGCGAGTCACCGACCACAGTGGACAGTTTCGCCCGGCCGAGGCCGGCCGGTCGGCCCAACAGGACCATGCCCACCAGCACCGCCGCGAGCAGCGCGATCAGCGGGTCACCGACGAAGTCGAGGACCTTGCGGGCGCCGCTGTCCTTGGCGAGCAGGATGTCGGACAGCGCTTTCGCGAGCATCAGGACGACCGGCAGCAGCACCGTCGTGAGCGTCGCGGCGAAGCTCGGACGCGGCTTGTCCGTGTCCGCGCGCTCGGGGATCAGGCGCTCCGGCGGCGTCGCGTCCGGCACCAGCCGGGCAGCCAGCTTGCCGAACAGCGGGCCCGCGACGACCAGCGTCGGGATGCCGACCAGCAGGCCGAACGCCAGCGTGACCCCGACGTTCGCGTTCAACGCGCCCGCCGCGGCGAGCGGGCCCGGGTGCGGCGGGACCAGGCCGTGCAGCACCGACAGCCCGGCGACCGCGGGAATGCCCAGCAGCATCAACGGTTTCCCGGTGCGCTTGGCCGCGAGCAGCACCACCGGGATCAGCATGACGAGCCCGATCTCGAAGAACATCGGCAGCCCGATCAACGCGGCCACCAGCGCCATCGCCCACGGCAGCGCGGCGCCGCGGGCCTTGCCGAGCACGGTGTCGACGATCTGGTCGGCGCCGCCGGAGTCGGCCAGCAGCTTGCCGAGCATCGCGCCGAGCGCGATCAGGATGCCGACGGACGCGACCGTGCTGCCGACACCGGTCGTGAAGCTCTTGAGCAGCTTGTCGACGGGCATCCCGGCGGTCAGGCCGAGCACGAGCGAACCGAGCACCAGCGACAGGAACGGGTGCAGCTTCACCTTCGTGATCAGCACGACGATGACGGCGATCGCGACGACCGTCGCGACGATCAGGCGGGTGTCGTGGCCGGTCCAGCCGGCGGCGAGGACGGTGGTCATGCGTGCTCCCGGAAGGCGGTGAGGGCGGCCCGGGTGATGTCGTCCGGCGTGCCGCTGATGTCGAAGATCGCGCCGGGCTCGTCCGGCTCGAGGGGTTCCAGGTCGGCGAGCTGCGAGTCCAGCAGGGACACCGGCATGAAGTGCCCGGTGCGGGTCTTCATGCGCTCGGCCAGCAGCTCGCGGTCGCCGTGCAGGTGGGCGAACCAGACGTTACCGCCGGTTCTCAGGACGTCCCGGTACCGGCGCTTCAGCGCGGACGACGTGACGACGCCGCCGGACGCCTGGTGGTCGCGGATCCAGCCGGCGATGGCCTCGAGCCAGGGGGCGCGGTCCTCGTCGGTCAGCGGGTGACCCGCGGTCATCTTGTCGATGTTGGCCTTCGGGTGGAACGTGTCCGCTTCGGCGTACTCGACGCCCAGCGCGTTCGCGAGCGCCGTGCCGACCGTCGTCTTCCCGGAGCCCGACACGCCCATCACCACGATGACGGTCATCCGCACCTCCCACTTCGTTGTGCCCAGGTGAGTCAAACTCAAAAGTACTACTTATTCAAGATGAAGTACTACTTAATCGAATCAGATCGCTAGGTTGGGTCCGATGAGGCACGAGCAGGTCCTGGACGCGCTGGGTGCGGCGATCGCGAACGGTTCGCTGGCGCCGGGCACCGTTCTGCGCTCCGAAGAGCTGCAGGAACGCTTCGGCGCTTCGCGGACAGTGGCGCGCGAAGTCGTCCGAGTGCTCGAAACGATGCGGCTGACCAGCAGCAAGCGCCGGGTCGGGGTGATCGTCCGGGAGCCGGCGGACTGGAACCACTACGACCCGCGGCTGATCCGCTGGCAGCTCGACGGCCCGGCCCGCCCGGCCGCGCTCGCCACCCTGAACGAGCTGCGCTCGGCGATCGAGCCGTGCGCGGCGCGCTACGCGGCCCTGCGCGCGACGCCGGAGGAGCGCGGCCGCCTCGGCGCCCTGGGCGAGCGCCTGGCCCGCACGGCCCGCGCGCGCGACCTCACGACGTTCCTCGGCTTCGACATCGCGTTCCACGACCTGCTGCTCACCGCGTCCGGCAACCCGATGTTCGCGCAGCTGTCCGAGGTGGTCGCGGAGGTGCTGACCGGCCGGACCGGCCACGGCCTGATGCCGCCGGAGCCGCAGCCCGAGGCCATCGCCCTGCACCTGGAGGTCGCCGCCGCGGTGGCGGCGGGGGACGCGGACCGGGCGGAGCGGGCGATGCGGGACATCGTGGTGCAGGCGCGGGAGGAGATCGCGGCGCTGGTCGAGTAGGCCGGTCCTGAGTGGGAAACAGCGTTCCACCACGGTTTCCCGCTCGCGACCCCCGGCACCCGGCCGTCCCGGGGCGAGTAGCCTCCTCGGGTACTGGACTTTTCTTATGCCGGGGGGCACGGGTGAGCGCGGCGCGCGCGATCGGACTGGTGTTGGGCGTGGCGGCCGACGGCGCCCTTGGCGACCCGCGCCGGCGGCCTCCGGTGCTGGCGTTCCGCCGGCTCCCGCAGGGCTCCGGCGCCGCTGTCGCCGGAGCGGTCGTCGCGGGTGGTCTGCTGCTCGAACGGTTCGGCCGCGGCCGTCCGCTGGTGCAGGCCTCGGCGACGGCGGCCGCGACGTGGGCGGTGCTCGGCGCGGCCGGCCTGGCCCTCCAGGGCACCGAGCTGGCGCGCGACCTCGAGGAGTCCCGCTTCGGCCCGGCCCGCACGACTCTGTCCGAATTGGACCCGCGTGAAGCCGGAAGTCTCGACCTGGTCGGGCTTTCGCGCGCGTCGGTGGAAACGCTGGCGGAGAACACGTCGGACGCGGTCGTCGCCCCGCTGGTCTGGGGCGCGGTCGCGGGGGTCCCGGGGCTCCTGGGCGCGCGAGCGGTGAGCCTGCTGCGGCGGGCGCGCGCCGGTCGTCAGGGGCATTGGGCCGTCGACCGCGTGGACGAGCTGGTCCACCTGGTCCCGACCCGCGTGGCGGCGGGCCTGACGGTGCTGGCGGCCCCGGTGGTCGGCGGCTCGGCGGGCGGCGCGTGGCGTGCGTGGCGCCGCGACACGATCGCCCACCCGAGCCCGAACGCGGGCCGCGTCGAGGCGGCGTTCGCGGGTGCGCTGGAGATCCGCGTCGGCGGGCGGACCGTCTACCCGCACGGGGTGGCCGAGCTGCCGGTGCTGGGGGTCGGCCGCAACCCGGACGCCGGGCACGTGACACGCGCGGTCGAGCTGTCCCGCGTGGTGGGCTGGCTCGCCGCGGTGACGTCGGTGGTGCTCGCCGTCGTGGCCGGGTTCCGGCGCCGCTCGCGCTGAGCGTGTAACTCCTCCGCGTATCGACGGGCGTAGGGAACGCTTCGCAGATACTGGGAGGATTTTCGTGCGGTACAAGCACATTGCGGCCGGGATCGTCGCCGCGAGTCTCGTCAGTCTCGTCGTGACCGGCACCGCCGAGGCCAAGGGCCGGCGCTGCGGCCCGACCTACGAGCAGGACTCGACCGGCAGCCTCGGCACGCCGTTCACGCTGAAGTCCAAGCACGACGACGACGGCCCCGGCGGGTCGTTCGTCGTGGGGGAGGAGTTCGAGATCCACACGAACGTGGTCGGCCAGACCTGGAGCATCACCTTCGCCGACAACGGCAAGGTCTTCTTCACCGGCGACGACGTCTCGGCCGTCGGCGGCATCCGGGAGCAGCACCCGACCGCCAACCAGCCGGGCGTCACCCAGCACATGACCGCGGACGCGCTCAACCACACCACGGGCGAGACCATCCACGGCTTCCTGGACGTGCTCCCGGTGCCGGGCTGCGGCGGCTGACCCGATCCGGCCGTCGCGGCTGAGGGCCCTCAGCCGCGACGGCGCAGCTGCGCCAACGCCTCTTCGTCCAACCGCCCGCCGCGGCCGGCCAGCTTGCCGCCGATCCGCTCGCGGTCCTCCGCCGTCTTGTTGCCGCCGAACTTGAACTTCGCGCGCACGCCCGTGATCGTGAACTCGATCCCGCGGATCCCCGGCAGCAGCCGCCGGTCCGGCGACTCGGCGGCGGCGCTCACCGGCGCCCGCGAGCCGTCCGTCTCGAAGTGCCGAAGCTGCTTCTCCAGCAACTCGGCTTTCGCCGCCGGGTCGTCGACCAGCCGGACGTCGCCTTCGAGCTGGACCGTCGCGTAGTACGACGTCGGGACGCCGAACGCCGGATCCGCGGCCGTGTTCCAGTCCGCGCGGATGTAGGTGTAGTCGTCGACCACCGTCAGCAGCGCTCGCGGGTGCTCTTCCAGCAGCGGCCAGATCGGGTTGGGGCGCGCCAGGTGCGTGACGACCGTGCGGTCGCCGTCGAACGCGAAGTGCGCCGGGGTCACCACCGGCAGGTCGCGGCCGGTGCCGCCGGCGATCAGCTGGCCGAAGTCGTGCCCGGCCAGCCACGCGCGCCATTCCGCGTCCGAAGCGGCGTCCCAGGGGTGGATCAGCATGACCCCAGTGTCACCACCGCAAGTGGCCTGGACGAAGGGCCATTATGGCGCTATTTCTGATGGCCACTTTCGGCGAGTTCGTCCTCGGCGAGGATCTCCGCGACCGACTTCCGGCGGGCCGGCGCCTCCGACGCGTCCAGCGCGCCGCCCGGCTTCAGCTCGCGGACGGTGAAGTACAGCCAGCCGAGCAGCGCCATCGCGCCGAACGCGATCCACTGCAGCGCGTACGACAGGAACGGCCCCGAGTCCGTCTGCGGCAGCGGCAGCGCGCCCAGCACGCCGGGCTGGCCGGCGTCGAGCTGGAAGTAACCCGGCCGGATGTCGAGCTTGCCCGCCCGCGCGACGACCTGGGAGTCGACGACGTAGCTCTGCAGCTTTCCGCCGGTCGACGCGTCGGCGAACGCGTCCCGGTTCTTCGGGTCGGTTTCGTCGCTGCGCACGCGCGCGGTGACCTGCACGGTCCCGGCCGGCGGCGGCGCGAACGGCAGCACGCCGGACTTGCTGTCGAGCCCGACGTACCCGCGGTCGACCAGCACGACCGTGCCGTCGGTCGTCCGCAGCGGCGTCAGCACCTCGTACGCGCCTTCGCCCTGGACCGTGCGCAGCCGCGCGATGACTTCCTTGTCCGCGAGGTACTGGCCGGTGATCGAGACGAGGTGCCATTCCGTGTGCGGCCCGGGCAGGCTCCCGGGCGGCAGCAGCTGCGTCAGCGGCACGGGCGCGGCGGTGAACGACGCCTCCAGCGCGGAGTTCTGCTGCTCGCGCTCGGCGTTGCGGCTGAACTGCCAGGGGGAGAGCAGCGTGAAGCAGCAGATGGCGAAGGCGAACACCACCACCGTCAGAGCCAGCCACCCGGGCTTGAGCAGGAACCGCAACCGCACCCCACCACGGTAGGCCGTGTCCCGCGCAGGCCGCCCGCCGACCTCCGCCGGGTGTGACCTTCAGCCGCGCGAACGGACCCAATCGAGCAAACCGGGCACCGCGCGTTCGATCATGCCGAGGACGTCCTCGAAGCCGTCGTCGCCGCCGTAGTAGGGGTCCGGGACCTCGGCCCCCTCGGGCGCCGACGGGTCGAACGACCGCAGCAGCCGCACCTTCGCCGGGTCGTCGACGCGGGCGCGAAGGAAGTCGTAATGCCCTTCGTCGGCGGCGAGCAGCAGGTCGGCGGCGAGGTCCTCGGCCGACACCTCGGACGCGACGTGCGAAGTCGGGTAGCCGTGGGCCTTGAGCGTCGCCCGGGCGCGCTTGTCGGCGGGCTCCCCGGCGTGCCAGGGCCCGGTACCGGCACTGGACACGCGGACGGCGTCACCGAGCCCCGCCTCCTCGAGCCGCGCGCGGAAGACGAGCTCGGCCATCGGGGAGCGGCAGATGTTGCCCGAGCAGACGAAGACGATGTGGGACACATCGCGAGCGTAACTGCCGGTTCACCCGGTCACCCGCTCGCTCGGCGGTACCCCGGCGCCGCGCCGGGCACCTAGCGTCGATCACGCGAGGACGCGAACCGGAAGGAGAGCGACATGCACGGGTGCTGCTCGAAGTGCACGGGTCAGGGCTGCGGCTGCTGCGGCAACTGCAACTGAGGTCCCGTCCGGCGCTCGCGGCGGCGGTGAGCCCGCCGCCGGAGCGCCCCTAACGGGTGAAGCAGGTCGCCGACGTCGCTTCGCGCAGCGCGCGGACGTGCAGGACGTCGAAGTGGTGGACCACGTCCGCGAGGCCCGCCGCCACCAGCTGGTGCACGGGGCACGAGCGGGACTGACGCGCCCGGAGCGTCGCCGCCAGCTCGGTGAGCAGGCCCGCGTTCAGCTTGTCGATCACCGGCCGGAGCCGGCTCAGGTCGGGCCGCGTCGTCGGGACCTCCGACGGGTGCGCGTCCCAGCGCGCGTACAGCCCGCGCTGGACCAGCTTGTTCGCCTCGATCTGGGCGCGGAAGAACCGGACCGCGTCGGCCGGGTCGAGACCCAGGCCGGGCGCCTGCGCCGAGACCGAGTCGTAGATCTGCTGCTCGCGCACCGGGTCGTCGATCGGCGACGGCGTGCCGTACTTCGCCGCCGCCACCTGGTCGGCGATGCGGACGCGCTGGGCCGCCAGGTCGGTGAGGTGCCACAGCGAAGCCGGCGGTGACGCCGAAGCGGGGACCGTGGCCAGGAGCAAGCCGGAGACAACTGCGAAGAGCACTGCCAGTACTCGCATGGCCCGCGACGGTACATGCGAAGATCCCCCGGTGCCCGCGCTTTCCGAAATCATCACCGCCCTGGAGCAGGCCTACCCGCCCGCGCTCGCCGAGTCGTGGGACGCCGTCGGCCTCGTCTGCGGCGACCCCGCCGAACCGGTCACGCGCGTGCTGTTCTGCGTCGACCCCGTCGCCGAAACCGTCGACGAGGCCGCGGATCTCGGCGCGCAGCTGATCGTCGCGCACCACCCGCTGCTGCTGCGCGGCGTGCACGGCGTCCCGGCCGACACCGCCAAGGGCGCGCTGGTGCACCGGATGATCCGCGAAGGCATCGCGCTGTACTGCGCGCACACCAACGCCGACTCGGCCGACCCCGGCGTCTCGGACGCGCTCGCGCACGCGATCGGGCTGCGCGTCACCGGTCCCCTGGAACCGAAGGCCGACGGCGTCACCGGCATCGGCCGCCTCGGCGAACTGCCCGAAGCCGAGCCGTTCGCGGTGTTCGTCCAGCGCGTCGCCGACGCCCTGCCCGCGACCGTGCCCGGCGTGCTCGGGGCGGGCGACGCGGACCGCCCGGTCCGCCGGGTCGCCGTGTCCGGCGGCGCCGGCGACTCGTATCTGAAGCAGGCCACGGACGCCGGGGTCGACGCCTTCGTCACCGCCGACCTGCGGCATCACCCCGCCGGGGAGCACCTGGCGAACCCCGGCGCCGTGCCCGCGCTGGTCGGGCTGACCCACTGGGCCAGCGAATGGCCGTGGTGCGGGCAAGCCTCGCTGGTCGTGGCGGAGGCGTTTGCGGGTAACGTCGACGTTCACGTCTCCACGCGGTGCACCGACCCGTGGACCGTCCGCGCCGAGCGCACATCGATTTAGAGGAGCACCGTGAAGGCCGAACCCGCCGTGCAGCGCCAGTTGCTCGAGCTCGCCAAGGTGGACGCCGAGCTCTCGCGCACCGCGCACCGCCGCCGCACCCTGCCCGAGCTGGCCGAGATCGACGCGGGGGAGAAGACCGTCCGCGAGCGCCGCGACGCGCTCGTTTCGGTGGAGACCGCCGCGTCCGACCTCGACCGCGAGATCGCCCGGCAGGAGAAGGAGATCGAGTCGGTGCGCGCCCGCGAGGACCGCGACCGCAAGCTCCTCGAGTCCGGCTCGGTCAACGCGAAGCAGATGACCGACATCGAGCACGAGCTGCAGACCCTGCAGCGCCGGCAGAGCGCGCTCGAGGACGACCTGCTGGAGCTGATGGAGCAGCGCGAGGCCCTCGGCCTCGACGCGCAGCGCACCGGCGCCGAGGTCGACAAGGCCGAAGCCGAGGTCGCGGCCGCCGTCGCCCGCCGCGACGAGGCGTTCAAGGACCTCGACACCACGCAGGCCCGGCGCGTCGAGGACCGCGAGAAGCTGGTGCCGCGCTTCCCGGAGCCGCTGCTCAAGCTGTACGAGCGCGTCCGCGAGCACAAGGGCATCGGCGCGGCCCTGCTGCGCGCCCGCCGCTGCGGCGCCTGCCAGCTGGAGCTGGACCGGAGCACGATCGCCGAGATCAAGGCCGCGCCGGAGGACGACGTCATCCAGTGCGAGAACTGCGGCGCGATCCTGGTCCGGACCCTGGAGTCGGGTCTGTGACCTCGCACGTCATAGTCGAGGCCGACGGCGGCTCGCGGGGCAACCCCGGGCCCGCCGGCTACGGCGCCGTGGTCCGCGACGCCGACGGCGAAGTCCTCGCCGAGCGCAAGGAAAGCCTGGGCGTCGTCACGAACAACGTCGCCGAGTACAACGGGCTCATCGCCGGGCTGACCGCCGCGGCCGAGCTCGGCGCGTCCACTGTGGACGTCCGGATGGACTCGAAGCTCGTCGTGGAGCAGATGTCCGGGCGCTGGAAGATCAAGCACCCGGACATGCAGCCGCTCGCCGAGCGGGCCAAGGAGCTGGCCGCGGGCTTCTCGCGCGTGAAGTACGAGTGGATCCCGCGCGCGGAGAACGCCCACGCCGACCGGCTGGCGAACGAAGCCATGGACGCCGCCACCGGAAAGCCCGCCACCACGCCGAAGCTGCCGACCCGCAAGCCCGACCGCGCGACCGTGGCGTGGACCGGCGCGAAGGGCACGCCGACCCGGCTGCTCCTGCTGCGCCACGGCCAGACGGAGATGTCGGCCCTGCGCCGCTACTCCGGCCGCGGCGACGTCCCGCTCACCGAGCTCGGCCGCGGCCAGGCCGCTGCGGCGGCGAAACGGCTGGCCGCGATGGACGGCCTGGTCGTCGACGGCGAGGCCGTCCCGATCGTCTCCTCGCCGCTGACCCGGACGAAGCAGACCGCGCAGGCCGTCGCCGACGCGCTCGGCGGCCGCGTCGAGACCCACCCCGGCCTCATCGAGACCGACTTCGGCGAGTGGGAGGGCCTGACGTTCGCCGAAGCGGCCGACCGCGACCCCGAACTGCACCGCTCCTGGCTCGGCGACAGCTCGGTGCCGCCGCCCGGCGGGGAGAGCTTCGACGTCGTGCACCGGCGCGTCCGCAAGGCCCGCGACGAGCTCATCGCCGAGCACGGCGGCAAGACGCTCGTGCTGGTCAGCCACGTGACACCGATCAAGACCCTGCTCCGGATGGGCCTCGACGCCGGCCCGCAGCTGCTGTTCCGGCTGCACCTGGACCTGGCGTCGCTGTCGATCGTCGAGTTCTACCCGGACGGGAACGCGTCGGTCCGCCTGGTCAACGACACCTCGCACCTGGCCTGACCGGTCGAAGTGTGGGGTGGATCACGCTCAACGGCGACGCGTGGCCACCCCCCGATGGGGTATTGGCTACAGTATCTCGACCGCGTCGCCGCGGTGGCGGGTCCGAGGCGTGGGCCCACTCAGGGGGCGCCAGCTCGCGCGTATCCCACCGGCAGAGGCCTGCGGGCGGAACAGTGACGAGGACATGACGGCTAGCGCACTCACCGAGACCTCCCAGAGCGACGACGTCCCCGGGGACCCCGCGCCCACCACGGTCAAGCGCGGCTGGGGCGCGCGGCTGGCGCCGGTGCTGGCCGTGCTCGCCGGCGTCGCGGCGGTCGCCGTGCACGCCGCCCGCTACGGCCACTGGATCGTCGACGACGCGGCCATCACCTTCTCCTACGCGCGCAGCTTCGCCGACGGCCTCGGCCCGGTGCTGCAGCCGGGTGCCCCGCCGGTCGAGGGCTTCTCCGACCCGACGTGGATGGTGCTGCTCGGCCTCGGCAAGCTCGCCGGCCTGTTCGACCACGGCCTGCTGTTCGGCATCCCCGACTACGTGCTGTTCCCGAAGGCGCTGGGCCTGCTGTTCACCGCCGGCATCCTGACGGCGTGCCACATCGCGGCGAAGCAGATCTTCACGCGCTTCGCGTGGCTCGCCACGCTGATCGTCGGCCTGACGCTGGCGACGATCCCGTCGTTCGTCATCTGGGTCGTGTCGGGCCTGGAGAACTCGCTGTTCGCGTTCGCCGTCGTCACGCTGGCGGTGACGCTGTTCGTCGCGGTGCGCAACGACCGCCTGCTGACCCCGAAGGTCGCGCTCTGGGCGGGCGTCCTGGTCGCGTTCGCCGCGCTGACCCGCCCGGAAGGCCTGATCTACGCGGGCGCGTACCCGCTGGCGGCGCTGGTCCTGCTGCGCGCCGGGCTGTTCTGGAAGAGCTTCCGGCTGGCGCTGCTGTCGGTGGCGGCGTTCGCCGTGCCGTTCGGCGCGTACGTCGTCTGGCGGCACGCCGAGTTCGGGCGGCTGCTGGCCAACCCGTCGGTGGCCAAGCAGCAGGGCCTGCCCGGGTTCGACGCCCTGAAGCGGCCGTTCGAGCTGGCGGGCTACGCCGGCTGGGCCGGCGTGGTCCTGCTGGTGCTGGTGATCGTGTTCGCGCTGGTCAAGGCGCCGTGGCGGCGGTCGCTGACCGCGCTGCTGGTGCCGCTGGCGCTGGGTGTCGTCGCGTACGGCGTGATGGTCGCCGACTGGATGTACCAGCACCGGTTCGCCAGCCCGGTCTGGCCGCTGGCGGTCCTCGCCGGGACGCTCTCGGCGGGCGAGCTGCTCAAGCACCGCCGCGCGCTGCTGCGGGTCGGCATCGTCGTGGTGCTGGTGGGCGCGTTCATCCCGTCGGCGGTCGGGTTCGCGGCCGCGGCGGACAAGTTCGCGAAGAACCCGAACATCACGGCGTGCCTGGTGGCCGACCGCTTCGGCCGCGGCTTCAACACCTACGCGGACATCCTCGGCATCCAGAAGGCGTCGCTGCTGCTGCCGGACCTGGGCGGCTCGTCGATGACCAGCCGCCTCGACCTGGTCGACATGGCCGGCCTGGTCAACAAGCCGATCGCCGACCTGGTCCACGACGGCGACCTCGCGGGTCTCCGCGACTACGTGTTCGACACGGTGAAGCCGACGTTCATCCACTCGTGGGGCCCCTGGGCAGCGGGCAACGGCATCGCGCTGGACCCGCGCCTGGACCGCGACTACGTGCTGATCTACTCGTCGCCGATCGAGGGCCTGCGCAACGGCGACTGGGTCCGGCGCGACGCGGTGACGGACCCGGCCAAGCTGAAGGCGGCCCAGGACTACGCGGCGAAGACGATCCCGGCCGTGGCGGCCGACCGGTTCGGCGGCCCGCTGGACGACTGCGGGCCGACGATGAAGCCGGGCCAGACCCTCTCGATGCCCGGCTGAGCCCGGGTCAGCTCACCAGACCCAGACTGAGCCACAACGCCACGGTCGCCGCGGCCAGGCACAGCGGTGTCGTGATCGCGCCCAGCGCGTGGAACGTCTTCGCCGAGGGGTGTGCCGGCAGCGTCCGGCGCCACAGCAGGGTGGCCAGCGAGCCCAGGTAGCTCGCGTTCGGGCCGATGTTGACGCCCAGCAGGACCGCCAGCAGCACGCCGGGCGCCGGGTGCGGGCCCAGCACCGAGAGCAGGATCAGCGTCGCCGGGAGGTTGTTGACCAGGTTGGCCAGCACGGCCGCCACCGCCGCCGCCAGCAGGAGGTCCAGCAGGCCCGTCGACGTCGGCAGGAGCGTGCGGAGCACCCCGCCGAGGAGGTGTTCCGAGACCGCCTCCACCACGACCGCCAGGCCCAGCACGAACAGGCACAGCTGCGGCGCCGCCTCGGTCACCAGCTGCCACGGCTTGATCTTGCCCGTCGTCAGGGCCCGGACGCCCAGGATCAGCGCCGCCAGCGCCGCGATCCAGACCGGCTCGACGTGACCGAGCGGGCCGAGCCCGAAGCCCACCAGCGTCAGGCCCAGGATGACCAGCGCGAACGTCGGCGTCTCGAGGTGGCGGGCCGGTGACGCCGTTTCGCGCGGCTTCAGGTCGAGCGCGAAGAACCGCAGGAAGACCAGCAGTTCGATGGCCAGGGTGACCACCCACGGCAGCGCCATCACCGCCGTGAACCCGGCGAACGTCAGCCCCGACGCGCCGAACGCCAGCAGGTTCGTCAGGTTGGACACCGGCAGCAGCGTCGAGGCCGAGTTCGCCAGGTGCGCGCACGCGTAGACGTGCGGGCGCGGCGGCAGCTTGAGGCTCGTCGCCGTCGCGAGGACGACCGGGGTGAGCAGGACGACCGTGGCGTCCAGGCTGAGGATCGCGGTCGTCCCGGCCGCCGCGGCGAAGGTGAGCACCAGCAGCCGGCGCGGCTTGCCGTGGCACGCCTCCGCCAGCCGGTTGCCCAGCCACGCGAAGACGCCGTCCACACTGGCCAAAAAGGACAAAAGCAGGATCGCGGCGAGGAAACCGAGCGTCGGGAGGATCTCGACGGCCCGGTGCCCGGCCGCGGCGGGCTTCACCAGCCCCAGCAGGAGCGCCACGCCCGCCGCCGGCACCGCGGCCACCGCCTCCGGCCACCCCCGCGGCCGCACGATCGCGAAGACCAGCACGGCGACCAGCAGCGCCAGGCTTCCCGCCCCTGCCCAGAAGTTCACCGGCCCACGCTAATCGACGCCGGGCCCGGGCCGGCGGGGGCGCCCCCGTTTTCCACGCTACCGGAAGGCACCGACAGTTCCGGCGGCCCGCGCTCAGACGCCGAGCGGCTCCGGAGTGGCGGCGCCCCGGGCGAGGTCCTGCTCCTTCGCCCGGATCACCGGCAGCACCTCCTTGCCGAAGTGCTCGACGTCCTCGAGGTAGTGCAGGAACCCGAGCAGCAGCAGGTTCGCGCCGCGCTTCTTGTACTCGATCGCCCGGTCCGCGATCTGCTCCGGCGTGCCGATCAGGCGGGTCCGGAAGCCGTCGTTGTACTGGACGAGGTCGTCGAACCCGGAGTCCGCCCACATGCCCTTCGAGTCCGAAGTGGACTTCCCGGCCTGCGCCACGGCCGACCGGAACCCTTCGACGGCCTCGACGTTCGCCTTGTCGACGATCTCCTTCAGGACCGCGCGGGCTTCGCTTTCCGACTCCCGCGCGATCACGAACCCGTTCAGTCCGAACCGGACGGTCCGCGCGTTCTCCCCGGCGTAGCCACGAACCTCCGAGACCTGCTCGGAGAAGCCGTCAAAGTCCTTGCCGTTGCTGAAGTACCAGTCCGAGACGCGGCCCGCGAGCTTGCGCGCCGCCGTGGAGTTGCCGCCCTGGAAGATCTCCGGGTGCGGGGCCGCCACCGGCTTCGGCTTGATGTCGAAGTCGTGGATGCGGTAGAAGTCGCCGCGGAACTCGGCGTGGTCGTTCGTCCAGAGTTCGCGCAGCACGCGGATGAACTCCTCCGTGCGCCGGTAGCGTTCGTCGTGCTCCAGCCACGGTTCGCCCAGGCCGGTGAACTCGCCCTTGAACCAGCCGCTGACCACGTTCACCGCCGCGCGGCCACCCGAAATCACGTCGGCGCTGGCGATGAACTTCGCCAGCACACCGGGGTGCCACAGTCCGGGGTGGACGGCCGCGATCACCTTGAGCCGCTGCGTCGCGAGCAGCAGCGCCAAGCTGAACCCGGTCGACTCGTGCTGGTACGCGGCGCCGTAGCTGGCCGTGTAGCGGACCTGCGAGAGGGCGTACTCGAAGCCGCTGTTCTCGGCCAGCACAGCCAGATCTCTGTTGTACTCGTAGCCCCAGTCCGTCCGCTGTTCGATGTCGGACGTGACGAGGCCACCACTCACGTTCGGGACCCAGTAGGCGAATTTCAACGGCTCTTCGAGCGACATGGCCCGAGTAGAGCAACGACCCCGGATCGGGTCAACGACCGTCCACGCGGTGGGAAGACTTCGCCAGTGCCCCACCGAGTTCCGCGCGCCCGGGGATGCCGAGCTTGCGGTACGCCCCCGACAGGTGCAGCTCGACCGTCCGCCGCGTCAGGTGCAGGGCGGTCGCGATCTCGCGGTTGGTCAGGCCCTGCGCGGCCATCACGGCGATGCGGTTCTCCTGCCGCGTCAGGCCGTGCTCGTTGTCCTTCGCCGGCGTCAGCGCGCGCCGCGCGGAACGCAGTTCTTCCGCCGCCCGCCGGGCCAGCGGGCGCGCACCGCAGTGCTCGCTCAGCTCGACGGCCTGCCGCAGCGTCTCGATGGCCTTTTCGGACTGGCCGTGCCGCGCCTGCAGCGTGCCGAGCTCGGTCAGCGCCGTCGCCAGCTGCAGCCGCGCGGGGGACGAGCGGAGCGTGGTGATCGCCTTGTTCAGCGCCCGCTCGGCTTCGTCGTCTTCGCGGACGAGCCCGATCGTCGTCAGCGCCGTGCCGAGCGGCCGTGCCGCGCCCCAGCGGGCCGCGGTGTTGATGTCTTCTTCGGCCAGCCGGGCCGCGTCGTCGGCCTGGCCCAGCGCCAGCGCCGCCCGCGCCGCGTGCGCGCGCCAGGGCACGAACCCGGGGAACCGCATGCCGTGGTGGGCGAGCCGCCGTCCGCAGCTGAGCAGGTCCTCGAAGCCGAAGCGCGTGTACCCGGTCGCGACGCGCAGGCGGCCGCGCGCGTAGAGGAGGTAGGTGTGGGTGAACAGGCCCTGACTGGCGACGAAGTCCATCCGGTCCAGCAGCGACGTCGCCGCCTCGAACCGGCCGAGGTCGACCCAGCACTCGACGAGCTTCGCCGCGCACAGCACGCCGACCGGGCACGTCGTGGTGCCGCCGCGCTCGTCGAACCGGCGCAGCAGCGACTCGAAGTGGACACTCGCGCGCTGCAGGTCGCCGCTGGCCTGCAGGGCGATCCCGCGGGCCAGGGTGGGCAGCGCGCCGTGCGGCACGTGCACGTCCCACGGCTCGCGCTCGACGTCGAGCACGCGGCACAGGCGGTCGACGTGCGCCGGCTCGTCCGCGAGCACCGCCGTGGCGAGGGTGAAGAAGTAGTGCTGCTCGAACAGCTCGGGGTCGTCGCCGGTCAACGCGTCGGCGAAGTGCCCGACCGCGTCCGTCGCCGATTCCCCGCTGCGGACGGCGTCGAGCGCGAGCAGCGCGGAACGGCCGCGCTGCGCGGCCGGGTCGGTCAGCGGCGCCCACTGCTCCTCGAAGTCGCGGAACTCCGGCGGCGGCCCGAGCCGGCTGCCCGCCTCGGCGAGGTAGGTCATGCACAGCAGCGGCCACACCGCGTCGGGCCCGCCGGCGTCGAGCCGCGCGGCGATCTGGCCGGCCGCGCTGATCGCGAGCCGGGCGTCCTGGCCGCCGCAGAGGGAAAGCAGCATCGCCGAGGCGATGAACGCGGCCGTGTCGCGGCTGCCGATCGTGTCGACGGCTTCCCGCACCCGCTGCGCGGCGGCGGGCGGGTCGAGCTGGAACTCCGCATGGGCGAGCTGCAGCAGCACGGCGACCCGGCGCCCGGACGTCAGCCGCTCTTCCAGCGCCCGGCGCAGGTGCCGCGCGGCCAGCTCGGGACGCCCGGAGAACACGGCGTTGCGCGCGCTCAGCCGCAGCACGTCCACGCCCCACGGGATCCGGATCGACGTCGCTTCCAGCAGGTGCGCGGCGACGCGTTCGGCCGGCGCGCCCGTCTCGGACAGCAGCTTCGCCGCGCGCGCGTGGTTGACCGCCCGCGTGGTCCGCGGCATGTCCTTCAGCACGGAGTTGCGCACGAAGGACAAGGTCAGCTCCGGGCGGCCGCTGTTGTGCAGCAGGTGCAGCCGGACCATCGTGTCGATCGCCTGCAGCGCGTCGAGCTCGTCGACGCCGGCGAGCTGGGCCAGCAGGTCGAACTCCGCGTCCTCGCCGAGGATCGCGGCCGCGTGCAGGATCGCCGGTGCGTGCGGGAACTCCTGCATGCGCGTGTGGAGCACCTGGCCGATCAGCGACGAGCCGAGCTCGTGCGGGTCCGCGCCGGGCAGCAGCCGCGGCCGCAGCGCGTTCAGCAGGTACGGGTTGCCGCCGGTCGCTTCGCGGCAGGCTGTGGCGAGCTCGCCCGGGGCGAGGCCGAGGATCTCCGCCGCGGCCGCGTCGCCGAGGCCGTTGAGGGCGATCGTCGCGGGCGTGCAGCCCGCCATCTCCAGCAGCGCCACCTCGCGGTGCGGCGGGTGGCCGGTGAGGGAGGTCAGTATGATCAACACCGGCAGGTCGAGCACGCGGTGCCGGATGTAGGCGAGGCAGCGCATCGACCAGGCGTCGGCGAGGTGCACGTTGTCGATGCCGAGGAGCAGCGGCCCTCGCTCGGTCGCCTCGCGGACGATGCGGAAGAAGCGTTCGAGGGCTTCGGCCTCGCCAGCGGGCCCGCACTCGGCGGCGAGCGGTTCCCGCGGGCGCGGCGAGCCGGTGGTTTCCTCCAGCGCGTACGCGAGCTGGCGGGCGAGCCCGCCGGACAGGTGGCTCTCCAGCCGTGACCCGGTGGCGGTCGCGACGGTGAAGCCCGCGTCCGCGGCCAGGGCCGCGGCGGTGTGGAGCGTGGCGCTCTTGCCCATGCCGAACTCGCCGACCAGCACCGCGCTGGCCGCCGTGCCGCCCCGCACCACGGGGAACAGGCTGGTCAGGCGGCTGAGCTCGGGTTCGCGGCCGGGGAGCCGCGGGGCGGGGCGCTTCGGTACCGAAGGCCCGCTTACGGGGTGCTCGGAATTTACTTCGGTATCCACCGTAAGGACTTTCATGTTGGGTTGGGGCAGACTACTGGAAACCGGCCTGCCACGGGAGATCCCGCAGGTCACGGCCGGTACCGGCCACCACCTGAGCAGGGGAGACGATGGACGCAGCGGATGCGAACCAGGTCCTCGCGACGGCCGGCCGGGCAGCGCAGACGACGGTCACGGCCACGCCGAGCGCCAGGAGCAGGAGCGCCCCCGTCACCGGCCCCCGCCGGCCGGAGAAAGCGCACGGCTTCCGGCGCCGGGCCGCACCGTCGCCCGGCGGCGGGTAGGTCCCGGACGGCGGGCCGCCCTCGGTGGGGCCTCCGCCCGGCAGGTAGCCGAGGCGGGCCGCCTGGGCCAGCGCCCCGGTCACCGGCTGGAAGCCGGCGACGAGGTCCTGGCAGCGAGCGCAGTCCCGCAGGTGCGTTTCGAACTCTTCCGGATCGTCCAGGACGCCGAGCTCGTAAGCCGCGGCGTCGCGGTGCTTCCCCTTCATCGCACCGCCACTTCCCCGAGCGCCTTCCGCAATTGCCGCATCGCCGTGTACAACCGCGATTTCACCGTTCCCTCGGGAATTCCGAGAATTGTTGCCGCCTGCCTGACCGTGTTTCCGGCGAGGTAGGTCTCGGCGATGACGGACTGATATTTCTCATCCAGTTCCGACAATGCGCGGCTAATCGTTAGTGCGGCTAACGAACTGTCCGCCCGGTCGGCTGACTCGGCGTTTTCCGGGATCTCCAGAGCGACCTCCTGCGGGCGGACCCGGCGATTTCGCCAGCCGTCGATGACGATCCGGCGCGCCACCGTGAGCAGCCAGCCGCGCAGCATTCCGGGCTCGCGCTCGAGCGTGTCCGAGTGCTGCCACGCGCGGATCATGGTCTCCTGCACGACGTCTTCGGTCCACTGCCGGTCGTGGTTGGTCAGGGCCAGTACCTGGGAAAACAGGGTGGCGCGGAAGTCCTTGTACAGCAGCGGGACGAGGTCGTCGCCGACATCGGGGCGCGCGTCGACCGCGGTGGCGGACGAGGCGGATCCGACGTGGCCGCGACATTCTCTGCCCAGTGCTTCCATAAAGCTCGCAACCTCACCTGACTGGCGGACCGTGGGGCCTCCGGAGCGTAGCGCAAAAACACTTAATAGGCCATATGCATTAGTTTTGCGAACGCCATTAACCGAACCGCTACGACGACCGCCGACGGCCGGTTCAAATTGTGTCTTGTGATGCACGTCACAGTCACTAAAAGGTGACGGCGAGAACCGCGTCACACCTTCCCCGCGTAGCTGGAGGTAAGGACTGCTTCGCGAAGGGACATCGGTGATGCCGCTCCGATTCGTGGCACTGCTGGCTGCCACGGCCGCGCTCTTGGTAAGCGCTGTCTTCCCCGCGTCCGCCGGCGAACTGCAGCAGTCCGACCGCACCTTGCTGACGCGCTTGAAGCAGCACGCGCTGTGGGCCGGCCCGGCGAGCAGGCTCGCCGCCGGGCGGGCCACGAACCAGCGCGTGCGGGCGGTCGCCGGCCGCATCGCCGACGACCAGGCCCGCCTCGACGTCGCCCTGCGCGCGGTCGCCGACCGGCTCGCGGTCACCCTCCCCGCCGAACCCACCGAGCAGGAACGCGCGTGGGCCGGCGAACTCGCCGCCGACTCCGGCGACGCGTTCGACCAGGCCTACGTCAATCGCCTGCGCGCCGAGGACGGCTCCCTCTTCTCGCTCGCCTCCGAGGTCCGCGCGGGCACCCGCGACGACGACGTCCGCGCGTTCGCCCAGACCGCCGTCGACTCCGCGCTCGGCCACCTGACGCTGCTCGAGAGCACCGGACTGGCCCAGACCACTTCCCTGCTCGTCTCCGCCACCGAGGACGACACCCTCGGCGGCGGCGACCTCGTACTCGGCGCCGTTTTCGTGGCCGTCGCCGCCGTCGCCACGTTCGGACTGCTCCGCCTGCTCGGAACCCCCGGCAGGACTCAGCCGCGCACCCGGAGGTAAGCCGCCCATGTCCTTGTCCGCCGCGCTGGTCCCGGTGTCGCCGCACGACACCGGGATCGCCGAGGCCGCCGCGCTGTCCGGCCGCCTGACCTACCTCTGCCTGTGCCTCACCCTGTGCTGGGGCGTGCTCGCCGCCACCGGCTGGGTCCGCCGGTTCGGCGGCCAGGAGGCGCTGCGTGCCGGCCACTTCCTGCTCGCCGCGTTCACCCTCGCGACCGGCACGGTGCACGGGCTGACGTTCCTGTTCCTCGAGGACGACCCGTTCGGCGTCGCCGACCTGCTCGTCCCCTTCTACGACGGGACGCCGAGGCACGCGCTCGGCATCGCCGGCCTCGAGCTCGTCGTCGCCGTGTCCGTCACGGCCGGCCTGCGCCGCGGGGCCCGCGAAGGCCGCTGGCTCCGCTTCCACCAGCTCGGCTACCTCGCGATCGCGCTGCTGGCGGTGCACGCCTGGCTCGGCGCGATCGCGAGCGGCCACCTGGCGGTCGTCTGGCTCGCCGGGATCACGCTGCTCGTGCCCCCCGTGGTGCTGTCGGCCCTGCGGGTGCTGCCCACGTCGGCCCTCGTGCGGGCCGGGCTGATCGAACCGGAGCCCGAAGTCGCCTCGCTGCGCGTCGACGTCGACAGCCACCGCTGCCACTCCTACGGCGTCTGCCAGTCCGAGGCCCCCGGCGTCTTCAAGCTCGGCCGCGACGGGCAGCTGGCGTACGAGAAACGGCCCGGTGCCGGGGAAACGCCGAACGTCCGCGCGGCCGCGCGCGCCTGTCCCATGCGAGCCATCCACCTGTTGGGAGCCACCCGATGAGCGAACGCATCGTCATCGCCGGAGCCGGTCTCGCCGGCCTGCGCGCCGCGGAACGGCTGCGCGAGCTCGGGTTCGACGGCGAGGTCGTCGTGTTCGGGGCCGAGCCCGACATCGCCTACCACCGCCCGGCGCTGTCCAAGAGCCTGCTCACCGGCGCGGTCAGCCGGGCCCAGACGCTGCTCGCCGACCCCCTCGAAGTCGACGCCGAGTGGTACTTCGACTCCCCGGTCACCGCGCTGTCGCCGCACCGGCAGGTCGTCCACCTGCGCGACGAGGAAGTCCGCTACGACGGCCTGATCATCGCGACCGGCGTCGAGCCGCGGCGGCTGCCGGGCGCGCCGCACGGCCACCCGCGGGTCGTCGTGGTCCGGACCCTTTCGGACACCACGGCGCTGCAGCGCGCGCTGGCCGGCAATCCAGGGCCGGTCGCCGTCGTCGGGGACGGCTTCATCGGCTGCGAAGTCGCTTCGAGCCTGCGCGAGATGGACCGCGACGTCGTCCTCTTCGGCCGGTCGCGGGCGCTGCTGGCCGACGTCCTCGGCCCCGACATCGGCGAGTGGCTCACCGCGCTCCACACCGCCCGCGGCGTCCGGCTGGAGCTCGGCACCACGATCCGCCGGTGGCGGCCCGGGCCCACGGCCGTCGGCCTCGAGTTCGCCGACGGCCGGGCGCTCGACGTCGCCTGCGTCGTGGTCGCCGTCGGCAGCGTCCCGGCCGTGTCCTGGCTGCGCGGCGCCAAGCTGCCGCTCGACGACGGCGTCGTCTGCGGGCCCACCTGCCACGTTCTCGGCTCGGACACGATCGTCGCGGCCGGCGACGTCGCCCGCTGGCCCAACCTCCGCTACGACCCCACGCCCCACCGCGACGGGCACTGGCTCAACGCCGTGGAGATGAGCCGGGCGGCCGCGGAGAACCTGCTGGCCGGGCCGCAGGGCTCGCCGGCCTACACGCCGGTGCCGCGGTACTGGTCCGAACAACACGGGGTGCGGATCCAGGTCGCCGGCCGTCCGATGCTCGGCACGGACACGGTGCTCCTGGAGTCCCCGGTGTCCGGCACGCGGCCGATCACCGGCTTCGTCCGGCACGGCAGGCTCATCGGGCTCGTCGGCCTGGACAGCCCCGCCGCGGTCCTGCACTGGACGGCCGAGCTGGCCCGCCAGCACCCGGCGCCGTCGATCGCGCCGCCCCAGCGGCCCCCGGAAGCCGTCCGGCCACGTCACCACAGCCGCGCCGCGGCGGGGTACTGAGCCCTCGCCGAGGCAGACCCACCCGGCCGCGGGCACTGGGCTACCATCTGCTCCGCGGACGAGCCGGCAGGGCGGCCGCGAGCCGGGGCGACCCGGCTCGAGGAAAGTCCGGACTCCACAGGGCAGGGTGGTTGCTAACGGCAACCCGGGGTGACCCGCGGGAAAGTGCCACAGAAAACAGACCGCCACGGCCCGCGAGGGCCGGGGTAAGGGTGAAACGGTGGTGTAAGAGACCACCAGCGTCCCGGGTGACCGGGGCGGCTGGGTAAACCCCACCCGGAGCAAGGCCAAGAGGGAGCCTTCGGGCTCCTGCGCAGGCGTTCGAGGACGGCCCGTCCGAGCCTGCGGGTAGGCCGCTGGAGCCTGCCGGCGACGGCAGGCCGAGATGGATGGCCGCCGCCCCGGGAGCCGCGAGGCGACCGGGGAACAGGATCCGGCTTACATGCCGGCTCGTCCGCCCACGCCCGTTGTGAGTGTCCAGCGCGGTTGGAACCGCCCTGGACACTCACGACCGTCAGGCGTCGCCAGCGGTGGTTACCCGGTAGTAGGGTGCCGCTATGGCGGGTGACGAGAAGCGGTTCAAGTCGGCCTTCGATTCCTTGCACGCTCTGGCGTACTTCGCGCCCGAAGTGGACGAAGCCCTCACCGGCATCGGGCTGCGGCCCGGGCGGATGCCGTACTTCGCCGGGCGGTCCGCGGCCATGGGTCCCGTCGGCCCCGAAGTCGTCGCCGCCACCTTCTACAACTTCAACCCCGAGGTCGTCGCCCGCGTGATCCCGCGTGCCTGGACCCTCGCGACGCCGGAGCAGGTCCTCAAGGCCCGGCTCGAAGGCGTCGACAAGGCCCTGACCCGGCTCATCGGCGAAGGCGAGCTCAAGAGCGACCAGGTCGTCGAGGCCGCCGAACTCGCGCGCGAAGCGAGCGAAGCGTGCACGGGCGAAGGACGTCCGCTCTACGCCGCGCACGCCGGGCTGGACTGGCCCGAGCTGCCGCACCTCGCCCTCTGGCACGCCATCACGCTGCTTCGCGAGTACCGCGGCGACGGCCACATCGCGGCGCTCGTCCTCAATGGCCTGAGCGGCGTGGAAGCGCTCGTCACGCACGTCGCCACCGGTGCCGGCTTCACCGTCGACTCGGCCAAGCTGACGCGCGGCTGGAGCGACGAGCAGTGGACGGCCGCCGAGCAGGGCCTGCGCGACCGCGGGGTCCTCGACGGCGAAGGGGCGCTCACCGGCGAAGGTGTCGCGGTGCGTGACCGCGTCGAGGTCGCCACCGAAGCCGCCTCGAAGGCGCCGTGGGACCACCTCGGGCCGGAAAAGACGGCTCGGCTGGAGGAGCTTTGCCGCGACCTGACCCGCCGGGTGGTCGCGGCCGGGGCCTTCCCGGCCGGTGTCTTCGCCCGGCGCCGGGGCTGACGACCAAGATCACGCTATGTAGTGAAAATCGCGTGAGGTTTTGAGCGCCCTGTGACGGACGGCGGCGGCCGGCAAGATCGACATGGCCGCCGACCGGCCGAATGGCCGTCACACAACGGACTCATGCGACAGGGCCGTTCGGGTCATGTCACACTGTTCCAGGCCGCACAACGGCCACGGCGCAAGTACCCACAGTGAGCAAATCCCGGGCAATGGGGTGAGTTCGTCAGCACACTGAGAAGTATGGGTGCCCGGGCTTTAACCCGAGGGCCCTTGCCGCGATGATGGTGGGCGTGGAGTTTTCGTGTGCCGTGCGCGCCACACCGGTTGACAAGCCAGCCGTCATCTACGCAGCGCGCTTTGACCACTACCCCTCGTAGCCTCCATGATGTTGTTCGAAGCACCGCCTGAGCCAGAGCCGCGCGGGCCCCACCGCGCACCGGGAGTATCACGATGACGACCTTGACCACCCTCGACACGCTGGCCGCCAACGGCGAGCTGGGCACCGGCAACGTGCGCCAGTGGCTGCTCGACAACATCATCCCCCTGGTGCTGCTGGCCGTCGCCCTCCTGCTCCTCTGGCTGGGCGGTGGCAAGGGCGACAACGCGGGCGTCATGCGGCGCCTGGCCGGCGTGGTCATCGCGCTCGCGATCATCGGGCTCGCGGTCAGCGGCGCCGGCGTGAACGTGGGCCAGTGGATCGCCGGCCTGTTCACGGGCTGAGGCGGACGGCGTGCGCATCAGGACCGACGACGAGGTTTACCGGGTCGACGCCGTGTGGCTCGGCCCGCCGAAAGCGACTTTTCCCTGGCGGGCCCGCTACGTGGCGTGGCTCATCGGCATCCCGGCGTTCTTCGTCGTGCTCGGCGTCGAGCGCTGGGCCGGGTGGAGCTTCGGGTTCTTCTCGACCGCGTGGGCGTTCGTCGCCACCATCGTGATCACCCGGCTGCTCACGGCCAAGATCAGCCACGAGCGCCCGCTCGGCGCCGTGGTCGCGATGGCCGGACGCGAGCTCAACACCCCCAGAGAGGTGACCACGGGCACCGGCGGCGCGGTCAGCGCCAGCCGCGTCCGGGTACGGGCCGAGCGCCCGCTGCCGAAGCACCGGCGGAGGCGGCAGTACCAGCACCACGGCGGGCCGCCGGGTGCTGCCTTCACCCAGGGAACACCACGAGCGCGCCGGAGCCGCGGCAACGCGGCTCGGGCCGGGAGGTAGTCGTTGTTCGGTCGCGGCGGTAGCCGAGGAAAACGGGGTCGGGACGCACACTCGGGCGCGTGGCAGCCGCCCGAGCAGGTCCGCGCGTCGCGGAACGGCTCGGGGGGCGGCAAGGGCCGTCGCCTGACCGGTGAGCAGGCGATCCCCGCGTATACCCCGTCGATCGCGGTGCGAAGCATCGACGGGCACCTCGTGCGCACGGGCTACGAGGTCTACGCCTGGTACCGGCTGGCACCGCAGCGCTGGTCGTTCCGCTCGGACTCGCAGCGGCGCGACCTGATCGCGGCCATCGCCGGCCAGTACGCCGAGCTGCAGGGCCGCTGGCTGCACCTGCGCGTGACGAACCGGCCGTACCCGATCCGGATGTGGGCCGAGGCGCACGTCTACAACGCGCACGGCCGCCCCAACGACGTCCCGGGCGCCCTGTCGTTCGACGACTACCTGATCGGCGAGCAGCAGCAGCTCATGGGCCGCTCGATGGCCGAAAAAGAGGTCTACATCGGTGTCCAGGTGCAGACGCGGCGGATGGTCGACCGCGCGGTCGAGCGGGCCGCGCCGGTGCTGCGCAAGATCCTGCCCGAGGCCGTCGACGCCGAGCTGACCGCATTGGACTCCGAGGTCGAGCACCTCGACCAGGTCATCGGCAGCGCCGGGCTGGAAGGCCGTCCGGTGCACGCCGAGGAGATGTCCTGGCTGATGCACCGCTCGTGCTCGCTCGGCCTGCCCGCGCCGCGGAACATGCCCGCGGTGCCGGGCGCGGCCTGGGAGCCGGAGGACCTGGCCAGCTTCACCGACGCCGCCGACTACTACGCCGAGCCGTACGCGCCGACGGTGACCGTCCGCGGCCGCACCGGCTCGAACGCCGGCGTCTCGCGGCACCTGGCGATCCTCACCGTCGGCCAGATGCACGGCCTGCAGATCCCCGAGGTCGACGACCCGTGGATCCAGCACGCCGACCGGCTGCCCGCCGCGGTCGAGGTGTCCGCGCGCATCTACGTCCGGCGTCCCGAAGAGGTGGCCGGCGAGCTGCAGCGCCAGATGAACAAGGTGCGTTCGCAGGTCAAGCACTACACCGACGAGCACGAGCTGGAGCCGCCGCAGTCGCTGTCCCGGCAGGCCGGGCGCGTGCTGGAGATCGACGACGAGATGACGTCGGGCTTCACCGCGCTCGCCACCCGCGTGCGCTCGTGGTGGCGGCTGGCGGTGTCCGGCCCGACCGAGCGCGACGCGCTGCGCCTGGCCCAGCAGCTGCTGGACCTGTACAAGCCGAAGATCGCCATCGAGCACCCCGAAGCCCAGTACGCGATGGCCCGCGAGTTCATCCCGGGCGAGCCCCTCGCGTCGGCGGCGTACATGCGCCGCGGCTCGGTGGTCTGGAGCGCCTCGGCCGTCCCGACGGCGACCGCGGAGGTCGGCGACCGCCGCGGCATCCTGCTCGGCGAGACGTGCACGGCCACCCGGCGCCCGGTGGCCTGGGACCCGTGGATGGCCCAGGAAATCCGCGACGGCTCCGGCCTGACGGCGATGGTCGCCGGTCTCGGTGGTGGTAAGTCGTTCCTCGGCGGCGGCATCGTCTACAAGACACTCCGCGCCGGGGCGAACTGGACGATCCTCGACCCGTCCGGCCCGCTGTCGCGGCTGTGCGACCTGCCGGAGCTGCGCCCGTACGCGCGGCCGATCAACCTGCTCAACGCCCAGCCGGGGATCCTCAACCCCTACCGCGTGGTCGCCGAGCCGTTGATCGAGCACTTCATGGACGAGGACGACCCCGAGCGCTCCTGGCGCCGCGAGAAGGCCTTGGCGGGCGCGACGCGGCGACGTCTGGTGCTGGACGTCCTCACGGGTGTCCTGCCGTACGAGGTGTCCCGCATGGCCCAGACCCGGATCGTGCTGCTGCGCGCGGTCCGCGCGGTCGGCGGCCGCTTCGACGCGGACCCGGGCCAGGTGATCGACGCGCTCCGGCGGGATTCGTCGGAACACCACGAGCACGCGGTCGTCGTCGCCGACTTCCTCGACGAGATGCGCGAGCGGATGGCGCTGCTCATCCCGGAGACGGACGCGGACCCGTACTCGGAAACCCGCGACGACCGCCTGACGGTCCTGACGATGGCCGGGCTGACCCTGCCGAAGGACGGCGTCCCGCGCGAGTACTGGACGGACGCGGAGTCCCTCGGCGTCGAGATGCTGAACCTGGCGGCGTGGCTGACCCAGCGGTCGGTGTACGAGAAGCCGAAGGAACTGCGCAAGGGCGTCTGGATCGACGAGGCGTTCTTCCTGTCCGAGGTCCCGACCGGGCGCGTGCTGATGAACCGCTTCGCGCGTGACTCGCGGAAGTGGAACGTCCGCGTGCTGCTGTCGTCCCAGATCCCGGCGGACTTCCTGAAGATCCAGGGTTTCGTGGCCCTGCTGGACTCGGTGTTCGTGGGCCGCCTGGACGACGACGACGCCCAGGCCGACGCCCTGCGGCTGTTGAAGGTCCCGGTGGGCGTGGGCTACGAGCAGGTCGTGGCGGCGCTGGGCCGCCGCCCGGGCTCCCAGCGCAGCGGCTTGGAGCGCGACGTCGAGCCCCGCCAGTTCATCTTCGGCGACGGTGCGGGCGGCGTGGAGCGCATCCGCGTCGACTTCTCGGGCCCGCATCTGGACCACCTGCGTTCGGTGATGGACACGACCCCGGGCTCGAAGGACGCGGCATCGCCCCCGCGCCGCCCAGGCAACGAGCTGGCCCTGCCCGCGGAGGAGAAGAAGCCGTACGTCGCGGTCCCACCCGAGGACGACATCGAGCTGGAGCAGGACTTCGAGCTGGCGGCGGAGCTGGAGGTCGGCCTGGCGGACGAGAACCTCCTGGGCGCACCGGACCCCCTGGCCTCCGAGACGGGCGAGGTCGAAGGCGGCGTCTCCCCGAACGGCAACGGCAACGGGAACGGCGGGCAGCAGCACGCCCGCACGGGTGGAAAGGGCGGCACCGGCCGGGACGCCGCATGAGTACCGTGCTGACGCTGGCGGTCCTGCTGACGTTGGCCGCGGGATGGCACTCGCTCAAGCGGCGGATCAAGGAAGGTCCGCGCTCCGCCCGGCGCACGCCGAGCCGCAAGGCCACGATGTTCGCCGTCATGCTCGTGCTCGGCCTGCAGGCGATCGCGACCGCCCCGGCGGCGAGCGCGGCGGCCTGTGGCGAGGCCCCCAACCCGGAACGCCCCGGCGCGGGCATGGTCGGTGCGATCGACCCGGCCGAAGGCCACGGCGAGGCGGGCAGCCCGTACGTCGACTACAGCTACGCCGGGTTCGTCTGGAACACGTTCGAGACGAACTGCACCGGCCTGAACCTCACCCCAGCGGGGTCCACTTTGGACACCTGGGGTGGCAACCAGCTGTTCAACCTGGGCAAGAACATCGTCGGCGCGACGAACTCCCTGCACTACACCGTGCTCGAGGGCGGTCTGCTCAACCCGCTGTACAGCGCGGTGAAGTCCGGGGCCGAGAAGGTCTACAACAACATCTACGCCCAGCTGTTCGGGCTGGTCGCGCTCGTCATGTCGATCATGTTGTTCCGCAACATCTGGCGCGGCGACCTCGCCGCGGTCAGCAAACGGGCGCTGTACGCGCTGGCCGGAGTCTGGCTGGCCGCGTCGTCGCTCGCGATGCTGCGGTACTTCGACCCGATCGACAAGGCGATCGTCCAGACCACGACGAACATCCAGGCCGGGTTCGTCGACGACTCGAACGACCGCGTCATCCGGCACGTCCTGCCGACGAACCTCCACAACGAGATCGTCTACAAGAACTGGCTGCGGGGGGAGTTCGGTTCGCCGACCGCGCCGCAAGCGGACCAGTACGGCCGCCCGCTCCTGGACGCGCAGGCGTTCACGTGGGCGCAGCTGCGCAACGGCGACGACGGCAACCAGTCCGTCATCGACGGCAAGAAGAACGCCTACAAGGACATCTCCACCAAGCTCGGCCCCGCCACCGGCTACTTCACCGGCGAGGCCGGCGGCCGCACCGGGGCGGGCTTTCTCTCGCTCGGCCAGGCGCTCGTCTACTCGCTCTTCCAGCTCCTGGCCAAGGCGAGCGTTCTGCTCGCCCAGGTCCTGATCCGGCTCTTCGCGCTCACCGCGCCGCTGATCGGGCTCATCGCCCTGCTGCACCCGGAGATCCTGCGCCGCGTGCTCAAGGTCGCCGGCGGGGTCGCGTTCAACCTGGTCGTGCTTTCGGTGCTCGCCGGGGTGCACGCTCTGTTGCTGCAGGCCATCTTCGACGCCGGCAACTCGCTGAACATGCTCACGCAGATGGTCCTCGCCGGACTGATCACCGTGCTGCTGTTCATGGTCGGGCGGCCGGTGCGGCGGCTGTGGCAGATGGTCGAGATGTCGGTCAGCATGGTCGGCGCCGCGGTGCCGTCGCCGGGTGGCGGGATCTTCTCGCGGTTCCGGCGCCACAAGAGCGGCCCGACGCCGCAGGACGAGTTCTGGCAGCACATGCGCGAAACCGACGACGTCGTCGACGGCGACCAGCGCGGCCCGCTCGGCGCCACCGCCGGGGGCGGCCGGTTCCGGCCGGAAGCCACGATCTTCGCCAACGCGCAGCGGCTCGACAACGGCTCGGGTGCGGCCCGTCCGGCCGCGGCCTGGTCCGGTGCGCCGTGGCCGGGCGCCGTCGGCGGTGGCGGGTCCGCGGGTGCGCTGCCCGCGGGCGGGCGGCCCGGCTCGCCGGTGTTCGGCCAGTACAACCCGGCCAACGGCGACCCCGGCGACTACGTCGTCGTCGGGGCCGGCGGGCGGCCGGTCACGCGCGAGGAAAGCCGTCGCGTCGACACCTCGCCGGTCGCCGACCGGCGCTGGAACGACGAACCCGAGCCGGTCGTCGTGCCGTCCGACCTGCGGGCGCCCGAATCCGGCTTCAGCGACCACACCCCGCAGGACGTGCCGCGGACGCCGGGCGTGCGCGCCCAGCCGCGTCGCGTCGACCCCGAAGTCGTCGCGGGGAAGCCGGTCTTCGTGCTGTACCGGCCGTCGCGCGGCATCGAAGTCCGCGAAGAACCGCGTGACACCGACCAAGTGATGGGGCGGTGACCGATGCCGATCCGCACCAACCGCGGCCGCGCCGCGGTCTACCGCCGCCTGTGGGGGTGGCCGCTGCGCTCGCCCCGGCACCTGATGGGGACGCTGGTCTTCCTGGCGATCCTCGTCACCGCGCTGGGCATCGTGCTGCCCAAGGTCGTCGGCAAGCCGCAGGCCAAGGCGGCGCCGCCCACCGGCACGTCGACGTCCTACACCGCGACCCCGCCGGGCGTCGCGGCGCCGGTGCCGACGTCCAACCTGCCGACGCGGCTGTCCGCGCCCCTGGCCACCCCGACCACCGCGGCGCCGAACGGGGACGCCGTCCGCGTCGCGAAGGAGTGGGCCGCGGCCTGGGTCGACCACCCGGCGGGCATCACGTCCGCGCAGTGGCTGGAGAAGCTGAAACCCTTCACCACCGAGGAATACCTGCCGGTGATGTCCTCGGTGGACCCGGCGAACATCCCGGCGACGAAGGTCACCGGTGAGCCCGTGGTCGGCACGTCCTACACCAGCTCGGTGCAGCTGACGATCCCGACCGACGGGCCCAAGCTGGCCATCACGGTCGTGAACACGAACGCCGGCTGGCGGGTCGCCGACTACGACCAGGCGAGCTGAGCGTGCGGCGGCTGGGGTTGTGGCTGGGGCTGGTCGTGTTCGTCGCGATCGGCGCCCTGGTCGTCACCGCCGTCGCCGCCAAGGTCGTCGTGGACAACCAGCAGGCGCAGGCCCGCGGCGTCTCGCTGATGAGCTGCGACGCCTCGGTCGGGCCGACCCAGCCCGGTCAGGGCGAGCGCGGCACGGTCGACGCGTCCAAGCTGGACGACGAGCAGAAGGGCATCGTCGCGCTGATCATCACGATCGGCAAGCAGCGGACCCTGGCCCCGCGCGCCTGGCAGGTCGCGATCCAGGCCGGCATGACGGAGTCCGGCCTGCACAACCTCACCTACGGTGACCGCGACTCCCAGGGCATCTTCCAGATGCGCCCGTCGATGGGCTGGGGCTCGGTCGCGGAGGTCACCAACCCGCAGTACGCGATCAACAAGTTCTACGACGTGCTGCTCGCGGTGCCGGACTGGGAGAACAAGCGCCCGGGCGACGCCGCGCAGGCCGTCGAGCGCTCGGGCTTCCCGGACCGCTACCACAAGTGGGAGCCGATGGCGGCGACGCTGGTGGAGAACGTCGGCCAGGTCGCCGACGTCGTCGCCTGCGGGACCGGGCTGGGCCAGCTGCTGCCGCCGAGCCAGGCGGCCGGGAAGGCGATCAGTTTCGCGCTGGGCGAGCAGGGGAAGCCCTACGTGTGGGGCGCCACAGGGCCGAACTCGTACGACTGTTCCGGGCTGATGCTGCGGGCGTACGAGTCGGCGGGGATCATCCTGCCTCGGGTGTCCCGCGACCAGTACCACGCCGGCGCGCTGCTGCCGGTGCGCGAGGCGCAGCCCGGTGACCTGCTGTTCCTCGCCACCGATCCGTCGAACCCGGACACGATCCACCACGTGATGATGTACCTGGGCGACGGCAAGGTCGTCGAGGCGCAGCAGACCGGCGTCCCGGTGCACACCCGGCCGTTCTCGTTCGACGAGGCCGAAGTGGTGCCCCAGGCCGTCCGTCCCGGCGTTTAGCATGGGTTGAGGGCCCTTGACAGGACCAGGCCCGGCGGATTCGGCCGACAGCGGAACCGATTCACCCGACGTCGCGGCGCTTCCACGAGCAGGTGGCCGCGTACTGGCAGAGGATGAGCACGTGGGACGGAAATTCGGCAAGCGCGGCAAGCCCGGCCAGGGCTCGCCCCAGGACCCGGCGACGCTGTTCGGCGCGCCCCAGCCGCCCCGGCAGTCGGCACGTCCCGCGTCGAGCACCCCGCTGGCCGACCAGCTGAGCCAGGGCTACCCGGGCGTCGACCCGGGGTACGTCGTGCTGCCGCGCTCGCTGGCGGAGGGCATGTCGCTGCCGTGGCAGCACCAGATGGCGGCGCTGCTGGCCCAGTTCCACGCGGAGCACGCGGCGCTGGCCTGGCCGATCTACCGGGTGGTGCCCTCGCGGTACGAGATGTTGTCGGACCTCGACGAGGAGCAGCTCGCAGAGGCGGGCTACCTGGTGGAGATGGACGCCGACGGCGAGATGGTCTACCGCGAGCGAAGCGGCCGCAAGGTCGAGGACCCGGAGAACACCTCGGTCCTGGTGTCCTGCCTGGACCCGATCCCCAAACCGGCGGCGCGCCCGACGCCGCCCCCACCGGGAGCCCCGCCCGGCGCGGCCCCGGCCCCGATGAACATCGGCCCGGCACCCGTCTGGCGGACGGTGCCTCAGCCGCCTCCCGCGCCTCCCGCGCCGTCGCCGGGATTGAGTGCTACGTGGACTGAGGACGCGCCCGGTCCGTCGGCCTGGGGGCGGCATGGAGCGTCTCCGCCGGATCGGTCGGGACCGGACTTGCCGGGCCCGGTCAGGGCGCCTCAGCAGGCCCGCCACGCAGCCCCGGAGCCAACGGCCGAAAGCGCCGTCACGGAGCCCGGGCCGTGGGAGGCAGCCCGGTCTGAGGTGGCTGACAACGGGCCGATCCATCCGATCCCGCCCGACTTCCAGACGGGACCGTCGACCGAGCCGCAGCCTGCCGGTGCGCGGTCCGAGGTGTCGCAAACGCCTGCTGCTCCGCAGATCGGCACGCCGGATGTGTCGGAGGCCGCATCGGCACAGCCGGTGACCCGGCAGCCTGAGGCGGCCGCCGTTCAGCACCAGTCGCAGGCGCAACCCCCTGCTCCGGCTGAGGCACCGGCTGCGGCCCGGGCGACCGGATCGGACCAGCTGCCGGCTGCCGCCCAGGAATCACCGGCCAAGCTGGCCGAAACGCAGGAGCAACCCCCTGCTGCGGCCGAGCAACCGCCTGCGGTGCAGGAGCCGTCGGTCGCCCCCGAGGAGTCGCGGGCTGCCGGGGAGCGGGAGCAGTCGGCTGAGCCGCGCGAGGTTCCTGCTGCCGCCGAGGAATCACCCGCGGCCGCGGAGTCGCAGGAGCAGTCGCCGCGTGACCCGCACGAGGTTCCCGCCCAGGAATCCTCGGCGGCTGAACCGCAGGAGGCGACCGGACACCAACCGTCGCCAAATTCGTCGCCCGAGCCATCGGCTGCCGGTCCAGAGTCGCTGGCTGCGGTGCAGCCGCCCGTGGAGCACCAGGAAGCGACGGTTGCGTCGCACGAGACACAGGCCGTCGATGAGTCGCTGGCTGCAGGCCAGGCGTCTACCGGGCACCAGGAGCCGGGGGCTGAGGTGTCCCAGGCG
This sequence comes from Amycolatopsis stemonae, assembly GCF_054781455.1. Lineage (NCBI taxonomy): Bacteria > Bacillati > Actinomycetota > Actinomycetes > Pseudonocardiales > Pseudonocardiaceae > Amycolatopsis > Amycolatopsis stemonae. Next base: position 43,255 of record NZ_BAAGUJ010000025.1, on the reverse strand, counting down.
CCGATCTCGCAGCAGGCGCCCGGCGGGTCTCAGCCGTCGGACGCGGTTCAGCAACCGGCTGGTGCACCGCAGGCGCCCCCTGCGCAGCGCCAACCGGCGGCGGAGCCTCGGCTACCAGCTGCGCCAGGGCCCGCCCAGGAGCACCAACCACCGGCTGCGCCGGAGCAGCCGCTGGCTGCGGCGCAGCAAGCCCCAACGTCGCCGCAGCAGCCGCCAACTGCTGCGCAGCAAGCCCAGGCTCCGGTACAGCAGCCTCCGGCTGCCTCGCAGCAGGAGGCTGCCGTGGCTCAGGAAGCGGCGCACCTGCCTCCGGGTGCCTCGCAGCATCCACCGGTTGTCGCTCAGGAAGCGGCGCACCTGCCTCCGGGTGCCCCGCAGCAACCTCCGGTTGTCGCTCAGGAAGCTCCGGCGCACCTGCCTCCGGCTGCTTCGCAGCAGCCACCGGTTGTCGCTCAGGAAGCTCCGGCGCACCAGCCTCCGGCTGCCTCGCAGCAACCTCCGGCTGTCGCTCAGCAACCTTCGGCCCCGCCGCACCAATTCCCCGTGTCGCCGCAACAGCCGCCAGCTGCTGCGCAGCAGCCACCGGCCGTTGCGCAGCAAACTCCGGCCCCGGCGCACCAATTCCCCGTGTCGCCGCAACAGCCGCCAGCTGCTGCGCAGCAGCCACCGGCCGTTGCGCAGCAAACTCCGGCCCCGGCGCAGCAGCCACCGGCCGTCGCGCACCAGGCCCCGGCGACCCCCCAGCAACCGCCAGCAGTCGCGCAGGAAGCGCAGTCCCCGGCGCACCAGCCAGCCCCGCACCAGCCCCCGGCCACCCCGCAGCAAGCACCGGCCACCCCGCAGAACCAGCCCCCACCGCAACCCCCGGCCGGAACCACCCCACCGGCGCGCCCCAAGCCGGTCTTCCCGGGCCCGGAATCGACCCCCCAACCGTTCCCGACCCGCCACGCCGCCCCGGCCCGCCCGGTCTTCCCCGGCCCGGGAACGATGCCCCCGGCACCACCGAACGCCGCCCGCCCGGTCTTCCCCGGCCGAGACACCCCTCTGCCGCAACCCTCGACCCGGCAAGAACCTGCCACCCCGCCCAGGGGCAACCCGCGCGGGTGGTTCGACGAGTTCGACGACCCCGAGGCCCGGGAACCCGAAGAACCCCAGGACTTCGGCCCCACCGGACAGCCGACCGAGATCCCTTACCGGTACAAGCGCTGACAGGCGGGCCTTCGGGTGCGAACCTAGGACCATGTCCAACGATCCGAACCCGGACCAGGGGTGGTACTACAACACCCGCACCCACGAGGTCGAGCACCTCGAACGCAGCCGCGGCATCGACCTGCTCGGGCCCTATCCCGACGAGGCCACCGCGCGGCGGGCGCTCGAGATCGCCCGTGAGCGGACCAAGAAGGCCGACGCCGCCGACGCCGCCTGGAACGACGACTAGACCGACAGCCCTGGGCCCAGCACGAACTCCGGGTCGACCTGGGACGCCAGGTCGGCGCCGGCCCAGGCGCGGGCGTTGCGCAGGTGGAACTCCACCGCCTGGCGCTGATAGCGCGCCCAGTCGCGGCGCTCCGCGTCCACCGTCGACCGCATCAGTGCCAGCGTCTCCAGGTTGCGCGGCTCCAGCTCGGTGATCGGCCGGGTCGTGCCGCGCTCCGCCGCGCGCACGTGCCGCGAAGCCGACAGCCACCCCAGCAGCGCGTCGCCGACCTGGTCCTGCAGGAACTCGACGTCCTCGGCGTCGGTCACCTTGTTGCCCACCACCACGAGCCGCACGCCGAAGTCGCGTGCGTAGTCCGCGTACTGGCGGTACACGCCCACGCTCCGCACCGTCGGCTCGCACACCAGGAACGTCACGTCGAACCGCGTGAACAGCCCCGACGCGAACGCGTCCGCGCCCGCGGTCATGTCCATCACGACGTACTCGCCCTCGACGTCCACCATGTGGTTGAGCAGCAGCTCGGCCGCCCCCACCTTCGAGTGGTAGCACTTGACGCCCAGGTCGTCCTCGTCGAACTGGCCGGTGACGCCCAGCCGCACGCCGCCCAGCTGCCGGAAGCAGGCCGAGAACACCTGGTTGTCCTCGAAGGGCCGGACCAGCCGCGAGCCGCGGCCCGGCGGGGTCGTCTTGATCATCGACGCCGCGTCGGGGACGCGCGGGTTCTCGCCGCGCAGGTAGTCCTTGATCAGCGCCATGTTGTCGCCGAGCGTCGGCCAGGCGAGCGCTTCCTCCTCGGTCGCGCCGAGGGCCACCGCCAGGTGCTGGTTGATGTCGGCGTCGATGGCCAGCACCGGCAGGCCGGCATCGGCGAGGGACGCGACGAACAGCGACGAAAGCGTGGTCTTGCCGCTGCCGCCCTTGCCGACGAACGCGATCTTCACTTCTCGGGTTCCCTTCTGACAATGAAGACGGTTTTCATTATTGCCGAGAAACGTACACCCGACCGGCCCGCGCCCGATCGGGCGATCATCGGGCCCCGCGAGGGTTAGGGTTGGGGGGTGCCTCCCCTCGTGATCAGGACACACTCGGCGGGCGGGGACTTCGGCCCCCTGCGCGCCGAGTTTTCGCTGCCGGAGTCCTTCGGGCCCGAGGTGCTGGCCGAGGCGGAGGCGGCGGTCCTCGATCCGCTGGCCTCGCCCGAACCCCGCGAGGACGCGACGGACCTGCCGTTCGTCACCATCGACCCGCCCGGCTCCAAGGACCTGGACCAGGCGATGGTCGTCGAACGGACCGCGCACGGCTTCCGCGTGCACTACGCGATCGCCGACCTGGCCGCGTTCGTCCCGCCCGGCGGCGCGCTGGACCGCGAGTCGCGCCTGCGCGGGCAGACGCTCTACCTGCCCGACGGGAACGTCCCGCTGCACCCGCCCGTGCTGTCCGAGGGGGCGGCAAGCCTGCTGCCGGGGGAAATCCGGCCCGCGGTGCTGTGGACCATCGAGACCGACGACGCGGGCGAGCCCACCGCGACCCGGGTGCGCCGCGCGCTGGTGCGGTCGACCGAACAGTTCGACTACGAAACGGTGCAGGCGGCCCTCGACGCCGGTCACCCGCACCCGTCGGTGGCCGCGTTGCCGGAGCTGGGCCGGCGGCGGCGCGAACTGGCCGTCCGGCGCGGCGCCGTCGAACTGCAGCTGCCGGAGCAGGAGATCAGCGGCGACGCGGACGGCGGCTGGGTCCTCGCCCGCCGGCCGCGCACCGCCGTCGACGCCTGGAACGCCGAGATTTCGCTGCTCACCGGCATGGCGGCGGCGCGGATCATGCTCGACGCGCGCGTCGGCGTCCTGCGCACGCTGCCCGACCCGGAGCCCGAGGCCGTCGACTGGTTGCGCCGGTCGGCGGAGGCGCTGGGCATCACGTGGTCGCCCGGGGCGACCGTTTCGGAGTTCCTGTCCCGGCTGGACCCCGGGCAGCCGGCGTCGATGGCGCTCTACGCCGACACGACGCGGCTGCTGCGCGGCGCGGGCTACACGGCGTTCGACGGCGAACTGCCGGCGCTGACCACGCACGCCGGGATCGGCGGGTCGTACGCGCACGTCACGGCACCGATCCGGCGGCTGGTCGACCGGTTCGCCACGGAGATCTGCCTCGCCGTTTCGGCCGGTCGCGAAGTCCCGGAGTGGGTGCGGGCGGCGCTCGCGGACGTCCCGGACCGCATGACGGCGTCGGACACGCTCGCCGCGAAGGTCGAACGCGCGTGCATCGACCAGGTCGAGGCGTGGGTGCTGGCCGAGCACATCGGCGGCGAGTTCAGCGCGGTCGTGTTGCGCGCGGACGAGAACAAGGCGGAGATCCTGGTCGAGGACCCGACGGTGATGGCGAAGTGCGCGGGGGAGCGGCTGACCGCGGGGGAGCGGATCGGGGTGCGGCTGACCGCGGTCGACGTCGAGAAGCGGAAGGTGTCGTTCGAACGCGCATGACCTTCGTCGACGATCTCGGGGAGCCGGTGCCGGTGCGCGGCCCGGCGTCGCGCGTGGTTTCGCTGGTGCCGTCGCTGACGGAAGCGGTCGAGGTCAGCGCGCCCGGCCGGCTCGCCGGCGCGACGGACTACTGCACGCACCCGTCCACTTTGGACGTCCCGCGGGTGGGTGGCTCGAAGTACCCGAAGCTGGACCGGGTGCTGGACCTGGCGCCGGACCTGGTGCTGGCCAACTCGGAGGAGAACCGCCCGGAGGACGTGGAACGCCTGCGCGCCAACGGAATCCCGGTGTGGGTGATGGCCGCGGCGGCTTCGGTGCCCGCGGCGCTGGGCTCGCTGCGGCGGATCCTGACGCAGGCGTACGAGCTGGACGAGCCGGAGTGGCTGGTGACGGCGGAGGAAGTCTGGCGCGAGGTCCGGCCGGTGCGGTTCCACGCGGTCGTCCCGGTGTGGCGCAAGCCGTGGATCGTGCTGGGCCGCGACACGTTCGCGGGCGACGTCCTGCGCCGGGCCGGGGTGGCGAACGTCTACGCGGCTTCGGACGAGCGGTACCCGAGGCCGGACGTGGAGGAGCTGCGGGCGCACTTCGCGGCGGACGCGGACCTGCTGGTGCTACCGGACGAGCCGTACCTGTTCACCGAGGAGGACGGGCCGGACCACTTCCCGGACGCGCGATACGTCCTGGTCTCGGGCCGGCACCTCACCTGGTACGGACCTTCGCTGGTCGACGCCCACGCCGCTTTGACGCAGGCGCTGGCGCGGCTGTGAAGTCGAAGCCCCGCGCCACCGCGGCGCGGACGGCCTCGGCGACCTCAGCCGGCTGGACCGGTTCGCCCGGCGGGTACACCCAGTTGTCCGGTCGCGGCCGCCCGGTGTCGACGACCAGCGTGGCGCCAGGATGCCCGGCGAGCTCGACGGCGAAGGTCATGGTGGCGCCGATCGCCTGCGAATAGGTCGCCTTGGGGCGGACAGTCCAGCGGTAGTCCGTGCCGTCGACGGTGATGCGCCGTGCGCCCTTGCGCGCCAGGGTCATGCGATTCCCCCAAGCCACGCTTCGAGGTGCGCGAAGTGCTCGACGTAGCCACCCTACAGCGTCAAGCCGGTCAGGACCGTTACCCGCTCCTCCGTGAAGTCCGCCATCGCCGACGCCGGGCCCTCGCGGCCGACTCCGGAGTCCTTCACCCCGCCGTACGGCATCTGGTCCGCGCGGAAGCTCGGGACGTCGCCCACCAGGACGCCGCCCACGCGAAGGGACGCCGAGACCGAGAACGCCGTCGGCAGGTCGCGCGTGAACACGCCCGCCTGCAGGCCGAAGCGGGACGCGTTGATCCGCGCGACGCCCTCTTCGACCGAAGCGACCCGGACCAGCGAGACCACCGGTCCGAACACCTCCTCGGCCATCACCGAAGCGTCCTCGGGGACGTCCGCCAGCACCGTCGGCTCGACCGTGGCGCCCGAACGTCCGCCGCCGGTCAGCAGGCGGGCGCCGGCCGAGACCGCGTCCGCGACCCAGGACGACACCCGGGCAGCGGCGTCGGAGTTGATCAGCGGGCCCACGTCGACGCCGTCGGCGCGCGGGTCGCCCGTGCGCAGTGAGGCGACCTGCGCGAGCACCTTCTCGGCCAAGGCGTCGTAGACGTCGGTGTGCGCGTAGACCCGCTGCACCGAGATGCACGACTGCCCCGCCTGGTACATCGCGAACGTCGCGATCCGCTGCGCCGCGAAGCCGAGGTCCGGCCAATCCGGGCAGACGAGCACCGCGCCGTTGCCGCCCAGCTCCAGCGCGACGTGCTTGCGCGGGACGCGGTCGCGGATCGCCCAGCCGACCGGGACCGAGCCGGTGAACGACACCACCGGCAGCCGCGGGTCCTCGACCAGCTGCGACGACGTCTCGTTGTCCACCGGCAGGATCGACCACGACCCGGCCGGCAGATCCGTCCCGGCCAGGATTTCGCCCAGCAGCAACGCGGTCAGCGGCGTCGCCGGTGCGGGCTTGAGCACGATCGGCGCGCCCACCGCGATCGCCGGGGCCACCTTGTGCGCCACGAGGTTCAGCGGGAAGTTGAACGGCGTGATGCCCAGCACCGGGCCGCGCGGCACGCGCCGCACCAGGGCGAGCCGGCCGGTGCCGCCCGGGTCGGTGTCGAGGCGCTGCAGCTCGCCCGAGAAGCGGCGCGCTTCTTCGGCCGCCCAGCGGAACGTCGAGACGGCGCGGCCGACCTCGCCGCGGGCCCACTTCAGCGGCTTGCCGGACTCGGCCGTGATCAGCTGGGCGATCTCTTCGGACCGCTCACCCAAGGCCCGGGACACGTGGTCCAACGCCCCCGCGCGGACGTGCGCGGGCAGCGTTGCGAACTCGTCCGCGACGTCGTGCGCGGCCTGGACCGCGGCTTCGACGTCCGACGCGGACGGCACGAAATGGGCCCCCGCGGAAGAGTCGTCATAGGAGTGGCGGACGACGGCCGTCGAGCCGCCGGTCACCGGCTTTCCGGCGACCCAGAAGGGGAAAGTCATGCGCGAGCCTCCGTGCGGACAGCGTGCTCGAGGACCGCCAAGCCCTCGTCGAGCAGGTCGTTGGACAGGGACAGGGGCGGCAGCAGCCGGACGACGTTGCCGTAGGTGCCGCAGGTCAGCACGACCACGCCGGCGCGGTGGCAGGCCGCCGCGACGCGCTTGGTCAGGTCCGCGTCGGGCTCGGTGGTCCCGGGCCTCACGAACTCGGCGGCCAGCATCGCGCCGCGGCCGCGGACGTCGCCGATCACGCCGGTCTCGTCGGCCAGGGCCCGCAGCCGCGGCAGCACAGCACCTTCGATGCGCTTCGCGGACTCAGCCAGATTCTCGGACTTCATCGTCTCGATCGAGCCGAGCGCGGCGGCGCAGGCGATCGGGTTGCCGCCGTACGTGCCACCGAGGCCACCCGGCCCGACCGCGTCCAGCAACTCCGCGCGGCCGGTGACCGCCGACAGCGGCAGGCCGCCCGCGATGCCCTTGGCCGTCGCGATCAGGTCCGGGACCACGTCTTCGTCGGTGGAGGCGAACCAGGAACCGGTGCGGCAGAAGCCCGTCTGGACCTCGTCGGCGACGAACACGACGCCGTTTTCGCGGCACCAGGCCGCAATCGCGGGCAGGAAGCCTCGCGCGGGCTCGATGAAGCCGCCCTCGCCCTGGATCGGCTCCAGGACGACCGCCGCGACCTGGTCGCCGCCGATCTGCTTCTCGATCCGGTCGATGGCCAGCGCGGCCGCCTCGGGGCCGGACAGGCCGTCGCGGTACGGGTACGACCCCGGCACGCGGTAGACCTCGGGCGCGAACGGGCCGAAGCCGTGCTTGTAGGGCACCGACTTCGCGGTCATACCCATGGTCAGGTTGGTGCGGCCGTGGTAGGCGTGGTCGAACACGACGACGGCCTGGCGCCCGGTCGCCACGCGCGCGATCTTCACGGCGTTCTCGACGGCCTCGGCCCCGGAGTTGAACAGCACCGACTTCTTCGCGTGGTCACCCGGCGTCAGCTCGGCCAGCGCCTCGCAGACCTCGACGTAGCCCTCGTACGGCGTGACCATGAAACAGGTGTGGGTGAACCAGCAGGCCTGCTTGCGGACGCGGTCGACGACCGCCGGCGCCGAGTGCCCGACATTGGTCACCGCGATGCCGGAGCCGAAGTCGATCAGGACGTTGCCGTCGGCGTCGGTGAGCAGGCCGCCGCTGGCCGAGGTGACGTAGACGGGCAGCACCGAGCTGACCCCGGCCGCGACGGCGTTCGCGCGGCGCTCCTGCAGCTCGCGCGAGACGGGACCGGGGATTTCGGTGCGCAGCCTGCGCTGCCGGGGCGCCGGGGCCTGCGGCTCGGCGGTGGTGCTCGTGGTCACGGCGTGCTCCTGGGGGAAGTCGGTGGACGTCCTCAGGATGAGTCCGCGCGCGAGCGCCGTCAGCTGGCCGTTCTGTACAAATCGGGGCGTAGAATGTGCCGTTATGGCACTCACGCTGGCCGGACTGGCCGCCGACCGCCCGCTCGGGCTGCGGGTGCTGACCGGCGAAGACGTCTTGGACCGCCCGATCGGCTGGGTGCACCCGACCGAGCTGACCGACCCGCGCGCCTTCCTCGAAGGCGGCGAGCTCCTGCTCACCACCGGGCTGGCCCTCGACGAGGACACGTCCCCGGCCTACGTCCGGCGGCTGGTCGACGCGGGAGCCGCCGGGCTCGGCTTCGGCGTCGGGCTGAGCCACGACTCCGTCCCGCGCTCGCTCGTGGCCACGGCGGCCGAGGTGGGGCTCCCGGTGCTGGAAGTGCCGCGCGAGACGCCGTTCATCGCGATCACCCGCGCGGTGTCGCGGGCGGTGGCGGCGGACGAGTACGCGACGACGGTCCGGATCGGCCGGGCCCAGCAGGAGCTGACCCGCACGGCGGTCGGCAAGGGCGGCCCGGCGGGGGTGCTGCGGAAGCTCGCGAAGCTCGTCGACGGCTGGGTGCTGCTTCTCGAGCGCACTACGGTCGTCGAAGCTGCTCCGGCGAGCGCACGCGCGTACGGCCCTTCTCTGCGCGAAGAACTGGAGCGGCTTCGCACCGGCACGCGGGTTGTCGTCCTCGACGGCGAAGAGGTCGTGCTCCAGACGCTCGACACGAGCGCGCGCCGGGTGCTGGCCGTCGGGGCGTCGCTCGACACCGCGGGGCGGCACATCGTGAACACCGCGGTTTCGGTGCTTTCCCTGGCGCTGGAACAGGATCGCGCGCAGGCCGCGGCGCGGGAGGCGTTGCGCACGGGACTGCTGGAGCTGCTGGCCGGCGGTCAGGCCGAGCTGGCCCTGCGGGTGCTGGCGGCGACCGGGGCCGAGCCGCCCGCGGCGCCGTGGTCGGTGCTGGTGTTCGCCGGCTCGCCCGCGGCCCGGCGCAAGCTGCTCGGCGCGCTGGAGAGCGAGCCGGTGTTCGCGGCGCGGTGGGGCTCGTCGGTGGTCGCGATCGGCGAGGCGGGACCCGTGACGGACGCGGCGGTCCGGATCGGCGGCCTGCACGGCGGCGTGGCGGGCCCGGTGTCCACAACGGACTTCGCCGTCGGCTTGGAGCAGGCGGAACTGGCGGCCGGAGTCGCGCTGGCGGAGGACAAGGTCCTGGTGTCGGCGGCCGAGCACACGGGCCGGGGCCTGCTGTCGCTGATCGAACCGGCGGTGGCGCAAGCGTTTGCGCGCGGCGTGCTGACACCGTTGCGCGAGCACGACGAGACGGGCCGGGGCGACCTCGTCGATTCCCTGCGCTGCTGGCTGGAACACCACGGCCACTGGGACATCGCCGCCGCCCGGCTCGGCGTGCACCGCCACACGCTGCGGAACCGGATCCGGAAGGCCGGGGAACTGCTCGGCCGGGATCTGGACGCGCCTGGGGTTCGGGCGGAGCTTTGGGTGGCTTTGCAGGCCTGAGCAACACCAGCGCCGGGTCGGACGTCCTCTTCTCGTGGTCTACAGACGCACGGCACTGGTGGCACTCGCGGTCGTCCTCCTCGCGGCGGGCGGGCTCGCGTTCCTGCCCTGGACGGCCAACCACTTCGGCTACGCGCTGCCGGGCGACCACGGGCTGCCGTACCGCATTCACCACGCCGGCCGGGACTACCGCAGCTACACCACCTGTGCTGGAGCCGGGTGGTGTCACGACGAGCCGTACTGCGTGACGTCGGCGAACCTCGACGCCACCCTCGCCCAGGTCGACGAAGTGGACACCTGGTTCGGGGCCGCGCACCCCGTGTTCGTCAGGAAGCCGGTCCCCGAAGACGCGCCGATGATCGTCCTCGTGCAAGACGGGCCCGACTGCTACGTGGGCTACGCGATGATGGGCGGCCCTTAGTCCCCGGTCACCAGCACGATCGGCGAATCGCCGCACCGGCGCAACGACGGCCCCGGTTCCGCGTCCGCGGACCACCAGGCCGGGACGTCGGCCTCGCGCACCAGCGACCCCGTCGGCTGGCGGACGCTGTTCGACACGATCACCCGCCCCTGCGCGTTCAGCAGGGCCGCCCCGCGGCCCAGTGACCGCAGCCGCGGCCGTACTGCCCGCTCGAATTCGCGCACGTAGACGTCGGCGCCCACCACGCCCGCGAAAGCCCCGCCCAGGAACACCGGGATCGTGAACGTCAGCGTGTACTCGTCCGTGCAGAGGTAGTCGACGTACGGGCCGTTGATGTGCCGCCGCCCGGTGTCGCGCGGGACCGTGAACCAGGACTGGCGCGTGTAGTCGAGGAAGTTCTCGCTGCCCGGGTCCAAGCTGATGAACAGCTGCGACGGCGGTTCGGAAGCCGAACGAGTCCACCATTCGAAGCCGAACTCCGAGTCCGCGAGCACGTTCGGCGCGCTGACGAAGCCCGCGCCGATGATCAAGCCGCCGAGGGCCTCGGTGACCTGCGGGCGGATCCGGTGCAGCGCCGCCGCGGACGGGGTGTCCGCCAGGACCGACTCGGCGGCCGCCAGCAGCGGCTTCAGCCGGTCGAAAACCCCTTCCACCAGCGCCGAAACCTGCTCGACGACCTCGTCGCCGGCCAGCGTGCGGGTGTCGTTCACGGTGCTCACCTCGATGCGCGGGTTGTGCGGAGTTTACGGGGCGAGCAGGCCGAGGTGCACGTCCGCGAGGCGGTCGAGCGCGCCCAGGATGTGTTCCTCCGTCAGCTTGCGGGCCAAGTCGCCGTCGGCGGCGTCGATCGCGGCGGTGATCGCCGCGTGCTCCTCGTGCGCGTGGGCCTCGGAACCGATCGGCAGCCAGAGCAGCCCGCCCAGCTCGGCCTGCAGGTGGACCTCTTCGTGGGTGAGCCGCGGTGACTGCGCCGCGGCCGCGACCTCCAGGTGGAACTGCCGCTCCGCCCGCGTGAAGTCGATGCCCCGCGCGGTGCGGAGGTCGTCGGTCGCCAAGCCGAGCCGGGCGACGTCCTCGGGGGAGCTGCGTTCGGCGGCGAGCTTCGCGGCGGCCCCGGCGATCGCCAGGTAGTGGTCGCCGACGTCGCGCAGGTCCGACAGTGACACCTCGCTCAGCCGCGCGCGCCAGGCGTCCGACGGCGGGTTGGCCGGCGCGCGGACGAAGCTGCCGCCGCTACGTCCCCGCCGCGTCTCGACGAGCCCCTGCTGCCGCAACGCCACCAGCGCTTCCCGGACCGTCACGGTCGAGACGCCGAACTGCGCGGCCAGGTCGGCTTCGCTCGGCAGCTGCTCCTGGTCGGCGAGCAGGCCGAGCGTGATGGCGTCGACCAGCCGGGCCGCCACCGCTTCCGCGCGGCCGACCTGGCCGAGCGGCGCGAACATGGCGGACCGCGCGCTGTGCGACATGCCCTTGCGCATCGTGACCCTTCGTCGTCGGGGCTACCCGTTCGCACCAATCTTGCCTGATCCACTTGTCCTATTACATATGGACTTATATGTTTTAGCCCTGCGAACCCGAGGGAGTCCACCGTGCAGGAGCTGAAGCACTACGTCGGCGGCGCGTACGTCGAGTCCAAGTCGGGCCGGACGGCGGAGATCACCGACCCGGTCACCGGGCGCCCGTACTGCACCGCGCCGGTCGCCGGGCCCGAGGACGTCGACAACGCGCTGCAGGTCGCCGCGACCGCGTTCGAGACCTGGCGGGCGACGACACCGGCCCAGCGCCAGCTCGCGCTGCTGAAGATCGCCGACGCCCTCGAAGCACGCGCGGAGGAGATCGTCCGGGTCGAGTCCGCGAACACCGGCAAGCCGGTCGCGCTGACCATGGCCGAAGAGATCCCGATGGTCCTCGACCAGGTCCGGTTCTTCGCCGGCGCCGCCCGCGTGCTGGAGGGCCGCTCGGCCGGCGAGTACATGGAAGGCCACACGTCCTTCGTCCGCCGTGAGCCGGTCGGGGTCTGCGCGCAGGTCACGCCGTGGAACTACCCGCTGCTCATGGCCATCTGGAAGATCGCGCCCGCGCTCGCGGCCGGCAACACGATCGTGCTCAAGCCGTCGGACACCACGCCGGCCTCGACGCTGCTGCTCGCCGAGATCGCCGGGGAGTTCCTGCCGCCGGGCGTGTTCAACGTCGTGTGCGGCGACCGCGACACCGGCCGCGCGCTGGTCGAGCACGACATCCCGGCCATGGTGTCGATCACCGGCTCGGTCCGCGCGGGCATCGAGGTCGCGAAGTCGGCGGCCACCGACGTCAAGCGCGTGCACCTGGAGCTGGGCGGCAAGGCGCCGGTCATCGTCTTCGCCGACGCCGACCTCGACGCCGCCGCGGAAGCCATCGCCGTCGCGGGCTACTTCAACGCCGGCCAGGACTGCACCGCCGCCACCCGCGTGCTGGTCGCCGACGAGGTGCACGACACCTTCGTCGCGGCCCTCGCCCGGCAGGCCGAGGCCACCAAGACCGGCAAGCCGGACGACGAAGACGTCGCGTACGGCCCGCTCAACAACGCGGCCCAGCTGGCGAAGGTGTCCGGGTTCATCGACCGGCTGCCGAGGCACGCAACCGTCCACTGTGGAGGACACCGCGCGGGCGACGAGGGCTACTTCTACGAGGCCACGGTCGTCTCCGGCGTCCGCCAGGACGACGAGATCAGCCAGAACGAGATCTTCGGCCCGGTCATCACCGTCCAGCGGTTCTCCGACGAGGAAGAAGCGCTGAAGGCCGCGAACGCCGTCCAGTACGGCCTCGCGTCGTCGATCTGGACCCGCGACCACCAGCGCGCGATGCGCGTCTCGGCGAAGCTCGACTTCGGCTGCGTCTGGATCAACACCCACATCCCGCTGGTGGCCGAGATGCCGCACGGCGGGTTCAAGAAGTCGGGCTACGGCAAGGACCTCTCGCTGTACGGCCTCGAGGACTACACCCGGATCAAGCACGTGATGAGCGCACTGTGAGGCTGGCGATGCCCAACCAAGCACCCACCGAGACGCGCGAGGACCCCGCGCCGTCGAACGAGACCGCGCGGCCCGCGATCCGGCTTTCCGGGCTGCGCAAGCACTTCGGCGACGTCCACGCGGTCGACGGCGTCGACCTCGACATCCCGCCCGGCGAGTTCTTCTCGATGCTCGGCCCGTCCGGCTCCGGCAAGACGACCGTGCTGCGCCTGATCGCCGGGTTCGAGCTGCCCACCGCGGGCTCGATCGAGCTCGAGGGGCGGGACGTCACGCACCTGGCGCCGTTCGAGCGGGACGTCAACACGGTCTTCCAGGACTACGCCCTGTTCCCGCACATGACGGTGCAGCAGAACGTCGAATACGGCCTGAAGGTCAAGCGCGTCCCGAAGCAGCAACGCCGGGAGCGGGCGCTCGAAGCGCTCAAGACCGTCCGGCTGGAGGACTACGGCGCGCGCAAGCCCGCGCAGCTGTCCGGCGGCCAGCGCCAGCGCGTGGCGCTCGCCCGGGCGCTGGTGAACCGGCCCAAGGTGCTGCTGCTCGACGAGCCGCTCGGCGCGCTCGACCTCAAGCTGCGGCAGGCGATGCAGCTGGAGCTCAAGCAGATCCAGCGCGACGTCGGCATCACGTTCGTCTTCGTCACCCACGACCAGGACGAGGCGCTCACCATGAGCGACCGGATCGCCGTCTTCAACGACGGCAAGATCGAACAGGTCGGGACGCCCGAAGAGGTCTACGAACGGCCGGCCAGCGCGTTCGTCGCCGGGTTCGTCGGGACGTCCAACCTGCTCGGCGGCCGCGGTGCCGAGTCCGTGATCGGCCGGCCGGGGCTGTTCAGCATCCGCCCGGAGAAGATCCGCATCGACGACGCCCTGTCCGAACCCGCGGCGCCGGGGGACACCAGCGCGACCGGCACGGTCACCGACGTCGTCTACGCGGGCGCGACCGTGCGCTACTCGGTCGCCCTGGACGCCGGTGGCCAGCTCTCGGTCGTCCAGCAGAACACCGAGGGCGCCTTCGCCGCCGGGAGAGTCCGGCTGAGCTGGCGCACCGAACACAGTTTTCAGGTTCCCGGTCAGTGAAGGGTTTGCCATGAAGAACAGGAAGACGCGGCTTGCCGGGCTCCTCGGCGCCAGCCTGCTGTTGGCTGCATGTGGCACGTCGGGTTCGAACTCCGCCGCGCCGCCGGGCGCGCAGGGGTTCACCCCGCCGAAGCTCGAAGCGCTGAAGGCGCTCGGCCAGCCGGAGGGCGCGCTGAACGTGCTGGCCTGGCCCGGCTACGCGGAGAACGGCTCCAACGACCCGAAGGTCAACTGGGTGACGCCGTTCGAGCAGCAGACCGGCTGCAAGGTGAACGTCAAGCCGTTCGGCACGTCCGACGAAGCCGTCACGCTCATGAAGACCGGGCAGTACGACGTCGTTTCCGCGTCGGGTGACGCGTCGCTGCGGCTGGTCGCATCCGGGGACGCCGAGCCGGTGAACACCGCGCTCGTCCCGAACTACAACGACGTCCAGCCGTTCCTGAAGAACAAGTCCTGGAACAGCGTCGGCAACGTGGCCTACGGCATCCCGCACGGCTGGGGCGCGAACCTGCTGACCTGGCGCACCGACAAGGTGACCCCGGCGCCGGACTCGTGGTCGGTGATGTTCGACGCGAACTCGCCCTACAAGGGCAAGGTGATCGCCTACGACTCGCCGATCTACATCGCCGACGCCGCGCTGTACCTGATGGCGCACCAGCCGGACCTCGGCATCAAGAACCCGTACGCCCTCGACGACAAGCAGTTCACCGCCGCGGTGAACCTGCTCAAGCAGCAGCGGCCGCTGGTGTCCGAGTACTGGTCGGACTACCTGAAGGAGTCCCAGGCGCTGAAGAACGCCGACGCCGTCGTCGGCACCGCCTGGCAGGTCACGGTCAACCTGACCAAGGGCGAGGGCGCGCCGCTCGAGGCGTCCGTGCCGAGCGAAGGCGCCACCGGGTGGTCGGACACCTGGATGGTCGCCGCGAAGTCGCCGCACAAGACGTGCGCCTACAAGTGGCTCGACTACATCATCGGCCCGAAGGTGAACGCCCAGGTCGCCGAATACTTCGGCGAGGCGCCGGCGAACACCAAGGCGTGCGCGGAGATGACCGACAAGACGCTCTGCGACACCTACCACGCCAACGACTCCGCCTACGCGTCGAAGATCGCGTACTGGACCACGCCGATCCAGCAGTGCCTCGACGGCCGCACGGACGTCAAGTGCAAGGACTACGGCGAGTGGACCAAGGCGTGGACCGAGATCAAGGGCTGACATGACCGCCGTATCGGCCTTCTTCTACAGGAAGCCCAGGCTGCGCTTGGGCTTCCTGCTCTCGGCCCCGCTGCTCTGGCTCGGCCTGGCCTACCTGGGCGCGCTCGCCGCGTTGTTCGTGACGGCGTTCTGGCACACCGACGCGTTCACCGGCCAGGTCGCCATCGAGTGGTCGCTGGACAACTTCAAGACGTTGTTCAGCGACGCGGTCTACCGCACGATCACCTTCCGCACGGTCGGGATCGCCGCGCTGGTCACGGTGATCGACGCGGTCATCGCGTTCCCGATGGCCTACGCGATGGCCAAGCTCGCGTCGCCGCGCGCGCAGCGGATCCTGGTGATCGCGGTGATGACGCCGCTCTGGGCGAGTTACCTGGTCAAGGCGTACGCCTGGCGCTCGATGCTGTCGGGCAACGGCGCCCTGAGCTGGATCTCACCCGGGTACGGCGTCACGGCCACCATCATCACGCTGTCCTACCTGTGGCTGCCGTACATGATCCTGCCGATCTACGCGGGCCTCGACCGGCTGCCGGACTCCCTTGTGGACGCTTCGGGCGACCTCGGCGCCCGCTCGCCGCGGACGTTCCGCTCGGTGATCCTGCCGCTGACGTTCCCGGCGATCGTGGCCGGCTCGATCTTCACGTTCTCGTTGTCGCTGGGCGACTACATCGCCGTGAAGATCGTCGGCGGTACGTCGCAGATGCTCGGCAACGTCGTCTACGACAACATCGGCGCCGCCAACAACCTGCCCTTCGCGGCGACGGTGGCGACCGTGCCGGTCGTGATCATGCTCGTCTACCTGGCCGCGGTGCGCCGCACCGGCGCGCTGGACAACCTCTAGGAGTCGCGGTGCGGACGTCCCGGGCGCTGCTGTGGACCGCGCTGGGCCTCGGCCTGGCGGTGATCTACTTCCCGCTGGTGGTGGTGCTGCTCAACTCCTTCAACGCGGACACGACGTTCGGCTTCCCGCCGTCGAGCTTCACGCTGGATTGGTGGGGACGCGCGGCGTCGAACGAGGGTGCGCTGCACGCCCTGTGGACGAGCGTCGAGGCCGGTCTGGCGGCGACGGCGATCGCGCTGGTGCTCGGCACGATGGCCGCGTTCGCGTTGCAGCGCTACCGGTTCTTCGGCCGGAACCCGGTGTCGCTGCTGATCATCCTGCCGATCGCGTTGCCGGGCATCGTCACCGGCATCGCGCTGAACAACGCCTTCCGCACGATCCTCGGCATCGACCTCGGCCTGCTCACGGCGATCATCGCGCACGCGACGTTCTGCATCGTGGTGGTGTTCAACAACGTCGTCGCGCGGCTGCGGCGGATGGGTGGCAACCTCGAGGAAGCGTCGATGGACCTCGGCGCGACCGGCTTCACGACGTTCCGGCTGGTGACGTTCCCGATGCTGCGCTCGGCGCTGCTGGCGGGCGGGCTCCTGGCGTTCGCGCTGTCGTTCGACGAGATCATCGTGACGACGTTCACCCTCGGCACCGGCATGGAGACGCTGCCGATCTGGATCTACGACAACCTGTTCCGGCCCAACCAGGCCCCGATCGTCAACGTCGTCGCGGCGGTGCTGATCGTGGTGTCGACGGTGCCGGTGTACCTGGCGCAACGGCTTTCGGGCGACACGGCTTCAGGCGGACGTCTCTGACTTCCGGCCCCGGACCGTCCAGAACTCGGGGCCGAAGAAGCCGAACCCGGGATCGGCCAGCCGCGCCCGGGCGTGGTCGACGTCGGCGTCGGTCACGCCGAGGGCGCGAGCGGGCTCCCGGATCCGTTCGAACGTCAAGCTCATCGCGAGCGAGCCGACGCTGCCGCCGAACTCGTAGGTCCGGTAGGCCTCGGCGTGGATCTCGGTGAGGCCGCGGTGGACCAGCATCCCGGCGAGCTTCGGGCCGAGCGCGGGATCGCCGCCCGCGCTCGCCGACACCGCCGGGTAGGCGTCGGCGACGCGGGTGAACGCGGCGTCGTCGCCGTCCGGCCGGGTGGTGCCGAAGTTGATGTCGCCGACGACCACCCAGCCACCCGGGCGCGCGGCGCGCACCAGCCGGTCGAGGACCTCTTCGCGCTCCGGCAGGTGGGTCAGCACGAGCCGCGCGTGAACGAGGTCGAACGCCCGGTCCGGCAACGGGTCGCTCCGCAGGTCGAGCCGGCGCACGCCGAGGTTTTCCCGCTCTTCCAGCAGACTCGGGTCGAGGTCGACGGCCAGCACGGCGCCACCCGTCCCGACCCGGCCGGCGAGCCACCGGCTGATCGACCCGGCGCCCGCGCCCGCGTCGAGGCAGCGCCAGCCCGCCGTGACGCCGGTGGCCTCGAGCCCGCGGATCGTCGGCGCGTCGTGGTACTCCTGCAGCAACGCCAGCCGCCGCCGCTCGGTTTCGCGGTCCGGCGCCTGGGCGAGGATGTAGTCGCTCATGGCGCCAGTGTCCTCAGCACGGGCCGCCGGGCCGGGCCCGAACGGGCGAACTTCAGTGCACCGAACGGATCGTGCCGCCGTCGACGCGGATCGTCGCGCCGCTCACGTACGCCGCCGCCGGGCTCACGAGGTAGCCGACCGCGGCCGCGATCTCCTCGGGACGCCCGAAGCGCCCGACGTCGTTCGGCACGAAGTCGCGCGCCGCGTTGCGCTCGATGTCGGCCCATGCGTCGCCCCAGCCGTGTGCGGGTGCGATTTCCGTGAGCAGGTCCCGCACCGAGTCCACCAGGATCGCGCCCGGCGAGACCACGTTCGACGTCACGCCCGTCCCGGCGAGGTCCCGGGCGAGCGACACCGCGAGGTTGTGCCGCGCGGCGAGCGTCGCGGTGTAGTGCGGCTGCAGCGCCATCGGCTGGATCGCCAGCCCGCCGCCGATCTGGACCACGCGGCCCCAGCCGCGCTCGCGCATGCCCGGCACGAACCGGTGGATCATCCGGACCGCCGAGACGACGTTCGCCTCGTAGGTCGCCGTCCAGTCCTCCGGCGTCGCGTCGGACCACGACAGGTGGTCGTACGAGCCGGCGTTGTTGACCAGGATGTCGACGTTCCCGGCCGCGGCGGCCACCGCGGCCGCGCCCTCGTCGGTCGACAGGTCGCCGATGGCCACCCCGGCCGCGCCGATCTCGGCCGCGACCTTGCCGGCGCGGGTCGCGTCCCGGCCGTGGACGACCACGGCCGCGCCCTCCGCGGCCAGCAGCCGCGCGATCGCCGCGCCGAGACCCGCGCTGGAGCCGGTGACGAGGGCGCGCCGGCCGGTGATTCCGAGGTCCACTAGACCCCTCCGATCTATGTATACACCTGTAGACTTAACGCAAGTCTACACTCGTATACATGAAGACCCGCAACGCCGCCGCGACCCGGGAAGCGATCCTGGCGTCCGCGCTCGAAGCGTTCACCCGGGCCGGCTACGACGGCGTCGGCGTGCGCGAGATCGCCCAGTCCGCCGGGGTCACGGCAATGCTCGTCAACCGCTACTTCGGCTCGAAGGAAGGGCTGTTCGCCGAGGTCGTCGAGGCGGCGATGGCCGAGCGGACGGTGCTGACGGACGACCCTGCGACATTGGCCGCCGACATCGCGGTCGCCCTGGTCCGGCGGACCGCGCCGGACGCCGGCCGGCTCGACCCGTTCCTGCTGATGCTGCGCTCGGCGCCGAACCCGCGGGCCGCGGAGATCCTGCGCGCCGGCATCGAACGGCACGTCGAGAAGCACCTGACCGACGTCCTCCCGGTCCGCGACGGCACCGAGGGGCCCGCGATGGTCCTCGCGGTCATCGCCGGGTTCTGGGTCATGCGCACGCTGATCGGCAGCACCGGGCTGAACCGCGCGGACGAAGGGACGCTGCGGCGCAAGCTCGAAAAGGTGTTCGCGGTGCTACTCGCGGAATGAGTCCGTCGCCGCGCGCAGGGCGGCCAGCACGCCCGGGTCGGTCACCGCGTGCCCCGCGCCCTCGAGCAGGTTCAGCACCGAACCCGGCCACGCGCGGTGCAGTTCGTACGCGGTGACCGGCGGGCACACCGCGTCGTAGCGGCCCTGCACGATCGTGCCGGGGATGTCCGCGAGCTTGCCCGCGTCGCGGATCAGCTGGCCGTCTTCGAGCCACGCGCCGTGGGAGAAGTAGTGGACGGCGAGCCGCGCGAAGGTCAGCGCGAACTCCGGGTCGGCGTACTGGCGGAGGAACGACTCGTGCGGCCGGACGGAGACCGTCGCGCCCTCCCACGTGCTCCACGCGACCGCGGCCCGGTTCCGGACGCCTTCGTCGGGGTCGTCGAGCAAGGTGGCGTAGGCGGCCAGGGGGTCTTCCCGGCGGTCCGGCGGGATCGGGGCGAGGAAGGCCTCCCACTCGCGCGGGAACAGGTTCGCGGCCCCGCCCCGGTAGATCCAGTCGAGTTCGCTGCGGCGCACGGTGAACACGCCCCGCAGGATGATCTCGCTGACGCGCGAAGGGTGCGTCTCCGCGTAGGCGAGCGCGAGCGTCGCGCCCCAGGAACCGCCGAAGAGCTGCCAGCGGTCGATGCCGAGCCGCTCGCGCAGCATTTCCATGTCGGACACCAGGTGCCACAGGGTGTTGGCGCCCAGGTCGTCCGCGCCCGGTGTCGACCGGCCGGACCCGCGCTGGTCGAACAGGACGATCCGGTAGGCCGCGGGGTCGAAGTGCCGAGCCGCCATCGGCGCGATCCCGCTGCCCGGCCCGCCGTGCAGCACCACGACCGGCTTCCCGGCCGGGTCGCCGGCCTCCTGGCAGCGGATCCGGTGGCCGTCGCCGACGTCCAGAAAACCTTCCGCGCGCAGGGGAACCGGCGGGTAGAGCTCGTCCATGGGTGACACTTTGCCGGAGGGTCCTGACCGTCGCCCCGATGCCCCGCCGCCGGGTACCGGGACGACGGCCAAGAAAGGTGGGAGCCCGCCCCCGCCGCCGGGCTGAGCGGGCTCCCGGTCGATGACGCGTCAGCGGCCGGTGGCCGCGTCCGCGAAGTTCCCGGCTCCGGAGGGGGCGGCGGCCCAGATGCGGGTCCCGCGGTCGTGGTGGTGAACACCGCTGCCGTCGGGGTGGTCACGACGGCCGGCAATCCGCTCACGCATTCCGGTCCTCCTCGTCGAGGGTTCGAACTCTTCGTCGTGGCGGCGACGGGCTAAACGCTAAGCCACGACCGGAACACCAGTCAAGAACATGATTGATGTTCATGGATGTGAACGTCTGGTAGAGGATCCGCTGAGGGAACGCTGAGTGACCACATCCCCCTTGCCCGGTGTTAACGAATGGGCCGGTACTTTCCGGTGACGAGATCTCGGAAAGCGGTACGGAAGGACCCGGAATGTCCGCGGTGACCTATGTCGAGGCGATTGTCGTCGGCGCCTTGCAAGGGGTGTCGGAATTGTTTCCGGTGTCCAGTCTCGGCCACAGCATCCTGCTGCCCGCCTGGCTCGGCGGGCAATGGCAGCGGGACCTGAGCATCGGCAAGGATTCGCCGTACCTCGCGGTGCTCGTCGCGATGCACGTCGCCACCGCACTGGCGCTGGTGCTGTTCTTCCGCAAGGACTGGGTGCGGATCATCGGCGGCCTCTGGACGTCGATCCGCCGCCGCGAAGTCCGCACCCCCGACCAGCGGCTCGCGTGGCTGCTCGTGCTCGCCACCATCCCCGTCGGGCTGGCCGGCCTGCTGCTGGAAGGGCTGCTGCGCGACTTCCTCGGCAAGCCGGTGCCGTCGGCGATCTTCCTGGCGCTCAACGGCGGTGTGCTTTACGCCGCCGAGAAGTTCTCGCGCGCCAAACCGTCCGACGAAGCGGACACGGTGGACTTCTCGGCCGAGGAAACCCTGGTCATGCGGGCGGTCACGGTCGAGGAGGCGACCGACGTCCGGCTGGCGAAGCTGGGGGTCGGCGAGGCCGTGCTGATCGGCGCGGCGCAGATCTTGGCGCTGCTGCCCGGCATCAGCCGGTCCGGCATCACGATGGTCGCGGGGCTGCGCCGCGGGCTCGGCCACGAAGACGCCGCGCGGTTCGCCTTCCTGCTCGCCACCCCGGTCATCCTCGCCGCCGGCGTCCTCAAGATGCCGACGCTGTTCGCCCCGGAGAACCAGGCTTCGCTCGGCCCGGCCCTCGTCGGCAGCGTCATCGCCGGGGTGGCTTCGTACATTTCTGTCCGGTTCCTCACCGGATACTTCGAAACGCGAACTCTGACCCCGTTCGCCATTTACTGCGTGGTCGCCGGAATCGGCAGCCTGCTCTACTTCGCGGTGTGACGTGCCTCTGACGTTCGACGCCCCGGCCGTCATCGTCGTCCTCGTGCTCGGCGTGCTCTACGTCCGGGCCGCCCGCGGCCGCGGCTGGCCGGCGGGCCGCACGACGGCGTTCCTCACCGGCCTCGCGACGATCGTGCTGGTCACCTGCTCGCCGCTGGCCGTCTACGACACGACGTTCTTCTGGGTCCGCGCGGTCCAGACCACGACGCTGCTGATGGTCACGCCGCTGCTGCTGGCCCTGGGCGCGCCGATCCGGCTCCTGCTGGACACGCGGCCCGCGGCCTGGCTGCGGCGCCACGGCCGCGGCCCGGTGGCGCGGGCCCTGACGTTCCCGCCGGTCGTCACGGTCGTGCTGGTCGCGCCGGTGCTGGTGGTCTACCTGACCCCGCTCTACGACCTCACGCTGCGCTCGCCGGTTGCCGACGGGCTGGTCCGGGTAGTTCTCGTGCTGTGCGGCTTCACGTACTTCTGGACGCGCCTCGGCCTCGACCCGACGCCGCGCCGGGACCCGCACCTCGTGTCCGTGTGGATCGCGTTCACCGAGGTGATCTTCGACGGCGCGCTCGGCCTGGTGCTCTGGCTCGGCCCGCTGCTCGCCCCGGACCACTACGCCGCGGCGCACCCCGGCCACGGCCCGGACCCCCGGACCGACCAGATCATCGGCGCGGGCGTGCTGTGGATCGGTGGCGACGTCGCCGGCCTGCCGTTCGTCGTGGCGTTGTTCGTCCGCTGGGCCCGCGACGACGAGCGGCGCGCGAAGCAGATCGACGTCCAGCTGGACGAACAAGCCGCTTCGGGCGCCGCTTCGACGTCGGGGCTGTGGTGGGAGAACGACCCGGCGCTCGCCGAGCGGTTCAGGAACCGGGGTTAGTCGTGGAAAGCGTGTTCCGGAGCCGGGAACTCGCCGCGGCGGACGTCCTCGGCGAAGGCCGTCGCCGCGTTCTGCAGCACGGTCGCGACGTCGGCGTAGCGCTTGACGAACCGCGGTGCCTTGCCGCGCCGCAGCCCGGCCATGTCCTGCCAGACCAGCACCTGGGCGTCGCAGTCCGGGCCGGCACCGATGCCGACCGTCGGGATCTTCAGCTCCGCCGTGACGCGCTTCGCGGCTTCGGCGGGCACCATCTCCATCACCACCGCGAACGCCCCGGCCTCCTGCAGCGCCAGCGCGTCGGCGAGCAGCACGTCCGCCGCTTCGCCGCGCCCCTGCACCCGGTAGCCGCCGAGGTGGTGCTCGCTCTGCGGGGTGAACCCGATGTGACCCATCACCGGCACCCCGGCCGAGGTCAGCGCCTCGACGTGCGCGGCGAACCGCCGGCCGCCCTCGAGCTTCACGGCGTGCGCGCGGCCCTCCTTCATGAACCGCACGGACGTCTCGAGCGCCTGCTGCGGCGAGAGCTGGTAGGAGCCGAACGGCAGGTCGGCGACCACCAGGGCCCGCTTGACCGACCGGGTGACCGCCCGGACCAGCGGCAGCAGCTCGTCGACCGTCACCGGCAGCGACGTGTCGTACCCGAAGACGTTGTTGGCCGCGGAGTCGCCGACGAGCAGCACGGGGATCCCGGCCTCGTCGAACAGGGCGGCGGTGTACATGTCGTACGCGGTGAGCATGGGCCACGGTTCGCCGCGGTCCTTGAGCTCGCGCAG
This sequence comes from Amycolatopsis stemonae, assembly GCF_054781455.1. NCBI lineage: Bacteria > Bacillati > Actinomycetota > Actinomycetes > Pseudonocardiales > Pseudonocardiaceae > Amycolatopsis > Amycolatopsis stemonae. The sequence continues at coordinate 20,352 of NZ_BAAGUJ010000025.1, read as the reverse complement.
GTGGTGGACGCGGACCTTCCGGCCCGGCGCCGGCTTGGCGGCGGGTCCGGTGCCGTAGGGGGCGGGTTCTTCGGCGCTGGCAGACATCGTCGTCGACCGTCCTTCCCTCGAGGCCTCGGTGAGGTCCCCGGGTCGTGGAGCAGAGGCGTCTCAAAGCGTGACACGCTGACGCACGGGCCCCAACCTGGTGGGACCAGCTTCACACCCTCGTGCGGCGGGACCAGACGCCGTCAGCCTTCAGGTTGATGCCCGGGGACAACCAACCTGTGTTCACTTACGTCAAGTAGAGGGCATGACCCCCGATCGGCCGCGAAAGGCGACAAAAGCACCCATGGGAAACCTCGCGAGCACGCGCCCGCGCCTCCCCGCGTGGAAGGCGAAGGCGGGCGGCATCGTCGCGACCGTGGTCCAGCTGGCCGCGGTGTTCTCGGTGATCCTCCTGTTCACCAACGGCCCGCACGGACGGCTGCTCAACGGCATCGACATGGCGTTTTCGAGCCTGAGCGTGCCGACCAGCGCGAGCCTGGTGATGGTGCTGCTGATGGCGGTGCTGGGCGCCGCGCTGCGCCGGCGCAAGAAGGCGGCCCTGTACACGCTGGTGCTGTTCCAGGTCGTCGGCCTGGTGCTCACGGTCGCCCTGCAGGCGACGCTGCTGTGGTCGCCCGAGCTGCTCTCGCTGGGCGCGAAGCAGGCCCGCCACATCCCGGCCCAGCTGTGGGCCCTCACCGCGGCCGACGTGCTGTCGGTCGCGCTGATCATCTTCCTGCTCGCGCTGCGCAGGGCGTTCCCCGCCCGGCTCGCGCCGAGCGCCTGGCGCGACGGCCTCACCATGTTGGTCGGCGGGTTCGCCACGGTCATCGCGGTCGGCTTCCTGCTGGCCGAGGCGTTCCCGGGCCACCTCGGCGACGCCTGGGAGCGGTTCGCCTGGGTCGTCAACCACGCCACCGGGGAAAACCTCCAGCTGCGCCGGATCGGCGTCGGCGAGGGCCCGGCCTGGCTGGACGTCCTCATCGACCTGGGCGCGACGGCGGTCGTCACCGGGGCGCTGTACTTGCTCTTCCGCGGGGTCCGCAGCCGCCGCCTGCGCACCGACGAAGAAGAGCTTCGCGTGCGTGAGCTGCTCGCCGAGCACGGCGAGGACGACTCCCTCGGCTACTTCGCCACCCGGCGTGACAAGAGCGTCGTCTTCTCGCCGAACGGCCGCGCGGCCGTCACCTACCGGGTGCTGGCCGGCACCAGCGTCGCCAGCGCCGACCCGGTGGGCGCCCCCGAGGCCTGGCCGGACGCCGTCCGCGTGTGGCTCGACGAGGCGCGCACCTACGGCTGGACGCCCGGTGTGCTCGGGGCGAGCGAACGCGGCGCCAAGGCGTACACCGACGCCGGCCTCCGCGCCCTGGAGATCGGCGACGAGGCGGTGCTCGACGTCCGCGAGTTCAGCCTCGCCGGGCCGGAGCGCCGCTCGGTGCGCCAGGCCGTGAAGCGCATCGAACGCGCCGGGTACACCTCGCGCGTCCGCCGCCACGGCGAGATCCCCGACGACGAGATGGCCGAGCTGCTCGCGCGGGCCCAGGCCTGGCGCGGCGCCGAAACCGAACGCGGGTTTTCGATGGCGCTGGGCCGGCTCGGCGACCCGAGCGACGGCCGCAGCGTGATGGTCGAGGCCTACGACGCGCGCGGCGACCTGCGCGGCCTGCTGTCGTTCGTGCCCTGGGGGCGGCGCGGGCTGTCCCTCGACCTCATGCGCCGCGACCGCGACGCCGAGAACGGCCTCAACGAGTACATGATCGCCGAGGTCGTCGCGGCCGGGCCGCACCTGGGCGCGCAACGGATCTCGCTCAACTTCGCGATGTTCCGCGCGGTGTTCTCCGAGGGCGAGCGGATCGGCGCCGGCCCGGTCCTGCGGGCCTGGAAGGGGATCCTGAGCGTCGCCTCGCGGTTCTTCCAGCTGGAGTCGCTGTACCGGTCCAACGCCAAGTACGGGCCGGACTGGGAGCCGCGGTTCCTCTGCTACTCCTCGGCGCGGCGCCTCCCGCGCGTCGGCATCGTCGCGGGCGCGCTCGAAGGGTTCGTCCCGACCGGGCGGTCGCGGTCGCTGCGGCTGGAGACGGTCACCGACGACTTCGTCGCGCGCGTCAAGGCCATCGAGGAGTCCGCGGCGGTCCCGGCGGCGAAGCCGGTGCGGCGGCCCGAACAGGTCCGCGTCCGGATGGCCAAGCTCGCCAAGCTGCGCGAAGCCGGGATCGACCCGTACCCGGTCGGCTTCCGCCGCGACGACCACATCGGCGACGTCGTCAAGAAGTTCGGCGACCTGGACCCGGACACCGCCACCGGCCACCGCGTCCGGATCGCCGGGCGCGTGCTGGCGCTCCGGACCATGGGCGGGCTGTGCTTCGCGCGCGTCAAGGACTTCAGCGGCGAAATCCAGTTGATGCTGGAGGCCGGCGAGCTCGACCTCACCGGCTGGCGGACGGGCGTCGACCTCGGCGACCACGTCGGCGTCAGCGGCCTGGTCGTGACGTCGAAGCGCGGCGAGCTCTCGGTGCTCGTCGACGAGTGGACGGTCACCGCGAAGTGCCTGCACCCGTTGCCGGACAAGCGGAAGGGCCTCACCGACCCGGAGACGCGGGTGCGGCAGCGCTACCTCGACCTCGCGGTCAACCCGGACTCGACGGCCATGCTGCGGCTGCGGTCCACTGTGGTCCGCGCGGTGCGCGACCGGTTGCACCACGCGGACTACCTCGAAGTCGAGACGCCGATGCTGCAGACGGTGCACGGCGGCGCCAACGCCCGCCCGTTCGTCACCCACATCAACGCCTACGACATGCGGATGTACCTGCGGATCGCGCCCGAGCTGTACCTCAAGCGCCTGTGCGTCGCGGGCGTCGAGCGCGTCTTCGAGCTGAACCGCAACTTCCGCAACGAAGGCGTCGACGCGACGCACAACCCCGAGTTCACGATGCTCGAGGCGTACCAGGCGTACGCGGACTACGACACCATGCGGACGCTGACGCGCGAGCTGGTCCAGCACGCGGCCGAGGCGGCGTACGGCGCCCAGGTCGTGCGCCGGCCCGGCGCGGACGGCCGGGTCGTCGAGCACGACATCTCCGGCGACTGGCCGGTGATCACGGTGCACGACGCCGTCTCGGCGGCCTTCGGGGAGCAGGTCGACTCGGGGACTTCGGTGGCCGACCTGCGGCGGCTGTGCGCCGCGTCGGGCGTGCCGGTGGGGGAGGACCCGAGCCACGGCGACCTCGTGCTCAAGGCGTTCGAGCACCTCGTAGAGGGCGCGACCGTGCTGCCGACGTTCTACACGGACTACCCGACCGACGTCTCGCCGCTCACCCGCGAGCACCGCGAGGACCCGCGGCTGGCCGAGCGCTGGGACCTGATCGCGTTCGGCTCCGAGGTCGGCACCGCCTACACCGAGCTGACCGACCCGGTCGAGCAGCGGCGGCGGCTGGAGGCGCAGTCGCTGCGCGCGGCCAGCGGCGACGTCGAGGCGATGGAGCTGGACGAAGACTTCCTGCTCGCCCTGGAACACGGCATGCCGCCGACCGGCGGGCTCGGTCTGGGCGTCGACCGGCTGCTGATGATGCTGACCGGGGCGTCGATCCGCCAGACGGTCCTGTTCCCGTTCGTCCGTCCGCAGGCGTAACGACTCGGTCGAACTGATCACGCTGGTTCCGCCGGAACCGCCGGGGTCGCTTAATGTGTGCCTCGTGCGCACGGCTCGGATCGCCTCGGCCTTCCTCATGGGGGTGGCCGTCCTCGCGTATTCGGGCTGGCTCCTGGAGTTCTTCCTGCCGACGGGGGTGTCCCCGGTGGACGATCCGGCGTCGGCGCTGCTCGCCGGCCCGCCGGTGTTCCGGGTCCTGCTCGCGGTGTCCGGTGTCGCGTTCCTGCTCGCCGGGCCGCCGCTGCACCGCCTCGGGCCCGTCCAGTGGTCGGCGCGGCTCAGCTCGATCTCGGTGAGCGCGTTCGGCCTGCTCGTGCTGATCCAGGCCGTCTACCCGGAGCACAGTGACGTCCTTTCGTCGCTGCTCAGCGTGGTGCTCGCGGTCGGGGTGGTCAGCCTGATCCTGTGGTGGCCGCCGGGCTGGCGGGCCCTCGCCGTCGCCGGTCTCGTGCTGGTGATGGCCACCTGGCTGGCCGTCGTGCTGGCTCGGCAGACGGGCTCGTACGAGGGGATCTTCACGCGCGCCCAGCTGGTGGTGCGGGCCGTGCTCTACGGCGTCGGCGGGACGTACGCGTTCGTCAAGCCTGCGCCACGACATGCTCCTCGAGCCGGCTGAGCAGCTCCAGCAGCGTCTTGCGCTCGGCCGGGTCGAGCACGCGGAACGTCTCGTCGGCGTGCCCGTGCTGGATCTTCTCGATCTCCCCGAGCCGGTGCCGTCCGGCGTCGGTGACGGCCAGCAGGCTCGCCCGCCGGTCGGTCGGGTCGGGTTCACGCCGCAGCAGCCCGTCGCGCTCCAGCGCGTCGACGGCGGAGGTGATCGCCCGGCCGGTCACCCCCAGGCGGCGCTTGACCTCGCCCATCCGCGGCCGGTCGCCGAGCAGGTCGACCATCAGCAGCAGCTGGACCTGGGCGGTCGGCCAGCCGCGCTTGGCGTAGGGCGCACCCGCGTACCGGCGCAGGACGTGCGTGATGCGCCGCAGCGCGTCGGCCAGCTCCGCACCGCTGGGGGTGTTCTCCGTTGACACGCTCCCGACTCTACCCGCAAAGTACATAGACGAAATTGATACTGACTACTTTGCTTATGACTGCGCGGAAATGTCGGTGGCCGGTGGGAAGATGCGGGCGACGAAGCCGAAGGAGTGGATCAAGATGGCGGGAAACGTGTCCCCGGTGACCGACGAGCGTGACGGGCTGGTGAAGTTCCTCGAGCAGCAGAGGTACGTGCTGAAGCTGGCGGCGCACGGCTTGACGGACGAGCAGGCCCGCCTGACCCCGACGAAGAGCGCGCTCTCGGTGGGCGGCCTGGTCAAGCACGTCGCGACGACCGAGGACGGCTGGCTGGACATCATCCTGCAGCTGCCGCAGAAGCCGTTCGACGAAGCGATGGCGGACTACCGGACCGGCTACAGCCTGGGCCCGGACGAGACGCTGGCGGCCGTCCTGACCCGCTACGACGAGGTGGCGGCCCGCACGGCGGAGGTCATCGCGGGCATCGAAGACCTCGGCCAGGCGGTCCCGGTGCCGAAGGGCGTGCCGTGGTACCCGCAGGACGTCGAGGCGTGGTCGGTCCGCTGGGTCCTGCTGCACCTGATCGAGGAGACGGCCCGCCACGCGGGCCACGCGGACATCATCCGCGAACACATCGACGGCGGCACGGCCATCCCCCTGATGGCCGCGGCGGAGGGCTGGCCGGAGTCCCCGTGGATGAAGCCCTGGAAGCCACAACCCCAACCCGCCTGACCCGCCCCGCCCACCTCACCCCACGCCTCGGCCCGGCGGCACCCCCGCCGGGCCGTGTCGCCCCCTCAATCACGCGAGTCGGCTCCCCAGTCACGCGCGTCGACCGCTCAATCACGCGTGCCGAACCTCCGCGCACAAGCCCGGCCCCGGACCACACCACCACTCCGGCCCCCGCGCCCACCCAAGCGTCCAGGCCCCACAGCCGGTCAGAACAGCGTCCCGTCAAAACAGCGTCCCGTCAGAACAGCGTCGGCTCGTCAGCCAACGCCCCCTCGATCACGAGCATCCGCCGCTTGGTCTCGACGCCGCCCCGCGCCGAAAACCCGCCGTCCTTCCCTCCCGCCGCCAGCACCCGATGGCACGGCACGATGATCGGGAACGGGTTGTGCCCCATCGCCTGCCCGACGGCCTGCGCCGAACCGGGCTGACCCAGCCGGTGGGCGATGTCGCCGTACGTCAGCGTCTTGCCCGGCGGGATCGTCCGCGCGATCTCGTACGCGCGGCGGTTGAACTCCGGCACTCCCGCCATGTCCAGCTCCACCGACGTCAGATCCGCCCGCGCGCCGCCCAGCAACGCCACGATCCCGTCCACCGCCGCCTGCGCCCCCGGCCCCGGAGCGCCCTCCGGGAACCGTCGGCTGAACCAAGCCCGCAACGACGAAGAAGGCAGCGAAGTGCCGACCACCACGTCGTCACGCCACGCGAGCCCGCACTCGCCGATCGCCGTGTCGAACGCCGTCCACCCCGATGTCATCTTGCGAGCCTACGACCGGGGTACGACAAAATGACTCCGTGCTCGATCACCTCGTCTACGCCGGCCCGGACCTCGCCGAGGCCGTCGCCCGCGTCACCGCGCTCACCGGCGTCACGCCCGCGCCCGGCGGCAGCCACGTCGGCCTCGGCACCGCGAACCACCTCGCCGACCTCGGTGCCGGCATGTACCTGGAGGTCGTCGGTCCCGATCCCGCGCAGCCGGAGCCCGAAAACCCGCGCCCCTTCGGCATCGACGACCTGACCGAGCCCGCGCTCGTCGCCTGGGCCGTCCGCACCACCGACCTCGACGCGACGATCGCCCAGGCGAGAGCCCACGGCTTCGACCCGGGCGACGCCGTCGAGATGTCCCGCGCGACCCAAGACGGCGAAGTCCTCCGCTGGCGCCTGACCCCGCCGAGCCTCCCGGGCACGCTCCGCCCGTTCCTCATCGACTGGGGCACCACGCCGCACCCGACGTCGCGCGGCCTGCCGTCGATCCCGCTCCTGATGGTCACCGGCGCCCACCCGGACCCGGAGTCGGTCAAGACCGCGACGGAAGCGCTCGGCCTCGAACTCCTGGTCCGGCGGGCGAACCAGGCGAGCCTGACGGCGGCCCTCCAAGCGAAGGACGGCCGCCAGGTCGCGCTGACCTAAGCCTTGCCCTCGCGCCACGCGTTCGTGATCGGCAGCCGCCGGTCGCGGCCGAACGCCTTGAACGTGATCTTCGTGCCCGGCGGGTACTGGCGCCGCTTGTACTCGGCCTTGTCGACCATCCGCACCACGCGGTCGATGGTGTCCGGGTCGAACCCGGCGGAGATCAGGTCGGCGTAGCCGCGGTCGCCCTCGACGTAGTCGTCGAGGATGTCGTCGAGCAGCGCGTAGTCCGGCAGCGAGTCGGAGTCCATCTGGCCCGGCCGCAGCTCGGCCGACGGCGGCTTCGAGATCGAGTTCTCCGGGATCGGCGGAGTCTCGCCGCGTTGAGCCGCTGTGTCGTTCCGCCACCGCGCGAGCTGCCAGACGTGCGTCTTGAAGACGTCCTTGATCGGCGCGAACGCCCCCACCGCGTCGCCGTAGATCGTCGAATACCCGACAGCCAGCTCGGTCTTGTTACCCGTGGCCAGCACCAGGTGACCGTCCAGGTTGGACAGTGCCATCAGCAGCATGCCCCGCGTCCGCGCCTGGATGTTCTCCTCGGCCAGGCCCGTCAGCGAAAGCTGCTCGACGTACACCCGCACCATGTCCTCGACCGGCTCGACGCGGTAGTGCGCCCCGATCCGCCGCGCGAGGTCGGCCGCGTCGTCCTTCGAGTGGCCCGACGAGTACTTCGACGGCATCGAGACGCCGTAGACGTTGTCGCCGCCCAGCGCGTCCGCGGCCAGCGCCGCGCAGACGGCCGAGTCGATGCCGCCGGAGAACCCGAACGTCACCGACGAAAAGCCGTTCTTGTGCACGTAGTCCCGCAGCCCGACGACCAGCGCCGACCACACCTCGGCCTCGTCCGACAGCGGCTCGCTGATCACCGGCTCGGCCGTCGGCTCGTAGGGAGGCAGCGGTTCCGAGCTCACCACCCGGCGCCGGACGTGCAGGCCTTCGAGCTCGCCGTCGCCGGCGTGCCCGCCCGCGGTGAGGTCCATGTCCAGCACGAGCAGGTGCTCGACGAACTGCGGCGCGCGCGCCACCACCGAGCCGTCCGCGCCGACGACGAGCGAGTCGCCGTCGAACACGAGGTCGTCCTGGCCGCCCACCTGGTTGGTGTAGACCAGCGGCGCGCCGGCTTCGGCGGCGCGGCGGGCGATGAGCGGCAGCCGCTGCTCGTCCTTAGACCGCTCGTACGGCGACGCGTTCGGTGCCACCACGAGGTCGACGCCGGCGCGGCCCAGCGCCGAGATCGGCCCGCCGTCCTGCCAGATGTCCTCGCAGATGACCATGCCGATGTCGAGCCCGTGGAACCGGACGACGTCGAGTTCGGTGCCCGGCTTGAACCAGCGGTGCTCGTCGAACACGCCGTAGTTGGGCAGGTGGTGCTTGAACTGCCGCGCGACGACTTCGCCGCGGTAGAGCGCCGCCGCCGCGTCGCGCGGGCCGGCTTCGTCGAGGTCGAGGTAGCCGACGTAGGTCAGCACGTCGCCGCAGCCCGCGTCGTCGAGCCGGCGGGCCAGCGACTCGACGCCCTGCCGGGAGGCGGCGGCGAAGGTGCCGCGCAGCGAAAGGTCCTCGACGGGGTAGCCGGTGAGGGACATTTCGGGGAACACCACCACGTGGGCGCCGGCTTCGGCGGCCCGGCGGGTCCATTCGACGTGCAGGTCGGCGTTGCCGTCGAGGTCGCCGACCGTGGGGTTGACCTGGGCGAGCGCGATGCGCAGTTGCGGCATGCCGTCATTCTGAACCACGGCCACCCGCACGGCCGAGCGAATGTGGGCGAAATGCCACGCTAGGTCGACGCGACGGCGTCCCGGTGCTTCAGCTTCGCCATCCGGCCGTCCCGGTGGTGCCAGACGACGCCCTCGAACTCCGGGTGCGCGAGCAGCCACGCCATCAGCCCGTCGAAGTCGCGCGGGACGTCGGCGAACTCCTGCGCGCTCGCGTGGGGGACCAGCCGGTGCGCGCCGAGCTGCTCCGGATCGCCGTTGACCTTCGGGCCGCACAGTTCGTACGTGCCGGGTGCCGCCCCGAAAAGCCGCTCCTGCGCCTCCTCGAAGAACGCCGCGAACGCCGACTGCCCGATCGGCTCCCAGCCGACGGTCTTGCCCGTCTCGGGGTCGGTCTGCACGGCCTCGAACCCGGCAGGCGCGTCCTTGCCCGGCTTCACCTCGCGCCGCGCCCACCAGGTCCCGGACTCGTCGAGCCGGACGCAGGTGCCGTCGTACTTGCGGGTGGGCACGCCTTCGCCGTCGAGGACCCACTGGCACGCGGGGTGCACTTCGCGGATCACCCGCCGGAGGTCTTCGGGGTCGCGCCGGAACAGCGTCGGGATCTTGCGCATGGCGCCGATTCTGCCGCTCGCGGCAACCGAAAAAACCCCCGCTCGGACGAACCGGGCGGGGGTTTTCGGCGAAGCTACTTCCGCTTGATCATGCTCCGGACCTTCTTGATGGTCTGCTCGAAGTCGGAGTCGAACGGGTTGTCGTGCACGAGGTACGTCCACGTCGTGTTCGCGCGCCGCACACCGGCCTCACCGAGGTCGATGCCTTCGTCGGTCAGCTCCGCCTCTTCGAGCGTCTTCGCCGCCCGCGAGTCCGCCTCGCCGATGATCTTGTGGAACTCGGGGATCGCCGCGCGGTGGAACTCGTCCAGCGGCGTCTCCCGCGCCAGCGCGCGCAGGTGGATGCTCTCGCGGACGTCGGTCAGGTACGCCAGGTGGTCGGACCACAGCTGGTCGATGTGGAACAGCAGCACCTCGCGGCACATCTGCTCCAGCTTGTCCTGGTCGTCGAGCTTCTCCTTCAGCTCGGCGAACTTCTCCGGGTGCGCCTTCTCGAGCTGCTCCGCCGCGTACGCGGTGCGAAGCACCTTGTCGCGGTGCACCAGCAGGTCGCGCCGCTGCCGCTCGATCAGCCGGGTGTAGCGCCAGGTGTTGCGGTGGATCTCCAGGTCGACGCCCTCGGCGACGCGCTGGGCGTGGTTCAGCTGCCGCAGCGCCGCGTTGTCGACGATCTCGCCGGTCTCCTCGTCGTCGGTGATGCCCTCGGGCACGTCCGGCGCGTTCGACAGCACGAGCTCGTCGTTCAGGCTGGCGAAGAAGATCGCGCTGCCCGGGTCGCCCTGGCGGCCCGACCGGCCGCGCAGCTGGCCGTCGAGCCGGCTCGACGGGTACCGCGCGGTGCCGATGACGTGCAGCCCGCCCAGTTCGACGACCTCGTCGCGGGTCGCGCCGTCGGTGCCGCCCAGCCGGATGTCCGTACCGCGGCCGGCCATCTGCGTGGACACGGTGACCGCGCCCTTCTTGCCGGCCTCGGCGATGATCGCGGCCTCCTGGGCGTCGTTGCGCGCGTTGAGCACGACGCATTCGAGGTCGACCTTCGCCAGCTTCTCGGCCAGCTCTTCGGACTCGGCGACGTCCTGGGTGCCGACGAGGATCGGCCGGCCGGTCTCGTGGACCGTCCTGATCTCCTCCTCGATCGCCCGCAGCTTCTGCGACGGCGACGCGAAGATCCGGTCCTCGAGGTCCTCGCGGATGTTCGGGGTGTTCGGCGGGATGACCGCGACCTCGAGCTCGTAGAACTCGCGCAGCTGCTCGGCCACGGCGACCGCGGTACCGGTCATGCCGGCGACCTCGGGGTAGCGCGCCAGCAGCGCCTGGACGGTGATCGAGTCCAGGATCTCGCCGCGGTCGGTCGCGGTGACCTGCTCCTTCGCCTCGACGGCGGCCTGGAGGCCGTCCGGCCAGCGCTGCAGCTCGGCGACGCGGCCGCGGGCGGCGTTGATGAGCTGGACCTTGCCGTCGCGGACCAGGTAGTCGACGTCGCGGGTGAGCAGCGCGTGCGCGTGCAGCGCGACGTTCACCGCGGGCAGCCGGTCGGACGCCGTCTCGCCGTAGAGGTCGTCGACCTCCAGGCCGAGCGACTTCGCGACGACGGAGGCGCCGGCGTCGGTCAGCCAGGCGTTGCGGCCTTCGCTGTCCGTTTCGTAGTGCAGGTTGAGCCGCAGCCGCCGGACGACCTTCGCGACCTCTTCGTCGGCGTCGGTGTGGTCGATCGAGCCGGCCATCACCAGCGGGACGCGGGCCTCGTCGACGAGCACCGAGTCCGCCTCGTCGACGATCGCGACCTCGGGGGCCGGCTGGACCAGGTCGTCGACCGACGTCACCAGCCGGTCGCGCAGCACGTCGAAGCCGATCTCGGCGACCGCGCCGTAGGTGACGTCCTTGGCGTAGGCCTCGCGGCGCTCTTCGCGGGAGTGCGCCGGCTCGACCCAGCCGACCGACACGCCGAGCAGGGCGTACACCGGGCCCATCCACTCCGCGTCGCGCCGGGCCAGGTAGTCGTTGACCGTGACGACGTGGACGCGCTTCCCGCGGATCGCGTACCCGGCCGCGGCGAGCGCGCCGGCGAGCGTCTTGCCCTCACCGGTCTCCATCTGGACGACGTGCTTGGTGAGCAGGCCCATCGTGCCCAGCACCTGGACGTCGAACGCGCGCTCGCCGAGGGCCCGCCGGGCGGCCTCGCGGCCCAGCGCGCACACCTCGATCAGCTGGTCGTCGCCGAACGCGGTGTCCTTCAGCGTCTCGCGAAGCTTGCCCGCGCGCTCGGTCAGCTCTTCGTCGGAGAGCTTCTCGAGCTCGGGTTCGAGCTTCTCGACCGCGGGCAGCAAGGCTTCGTAGCGGGTCAGCTCGACGCTGCCCGGCCGCTGGATGATCCGGCGGAGCTTCTTGCCCACCCGGCTGATCAGTGCTGCCACCCCTGGTCTCCCGTTCTCTCTTCGCTCGACCGGCCTCCACCACCCAACGCGGCAGTGGTGCGTCGGAGTTCCGCGGCCGGATGGGACGATCCAACCGTGTTCCCTCATCCCAGCGCCAGGTCCGGTCGTCGCCGGATCACCGCAATTGCGACATCCGTGCTGATCGCGGCCTCGCTGGCCGCCTGCACGTCCACCGGTGGGCCGGCGCCGGCCGCGCCGACCACCGAGTCGCACCCGCCGTCCGGGCCGGTGCCCGCCGGGCTGGAGCGGTTCTACGGCCAGAGCCTGACCTGGGCTGACTGCGCACCCTACGCGACGTCCGAGGACGCGAGGTCGGCGTTCCAGGCGAAGGACCTCCAGTGCGCCCGGCTGACCGTGCCGCTGGACTACGCCAAGCCGGCCGGCGACACGATCACGCTGGGCCTGCTCCGGCACAAGGCGACGGACGCGGGCGCCCGGATCGGGTCGCTGGTGGTCAACCCCGGCGGCCCGGGCGCGTCCGGCATGGTCGCGGCCGCGGGGCTGGTCAAGCCGACGGCGAAGTCCGACCTCGGCAAGCGCTTCGACCTGGTCGGCTTCGACCCGCGGGGGATCGGGGCCAGCCAGCCGGCCGTCCACTGCCTGACCGACCAGGAGCGGGACGCCGACCGGGCCGACGACAGCGAGACCGACGGCTCACCGGCGGGTGTGCTCAAGCAGGAATCGCAGGAGAAGGACTTCGCCGCGAAGTGCGCCCAGCGCACCGAAGACGGCACCGGCATGCTGGCCAACCTCGGCACCCGGGACGTCGTCAAGGACCTCGACGTCCTCCGCTCGGTCCTCGGCGACGAAAAGCTCACCTACCTGGGCTACTCCTACGGCACCCGGATCGGGTCGACCTACGCCGAAGCGTTCCCGAAGAACGTGCGCGCGATGATCCTCGACGGCGCGGTCGACCCCGAGCAGGACGCGGTCGAGTCGCTGGTCGCCCAGGGGCAGGGCTTCGGGACGGCCTTCACGCAGTTCGCGAAGTGGTGTGCCGGTCAGCAGGACTGCGCGCTCGGCCAGGACGCGAACGCCGCGGTCAAGGCGTTCCAGGACCTCGTCCGGCCGTTGATCGACTTCCCGGTGCCCGTCGGCGACGGCCGCAAGCTCTCCTACGAGGACGCGACCACCGGCGTCATCCAGGCGCTCTACCAGCAGAGCCTGTGGGACGCGCTCAATTCGGGCCTCAACGAGCTGAAGCAGCAGCGCGGCGCGACGCTGGAGAAGCTCGCCGACATCTACAACGAGCGCGACTCCGACGGCAAGTACGGCACCACCCAGGACGCCTTCACGGCGATCCGCTGCGTCGACGACCCGCGCGTCACGGACCCGGCGGTGATCCTCAAGGCGCAGGAGGAGTACGTGAAGGTGGCGCCGTTCCTCGACGACGGCCGCCCGGCTTCGGCGGCCCGGGACGCCTGTGCGTTCTGGCCGGTGCCGAACACGTCCGAACCGCACGTGCCGAACGTCGAAGGCCTGGCGAAGACGCTGGTCATCTCGACGACGAACGACCCGGCGACGCCCTACCAGGCGGGCGTCAACCTCGCGAAGGGCCTGAAGGGCGCGTTGCTCACCTTCGAGGGCACGCAGCACACGGTGTTCCTGCAGGGCGTCCAGTGCGTTGACGACGCCGGCACGGCCTACCTGGTCGACGGCACGGTGCCGCCGGACGGCAAGCGGTGCTCCGGGCAGTAGGAGCCGTCGGCCTGGCGGTGCTGCTGGCGGCGTGCAAAAGCACGCCGCCACCCGCGCCGCGTGCTCCTGACCTGGGAAAGTTCACCTCGCAGAAGCTCGCGTGGACGCCGTGCGGGGACGCGCTGGACTGCGCGCACCTGACCGTGCCGCTGGACTACGCGAAGCCGGACGGCACGACCGTGACCGTCGGCCTGCTGCGGCACAAGGCGGCGAAGCAGCGGATCGGCTCGCTGGTCGTCGACCCGGGCGGGCCGGGCGGCTGGGGGACGGCGACGGCGGCGTCGCTGGCCAGGACACCCGCCGCGGCGCCCCTGCTCGACCGCTTCGACCTGGTCGGCTTCGACCCGCGCGGCGTCGGCACGAGCGAGCCGCGGATCACCTGCCGCTCCGACGCGGAGCAGGACGCGGACCGCGCCTCCGACAGCGAAAGCGACATGTCGCCTGATGGGGTGAAGAAGCAGCTCGCCGAGACGACCGCGTACGGCGCGAAGTGCGCCGAAGCGACGAAGTACGGCAAGAAGTTCCTCGCGAACGTCGGCACGCGAGACGTCGTACGCGACCTCGACGTCCTTCGCGCCGCTCTCGGCGACGAGAAGCTGACCTACCTCGGCTATTCGTACGGGACGCAGATCGGCGCGGCCTACGCCGAGGCGTACCCGCGCAACGTGCGCGCGCTGCTGCTCGACGGCGCCATCGACCCCGCGCAGGGCCTGGTCGACTCGCTGGTCACGCAGGCCGCGGGGTTCCAGGACGCGCTGAACGAGTTCGGCAAGTGGTGCGCGGCCCGCCGCGACTGCGCGATCCCCGGCGGCACCGAGGCGTTCCAGCGGCTGGTGCGCCCGCTGATCAAGAACCCGGCCCCGGCCGGCAACCGGCACCTGTCGTTCGAAGACGCCATCACCGGCACCTTCGGCGGCCTCTACTCCCGCGGCGACTGGGGCGCCCTGAACGCCGCCCTCGCCCAGCTCGCCGCGGGCAACGGCCGGACGCTGCTGGCCTTCGCCGACGACTACTACGAGCGCGACAACAACGGGCACTACAGCGGCGCGATCGACGCGTACTTCGCCGTCCGCTGCGTCGACCACACCCGCGTCGCGGACCGCGCGACGATCGACCGCGCGCACGAGAAGATGCTGGCCGGCGCGCCGTTCCTGGCCGGCGGCACCCCGGACACGAGCGAGCTGGACATCTGCTCGACCTGGCCGGTCCCGCCGACGTCGGCCGAGCACGCGCCGCACCCGGCCGGCGTGCCGAAGCCGCTGGTCATCTCGACGACGCACGACCCGGCCACGCCCTACCGGCAGGGCGTCGACCTGGCGAAGGACCTCGGCGGCACGCTGCTCACCTACGAAGGCGTGCAGCACACGGTGTTCCTTCAGGGCAACGCGTGCGTGGACCGCGCGGGCATCGCGTACCTCATCGACGGAACGGCCGCCGAGACCCGCTGCTAGCCGAGGTTCGCGGGCTCGTTCTGCTTGGTCAGGGAGAGCTCGATCATCACCGGGCTGAGGTGGTCGCCCGCCGACGGGATCTGCGCCCAGAGCCGGACGAACCGCCGCGGCCCGTCCGCCGAAACCCACACCTTCACGACGATGTCCGTGGTGACCTGCGGCAGCACGCCGTGCGCGACGGCCGCGGGCACCCGGCCCCCGACGCGCAGGGCGGCGGCGCCGTCGACGTTCTCCTTGCCCTCGGTCTTCGCGTCGGCGACGCCGTCGAGCAGCCGCTTCAGCCCGGCGGACGGGCCGAGGAACCTGCCGACCGCGTAGATCTCGGGGAGCGGCGAGTTCCCGGCGTCGGTGCTGACCTGGCCGTCCCGCGCGGCGAAGCGGAACTTCGTGTGCCCGTCCCCGTCCTGGACGTCGGCCGTGCCGGTCGCGGAGCCGCCGCCGTCGAGGGTCGCGTCGCCCTCGATCTGCCGGAGCGGGAAGCCCGCCAGCACGCCGTTGACGCCCGCCGCGAAGTGCACGCTGCGGACTTCGGCGAACGACGTCGCCGCGTCGCGGACCAGCTCGGACCCCGCGGGGAACGGCCCGCGTGTGTCCGGTGAACCGGTGCACCCGGCGGTCAGCAGGAGCACGAGCAGGAGGGCGGCGCGGGACATCCTCCGAGCCTAGTGGTGGCCCGATCCTTGCGGACGATGTCCTTCAGGCCACTTTCGACGGCTCGCGCGCACGGTGACACTGCTGAGGTGACTGTTGAGACCCGCCCTGCCCCGAGGCTGCACCGCGCGTGGCTGATCGCCGGCGCCGCCTTCGTCGCGCTGCTCGCCTCCGCCGGCTTCCGGTCCGCGCCCGGCGTCCTCATCGACCCGCTGCACCAGGAGTTCGGCTGGTCCACGGCCACGATCAGCTCGGCCGTCTCGGTCAACCTCGTGCTCTACGGCCTCTTCGCGCCCTTCGCGGCCGCGCTGATGGAGCGCTTCGGCATCCGCCGCGTCTCGGCGACGGCGTTGTTCGTCATCGCCCTCGGCGCGGCCGGCACGGTGTTCATGAGCGCGAGCTGGCAGCTGGTCCTGTGCTGGGGTGTGCTGATCGGCGCGGGCACCGGCTCGATGGCGATGAGCTTCGCGGCGACGGTCGCGACGCGGTGGTTCGTCCGCAGCCGCGGCGTCGTCACCGGCGTCCTGACCGCGGCGGGCGCCACCGGCCAGCTGATCTTCCTGCCGCTGATCGCGAACCTCGCGGTGGGCTCGGGCTGGCGGACGGCGTCGCTGGTCATCGCGATCGCGGCGCTGGCCGTCGTCCCGGTGGTCCTGCTGGTCATCCGAGACCACCCCGCCGACATCGGCACCACGGCGTACGGTGCTCCGGCCGACGCCGAGGTCGCCCGCCCGGAGGCGAAGACCGGCTCGGCCCGCCGCGCGCTGTCGGTGCTGGGCCAAGCCGCGAAGACCCGGACGTTCTGGCTGCTCGCGATCGGCTTCGCGATCTGCGGCGCGACGACGAACGGCCTGGTCGGCACCCACTTCGTCCCGGCCGCCCACGACCACGGCATGCCCCAGACGACCGCGGCGAGCCTGCTGGCCCTGGTCGGCGTCTTCGACGTCGTCGGCACGATCTTCTCGGGCTGGCTCACCGACCGCGTCGACCCGCGCATCCTGCTCGGCGTCTACTACGCGCTGCGCGGCCTCTCGCTGGCGCTGCTGCCGCAGCTGTTCACGAACTCGGTCCAGCCGAGCATGTGGGCGTTCATCCTGTTCTACGGCCTGGACTGGGTGGCCACGGTCCCCCCGACGGTGGCCCTGTGCGTCCGCGCGTTCGGCGAAGCGGGCCCGATCGTGTTCGGCTGGGTCTTCGCATGCCACCAGCTGGGCGCAGCCTTCGCGGCATCGGCGGCCGGCCTGGTCCGCGACCAGCTGGGCAACTACAACGTGGCCTGGTACTCGGCGGCCGTCCTGGCGGTGCTGGCGTCGGCGGCATCGCTGGCCATCACCCGCGCGAAGAAGCCCGTTCCGGTGCTCGCGACGTGACTTCGTCACCCCCGGCGCGTCGTGAAACATCCCGTTAACACGCTGTCGTTAGGGTGCGGCCATGGATCGCCAGCAGGAATTCGTGCTCCGCACGCTCGAGGAGCGCGACATCCGTTTCGTCCGTCTCTGGTTCACCGATGTGCTGGGGTTCCTCAAGTCCGTCGCGGTCGCGCCCGCCGAGCTGGAGGGCGCTTTCACCGAGGGGATCGGCTTCGACGGCTCCGCCATCGAGGGCTTCGCGCGCGTCTACGAATCGGACATGGTCGCCAAGCCGGACCCGGCCACGTTCCAGGTCCTGCCCTGGGAAACCCCGGACGGCAGCCCGTACTCGGCCCGCATGTTCTGCGACATCGCGATGCCGGACGGCTCGCCGTCGTGGGCCGACCCGCGCCACGTCCTGCGCCGCCAGCTGTCGAAGGCCGGTGAAGCGGGCTTCACGTGCTACGTGCACCCGGAGATCGAGTTCTTCCTGCTGGCCAACCTGCCCGAAGACGGCAGCGAGCCGGAGCCCGCCGACAACGGCGGCTACTTCGACCAGGCCAGCCACGCCACGGCGACGCACTTCCGCCGGCACGCCATCGAGACGCTCGAGGCGATGGGCATCTCGGTCGAGTTCAGCCACCACGAAGGGGCACCGGGCCAGCAGGAGATCGACCTCCGCTACGCCGACGCGCTGACGATGGCCGACAACGTGATGACGTTCCGTTACGTCGTCAAGGAGGTCGCGCTGACCCAGGGCGTGCGCGCGACGTTCATGCCGAAGCCGTTCACGAACCAGCCCGGCTCGGGCATGCACACCCACATCAGCCTGTTCGAGGGCGACCGCAACGCCTTCTACGACGCAGAGGACCCGCACGAGCTGTCGGAGACCGGCAAGGCGTTCGTCGCCGGCCTGCTGCACCACGCCAAGGAGATCTCCGCGGTCACCAACCAGTGGGTCAACTCGTACAAACGCCTGATCAGCGGCAGTGAGGCGCCGACGACGGTCTCGTGGGGCCGCGCGAACCGCTCCGCGCTCGTCCGCGTCCCGATGTATTCACCCGGAAAGGCGTCATCCCGACGGGTGGAGATCCGTACCCTGGACTCGGCGTGCAACCCGTACCTGGCGTACTCGGTCATCCTGGCCGCCGGGCTGAAGGGGATCGAGAAGGGCTACGAGCTGCCGCCGCCCGCCGAGGACAACATCTGGCAGCTGAGCGATTCCGAGCGGCGCGCCGCCGGTTACGCGCAGTTGCCGCAGAACCTGGGGGAGGCCCTGGCCGAGATGGAGAAGTCCGAGCTCCTGCCGGAAGCCCTCGGCGAGCACGTCTACGACTTCTTCCTCCGGAACAAGCGCGTCGAATGGGACAACTACCGGAGTGCGGTCACCCCGTACGAACTCCGGACGCTCCTCCCGGTGCTCTGATGGGGCGGCGGCCGGTGTTCCTCGCGATCCTGGCCGCCGCGTTGCTCCTCGCGACCGCGGTGCCGGCGTCGGCCTCGTCGAAGTTCGACCTCGACTCGGCCGACATCCCGGCCCTGCAGGCGCGGATGGCGTCCGGCCGGCTGACCGCGGTGGGCCTGACCAGCGCTTACCTCGAGCGGATCCACCGGCTCGACGGCAAGGTGAACGCCGTCCTGGCGCTCAACCCCGCCGCCCTTTCGCAGGCCTCCGCGAGCGACGCCCGGCGTCGCGCGCACCACCTGCGCGGCCCGCTCGACGGCATCCCGGTGCTGGTCAAGGACAACGTCGACACGCGTGACCAGCAGACGACGGCCGGGTCGCGCGCCCTGCGCAGCCTCCCGGCGAAGGACGCCACGCTGATCACCCGGTTGCGTGACGCCGGGGCGGTGCTCCTCGGCAAGGCGAACCTTTCCGAATGGGCGAACTTCCGCGCCGCGAAGCCGACGTCGGGCTGGTCGGGCGTAGGCGGGCAGACGAACAACCCGTACGTGTTGGACCACAACCCGTGCGGGTCGTCCGCCGGATCCGCGGCCGGCGTCGCCGCTTCGCTGGCCCAGGTGGCGATCGGCTCGGAGACCGACGGCTCGATCGTCTGCCCGGCGGGCATGACGGCGACGGTCGGGCACAAACCCAGCCTCGGCCTGGTCAGCCGCGCCGGCGTGGTGCCGATCTCCGCCGAGCAGGACACCGCCGGCCCGATCGGCCGCAACGTCGTCGACGTCGCCCTGACGCTCTCGGTCCTGCAGGGGCGCGACCCCGCCGACCCGGCGACCTCGCGGTACCCGAAGACCCAGCCGACGGATTACGCGAAGCTGCTCCGGCCGGGTGTCCTGCGCGGCGCCCGGATCGGCCTGTGGCGGCTGCCGGTGCTCGGCCCGGCGACGGACGCGATCCTGACGTCCGCGCGGAACTCCCTGGTCAAGGCGGGTGCGACGGTCGTCGAAGTGACGCCGCCGTACCAGGACCGGCTGGCCGAGCTGGAGTTCCCGGCGCTGCTCACGGAGTTCCACCGCGACATCGACAGGTACCTGGCCACCCGGCCGGCCGGACCGCGAACGTTGGCCGACCTGATCGCGTACAACCGGTCCGACCCGCTGGAGCGGACTTGCTTCGCCGGGCAGGAGCTGTTCGAACAGGCACTGGCCGCGCCGCCGCCGACCGACCCGGGTTACCTCGCCGGCCGCGCGGAGCTGTCGGACCTCGCCCGCCGGTCCCTGGACGAGACGCTGGCGAAGTACCACCTCGACGCGATCGCGTCGCCGACCAACCCGCCGGCGTGGAAGACCGACTGCGCGACGGGCGACGACGACGTGATCCCGTCGTCGACCCCGGCCGCGGTCGCGGGCTACCCCGACGTGACGGTGCCGGCCGGCTTCGCGGGACCGCTTCCGGTCGGCATCTCGTTCATGGGGGCGCAGTGGTCCGACGCCCGGATGCTCGCGCTCGCGGCCGACTTCGAACGCGTCGCGCCGGCCCGCGTCCCGCCGCGTTACCTGCCGGCCTTGCCCCAGTAGCCCGTTGAACACGCTCTGACCTGCGGCAATGGCGTTAAGTGACCCCCCTGTTCGGGACCGGTTTCGGGGCATGTAATCTACTCTTCGTCGCCAGGAACACCGGGTCACACCGGGGCCGCAAGCCCCGGAGATCCGGACGGGACGAGCGGGTTGACACCGCGGATCGGACCGGGTAATGTTCAGCGTCGGCCCACGAGCGGCCGCCGATCCCCTACGACTAACACCGTAGGCTGAGGCATGCTCGACCAAAAGCTTTGAATATCGCTTGGAACAAACGCCGAGGACGAAGCCGCTGATAAGGCGGTTAATCCAGAGTGTGTTGCTTGAGAACTCAACAGTGTGCTAGTGAACTAAGCCAGTAGAGCTTATGTATTGAACCTCGTATGAGGTTCCTTTGAGAGCATTGAATTGCCTCGATTGAATTCGAAGACATTGTTGGAGAGTTTGATCCTGGCTCAGGACGAACGCTGGCGGCGTGCTTAACACATGCAAGTCGAACGCTGAAGCACTTTCGGGTGTGGATGAGTGGCGAACGGGTGAGTAACACGTGGGTAATCTGCCCTGCACTCTGGGATAAGCCTTGGAAACGGGGTCTAATACCGGATATCACAGCTCCTCGCATGGGGGGTTGTTGAAA
>NZ_BAAGUJ010000024.1:0-122818 GCF_054781455.1 Amycolatopsis stemonae | reverse complement strand
GCAACACACCCCGAGTCGCACCGCCGTCAAGCGGCCTTACTCGAAGCGAGTTATTCCTAGCAGTTTTTGGTGGGACACCCACTCAATCGCGATCCGCGAGAGCTTGGTTCGTGTCCCGGCGGCCGCCCGGTCTCCCTGGCGACTTGGAGAACTTTACATGCCGGGAAAGGGGCCAAAACAGGGGGGTCCCTTAACATGATCGGCGCAGGTCAGAGCCCATGACGAAGCCCGCCTGAGGCTCAGTCTGCACCCAACCGGCCCGGAGCGCCAGCACGAGAACATTGCTCCGACTACATTGCACCGTATTGCACCGCGCCAAAGCTCCGCTTAGCGTCGTGCGCATGAACCTCGCGTACGACGACCTCGGCCCGAAGGGCGGTACACCGGTCCTCCTCGTGCACGGCCACCCCTTCGACCGCTCGATGTGGCGCCCCCAGGCCGAGTGGCTCCTGAAGCAGGGCTACCGCGTCGTCACCCCCGACCTCCGCGGCTTCGGCGGGTCGAAGAGCACCGACACCAAGACCGGCCTCGACGTCTTCGCGAACGACCTCGTGGACCTGGCCGACCGGCTCCACCTGGAGAGCTTCGTGCTCGGCGGCCTCTCCATGGGCGGCCAGATCGTCATGCAGCTGGTGGAAGACCACCCCGCGCGGGTCGAGGCTCTCCTCCTCGCCGACACCTTCGCGGGCCTGGACACCCCGGAGGCGAGACAGGCCCGCATCGACACCGCCGAGAGGATCACCGAGGAGGGCATGGCGGACTACGCCGACGAACTGCTCCCCAAGATGATCTCGAAGAGCACCCGCGCGACCAGGCCGGACGTCGAAGCGCACGTCAGGACGATGATGCGCGAAGCGCCGAAGGAAGGAGCCGCGGCCGCGCTCAGGGGACGCGCCGAGCGGCCGGACTACACCGACACCCTCCGGCACATCGACGTCCCCGCCCTCGTGGTCGTCGGCAGGGAGGACGAGTTCACCCCGGTCGAGGACGCCGAGCTGATCCACCGCAAGATCGCCCGTTCCACCCTGGTGGTGATCGAGGGCGCGGGCCACCTGCCTAACCTGGAGCGCGAGACCGAGTTCAACGACGCACTCAGCACGTTCCTGACCAGTAGCGGAGCCACGCCATGACCCAGCAGACCGTGTTCGTGACCGGCGCCAGCGCCGGCTTCGGTGACGCCATCGCGCGCCGGTTCGTCGCCGAGGGCGCTCGCGTGATCGCCGTCGCCCGCAGTGAGGACAAGCTCGAGAAGCTGGCCGGGGAGCTCGGCGAGGCCGTGCTCCCGGTGACCCTCGACGTCAGCGACCCCGAAGCCGTCAAGGAGAAGGTCGGCACCCTTCCGGCGGAGTGGCGCGAGGTCGACGTCCTGGTCAACAACGCCGGCCTGGCGAAGGGCCTCGAGCCCGCCCACAAGGCCGAGCTGGACGACTGGGACCGGATGATCGCCACCAACGTCCGCGGCCTCGCGCACGTCACGCGCGCGCTGCTGCCCGGCATGGTCGAGCGCGGCCGCGGCCACGTCATCAACATCGGCTCGATCGCCGGCACCTACCCCTACCCCGGCGGCAACGTCTACGGCGCGACCAAGGCGTTCGTCCACCAGTTCAGCCTCAACCTGCGCAGCGACCTGCACGGCACCGGCGTCCGCGTCACCAACGTCGAGCCCGGCATGGTCGGCGGCACGGACTTCTCGAAGGTCCGCTTCGACGGCGACGCGGCGAAGGCCGACAAGGTCTACGAGGGCACCACGCCGCTGACCGCCGACGACGTCGCCGAGTCCGTCTTCTGGGCCGCGAACCAGCCGAAGCACGTGAACATCAACGTCATCGAGCTGATGCCGGTGGTCCAGAGCTTCTCGGCCCTGCAGATCTACCGCGAGAGCTGAAACAGGCCGGACAGCGCCTGCTGCGCCGGGTCCCGCTCGGTCGGCAGGCGCTTCGTCCGCGGCCGCCCGCCGGTGGACGGGTAGCGCAGCACCAGCTCGCCGATGCCCGCCAGCTGGTCGAGCAGCTCCCGCACGGACAGGTTCATCCCGGCCCGGTCGGCCTCGCGGCGCATCAGGTGGGTCACCGTCGCGGCGAGCACCGAGACGAGCCCGTGCGCGGCGATCCGCTGGCGCGTCCACTCCCAGCGCGGCGTCGGCCCGGTGACGGCCGGCCCGGTCAGCCAGCGGAACGTCGACTCGAGGTGGGTGCGCGCCCGGTAGGCCGTGACGACGTCGCCGATCGGCCAGTCCCGGTCGGTGACCAGCACCTGCTTGCCGAAGAACTCCTCGTCGAGCCGGGTCAGCGCGGCCGTGTCGATCCGCCGCTCCAGGAGGATCTCCCCGGGCCGGTTCCCGCTCAGCACGGCGGTGAGCACGCGCTCGATGCGCCGGCCGCGCGTCACCCGGCCGATTTCGGCGTGCACCTGGGCGCGGTCGCCGCGGTGGGTGCCCGCCGCGAGGGCCTCGGCCAGGCCGTCGAGCTCGCGGGTCGCGGTGGCCAGCTCGTCGGCGAACGCGCGGGACTGCGCCGCGTGCAGGGTCGCCGAATGGGTCAGGATCACCCGCCGCCGGACGCCGTCGACGACCGCGTGCGTGTCCAGCGCGGTGAGGCCGGCGAAGCGTTCCGGGTCGACGCGCTTGCGGGCGGACGCGGGCTGGGTCAGCAGCTCGGGGTGGTCGGTCAGCGGCAGCGAGCCGACGAACCCGCTGCGTGAGCCCAGGTCGAGCTGCGCGGCCTGGCCGGAGTGGAAGACGAGCGTCGCCGGGCCCAGCTCCGCGGTCACCGAGGCGAACGTCGGCGCGGTGCCGTCGTCGCGCCGGTACACCCGCGACTTGAGGGGGATCGCGCCGTCGCGGGTCACGCGCAGGCCCGCTCCGGCGAGCACGCCCCGGCACGCCGACGGCAGCGTGCAGTCGGCCGGCGCGAACGCGGCGAACTGGGGGACGTCGACCGCCAGGGCCGCGTGGTCGTCGAGCGTCTCCAGGACCGCGGAGGCGATGGAGTCCTCGATGCGCGAACCGCGTTCCGGTGTAAGACGTTCCAGGGCCCGCCAGATTCCGTCCACTGTGGACAGCCGGGGCCGGACGAGGTCGGCGGCCGCGCTCGCGGCCCACCACTCGCCGATGGGCGTCCCGGGCGCGGTCGCGCGGTGCAGCACCGCGACGGCCAGGGTCAGGCCGAGCGAGGGCTTCGACCGCACGACGTCGTCGACCCGGCGGACGAAGTCGAGCCGCGAAAGCGTGGCCCACACCGCGGCGACGTCGCCGTACGCGCGGTACGACGCCGACGCGGGCTCGCCGCCGGGGACAGCACGCGCGATCTCGTCGGCCGTGCCGAGGTAACGCTGGGTCACCACCCGCGGCTTGCCGTCGACCCGGCCGGACTCCGCCAGGTAGTAGTACGTCCGTCCGCCGATCTTCTTGCCGACCACCGATGCCACCCTTTAGGTAATACACCCCGAGGCACTGATCGACAACCACGGCACCGGCCTGACCTGCGACGACGATCACCCCCATCGATCGGGTGAACCGGGTGCGCAACACACACTGGCTGGTCCCGCGAGGACGGTCCTAGCGTGGGCGGAATGGGACCCGAACCCGACGCCACCGCCCCGACCGCCTCCGCGATGCGCCGCGCGCTCGCCCGGGCGCGTGACGGGAAGACACTGGACGTGGCCGAAGCGGCCGTCCTGCTGCACGCCCGCGGCGACGACCTCACCACGCTTTCCGAGCACGCCTCCCGCATCCGCGACGCCGGCCTGGCCGAGGCCGGGCGCGCCGGGATCATCACCTACAGCCGCAAGGTGTTCATCCCGCTGACCCGGCTGTGCCGCGACCGGTGTGGTTATTGCACGTTCGTCACCGTGCCCGGCCGGCTCGAATCGCCGTTCCTGTCGCCCGACGAGGTCCTCGACATCGCCCGCAAGGGCGCCGAGATGGGCTGCAAGGAAGCCCTCTTCACGCTCGGCGACCGGCCCGAGGACCGCTGGAAGGCGGCCCGCGAATGGCTGGACGCGCACGGCTACGACGACACGCTCTCCTACGTCCGCGCGATGGCGATCCGGGTCCTGGAGGAGACCGGCCTGCTGCCGCACCTCAACCCCGGCGTGCTGACCTGGCAGGACTTCCAGCGGCTCAAGCCGGTCGCGCCGTCGATGGGCATGATGCTGGAGACCACCGCGACCCGCCTGTGGAGCGAGAAGGGCGGGCCGCACTACGGCTCCCCCGACAAGGATCCGGCCGTCCGGCTCCGCGTGCTCGAAGACGCCGGACGCAGCTCGGTCCCGTTCACCACCGGGGTGCTGATCGGCATCGGCGAGACGTTCGAAGAGCGCGCGGACGCGCTGTTCGAGATCCGCAAGGTCGCCAAGACCTACGGCGGCATCCAGGAAGTCATCGTGCAGAACTTCCGGGCCAAGCCGGACACGAAGATGCGCGCGACCCCGGACGCCGACCTCGAAGAGCTGGCCGCGAACATCGCCGTCGCGCGGCTCGTGCTCGGCCCGAAGATGCGCATCCAGGCGCCGCCGAACCTGATCGGCAGCCAGTACGACCTGATGATCCGCGCCGGCATCGACGACTGGGGCGGCGTCTCGCCGCTGACCCCGGACCACGTCAACCCGGAACGCGCGTGGCCGCAGATCGACGAGCTCGCCCGCCGCACCGAGAAGGCCGGCTTCGAGCTGAAGGAACGGCTGACGATCTACCCCGAGTACGTCAAGGCCGGCGAGCCGTGGCTGGACCCGCGGATCACGCGGCACGTCGCCGCGCTCGTCGACTACGACACCGGGATGGCCCGCGAGGACGCGGTGCCGGTCGGCATCCCGTGGCAGGAGCCCGACGGCGGCTGGCAGGAGTCCGGCCGGACCGACCTGCACACCGAGATCGACACCACCGGCCGCACCGAGGACCGCCGCAGCGACTTCGACTCCGTGTACGGGGACTGGAAGGAGATCGGCGACCGGATCAAGACCGGGCCGCAGAAGTTCGACACGGACATCCTGGAAGCGTTGCGCAGCGCGGAAAAGGACCCGGCCGGGCTGTCCGACGACGCCGCGCTGGCGCTGCTGCACGCGGACGGCCGCGAGCTGGACGCGTTCACGAAGCTCGCCGACGACCTGCGCCGCGAGACGGTCGGTGACGACGTGACGTTCGTCGTCACGCGGAACATCAACTTCACCAACGTCTGCTACACGGGTTGCCGCTTCTGCGCCTTCGCGCAGCGTCGCACCGACGCCGACGCATACACGCTTTCGCTGGAGCAGGTCGGCGACCGCGTCGACGAGGCGTGGGCCGCGGGCGCGACCGAGATCTGCATGCAGGGCGGCATCCACCCCGACCTGCCGGGGACCGCTTACTTCGATCTCGCGGCCGAGGTCAAGCGCCGGCAGCCGGAGATCCACCTGCACTCCTACAGCCCGATGGAGGTCGTGAACGGCGCGTCGCGGACCAACCTGTCCCTGCGCGACTGGCTGATCGCGGCGAAGGAGTCCGGCGTCGACTCGCTGCCGGGCACGGCGGCGGAGATCCTCGACGACGACGTCCGGTGGGTGCTCACCAAGGGCAAGCTGCCGACGTCGGAGTGGATCAAGGTCGTCACGACGGCGCACGAGGTCGGGCTGCCGACGACGTCCACGATGATGTACGGCCACGTCGACACGCCCTCGCACTGGGTCGCGCACCTGAAGCTCCTCGCGCGGCTGCAGCGCGAAGGCCTGGAGAAGAACGGGCGGCGCGGGTTCACCGAGTTCGTGCTGCTGCCGTTCATCCACCAGAGCTCGCCGATCTACCTCGCCGGGCTCGCCCGTCCGGGCGCGACGCAGCGGGAGAACCGGGCGGTGCACGCGCTCGCCCGCGTGCTGCTGCACGGCATGATCGACAACATCCAGAGCTCGTGGGTGAAGCTCGGCGAAGAAGGCAGCCGCGCGGTGCTGCAGGGCGGCGTCAACGACATCGGCGGCACGCTGATGGAGGAGACGATCAGCCGGATGGCCGGCGCGTCGAACGGGTCGTACAAGACGATCAGCGACATGCGCGCGATGGTCGAGCCGCTGGGCCGCCCGCTGGTCCAGCGCACGACGGGCTACGGGCGGCCGTCGGCCGAGCGCGTCGCCGCGGCGGAGGCTTCGGACGGCGTCGCGACCGCGGTGCGGAAGCCGTTGCTGCCGCTGCTGACTCCGTAGGACGGTGGCGGGCGCCGGGAAACCCCCGGCGCCCGCCACCCGAGTAGGCGCCTGATGACCTTGTGTCACCCCTCACAAACGGGAGGTTGCCCGGCGGGCATCTGCTAACTCTGGTCCTTCACCCGGCCGGAAGGACGTCGATGAGCACCTCCGTGGCCCCGCTGGAAATGGTCGACACCGACCGCTACCCGCTCACCGAACCGGACAGTCCCACTTGGCGGGAAACCGTCGAACGCACCCGCGCGGATCTCGCCGACGTCGGCTGCAGCGTGCTCGCCGACTTCGTCCGGCCCGGGTTGCACGACCTCCTGCGGACCGAGTGCGCCGCGCTCGAGCCGCACGCTTACACCAAGATCGAGCAGGTCAACGCCTACAACACGGCGGTCGGCGAAGCGCTGCCCGACGACCACCCCGGCCGGACGATCATGGAACGCGGCAACGCCTTCGTGGCGCGTGACCACATCCCGGCGTCGTCGATCATCGCGCGGCTCTACACCAGCCCGGTGTTCCAGCGGTTCGTCGCGGACTGCTTCGGCCTGCCTCGGCTGCACGAACTCGCCGACCCGCTTTCGGGGCTGACGCTCAACGTCATCGCGCCCGGTCGCGCGCACCCGTGGCACTTCGACACGAACTCCTACACCGTGAGCATGCTGACGCAGGCCGCGGCCGACGGCGGGACGTTCGAATACTGCCCGGGCATCCGGACCCCCACGGACGAGAACTTCCCCGCCGTCCGGGCGGTGATCGCCGAGGACGGCACCCATCCGGTCCAGCGCCTGCGCCTCCGTCCGGGGGATCTGCAGTTGTTCCAAGGACGCTTCGCCTTGCACCGGGTCAGTACGGTGAGGGGCGAGGTCGCACGCCATTCCGCGATCTTCGCCTACAGCGAGCGCCCGGGGGTCATCGGCAGCGCGGAGCGGACCAGGCAGCTGTTCGGCCGGGTCCTGCCCGCCCACCTGGCCGAGCGCACCGACCGGGGCGACGAGCTGCTCGACTGATCAGGAGCCTGGCCCGTGCCTTTCGACTCGACCGGCAAGATCTCGTTCGACCACATCTACACCGCCCCCGACCCGCGGCCGTTCTTCGGCACGCTCAGGCGCGTGGACTACCACATCCCCCAGCTGGCGAAGCCGTACTTCGCGAAGCTGATCGAGGAGCACCCCGCGGAGCAGCCGACCGTGCTCGACGTCGGTTGCTCTTACGGCGTCAACGCCGCGCTCCGGCGCTGCGACGCCACCATGGACGACCTCTTCGCCCACTACACCGCCCCGGACGTGCTGGCGCTGGACCACGCGGGGCTGGTCGAGGCCGACCGGGCGCGCGTCGCCGGCCCCGGTGGCGCGAAGTTCCACGGGCTCGACGCGTCGGCGCCGGCGCTCGAGTACGCGCTTTCCGCCGGGTTCCTCGACGAGGCGATCCACGCCGACTTCGAGCGCGACGACCCCGACAGCACCCAGCAAAAGCTCCTGGACGACGTCGACCTGGTGATCTCGACCGGCTGCGTCGGGTACGTCACCGAGAAGACGCTCACCCGGATCGCCCGCGGCGCGCGGCCGTGGATGGCGCACTTCGTGCTGCGGATGTTCTCCTACGACCCCGTCGCGGACAGCCTCGCCGCGCTGGGGTACGAGACCGCCGCGGTACCCGGGGTGTTCCGGCAGCGGCGGTTCGCGTCCGAAGAGGAGCAGGCGCAGATCCTCGGCACCCTGGACGCCGCCGGGGTCGACCCCACCGGGCTCGAGGCCGACGGGTGGCTCTACGCGCAGCTGTATGTTTCCCGACCGGAAGGCGCGACGGCGTTGGCCACCGCGCTGGAAAACTTCGACGAAGAAGGATGACCGTGAGCAGTCCGGAATGGTCCACCCGCACGTTCGGCAACGAGGACCGGCTCCCCCGCGTTCCCGTCCCCACGCTGGAGGACAGCCGCCGCCGGTTCCTCGAGTGGTGCGCACCGCTGCTGACCCCGGACGAGCTGGCCGAGACCGAGACGGCGCTCGCGGAGTTCGTGGCCGGCCCCGGACCGGAGTTGCAGGCCGCGCTCGAGGAGTACGACCGGACGCCGGGTGTGCGCAGCTGGCTCGACACCTTCTGGCCGTACCGCTACCTCGGCCGGCGCGACCGGATCGCGCTCAACGCCAACTTCTTCTTCCTGTTCCGCGAGTCCTCGCTCGGCCAGGTGGAGCGCGCGGCGGAGCTGACCGCGGCGGCCGTGGACTACAAGCTGAAGCTCGACGACGAGCTGGTGCCGCCGGTGCTGCTGCGCGGCGCGCCGCAGTCGATGGTGCAGCACAAGTACCTCTTCTCGGCCACGCGCATCCCGGGCGAGCTGCTGGACACCGCGCGTACGCGCTTCCCGTCGCCCGAGCGGCACGTCGTCGTGTTCTCGAGGGGCACGCCGTTCCGGATGGACGTCATCGCCGAGGACGGCCGCCCGTATTCGGCGGAGCAGATCGCCGACGGGCTGCGCGCGATCCTCAAGGACGACCACGTCACCGACGTCCCGGCCGGGCACTTCACCACCAAAGCCCGCGCGGAGTGGGCGGCCAGCCGCAAGGCTCTGCTCGAGGCCGGCAACGCCGAGGCGCTCGAGACCATCGAGACGGCGTTGTTCTGCGTCTGCCTGGACGACTTCACGCCGTCGACCACCCTGGAGGCGGGTGACCGGCTGCTGCACGGCGACAACCGCTGGTACGACAAGGCCGTGTCGCTCGTCGTGTTCGAGGACGGCACCGCGGGGATCAACGTCGAGCACTGCGAGCTCGACGGGACCACGATCCTCGGCTTCACCGACGCGCTGCTGAGCGAAGCCCGCACACCGCGTGAGGCCGCCGACCGGGCACCGGGGTACGAGGTCGTCGAGTTCACGCTGACCGACGCACTCCGCGAGGACGCGCGTGCGGCCGGAGCGGCCTTCCGGGCGTACGCGGACGCGACGGCGACGCAGACCGTGTCGTTCGACTTCGGGGCCGACCGGGCGAAGGAACTCAAGATGTCGCCGGACGCCTTCGCACAGATGGCGTACCAGCTGGCGCACCGGCGGGCGAAGAGCCTGACCGGCGCGACGTACGAGTCGATCGCCACGCGGCAGTTCCAGAACGGCCGCACCGAGGCGATGCGCGTCGTCACGCCCGAGGTCGTGCGCTTCGCCGATGTCCTGACCGATCCGGACGCTTCGGCCGACGAGAAGCGGGAGGCGTTCCGCACGGCCGCGGCGAAGCACGTCGCGCGGGCGAAGGAGTGCCAGGCCGGCGACGCGCCGGAGCAGCACCTGTGGGAGCTGCAGCTGATCGGGAAGCGGCGCGGGGACACGGAGACGCCGTCGTTCTTCACTTCGCCGGGCTGGCTCAAGACGCGGGACGACTACCTGAGCACCAGCTCGGCGCCGTCGGTCAACATCCAGTACTTCGGCTTCGGCTCGACGAGCCCGCAGTGCATCGGCATCGCGTACGTGCTGCTGCCGGACCGCTGGAACATCTACCTCAGCACGCCGAAGCACGTGTCGGACGAGATGTACCGCTTCGCCGACGAGCTGGCCCGCGCGGTGCGCGAGCTGCAGGACCTACTGGCCGAGTAACCGGCGCAGCCACGTCAGCCGGGCGGCCCGCGCCGCCCGGCTGAGCCGGGCTTCGGGGGCCAGCGAGTCGAAGCCGTGGAAGCCGCCCGGCCAGACGTGCAGCTCGGCCTCGCCGCCCGCCTGCCAGATCCGGCTCGCGTAGGCGACGACCTCGTCGCGGAACGTCTCGGCCGTGCCGACGTCGAGGAACGCCGGCGGCAGCCCGGAAAGGTCGCCGGCGCGGGCCGGGGCCGCGTACGCCGGGACGTCTTCGCGGTGCTCGCCGAGGTAGGCCGTCCAGCCGACGTCGTTCGCCGCGCGATCCCAGAGGCCGCGGCCGTCGAGGTCCACCGCGGACGGCGTGTCGTTGCGGTCGTCGAGCATCGGGCAGACGAGCAGCTGACCGGCGAGCCGCGGCCCGCCGCGGTCGCGGGCCAGCAGGGTCGTCGCCGCGGCCAGCCCACCACCCGCGCTGACCCCGCCGACGACGACCGGGCCGGCGAACCGCTCGACCGTCCACAGCAGACCCGCGTAGCAGTCTTCGACCGGTGCCGGGTAGGGGTGTTCGGGTGCGAGCCGGTAGCCCGGCGAGACGACCGTCAGGTTCAGCTCGCCCGCCCACGCCAGCAGGTTGGGCACGTCGGAGCCGAGGTGGCTGCCGACGATCGTGCCGCCGCCGTGCACGTAGTAGAGGACGCCCGCGCTCTCGGCCGGGCTCATGACCAGCAGCGGGACGTCGCCCGCGTACTCCTCGGCGACCTTGTGCGCGGGGTACGCCGCGGCCAGCTCCTCGACCGTCCGGTGCTCGGCGGCGTTCAGCTCGCGGCGGCCGGGGATGTCGGCGAGCGACGCCAGCGGCGGCCGGAGCGCCCGCAGGGTCTCGACGACGGGCGCGAGCTCGGGGTCGAACGGCGGCGGCGTCACGCGGTGGGGTCCGAGACGACGAGCACCAGCGAGCCTTCGAACGTCTCCTGCTCGCGCAGCCGGCCGTAGCGGCGGTCCCACGTGCCGTCGTCGAGGTCGTGCTGCAGTTCGGCGGCGAAGCGGTGGTGCACGCGGTCGTCGACGAAGCTCCACGCCGAGCACGACAGCCGCGCGCCCGGGTCGAGCAGGCGTTCCGGGCGGGCGTAGTAGGCCTCGTTGAAGCCGTCCGTGCAGTCGATCGGGATGGGCACGGGGACGATCGACGTGTGCCCGCCGAGGCCGTCGGCGATGTCGTCTACCGACGGGTAGCGCCGCGCCTCGGTCTCGATCACCTCGGGCGCGTAGTCGAGCAGCCAGAACCGCCGCAGCAGCGCCGGATCGCAGGTCAGGATCGCGATCGGGCCGCGGGTGACCCGGCGCATCTCCGTCAGCCCGGTCCACAGGTCGTTCCACTGGTGGACGCTGAACGTGCTCATCGCGCCCTCGAACGCCCGGTCCGGGAACGGCAGCTTCTCGGCCACCGCGTCGACCGCCGGCGGCAGGTCCGCCGGGCGCTGCGCGCGCATCGACGCGGACGGCTCGACCGCCGTCACTTCCCGGTCTTCCGGTTCGTACGCGCCCGCGCCGGCGCCGACGTTGAGCACGGTCCGCGCCTCCCCCAGCGCGTCGGCGATGTACCGGCCGATCCGGGGGTCCGGCTTGCGGTAGTCGGTGTAGACCCCGCCGATCGCGCCGTAGTCGGCGTCCCCCGCGCTGCCGTCCGCACGTCGCTGGCTCATGCCCCGAAACTAGCAGCGCTTCCCGGCGGTCCGGCCGCTGCTCCGGCGGGCGTAAGCGGGCGTCGGGCATCCGGGGTAGCCGTCAGTTCTTGTCGCAAACTTGCGTAAGTTCGTCGAACTATTGCGGATTCTTGTCCAGGATTCGTATGATCCCCGTCACAGAGGTCCCCACCTGCTGCCGGAAAGGCCAGTGCTGCCCATGTCCCCCAGCTCTGTCTTCAGCGCACCCAAAATCCTTTGGGGTGCCCTTGCCGCCGCGGTGATCACCGCCGCCGGCGTCACGATCGCCGCGGTCCCGGCCGAAAGCTCGGCGCTCGCCGCCGGCCGCGGCGCCACCGTCCCGTTCGTCGAACAGGAAGCCGAAACCGCCGCGACGAACGGGTCCGTCATCGGCCCCGACCGCGCCGCGGGCACCCTCGCGGGCGAGGCGTCCGGCCGGAAAGCCGTGACCCTGTCCGGCACCGGCCAGTACGTCGAGTTCACGCTCACCGCCCCGGCGAACTCGATCGACGTCCGGTACAGCGTCCCGGATTCCGTGACCGGGACGCTCTCCCTGTACGTCAACGGATCGCACAACCGCGACCTCGCGCTGACGTCGAAGTGGGCCTGGTACTACGGCTCCTACCCGTTCACCAACAACCCCGGCGACGGCCACGCGCACCACTTCTACGACGAGACCCGGGCCCTGCTCGGCACCTCCTACCCCGCCGGGACGAAGATCAAGCTGCAGGTCGACGCCGGTGACGTCCCGGCAACGGTGGATTTGGCCGACTTCGAGCAGGTCGCCCCGGCGGCGACGCGGCCGGCGAACTCGGTGTCGGTCACCGACTACGGCGCCACCGCGGGCGACACGAGCGACGACGCCGCGGCGTTCGACTCGGCCGTGGCCGCCGCGAAGAGCCAGGGCAAGGAAGTCTGGATCCCGGCGGGGACGTTCACCCTCGGCCACCACATCACCGTCGACCAGGTGACCCTCCGCGGCGCCGGGCCCTGGTACTCCGTGCTCACCGGCCCGCGTGCCGGGATCTTCGGCAAGGGCGAACCGGCGAGCTGCGGGACGTCGACCTATCCCGGCAACCCCGCCGTGCCCGGCACGAGCAGCGCGGTGAAGCTGTACGACTTCGCGATCATCGGTCAGGTCGACGCCCGTGTCGACTGCGACCAGTCGAACGCCGTCGGCGGCGCGCTCGGCGGCGGCTCGGTGGTGCAGAACCTGTGGCTGCAGCACACGAAGGTCGGGCTGTGGCTCGACGGGCCGTTCGACGGGCTCACCGTGTCCGGCAACCGGATCCTCGACCAGACGGCCGACGGGCTGAACCTCCACCAGGGCATCAGCCACGTCACGGTGACGAACAACTTCCTGCGCAACACCGGCGACGACGGCCTGGCGATGTGGTCGGAGCACGACGCCGACCACGACAACACGTTCTCCTTCAACACCGTGCTGCTGCCGATCCTCGCCAACAACATCGCGATCTACGGCGGGCACGACAACACCGTGTCCGACAACGTCGTCGCCGACAACCAGGACCAGGGCGGCGGCCTGCACATCGCGAACCGGTTCAGCGCGGTGCCGCTGTCGGGGACGACGACGGTCGCGCGCAACACCGCGATCCGCACCGGCGTGCTCGACTCGAACTGGCAGTTCGGCGTCGGCGCGCTGTGGTTCGACGGCCGCGACTCGGCCATCACCGGCCGCGTCGACGTCACCGACCTCGACCTGCAGGACAACAACTACGAGGCGATCCAGTTCATCGACAGCGCCACCACGGACGTCCACTTCAGCGACGTCCGGATCACCGGCGCCGGGACGTTCGCCTGGCAGCTGCAGGCCAAGCCGACCGGCTCGGTGAAGAACGTCGTCGCGACCGGGGTCGGCCGGGCGGGCGTCTACAACTGCCTCGGCCCGGACGCGCTGAGCGGCCTGGCCGACCAGGGCGGCAACTCCGGCTGGACGACGACGTACTGCGGCTCGTGGCCGACCCCGGTCTACGGCTCCGACAACGGCGGCACAACTCCTCCGCCGACCACCACGCCGACGCAGCCGTCGGGGAACCTCGCGCTGCACAAGAGCGTCAGCGCGTCCGGCTCGCAGGGCGGCTTCCCGCCGGGCAACGCCGTCGACGGCGACGCGAACTCCTATTGGGAGAGCACGAACAACGCGTTCCCGCAGTCGCTGACCGTCGACTTCGGCAGCACGGTCAGCGTCTCGCGGCTGGTGCTGAAGCTGCCGCCTTCGTGGGGTGCGCGGACGCAGACCCTGTCCGTCGACGGCGTCAAGGCGTCCGCGACCTACACGTTCGACCCGGCGTCCGGCAACACCGCGACCGTGACGTTTCCCGCGACGTCGGCGCGCACCCTGCGGCTGACCTTCACCGGCAACACCGGCTGGCCCGCCGGGCAGCTGTCCGAACTCGAAGCCTATTCGTCCTGAGAGGTGATGACGATGTCCCGCATTCCCGCCTTACTCGCCGTCGCGCTCGCCGCGTCCGGCCTGGCGATCCTGTCCGGCAGCACGCCCGCCGCGGCCGCCACCTGCCCGGCGAGGGCGTCCGGCGGCGCGAGCGTGCCGTTCCGGACCGTCGAAGCCGAGTGTTCCGCCACGAACGGCTCGTCGGTCGGCCCGGACTACACGCAAGGCAGCATCGCCTCGGAAGCGTCCGGGCGGCAGGCCGTGAAGATCACCACCGGCCAGTACGTCGAGTTCACGCTGCCCGCCGCGGCGAACTCGATCAACGTCCACTACAACCTGCCCGACGGCTCCTCCGGCCGGCTTTCGGTGTCCGTCAACGGGTCCACGCTCGCCCTGCCCGTGACCTCGCGCTACACCTATGTGGACACCGGCTTCATCACGGGCTCGAAGACGCACCACTTCTTCGACGACGCGCGCCTGCTGCTCGGGCAGAACCTGGCGGCGGGCGCGAAGGTCCGGGTGCAGGCGAACTCCGGTGACGTCGGCCAGGCGACCATCGACCTCGCCGACTTCGAGCAGGTCGGCGGCGCGGTTTCGCAGCCGGCGAACTCCCTTTCGGTGACCGACTACGGTGCCACGGCGAACGACTCATCGGACGACTCGCAGGCGTTCCGCAACGCGCTGTCGGCGGCGCGCTCGCAGGGCCGCGAGGTCTGGGTGCCGCCGGGCCGGTTCGAAATCGGGTCGGCACTCCAGATCGACCAGACGACGGTCCGCGGCGCGGGTCAGTGGTACACCGTGTTGCACGGCAACAACATCTTCAACAACGGCAGCGCGTCCGGGAACATCAAGCTGTACGACTTCGCGGTGTTCGGCGATGTGACCGAACGCAACGACGGCAGCCCGGACAACGCGTTCCACGGCGTGCTGGGGAACGGCTCGGTCGTGTCCGGCCTGTGGATCCAGGACACGAAGTGCGGGCTGTGGCTGATGAACGGCGCGTCGTCGAACCTCACCATCGAGAACAACCGCATCCTCGACACCCAGGCCGACGGCGTGAACTTCGACGGTGCCGTCACGAACTCGACGGTGCGCAACAACTACCTGCGCAACAACGGCGACGACGGCCTCGCGCTGTGGTCCAACGGGCAGGCCGACTCGGGCAACTCGCTGCTGAACAACACGATCGTGCAGCCGAACCTGGCCAACGGCATCGCGTTGTACGGCGGGTCGGACAACACGGTCAGCGGCAACCTGGTCCAGGACACCAACGCCCTCGGCGGCGGCTACCTGGTCGCGAACCGGTTCAACTCGGTGCCGCTGTCGGGCACGGTCACGCTGTCGAACAACACGGCGCTGCGGGCCGGGGCCCTCGACCCGAACTGGCAGTTCGGCGTCGGCGCGTTGTGGTTCGACGCGCGGGACCAGGCGATCACCGGCGTCACGATCCGGGTCACCGGGTTCACCGCGATCCAGAGCCCGTACGAGGCGATCCAGTTCATCGACGGCAACGGCGCCGGCAAGCCGATCCAGGGCATCACGATCGACAGCGTCTCGGTGCAGGGCGCCGGCACGTTCGTCGCGCAGTCGCAGACGCAGGGCTCGGTGTCGATCAGCAACCTGACGGCGTCCGGTGTCGGCGTGACCGGGACGTACAACTGCCCCTACCCGACGTCGATCCCCCGCATGACGTTCGGCGGGTCGGGCAACAGCGGCTGGACCGGCACCTGGAGCGACTGCTCGTCGTGGCCCGCGCCCAACTCGGGCCCGCCGCAGCCGCCGCAGTCCGGGAGCAACGTCGCCCGCGGGAAGGCGATCAGCGCGTCGGCTTCGGTCGGTGGCTTCCCGCCGTCGAACGCCGTGGACGGGGACGCCAACTCGTACTGGGAGAGCGCGAACAACGCGTTCCCGCAGACGCTGACGGTGGACCTCGGCGCGGCGACGTCGATCAACAAGGTCACGCTCAAGCTGCCGCCGTCGTCGGCGTGGGGCGCGCGGACCCAGACGGTGACGATCTCGGGCAGCACGGACGGCGGTTCGTACACGACACTGGTCGGCTCACGCGGCTACGCGTTCGATCCGGCTTCCGGCAACACGGCGTCGGCGTCTTTCACGGCGACGTCACAGCGTTTCGTCCGGTTGACGTTCACCGGCAACACCGGCTGGCCCGCGGGCCAGGTCTCGGAGTTCGAAGTGAGCGCCGCCTAGTCAAGCCGCAGGCGAGCCCGGACCGGTCGGAACACCGGTCCGGGCTTGTCTTACTTTTGCGCCCGGTTGCTGTAAAGTTTCACCTATGACGCGTCGTCTTGCCGAAGTCGCCCGCCAGGTCGGGGTCAGCGAAGCCACGGTCAGCCGGGTCCTCAACGGCCGGTCCGGGGTGTCCGCGAGCACCCGGGCCGCCGTGCTCACCGCGCTGGACGTGATGGGGTACGAGCGGCCCACGCAGCTGCGCGGCGAGCGGGCCCGGCTGGTCGGGCTGGTGCTGCCCGAGCTGCAGAACCCCATCTTCCCCGCGCTGGCCGAGATCATGGGCAACGCCCTCGCCCAGCAGGGGTTCACGCCGGTGCTCTGCACGCGGACCGCGGGCGGGGTGTCGGAGGCGGAGTACGTCGAGCTGCTCCTGCAGCAGCAGGTGTCGGGTGTGGTGTTCGCCGGCGGGCTGTACGCGCAGGCGGACGCGGTCCACTCGCACTACCACCACCTGGTCGAGCGGCGGCTGCCGACGGTGCTCATCAACGCGGCCGTCGACCACCTCGGCCTGCCGCAGGTTTCGTGCGACGACGCCGTGGCCGTCGAGCAGGTCGTCGGGCACCTGAGCTCCCTGGGGCACGAGAAGATCGGGCTGGTGCTCGGGCCGTCGGACCACGTGCCGTCCCAGCGCAAGCTCGCGGCGTTCCAGGCGTACGCCGCGAAGCTCGGGTTGCCGGTGCTGGACGAACTGGTCGAGCACGGCATGTTCTCGATCGAAGGCGGCCACGCGGCGGCGGCCCGCCTCTACCCCCGCGGCGCGACGGCGGTGCTCTGCGCGAGCGACCTGCTGGCCCTGGGCGCGGTGCGCGCGGCCCGGCGTCAGGGCTTGTCGGTGCCGGAGGACGTCTCGGTGGTCGGCTACGACGACTCGGCCCTGATGAACTGCACCGACCCGCCCCTGACGACCACCCGCCAGCCCATCGAGGCGATGGGCCGCGCGGTGGTGGAACTGCTGGTGAAACGCATCAACGGCGGCGAAGTGGCGGCGGAGGAACTGCTCTTCGCACCGGAGCTGGTGGTCCGCGGCTCCACCGCCCGCCGCACCGCTTGACCCCACTCCCCAAGGGCGCGACAGCTCCGGCTGTCGCGCCCTTCGCCGTC
Organism: Amycolatopsis stemonae; assembly: GCF_054781455.1. Taxonomy (NCBI): domain Bacteria; kingdom Bacillati; phylum Actinomycetota; class Actinomycetes; order Pseudonocardiales; family Pseudonocardiaceae; genus Amycolatopsis; species Amycolatopsis stemonae. The sequence goes on along the minus strand of NZ_BAAGUJ010000024.1, from coordinate 105,630 downwards.
CCACGTGATCAGCGAGCCGACACGCGTGCTTGGAGAGTCGACCTCTCCATCACGTGTGTTGACCTTCTGATCACGCGTGTTGACCCTTCACGCACGTCGCTTGCGTTTTGCCTTGCCCTGTCGGGCACCAGTCGGCCGCTGCCTGTTCGTAACTTGCAGATTTCCGTCGGGTTATTGCGTCGATCCGGTCTCACACTTTATGGTGACCGCAATCACGTGACAGCCGTCGCGACCCCGAGAAGAGGCTTGAGATGAGCAGTCCCTGGTCCCGATCCGTGCCCCGCCGTGTGTTGTGCCTGCTCGCCGCAGGCGGTCTCACCCTGGGGGTGGCCGCCTGCGGCGACGGTGACAACGCCGCCCAGCCCGGCGGCAAGGTGACGATCACGGTCACCGGCCAGCCGCCGACCAGCCAGCCGTTCGAGCGCAGCGTCTTCGACGCCGACGTCAAGGAGTTCGAGGCGTCCCACCCGAACATCCAGATCCAGCCCCACGAGGGGTTCATGGACCCGAAGACGTTCTCCGCGAAGCTCGCCGGCGGGCAGCTCGAGGACGTCTACTACGTCTACTTCACCGACCCCGCGCAGATCATCGCGCGGCACCAGGCCGCCGACATCACCGAAGCCGTGAAGAGCGTTCCGCACGTCGGCGACATCAAGCCCGAACTGCTGGACAACTTCCGCGACGCGAACGGCAAGCTCTACGGCCTGCCGACGATGAACTACACCATGGGCCTGCTCTACAGCCGTCCGCTGTTCCAGAAGGCCGGGCTCGACCCGGACAAGCCGCCGGCTACCTGGGACGAGGTCCGCGCGGACGCCAAGAAGATCGCCGCGCTCGGCAACGGTGTCGTCGGGTACGCCGACTACAGCAAGAACAACCAGGGCGGCTGGCACCTGACCGGCTGGATGTACTCGATGGGCGGCGACATCGCCCGCAAGGACGGCGACAAGTGGGTCGCCGACTTCGACAACGAAAAGGGCAAGCAGGCCCTGCAGTACCTGCACGACATGCGCTGGACCGACAACTCCATGGGCAGCAAGCAGCTCCTGGAAGCCACGGACGTGCAGCGGATGATGGGTGCCGGCCAGCTCGGCATGTACATGGCCGCCCCGGACAACGTCCCGGTGCTGGTCAAGCAGTTCAACGGCAAGTACGAGGACTACGGCATCGCCGGCATGCCCGGCGGCCAGGGCACGCTGCTCGGCGGCGAGGGCTACATGATCAACCCGAAGGCGTCGCCGGAGAAGATCAAGGCCGGCCTCGAGTGGATCCAGTGGAAGTACCTCAACCCGGACCGCTTCGAGAAGCACATCCAGCAGTACGTCGACGGCAAGCAGCCGGTCGGCCTGCCCGCGGAGCCCACTCCCGACGTCTGGACCGGCTCGGTGCGCGAGCAGCAGCTGGCCCTGAAGGCCAAGTACGCCAACGTCCCCGCGAAGAACTACCAGTCCTATGTGGACACGACCAGCAAGATCAAGGGCAGCATCGAGCCGCCGGGTGCGCAGCAGATCTACGCCGCCCTCGACAGCGTGATGCAGGCCGTGCTGACCGACCAGAACGCCGATATCGACCAGCAGCTGTCGTCGGCGTCGTCGAAGGTCAACAGTGTCCTCGCCCAGGTCAAGTAGCCTGCTCGCCTGGCCCGCGACGTCCTCGTCGCGGGCCAGGCGCCCGGTCGCCTCGCCGGAAGACCGCCGCCGGACCCGGCTCAAGCGCAAGATCCGGGAGAACCTCACCGCGTACGGCCTGCTCTGCGCCGCGCTCGTGGTGTTCGCGCTGTTCTCGTGGTACCCGATCGTGCGCGGGGTGCTGCTGAGCTTCCAGCAGGTCGACTTCGTCAACGCGCCGACGTGGGTCGGGTTCGCCAACTTCGAAAAGCTCTTCGAAGACCCGCTGTTCGGCGTCGCCTGGCGCAACACGCTGCTGTTCACCGGGCTCGCGCTGGTCTTCGGGTTCGCCGTCCCGTTCCTGACGGCGGTGCTGCTCAACGAGATCCGGCACGCGAAGGCGTTCTTCCGGCTCGCCGTCTACCTGCCGGTGATGCTGCCACCGGTCGTGACGGCGTTGATGTGGAAGTGGTTCTACGACCCGGGTCCCGGTCTGTTCAACTCCGCGCTCGGCGCGGTCGGCCTGCCCGGCGGCCAATGGCTCGACTCGAGCGGCACGGCGATGCTGTCGCTGGTGTTCGTCTCGACGTGGGCCAACATGGGCAGCACCACGCTCATCTACCTGGCCGCGCTCGGCACGATCCCCGGCGAGCTGTACGAAGCCGCGGAACTCGACGGCGCCGGCCTGTGGAAACGCCTGCGGCACGTGACGTTCCCGCAGACGCGGTTCGTGCTGCTGGTGCTGCTCCTGCTGCAGATCGTCGCGACCATGCAGGTGTTCACCGAGCCGTACGTGATGACCGGCGGCGGGCCGGACGACTCGACGGTCACCGTGCTCCTGCTGCTCTACCGCTACGCCTTCGTCTACAACGACTTCGGCTCGGCGAGCGCGATGAGCCTGCTGCTGTTCGTGGCGCTGGGCGTGTTCTCGGCGTGGTACGTCCGGCTGACGCGGAAGGCGGACCAGTCATGAGGACCCTCGTCTCCCCCAGCGCGCTGCGCAGCCCGCGCGGCAAGGTCGTCTACGGCGTGGTTTTCGCCTGCACGCTGGTGATCTTCATCCTCGCCTTCCTGTTCCCGCTCTACTGGGCGGTCACCGGCGCGATGAAGTCGCCGCAGGAGCTGGCCGCGACACCGGCGACGCTCGTCCCGCGCGGGTGGCACCCGGAAACCTTCGCCGACGCGTGGGACCAGCTGAGCCTGGGCAAGTACTTCCTCAACACGCTCGTCGTCGCGGGCGGCGCGTGGCTGGCTCAGCTGGCCATCGACGTCCCGGCCGCGTTCGCGTTGTCGAAGCTGCGGCCGAAGTTCGGCAACGTCGTGCTGGGGCTGATGCTCGCGACGCTGATGCTGCCCGCGACGGCATTGCTGGTCCCGACGTACGTGACGGTGACGGACCTGCCGCTGGTGCACCTCAACCTGATCAACTCGCCGACCGCCGTCTGGCTGCCCGCCGCGGCGAACGCGTTCAACATCTACCTGCTGAAGCGGTTCTTCGACCAGATCCCGGACGAGCTCATCGAGGCGGCGCGCATCGACGGTGCCGGGCCGGTGCGGACGCTCTGGCGGATCATCCTGCCGATCTCGCGGCCGATCCTGGCCGTGGTGTCGATCCTCGCGGTGGTCACCGCGTGGAAGGACTTCATCTGGCCGCTGCTGGTGTTCCCGGACACCGAAAAGCAGACGCTCTCGGTGATGCTGCAAAGGGTGGCGATCGACATGCCGCTCAACGTGCTCGTCGCCGGGATGGTGCTGGCCAGCCTGCCGATGGTGGCGCTGTTCCTGGCCTTCCAGCGGCAGATCCTCGCCGGGCTGACCGCCGGCAGCATCAAGGGCTGAGCCGGGTTTTCCCAACGATTAGGAGGGGCACTTTCGTGACCGACAACACCGGCTGGTGGCGGAGCGCGGCCATCTACCAGATCTACATCCGCAGCTTCGCGGACGGCAACGGCGACGGCGTCGGCGACCTCGCCGGCGTGCGCGCCCGGCTGGACCACCTGGCCGGCCTGGGGATCGACGCGATCTGGTTCACCCCCTGGTACCCGTCGCCGATGGACGACGGCGGCTACGACGTCGCCGACTTCCGCGACATCGAGCCGCTGTTCGGCACGCTCGCCGAGGCCGAGCAGCTGATCGCCGAGGCGCACGCCCGGGACATCCGCGTGATCATCGACATCGTGCCCAACCACGCCTCCGACGAGCACCGCTGGTTCCAGGCCGCGCTGGCGGCGGGCCCGGGATCGCCGGAGCGGCAACGGTTCTGGTTCCGGCCCGGCCGCGGCCCGGACGGGAGCGAGCCGCCGAACAACTGGAAGTCGCGCTTCGGCGGGTCCGCGTGGACGCGCGTGCCCGACGGCGAGTGGTACCTGCACCTCTACAGCTCGCGCCAGCCCGACTTCAACTGGGACAACCCCGAGATCCGCGCGGAGTTCGAGGACGTGCTGCGGTTCTGGTTCGACCGGGGGGTGGACGGCTTCCGCATCGACGTCGCCGACGGGCTGGTCAAGGACCCGCGGCTGCCCGACGTCGACGAGGGCGACGAGACGCCGTTTTCGGACCAGGAGGGGCTGCACGAGATCTACCGCTCGTGGCGCAAGATCGTCGACAGCTACCCGGGCGAGCGCGTGCTGGTCGGGGAGATGTGGCTGCCGGACATGTCCCGCGCGGCGCGCTACCTGCGCCGCGACGAGCTGCACTCGGCGTTCAACTTCGACTTCCTGGTGTGCCCGTGGGACGCCACGCGCTTCCGGGACGTCATCACGCGCACGCTGCGGGCGCACGACGAGGTCGGCGCGCCGGCGGCGTGGGTGCTGTCGAACCACGACGTCACGCGGCACGTGACGCGTTACGGCCGGCAGGGCGACACGGGGTTCTCGTTCGCGAACCGGCTGCACGAGCTGCCGGTGGACCGCGAGCTGGGCACCCGGCGCGCGCGGGCGGCGGCGTTGCTGACCCTGGCCCTGCCCGGCGGGCTGTACGTCTACCAGGGTGAAGAGCTGGGGCTGTGGGAAGTCCTGGACATCGCGGACGACCTGCGGCAGGACCCGGTGTGGGCGCGGACGAACGGCGCCGACCCGGGCCGCGACGGCTGCCGCGTCCCGCTCCCGTGGTCCGGCGACGAGCCGCCGTTCGGCTTCGGTTCCGGGGGCGCGTGGCTGCCCCAGCCGGCGGAGTGGAAGGCGTACACGGCTTCGGCGGAGGCGGCGGACCCGGACTCGATGCTGTCGCTGTACCGCGCCGGCCTCCGGCTGCGGCGTGACCTCCCGGCGGGCTCGCTGGAGTGGCTTTCGCTGGGCGAAGACGTGCTGGCGTTCCGGCTCGGGCCGGAGTTCACGTTCGCGCTGAACTTCTCGGCTTCCCCGGTGCCCCTGCCCGCTGGTGAGGTGCTGCTGGCGAGCGGTCCGGTGACGGACGAACTGCCGACGGACACGGCGGTCTGGCTGCGCGGCTGAAGACGCACCGGAGGCCGTCGCCGAGCGGGCTCGGCGGCGGCCTCCGGTGGATCAAGCGCTACTTCGTGAGCTGCAGGATGTCGATGCCCCGGGCGTTGTCGGCCACGTACACGTACTTCCCGTGCCAGTACGGCGCCCAGGCGCTCGCGTCGCCCGGGCGGTAGTAGGCGATCTGGCGGGGGTTCGTCGGGTCGCTGACGTCCAGGAACCGCGTGCCCTGCGAGTAGAACGACTGGACCAGCACCTTGCCCCGCACGTCGAAGTAGTGCGCCGAGCAGTCGTCAGATGCCGGGTCGCTGCCCTCCTGGCCGTTGACGCTCCACGTGCCGATGCTCTGCAGGCGGAACGGCTGCGAAGGCGTCGAACGCCAGCCTTCGCCGTGGTACGAACCCGCCAGGGACGAGATCGTCAGGACGCCGTCGCCCGCGCAGCCGTCGACGAAGTTCTCCTCCGTCGCGTAGATCAGGTCCTGGCCGCGCCACGCGCCGTCGCCGATGCGGTGGCCCGCCGGGTGGAAGCTGTTGTGCATGAAGCGGGACGGGGCCGCCGTCTCGGCGATGCCGCCGCCCGCGTACGGGATCGGCTCGTGCGCGGTGGCGCGGTGGACCTTGCCGGACAGCGGGTCGCGGTGGACGCCGGACGTCCAGTAGCCGCGCACGCCGCCGCGGCCGGACACCCAGGCCACGCCGTCCTCGTCCACCTGGACGTCGTGCACGTAGTCGGTCTTGCCGTCGTTGCGGGCCAGCTCGATCGGCTCCGGGTTCACCTTCGGGTGCCGCGGGTCGCGCACGTCGGTGACCCAGACCGGCCGGCCGCCCCAGTCGGCGGGCTGGTCGTCGGCCTTCGCCGGGCCGCCCGTCCACAGGTAGCGGCAGCCGTCGACGCAGCTGGTCGTGTGGCCGGCCGGGACCTTCGTGTAGCTGAGGATCGCCGGGGCTTCCGGCTTCGAGACGTCGACGACGTAGATGCCGGACTCGCCGGTGTGCGTGGTGCCGCCGAACGCGCGCGGGTCGCGGGAGAGGAACACCAGCTTGCGGTTCTGGTCGACCTCGGTGTCCTCGGTCTCCCACAGGCCCGGCAGGCTGACCTGCCCGACCAGCTTCGGCGCCGCCGGGTCCTTGGTCAGGTCGTACACCTTCAGCCCGAACTCGCCGGACACGACCATCACGTCGCGGCGGCCGTAGTCGAGGAAGTTGACCGAGATGGCGCCGGCCGCGTCGGGCACGTTGCCGACGGCCTTGACGTTCTTGATCGCGCCCGGGTCGCCCAGCGTTCGGGTGGCCGGAACAGCGGGTTTGTCGTCCTCGCCACAGGCGGCGGCCGGGAGCCCGGTCGCGACCAGCGTGGCGCTGACGGTGACGGCGGCGAAGCACGACCGCAACCAGGTGCGCACGCGAACCTCCCAGAACGCTCAGAGCGTGACCAACCGAACGTACGTCGGAGATCAACCGGACACAACCGTCTTTTGTCGGCTGTTCACTGGTAGGACTGGCGCATGCGCCTGCTCGCCCTGCTCGCCGTCCTGACCCTCGCCGTCACGGGCTGCTCCGGCTCCGGCCCGGCCCGCCCCGGCGTCCTGTCCGTCGGCATCCGGGAGCCCGCGACGCTCCTGCCCGCCGACGTCGCCGACCAGGCCGGCCGGCTGGTGACGGGCGCGCTGTGGACGCCGCTCGCCGACTACGACGCCGCGTCCGGGAAGCTCACACCCCGGGCGGCCGAGTCCATCGAGAGCACCGACCGGGTGCACTGGACGGTCAAGCTGCGCCCGGCCACCTTCCACGACGGCACCCCGGTGACCGCCCAGTCCTATGTAGACACCTGGCGGGCGGTCGCCGCCGAGCACTGGGCGTCGTCATCGGTCTTCACGAAGCTGTTGCGCGCCAAGGAGATCACCGCACCCGCGCCGGACCGGATCACGGTGACCCTGGACCGGCCGTCCGGTCAGGTGCCCGCGCTGCTCTCGGCGCCGGGTCTCGTGCCGCTGCCCGCGTCGGTGCTCGCGTCCCGCGACTGGAAGGGCTTCGCGACATCGCCGGTCGGCAACGGCCCGTACCGGCTCGACGGCGCGTGGCGGCCCGGCTCGGGCGGCACGCTGAAGCGCGTCGGCGAAGGCCGGTCCGCCGAGATCGAGCTGCGCGTCGGCGATCCGGCCGCCCAGTACGACGCGGTCAAGGCGGGCACCCTCGACCTCGCCACCGAAGTCCCCGGCGAGAAGCACGAAGCCATGCACGGCGACTTCGCCGACCACCACGCGACCTGGGACCTGCCGCTGGCGGGCTATCTGGCCTTCCCGGTGACGAACCCCCGGTTCGCCGATGCGACGGTCCGCCACGGCTTCGCGCTCGGCGTGGACCGCGCGGCGCTGGAAGCCGGGCCGCTGGCGCACCAGGCCGATCCGGCCAAGGCGCTCCTGCCGCCGGTGGACGCCCCCGGCGAGCGGTCCGGCACGTGCCGTCCGTGCAGCTTCGACGCCGCCGCGGGCAAGGCGCTGCTGAAGCAGGCGTCGTTCCCGGGCGGCGCGACCGTCTACTTCGGACCTGACACGGAGGCGTGGACGCGGACGCTGACGGTCGGCCTGCACAAGGCCTTGGACGTATCCGTCACCGCGCAGGCCGCTCCGGGCGACGGTCCCTCCACTGTGGAGCTCAAGCCGGCGACGGCGAGCCCGTACGAGGTGCTGACCGAGCTGGCCGCCGCGTCGGGGTACGCCGACGACGTGTTCCGCCAGAACCTGGCCCTCGCCGACGCCGCGGCGACTCCCGAGGAGGCGGGCGAGCTGTACCGGCTGGCGGAGAACCAGCTGCTGCGCGACCTCCCGGCGGCGCCGCTGTGGACCGGCCACGGCCACGCGGTCTGGGCCCCGCGGGTCCACGACGTCACGACGACGCCGTTCACCGGCCCGGTACTGGCGGGCATCGGCGTCTAAACCACCGCGTGCACGGCCAGGGTGTCGATGAACGCGCTGGTCAGTGGGTCCGGGGCCGCCCGCGTGTACGCGACCACGGACCGCCGGACCGGCACCCGGGGGCGCAGGACGCGGCCGTCGAACCGGGCCGGCAGGACGTTCGCCGGGACGAGCGCGGGGCCGAGGCCGGCCGCCGCGAGGATGGGTGCCGCCGCGGTCTGCTCGGTGCGGACCGCCGGGCGCGGCCGGAACCCCGCCGCCGCGCACGTCGCGTCGACCAGCTCGGCGAGGCCGTTGCCCGGGGCGTAGTGCACCCACGCGCAGTCCGCCAGCGTGGCCAGGTCGACGACGCCCTCGGCGCCTTCCGAAGCGCCGTCGGCCGGGAGCACCACGACGAACTCCTCCACGCCCAGCTCCCGCACCGGCCCGGCCCACTCGCCGGGCCGCGGGCCGAGCGCGACGTCGGCTTCGCCCGCGGCCATCGCGTCGCGCAGCTCGTCGGCGTGCCGGAACTCGATCAGCCGGACGTCGACCTCGGGCCGGTCGCGCCGCCACACCCGCAACGCGGGCGGCAGCACGCCGAGGCTCATCGAGTAGACCGTCGCGACCTGCAGCTCCCCCGCCGTCGTGCCGGACGCGAGCCGGGCGGCGCAACGGGCGCGTTCGGCGTCGGCCAGCGCCGCCCGCGCGTGCGGCAGCATCGCCCGGCCCATCGGGGTGAGCCGGACGGTGCGGGGCAGCCTCTCCAGCAGCGGCCCGCCGAGGCTCTGCTCGAGGGCCCGCATCTGGTGGGACAACGCGGGCTGCGTCACGTGCAGCTGTTCGGCGGCTCGGGTGAACGAGCCGGTGTCGACCACCGTGACCAGGTACTCGAGCTGCCGCAGGCTAGTCATGAACACACCTTATCGCCGCCGTGAAAACTAAGCCTTGGACTTATCGCGAGCGCGTGACCAGCCTGGACGGCATGGAACGCAAGACAGCCCTGGTCGCCGGGGCGAACGGGATCATCGGCCGCACCCTCGCCGAGCGCCTGCGGGCGGACGGCCGCTGGGACGTCGTCGGCCTGTCCCGCCGCGGCGGGCCGGGCACGGTCGCCGTCGACCTCCTCGACGCGGCCGACACGAAGGCGAAGATCGGCGACCTGACCACGACGACCCACCTCTTCTACGCCGCCTACCAGGACAAACCGACGTGGGCCGAGCTCGTCCCGCCGAACCTGGCGATGCTGACGAACCTCGTCGACGCGGCCGAGGCGGCGGCTCCCGGCCTCGAACACGTCAGCCTGATGCAGGGCTACAAGGTCTACGGCGCGCACCTCGGCCCGTTCAAGACGCCGGCCCGCGAGACCGACGCCGGGCACATGCCGCCCGAGTTCAACGTCGACCAGCAGGACTTCCTCGAACGCCGGGCGGGCGCGTGGACGTGGTCGGCGATCCGGCCGTCGGTGGTCGGCGGCACGGCTCTGGGCAACCCGATGAACCTCGCGCTGGTGATCGCGGTCTACGCGTCGATTTCGCAGGAACTCGGCCTGCCGCTGCGGTTCCCCGGCAAGCCCGGCGCGTACGACAGCCTGCTGGAGATGACCGACGCCGGCCTGCTCGCCGACGCGACGGTCTGGGCGGCCGGGCAGCGGGGCGCGTTCAACATCGCGAACGGCGACCTGTTCCGGTGGCGCGAGCTCTGGCCGAAGCTCGCCGCCTACTTCGGCCTCGAAACCGCGCCGCCGCTGCGGATGTCCCTCGCGGACGTGATGGCCGACAAGGGTCCACTGTGGACGAAGATGGCCGCGGAGCACGGGCTCACCGCGTCCTACGCCGACGTTTCGGCGTCCTGGGCCTTCGGCGACTTCGTGTTCGGCTGGGACTACGACGTGTTCGCCGACACGTCGAAGTCGCGGCGCGCGGGCTTCCACTCCTACGTCGAGACCGAGCAGATGTTCTACCGGCTCTTCGACGAGTTCCGGAAGGCGCGCGTGATCCCGTGAGCGTCAGCGCGTGGCCGTGGACCCGTTCGGCTGCGCGGGTCCCGGCCCCGGCGACCACCAGCCCCACACGGTCTTTTCCCCGTGCTCGACGTGCGGTGCCTGCCCCTCGGCGTAGGGCTTGATGCGCATCAGCTGGCCCCACGGCTGTCCCGGCTCGCCCTGCAGGTAGCTCGGGACCTCAGGCTGGTCGGCGACTTCTTCGAGCCAGCCGAGCGGACCGCCGTGGACGTTGTTCGCCCAGCCTGCCTCGTCCTGGAGCGTGCCCGAGGTGATCCGGTACTGCGGGACCTCGGAGATGCCGTCGTGCGAGGTCACCGGGTTCATCCGCGGGTAGACGAACGCCGCCGGCCAGTCCATGTACACCGGCGCGTCGCCGACCCGCTGCGTCAGCGTGGTGAACGTCGGGACGCGCGGTGCGGTCACCGCGACCCAGCCGTCGGAGGTCACGTCGTCGTCCTTCGCGACCACGCGGACGAGCGTGGCTTCCTTCGGCAGGTCACCGATCTGGACCCGCTGGTCGGCCCAGCTGCCCTTGCTCGACGGGTCGTTGTCGGACCCGGTGTCCGCGCCCGGCGCGTGCACCTGGTCGGAGTTGACGACCTTGACGCCGTCGGGGGTCTGCTTGCCGTACTCGAACCAGACGCTCTCCGCCTTGCCCGCCTTCGCCGCCACCGAGATCGCGAGCTGCGAGTTCGCCCGGTCCGCCGGCAGCTGGTACCAGGACGTGCGCAGCCGGCCGGTCCGCTCCTCCGCGCCGTAGCTGCTCCACATCGGCAGGGAGTTCGCGCTCAGCCCGTTCGGCGGCTCGTCCAGCGGGTCGTCGCTCGACTTCGCCTTGGTGTGGAACCCGGTGCTGGTCGGGCCGTTGTCCTGGTCGGCGGGCGGCAGTCCCGGGGCGGGCTGCCGCTGCACGACCGCCGCCGTCTGCGCCGGAACCGGCTTGAGCACGCTCGCCGCCGGGTCCTTTTCGACCATCACGTGGTCGGACAGGTTGCCGCTGGTGGTGAACAGGTGCTGCACGTTCGCCGCGCCGAGGCTGTAGCTGCCCAGCTGCTTCTCGATCGCCTTGCCCATGCTGGCGAACTCGAACGCGACGACCACCCCGCAGATCACGACGAGCGAGATCGAACCGAGCTTCAGCGCGCGCAGCCGGCGTTCCTTCGACGGCGGCGGCAGCAGCACCGGCGGCCGGTGCGCCTTGAGGTTCTCCACGAACGCGATCGCCGCCGCGACGGCCGCCGCGAGCAGCAGCAGCGTCGAGAGGTGGTAGCCGTGCAGGGACGGCGCCTTGTCGAACCACGGCACGCCGATCGACGACACGAACCAGTACGCGTTCGGCCCGGTCGCCGCGAGCGCGGCGACCACCAGCAGCCCGGCCGTGAACGCGGCCCGGTTGCGCCGCGACCGCAGCACCGCCGAGCTCGTCGCGAGCGCGGTGAGCGCGGCCATCGCCGAGCCGACCGCCGCGAACGCGCCGAAGTGGTGCGTCCACTTGGTCGGGGTCAGGGCCAGCAGCAGGAAGAACAGCGCGGTGGTGCCGATCAGCCGCCGGGCCGGGCCGAGCGCGGCGCCCTGGATCCGGCCGCGGCGCAGCAGCACGACCAGGCAGGTGCCCGTGCAGAGCATGAGCAGCAGCACCGGGAAGCGGCGCGTCAACGACCCGTCGGCGTTGTCGGAGAACAGCAGCTGGTACCGCGAAAGCTCGCTGTACCACGGTTCGTTCGGGCCGACCTTGCCGCGCAGGCGCGTCGCCTCCAGCACCGTGGCGACCGTCTGGTCGGCGAACACGACGACGAGCACGATGAACCCGGCCGCCGCGATCGGCGCGAGGACCGTGGCCCAGCCGGACTTGCGCACCCGCGCGCGCAGCAGCTGGAACAGCGGCCGCGCGGCCACCAGGAACGGCGCCACGGCGATGAGCCCGGTCGGGGTCGCGGCGAGCGCGAACGCGGCGGCGAGCAAGCCGAGGCACAGCGGAAGCAGGCGCCGCGTCACGAGGGTCCGTTCGACCGCGCACAGCGCGAGCAGCGAGCCCAGTGCGGCCCACGGTTCGGGGCGCACGCCGTCGTTGAACGGCAGCCACCAGACGAGGAACACCATCGCCGCGGCCCAGCTCGCCGCCGGGCTCTGGCGGACCTGGGTGCCCAGCCGCGGCATGACCTCGCGGCTGATCAGCAGCCAGCAGACCGCGCCGATGACGAACGACGGCAGCCGGATCCACGGCGGCACCGTCGACACCGTGGTCATCAGCTCGGTGAGGTGGTCGTTCCAGCCGAACGGCGCTTCGGCGACCCCGAACCACCGGTGGTAGTTGGTCAGGTAGCCGGTCTGCGAGGCCACTCTGGCCATGGTCAGGATGTAGCCGTCGTCCGAGGTCACCGGGCCGATGAAGACCCAGGCGCCGAGCACCCCGAACACCGTGAAGTCGCGCTTGGTGAGCTTCCACCAGCCGACCGGCGCCCAGCGGGGCGCCCTTCGCGCGCCTCCGCGGTCGAGCCGGTTCACCGCGAACAGGCAGCCGATGAGCGCCAGCACCCCGGCCACGCCGACCCCGACCTTGAAGCCGGTGGGCGCGGACTGGTAGCGGGTGTCCGGCGTGATCGACACGTGCAGCCCGGTGATGGGGTCGCTGGCCGAAGTGATGTCGGTGTAAATCCCGACGACCCGCGGGCGTGAGTCGCCCGTCTCGTCGAAGACCGGGGTGCCGGCGACGGTCAGTTTCGTGTCCGTCGCCGAGGAGGAGAACCGGACATCACAGCCGGTCGCGGGCAGCGGCTGGTTGGCGACCTGCTGGCCGCGGTTGAACGCGGTCAGCACCCCCTTCTCCACGCGGAGGAACACGCCCGCGCCGTTCCCGGTGCGCGCACCGGGAACGCTCGAGAACAGGTAGGCGCCGCCGGGTTTGCGCGCGTCGAGCGCCTGGATCGTCCGGCACGGCAGGTCGACCTGCATGTCCTGCGCCCAGTAGCCGGTGAGCGGAGCGTTCACCGCGCGGGTGTCCGCGCCGACCGGCCAGGTGATCTCGGCGGTGTCCTGCACCACGGGCAGCAACGGGCAGGCGATCGCGCAGGCCGCCGAGAACAACCCGAGCACGACCACCAGCCAGCGCCACAACCCGGTGCGGGAGCTGGAATCCCTTACGGGGTCAGGGCGTGGCTGTTCTTCGCCGGTCACTTCTTCGGAGACGACTCCGGGTGACCCACCGACCGTCCACACCGGGCGGACGCTATCACGCTGCCCAGGCCATCCCCGGGGCCCCTGCGCGCGCGGTCCGGATTCCTTTCCACCATGCGGATTTCCGGCCGGGCCACTACCATCGCGCGCGACCCGAACGGGTGAGCGGAGCCGGAAATACCCTGGTCTGCCGGGGAAATCGGGTTTCCGGTGAACTCCGTGCGAACTTTCCGTTGCGGTGGACCGAGTTTGTGAACACTGTGTTTCCGGATGCCCCGCGCACCCGGCCGGCTAGCCCCGGCCGATGAACGGCATGGTCGTCGCCGTGATGGTGAGGAACTGCACGTTGGTGTCGAGCGGCAGCGCGGCCATGTAGCGCACGGCGTCCGCGACGTGCCGCACGTCGAACGTCGGTTCGGCGAGGACGCGGCCGTCGGCCTGCGCAATTCCGGCGGCCATCCGCTCGGTCATCTCGGTGGCCGCGTTGCCGATGTCGATCTGCCCGCAGGCGACGTCCCAGGCCCGGCCGTCGAGCGAGATCGACCGCGTCAGGCCGGTGACGGCGTGTTTCGTCGCGGTGTAGGCGACGCTCGCGGGGCGCGGGGCGTGCGCGGAGATCGAGCCGTTGTTGACGATCCGGCCGCCGCGCGGGTCCTGGTCCTTCATCAGCAGGACGGCCTGCCGGGCGCAGAGGAACATCCCGGTGAGGTTGACGTCGACGGTCCGCTTCCAGTCCTCGACGGACAGGTCGGCGACGGTCCCCGCGGCGCCGATGCCGGCGTTGTTGAACAGCAGGTCGAGCCGTCCCCACGCTTCGCGGACGGTGGCGAAGAGGTGCTGCACGGAGTCCTCGTCCGCGACGTCCGCCGGAACGCTGAGCGCGTTCTCGTGGCCGCCGGCCGTCTCGGTGAGGGCGCTTTCGCGCCGGCCGGCGAGGGCGACGCGATAGCCGTCGTCGAGCAGGGCCCGCGCCACGGCCCGCCCGATGCCCGACCCGGCTCCGGTGACCACCGCCGTTTTCGGCATCACGCCTCCTAGACTGCGCCCATGGGACTTCGCGAAAGTTTCCAGGCCGGCCTCGCCCGGCAACTCGGCCACCCTAGCGGCCTGCGCGGGCGGATCGTGGGCTCGATGCTCAACGGCCGCAACCGCGAGGCGGTGACGCGGGCCGTGTCGGCCCTCGGCCTGACCGGCGGGGAGACGGCGGTCGACGTCGGCTTCGGCGGCGGTCTCGGCCTCACGCTCCTGCTGCGCGAAGCGGGGGTGGTGCACGGCGTGGACGTCTCGGCGACGATGCTTTCCCGCGCCCGCGCCACGTTCCGCCGGGAGATCGCCGCGGGGCGGCTGCGGCTGCACGAAGGCTCGATGACGGCGTTGCCGCTCGAAGCCGGTTCCGCCGACGCGGTCGTCTCGACCAACACGGTGTACTTCGTCGACGACCTCGGCGCCGCGTTCGCCGAAGTCGCGCGGGTGCTCGCGCCGGGCGGGAAGTTCGTGCTCGGCGTCGGCGATCCGGACCTGATGGCCAAGTCCGCGATGCTGACCGGCAACGGCTTCCGGATCCGTCCCGTCGCCGAGCTGGAAACCGCGCTGGACGCCGCCGGGCTGGCCCTGCGCGACCACGTCCGGTTCGCGCACCGGGGGCTCGGCTTCCACCTCCTGGTCACCGGCCCGGAATGACGGAACGGCCCGGCGAGCGCGCTGCTCGCCGGGCCGTCCGGTGCGGTGCCCCTTACTTGGCCGCCACGCCCAGCGCGGCGAGCGCCGGGCCGGCCATGATCACGCCGTTGCCGGTCACGGTGTCGAACCCGGGCGCGCCCAGGTCGATCGCGCTCGAGACCAGCGCGCTGCGGATCTCGGCCGGGGTCGCCGTCGGCTTGCCCGAGAGCAGCAGCGCCGCGATGGCCGCCGCGTGCGGGGCCGCCGCCGACGTCCCGAAGAACGGCTGGAACCCGGTCACCGACGTCGCCACGCCGTCGGCCGCCGTGATGTCCGGCTTGGCGCGGGTCGTGCCGCCCGTCGAAGACACGTTGCCCGGGGTGATCGCGGTGCCGTCGGCGTTGTAGAACAGGTGCCGCTTGCCGTCGGAGCTGAAGCGCTCCCACTTGCTGGCCGCCGTGAACAGGCCGGGGTACGGGCCCGCCGGGTTGGCCGGGTCACCGGTCTCCAGCGGCCGGCCGAACGCCGGGCCGGCCGGGGCCGCCGCCACGCTGAACGCGTTCGCCGCCGCCGAGTGGCCGTTCGTGACCCCGTTGGTGCTGAAGGCCTTGAGCGAACCCGAAGCCACGAACCGGCCGCGGATGACGTTCAGCGCGATGAACCGGTCGGCGCCGCTGTACTTGACCACCGCGACCTTGTAGCCGGAGCCGGTCGTCGGCACGTTCGCGATCTCGTACGGGTTCTGCGAGCCGGACTGGCTGTTCTCGCTGGAGGCCACGACGCTGCCCGAGGAGTTCAGGATGAACAGGTCGTAGTCGTTGGCGGACTTGCCCCACGGGTCGGACCAGAACAGCGTCACCGGCTTGCCGAGCGAGCCGGCCGAAAGCGCGTCGAAGTTCTGCGTGGTGCTGCTCGGGTCGAAGTCGTGCGGGGTGCCGGTGACGCCGCTGATCTTCGTCGAGGAGGCGCGGAAGTCGCCCTCGTAGTAGCCGCTGGTGCCGTCGGTCGCGTTGCCCGAGTTGCCGGCCGAGGAGAAGTACAGGACGCCGGCCGCGGTGACGTCGTTGACCGCCTGGGCGACCTGGGTGTCCTGGAACGGCGACTCGTCGAAGTAGGAGACGTCGTCGACGATGACCTGGCAGTGGCCGGTGGTGCGCAGCGCGCGAATGTTAGCGGCGAAGCTGGCTTCGCTGGTGAACGCCGTCGCGAAGCCGAGGGTCGCGTTCGGCGCCAGGTCGTGGACGATCTCGAGCATCGCGGTGCCCTCGTCGCCGCTGCCCTTCTGGCCGGAGAGGACGTCGACCGCGGGCAGCTCGCCGGCGCTCTGCGACTTGGCCAGGGAGTCGACGCCGTCGGAGAGCACGCAGACCTTGATGCCGGAACCGCTGACGCCGTAGGTGGTGCGCGCGGTGTCGGCACCGTGGGCCTTGTCGCCTTCGGACACCTGCGTCGCGGCGGCGGCCCGGGCGGCCACGTTCGCGCGGGCGTCGCGCTCGGTCCAGGTCATCGCCTGCGAAGCGGGCTTGACCTCGGCGACGTCGGCGCGGCCGGCGATCGCGTCCACGGCGGACAGCGGCAGGTCGGCGCGGATGGCGCCGTCGGGCGAGGCGTAGCGGACGGTGCCTCCGGCGGCCTTGACCGCGTTGGCGACGGCCTGGTCGCGCGTCGCGGCGATGTCGACCGAGACGGTGCCGGCGGTGCTGACGCCGACGCCCGAACGGTAGTCGGGCAGCTTCGCGGCCAGGGTCCGGTCGGCGCGCAACCGCTTCTCCACGACCAGCTGGCTCGATTGCTTGCGCTCGGCGGGGGTCAGGCTCTTCTTGATGCCCTGCAGCACGTTGATGCCCGCCTCGGTGCGCGCGGTCGCGGCGTCCACCGTGGACGGCTGAGCTGCCGAAACCCCCGTCGTCAGCAGCAGCGCGCCGACGGTCAGCGGAACCGCGTGCGCGGCGACCCGGCTGAATCTCACCATCGAATTTCTCCCTGAGGCACTCGGCCGTATGACACCCAACCGGGTGTAATGGGGAGAATCTAAGGAGTGACTTCGCGGTGGTCCACCGACCAAAGTCGGGAACGTCCGGTTGCCCACATGCTGGAACGATCACGGAAACGTGAGAACTGTTTTCTTCCGCGCCCGTGCCGCGTGGCGGCCGCGGCACCGCAGGGCGCCTGGCCCGGCGTGCGGCTCCGGCAGATCGATACTTCGCGTTACCTTGAGGTCAAGGCAGCCGGTTCCGCACACCGGGCGGCGCGTTGCCGCGCTAGAGGTTGATCATGTGCCCCGCGAGGCCGTGCACCGCTTCCTTCACCGCTTCACCCAACGTCGGGTGCGCGTGGACGTTCCGCGAAACCTCGTGCACCGTCAAATCCCACTGCTGGGCCAAAGTCAGCTCCGGCAGCAGCTCGGTCACGTCCGGCCCGATGAGGTGGCCGCCGATCAGTTCGCCGTGGCGCGCGTCGCTGATCAGCTTCACGAACCCGCCCGCGTCGCCGAGACCTTGGGCCTTTCCGTTGGCCGTGAACGGGAACTTCGCCACCCGGACGTCGAAACCCTTGGCACGCGCCTGTTCCTCCGTCCAGCCGAAGCTGGCGATCTGGGGCTGGCAGTACGTCGCGCGCGGGATCATCGGGAAGTCGAGCTCCATCGTCTCCGCGCCCGCGATCGTCTCCGCCGCCACCACGCCCATCGACTCGGACGCGTGCGCCAGCATCAGCTTCGCCGTCACGTCGCCGATCGCGAAGATGTGGTCCACGTTCGTGCGGCCGCGGCCGTCGATCGCGATCGCGCCGCGGTCCGTCAGGGCCACGCCCGTCTTCTCCAGCCCGTAGCCCTCGACGCGTGGCTGGAAACCGATCGCCTGCAGCACCTTGTCGGCCGTGAGGACCTGCTGCCCGTTCTTCTCCGAAGAGACCGTCACCCGAACCGACGGGCCGGAGTCGTCGATCGACTCCACCCGCGTCGACGTCAGCACCTTGATGCCCAGCTTCCGGTAGCGGCGCGCCAGCTCCGCCGACACCTCCGCGTCCTCCAGCGGCACCATGCGGTCGAGGAACTCGACGATCGTGACGTCGACGCCGTAGTTGTGCAGCACGTAGGCGAACTCGACGCCGATCGCGCCCGCGCCGGCGATCACGATGCTGGACGGCAGCTCGCTCGAGAGGATCTGCTCTTCGTAGGTCACCACCCGCGAGCTGCGGGACGTGCCCGGCAGCAGGCGGGTCGTCGCGCCGGTCGCGATGATGCAGTGGCCGAACGTGATCCGCGACCCGTCGACCTCGAGGGTGTGGTCGTCGACGAACGTGCCGTGCCCGTCGAACTCGGTGATCTTGTTCTTCTTCATCAGGAAGTGCACGCCCTTGACGCGCCCGTCGGCGACCTTCCGGCTCCGCTCGTAGGCGGCCGTGTAGTCCACCCGGATCGGGCTGTCGGAAGAGATCCCGAACGCCGCGGCCTCCTGCGTCACCACGTGCGCCAGCTCGGCGTTGCGCAGCAGCGCCTTCGACGGGATGCACCCGACGTTCAGGCAGACGCCGCCCCAGTACTTCTCCTCCACCACCGCGGCGCTCAGCCCCAGCTGCGACGCGCGGATCGCCGCCACGTAGCCGCCGACCCCGGCCCCCAGCACGACGACGTCAAAGTGTTGTGCACTCATGTGCCCGAAAGTACCCCTTCCGGGGTCGCCGAGCGGGGTGACGCGGGCCTCAGGCCGCGGCCGGGCGCGTCTCGCCGCGGATCGTCTCGAGCAGCGCCGTCACCGCCGCCATGATCCGGGCCGTCGCCTCCTCCAGCACCTCGCGCGTCAACGGGCGGTCGCGCAGGTCCGACAGGTCCACCGGCGGCCCGGCCACCAGGTCGACCGTCTTGCGCGGGAACCCGCGCGGGACCCACGCCGTCGACGGCAGCAGGTGGTGGGTGCCCCAGTTGGCCACCGGGATCACCGGCGCGCCGGTCTCCAGGGCCGCGCGCACGATGCCGGTTTTGCCGCGCATCGGCCAGCCGTCCGGGTCCTTCGAGAACGTGCCCTCGGGGAAGACCGCGACGCACTCGCCGTCCCGCACCGACGCGACCAGGTCGCGGTAGGCCTCCGCGGCCGTCGCCGCGCCGCGGTAGACCGGGATGTGCCGTCCCGAGCGCATCACGCGGCCCACGACCGGCAGCTTCCACAGGGAGGCCTTCGCCAGGTACCGCGGCACGCGGCCGGCGGCGAGGCAGAACGCCGTCAACGTCGTCGGGTCGGCGAACGACAGGTGGTTCGACGCCACCAGCACGCCCCCGGTCTTCGGGATGTGGTGGGCGCCGCGCACCCGGAAGCGGGTCGTCTGGACGAGGAACTGCCAGACCACCTCGATCGCGAAGCTGTACCAGGCGCCCCGGCCGGCGCGGGCGAAGCGCCGGCCGTAAGCGATCATCTGGCGTCGGGTGAGGAGCTCACCTTCGGTGTCCAGGGCGGTCCAGCGGTCCATGACCGTCATTCGTAGCCGACGACCGGCCGGATCGGCCCTCGCGCACGCGGAACGCGGCGCAGATCACAGTCGCTCGAGAACCACGACAGGAATCTCGCGGTCCGTCTTCTTCGCGTAGTCGTTGTAGTCCGGCCAAACGGCGGCCAGCTTCTCCCACAGCTTCGCGCGCTCTTCGCCCTCGGCCGTGCGCGCGCGGGCCTTGAACTTGTCGGCCTTGACCTGGACGCCGACCTCGGGGGTCTCGACGAGGTTGAAGTACCAGCCGGGGTGGTTCGGCGCGCCGCCCTTGGACGCCACGATCACCGGGTTGCCGTCGACTTCCTGGTAGATCAGGGCGAACTTGCGCTCCTGCCCGGTCTTGCGGCCCTTGGTGGTCAGCACGAGCGTCGGGACGCCTTCCTTCCACTCGTGGCCGACTTCGCCGTCGGTCTCCTCGTAGCGGCGGACGTGCTCGTCACCGAACAGCATGCGGGTTCCTTTCACGGTCGATCGGCAGTGGCGTACCCACTACTTGAACGTTCTCCTTGTTTGCAACACACTCTGCGCCGCCGATCTTCCCCGCGCGTTCACTCGAACGGGTCAGGTCCCCCGGCCAGCGGCTTCTCCGGGCCCACCCCCCTCCCAGTAGATTGCACCGACCGAGCACGCCGAGACACTCGAGACCGATCTTGGAGGAGCCAGCCATGAAGGCCCGGCCGCACGTGACACTCGAAGACGTGGCACGCAGCGCGAACGTCTCGCTCGCGACGGCGTCGCGGGTGCTCAACGGCACCGCGTCCGTCCGCGCCGATCTGCGGGAGCGGGTGTCCGCCGCCGCGGCCGAGCTGGCTTACGCCCCGAACGCGCACGCACAAGCACTCGCCGGCGGCACGCACCGCACGGTCGGCGTGATCTGCCACGACGTCAGCGATCCGTACTTCGCCGCGATCGCCGGCGGGGTGATGCGGGTGGCCACCGACAACGGACTGCTCGTGATGCTCGCCGGGACGTTCCGCGACCCGGACCGCGAAGTCGCCTACGTCTCGACGCTGCGCGCGCAGCGGGCCGCGGCCATCCTGCTGATCGGCTCGGCCTTCGAAGACCGGGCGTGGGAACGCGCGATGGCCGCCGAACTGGAGCCCTACCGCCGCGGCGGCGGGCAGGTCGCCGCGGTGAGCCGGCACCGCGGGCTCAAGATCGACACCGTGCAGCCGGACAACAAGGGCGGCGCCGCGGCCCTCGCGAAGGCGTTGGCCGGGCTGGGGCACAAGCGGTTCGCCGTGCTCGCCGGGCCGCGCCGGCTCAGCACCGTCATCGACCGGCTGGCCGGGTTCACCGACGCGCTCGCCGAACACGGCATCAGCCTGCACGAAGACGACGTCGTCGAGGCCGCCTTCACCCGCGACGGCGGCTACGAGGCGACGAAGCGGCTGCTCGCGGGCCGCAAGCGCAAGCTGCCGACCTGCGTCTTCGCCGTCACCGACGTGATGGCGATCGGCGCGATGACGGCGTTGCGGGAGGCGGGCCTGTCCGTGCCCGGCGACGTCTCGGTCGCCGGGTTCGACGACATCCCGGTGGTCCGTGACCTCGCGCCGGCGCTGACGACCGTCCGGCTGCCCCTGGAAGAGCTGGGCGAGCGCGCGATGGACCTGGCGATCAAGGGATCCGCGGGCACGCGGCCGCGGACGGTCCGGCTGTCGGGCGAAGTCGTCCTGCGCGAGAGCACGGCTCGCCCCAAGCGCTGACCGCGCGCACACCCGGTCGGGCCTTGTCGTGCTTCGGCACAGGCCCTACCGTGGAATCGGGAAAGCGCTTTCTGACTGACGCGGAGGTTCTCCGATGCTCCTGCTCCCGGTCCCCGGCGGCGGGCTCGTGAACTGGTCACCGTCCGGGCCCCCGCTCCCCGCGTCCCCCACCGCACCACCGGCGTCCCGGATCGCCTACGCGGCCGCGCACGTCGTGGCGGACGCCCTGGCCGGCGAGGCGGACACCGTCGACTGGGACACCACGCTGGCCTTCCGCGAACACCTCTGGTCGTGCGGCCTCGGCGTCGCGGAGGCGATGGACACCGCGCAACGCGGCATGGGCCTCGACTGGGCCACCACTAAGACGCTCGTCGCCCGCACCGGCGCGATCGCCGCCGGGCGCCGGTGGTGCGCCGGCGTCGGCACCGACCAGCTGCCGGCCGGCCCGGCCACCCCGGCGTCCATTGTGGACGCCTGGCGCGAGCAGCTCGACCTGGTCGGCGGCGCGGGCGCGATCCCCGTCGTGATGGCCAGCCGGGCGCTGGCCGCGGCGGCCCAGGGCCCGGAGGACTACCACGCGGTGTACGGGAAACTGCTCTCCGAGGCGAGCGGCCCGGTTCTGCTGCACTGGCTGGGCGAGCAGTTCGACCCGGCGCTCGCGGGCTACTGGGGTCACGACGACGTCCGCGCGGCGGCCCGGGAGCTGGCCGCGTTGTGCGCCGAGCACGCGAACACCGTCGCCGGGGTGAAGGTCTCGGTGCTGGACGCCGAGGTCGAGACGGAGTTCCGGCGGGCGCTGCCGGCCGGCGTCGCCTGCTACACCGGTGACGACTTCCACTACCCGCGGCTCATCGCGGGCGACGACCACGGCCACAGCGAGGCCCTGCTCGGTGTTTTCGACCCGATCGCCCCCGTCGCCGCGGCCGCGCTGGCGCGCCTGGACGACGGCGACCGCGCGGGGTTCGAAGCGGCGCTCGAGCGCACGGTGCCGCTGGCCCGCGAGATCTTCCGCGCCCCGACCCGCCACTACAAGACCGGCGTCGTCTTCCTCGCCTACTTGAACGGTCATCAAGCGCACTTCCGGATGATCGCCGGGCAGGAGTCGGCGCGCACGATCACGCACCTCGCCACGCTGCTGCGGCTGGCCGACGAGGCCGGTGTCCTCGCCGACCCGGACCTGGCCGTCGCGCGGATGCGGCCGCTGCTCCAGGTCGCGGGGGTGGCGTGATGGACCCCCGGTTCAGCCTCAACCAGATCACCACCAAGGCCTGGTCCCTGCCCGAGGCGGTGGCCGGGTGCGCCGCGGCCGGCGTCGGCTGGATCGGGCTGTGGCGGGACAAGGTCGCCGAGACCGGAGTCGACGAAGCCGCGCGCCTGCTGAAGGAGCACGGCGTGCGGGTTTCGTCGCTCTGCCGCGGCGGGTTCTTCACCGGCGTGACGCCGGAGGGGTCCCCTGTGGACGGTGTGGCGCGGACCCGGGAGGCGATCGACGAGGCCGCCGCGCTCGGCGCCGGGGTCCTCGTGCTGGTCGTGGGCGGGATCGCGAACCACGACCTGGCCGCGTCGCGGCAGCACGTCGCGGACGCCGTGGGCGAGCTGGCGCCCTACGCCGGGGAGCGCGGGGTGCGGCTCGGCCTGGAGCCGCTGCACCCGATGCAGTGCGCCGAGCGGTCCGTTTTGTCCACTGTGGACCAGGCGCTGGCCGTCGCCGCCGAGCACCCGGCCGAGCAGGTCGGGGTGATCGTGGACGAGTTCCACGTCTGGTGGGACCCGCGGATCGAGGAGTCGATCGCCGCGGCCGCCGGGCGGATCGCCGGGTTCCACGTGTGCGACGTGCTCGTGCCGCTGCCCGACCCGCTGCTGGGCCGCGCGCTGCCCGGCGACGGCCCGATCGACCACCGCCACCTGCGCGCGGCCGTCGAAGCCGCGGGCTACACCGGCCCGATCGAGGTCGAGGTGTTCAACGCCGGCCTGTGGGCGCGGCCGGGCGCGGAGGTGCTCGCCGAGACCGTTGCGGCGTTCGAGCGACACGTGGCCTGACCGGTCCGGCCGCCGGTACGCTGGGTCCGTCAGGCGGACGGGGGTCGCTCGATGAAGGCGGAAGACGACGGCGCGGTCCGGAGCGTGCTGCGCGCGTTCGACCTGCTCGCCCTGTTCACCGAACGCCGCCGGACCTGGGCGGTCAAGGACCTCACCGCGGCCAGCGGCCTCGCCAAGACGACCGTTTTGCGCCTCGTCGCCACCTGTGAGCAGCGCGGCCTGCTCTGGACGCGGCCGGACGGGCGGGTCACGGTCGGGCCCGGGATGCTGCGCTGGGCGCAGCTGGCGAACACCGCGTGGCAGCTGCCCGAGCCGGTCCGCCAGGCGTTGCGCGAGCTGGCGCGGGACTGCGGCGAGACGGTCAACCTGTACGTCCGCAGCACCGAGGTGCTCGTCTGCGTCGCCCAGCAGGAGGGCTCGCGGGCCATCCGGCACGTCGGCCGGGTCGGCGACGAGCTGCCGCTGCGGTGCGGGGCCGCCGGGCAGGTGCTCGCCGCCGCGGCCGAGGGGCCCGCGGTCAGCCACGGCGAGCCGGAGGAAGGCGCCTCCAGCGTCGCCGCGCCGGTGTTCGACGCCGACGGGCGGCTGCTCGCGGCCCTGGCGGTCACCGGGCCGACGACGCGGTTCACCGAAGCGGCCGTGGCGCGGTTCGGCGTCGAAGTGACCGAGGCCTCACACCGCATTTCGCGGATCGGTTTCGGTGCGCGGCCGGAGTAGAACGTAGGCTCCCCGCATGCCGAACCTGCTGGTGGTGGAAGACGACGCGGCGATCGGCAGCGTGCTCGAATCGACCCTGCGACTGCACGGTTACCAGGTGTGCTGGCGCCGGGACGGCCGGACGGCCCTGCAGGCCGCCGAGTCCGGTGAGTTCGACCTCGTGCTGCTCGACCTAGGCCTGCCCGACCTGGACGGCGTCGAGGTGTGCCGCCGCCTGCGGGCCGCGCTCCCCTCGACGGTGCTGGTCATCCTCACCGCCCGGCAGGAGGAGATGGACGTCGTCGTCGGCCTCGACGCCGGCGCCGACGACTACCTGACCAAGCCGATCCGGCTGGGCGAGCTGCTGGCCCGCGTGCGGGCGCACCTGCGCCGCGGCGCGCCCGCCGGGGCCCGGCCGCCGGTGACCGTCGGCGGGCTGACCGTCGACATCGCCGGCCGCCGCGCCACCCTGGGCGGCCGCGAGGTCGTGCTGCGCGCCAAGGAGTTCGACCTGCTCGCGCGGCTGGCCGAGCAACCCGGGGTCGCGGTCAGCCGCGAGACGCTGATGTCCGAGGTCTGGGACGCGCACTGGTACGGCTCCACCAAGACCCTGGACGTGCACATCGCGGCCGTGCGCCGCAAGCTCACGGCCGCGGCCGGCCCCGGCGACGAGGTGCCCCGGATCGCCACGCTGCGCGGTCACGGGTACCGGCTGGAGGACCCCGCCCGGACCCTCGCCGAAGGGTAGCCGTGCGCCGCCGGATCACCACCCTGACGGTGCTCGCCGCCCTGGTCGCGACCGTGCTGTTCGCGTTGCCGCTGGGCGTGGCCGTGATGAAGTACTTCCACGACGACGCCGAGACCGATCTGGAGCGCGCGGCCGACACCGCCGCGCTGGCCGTCTCGGACGAGCTGACCGCGGGGCGGTCGCCGGTCGTGCCGGCGCCCGGGGACGCCGACGCCGACGCCGACGTGGGGGTCTACGCGCCGGACGGGCGGCTGCTCGCCGGGCGCGGGCCCGCGACGGGCGGGACGATCGTGCTGCAGGCGGCGGGTGCCCGGGTCGACGTCGTCGTCGGGCGGGACGGCGACGAGCTGACCCTGGCCGTGCCGGTGGTCAGCGGGTCGCGGGTGCGCGGCGTGGTCCGCGCCGCGCCGCCGGAGTCCGCGCTGCGCCTGCGCGTCGGGCTGACCTGGCTCGGCATGGCCGGGCTGGCGGTGGCGGCGATCGGGGCGAGCTGGCTGATGGCCCGGCGGTACACCGCGCGGCTCGTCAGCCCCCTGGAGGAGCTGGCCGCCGCGGCCGGACGGCTCGGCGACGGCGACCTCACCGCCCGCGGGCCCCGGGCCGGGATCGCCGAGATCGACCGCGTCGGCGAAGCGCTGGACGCCACCGCCGTGCGGATCGGTGAGACCCTCGAACGCGAGCGCGCGTTCTCCGCGGAGGCGTCGCACCAGCTGCGGAACCCGCTGACCGGCCTGCGCCTGCAGCTCGAAGCCGCCTTGGAGACGCCGGCCGCGGACCCGTACGCGGCGATCCGCGCCGGGATCGCGTCCGCCGACCGGCTGGAACGCACGATCGAGGACCTCCTCGCGCTGGGCCGCGAACGCCGGGCGCCGCGGGCCGAGCTAGACCTCGACGCCCTCCTGGAGGAAGTCCGGCAGTCGGGCGAAGCCCTGCTCTCGCCGCACGGGCGGGCGCTGCGCGTCACCCGGGACGATCCGCCGCCGGCGCGGGTGGCGGCCGCGGCCGTCCGGCAGGTCCTCGGCGTCCTGCTGGACAACGCGGCGACGCACGGCCGCGGCACGGTGACGGTCCTCGCGCGCGACGCCGGGGACGCCCTGGCCATCGACGTCGCCGACGAAGGCCCCGACCTGGGCGAAACCGACCCGTTCGCGACGGCCGCGGCCGGGCACGGGATCGGCCTGCGCCTGGCCCGCAGCCTCGCGGAAGCGGAAGGCGGCCGCCTCCGGCTCAGCCGCCCGGCTCCGCCGACGTTCACCCTGCTCCTCCCGGCCGCGGACCCCCCACCCCAGCCGTGACCGAAGAGGCATCACGCGTGATTGAGCGGGCATCACGCGTGTTTGGAGAGGCATCACGGTGATGCCCCTCCAATCACGGCTGATGCCCCTCCAATCACGGCTGATGCCCCGGGAGACACGCGTGATGCCCCTTACTGTACGTGGAACGATTCGCCATGATTCGAACGTCCTGTGCACTGAATCACCTGTGATTCATCTGTACGCGCAACGATCTCCTGTTTTGCGGGTCGGAGACGGCCGATACCGTCGTCGGCATGAATCTGCGAGCCGCGACGGTGCGGCGGAAACCGGTCGCCGACCTGGTCGCCGAAAGTGATCATGGCACGCTCAAGCGGTCGCTCGGCCTCGGGCAGCTGACCACGCTGAGCATCGGCGCGACGCTGGGCAGCGGGATCTTCGTCGTGCTCGGCGAAGCCGTCCCGGTGGCCGGGCCCGCGGTGGTCCTGTCGTTCGTGCTCGCCGGCGTCACCGCGCTCTTCTCGGCGCTGTCCTACGCCGAGCTCGCCGGCATGATCCCGCTGTCCGGTTCGTCGTACTCCTACGCCTACGCCACGCTCGGCGAGCTGGTCGCCTGGGTCTGCGGCTGGTGCCTGGTGCTCGAATACGGCGTCTCGGTGGCGTCGGTCGCCGTCGGGTGGGGGCAGTACCTCAACGAGCTGCTGCGCCTCGCCTTCGGCTTCGCCATCCCGGACGCGCTGAGCCAGCCGCCCGGCTCGGGCGGGATCGTCAACGTGCCCGCGATCGTCGTCGTGGTCCTCGCGATGGTCCTGCTGCTGTCGGGGGCGAAGGAGAGCGCGCGGGCGAACGCCGTCATGGTCGCGGTGAAGATCGGCACGCTCGTGCTGTTCTGCGCGATCGCCTTCACCGCCGTCAAGGCGAAGAACTTCACGCCGTTCCTGCCGCTCGGCCTGGCCGGGATGAGCGCGGGCGGTGCCAAGCTGTTCTTCTCCTACATCGGGTTCGACGCCGCGTCGACCGCCGGTGAAGAGGCGAAGAACCCGCAACGCGACCTGCCGCGCGCGATCCTGCTCTCCCTCGGCATCGTCACGGTGCTCTACTGCCTGGTCGCCGTGGCCGCGGTCGGCGCGCTGCCGTGGCCGGAGTTCGACGGCCAGGAGGCCGCGCTCTCGCACGTGCTCACCGTCGTTTCGGGCAACCCCTTCTGGGCCGGCCTGCTCGCCGTCGGCGCGATCGTCGCGATCTCCAGCGTCGTGCTGACCGTCCTCTACGGACAGACCCGCATCCTGTTCGCCATGTCCCGCGACGGCCTCGTGCCCGCGTCACTGTCCAAAGTGGATCCCAAGTCGGGCTCGCCGCGGATCAACACCGTGGTGGTCTCGGCCTTCGTCGCCGCGCTGGCCGCGTTCATCCCGCTCGGCAAGCTCGCCGACGCCACCAGCATCGGGACGCTCTTCGCGTTCCTGCTGGTCAACGTCGCCGTCCTGCTGCTGCGCCGGCGCCAGCCCGAGCGCCCGCGCTCGTTCCGCGTGCCGTTCTCGCCCGTGACGCCGCTGCTCGGCGTCCTCTGCTGCGGCTACATGATGTTCAGCCTCGACGGCGCCACCTGGGTCGTCTTCGGCGGCTGGATGGCACTGGGCCTGCTGATCTACTTCGGGTACGGGATCCGGAGGTCGAGGCTGGCATGAGGGTCGCGATCCACCAGGGCCCGTTCGACGCGCTGCCCCGCGTCGACGCCGACCTCCTCGTCACCGCGGAGATGGGCACGACGGGCTACCACATCGGCGCGCGCACGCACGAGCTCGCCGAACCCGCCGACGGGCCCACCGCGGCGCGGATGTCCGCATTGGCCCGGGAATCCGGGACCGCGCTCGTGTACGGCTACCCGGAGACCGACGGCGAACACGTCTACAACAGCGTCCAGCTCGTCGATCCGGCCGGGCGGCGGACGAACTACCGCAAGACGCACCTGTTCGGCGAGCTCGACAAGAAGTGGTTCACCCCGGGCGACGACCCGGTCGTGCAGGCCGACGTCGGCGGCGTCCGGGTCGGGCTGCTGGTCTGCTACGACGTCGAGTTCCCCGAGCTGGTGCGGGCGCACGCGCTGGCGGGCACGGAGCTGCTGGTCGTCCCGACGGCCCTGATGAGCCCGTACGAGCTCGTCGCCGACACGCTGGTTCCGGCGCGGGCCTACGAAAGCCAGCTGTTCGTCGCCTACGCCAACCGGTGCGACACCGAACGGGACCTGACCTACTGCGGCCGGTCCTGCGTCGTGGCGCCGACCGGCGAGGTGCTGGCCCGCGCGGGCGCCGGGCCCGAGCTGATCGGGGCCGAAGTCACCCGGGACGCGCTCGCCGCGTCCCGCCTGGAGAACACCCACCTGGCCGACCGGCGGCCCGAACTGTACCGAGGAACCACCGCATGACCTCCGCTGTCCCGACCGCGATCCCCCACGACGAGCCGGCGGGCCGCCCGATCACGATGTTCGGCCCCGACTTCCCGTTCGCCTACGACGACTACCTCGCCCACCCCGCCGGGCTGGGCACGGTGCCGGCCGAGCGCCACGGCACCGAGGTGGCGGTGATCGGCGGTGGCCTCTCCGGCATCGTCACCGCGTACGAGCTCATGAAACTGGGCCTGCGGCCGGTGGTCTACGAGATCGCCGAGATCGGCGGCCGGCTGCGCACCGTGCGGTTCCCCGGCTGCCCGGACGACGTCGTCGCCGAGATGGGCGCGATGCGCTTCCCGCCCGCGTCGACCGCGCTGTACCACTACATCGGCAAGGTCGGCCTCGAGACGACGCCGTTCCCGAACCCCCTCGCCCCCGGGACGCCGAGCACGGTCGTCGACCTCAAGGGACAGAGCCACTACGCACGCACGCCGGCCGACCTGCCCGCGGTGTTCGCCGACGTCGCCGCGGCGTGGGACCGCACGCTCGCCGAGCACGCGTCCTTCGCCGAGATGCAGACGGCGATCCGCGACCGCGACGCGAAAACGATCAAGCGGCTGTGGAACGAGCTCGTCCCCCGTCTGGACAACCAGACGTTCTACGGCTTCCTGTGCGATTCGCCCGCGTTCGCGTCGTTCCGGCACCGCGAGATCTTCGGCCAGGTCGGCTTCGGCACCGGTGGCTGGGACACCGACTTCCCCAACTCCATCCTGGAAATCCTGCGCGTCGTCTACACCGGCGCCGACGACGAGCACCGCAGCATCGTCGGCGGGAGCCAGCAGCTGCCGCAGCGGCTGTGGGACCACGCGCCCGCGGACCTCGCGTTCTGGCCCGCCGGGACGAGCCTGGCGTCCCTGCACGACGGCGGCCCGCGCCCCGGCGTCACGAGGCTGCACCGGACCGCGCCGAACAACATCACCGTGACCGACGCGTCCGGGCACGTCCGCACGTTCCCGGCGGCCGTGTTCACCGCGCAGAGCTGGCTGCTGCTGGCCAAGATCGAATGCGACGAAGCGCTGTTCCCGATCGACCACTGGACGGCGATCGAGCGCACGCACTACATGGAGTCGTCGAAGGTGTTCGTCCCGGTCGACCGGCCGTTCTGGCTCGACCGCGACCCGGCGACCGGCCGCGACACGATGAGCATGACGCTCACCGACCGGATGCCCCGCGGCACCTACCTCCTCGGCGACGACCCGGCTGCGCCCGCGGTGATCTGCCTGTCCTACACGTGGGCCGACGACTCGTCGAAGTGGCTGCCGCTTTCGGCGGCCGAGCGCGTCGAGGTGATGCTGCAGTCGCTGCGGGAGATCTACCCCGGCGTCGACGTCCGGCGGCACATCATCGGCGACCCGGTGACGGTCTCGTGGGAGGCCGAGCCGCACTTCATGGGCGCGTTCAAGGCGAACCTGCCGGGGCACTACCGCTATCAGCACCGGCTCTTCACGCACTTCGTCCAGGACTCGCTGCCCGAGCGGTACCGGGGGCTCTTCCTGGCGGGCGACGACGTCTCCTGGACCGCGGGCTGGGCGGAGGGGGCGGTCCAGACCGCGCTCAACGCCGTTTGGGGCGTGCTGCACCACTTCGGCGGCGAGACGGACCCGGCGAACCCGGGGCCGGGCGACGGGTACGCGGACATCGCGCCCCTCACCCTTCCGGACTGAGCGTGCCCCAACTTCGCGTGCGACCATGGAGAACATGAACACGGAGCCGGCGCCGAGATGGCGAAGACTGGAACCGGACGAGCGGAGGGAACAGATCTACGCTTGCGCGGCGCGGCTGTTCGGTGAACGCCCCTATTCCGAAGTGTCCACTTCGGACATCGCCGCGGCGGCGGGTGTCGCGCGGGGGCTGATCAACCACTACTTCGGCACGAAACGCGAGCTGTACCTGGAAATCATCCGGCGCGCGCTGACCGTGCCGCGGCTGGCCGTCGAGATCCTCCCGGACGGGCCCCTCGAACTGCGGGCCGACGTCGCCATCGAGTGGTTCCTCGACATGGTCACCAGCCAGGAGCGGATGTGGCTCGCCGCGATCGCGCCGGAGGGCATCGGCCGGGACCTCGAAGTGGAGCGCATTCTCGAGGAAGCCGACCGCGAATCGGCCGACCGGGTCCTGGAAGCCGTCGGGCTGTCCAGCGAAAGCGAGCACGGTCCCGAGCTGAACGCGCTCGTGCGCGCGTTCGGCGGGATGGTGAAGTCCGCCGGCCGGGAATGGCTCGTGCGCGGCTCGCTGACCCGCGCGCAGGTGCACCTGCTGCTGTCCAAATCCCTCGTCACGCTGGTCGGCGAGGTTTTCCCGGTCGTGCAGGCGGAACCGCCGCGCGCCGAGCCGCCGGCCCCGCGCCAGGGCGGTCGCGAGTAGACCGAAGCCCCCGGCGCCACGAGGGGGAGGAGGGCGCCAGGGGCTCCGGGTCGGTGGCGGACCACCGACGCAGGCCCACGGTACGCCGAGGCGCTGTCAAGTCGCTGTCAACCCCTGAGCCCCCGATTCACGCAGTTCCCCGAGCCGGTGGGCGAGCCCGTCGAGGCAGCGTTCGACGGCGTAGTCGTACAGCTGCGCGTAGTACCCCGCGGCGAGGTCGGGGTCGCCCATCAGGTCGTGCATCGCCGCGCCCAGCTCGGCCATCCCCGGCAGGTCGGTCCGCTCGCGGTAGGTCGCGTACTCCTCGGTGTTGTCGATCCGCAGGGCGAGCGCGCCGTCGCGGTCGTCCTCCATCGCGACGAACTGGCACGCCGTCATGAGCAGCAGGTTGTAGGCCAGCACGCTCTCGCGGCCGAAGCCCGCCCGCAGCAGCACGCCGATGCCCGCGTTGATGCTGCGCGTGGCCGCGTCGACGGACGGGCCGAACAGCGCGAGCCGCCGCGCGCACCCGGGGTAGGTCCGCAGCACCGCGCGCAGGCCGGCCAGGAGCTCGACGAACCACTCCTGCCACGGCAGCCGCTCGTCGGGCAGTTCCAGCAGGCCGACCACGCGGTCGACGACGGCGTTGACCACCGCGTCCCGGTCGCCGACGTGGTGGTAGATCACCGCGGGGTAGGCCTCCACCGCACGCGCCAGCTCCCGCAGCGTCCAGTTGTCGAGGCCGCGTTCGCCGGTGAGGGTGGTGGCCGCGCTGACGATCTTGTCGGCGGTGAGCGCCGGCAGTCCCGCCGCGGCCCGCGACCGGGGGCGCTGGCCCGTGCCCGAGGATGAGGTCGGCATGGGGCGTAACGGTAACCGCACCGGCCCGGCGCGTGCCAGCGCGAGCGGGTGTGGGGCAGGATCGGGTCATGGCACGCGCACAGGCCAACGGTCTCGAGCTCGAATACGACACCTTCGGCGAACCGGACAACCCGCCCCTGGTTCTGGTGATGGGGCTCGGGGCCCAGATGGTCACCTGGGAAGCCGGCTTCTGCGAGCTGCTCGCCGGTCACGGGTTCTTCGTGGTGCGCTACGACAATCGCGACGTCGGGCTCTCGACGTGGCTGGACGAGCTGCCCGCACCGGACCTGGCCGCGCTGGCCCGCGGTGACCTGGCGACGGCGCCGTACCTCCTGTCGGACATGGCCGACGACGCCGTCGGGCTGTTCGACGCGCTCGGCATCGACCGCGCGCACGTCGTCGGCGCGTCGATGGGCGGGATGATCGTCCAGCAGCTGGCGATCGACCACCCGGACCGGCTGCGGTCCGTCACGTCCATCATGTCGACCACCGGCGACCCGGCGGTCGGGCAGGCCGAGCCGTGGGCGCTGGCCCTGTTGACGCGGCCGCCGGCTTCGACGCGCGAGCAGGCGCTCGCCGACAGCGTCGAGGGCTACCGGCGGCTCGGCTCGCCGGGCTACCCGGACGACGAGGCGTTCCTGCTCGCCAAGGCGACGCTGCACTACGACCGCGCCCGCCACCCGGTGGGCACGCTGCGCCACGCGGCGGCGGTCGTCGCCTCGGGCGACCGCACGGCGGCGCTGCGGTCGGTGCGGCTGCCGGCCCTGGTCGTCCACGGCGACGCCGACCCGCTGATCAACGTGAGCGGCGGCAAGGCGACGGCGGAGGCGATCCCGGGCGCGGAGCTGCTCGTGATCCCGGGCATGGGGCACAACCTGCCGCGCGCGGTCTGGCCCGAGCTGGCGGCCGCGATCGCGCGCGTGACGGGTCAATAGCGCGTCAAGATCCGGGGGCCCGGGCGTAGGAAATGTGTCCTGAGTCATGGCCCCGGCCGGTTTTCGGGCTTGGCTCGAGGGCATGAGTGGTGGGTTCGGGTTCCCGTTCGGCTGCGTGGCCGCGGTGGGCGCGCTGATCGCGGCGGACGTCGCCGGGGCGACGGTCCAGCCGTGGTACGCGCTGGTCACGCTGGGTGCCGTGGTGCTGCTGACCGCCTTCTGGAGCTCCGCCGCCGCCGCGATCGGGGTCGCGGCGGTGGCGTGGGCCCTGGACGCGGGCTTCGTGCTGGGCCGCGCGGGCGAACTGCGGTTCGACGCGGCTTCGGGCCTGGCGGCGGCGGTGCTGGCCGCGGCGGTCGTCGCCGGTCTGCTGGCTGCGGTGGTCGCGCGTGCCCCGCGCCCGGTGCGGATCCCGGCCCCGCGCCGCCCGGCCGACCTTCCGACCCGGGTGAGCACCCCGATCTGAGCTGCGGCCGCCCGTGCCCCGCGCCCGGTCCGCATCCCGGCCCCCGGCCGCCCCGCCGACATCCCGGCCCCCGGCCGCCCCGCCGACATCCCGGCCCCCGGCCGCCTCGCGACATCCCGGCCCACCGCCGGGTGACCACCCGATCTGAGCGGTGGCCGCCCGCACTCCATGCCCGATGCGGATCCCGGCCGCGCCGCCCCGCCGACGTTCCGACCCGGGTGATTGCCCCGATCTGAGCTGCGGCCGCCCGCCCTCCGCGCCCGGTCCGCACCCCGGCCCCCGGCCGGCCCGCCGACATCCCGGCCCCCGGCCACCCCTCGACCTCCCGGCCCACCGCCGGATGACCACCTCGATCCGGCCGAAGGTCAGGTGCGGGGAGCCGAAGCGCGCCGGGCGGCCAGCGCCGCGATGATCCGTGGCAGGCCCGCCGGGTGGAGCGGGTCGATGTCCGTCAGGTCGCGGACGCGCCGCAGGCGGTAGTCGACCGTGTTCGGGTGGACGTGCAGGCGGGCTGCCGTGCGGCGGCGGTTCGTGTCCAGCTCGAGGTACGCCGACAACGTCTCGACCAGCTCCGGGTGGGCGTCCAGCGGGGAAAGCACCGCCGCCAGGCGGTCGCGGGCCGTGCCCGGGCGGGTCAGCTGGTACTCCACCAGGACGTCGTCGAGGCGGTACAGGCCCGGCGGGCGCCCGAACCAGCGCAGCACGTCCAGCACCTCGCCCGTGCGCCCGGCCACTTCGCGGACTTCCGACGGCTCGGCCGTTTCCGCCGCGGCCAGCACGGCGACCCCCGCGGCGCGCCCGGCCGTGTCCACCAGCCGCTCCGGCGCGTCGGACAGCCGGCCGGTCAGCGGCAGCAGGACCAGGCCGCCCGGTCCGTCCAGGGACGCCAGGACGCCGTCGCCGCAGGCTCGGTCGAACGCCGCGAGGAACCGGCGGATCTTGCGGCGCACCGCGATTTCGGCGTCCACGCCCGGCGACGCCTCGTCGGCGTGCGGCCCGAGCTCGACGCTCAGCACCAGGTACCGCGCCGGCAGCGTGACCCCGGCACTGCGCGCGACGACGTCGACGGGACCGCCGTCGACCAGCACCGAGAGCAGGGTCCGCCGCGCGGTGTGCTCCTGCCCGACCTTCGTCCGCAGCTCTTCGAGGTAGCCCCGCGTGACCGCGCCGGTGACGGTGCCGACGAACGCGAGCATCCGGTCCGCGACGTCGAGGAGGTCGGTGACGTCCGCGCCGCCCGCGCCCCCCGCGCCGACGGCGAAGATCTCCCGCGTGCCGACGTGGTAGGCGGCGAGCACGGCCTCCAGCGGAAAGCCCTCCTCGGCCCGGCGCACCGCCGAGGCGCCGATCTGCCGCAGCTCGGCGTCGTTGAGCTCGCGGTCTTCGCGCAGGCCCCGGGCGAAGGCGCGCACCGTCTGCTGGGTGATGCGCGCGATGTCGCCGGCGAGCTCCTCGACCGGCAGCCGCCGGTAGTCCGCGACCTCGTCCTGGATCCGCGCCAGCACCCGCGCGACCAGCTCCGGCTCCTCCAGCGTGAGCCGCTCGTGCACGCGCTGCCCGCCGAGGACCAGGTCCCCACCGGATTTGTGCCCCGTCACAACCGATGCCCCCGTTCTCTGCCCGGACTCCCAGTCAATCCGGCCGCGCCCGGTGCCGATGGTGTCACGGAAGCCAATCATCGGCACAACGTCAAGGAGGACGGCGTGCGACTGAGGACAACGGCGTTCATCACGATCCTGGTCACGGCCCTGGCGACCGTGACGGCCGGTACGGCGGCCGCGGCCACCGGCGAGTACGTGGCTCTGGGCGACTCCGCGGCGGCCGGGCCGCTGATCCTGCCCCCGGACCTCTCCTCCCCCGGCTGCCTCCGGTCCCTGGCCGACTACCCGCACGTCGCGGCGCAGCGGCTCGGCGTCCCGCTCGAGGACGTCACGTGCTCCGGCGCGACGACCGCGGACATGACCTCGCCGCAGCAGACCGACACGGGTGCCGTGCCGCCGCAGCTGGACGCGCTCAGCGCGGCGACGCGGACCGTCACGCTGACCATCGGCGGCAACGACGTCGGCCTGGTCGGCGCGGCGACCAGCTGCATCACCCTGCTGCCCGGCATCACCCCGGACTGCGTGGACCGCTACACCGCCGGCGGCCACGACCAGCTGGCCGAAAAGATCGCCGCGTTCGAACCCACGTGGGGCGCGCTGCTGGACGCGATCCACGCGCACGCGCCGAACGCGACGGTCTTCGTCGCCGGCTACGGCACCTACCTGCCGCACAACGGGTGCTGGCCGATCGCGCCGCTGACCCCGCGCGACGCCAACTACATCCAGGGCAGCGTCGACAAGACCAACGCCGCCCTGGCCCGCCAGGCCGCCGCGCACGACGCGCACTACGTCGACATCCGGACGGCGTCGATCGGGCACGACGTCTGCAAGCTGCCGGGCGTCAAGTGGTTCGAGAGCGTGATCCCGACGTCGGTCGCGGCCCCGCTGCACCCGAACGCCGACGGCATGCGGCACATCGGCGCGGTCGTGGCCCGGGCGGTCAGCGGCTGAAGTCCCAGCGGCTCGCGCCGTGGGGCTCCGCGCAGGCGACGCCGATCGCCCGGGCGGGCGCCAGCCGGTACAGGAACCACGGCGCGGGCCCGGCGCTCGGCGCCATGAACGACGCGGTGAACCCGCCTTCGTGCACCTCGGCGGGCCAGCCGCCCTCGCGGTAGACGGCCGCCACCCGCTCGAGGGTGGCGGGATCGGCGACGGGCTCGGCCTCGCCCTCCAGGGTGAGGTCGAGTCCCTTCAAGCGCACCGAAACACTGCACGCCGGGTTCGCCGCCAGGTTGCGGGCCCGGCGCGTGCCGGCCCCGCTCACGAAGTACAGGGCGTCGTCGACCCAGATCGCGCCGACGCCGGCGGCGTGCGGCCGGCCGTCGGGGCGGACGGTCCCGACGAAGAACGTCAGGTCCTCCTTGGGGGCTTGGGTCGCGAGGAGGTCGCGCGCCCGGCTCCACGGCAGGGCCGGGTAGCCGTTCTGGTCGAGGTTCTTGGTCTTCGTCGGCTCAGTCATGCCTACGCGTCGAACGGGACGACCGCGGATCGACACGCGGCGAGGGTTTTCGCGCCACCGGGGTCGTCGTCGCCGGTCGCGGGCACGATCACCAGCTCGTCGATGCCGGCTTCGGCGTACTCGGCGGCCTTCGCGGCGATCTCCGCCGACGAGCCCAGCAAGCCGACGACGGCGATCGCCTCGACCGGCACCGCGGCCAGCAGCTCCCGCGGGTGCGGCCGCGTGCGCGCGAAGTCGACGAGGCCGCCGAACCCCGCCGCGCGGAACATCTCGCCGTAGCCGGGCGCCGCCAGGTACCCGACCACGCCGCGACGCAGCTGCTCGATTTCGGCGGGGCCCGGGTCGACGGCGCCGACCACCCAGGCAGCCACCGGCGGCGGCGCCACCTCCGCCCGCTCGGCCGCCTCCCGCAGCCCGCGCACCAGGGCACCGGCCGCGGCCGGGCTGACCAGGTTGACCACCATCCGGTCGGCGTGCCGGGCCGCGACGGCCAGCGCCCGCGGCCCGAACGCGGCAATCGTCAACGGCGACTTCGGGGCCGCCAGCCGCAGCCGGTACCCCTGCGAGCCGACCACCGTTCCGTCCACAGTGGACTTGGCGCCGGAGAGCAGCTGCCGCACGGCGATCGCCGACTCCGCCAGCGCCGTCGCGGCCCGTGCCCGTGATCGGCCGTGCCAGCCGCGCACCACGACGTCACTGGACGTGCCCAGCGCCACCCCGGTCGTCCGGCCGGTCAGGGCCGCGACCGACGCGACACCCATCGCGATCGTCGCGGGGTCCCGGACCGTCACGGCCAACGGCCCGAACGTCAGGGAGATCCGCGAGGTCGCCGCGCCGATCGCGGTGCCGAGGGCGAACGCGTCCCACGTCGCCATCTCGCCGATCCACAGCTCCGGGTACCCGGCGGCCTCGGCGGCACGCGCGGTTTCCAGCGCTTCCTCCGGCGGCCGGTCCTGCCAGAGCCCCAGGGACACCGAAAGCCTCATGCGGTGACCAGCATCGTGACCACCGTGGTGAACGAGCCGCCGACGTTGAGCGTCAACGCCGTCCGGGCGCCCTCGACCTGCGTCTCGCCCGCCGTCCCGGTGACCTGCCGGGCGACGTCGTGCAGCATGCGGACGCCGGTCGCGCCCACCGGGTGGCCGAGCCCGATCAGGCCGCCGCCCGGGTTGATCCCGGCGGTGCCGAGGCCGCCGTCGGCGATGAACCGGCCGCCGTCGCCGGGTGGTGCGACGCCGAGGTGCTCCAGGGCGACCAGCCCGGTGATGGTGAAGCAGTCGTGCAGTTCGACGACGTCGAGCGCGTCCGGGCCGGGTACGCCCGCGCGCTCGTAGGCGTCGACGACCGCGCCCCGCAGGTGCGGGAACAGGTATTCGCCGTCGGCTTCGATCTTTTCGGCCAGACCGATGTGCGCGGTGCGGTGGCCGAACCCGGCGATGCGCGGGAAGCCGCCGCCGAGGCGTTCGGCGAACGCCGGGGACGCGAGCAGGACCGCCGCGGCGCCGTCGGTGATCCGGCCGCAGTCCTGCTTGCGCAGGCGGCCTTCGATCAGCGGGTTCAGCTCGTCGTCGGGGCCGAACGCGCCGGCCGGGAACCGCCAGTCCCGCGCCTGGGCGAGCGGGTTCCGCGCCGCGCGGTCGAACGCGTGCGAGGCGAACTGCCCGAGGTGGGCCGGGTCGAGGCCGTACCGCTTGTCGTAGGCCTCGGCGACGTCGGCGAAGAGCGCGGGCCACGGGAACTTCGCGGCGACGGCTTCGTGGCCGGCCCACGCGGCGGACCCGAGGTGCTCGGCGGCCGTCTGCCCGTCGGTGTTGCGCATCAGCTCGACCCCGGCGACCAGCGCCAGGTCGTAGCGGCCCGCTTCGAGGTCCGCGCACGCGGCGAGCACGGCCGTGCTGCCGGACGCGCACGCGGCTTCGTGCCGGGTGCTCGGCACGCCGTCCAGCTCCGGCACCGCGGCCACCAGCAGCCCGCCCAGCTGGGCCTGCCCGGTGAACAGCTCGGCCGCGAGGTTCCCGACGTGCGCGACTTCGACGTCCGCCGCGGTGACTCCGGCGTCCGCGAGGGCGGCCGGCACGACCTCGGCGAAGAGGTCGAAGATCCCTCGGCCCTCCTTCGCGTAGTTGCACGCGAAGTCGGTCTGCGCCCCGCCCAGCACGAACACCGTCATGGCCTCACTCCAGACTCTCCCGCAGCTGCCGCTTCAGGATCTTCCCCACCGGGTTGCGGGGCAAGGCGTCGGCGTACTCGAGCCGTTCCGGCAGCTTGAACGCGGCCACCCGCTTCTCGCGCAGGTACGCGACCAGCTCCTCGAGCGACGGCTTCCGGTCGCCGGGCACGACGACCGCGCACACGCGCTCCCCCATGACGTCGTCGGGCACACCGACCACGCCGACGTCGGCGACGTCCGGGTGCCCGGCCAGCAGGCCTTCGACCTCGGCCGGCGAGATGTTCATCCCGCCGCGGATCACGAGGTCCTTGGCGCGGTCGACGTACTTCAGGAACTCGCCCTCCGCCCCGGCGATCTCGAAGACGTCGCCGGTGCGGAAGTGGCCGTCCTCGTCGAACTTCGACGTGTCGAGAGGTTCGCCCACCGACGTCAGGTAGCCGGCGAACACCGTCGGCCCGGCGATGTGCAGTTCGCCGGGACGCCCGGGTTCGGTCACGTGCTCGCCGGTGACCGGGTCGTGCAGCCGCACCGACGTCCAGCCGGCGACCGGCGTCGACCAGGTGACGTCGGAGGCGTAGTTCGGGAAGTAGCTCGCCCGCTGGTCCGGGTCCGGCATGTCGGGTGGCGCGGACAGCAGCGCGGTGCCCTCGTTGGAGCCGAAGAAGTTGATGATGTCGATGCCGTACCGCTCGGCCCAGGTGCGCACCAGCCACGGCGAGAGCGGCGCCGACCCGGAGCCGATCTTGGTCACGCTCGAGATGTCCACTCCGGACAGGATCTTTTCGTTGTGCAGCAGCATGGTGAGCAGCGCGGGTGGCGCGAGCGTGTACGTCACGCGCTCGGCCGCGAGCTGCCCGAGGAACACCGGCAGGTCGAACGGGTGGTGCGGCACGAACACGGCGCCGGTCAGCAGCCACGGCAGGAACATCCCGCCGATGCCGGCCATGTTCGTCATGGGGAACGGGGACAGCAGGACGTCTTCGCGCGTGATCCCGGCGGCCTGGGCGCAGCCCGCGGCCGTCGCGAGCCAGTCGCCGTGGCAGCGCGGGACCGCCTTCGGTTCGGCTTCGGTGCCGGACGTCCAGCAGATCGTCACGCAGTCGTTGACGTCGGCCTCGGTCACCTGTGCGTCCAAAGTGGACTTTTCCGCTTCGGACAGTGGCGCCTCGGGCCAGGCCAGGGCACCGGCCGGTTCGTCGTCCCCCCGGGCGACGACGAACCGGACCGACGGCGCCGCAGCGCCCATTAGCCCAAGGGCCGCCCCGGCGAGCTCGTGCTCGCCGTATCTGGAAGCGGTCACCACCGCGACGGCTCCGGTGCGCCGGCACATCGGACCCATCTCGTGCTCCCGGTAGGACACCGGGAACGGGGTGAGGACCGCACCGATCCGCACGATCGCGAGGAACGCCTGGACCAGGGCCGAGCAGTTCGGCAGCTGCACGGCCACGACGTCGCCTGCTCGCACCCCTCTGGCGAGCAGGAACGCGGCCAGGACGTCGACGCGTTCGTCGAGCCGGTTCCAGGTCCACCGCACCGGGTCGCGTCCGACCAGTGCGGTGGTGTTCGGTGGATCGACCAGCGCGAGACCCTCCGGGTCGGCACTGACCCGCTCCTTGACGAGCTGGTCGATCGTCTCCGCACTCCACCATCCCCGCGTCCGGAAGTCCCGGGCGCGACCCTCTCGATGGCACTTCATGAACGGAGGTTTTCCAGCTGGTCCGCCCGGACCCAGGTCGCGTGAAAACCGAGCGGGACACGCTGGGGCAACAGGACCCTGGCCACGGGTCCGGCAGCGAGATCGGCGGCGTCGAAGATGTCCAGTTCCGAGCGTCCCTCACGCTCGTCCTGCACGAACGTCACCAGATAACCGTCCGCCGAATCGGCGGCCGCCCCGTCGCGGGGTGCGAACGGAGCCTCACTGCCCCACCGGCCGGGACCGAACCGGTATTCGGTCTTGGAGCCGGCAAGATTGTCGTAGCGCACGAGCCCGTCGAACTTCAGCGTCGACTCGGGCGAAATGTGCACCGCGTAGGAGAACCGGTTCCGCAAGCCGACCCCGCGGGAGTCGACGGTCGGGAACTCGGTGTTGTCGTCGTCGAGCGGGGCCTCGCGGCACACGCCGGTCCGCAGGTTGAAGCGGTAGCGGTGCAGCGACGCGTCCAGCCGCAGGTAGGACAGCATCTTCGCGAGCGGGGTGCGCGCGTCGGCCCGCGGGGCGGGCTTCTGCACGCGGCAGACGTCGAGGACGACCTCTTCGCCCTGCTCCCAGGCGTTGACGACGTGGTAGATGTAGCACGGGCTCGCTTCGAACCACCTGATCTGGCTACCGTCTCCGTAGCGTGGCATGACACCGAAGCGGCTCGGCGTCGAGCGGTCGAAGTGCAGCTTGTGACGGCCCTGCTTCGCCGCCTCCAGGTCCTGGACCAGCGGCAGGTCCATCAGCACCGCGAAGTGCTCGGTGATGGCCATGTCGTGCGGCAGGCGCGGGCCCGGCAGCTCGATCTCGGTGGTGGTCACGACCTGGCCGTCCGCGCCGATCACGCCGTAGCGCAGGTACGGCGGGCGCGGGCCGTAGTCGAACCAGAACAGCTCGCCGGTGGCCTCGTCGACCTTGGGGTGGGCCATCATGTCGCCGACCAGCGTGCCGAGGAAGTCCTCGGCGCCCAGCGTCTCCAGCGAGAGCGGGTCGACCGCGTACGGCGAGCCGCACAGGTACCAGGTGGCGAGGATCCGGCCGCGGTGGAAGACGACGTCGGTGTTGGCGTTGTCCTTGAGGCCCAGGCCGTGGGTGTTGCCGAAGGGGTTGCCCTC
The DNA here is from genome assembly GCF_054781455.1 of Amycolatopsis stemonae. NCBI lineage: Bacteria > Bacillati > Actinomycetota > Actinomycetes > Pseudonocardiales > Pseudonocardiaceae > Amycolatopsis > Amycolatopsis stemonae. Next base: position 64,829 of record NZ_BAAGUJ010000024.1, on the reverse strand, counting down.
CGGGTTCTCCATGACCCCGGTCCACAGGCCCTTGCCGGCCTCGGACTCGGCCTCGAAGGCCTTCGTGCGGACCCAGCGGTTGCGGTAGCGGGCCTTGCCGTTCTCCAGGTGGACGGCGTGGATCATGCCGTCGCCGTCGAACCAGTGGTAGCGGCCTTCCGGCGCGAACCGCGGGTTGGGGCCGTTGCGCAGGTAGACGCCGTTGAGGTCCTTCGGAATCTCGCCGATGACCTGCAGGTCTTCCGCGTCGATCTCTTCGCTGACCGGGGCGTAGACGCCGAGCAGGTAGGGGTTGGCCTCGCCGGTGTCCGCCGTCCGGGCCACCATCAGCGGCTGTTCGGAGGTGCTGGTCATCGGGCTGCTCCCTGGCTGTCGGGTCACCGCGCTGGCTGATGGGGATGAGACTATGATTTGTGTACCCAGCTGTCAATAGGCTTCTTTTGCTGTAGTCAGGTGCTACCCTGAGACGGCGATGCAACGAGGGGGAGTGACGTGGTCGAGGCGACTGCACAGCGGATTCGACCGGCGGGCGATCCGCTTCGGAGAGCCCTGGAGCTGGTCGGCGACCAGTGGACCTTGCTGATCCTGCAGAGCCTGTTCCTGCGGTTCAGACGCTACGAAGAGCTGCGGCTGCGACTGGGCATCTCGCCCACGGCGTTGTCGGGACGCCTGCGGGACATGGTGGACGCGGGCATGCTCACGCGCGTCCCGTACCGCGACGCGCGGCGCACACGGCACGAGTACCGGCTCACCGAGCGCGGCCTGGAGCTGTGGCCGCTGCTGATTTCGATCTGGGCCTGGGAGCGCGAGTGGGTCGAAGGCCGCCGCGAGGTGCTGCCGACGCTGATCCACCTCGACTGTGAGCTGGCTACATCAGCACCCCTCGGCTGCGCCGCCTGCGGCCGCCGGGTCGACGCCCGCGACGTGCGGGCCGAGCGCCTCGACAGCACCGGCGTCGCCGCCGCGACGGCGTCCAAGCGCTTCCGCCGCAAGGACGCCGAGACCCTGGCCGGCGACCCCCTGATGTTCTTCCCCGACACCATGGAGCTGCTGGGCGACCGCTGGTCGACGGGGCTCCTGGTGTCGGCGCTGCTCGGCTGCCGCCACTTCTCCGAGTTCGAACGGGAGATGGGCATCGGGCCGAGCGTGCTCTCCGGCCGGCTGAGCAAGCTGGTCGAGGTCGGTGTCCTGCGGACGGGCACGGCCAAGACCCGCACCGACGCCCGCGACTACCGCCTCACCGCGAAGGGCCTGGCGTTCTTCCCCGCGCTGGCCTTCATCGCCGAGTGGTCCCGCGGCTTCGAGGTGGTCGGCCAGGAGCCGGACATCACGCTGAACCACGTCGAGTGCGGCAACCGGCTGCAGCCGATGCTGCTGTGCGACCACTGCGGCCGGCCGCTGACGCGCCAGTCCGTGCAGTTCGGCGGAGTGCCGTCGCCCAAACGCTGACGGTGTGGCGAAATCGACTCGCCAAGCGGGGGGTCCGGTGCCAGGCTGGAGTGGTCACACGTCGTCACTTCCGGAGGTAAGCATGAGTGAACCCAATCCGTCGCCCAGCGGCGAGGAGGACGACGTCAAGCGCAAGTTCCGCGAGGCGCTCGAGCGCAAGCAGGCCCACGCCCGCTCCGGCGCGTCGCACGAGAGCGGCGGCGGCAAGAACCAGCACGCCCACGGCCCCGCGGCCAACAAGCGGACCTTCCGCCGCAAGTCCGGCTGAGGTTTCCCGAAGGCCCCCACCGCTCGCGGTGGGGGCCTTCGTCGTGCTCACGGCACGAACGACCCCAGGTGGTCCAGGACCACGAACTCGCTCCCCGGCGCGGCCGCGGCGACGGCCTTGCGCAAGGGCTCCAGGCCGCCCGCGTCCTTCACCTGGCCCAGCGGCAGGTCGAAGTCGTCCCAGTGGGTTGCCGCCACGTAGCGCGGGGTCCCCAGGGCGCCCAAAAGCCGGGGCACGTACCGCGTCACCTTCGCGCCGCCCGCCGGGACGCAGACCACGTCCGGACGCAGGCCCGCCAGCTCGGACTCGACGTAGTTCGAGCCGCCCAGGTTCAGCACGCTCGCCCCGCCACCGCTCACGACGTAGGCCAGCGTGCCGCCCTCCACGAGGTCCTCGATGACGCGCGGGCGGTCGCGGCGGGACAGCGGGCGCGAGCCCGGGAACGGCACCCGCGCCCGGTCGCCCGTCGCCGAGTGCAGGGATCGCAGGACCCGGATCGCGTAGCCGTCGAACGTCAGGTCCTCGCCGCCGCTCGCGATCGACAGCTGGTCTTCCGGCGCGCCCAGCGCCGCCATGAGACTCAAATGGGTCTCGGTGCCGATGACCGTCGCGCCGGTGCGTTGCGCCAGGTAGGGGACGTCCGTGAGGTGGTCGTAGTGGCCGTGCGTCACCAGGATGTGGTCCGCGCGCAGCTCACCGCGGTCGAGGTAACCGTCGATCAGGGCCTTGTTCACCGAGAGCGGGGTGCGCGGGTCCGCGCCCGCCGGGGTGTACGTCCCGGTCCTGAAGCGCGTCAGCCACGGGTCGACCAGGATCGTCTTGCCGCCGGCGCGGATCTCCCAGCCGTTGTTCCCCCACCACCGCAAGGTCATCGTCGACGTGCTCGCCGCGGCGGCCGCCGGGGCGCCCGACAGGATCGCCGCCGCGGCCGCGCCCGCGCCGAAGAGCCCCCGTCTGCTGATTCCTGTGTCCATGGCGCCACCCGACCACGGCCCGCGGGCGGCTGTCCAAGATCGAGTCGTCGGCATGTCGATATGCGGTCGGCTATCGTCGCTGCGTGGACCACCTCCGTTCGCTCCGGTACTTCCTGGTCGTGGCCGAGGAACTGCACTTCGGCCGCGCGGCCGAGCGGCTCGGGATCGCGCAGCCGCCGTTGAGCCAGCGCGTGAAGCGGCTCGAAGCCGAGCTGGGCGCGACCCTCTTCGACCGCGGCAGGCGCGTCACGCTCACCGAAGCCGGCGAGGTGCTGCGTGCGGAAGCCCGCGACCTGCTTTCCCGCTGGGACCGCATGACCGCGCTGGTCGCGAAGGCCGAGCGCGGCGAGCCGGCCGCCCTGCGCGCGGGCGTGCCGCCGGACCTGCCCGGCCGGGTGCTGGCCGCGATCCTGACGAAGTTCGCCGAGGCGGTTCCCGCCGTCCGGCTCGACCTGCAGGAGCTGACCACCGCCGAGCAGGCCCGGCTGCTGGCCGACCGCGCGCTGGACGCCGGGCTGCTGCAGCTGCCGGTGGACGTCGTGGGCCTGGATCTCGGGCCCGCGATCGACACGCCGCTGGGCGTGGTCCTCCCCCGCGACTCGCCGCTGGCACGCCGGCCGTCACTGTCCCTCGCCGACCTGGCGGGCGAAGGCCTGGTCCACTCCCCGCGCGCCGCCGCGCCGGGAAGCTACGACGCGCTGCTGCGCACCTGCTGGGACCACGGCTTCCGCCCGGCGGCGGTTCGGCACGCGCGCAACCCGGAGTTCGTGCTCGGCCTGGTGCTGGCCGGCCACGGCGTGGCGTTCGAGGCGCACGCGCGCAAGGAACCCCGCGTGGTCTGGCGGCCCCTCGAAGGCGAGGTACTGCGCGCCCGGACGGCGTTCGCCTGGCCGTCGTCGAGCCCGCGCCCGCAGGCGGAGAAGCTGGCGGAGATCGCCGCGGAAGTCCTCCGCGACGACGGCGTGTCCCGGCTGGTCCCGCCGGACCCGGGCGGCGCACGACCGTGGGACGTCTTCTACGAGCGCAGCTGATCCACCGCCGCGCGGGCCGCGTCGCCGATCGCGCGGTCGATGTCCGGGCGCCGCAACGTTTCCGCCCCGCCGGCCGTGAAGACCGCGATCGCGTACGCCGTGCCGTCCGGGTAGGTCGCGACGCCGATTTCGTTGCGGATCCCGGGCATCGTCCCGGTTTTGGCCGCGACGGCGACCTCCGGCGGGAAGCCCGCGGTCAACCGGTGCCAGCTGACCTGAGCAGCCATCCACGCGAGCACCTGGGCGCCGGGTCCGGGGTCGGCCCAGATCGCCGACAACAACGAGGTCATCTCGCGCGGTGTGGTCGACGAAGTCCGCAGCGGATCCAACGCCCGCAGGGGACGGCCCGCCGCAGTGTCCGCCATGATCGTCCGGATCAGGTCCCGCGGCGGGCCGATCACGGAAGTCCGCGTCAGGCCCAGCTCGGCCAGCAACGACCGGACGTTCTCCACGCCCACCCGGTCGAACAGCAGGTCCGCGGCCGTGTTGTCCGAGACCGACAGAGCCAGCAGCGCCGCGTCCCGCAGGCTGTAGGAAACGTCGTCGGCGAAGCCCGCCGAGCCGCTGCCGCCCAGGCGATCGGCCGCGGAGGCGTGCACGCGATCGGAAGGGTCGAGCTGCCCCAACGCCACCTGGCGGGCGAACTCGTACGCCAGCGCCACCTTCACCACGGACGCCAGCACGACCGGGGCGTCGGCGCCGACCCCCACGCAGTCGGGGGAACCGAGACGGCGGGCGTGCAGGAAACCCCGCACGCCCACCGCTTCGAAGAAGAGAGAAAGACTCACACGGTCATGATGGACCGCAGCCGCCCGATCTCCGCCATCCGCCGCTCCGCGAGCCGGTCTGCCGCCGTCGCCGGGGGCACGCCCTCGGTGTCGGCCAGCGCGAAGACGGCCTTCGTCGTGTCGAAGATGGCCGTCGTCTTGCGCTTCGCGCGCTCGAAGTCGAAGCCGTGCCGCTCGTCGTCGACCTGGATCACGCCACCGGCGTTGACCAGGTAGTCCGGCGCGTACAGCACGCCGCGGTCGGCGAGCTGCTTGTCGACGCCGGCGTGCGCGAGCTGGTTGTTCGCCGCGCCGCAGACGATCCGGGCGCCGAGCACCGGCACGGTCTCGTCGTTCAGCGCGCCGCCCAGGGCGCAGGGCGCGAAGACGTCGAGTTCGGTGCGCAGCAGGGTGTCCGCGTCGGGCGCGACCTGGACGTTCGGGTAGATCGCGCGGGTCCGCTCGATCGCCGGGGCGTGGACGTCGGTGATCGTCACCTGGGCACCGGCCTCCACGAGGTGGCCGACGAGGATGTGCCCGACCTTGCCGACGCCGGCCACGCCGACGCGCTTGCCGGCCAGGTCCGGGCTGCCGAAGACGTGCTCGGCCGAGGCCCGCATGCCCTGGAAGACGCCGAACGCGGTGAGCACGGACGAGTCGCCGGCGCCGCCGTCCTCGGGCGAGCGGCCGGTGACGTAGCGGCACTCGCGGGCCACGACGTCCATGTCCTGCACGAACGTGCCGACGTCGCACGCCGTGATGTAGCGGCCGCCCAGGGACTGCACGAAGCGCCCGTACGCGCGCAGCAGCGCTTCGGACTTGAGCGTCTTCGGGTCGCCGATGATGACGGCCTTGCCGCCGCCGAGGTCGAGCCCGGCCAGCGCGTTCTTGTACGCCATGCCCTTGGACAGCGCGAGCACGTCGTCGAGCGCGTCCGCTTCGGTGGCGTAGGGGTGGAAGCGCGTCCCGCCCAAAGCGGGTCCGAGCGCGGTGGAGTAGATGCCGATGATGGCCTTCAGGCCACTGGCCTGGTCGTGGCAGTACACGACCTGTTCGTGCCCGGTGCCCCGGGCGAACACTCCTTCGGTCACGGTGGTGACTCCTTTGTCATCCGCGCCCGGTTCGTGGCCGGGACGCGCTTCACGGGGTGGTCGGGTACCCGCGCGGAGGTCGTCCGCCCGGGGGCCCGGCACCAACCTAGATCGCCGCCGTTCGCCGGACCAGTGGAGGTCCCGCGATACGGACCGGTAATCAGCCCCGGGCCACCGTGCCGAGGGTGTTCATCGCCGTCTCGAGCTGCGTGTCCGAGAGGTACGGCGCCGGGCCGAAGCGCAGGTACGGGCCGCGGCTGTCGGTGCGGACGCCGTGCTCGGCGAGCCCGGCCTGCAACCCGGCGGCGTCGGCGCAGCGCAGCGAGAGGAACCCGCCGAGCCGGTCCAGGGGCACCGAGCGGTCGCGCGTGACGACGTCCTCGGGCAGTGCCAGCTCGTCGAAGACCGCCGCGAGCAGGCCGACCTGGTGCTGCGAGACCTCGCGCAGGAACTCCGGCGTGAGGCCTTGCTCGGCGAAGAACCGCTGCACCCGGACGCCGCGGTAGTGGCTGGCCGGGTCGTAGGTCGCGCCGGCGAACCGGTCGCCGCCGGTCGCGTACGGGACCGCGCCGGGGTGACGCGCGTCGGCCAGCGCGCCGAATTCGGCGTACCAGCCGGTGATCACCGGCCGCAGCTCCTGGGCGTGCGCGGGCAGCCGCAGGAAGCAGTTGCCCTCGCCCAGCTGCAGGTACTTGTAGCCGCCGCCGAGCACCCAGGCGTTGGTCAGCCCGAGGTCGTGCAGCGGGAACGGCACCACGCCGAGCGCGTGGTAGGCGTCGACGACGAGCTCGATCGAGCGGCCGCGGCACGAGTCGGCCAGGTGCGCGAGCCCCGGCACCAGCCGCGACGTCTCGAACAGCACGGCCGACACGAGCACCGCCGCGGTGTCGTCGTTCACCTCGCCCGCGACGCGCTCGGCGAGCGTCGTCACCGGGTCGAGCGGCACGCGCACGACCTCGACGCCCTCCTCCTCGAGGCGGGCGAGCTGGCGGCGCAGGGTGTGGAACTCGCCGTCGGTGGTGACCAGGCGCGGTCTTCGCGGCAGCTCCATCGCCGAGAGGAACCGCAGCACCAGGTCGTGCGTGCTGCCGCCGAGCGCGTACTCGCCGTGCGGGTCGCCGAGCAGCACCCGGAACCCGGCGCGCAGCTCGTCGGCCTTCGCGAAGGCGCGCTCCCACTTCTCGTCGACGTCCCGGGCGGCGTCCGCGAACGACTCCCGCAGCCCGTCCTCCGCGACGTCCGGCCACGCCTGGTGCGAATGCCCGGACAGCAGCAGGCGTTCGGCGACCCCGAACCGGGAGTAGTGCGGGGCGAGCGCGTTGTCGTCGGCGCGCAGTTCGTCCAAAGTGGTCACAGTCGGCTCCGTACGGCCCAGAGATCCGGGAACATCGGCTGGAACAACGTGGTACGCAGGTAGGTCGCGCCGGATGATCCTCCCGTCCCGGTCTTGTCGCCGATGGTGCGTTCGACCATCTTCACGTGCCGGTAGCGCCACTCCTGCATCCCTTCGTCGAGATCCACCAGACATTCCGCGACGACCGACGGTCCGCCGTCGTCGCTGTACACGTCCAGCAATATCGCTTGCAGGGCCGAAGACGGCTCCACCGGTCGAGTGACGTCTCGGTCACACCCCACCGGGTAACCAGAAGCCTTGAGATAGGCGAGAAAAGAGTCGAACAACGACGGCCGCGCCATCGCTTCGGCAATGCGTTTCCGCTGATCGCCGCCCTCGGGGTAGTGCGCGAAGACCCGCCCGTCACGGCGCCCGAGCACGGCCTCCAGCTCGCGGAACTGCGCCGACTGGAAGCCGCTCGAAGCGTCCAAACGGGCGCGGAAGCTCGTGAACTGGCTGGGGGTCATGGTTTCCAGCACGTCGATCTGCGCGACGGCGACCTTGAGGATCGTCAGGATCCGCCGCAGGATGCGGATCGAGTGCGCCGTGTTGCCCTTCTCCAGGTTCTGCTGGAGGAACGCGGCTTCGTGCAGGATCTGCTTGAACCACAGCTCGTACACCTGGTGGATGACGATGAACAGCAGCTCGTCGTGCTCGTCCGACCGCGGGCGCTGGGCGGTCAGCACCTCGTCGAGCGCGAGGTACGAGGTGTAGCTCAACGCTTCCTGCGTCTGGGCGTCGATGTCGCTCATCCCTGGGTCACCTCGTCGAAGTGGCGCTGCGCGGGTTTCGCGAGCGCGGTGTACAGATCGTGGAACAGCTCGACCGCGGCCGCCCGGTCACCCGGCGCGGGGACCAGGTCGACGGGCAGTTCCGGGTCCAGTGCCGGGAACGCCCGGAACGTGTGCACCAGCCGGGTCCGGACGTCGAAGGCTTCGGCGTCCGAGACGTCCTTCACCGCGGACCCGCCGAACTGGCCGACGAACGCGGTGTAGCGCGCGGCCAGGTCGTCGAGGTCCCAGGCCCGGCCGGCGAACCGGCGGACGTCCAGCGCCGCCGAGGGCCGCCCGAGCAGCAGGCCGGCGTGCTCGGTGACGTCCAGCTCGGCGAGCAGGGCGACGACCTCGGCCTCGCGGTCGTGCGGGGCGATCCAGGTGCCGTCCTGGTAGGGCCCGAAGCCGAGGAACCGCAGCCGCCGCACCAGCCGTTCGCGGGCCTGGCGGCGGCTCTCCGGGATGCTCTGCCAGAGCACCGTCCACTCGCCCGCGGCGCGCTCGCGGCGGCCGAGGGAGAAGATCCGGTGGTCGCCGTCGGCCAGCAGGGCGACGGTCCGCCGGGTCAGCGAGTAGTGCACCGTGCGGCCTTCGCGGTGGCGCTGGAGCAGGCCGCGGCGCACCAGCCGGGTGAGCGCGATCCGGGCCGCGCCGTCGGAGAAGCCCAGCTCGGCGAGCACCGCGACCAGGCCGCCCGACCACACCCGGCGCGTCTCGCGGGGGTGCACGTAGCTGCCCAGCAACGTCACGACCAGCTCCTGAGGGCTGGCGTCGAAGGCGTCTCCGGGCATGAACGCAACTCTATACACCTCAGGCCGCTGCGGTGTAGCGTGAATTGCGTGACGTACTTCGCGGACCTCAGCTCGCGGCAGGTCGCGTCGTTGGCCGACGGCCCGCGCGTCCCCGTGCTGCTGCTCCCGCTGGGTGCGGTCGAGCCGCACGGCCCGCACGCGCCGCTGGGCACCGACCCGCTGATCTCGCGCGGGATGTGCGAGCGGGCGGCCGCTCGCTTGGCCGCCGACTCCGAAGTGCACGTGCTGGTGCTGCCCGAAGTGCCCTACGGCGTGACGCGGTTCGCGGCCGGGTTCGCCGGCGGCGTCCACATCGGCGAGGAGACCCTGCACTCGCTGATCGTCGACATCTCCTCGGCGCTGATCGGCCAGCACCTGCGCCGGATCCTGCTGGTCAACAACCACTTCGAGCCCGCGCACCTGGTCACGCTCCGGCGCGCGGCCGAGACGGTGAACTTCGCCTACGACGGCTGCGTCGCGCTGCTCGACCTGGTCCGGCGGCGGCACGCGCAGCGGCTGACCGAGGAGTTCAAGTCCGGCGAGTGCCACGCCGGGCGGTACGAGACGTCGCTGGTGCTCGCGGACCGGCCGGAACTGGTCGACCAGGGGCTGATGCGGACGTTGCCGCACGTGCCCGTGAGCCTGGCCTCGGCGCCCGAGGACGGCGGTTTTCTCGAGATGGGGATGACCGAGGCGTACTGCGGGTCTCCCGCCGAAGCGACCGCGGCCGAAGGCGAAGCGACGTTCTCGACCCTGACCGATCTGCTGGTGGAAGCGATCCGGGAGCTGGCCCGTGAGTGAGCCGTTCAACCTCGCCACGTTCTTCCTCGACCGGCACGTGGCCGAGGGCCGCGGCTCGCGAACCGCCCTTTTCGTCGGTGACCGGACCGTGAGCTACGCGGATTTGGCGGCCCTGGCGAACCGCGTCGGCAACGTGCTGCTGGACGCGGGTGTCCGAAAAGGACAGCGGGTGCTGCTGGCCCTGAGCGACGGCGACGAGTTCGTCGCGACCTGGTACGGCGCGCAGAAGATCGGCGCCGTCACCGCCGAGGTCTACCCGTTCCTGCAGCCCAAGGACTACGCGTACTACCTCGGCTACACCGAGGCCGTGGCGGTGATCGCGGACGCCGTCACACTGCCTGCGCTCCGGGAGGCGGGCGCGACCGGGTTGTTCGTCACCGGCGTGCCCGAGGGTGAACTGTTCCCGGGTGAGCGTCCATTCCGGACATTGCTCGACGCGGCGCCGGACACCCTCGAAGCCGCACCGACCACTGTGGACGAAATCGGGATCTGGAAGTTCACCACCGGCAGCACCGGCGCGCCCAAGGCGTGCGTACATCCGTTGCGGAGCGCCAAAGAGAGCTTCGAACGGTACGCCGCGCAGGTGCTCCGACTGCGCGAAGACGACCGTGTGCTCGCCGTGCCCAAGCTGTTCTTCGGGTACGCGCGCGACCTTGTGGCGCTGTTCCCGTTCGGCGTCGGCGCCGCCGGGATCGCGTTCCCCGAGCGCAGCACCGCGGACCTGATGTTCGAGCTGATCGCGAAGCACCGGCCGACCGTCCTGGTCAACGTGCCGACCATGATGAGCGCGATGGTCGCGCACCCGGCCGCGGCGTCACAGGACCTGAGCTGCCTGCGCATGACGACGTCCGCGGGCGAGGCGCTGCCTTCGGAGCTGCACCGGAAGTGGGACGCGACGTTCGGCGTGCCGGTGGTGGACGGCATCGGCTCGTCGGAGGCGTACCACATCTACCTGTCGAACCGGCCCGGCGCCGCGCGGATCGGCACGCTCGGCACCGAGGTGCCCGGCTACCACGCGCAGGTCGTCGACGAGCTCGGAAACCCGTTGCCGGACGGGGAAATCGGGCCGCTGCGGGTGACCGGGCCGACGATCGCGCTGGAGTACCACGGCGACCCGGAGAAGTCCGCGAAGACGTTCGACGGCGACACGCTGACATCCGGCGACCTCTTCAGCCGTGACGAGGGCTTCTTCCGCCACCACGGGCGGGCCGACGCGCTGCTCAAGGTCGGCGGCGTGTTCGTCGCGCCCGGCGAGATCGAGGACTGCCTGCTCGGGCACCCCGCCGTGACGGACTGCGCGGTGCTCGGCCAGGAGGTCGACGGGCTGGTCGTGCCGCGCGCGTACGTCGTGACGCGCGCCCCGGTGACCGCCGAGGAGCTCAAAGAGCATGCGAAAGCCCACCTGGCCAAGCACAAGTACCCCCGCGAAGTGGTGTTCATGACGGAACTTCCCCGGACCGCCAACGGAAAGCTCGACCGGCGCGCACTGGCGGGCCGGTCGTGAGCCGCCTGGTCGTGGTCACCGGCGGGACCCGCGGGATCGGCGCGGCGATCGCGGCGCGGTTCCGCGCCGCCGGCGACACGGTGCTCGCGCCGGGCCGCGCCGAATGCGACGTCACCGACGAAGACGCCGTCACGGCCTATTTCGCCTCGGCCGGGCCGGTCGACGTGCTGGTGAACAACGCCGGGATCTCGTCGAGCGCGCCGACGGCCAAGACCTCGCTCGACGACTGGCGCGGCCAGTTCGAGGTCAACGCGACCGGGGCGTTCCTGTGCACCCGCGCGGTGCTGCCGGGGATGCGCTCGCGGGACCGTGGCCGGATCGTCACGGTGGCGTCGACGGCGTCGCACGCCGGCTACCGCTACACGGCCGGGTACACGGCGTCCAAGCACGCGGCGGTCGGGCTCATGCGGGCGGTCGCGGCGGAGCTGGCGGGCACCGGCGTCACGGCGAACGCGGTCTGCCCGGCGTTCGTCCGCACCGACATGACGGCGACTTCGGTGGCGCGGATCCGGGAGCGCACCGGACGGGCGTCTTCCGAGGCGGAAGCGGCGCTGGCCGCGGCGTCCCCGCTCGGCAGGCTCCTGGAACCTTCCGAGGTGGCGTTCGCCGTCGCCTTCCTGGCGGCGCCCGAAGCCGCCGCGATCAACGGCCAGACCCTCGTACTCGACGGCGGAGGAATCCAGTCATGAGCCCGTTCCGCGCGACCGTACCGCTGACGAAGGAGTGGGAGCACTTCGGCTTCACCGTGGACGACGGCGTCGCGACGGTGACGTTCACCCGGCCCGAGAAGCTGAACGCGCTGACGTTCGACGTCTACGCCGACCTGCGTGACCTGATCACCGAGCTGCCGCAGCACGAGGACGTCCGCGTGCTGGTGATCACCGGGGAGGGCCGCGGGTTCTGTTCGGGCGGCGACGTCGAAGAGATCATCGGCGAGCTGCAGAAGTTCGAGACGGCGGAGCTGCTGGAGTTCACGCGCATGACGGGCGCGGTGGTGAAGGCGCTGCGCGAGTGCCCGCTGCCGGTGATCGCGGCGGTCAACGGCGTCGCGGCGGGCGCGGGCTCGGTGATCGCGCTGGCGAGCGACTTCCGGTTGCTGGCGGAGTCGGCGAAGTTCGCGTTCCTGTTCACGAAGGTGGGCTTGGCGGGCGCGGACATGGGCTCGGCTTATCTCCTGCCGCGCCTGGTGGGCCTGGGCCGCGCGACCGAACTGCTGCTGCTGGGCGACAAGGTCTCCGCGGCGCGCGCGTCGGAAATCGGCTTGGCTTCGCAGGTGGTGCCCGATTCCGCGCTGACCTCGACGGCGTCGGCGTTGGCCCGCCGCCTCGCGGACGGCCCGGCCCTGGCCTACGCGACGACGAAGGTGCTCCTGACCCGCGAGCTGGACATGGACCTGGGCAGCGCGATCGAGCTGGAGGCGATCACCCAGGCCCTCCTGATGACGGCCAAGGACCACAAGGAGTTCTACGCGGCCTGGTCCGCCGGCCGCGAACCCCGCTGGACCGGCCGTTAACGGACCACTTCCCCGAGCCCGATGAGGTTGCCTTCGCTGTCGCGGAACCAGGCCGCCCGTTCACCGGTGCCCTTGCTCGGGTAGTTGCCGCGGATCTCGACGATCCCGCCGTCCTCGAAGACCACGCCACGCTCCTCGAGCGCGGCCACGGTCGCGTCGAGGTCGTCGACGTAGAAGGCCACCTGGGTGAACGTGCCGTTCGACGCACCCGCCGAGGTGTAGAGGCAGAAGACGCCCGAAGCGCCTTCGTACCGCAGGCCCCCTTCACGTTCCTCGGCCGGCTCGAGGCCCAGCTTCTCGCTGTACCACCGACGGGCGCGGTCGAGGTCCTGCGTGGGAAGACGCGATTCGAACCGGAGGTTGGTCAGCATCACCCCATCGTAAGCGCCGCGGCATATCCTGGTCCGATGGTCGACTGGGGCAGCGTTCCGGCCTATTTCGGCGGGCTCGCACTCGTCCTGACGCTCACCGTGATCCAACGCGACCGGCGGGAGAAGGTTCGCGATCAGGCGAACAAGGTCGCGGCCTGGGTCCAGCGATCCCGCGACTACCAAGACCCGCACCGCATCGTGATCAAGAACGCGAGCGACCTGCCGTGCACGAGTCTGCGAATCTGGTGGACGGTCGGGTATCGCAACCCATCCGCTCTTCGATTGTCCAAGACGTTCGGCGCGGACACCGACGGCGGAGGAAAGAAACCGCACTACGAGCACGCCGTGGGCCCCGGCGAAACCATCGTCCTGCTCGAGACGCGCGAGGACTGCGCGGTCCGCAGGTTCGAATTCGTGGACGCCGCCGGGCGCCGATGGCTGCGGGAGGGTGCTCGGCTCGACCGGCTCGGAACGGTCGTCGAACGTGTCTTGCGTCTTGCCCGCCGGATTTTCCGGCGCATGGCGACGCGGCTCCGGCGCGTCAAGGCCTGATGCCTCAGGGAGAGGTCACGGCGACCGCGTTCTCCTCCAGCGAACCGAAGTACAGCTTGCCCTGCCACTCGCGGACGCCCACCAGCATGTGGAAGCCGTCGATCTCCCCGCGCAGCGCATGCTTCACCGTGCCGTCCGGGGCCACGCCCAGCACGCCCACCTCGCGCCCGGGGCTCGGCTGCAGCGACGTCGGCAGTGCGCGGACCCCGGCGCGCACGAAGCCGGGCAGGCGGCGGACCACGTCCAACGCCGCCACGCGCGGGGAGGCCTGGGTGATCCAGATCAGGCCGTCCGTGCCCGTCGAGATGTTGTCCGGGAAGCCCCACAGCCCGTCGACCAGAACGTCGGAACGGCCGTCCGGCCACACCCTCGACACGCTGAACGCACCCGTCTCCGCCACCGCCACGAACGACTCGTCCGGGGCCAGTGCGACGCCGTTCGCGAACTGCAGGCCGTCGAGCAGCAGGTCGATCGAGCCGTCCGGGGAACGCCGCAGCAGGCGGCCGCCCGCGGTCTGCTCGATCAGGTCGTCGCGCCAGTTGTCGATGCCGAAGCGGCGCGACGAGTCCGTGAAGTACACCGTGCCGTCCGAAGCCACCGCCGCGTTGTTGCAGAACACGAAGTCGAGCCCCAGCGCCGAGGTCGCCAGCACCGCGGGCGTGCCGCCGGCCAGCGGCACCACCAGCAGGCCCGCCCGCGCGTCGCAGATCAGCAGCTCGTCCTCGCCGTAGAGCTCCAACCCCAACGGGCGGCCACCGGTGTCGGCGATGACGTCGATGCGGGTGCCGTCCGGCGACAGGCGCAGGATCCGCCCGTCGTCGACGCCGGTGTAGATCCGGCCCTCGCCGTCGACCACGACGTCCTCGGGGCCGTGCCCGTTCACCGGGATGACCGTGACCTCGCCGAACCGCATCGAACGTCTCCTACCGGTAGGTGAGCAACGGGGCCGCGTCCGCTTCGAAGTGCGGGTGTTCGTTGAACGACAGCATCGTGACCCCGCCGCGCCCGGACACCAGCTTCGTGATGCCGCCGTTGACCGTGACGCGGTTGAGCTTGAGCAGCCCGGCTTCGGGCGTCCCCATCAGGAGCCCGCAGAGCGTCGCGATCACGCCGCCGGAGGTGAACACGACCGCGTGCTCCCCCTTTCCCAGCGACGCCACGAGGTCTTCCAGCGCGCCGCGGCAGCGCGCGAGGAACGCGGGCCACGTCTCGGCGCACGGCCCGCCCTCGCCCGCCGTGGTCCACGCCGTCAGGGCCGCGTCCAGAACACCCTGGTACGCGCGGGAATCCTCCTGCGGCGCGCCGCCGGCGTGGTGCCGGGCGATGTCGACGTGGTCGTACTCGTTCCAGCGCGGGTCCTCGACCACCGGGACGTCCGAGCCGAGCACCTTCAGCGCCGTCGCGGCGGTGTCCCGCTGCCGCGCCAGCGTTCCCGAACGGATCTGACTGAAGGACACGTTGCGCCGCAACAGTTCCGCACCGACCACAGTGGACTGTTCGAAACCGCGCGGCGAAAGCGCGTCGTAGTCCTCCGCGCCGAACGACGCCTGCCCGTGCCGGACGAGGTAGATCGCGCCCACTCAGCCCCTCCCCTTCGCGATGATCTCCCGGCAGCGCCAGTCCAGGTACCCGACGAACTGCCAGAAGTCCTTGAACGCCGGGTTGCGCGTGGCGCCGTCCGCGTAGCGCCGGTACAGCTGCTGCAGCACCGCGGCGAGCCGGAACAGGCCGTAGACCTCGTAGAACCGCCAGTCCCCCACGGACAGCCCGGTCTTCTCGGCGTACCGCGCGACGAACTCCTCGCGCGTGAACATGCCGGGCAGGTGCGTCGGCTGGCGGCGGCTCGCCTTCATGACGTCGTCGTCATCGGCCTGCACCCAGTAGGCGAGCATGCTGCCCAGCTCCATCAGCGGGTCGCCGAGCGTGGCCATCTCCCAGTCGAGGACGCCGGTGATGGTCAACGTCGAGGGCCCGTCGAGCACCAGGTTGTCGAGCCGGTAGTCGTTGTGGATCAGGCAGATCTTCACCTCGGGCGGCTGGTTCGAAGCCAGCCACGAGCGGACCTCGGCGAAGTCGCCGACGTTGTCCGTGCGCGCCGCGGTGTACCGGTCCGACCAGCCGCGGATCTGCCGTTCGACGTAGCCGGCGCCCTTGCCCAGGTCGGCCAGCCCGGCCGCCTCGACGTCGACGGCGTGCAGGTCCACCAGCCGGTCGACGACCTTGCCGGACAGCTCGCGGGCCTGCTCCGGGGTCAGCTCGAGCCCGGCGGGCAGGTCGCCGCGCAGGATCAGGCCGTCGAGCTTCTCCATGACGTAGAAGTCGCCGCCGAGCAGGGCCGGGTCGTCGCCGAACGCCAGCATCCGCGGCACGTACGGGAACACCGGCTTGAGCGCGTGCTGCACGCGGTACTCGCGCCGCATGTCGTGCGCGGACGCCGCCTTGTGCCCGGCGGGCGGCCGGCGCAGGATCAGCTCGCGGTCGGGGTAGGTCAGCAGGTACGTCAGGTTCGACGCGCCGCCGGGGAACTGCCGGACGCGCGGCGGCTCGGCGCCGAGGCCCTCGACCCGCGGGGCCAGCCAGGCGTGCACCGCGGCGACGTCGAAGGCGTCTTCCTCCCGCACTTCGATGGTGCTCACGCGAACCTCCTCAGCACCGCGGACGGCACCACGCGCATCACGGCCGACAGCGGCACCCACGGCCACGCCGGGACGTAGGCGCGGCGCGGCTCGGCCTCGATCGCCTTGACCAGCGCCCGCGCCCCGGTCTCGGCTCCGGCGAGCAACGGGTTGCGGCCGATCCGGTCGTTCATCTCGGACTCGATGTAGCCCGGCCGGACGTCGGTGACGGTGATGCCCTTGCGCTTCAGCTCGAGGCGGGCGCCCTCGACGAACGCCGAGATCCCGGCCTTCGAGGCGGCGTACGCGGTGAGGTTGCCCGGCATGGCCCGCAGCGCGCTGAACGACGAGACGACGGCGAGGTGCCCGCTGCCCTGCGCGCGGAAGATTTCGGCGGCGGCTTCGACCTGGGCGGCGGCCGCGACGAAGTTGACTTCGAGGGTCTGGCAGTTGGCGTCGAACCGGCCCTTGCCGACCGGCTGCCCCTTCCCGAGCCCGGCGTTCACGATCACCCGGTCGAGGGACCCCAGCTCGCCCCGGAACTCCGCGAAGACAGCGAACACGCGGTCGTGGTCGGTGACGTCGAGGGTGCGGGTGACCACCCTGATCCCGGGGTGCGCTCCTTCGAGCTCCTTGGCGAGCGCCTCGAGGCGTTCGGTGCGCCGCGCGCACAGTGCCAGGTTGCGCCCCTTCGCCGCGAACTGCCGGGCCATGCCCTCGCCCAGCCCGCTGCTGGCGCCGGTGATCAGGATGTTCTTCCGGAGGGTCATAGCCCGGGATGCTACCCGGAAGTAATAAGACCGGTGGCCCGGCGCTGGGGGCGTCGCCGGGCCACCGGTCATCGCGCGGCCACCCCGGCCGGTCGCACAACGCGGCCGGGTGAGCCGGAGCCGTTGTCCACGGCTTCTCGGCCTGCGCCCGGGTGGGCCGTGAGGGGGAGGCGGGGCCACCGGCGCAGGCAAGTCATAAAAGCGCGTCCGCCCAGGCCGGGGCAATGGTTCACAGTTGCCAGTACTAGCCCGTTCGCCCGAGTGGACGCGTGTCGCGACCGTCGCGAAGACGGCCGCGGACGACCGCGCGAATCCTGCTAACGTGCACCGTGTCGGGGATCGTCGGGGGACGCACGGGGGCGGGTCGGATCGGCAATGGCGGGCAGCACGGCGGGCGGCCGGGACGGTGAGCGCACGGCGTTCGCGGCCCAGCTGCGCGCGGCCATCGCCACCAGCGGGCTCTCCCTCGACCGGATCCAGGCGCGGCTGCGCGCCCGCGGCGTCGTCGTCAGCGTCACCGCCCTGAGTTACTGGCAGTCCGGCAAGCGCCAGCCGGAGCGGCAGAGCTCGCTGTCGGCCGTACGCACGCTCGAAGAGATCCTCGACGTCCCCGCCGGGTCGCTGCTCGGCCTGCTGCCGCCGCCCCGGCCGCGCGGCGGCGCCGGGAAGCGCCACGCCGGCGGCGAGCCCATGACGTTCCCCCGCGAGGTCCTGCAGCCGCTGCTGGACAAGGTCGGCGCGCCGGACGCGCTCGAGCGCCAGCACCCGCTGAAGCTGGTCGGCCTGCACGACCTGTGCGAAATCGCCGCGGACGGCGGCCAGCGCTCGGTCACCGCGCGCGCGGTGTTCCAGTCGGGCGCGGACGGCCAGGACCGCTGGCTGCTCGTCTACACCCAGGACGACCCGGCGGCCGGGCCCCCGCAGCTGCACGCGGTGCGCAACTGCCGCGTCGGCCGCGCCGAAGCCGACGAGGCGCACGGGCTGCTCGTCGCCGAGCTGGTGTTCGACCGGCCGATCGACCGCGGCGAGACGCACCTGATCGAGTACACGCTGACCAACGGCGGGCCGCCGTACCCGGAGTGCCGCAACACCTACTACCGCGAGTTCCGCCGCCCGGTCCGGGAGTACCTGCTGGAGGTCCGGTTCGCCCCGGGCACGGCGCCGGGCCGCTGCTGGCAGTATTCGCGCAACGGCGCGACCGGCAGCCGCGGCCGCCGCCCCCTCAAGCTGGACGGCGGCGACGGCGTGCACGCGGTGGCGCTCGACTTCGGGCCGGGCGTCTTCGGCATCGACTGGGACTGAGCCGACCGGGTTCCCTTCGTTCGCCCTGCTCACGCGGCGCCGCGCAACGGCGTCAGGAAAGTTTGGTGCGCAACACCTTCCCGGTCGCGTTGCGGGGCAGCTCGGCCAGGAACTCGACGTCGCGGGGCACCTTGTAGCGCGCCAGGTTCGCCTTGACGTAGTCGCGGACGCCGTCGGCGTCCAGCTTCGAATCCTCCGTGCGCACGACGAACGCCTTGAGGCGCTGGCCGAACTCCGGGTCCTCGACGCCGATCACCGCCGCCTCGAGCACGTCTTCGCGTTCCACCAGGAGGTTTTCCACCTCGATCGGGAACACGTTCTCACCACCCGAGACGATCATTTCGTCGTCGCGGCCGTCGATGAACAGCAGGCCGTCTTCGTCGAAGTGGCCGACGTCGCCGCTGGACAGCAGGCCGTCGATGATCTCCTTGTGGCGGCCGTCGGTGTAGCCGCCGAAGCTCAGCCCGCTGCCGACGAACACCCGGCCGGTGACGTGCGGCTCGGTGATGCGGCCGCCGTCCGGGTCGTAGAGCGCGACCTTGCAGCCCACCGGCGCGCGACCGACGGTGCCCGGCGCCTTCGCCCAGTCCTCCGGCGTCGCGACCGTCGCCACGGCGACCTCGGTCGAGCCGTAGAGGTTGTGCACGACCGGGCCGAACGCCTCGTTCGCGCGGTTGCCGAGGTCCGGCGACAGCGCCGAGCCCGCGACGAAGATGATCCGCAGCGACGACGTGTCGTACTTCGCCAGGACGTCCTTCGGCAGGTCGACGATGCGCTGCAGCATGGTCGGCACCAGCACGAGCGCGGTGCACTTGTGCTCGGCGACGCCGCGCAGCGCCTCCTCCGGGTTGAACTTGCGGCACAGCACCACCTTCGAGCCGAGCGCGAAGGACAGGATGAACTGCGACAGGCCGGTGCCGTGGAAGATCGGCGCGCCCATGTAGGTGGCTTCGTTGGCGCGCATCGGGATCCGGTCGAGGAACTGGGCGGACGCCAGCGCCGAGGTGTGCGGCCGCGGCGCGCCCTTCGGCGTGCCGGTGGTGCCGCTGGTCAGCAGCACGAAACCGCCCGGCTTGGCCGGCGCGGGCCAGGGCCGGTCGTCGGTGCTGGCGATGATCTCGCTCAGCACCGGCACGTCCCGGCCGGCCAGGTCGCTGTCCGCGTCGACCCACGCGAGGTAGCGGTCGATGCCGGCGGGGATCGCGTCGAGCAGGCCGGTGAACTCCTGGTCGTAGACGATCGCGGTGACGCCTTCGCGCTTGGCGACGTCGGCCAGCTGCGGCTTCGCGAAGCCGGTGTTCATCAGCAGCAGCCGGACGCCGAGCTTGCCCGCGGCGGCCATGGTGACGACCAGGCCGCGGTGGTCGCGGCACAGCGCGGCGACGACCTGGCCGGGCCGGATCCCGCGCTCCGACCAGGCGCGGGCGAGCGCGTTCGACTGGTCGTCGAGCTGCTTGTAGGTGAGCGGGCCGAGCTCGTCGACGAGGCCGACGGCCGTCGGGTCGCGGCGCGCCGAGATGTGGTTGGCGCCGGCGAAAGGCCCGAACTTCCGGATCGCCACCAGGGACCGGAGGCCCTCGTCGACGCGGGGGAACGGGACGAGCCCCGCCCGCCGCATCACGTCCACGCTGCGCGCCGTCTCCGCCACCTTGTCCGCCACTTGCGTGGCGAGCGCGACCAGGCTCATCCAGGCACCTCCGTTGCTGCGGGAAGAGTGCCCACGCCGACGGCACGGACGTACCGGCGGTATGGGGGCTACTGGAGAGTAAACCAACCACGCCGCGAGCGCACCAGACGTGCGCGTGGTCCGGTTTTTGTCGGTGGTGGCCGTCATGATGTCTTCGTGCAGGTGATCGCCGGGCGGGAGGAGGACGGGAGCTTCACCGTGCATTCGCCGTCCTCGACGGCGAAGGGCCTGGACGAAGCGGGTTTCCTGGCGGCGGCGCGGGAGCTGGAGGCGGCGCTCGGGCCGCGGTGGGTGTTCCCGTCGGTGGAGCTGGTGTACCCGGTGCTCGTGGCGGGCGGGCTGCGGGTGCGGCGCTGCTACGACCTCGCGCTGGCCGAGGGGCTGCTGCTGGCGTACGAGGGGCTGGAGGAGCAGTCGCGGAGCCTGCGCGCGGCCTGGGCCAGGGCGAACGGCGAAGAGCCGCCGGAAGACGCGATGGCCGTCGAGTCCGCGCAGCCGACACTGTTCGAGACGCGGACGCCGACGCTGCCCGAGGGCGTGACGGTCGTCACGGCGGTCCGGCGCGTGCTCGCCGAGCAGGAGCGGCGGGTGGCGGCGGCCGAGCACCCGGACCGGCTGCGGCTGCTGCTGGCCGCGGAGTCGGCGAGTGCGCTGGCCGCGGCCGAGATGTCGGCCGACGGCCTGCCGTGGCGGGCCGACCTCCACGAGGAGCTGCTGGTGTCGAAGCTCGGCCCACGGGTGCGCGCCGGAGAGCGGCCGAAGGTGCTGGTGGAGCTGGCGGCGAAGATCAGCGAGGCGTTCGGCGGCCGGCCGGTCAACCCGGACTCGCCGCCGAGCGTGGTCAAGGCCCTCGCGCGGGCGGGGATCGAGGTGCCGGCAGCGCGGAAGTACCTGCTGAAGGGGATCGACCACCCCGCGGTGGGGCCGCTGCTGGAGTACAAGGAGCTGTCCCGGCTGTACGCGGCGAACGGCTGGGCGTGGCTCGACGAGTGGGTCACCGACGGCCGGTTCCGCCCGCACTACGTCGTCGGCGGCGTGGTCTCCGGGCGCTGGGCCAGCCGCGGCGGCGGCGCCCTGCAGATCCCGAAGGTGCTGCGCACGTGCGTCCGCGCGGACCCGGGCTGGAAGCTCGTGGTGGCGGACGCGGCCCAGCTGGAGCCGCGGGTGCTGACGGCGTTGTCGGGCGATCGCCGCCTGGCCGACGTCGCGGCGGCGACGGACCTGTATGCGCGGCTCGGCGAAGCGTTGTTCTCGGGCGCGCGCTGGGTCCCGGCCGCCGACGACGACCGGGACGACCGGGCCCGGGCGAAGATCGCGATGCTGTCGGCGATGTACGGCGGCACGTCCGGCGAGGCGGGACCGCTGCTGGCGTTGCTGCGCCAGCGGTTCCCGGACGCGGTGTCCTATGTGGAGCGGGCCGCGCAGGCCGGCGAACGCGGCGAGCGGGTCCGGTCCCGGCTGGGCCGGACGTCCCCGGCGCCGTCGGCGGCCTGGCGGGCGTTGACCGGTGGCCTGGCCGCCGACGACGCGGCGGAGCTGAAGGCACGCCGGGCGTCCCGCGGCTGGGGCCGGTTCACGCGCAACTTCGTGGTCCAGGCCAGCGCGGCCGACATGACGGCGGTCATGCTGGCCACGCTGCGCACCCGGCTCCCCGCGCCGGCCCACCTGGTGTTCTTCCAGCACGACGAGGTCATCGTGCACACCCCGGCCGAGCTGGCGGCCGAAGTGTCCACGGCGATCACGGACTCGGTCACGGAGGCGGCGCGCATGCTGTTCGGCCCGGCCTGCCCGGTCCGGTTCCCGCTGCACATCGCCCCGGTCGAAACCTACGCCGACGCGAAGTGACGCCGTGCCGGCGCGAACCGGCCGGCACGGCGCCACCGCTACTGGACCAGCGAGAGGCCCTGCGTCACCACGTCCTGGTTCGGCAGGGTCCTGCCCGGGTTGCCGCGGAAGTCGGTCCAGCACGGGTGCAGGCGGAAGTCGGCGCCCACCGCGGCCGCCGTGTAGTCGCCGATGAACACCCCCTGGAGCTCCTTGCCCGTCACCGCGCCCGCCGCCACGAACTGGACCTGCGGGTTCGACGTCTGCGTCGTGATGCGCCGGATCGGCCCGGCGTTGTCGCCCCAGCCGGTCGTGTACGCGTAGTCGAGGCCGATGCCGTTCGGGTCGTAGCCGCGGGTGTAGAACGTGACCGCGACGCGCCCGGCCCGGGCCGCGACGGCCGGGAACACCTCGTCGGCGCCCGTGCCGATCTTCGCCGGCTTCGACCAGCCGTGCCGGCCGTCGGAGCCGCTGAGGAACGCGTCGCCGTTCGTCCTGACCGACTTGCCGCCGGTGTAGGTGCCGTTGCGGTCGTCGGCCCAGGTCACCCACAGGTGGTCGGTGACGCGGTCGTAGGTCAGCTGCGGGAAGCTGTTGACCCGGAAGTTCTCGCCGGTCAGCGCGTTGTTGGCGACGTCTTCGTTCACCGGGAAGTCGAAGTCGAGGCCGACCTCGGCGTGCCGGAACGTCCGGCCGCCGTCGCGCGAAGTCGCCACGACGACGGCGTCGTGGTCGGCGGGCTGGTCGCACGCGGCCGTCGCGCACACCGACGTCTCGTAGGCGATCTGCAGGGTCCCGTCGCGGGTGACGACCGGGTTCGAGCCGCTGCCGAACGGCGTGATCCCGCCGGAGAACCCGGTCAGCGACGGCGAAACCCGGCGCAGCGGCGACCACGTCCGCCCGAAGTCGCCCGACTTCGACAGCACGATCGGCGACTCGACGAAGTTCCCGGCGGCGTCGTAGGTGAACTGCGTCCAGCTGACGTAGACCGTCCCCGTCACCGGGTCGGCGGCGATCCACTCCTTGTCGTTGAAGATGTTCGTGGGCGTCGCCGTACCGGCCGGCGTGACGCCGTCGAGGTGCAGGATCGCCGGGTCGCCGAAGCTGCGGCCGCCGTCGTGGGACACCGACACGGCGATGCCGCTGGCGGGCTGCTGGTCGTCCGGGACCGCCGCCCGGCTGAACACGAGCGTCGCGTAGTAGACGGTGTTGTGCGGCCCGAACGCGAGGGCCGGGTCACCCGCGGCGTCCATGTAGGACAGTGGGGCGCTCGCCCCGGTCGGGAAGTCCAGGTGCGGCAGCTGGACGTTCGCCCAGGTCCGGCCGCCGTCGAACGAGGTGTAGGCGAAGCCGCCGGAGTCGTTGCGGGATTCGCGGGTGTTGTAGAGCCGGTAGTCGTTCGAGCCTGCGACGATGTTGCGCGGGTTCTCCGGGTTGACGGCGATGGTCGTCTCGTTCTGGGCGGTGCTGCAGCCGGTCTGGCTGCCGGTCGGCACGATGGTGTCGCCGTCGATGACGTCGTCGTTCGGGGCGAGCGGCCGGTACGGGTTCGGCTTGCCGATGTAGGTCTGGCAGAGCGCGGACAACGAGGGGTCGTCGCCGTCCTCTTCTTCCCCGTCGGCGAACTGCTCCTTGAGCAGCGGGTTCGGCACGTCGTGGTGCGCTTCGGCGATCTTGTGCTTGCTGTGCGCGGATGCGCCGGGCAGCGGCGGCCCGCCGCCCGCGGCGTGCGCGGCCGGCGCGAGCACGACGGCGAGCGGCAGCACGAGCGCGGTGAGCGTGGCGAAGATTCTTCGCTTGGCGGACGTATCACCCAAGGACATCGGAAGGTCCTTTCCCAGGAGGTCTTCAGCCGTCCCAGGCTTGACGCCCGTGCGGGCAGGGTCAACCGACGGAAGTCCGGATCCGGACATACCGGTTTTCGGTAGCCTGGCACGGTGATCGACTACGGGCTCGACTCGTGACCGAAGGGGACGAACTCGACACCCTCGTTGCGGCGGCGGACGATCGCGCACCTCGCCCGCCCACTGGCCGAAACCGGCCTCACCGCGCTCGGTGTAGGTCGCGCGGGTCTTCCTCTAAGCCAGCGCGTCGTCGATGGCCTTGGTGATCCGCTTCAGCGACACCGGGTGCGCCGTCCCCAGCGTCTGGGCGAAGAACGAGACCCGCAGTTCCTCGATCATCCAGCGGACTTCGTCCAGCGCGGGCGACGACGTGCCCGGTGGCAGGGAACCCAGCGCGTCCTGGTACTCCCCGGTGATCCACGCGATGTCCGCCGTCCGCTGGAGGTCGCGGGTCGGCTCGGTCGGGAGCTTGTCCAGCCGGCGGGAAATCCCCTGCAGGTAGCGCACGACGTTGCGCAGCCGCGGAGCACCGGTCGCCGTCACGAAACCCGGGTACACCAGGGCCGAAAGCTGGGCACGGACGTCGGCCAGCGACTCCGCCGGGCCGCGCGTGGCCGGCAGCTGCACCTCGACGTCGTTCGCCGCGCGGAGGATCTTCTCGACCTCGGTCAGCACGTCCAGCACCGCCGGGTGCAGGCCGGCCCGGACCTTCTCCAGCAGCACCTTGAAGCCGGTCTCGTCCCACACCGGGCCGCCGCCGGCCGCCATCAGGGCGTCCACCGCGCAGTCGACGCAGTCCTCGAGCAGGGCCGCGACGCTGCCGTGCGGGTTGCGGTTGAGCACGAGCTTGGACGAGTTCGACAGCGACCTCGTGATGAACTTCATCGGCGAGTTCAGGTTGAGCCGCAGCATCCGCCGCGTGCCCGCCCACATCGCGTGTTCCTGCTGGCCCGGCGTGTCCAGCAGGCGCACCGCGACCGACGCGCCTTCGTCGACCAGTGCCGGGTACGCCTTGACGTCGTGGCCGCGCTGCGTCGACTCGAACACCTTCGGCAGCGAGCCGAACGCGGGCTTCGTCAGCCCGGCCTTTTCGAGGGTGTTGGCCGCTTGGGAGATCGTCGCGCGGACCTTCGGGGCCAGCCGCCGCTGCAGCCCCTCGACGTCCTTGCCTTCGGCCACCTTCTTGCCGCGCTCGTCGACCACCCGGAACGTCATCTTCAAGTGGTCCGGCACCGAAGCGAGGTCCCAATCCGCGTAGGGCACCGTGATGCCGCGAATCGCCCGCAGCTCGCGCCCGAGCACCTCCAGCAGCGGACCGTCCGAAGGGGACACTCGCGCGAGGACGTCGCGAGCCGTGTCCGGCGCCGGGACGAAGTTCCGCCGCAGCGCCTTCGGCAGCGACTTGATCAGCTGGGTGACCAGCTCCTGGCGCAGCCCCGGCACCTGCCAGTCGAAGCCGTCGGGCGTCACCTGGTTCAGGACCGGCAGCGGGACGTGCACGGTGACGCCGTCCGCGTCCGCGCCCGGCTCGAACTGGTAGGTCAGCTTGAAGACCTGCGTACCCTGCGTCCACGAGTCCGGGTAGTCCGACTCGCGCACGCCGCCCGCGGTCTCGTTGATGAGCATGGACTTCTCGAACGAGAGCAGGTCCGGCTGCTCGTGGCGCGCCTTCTTCCACCAGGTGTCGAAGTGGCGCACCGAGACGACGTCCGCCGGGACGCGGGCGTCGTAGAACTCGTACAGCGTCTGGTCGTCGACCAGGATGTCGCGCCGCCGCGCGCGGTTCTCGAGGTCCTCCACCTCCTCCAGCAGCGCCCGGTTCTCGGCGAAGAAGTGGTGGCGGGTCTGCCAGTCGCCCTCGACCAGCGCGTGCCGGATGAACAGCGCGCGCGACATCTCCGGGTCGATCCGCCCGTAGTTGACGCGGCGGTCGGCGACCAGCGGGACGCCGTACAGAGTCACGCGCTCGGTCGCCATCACCGCGCCCTGCTTGCGTTCCCAGTGCGGTTCGGAGTAGTTCCGCTTGACGACGTGCTGCGCCAGCGGCTCGACCCATTCCGGCTCGATGCGGGCGTTGACGCGCGCCCACAGCCGCGAGGTCTCGACCAGTTCGGCCGACATCACCCACCGCGGCTGCTTCTTGAACAGCGCCGAGCCGGGAAAAACGCCGAACCGGGCGCCGCGCGCGCCGAGGTAGTCGCCCTTCGCCGGGTCCTTGAGCCCGATGTGCGAGAGCAGCCCGGCGATCAGCGACGTGTGCACGCGCTGCGGGTCGACCGGGGTCGTGTTGGTGTTCAAGGAGATGCCGAGCGGCTTGGCCAGCTGACGCAGCTGGCTGAAGATGTCCTGCCACTCGCGCAGGCGCAGGTAGTTCAGGTACTCGGTGCGGCACATCCGCCGGAACTGGTTGCCGGACAACGCCTTCTGCTGCTCGGCGACGTACTCCCAGAGGTTCAGGTACGCGAGGAAGTCCGACGTCGGGTCGGCGAACCGCGCGTGCTGGGCGTCGGCGGCCTGCTGCTTCTCCGCCGGCCGCTCGCGCGGGTCCTGGATGGACAGTGCGGCGGCGATGATCATGACTTCGCGGACACAGCCGTTCTTCGCCGCCTCCAGGACCATCCGGCCCATCCGCGGGTCGACGGGCAGCTGCGCGAGCTTGCGGCCGATGTCGGTGAGACTGCGGTCGGAACCGGTGCTCGAAAAGGCGCCGAGTTCCTGCAGCAGGCCGATGCCGTCGGTGACCTGGCGGCGGTCCGGCGGCTCGACGAACGGGAACGCCGCGATGTCGCCCAGCCCCAGCGACGTCATCTGCAGGATGACCGACGCGAGGTTGGTCCGCAGGATCTCCGGGTCGGTGAACTCGGGACGGCTCTCGAAGTCCTCTTCGGAATAGAGCCGGATGCAGATGCCGTCGGACGTCCGGCCGCAGCGGCCCTTGCGCTGGTTCGCCGACGCCTGCGACACCGGCTCGATCGGCAGCCGCTGGACCTTGGTGCGGTGGCTGTAGCGCGAGATCCGCGCGGTGCCCGGGTCGACGACGTACTTGATGCCCGGCACGGTCAGCGACGTCTCGGCGACGTTCGTCGCGAGCACCACGCGCCGCCCGGTGTGGGACTGGAAGATGCGCTGCTGCTCGGCCGACGACAGCCGCGCGTACAGCGGCAGCACTTCGGTGTTCCGCAGGTTCGCCCGGGTGAGGACGTCCGCGGTGTCGCGGATCTCGCGCTCGCCGGAGAGGAACACCAGGATGTCGCCGGGGCCCTCGGCGCACAGCTCCTCGACGGCGTCGAGGATGCCCTGCGTCTGGTCGCGCTCGTCGTCCTCGGGCCGTTCGGGGTCGACGAGGGGCCGGTAGCGCGTCTCGACCGGGTAGGTCCGGCCGGAGACCTCGACGATCGGCGCGTCGTCGAAGTGCTTCGAGAACCGCTCGGGGTCGATGGTGGCCGAGGTGATGATGACCTTGAGGTCGGGGCGGCGCGGCAGCAGCTGCTTGAGGTAGCCGAGGATGAAGTCGATGTTGAGGCTGCGCTCGTGGGCCTCGTCGATGATCAGGGTGTCGTACTGGCGCAGCGAGCGGTCGGTCTGGATCTCGGCGAGCAGGATGCCGTCGGTCATCAGCTTGACCAGCGTGTCCTGCCCCGACTGGTCGGTGAACCGCACCTTGTAGCCGACGGTGTCGCCGAGCTCGGTCTTCAGCTCGCTCGCGATCCGGTCGGCGACCGTGCGGGCGGCCAGCCGCCGCGGCTGGGTGTGCCCGATCTGGCCGCGGATGCCGCGGCCGAGCTCGAGGCAGATCTTCGGCAGCTGGGTGGTCTTGCCCGAGCCGGTCTCCCCCGCGACGATCACGACCTGGTGCTCGCCGATGGCCGCGGCGATCTCGTCCTTGAGCCTGCTGACCGGCAGCTCTTCGGGGTATTCGATCTTGGGCACGCTTTCGCGGCGCGCCTGGACGCGCAGCTCGGCCGCGTCGACGTCGGCGGCGATCCGCGCCAGGACGGCGTCGCGGTCGCGGGCCTTGCGGGCACCGTCGAGCCGCCGGCGCAACCGCTGCTCGTCGCGCGGCATCAGCTCGGGCAGGCGCGCACGCAGCGCTGCGAAGGGGGATGGCGTGGACATACTTACACCGAGGATAGCCGTGCGTGACCGACCGGGCCTCCGAATATCCCCGCCGCGTGACCGGGCGCACGCGAACGGCCCCGCACCGGGTGGGTGCGGGGCCGTCCGGAACGGGACTCAGCCGGGCTGGCCGGGCTGCTGCGGGTACTGCTGCTGCGCCTGCGGCTGGCCGGCGTAGGGCTGCGGCTGGCCGGGGAACTGGCCACCGGGCGCGGGCTGGGCGAACTGCTGCTGCGGCTTGGGCGCCTTCGCGCGGCTGATCGCCACCGAACCGCCGACCAGCGCGAGGCCGACCAGGCCGAGCACGATGCCGAAGCCGGGCTGCATGTCCGATGCCCAGGCGATGAGCCGGAACTCGTAGTCGAACTGCTCGAGGATCAGCGATCCGAAGCCGAGCACGGCGAACAGGATGCCGATGCGCATCATGATCGAAGACATGGAAAACCCCCAACGGGAAAGGAAAACCGGGAAGCAGGCCGCCCCCGACGACCCGCGATGGGACTCGAACAGTAGCCGCCGGGTTCCCGGTTGTCCCCCGCTTTCCCGTTTCGTTACCTCACGTCCGCCGGAGCGAGTCCGGGCCCAGGTCGGCGAGGGTGCGGTGGCCGGAAAGCCCCATGGTCAGGTCGAAGTCCGCCAGCAGGCTCCGCAGGACGTGCCGGACGCCGTCCTCGCCCGCGTGCGCCAGGCCGTACACCCACGGCCGGCCGACCAGGACCGCCCGCGCGCCCAGCGCGATCGCCTTCAGCACGTCCGCGCCGGTGCGGACGCCCGAGTCGAACAGCACCTCCATGCGGTCGCCGACCGCCGCGACGATCCCGGGCAGCGCCTCCAGGGCCCCGATCGCGCCGTCGACCTGGCGGCCGCCGTGGTTCGACACGACGATGCCGTCCATGCCGGCCTCGGCCGCGCGGCGCGCGTCGGCGACGTGCTGGATGCCCTTGAGGACGATCGGGCCGTCCCAGTGCTCGCGCAGGAACGGCAACTGGTCCCACGTCCGGTCGGTGCCGGTGATCATGCCCAGCCAGGTGAGGATCGCCGTGCCGCGGTCCTCCTCGGGCGTCTTCTCCAGGCGGGAGCGGAACACCGGGTCCGTGAACGGGACGGCGAGCCCTTCGCCCTGCAGGAACGGCAGGTACGACTGGTCCAGATCGGACGGTCGCCAGGCCAGCGTCCACGTGTCGAGCGTGACGACCAGCGCCGTGTAGCCGGCCGCCTTCGCGCGGGCCAGCAGGCTCGCGCAGACGTCCGGGTCGCCGGGCCAGTACAGCTGGAACCAGCGCGGGCCGTCGCCGTTGGCCGCGGCGGCGTCCTCGATGCCGGTCGACGACGCCGAGGAGAGGATGAACGGCAGGCCCACCGAGGCGGCGGCGCGGGCGGTCGCGGACTCGGCGTCCGGGTGGACGATCGACTGGACGCCGACGGGCGCGACGGCGACCGGCGCGGGCAGCCGGGTGCCGAGCACCGTGGTGGCCAGGTCGCGGTCGGTGGCGCCGGTCAGCATCCGCGGCACGACGCGCCAGCGGTCGAACGCCTCGCGGTTGGCGCGGGCCGTCGCGCCGGAGCCGGCCGCGCCCGCGACGTAGGAGAACGGACCGGGCGCCATGACCTCACGGGCCGACGCCTCGAGCTTGGTCGCGTCGGTCGAGCACGGCGGCAGCTGACCCCCGAGTCCCTGCAGGTAGAGCTCGTTTTGGTAGCTGCCGAAGCGTTCGGTCACGTCTGCCTCCTCGCGTTCGAAGGCGCACTGTACTCGCCGGTAACGGCTCAGGACGTGGGGCGGCTCATCGGCTGCATCGGCGGCCCGCCGGGCGGGCGGAACGCGGGCCCGTGGTCGGCGAACCCGAGCCGCCGGTAGAGGCGCGTGCTGGCCGGCGAGCTGGCCTCCAGGTAGGTGGGGACGCCCTCGGCGTCGGCCCGGTCGAGGCCGTGGCGCAGCAGCCGGCCGCCGATGCCCCGGCCCTGCAGGCCCGGCCGGACGCCGATGAACTGCGCGTGCCAGAGCGGGCCGGGCGGCTCGCGCTCGGCCATCAGGCCGAGGAGCACGCCGAGCCGGTCGAGCTCGGCCGCGTCGAGCCCGGCGATCGGGCCGTCGTCGTCCTCGCCGGGAGGCAGCCAGATCACCGCCGCGGTGTGGTCGGCGGTCACGTCGACGTGCCCGGCCGCGAAGCCGGCGTCGAGGAGCGCGCCGAAGAACGCGGGGTGCGAAACGTCGCGGCGCCGCTCGGCGTCCGGGAACACCCAGCCGCTCATCGGGTCGTCCTGGAACGCGGCGACGAGGATCTCCAGCACGGTGTCGCGTTCGGCCGGATCGGCCGCGCGGACGTCGCTCACGGGGACTCGACCAGTTCGTCCTCGCGCAGCGGGCCGCCGATCCCCGCGTAGACGTCGGGCCGGCGCGTGCGCAGCGACTCGGCCCGCAGGAACCCGGCCAGGCCGGCGAGCACCAGCAGGCCCGGCAAACCCCAGCGCAGCACCGGGATCGAGCCCGCCGGGCCGAGCAGGACGTCGAAGTTGACGATGATCAGCACCAGCACCGCGGTCAGCGTCACCGCCGCGAGCGCGGGCGCGCCCAGGCGCCGCCACCACGTCTCCCGGCCCGGGCGGCCGCGGAAGAACCCGATGACCGACAGGGAAACCGCGATCATGATGATCGTGACGCCGGTCGAGGCGGTGACGCCGGTCCACGTGAACAGGTCGGTGAACGGGTCGCGGCCGGCGAGCGCGAACACCGAGACGACGACGAACGCGATCGTGGTCTGGACCAGTGAGCCGCCGATCGGCGCGCCGGTGCGCTTGCTCGTCCGGCTGAAGCCCTCCGGCAGCAGCCCTTCCCGGCCCAGCGCGAAGAAGTACCGCGCGACGGCGTTGTGGAAGCTCAGCAGGGCGGCGCACTGACTGGTCAGGAAGAGCACGTACGCGACGTCGGCGAACGTCGTGCCGACGAACTGCCCGCCGAGGCCGAACAGCAGGCCGGGTCCTTCCGCCGTCGCGCGCTCGACGATGTGGTCCGGACCGGTCGCGACGGCCATCCCGAGCGAAGAAGCGATGTACAGCACCGCGGTCAGGCCGATCGCGATGAACGTCGCGCGGCCCACCGTCCGGCGCGGGTCACGGCATTCTTCGCCGTAGGTGGCGGCGCCCTCGAACCCGGTGAAAACCGCGATGGAAAACGCGAAAACGGCGCCGACGCCCGCGGTGAACAGACTCGACGGCGAAAGCGGCACCAGTGAAACCGAGCCTCCGGCCGGATGGCCGAACATGCCGACGTTCAAGACGACCAGCACCGCGACCTCGAGGCCGAGCGCGACGCCGAGCACCTTCGCGTTGAGGTCGATCCGCAGCACGCCGCCGGCGCCGACGACGAGCACCATCAGCAGGGCGGGCAGCCACCACGGGACGGTCAGCCCGAACATCGTGTCCAGCCACGTGGAGACGGACAACCCGAAGAGGCCGAACACGCCGACCTGGATCGAGCTGTATGCCAGCACTGTCACGTAGGAGACGGCGGTGCCCGCGGACCGCCCGATCCCGTGCGCCACATAGGGGTAGAACGCGCCGGCGTTCGTGATGTACCGGCCCATCGCCGCGTACCCGACGGCGAACAGCGCGAGCACCGGGGCCAGCAACACGAAGGACAACGGGACGCCGATGCTGCCGGTCACCGCGTACGTCGCCGAGACCCCGCCGGCGATCGCGTACAGCGGACCGGCGGCCGCGACGACGAAGAAGACGATCTGCGCGGCACCGAGCCGCTTGCTGCCGAGGCCGCGCCCCGGTGAGTGGGTACCCATGAACCTTCCCCCGCGCCGTGGGTGATCTTGGCGGCGGCGCCCCAGAGTAGGGGGTCGGCCTGCGCGGCGGTACGTCCGTTCGGGGTAAAACGTGATCTCTCCGAGAGCCGGGTGAAGCCGTACCGCTATCTTCGACAGCCTCACCGCGACCGCCCAGGGGGCCTTTTTCCGTCATGCGCCGGCTCACCATGGTCGATTCGTTCTTCTTCCTCGGGCACGACGAGTTCAGCGGCCGTCCCGTCTTGAGCCGGACTTCGCTGGGTATCGGCTTGGCGGGCGCGGTTTTGTGCGATCTGCTCTTCACCGAAAGGATCACCGTCGAGAACCGCAAGATCCGCCCGATCGCGCAGCGGCCGCCCGGAATCGCGGCGGCCGACAGCGTGTTTTCCGAAATTGTTTCGGAAAAGCGGGCGCACAGTGTCCGCGAGTGGGTCGACCACCTCCGCGACGACCTGCCCGAGGTGGTCGCCGAGCACCTCGTCGCCGCGGGCCTCGTCCGGCGGACGCCCGACCGGGTGCTCCTGCGCCGCCGGTTCCGCTACCCGCCGGCGGACCTGCTCGTGTCGACGGCGGCCCGGCACAAGGCGCGGTCCGCGGTGTTCGGCGTCGAGCGGCCCGACCCGCGCGCGACCTGCCTGGCGCTGCTGGCCTGGACCGCGGGCGTCGACGACCTATGCGAGCCGGAGCTCGGCCGGGCGCAGGTGCGGACCTGGATGGAGGACACCCACCACGGGCTGCCGCGGCGGATCGCCGACGTGATCAGCGGTGTCGCGGCCGTGGCGGCGGCTGTTGTGTACACGGGTGACCGCAAGTGATCTCTTCCGGGGGCTCCGGGTGGCGGAGCCCCCGGCCCGGGGCGGAGCCCCGGATGTCACAGTGACTGGCGGGTAACCTGGCCGCGTCCGCCGTCGACGCCCCCTGGAGGAGACATGCGCGCGCACGACGTGGTCCTGTTCGGCGCCACCGGCTTCACCGGCGGCCTCACCGCCGAGTACCTGGCCCGCCACGCGCCCGCGGACCTGCGCTGGGCGCTCGCCGGGCGCAACCGCGGCAAGCTCGAAGCCGTCCGGGCGCGGCTCGCGGAGATCGACGACCGGTTCGCGTCGCTCGACCTGCTGGTCGCCGACTCCGCCGACCCGGCCTCCCTGCGCGCCGTGGCCGAATCGGCGAAAGTGGTGATCACGACCGTCGGCCCGTACCTGACGCAGGGCGAGCCGCTGGTGGCGGCGTGCGCCGAGGCGGGCACCGACTACGTCGACCTGACCGGCGAACCCGAGTTCGTCGACCTCATGTACCTGAAGCACGACCGCCGCGCGCAGGAGACCGGCGCGCGGCTGGTGCATTCGTGCGGGTTCGACTCGATCCCGCACGACCTCGGCGCGTGGTTCACCGTGCGGCAGCTGCCCGAAGGCGTGCCGCTGAAGGTCGACGGCTACGTCCGGGCGAGCGGGATGCCTTCGGGTGGCACGTTCCTCAGCGCGCTGACCATCATGTCCCGGCTCCCGGCCGGCGCCCGCGTCGCCCGCGAACGCGCGGCCGCCGAACCGCGGCCGGACGGCCGGTTCGCCCGCGCGCCGCGCGGCCGGGCGCACCGGGTGCGCGACGCCGGCTGGTGGGCGGTGCCGCTGCCGACGATCGACCCCGAGGTCGTCCGCCGGTCGGCGACGGCGTCCGAGCGGTACGGGCCGGAGTTCACCTACCGGCACTTCGCGGCGGTCAGGCACCTCCCGGTGCTCGCGGGCGGCGTGCTCGGCGCGGGCGCGCTGCTGACGGCGGCGCAGGTCCCGCCCGCGCGGCGCGGGCTGTCCCGGGTGCTGGCTCCCGGGAACGGCCCGAGCCCCGAACGCCGGGCGCGGTCGTGGTTTTCGGTGCGGTTCATCGGCGAAGGCGGCGGCTCCCGGGTCGTGACGGAGGTGTCCGGCGGCGACCCGGGCTACGACGAGACGGCGAAGATGCTCGCGGAGTCGGCCTTGTGCCTGGCCACGGACACGCTCCCGGAGACGGCCGGCCAGGTGACCACCGCGACCGCGATGGGCGACGCGCTGATCGACCGGCTCGTCAAGGCCGGTCTGCGGTTCGAGACGCTGTGACCTGCGCCGAGACCCGCCGGACGTAGGCCGCGCGGCCCGCCGGGTCGAGTTCCTTCAGCGCGCGGTCGTCGCCGATCAAGCCGCGCGCGAAGGTCATGAGCGGCTCCGGGGTGAGCGCGGCGACCAGGTCCCAGCCGGCGAGCCACCGCGGCACGGCCGTCTCCGCGCGGCGGCTGCGCAGCGTGCCGGCGATCGCCTTCGCGACGTCCTCGGGGTCCACTGTGGGCAGTGCCCCGCCGAGCCGGACGCCCGACGCCAGTTCGGTGCGGACCGCACCGGGCAGCACCGCGCTGACGCTGACACCGGTCGCCGCGTACTCGCGCCGGACCGCGGCGGTGAGGCCGACGGCCGCGAACTTGCTGGCGTTGTACACGGCCATGCCGGGCAACGGGATCTTCCCCGCCATCGACGCGACGTTGACGACGTGCCCGCCCCCGCGGGCGACCATCCCCGGCAGCACCGACCGCAGGCCGTGCACCAGTCCCTGGACGTTGACGTCCAGCGTGGTGCGGCCGACCTCGTCCGGTTCCTCGAGGAAGTCGCCCAGCGGCATGACCCCGGCGTTGTTGACCAGCACGTCGATCCGGCCGAAGCGCTCGGTCACCGCGGCGGTGAAGGCGTCGAAGGACGCGCGGACGGTGACGTCCAGCGGAAAGCCGTGAGCGTCGGGGACCCGCTCGGCGAGCGCGGTGTCGAGGTCGCCGACGCAGACGGTCGCCCCGCGGGCGGCGAA
Organism: Amycolatopsis stemonae; assembly: GCF_054781455.1. Taxonomy (NCBI): domain Bacteria; kingdom Bacillati; phylum Actinomycetota; class Actinomycetes; order Pseudonocardiales; family Pseudonocardiaceae; genus Amycolatopsis; species Amycolatopsis stemonae. Next base: position 30,776 of record NZ_BAAGUJ010000024.1, on the reverse strand, counting down.
CTCGGCGGCGGTGGCGCGGCCGATGCCCCGTGCGCCGCCGGTGATCGCGACCACCGCACCCCGCGGACTGATTTCAGCGAACCGCATCGATCCTCCCGAATTCGTAGTCCTGCTCGTCGAACGAGCCGACCTGCGACCGCAGGCGGCCCGTCGAGAACGGCCAGCTGAAACTGTTGCGCCCGTTGACATCCGTGTAGTAGCTGGAGCAGCCGCCCGACTGGTAGACCGTGCCCGGCAGGGCCGCCTGCACGTCCGCGTTGAACGCCGCCTGCGCCTCCGGCCGGACTTCGATCGGCCCGCGGTCCGGCCGGAGGGCGCGCCTCACCGCCGCGACCGTGTGCCGCAGCTGGGCTTCGAGGATCATGAACGCCGACGAGTGCCCCGTGCCGAGACTCGGGCCCAGCAGCAGGAACAGGTTGGGGAACCCGGCCACCGTCGTGCCCTGGTACGCCTGCGGGCTGCCCTTCCAGTGGTCGTCGAGGCTGCGGCCGTCGCCGTCGAACACGCGGGAGGAGACCGGCATGTCGAGGATGTGGAAGCCGGTGCCGAAGATGATGGCGTCGACCTCCGCCGCCGAGCCGTCGGCGCCGAGGACCGTGCGGCCTTCGACGGCGCGGACGGCGGTCGCGTGCACGTCCACATGGGACTCGGTCAGCGACCGGTAGTACGTGTTGGACATCAGCAGGCGCTTGCAGCCGAGGGTGTAGTCCGGGGTCAACGCCCTTCGCAGCACCGGATCCCGCACGCTCAGCCGCAGGTGGGCCAGGCCGATCTTCTGCACCTGCCGCAGCAGCCACGGGTGCCGGAACCCGAAGCCGAGCGCCTCCATCGCGCCGTACTCCGCGCTGCGCAACGCGCGCTGCAGCGCCGGGAACCGCCGCAGGAGGAACCGTTCCAGGCCCGGCACGGGGTGGTCCGGCTTCGGCAGCACCCACTGCGCGGTGCGCTGGAACAGGTGCAGCCGCGCCACCTGCGGCACGATCCGCGGGACGAACTGGACCGCCGACGCGCCGGTGCCGACCACCGCGACCCGCTTGCCCGCCAGGTCGTAGCCGTGGTTCCAGCGCGCGGAGTGGAAGACCTCGCCGGGGAAGCCCGCGAGCCCGGGCAGGCCGGGGATGTTCGGTTCGTGCCACGGCCCGGTGCCGGCGACCAGGATCCGCGCGGTGTACGGGCCCCGGGACGTCTCCAGCTCCCAGCGGGACCCGGCGGGGTTCCACTGCGCGCGCGTCACCTCGACGCCGTAGCGGATCTTCGGCGTGACGCCGTACCGCTCGGCGGTGGCCCGCAGGTAGTCGCGGATTTCGGCCTGGCCGGCGAACGCGCGCGTCCAGCCGGGGTTCGGCGCGAACGAGTACGAGTACAGCGCGGACGGGACGTCGCAGGCGCAGCCCGGGTACGTGTTGTCGCGCCAGGTGCCGCCGAGCGCGTCGGCTTTCTCGAGCACGGCGAGGTCGTCGACCCCGGCCTGGCCCAGGCGGATGGCCGCGCCCAGCCCGGAGGCCCCGGCACCGACGACGAGGACCGCGAAGTGGCGTTGTTCCATTTTCGGAGACTAGCAGTATCTCAATACCAGCGGTACCCCGATTCCGGACCTCGCTAGAGTGGGCCCCATGGCCCGACTCACCCGCGCGGAAAGCCAGGCGCGCACGCGCGAGCAGCTGATCGAGACCGCCCGGCAGCTCTTCCTGCGCGACGGCTACTCCGTGACGTCGCTGGAGAAGGTCGCCGACGAGGCCGGGTACTCGAAGGGCGCGGTCTACTCGAACTTCCGCAACAAGGACGAGCTCTGCCTCGCGGTGCTCGACCGGATCCACGACGAGCAGGTCGCGCTGGTCGCCGGGGCGCTGGTCGGCGCCGAAGGGATGGAAGGGCTGCTGACCGCGCTGCAGGCGTGGGCCGAGCGCAGCATCGGCGACGAGGCGTGGACCGCGCTGGAGGTCGAGTTCGCCACGAACGCCCGGCGCAACCCGCACGTGCGCGCGGAGCTGGCCGCGCGGGACAAGGCCATCCGCGAGTCGATCGCCGGCCTGCTCACCGGCTACGCCGAGCGGTTCGGCATCACGCTCCCGATGTCGGCCGCCGACGCCGCGACGGCCCTGCTGTCCCTCGGCATCGGCCTCGGCGTCCAGCGCGCGATCGACCCGACGATCCCGGTGAACGTGCTGCCGGACGTGATCCGCCTGTTCGCCGGCGCTCGCTGAAATCGTCTGTTTTCCGTTCTCCTTTTACCTATTTCCGCCCCTTGTGGTGATCCTCACCCTTCGCTACCGTGACGCTACGCCGCAGCTTCACCCGAAACGTCCGGAAACGTCCCCGCGGAAAGGGTCTCCTCGAAATGAGCAAGAAGTTGCGGCCGGTCTTCGTCGGCGCGCTCGGCGCCGCCTCCGTGGCCGCCCTCGTGATCACCACCCCCGCGCTCTCCACCGCGGCTCCCGCTCCGCTGGCCGCGAGCAGCGCGACGGCCCGCGCCGTCGGCGACCTCTCCGCGCCGGCGAAGAAGGAGATCGCGATGAAGCTGGTCTCCAGCGCGGAAAACTCCTCCCTGGACTGGAAAGCGCAGTACAAGTACATCGAGGACATCGGTGACGGCCGCGGCTACACCGCGGGCATCATCGGGTTCTGTTCCGGCACCGGCGACATGCTCGAGCTCGTCGAGGCGTACACGAACTCCGTGCCGGACAACCCGCTGGCGAAGTACCTTCCCGCGCTGCGCAAGGTGAACGGCACCGATTCGCACGCCGGCCTCGGCTCGGCGTTCGAAAGCGCGTGGAAGCAGGCCGCGGCCACCTCGGCGTTCCAGACCGCGCAGAACAACGAGCGCGACCGCGTCTACTTCGACCCCGCGGTCAGCCAGGGCAAGTCCGACGGCCTGAGCAACCTCGGCCAGTTCGCCTACTACGACGCCATCGTGATGCACGGCCCCGGCGACAGCTCCGACAGCTTCGGCGGGATCCGCAGCGCCGCGATGAAGAAGGCGAAGACGCCGGCGCAGGGCGGCGACGAAACGGCGTACCTCAAGGCGTTCTTCGCCGCCCGCAAGGTCATCATGAAGCAGGAGGAGGCGCACGCCGACACCTCCCGCGTCGACACCGAGCAGGCGAAGTTCCTCAACGAAGGCAACTTCGACCTGCACACCCCGCTGAAGTGGTCGGTCTACGGCGATCCGTACACGATCAACTGACGCCGGGCCCGCGTGACGCCGGTAAACTCGCCTGCATGCGCAGGAGATCGCTCGGCGTCACGCTGGCCGCGGCCGCCGTGCTCGGCACCGGCGCCGCCACGCCGGTGTCACCGGGTCCGCAGCAGCGGGTCACGGTGGCCGCGGACCCGGCGAGCGCGACCACGGCCGTCCTCACGGCGTGGCAGCGCACCGGAGACGGGTGGACGAAGGCGTACGGCCCGATCACGGCCCTGGTCGGCAAGGACGGCATCGGCCAGGCGAGCGAAGCGACTTCGCGCACCCCGGCCGGCGTCTGGCCGCTGACCGAGGCGTTCGGCACCGAGGCCGCGCGAACCGCGCTGCCCTACCGCGTCGTGACGACGTCGGACTGGTGGGTTTCGGACCCGGAATCCCGTTACTACAACACGCATGTCTCGTGCGCGCCCGGCACCTGCCCGTTCGACGAGGCCGCGGGCGAGAACCTCGGCGAGGCGGGCCCGGCCTACGCCCACGCCGTCGTCATCGACTACAACCGCTCGCCCGTCGTACCGGGTGCCGGGTCGGCGTTCTTCCTGCACGTCACCACCGGAAAACCCACCGCGGGCTGCGTCGCGATCCCCGCCGCCGACCTCGAGGCGCTCCTGCGCTGGCTCGACCCGGCCCAGCACCCGGTCATCGAGATCAGCGGCTGAGCAGCTCGTCGGCCGTGCGGGTGTTGATGATCCGCTCCGGCCCGATGCCCGCCTTGACCGCGCGCTCGCACCCGTAGGGCTGCCAGTCGAGCTGGCCCGGCGCGTGCGCGTCGCTGTCGATGGCGAATTCGCAGCCGATCTCCGCGGCCAGGCGCAGCAGCTTCATCGGCGGGTCGAGCCGTTCCGGGCGCGAGTTGATTTCGACGGCCACGCCGTTTTCGCGGCACGCGGTGAACACCTTTTCGGCGTCGAACTCCGACTCCGGCCGGCCCCGCCCGACGACCAGGCGGCCGGTGCAGTGCCCCAGGACGCGGACGTGCGGGTTCCGGACCGCGGCGAGCATCCGCCGCGTCATGTCGCGGGCCGGCATCCGCAGTTTCGAATGCACGCTCGCGACCACGAAGTCCAGCTCTCCCAGCAGGTCCTCTTCCTGGTCGAGGGACCCGTCGTCGAGGATGTCGACCTCGATGCCCTGCAGCAGCCGGAACGGCGCCATCAGCTCGTTGGCCTTGGCGACGAGCTGCATCTGCGTCCGCAGGCGGTCCGGCGAGAGCCCGTTCGCGACGGTCAGCCGCGGCGAGTGGTCGGTCAGCACCATCCACTCGTGCCCGATTTCCCGGCCCGCGACGGCCATCTCGCCGATCGAGCTGCCGCCGTCCGACCAGTCCGAATGCGTGTGGCAGTCCCCGCGGAGCGCCGAGCGCAGCGGCTCGCCGTCCGGCAGCTTCTTCTCGACGATCTTCGACCGGTACTCCGGGTCGCGGCCGGCCAGCGCGTCCTCGATGACGCCCGCGGTGGCCTTGCCGATCCCGGGCAACGACGTGAGCGTGCCGTTCTCGGCCATCGAAGCCAGCTGCGCGGCATCGGTCTTGTCGACGGTCGCGGCCGCGTTCCGGAACGCGCGCACGCGGTACGTCGGCTCCCCCGCGCGTTCGAGCTGGAACGCGATCTCCCGCAAGGCCCATGCCGGATCCATGGGACCTGTCTACCCCCTCTTGGGCAGTTCGTGCAGCTCGACGTCCTTCAGCACGCCGTCTTCGACCGTCGCCGTCTGGTAGGTGCAGAAGGGCTGGCGACGGCGGTCGGTCGGCGAGCCGGGGTTGAGCAGCCGCAGGCCCGCGGGGGTGGTCGTGTCCCACGGGATGTGGCTGTGCCCGAAGACCAGCACGTCGGTGCCCGGGAACCGCGCGTCGCACCGCTGTTCACGGCCCTGCTTCGCGCCCGTCTCGTGGATCACGGCCAGGCGCAGGCCGCCGAGGTCCGCGCGGGCGATCTCCGGCAGCCGGGCGCGCAGGTCGGCGCCGTCGTTGTTGCCGTAGACCCCGATCAGGCGCTTGCCGCGCCGCTCCAGCTCGTCCAGCAGCGAGACCTCGACCCAGTCGCCGGCGTGCACGACGACGTCCGCGGCCGCCACCTCGGCCCACACCCGGTCCGGCAGCGGGCGGGCGTGGGTGTCCGAGATGAGCAGCAGCTTCATTCGATCGCCTTGAGGACCCGGTCGAGGAACCCGCCGATGTGGTCCTTCAGGAGCGACGCGGCCCCTTCGGCGTCGCCCTTCTTGGCCGCCGCGAGGACCGCCTTGTGCTCGGTCCACTCCTTCTTCCAGCTGGGGTTGGCCTCCCAGCCGACGACGCTGATCAGCGCCGCGCGGTCCTTGAGGTCGTCCAGGATGGAGACCAGCAGCGGGTTGCCGCAGCCGAGGTAGAGGGCGCGGTGGAACCGGCGGTTGAGCAGGCTGAGCGCGGCCTGGTCCTTGTCGGCGATGGCCGCCGACGCCTCCTTCAGCGCTTCGGCCGCGTCGTCGAGCAACGCGCTGTCGTGCTGCTCCACGGTCCGGCGGACGGCCTCGGGTTCGAGGACCATCCGCACGTCGTAGACGGACTTCGCGAGCTCGGCGTCGACCTTGACGACCGAGGCTCCCTTGTACGGGCTGAACGTCACCAGACCGGAGTTGGAGAGGACCTTGAGCGCCTCGCGCACCGGCGTCTTCGACACGCCGAGCTTCGCGGCCAGCTCCGCTTCGACGAGCGGCTGGCCGGGGACCAGCTCGCGGGTGAGGATGCCGCGGCGGATCTCCTCCAGGACCACTTCGGTCCGGGATGCGGGCAGGCTGAACGTCCCGGTCATGATGCGCTCCCTCACTCTCTTCGGAACCATTCAACCAGGCCCCCGAGATCATATATCAGATGCCATACTGAATCCCATGAAAGCACCCGAGGAGCTCCGCAGCCACCGGTGGTTCGGCGGCGACGAACTGCGCACCTTCAGCCACCGCGCCCGCAGCCGCCAGCTGGGCTACAACCCGGAAGAGCACCTCGGCAAACCCGTCATCGGCATCCTGAACACGTGGTCGGACATCAACCCCTGCCACATGCACCTGCGCGAACGCGCGGAGCAGGTCAAACGCGGCGTCTGGCAGGCCGGCGGCTTCCCGCTGGAGTTCCCGGTCGCGACGCTGTCGGAGACCTACCAGAAGCCGACACCGATGCTCTACCGCAACCTCCTGGCGATGGAGACCGAGGAGATCCTGCGGTCCTACCCGATCGACGGCGCGGTCCTGATGGGCGGCTGCGACAAGACGACGCCGGCGTTGCTGATGGGCGCGGCGAGCGCCGGGCTGCCCGCGATCTTCGTCCCGGCCGGCCCGATGCTGCGCGGGCACTGGCGCAACGAGGTGCTGGGCAGCGGCACCGACATGTGGAAGTACTGGGACGACAAGCGCGCCGGGCTGATCGGCGACGCCGAAATGTCCGAACTGGAACGGGGCCTGGCCCGTTCCCCCGGGCACTGCATGACGATGGGGACGGCGTCCACGATGACGTCAGCCGCCGAAGTGCTCGGCGTGACGCTGCCGGGCGCGGCGTCGATCCCGGCCGTCGACTCGGCGCACCACCGGATGGCCGCGGCGAGCGGCGCCCGGATCGTCGGCATGGTCTGGGAAGACCTGACGATCACGCAGGTCCTCGACAAGCGCGCGTACGAAGACGCGATCACGACCGTGCTCGCGCTGGGCGGGTCGACCAACGCCGTGATCCACCTGATCGCGATGGCCGGGCGCAGCGGCATCCCGGTGAGCCTGGCCGACTTCGACGCGCTCGCGCGGCGCGTGCCGGTGCTCGCGAACATCCGCCCCGGCGGCGACTGGCTGATGGAGGACTTCTACTACGCCGGCGGCCTGCCCGGGCTGCTGTCGCGGCTGACCGACCTGCTGCACCCCGAGCGGCTCACCGTCACCGGCCGCACCCTCGGCGAGAACCTCGCGCCGGCGCGGGTGCACAACGACGACGTCATCCGCACGCGGGACAACCCGGTCGCCGCGGAGGGCGGGGTCGCGGTGCTGCACGGCAACCTGGCGCCGTCGGGCGCGGTGATCAAGCACATCGCCGCCGAGCCGCACCTGCTGACGCACACCGGTCCGGCCGTGGTGTTCGAAAACTACCCGGACCTGAAGAAGCGCATCGAAAATCCCGAAATCACCGCGGACTCCGTGCTCGTGCTGCGCGGGTCCGGGCCGCTCGGCGGCCCCGGCATGCCGGAGTACGGGATGCTGCCGATCCCGTCGCACCTGCTGGAGCAGGGCGTCCGGGACATGGTCCGGATTTCCGACGCGCGGATGAGCGGCACCAGCTACGGCGCGTGCGTCCTGCACGTCGCACCCGAGTCGCACGTGGGCGGCCCCCTTGCCTTGGTCCGCGACGGCGACCTGATCACCCTCGACGTTCCCGCGCGCACCCTGCGTCTCGAAGTGTCCGATGCGGAGCTGGAGCGGCGACGTGCCGAGTGGACCGAGCCTGCACCGCGCTTCGAGCGGGGTTACGGTGCGCTCTACAGCGAGCACATCACGCAGGCGGACGAAGGCTGCGACTTCGACTTCCTCGCCCGGGCGGGCCACAACCCGGAACCCGACGCCCGTTGACCGTCCCGTGACCGGTTCCTCCCCCGTTAGGGCGAGTCGTACGGCTTGTCCGGGTGCCCCGTACGCTGACCCCGACACCGGGGCGACCCGGCGCCGCGTTGAAGGGGTGGAGAGTTGCCGTACGAACCGCGTTGGCCCGAGTCACACGGTGAGCAGACGGACGTCCTGCCGGTCGTCCGGCCCGAACCGGAACCCGGCCCCGCGCCCGCCAAGCGTTTCAACGCGCGCAAGGCCGGCTGGATCGCGGGCGGGGTGTTCGGCTTCCTCGTCGTCCTCTACGGCGTCGACCTGCTCGTCAGCCAGGGCAGCGTCCCGCGCGGCGTGACCGTCGCGGGTGTCGACGTCGGCGGCATGGACCGCGACGCCGCCGAGCAGGAACTGCGCGGCAAGATCGAGCCGCGGCTCACCCGTCCGATGGCCGTGACGGCCGGAGACGTCCAGGGCACGCTGTCGCCGACGCTCGCCGGGCTGAGCCTCGACTGGGCCCGGACCCTCGACCAGGCCGGCGAACAGCCGCTGAACCCGTTCACGCGGCTCGCGTCGCTGTTCTCGAGCCGCGAGGTCGGCGTGGTCAGCCACGCCGAGGACGCGAAGCTCACCACCGCGCTGGAGCAGCTGCGCGGCCAGGTCGACCGCGACCCGGTCGAAGGCACCGTGAAGTTCGAGGGCGCGAACCCGGTCGCCGTGCCGCCGAAGCCCGGGCAGAAGCTCGACGTCCCGGCCGCGACGGCCGCGGTCGTCGAGAAGTGGGCGAGCGGCGAGACCCTGGCGCTGCCGGTGACGAGCACGCCGGTCCGGACCACCCCCGAGGGCGTCCAGGCCGCGCTGGACCAGTTCGCGAAGCCGGCCGTGTCGGGCCCGCTGGTCGTCAAGGGCGACGGCAAGGACGCCACGGTGCAGCCCGAGGCGATCGCCGCGGCGCTCACCTTCGAGCCGGCCGACGGGGGCGGGCTGACGCCGAAGATCGACAACGCGAAGATCGCCGAGGCCGCCGGGCCGCAGCTGAAGTCCACCGAGAAGGAGGGCAAGGACGCCACCGTCGTCTTCGACGGCGGCAAGCCCGCGGTGGACCCGTCGGTCGACGGCCGGACCATCGACTGGGACCCGAGCCTCAAGCCGCTGCCGGACGTGCTCAAGAAGACCGGCGGCCGCGAGGTCCCGGCCATCTACAAGAACACCCCGGCGAAGGTGACCACGGACCAGGCGAACCAGCTGGGCGTCAAGGAGGTCGTCGGCGAGTTCACCACCGGCGGCTTCGCACCCGACTCCGGCACGAACATCCGCGTCGTCGCGCAGAAGGTCAACGGCGCGATCGTCAAGCCCGGGGAAACCTTCAGCCTCAACGGGTTCACCGGCCCGCGCGGCAAGCCGCAGGGGTACGTCGAGGCCGGCGTCATCGAGAACGGCGCCCCGGCGCGCGAGGTCGGCGGCGGCATCTCGCAGTTCGCGACCACGCTGTACAACGCGTCGTACTTCGCGGGCATGAAGGACGCGGGGCACAAGGAGCACAGCTACTACATCAGCCGCTACCCCGCCGCGCGCGAGGCGACGGTGTTCCAGAACCCCAACGGCGCCAGCGTGATCGACATCAGGTTCACCAACGACTCGCCGACCGGCATCGCGATCCAGACGATCTGGACGCCGTCGTCGATCACCGTGAAGCTGTGGGGCACCAAGCGGTACACCGTCGAGTCGATCCCCGGCGAGCGCTCCAACCCGACCGATCCGCCGACCAAGCCGGGCCCGGCGGAGAACTGCCACGCGTCCAACGGCGCGCCCGGGTTCACCACGACCGACACCCGAGTGATGAAGGACGCCGCGTCCGGCCGCGAGGTGAGCCGCTCGACCCGGACCGTCCGCTACAACCCGCAGCCGAAAATCACCTGCGGCCCCTCCTAACGGCCGTTCACGCTGAGCGCTCGCGGAGGTACCGTGAGTGCCCATGGCGGCGCGCGCGGTCGGCTTCCGGGACGTCCTCGCGGTGGCCGAGTTCCGGGCGTTGTTCTCGGCGCAGCTGGTCTCGGTCACCGGTGACCAGCTGGCGCGCGTCGCGCTGTCGATCCTGGTCTACGACCGCACGAACTCGCCGGGCTGGGCGGCGCTGACGTACGCGCTGACGTTCCTGCCGGACCTCGTGGGCGGGCCGCTGCTGTCGGGGCTGGCCGACCGGTACCCGCCGCGGCTGGTGATGGTGTCGTGCGACGTCGTGCGCGCGGTGGCCGTGGCGGTGATGGCGTGGCCCGGCTTGCCGCTGCCCGCGGTGGCCGCGCTGCTGGTCGGCGTCCAGCTGTTCAACCCGGTGTGGAACTCCGCGCGGGCGGCGCTGCTGCCGCAGGTGCTGCCGGGCGAGACGTTCGTGCCGGGGATGGGCCTGCTGATGATGCTCGTCCAGGCGGGCCAGGTCGCCGGCTTCGCACTGGGCGGGCTGTTGGTGGCGGCCATCGGCACGGGCGGCGCCCTGCTGGCGGACGCGGCGAGCTTCGCGGTGTCCGCACTGGTCCTGGTCACGGGCGTCCGGACACGGCCACCGCGCGAGTCGTCCGGCGTCCGGTGGTGGCGGCACGTGCGAGCGGGCTGGACGGTGGTGGTCGGCGACCGCCGGCGGCTCGCCCTGGTGGCGTTGGGGTGCGTGTCGGGGATCTACATCGCGGGCGAGGCGATCGCGGCACCGTACGCGGCGGAACTGGGCGGCGGCGCGGTCGTGGTCGGGCTGCTGCTGGGGGCGTACGCGCTGGGGAACGTGCTCGGCATGGCGGCGCTGTCACGGATCCCGCCGGCACGGCGGAGCCGCTTGCTGGGCCCGCTGGCCGTGCTCGCGTGCGCGGCCCTGCTGGGCTGCGCGCTGCGGCCGGACCTGGAGGCCACGCTGGCGTTGCTGACGCTGTCCGGCGTGGCCAGCTCGTACAACCTCATCGCCAACACGACGTTCGTCCAGCTGACGCCGGACGCCCAGCGCGCGCAGGCGTTCGGCTTCGCCTTGACGGCGCTGCGGGTGTCGCAAGGCCTCGGCGTGGTACTGGCCGGGCTCGCGGCCGAGCGCGCCGCACCGCACGCCGTGGTCGCCGGCGCGGGCGCGATCGGCGTGGCGGCCGCAATCGGCGCGGCTTCGCTGTGGCGGCGGGCGCAACCGGAGCCCCGATGACCGGCTTGCAGGTCTCGCGGACCTCGGCGTGGCAGCCGCAATCGGCGCGACCTCCCTGTGGCGGCGGGCGCAACCCGAGCCCCGATGACCGGCTTGCAGGTCTCGCGGACCTCGGCGTGGCAGCCGCAATCGGCGCGGCCTCCCTGTGGCGGCGGGCGCAACCCGAGCCCCGGTGACCGGCTTGCAGGTCTCGCGGACCTCGGCGTGGCAGCCGCAATCGGCGCGACCTCGCTATGGCGGCGGGCGCAACCCGAGCCCCGATGACCGGCTTGCAGGTCTCGCGGACCTCGGCGTGGCAGCCGCAATCGGCGCGACCTCCCTGTGGCGGCGGGCGCAACCGGGGCCCCGGTGACCGGCGCGGGCCGGTCACCGGAGGGTGGTCAGCGCAGCGTCCAGTCGGTCGGGCACTCGGGCAGTGCTGGCGAGACGCCGGGGCGGGCCCAGTCGGTCGGCAACCGGCGGACGGTCCAGTCCGTCGGCAGCTCGCGGGCGGTCCAGTCGGTCGGCAGCTGCCGCGGGGTCCAGTCCGTCGGGATCGCGCGGGTCCAGTCGGTGGGCAGCTGGCGCGTCCAGTCGGTCGGCCGCTGCGCGCGGCGCCGGGACGGGACGATGTTCGCGTTGGGCAGGAAGTGGGACATGGTTTCTCCTGTTCGTAAGGGATCTTGCACGGTGCGTGACCGAACGGTAGCCTGACCGGCCTAGTGACACACCGCGTTCGTTCGATTACAGTGACGATTTCCGCGAAGAGTTCCGTCCTGAGAAGAGGGGCGTTTCGTGGGATTGTCCGGGTCCCAAGGGCGAAAGCCCAGCTCAGAACGTCCACGATCGGGTATCCGTACGTGGGCGATGTGGAAGCTGGCCACTCCGGTGTTCGGCTACGTCCTCGTCGTCGACGTGCTGGCGGTGGTCGCGATCCTCGCGACGGCCGCACTGGTGCCCGTCACCACCCAGTCCTTGGTCTGGTGCGGCCTGATCCTGGCCGGCGAGGTCGTGCACCTCGAAGCGGCACAACGCATCGAACGCATCCGCGAGCTCGCCGCCGACGGCCGGCCGCACATGCACCTGCAGTCGATCTGGATCTTCGCGGGGCTCCTGCTGCTGCCCCCGCCGTTGGCCACGGTGGTCATCGCGGTCAGCTACGGCCACTCGTGGGTGCGGGTCTACAAACGACGCGGCGTGGTTCACCGGAAAGTGTTCTCCGCGGCGACCGTCATCCTGGCGTGCACCGCCGCGGGCTTCGTGCTGTCCGCGGGCACCGGGCACGCGGCGCCGTACGTGCCCTACCTCGACGGCTTCGGCGGCATGACGGCCCTGCTGCTGTCCGGGATCGTCTACTTCGGACTCAACTACGTGCTGGTGATCCTCGCGATCCTGATGAGCAACCCGGGAAAGCCGCCGCGGCAGGCGTTCGGCAACCCGTCGGACGTGCTGATCGTGCTGGCCGCGGTCGGCGTCGGCTGCGGCATCGCGCTGGTGATGACGGTGCGGCCGTGGCTGCTGCCGGTGCTGATGGTGACGCCGGTGGCGTTGCACATCGGCCTGCTGCTGCCGCAGTTCCAGGCCGCGGCGCGCACGGACTCGAAGACGGCGTTGCTGGCGCCGGAGTTCTGGGTCCAGCTGGCCCGCAACGAGCTGGCGCGCGCCGCCGAGCTGTCGTCGACCGCGGGCGTGCTGATGATCGACCTGGACCACTTCAAGGCCATCGACGACGGCAACGGCCACCTGGCGGGCGACGAGGTCCTGCGCGCGATCGCGGCGGCGATCCAGGGCTCGGTCCGCGGCGGCGACTACGTGGGCCGCTTCGGCGGCGACGAGTTCGTGGTCCTGCTCCCGGGCGCGACGAGCGCGGAAATCGTCTCGATCGCGAACCGCATCCGCGCGGCGATCGCCCGCACCGAAGTCCCGGTCCCGGTGGTCCGCCCGGGCAAGCCGGAGGTGATCGACGGCTTGACGGCCTCGATCGGCGCGGCGGTCTACCCGGAAACGGCCACGGACTACACGATCCTGCTGCAGGCCGCGGACGACGCGGTGTTCGCCGCGAAGGCCGCGGGCCGCGACCGCGTCGTCCTCGCGGACGCCCGCACCGAGCTGACCCGCCCGGAGATCCCCGACCTGCGCTGACCTCCGGGCGAGCCGGGCGCTACGGCAGGGTGGCGAGGGACTCTTCGAGGGTGGCCGCGGAGAGCTCGTTGTCCACCATGTCCCCGGCGAGATAGGCGCCGTAGGCCGGCAGGTCCAGGTGGGCGTGGCCGCACAGCGCCGTGAGGATCACCTTCTCCTCACCGGTTTCCTTGCACCGCAACGCTTCCTGGATGCACGCCGCCAGCGCGTGGGTCGGCTCCGGCGCCGGGATGATGCCCTCGGACCGAGCGAACCGGACGCCCGCGGCGAAGCACTCCTGCTGGCCGATCGCGATCGCTTCGATCAGGCCCAGCTCGTAGATGTGCGAGATCAGCGGCGACATCCCGTGGTAGCGCAGGCCGCCCGCGTGGATCGGGTCCGGGATGAACTCGTGGCCGAGCGTGTGCATCTTCAGCAACGGCGTGAGCCCGGCGGTGTCGCCGAAGTCGTAGGCGTACTTGCCGCGCGTCAGCGACGGGCACGCGGCCGGCTCGACCGCTCGGATCACCGGGTCCATCCGGCCAGCCAGCTTCTCGCGCAGGAACGGGAAGGCGAGCCCGCCGAAGTTGGAGCCGCCGCCGGTGCAGCCGACGAGCACGTCGGGGGTGTCTCCGGCCAGCTCGAACTGCTTGAGCGCCTCTTCGCCGATGATCGTCTGGTGCAGCAGCACGTGGTTGAGGACGCTGCCCAGCGCGTACCGCGCATCGGGGTCCTGCGCCGCCTGCTCGACGGCCTCGCTGATCGCGATGCCGAGGCTGCCCGTGGAGTCCGGGTGGTCCTTGAGGATCGCGCGGCCGGACTCGGTCAGCTCGGACGGGCTCGGGTGGACGGTCGCGCCGAACGTCTCCATCATCAGCTTGCGGTAGGGCTTCTGGTCGTAGGACGCCCGCACCTGCCAGACCTCGCACTCCAGCCCGTACTGCGCGCAGGCGAACGCGAGCGCGCTCCCCCACTGGCCGGCGCCGGTTTCGGTCGTCAGCCGCGTGACGCCTTCTTGTGCGTTGTAGAACGCCTGCGGCACCGCGGTGTTCGGCTTGTGCGAGCCGACCGGGCTGACGCCCTCGTACTTGTAGTAGATCCGCGCCGGCGTGCCGAGCGCCTTTTCCAGCCGCCGCGCCCGGAACAGCGGCGACGGCCGCCAGAGCCGGTAGACCTCCCGAACCTCCTCGGGGATGTCGACATAACGATCAGTCGTCACCTCCTGGGCGATGAGCGCCTGCGGGAACAGCGGGGCCAGGTCGTCCGGGCCGACCGGCTCGCGGGTGCCGGGGTGCAGCGGCGGTGGCGGCGGCTCGGGCAGGTCGGGGATGACGTTGTACCACTGGGTCGGGAGATCGGCTTCGTCCAGGATGTACTTGGTGCGTTCGGCCATCGCGCCTCCTTGGTCGGCACCCCAACTTAGGGCCCGATCAGCGGCGGAGCCAGTACGGTGACCGGGTGAAGAAGTTCGTCCTGATCGATGCACCGTCCAACCTGGGCCTGCGGCCGCCGGTCGAAGGCGCGGCGCCCGGCTGCTACAAGACGCCCGGCGTGCTGCGCGACCTCGGCATCCTCGACCGGCTGAAGGCGGCGGACGGCGGTGTCGTGACGCCGGGCCGCTACCTCGGGACGTGGCAGCCGGGCGACGTCGTCCGCAACTCGGCGGCCATCGCGTCCTACACGCGAGCGCTCGCTTCGCGGGTGGCTTCGGTCCGCGACGCGGGCGGGTTCCCGGTGGTGCTGGGCGGCGACTGCTCGATCTCCCTGGGCGCGATGCTGGCGCTGCGCCGCGCCGGCCGGTACGGCATCGTCTACCTGGACGGCCACGACGACTTCCGCCACCTGGGCGTCGCCGGCCACGTCGGCGCGGCGGCGGGCGAGGACCTGGCGATCATGACCGGCCGCGGTGCCGACGACCTGGCCGACATCGACGGGCTGCGGCCGTACGTCCGGGACGAGGACGTGCTGGTGCTGGGCGTGCGGGCCGCGGAGTCGGCCCGGCTCCACGCCGCCGGGATCCGCTACGTCACTTCGGAGGCCCTGATGGCCGGCGAACCGGTGCCGGCGTTGCCGGAGCCGGCCGGCTTCTGGATCCACGTGGACATCGACGTCCTCGACCCGACTCATGTGTCCGCAGTGGACAGTCCCGATCCGGGCGGCCTCGACCCGGACACGCTGGTTTCGGTACTGCGCCGCCTGGTCGCGCTCCCGGGCGCGGCGGGCTTCGAGCTGACCGTGTTCGACCCCGACCTCGACCCGGACGGCTCGCAGGCCGCCCTGGTCGCCGACGTCATCGAGAGGTCCTTGCGGTGAAGAACGTGCTGACGGACCTCCCGGTCTGGCGGCCGCCGTCCGGCCGCGGCCCGGGCCTGGTGCTGGTCCAGGAGATCTTCGGCCTGGACGACTACCTGCGCTCGGTCGCGGCGGACCTCGCGGCGGCGGGGTACGTGGTGGCGGTCCCGGAGCTGTTCTGGCGGACGGCGCCGGGCTGGACGTCGACGCACGACGAAGCGGGCGTGGCGGCGTCGATGGCCGTGGCGGCGTCTTTCGACCCGGAACTGGGACTGGCGGACGTCCTGGCCACGGTGGCGCACCTGCGCGCGCAAGAATCGGTGACGGGCGGCGTGGGTGTACTGGGCTTCTGCCTGGGCGGCTCGCTGGCCTTCGCGGCGGCGGCCGCGGGCGACCCGGACGCGGCCGTGTCGTTCTACGGCTCGACGGTGGCCGCGCGGATCGCCGACCTGACGCGGATCACGTGCCCGGTCCAGTTCCACTTCGGCGGCCAGGACCCGTACATCCCGCGGTCGGACGTGGCGGTCGTGGAGTCCGCGGTGGCCGCGCACCCCGGCGCGGAGATCCACGTCCAGGAGAGCGCGGGCCACGCCTTCCACAACAACGTGGCCCCGATGTTCCACAACCCCGAAGCGGCGGCCCGGGCCTGGGAGCTGACCACGGACTTCCTGCGCCGGACCTTGCCGGCTCACGCCGACGGCTGAGCCGTCAGGCTCCACGCCTCGGCGTCGTCGATGTCGGCCAGCTGGCGCGCGATGCGGTTCACGTCGGCGATCCGGTGCTGGGCGCGGCTCAACGCCAAGGCGCGCACCCACGCCTCGCGCGCCTCGGCGTGCTGGCCCAGTGCGGCGTGGGTCCGGGCCAGGTGGTCCAGGGTGTCCGCCTCGTAGTAGGTGGCGCCGAGGTTCCGGCACAGCTCGAGGGACTCCCGGAAGCAGGCCAGCGCCCGGTCGTGGCGCCCGCAGTGGTGCTCGATGTAGCCGAGGCAGTCCAAGGTGACGGCTTCGCCCTGCCGGTTGCCGTGCCGGACGAACAACGCCAGCGCCTGCCGGCAGGTCGCCCGCGCCTGCCGGAAGTCGCCCAGCAGGGCCTGGTACCAGCCCACCATGCTGAGCGCTTCGCCTTCCCACACCGGGTTGTCCAGCGTCCGGAACAGGCGCAGCGCCAGGTCGGCGTAGTCCAGGGCCAGCCGGTCGTCCAGCTGCCGCCAGACCCCCGTGAGGTCGTGGTAGGTGCGCGCTTCCCCGTGGGTGTCACCGGTTTCCCGGGCCAGGACGAGCGCGCGGTGCAGGTGGCTCGACGCCTCGGCGCGCAGGCCCGCCCGCGCGTACGCCTGGCCGAGCAGGCGGTGCGCGTGCCCTTCCAGCTCGGGATCGTCCAGCTCCTCCGCGGCGGTGAGCGCGGCACCCCACGTCGCCAGCTGCTCGTGCAAGTGCCCGCGCCGCAACAGATATCCGTGCAGCGTCCAGGCGAGCTGCCAGACGAGCTCCGGCCACTCCTGGCGGGCGGCGGCCTGCTGGGCGGCGAGCAGACCCGCGTGTTCGGCGTCGAACCAGGCGAGGACCGCGGCGTCGTCGGCGAAGTCCGGGATGACGAACGGGACCGGCCGGTCGCCGACGTCGATCGGCTTGCGGTGCGGGTACAGGAGCCGTTCGCCGGCGTAGCTGGCGTGCAGGTAGAAGCCGACGAGCCGGCGCAACGCCTGCACCCCGCCCGAGCGCGGTTCGGCGGCCCGCTCGCTCGCGTAGAGCCGGACGAGGTCGTGCATCCGGTAGCGGGACGCCCCGTGGCGCTGCACCAGGTGCGCGTTCTCGAGCTGCCGCACCAGCGTGGTGACCCGGCCGGCGGGCAGCCCGGTGAGGACCGCGATCGCGGGCAGCCCGATGTCCGGGCCCGGTGCCACCCCGAGCAGGCGGAACACGTGCGCGGCCTCGGACTCGAGCGCGTCGTGGGACCAGGACAGAGCGGCACGCAGGTTCGACGTGAGCTCGCCGCCGTCGAGCGCGTCCAGCCGGGCCGACGTCTCCCCGAGCTCGGCGGCCAGCAGCGTGAGCGGGAGGTCCGAGCAGGTCGCCGCGTACGCCGCCACGATGCCCAGCGCGAGCGGCAGGCCGGCGCAGTAGATCACCAGCTCGTCCACCGCGGCCCGGTCGGTTTCGGCCCGGCCGCCGAGGCGCTTCGCGAGCAGTTCCCGGGCTTCCGGGGCGTCCAGCACGTCCAGGGTCAGCGACCGGACGTCGTGCGTGGTCAGGAGGCCGGTCAGCTGGTTGCGGCTGGTGATCACCACGGTGCAGCCCGGGCTGTCGGGCAGCAGCGCCGCCACCTGGCGGCTGTCCCTGGCGTTGTCCAGCACGATCAGCATCCGCCGGTCCGCCACCGTGTCCCGGAACAGCGCCGCCTGGCCTTCGGGGTCGAGCGGGATCGAACCCGAAGGCAGCCGCAACGCGTCGAGGAACCCGCGGATCGCCTCGACCGGTTCCACCGGGGCGCCCGACGGGTCGAAGCCACGCAGGTTCACGTACAGCTGCCCGTCGGGGAACCGGTGGGCGTTGTCGTGGGCCCACTGCAGCGCGAGCCAGGTCTTCCCGATGCCGCCCATGCCGACGATCGCGACGATCGGAGCGGCGTCGTCGGCCGCGGGCACCGACCGCGTGAGCTCGGCCAGCTCCCGGGTCCGCCCGGTGAACGACCGCGGCCGGGCGGGCAGCCGCGGCACGTTCCGCGGCGGCCGAGGCGCGTCGTCGGGCGCGTAGGGGCGGTCGGGCAGGGAGATCCAGGCCCGGACGGCCGTTTCCTTGACCGTGACGTCGGCGTGCCGGTAGGTGGTCGCGTCCTCGATCGGGCTGTGCCGGACCACCTCGTTGAAGAACCAGGACGAGACGATGAGCGCCAGTACCCCCGGCGAATCCGCCAAGGCGGCTTTCAACGGCGGCGCGTCGAGGAGCCGGAACGCCAGGTTGATCGACTTCGCGGTGACCCCGAAGTCGTCGTAGGTGATCTCGCCGGCGTGCAGCGCCATCCGCAGCCGGATCCGTTCCGGGTCCTGGTGCGTGCGGTTGTGCCGGCGCAGTGCGGTGGCCAGGGCCCTCGGCAGCGACTCGACGAAGGCGGCTTTGGGCACCTCCGCCCCGGCCAGGACGAACACGCCGTCGCCGCGGTCCTCGACATCGCAGCTGTCCCAAGGGATCCCGGCCGCTTCGAACGCCACCGCCAGCGCCCGGTACACCCCGCCGCGCACCGCGACCTGGTCCCGGTTCGTCCGCTGCGGGTTCCCGAAGCCCTCGACGTCCACGACGAGGATCGTCCGGTGCACAGCCTGCCGCCGGCCCGCCGACCGGACGGCGTGGACCGGCGAAGGGCCGCCGAAGCCGGCTCCCCGCCGCGGATCCGGCACCCGGCCGGTCTCGACCTCCGACCCGGCCGCGCGGGCCGTGGTCCCGACGATCTCCGGATAACCCTCGAACATGAGCGGTCCTCCTCCCGAGGGGCACTCCCAGGATGAGTCAGCGCGGCGACGCGCGGATAGTGTGATTGCAATATTGCACGGGAACGACCAGGCAAGATGTGCCGTATGATCCCCCGAGGACTACCGCGAAATCCGGCATGCACTACCCCGAGGGGGTCATCCGCCTCATGACGCAGGACGCACCGTCTGCGCGCGAGCGCCAGCTGGCCCGCGAACTCCGGCAGCTGCGCTCGACCGTCGGCCTCACCGGCAAGGACGCCGCGGACCGGCTCGGCTGGTCGACGTCCAAGGTGTCCCGGATCGAGACGGGCCGGATCGGGATCGGCCAGGACGACCTCGAGGCGCTGTTCGTCCTGTACGAAGTCCTCGACGAGAAGGCCGAACACCTGCGCGGGCTGGCCGCGTCGGCCCGGGCGCAGGGCTGGTGGGACGCCTACGCGAACAACCTGTCGTCCGGGTACTCCAGCCTGATCAAGCTGGAGTCGGGTTCGGTCGGCCTCAGGTGCTACTGCGCCCTCGTCCCCCACGCGCTGCTGCAGACGCCGGAGTACTCGCGGCACGTCATCCAGTCGACCCTGCAGGTGCCCTCGCCGGCCGAGATCGACCGGCGCGTCGACATCGCGCGCCGCCGGCAAGCGGTGCTGCGGCGGGAAAGCCCGCCCATGCGGCTGGCCGCCGTGATCGACGAAGCCGCGTTCCGGCGGCCCATCCGGACCCCGGACGGGCGCATCGACACCACCGTCACCCGCGCGCAGTTCCGGCACCTGGCCGAGCTTTCCGCGCGACCGGATGTCACCATTCAGGTCCTGCTCTTCAAGTCCGGGATCCCGCCGGTGACGTCCGGCTCCTTCTCGGTGCTGGAGTCGATGGCCACCCACCGGCCGGACGTCGTCTACCTGGAGAACAAGACCAGGTTCTTCTTCATCGACACGGAGAACGAAGTGCACCAGTACGTGCAGGAGTTCGAACTGCTCAGCTCGATGGCGCTGGACCCGGACGATTCGCGCGCTTACATCGAGCGCGCGGCGAACCGCTGAGGAGACGACCGGTGCACAGACGCGAACTCGGCGAGTCGGGCCTCAAGGTGTCCGCCATCGGACTCGGCTGCATGGGCATGTCGGAGTTCTACGGCCGGGCCGACGAGGCGGCCGGTGTCGACACCATCCGGCGGGCGATCGACCACGGGATCACCCTCATCGACACGGCGCCTTCCTTCGGCGCGGAGCCCTACGGCGAGTCCGCCAACGAACGGCTCGTCGGCCGGGCCCTGCGCGGCCGGCGGGACGCCGTCGTGCTGGCCACGAAGTTCGGGTTCGTCCGCAGCGGGGACGACCGCGTCGTGGACAACTCGCCCGGCTACATCCGGCGCTCGGTCGACGAGTCCCTCGCCCGGCTCGGGACCGACCACATCGACCTGTACTACCTCCACCGGCGGAACCCGCACGTGCCGGTCGAAGAGGTCATCCTGACGATGAAGGACCTGGTCCAGGCCGGCAAGGTGCGCCACCTCGGCCTGTCCGAGGTCAACGCCGAGACGTTGCGCCAGGCCTGCGCGATCCACCCGATCACGGCCCTGCAGAGCGAGTACTCGCTGCTCAGCAGGCACATCGAGGACAAGATCCTGCCCACGGCGCAGGAGCTCGGCGTCAGCGTCGTCGCCTACGCGCCGGTCGGGCGCGGCCTGCTCACCGGTGAACTGACCACACTGGACGGCCTGGAGCCCACCGACCTGCGCCGCCTGCAGCCGCGCTTCCAGGACGGCAACCTCGGCCGCAACCTCGCGCTCGTCGAGCGGGTGCACGCGGTCGCGGAGGAGGTCGGCTGCACCACCGCCCAGCTCGCGCTGGCCTGGCTGCTCGCGAAGGACGACGGGATCGTGCCGATCCCCAGCACGACCAGCTACCGGCACGTCGAGGAGAACGCCGCGGCGGTCGACATCGTGCTTTCGCCCGCTCAGGTGCGGGAGCTCGACGAGGCGATCCGGCCGGGCGACGTCGTCGGCGACCGGAACACGGCGGCGAGCCTCGCCCTGATGGAGCTGTGACCACGGCGGGAGTCGTCTACCTTCGTCACGAGCGCACCCGCTGAAAGGAGCTCACCATGTCCTACGCCGTGGACTTCGCCACCGTGTCGACCACCGGACTGGAGTCGTCGCCGGTCGCGCCCGCGCTCGCCGGCCTGCGGGCGAACGAGGCCCGGTACTTCAAGAACAAGTACGACCACGTCTTCACGGTCGAGCCGGCGAGCGACGCCGCGAAGACCCTCGACTGGGTGAACCGGATCCTCGAGGAGGAGCGCGGCATCGTCATCGCGTCACGCCCGCTCGAGGTGACCGAGTTCGAGGTCGAGGGCATCCGCATGGCGTACGTCTTCTACGAGAGCGGCCTGTCGATCAACGTCATGTACACGCTCGAAGACTCCGGGAAGCGCGCCGTCGGGTTCAAGCTCTCCGACGGCATGGAGATCCCCGACGAGCTCTCCTCGTTCAAGTTCGCCCGGCAGAAGTCGAAGCTGGCCGGCACCATCCGCGGCTCCTACTTCGTCATCAAGAACGCGTACTGACCTACGGCACGAGCACGATCTTGCCGCGCGCGTGGCGGCGCATCAGGTCGCGGTAGGCGTCGCGGACCCGGGCGAGCGGGTAGGTGGCGGCGATCGGGACCTCGAGGTCGCCGGCCGCGACGAGCTTGACGAGCTCGGCCAGCACCTCGGCGTTCGCGGACCCCGTCATGCCCTCGCCCTTGACGCCGGTGCGCGCGACGCCGGCGAAGTCGATGATCGTGTTGATCCGGTCCTTCGCGACACCGAGTTCCAGGGCCAGGTCGACGTAGCCGTCGCCGAAGTTGTCGATGAACGCGTCGACGCCGTCGGGCGCGGCTTCGCGGATCCGGTCGAGCACGCCGTCGCCGTAGGTCACCGGCAGCACGCCGTGCCCGCGCAGCCAGGTGTGGTTGGCCTCGCCCGCGAGCCCGATCACGGTCGCGCCGGCGTGGCGCAGCAGCTGCACCGTCAGCGAGCCGACCCCGCCGGCGGCGCCCGCGACGACGACCGTGTCCCCCGGGCCGGCCCCGACCGCGCGGACGTTCGCGTGCGCGGTGGTCCCGGCGACGAAGAGCGCGCCGCCGGCCTCCCACGGCACCGCGGGATCGCGGGCCACGAGCTGGGCCGCCGGCACCGCGACCAGCTCGGCGTGGCTGGCGCGGGTGTCCACCCAGCCGATCACCTCGTCGCCGGCGGACCAGGTGCGCACCGCCGGGCCGACCTCCGCCACGACACCGGCGAGGTCGCTGCCCTCACCGGACGGGAACGTCGCGGGCCAGCGCTCGTGCAGCGCGCCGGACCGGATCGTGTTCTCCCCCGGGTTGACGCCGGCCGCCCGCACGCGCACCAGCACCTCGTCCGCCGCGGGCACCGGCCGGGGCACGTCCCGCACCTCCAGCACGTCGATGTCGCCGTACTCGTCGAACCGCACTGCCTGGGGCATCTCGCCCCTCCTTCCGGATCCTTGGTCCTGCGGTCCAGCAAACCGGAGCCGGGCGGCATGATCCATGCTGGATTCACGCGAAAAAATATGCGATCGTCTCATGCCGTGGACGTGTTGACAGATCTGCTGCAGCGCTCGCGGGCCCGCGGCGCCGCGTTCTCGCACTCGACGGCGCGCGGCGCGTGGGGCGTCCGGTTCCCGACCGGCGCCAAGCTCGCGATCCACGGCATCCTCGGCGGCGAGGCGTTCGCGTGGACCGACGACCCCGGCCGCGCCCGCCAGGTGCTGCCCGGCGACGTCGTCCTGGTCCGCGGTCCGGTCGAGCAGTTCATGGCGCACACGCCGGGCGCCGGCGTCGTGCCGTTCGCCTACCCGCGCGCGACCGGCCCGGCCCGCGGCGCGCGCCGCCTGGAGTTCGGCGCCGAAGCGGGCGACCCCACGACTTTCTTCTGCGGCGCGTACACCTTCGAGGGCGAACTTTGCGCGGGCCTGCTCGCCGGGCTGCCGGACCTGACGGTGGTCCGCCCGTGCGCGGGCTCGAGCCTGCGCGCGACGCTCGACGTGTTCGCGGCCGAGATCCTCCGCGACGCGCCGGGGCAGCAGGCACTGCTGGACAGCCTGCTCGACGTCGTCCTGGTGCAGGTGCTGCGGGAGCAGCTCGCCACCGAAGGCGAGACCGCGCCGGCGTGGTTCCGCGCGATGGACGACGCGTCGGTCGGCGCGGCCCTGCGCGCGGTGCACGCCGAACCCGCCCGCACCTGGACGGTCGCCGACCTGGCCGGGGAAGCCTCCCTGTCCCGGGCGACGTTCGCCCGCAGGTTCACCCAGCTGCTGGGCGTGGCCCCGCTGACGTACGTCGCCGACTGGCGGATGGCCCTGGCCCGCGAGCAGCTGCGCGACGGCGACGCCGCCCTGGCCGCGGTGGCCCGCTCACTGGGGTACGCGTCGGAGTTCTCGTTCGCCGCGGCGTTCAAGCGCCACCACGGCGTACCACCGGGCCGGTGGCGCTCCGCCGCCGGCACGCCATCCACTGTGGATGGTTGAGATTTCCCTGACAGGGCAGGGAAATCACCCCGTTGAGCGGGTCTCGGGTCCTGTGTCGGCGGAGAACGTCGTCGCCTGTCGCGTGTATCGCTCTTTACCCACCGTGGCCACGCCGCCGCAGACCGATCAGGAATCGAGAAGCGCTGGTCACCGGGCCGCACCTAGCGTTATCGGCATGACGAACATCGACACCATCACCCTCGAAGTCACCGACACCGCGGCCGCCGAGCGCTTCTACTCCGCCGCCTTCGGGATCACCTCGCAGCTGCGCTTCCGGGCCGCCCAGGCGCCGTCCGGCGGGTTCCGCGGCTACACCCTCTCCCTCACCGTCGCGCAGCCCGCCGACGTCGATTCCCTGCTCGGCACCGCCGTCGAAGCCGGGGCCACGGTGCTCAAGCCCGCCACCAAGTCCCTGTGGGGCTACGGCGGCGTCGTCCGGGCGCCCGACGGCGCCATCTGGAAGGTCGCCACCTCCGCGAAGAAGAACACCGGCCCGGCCACCCGCGAGTTCGACGCCGTGGTCCTCCTGCTCGGCGTCGACGACGTGGCCGCCAGCAAGAAGTTCTACGTCGACCACGGCTTCACCGTCGGCAAGAGCTTCGGCCGCATGTACGTCGAATTCGCCGCGGACGGCCCGGTGAAGCTCGCGCTCTACCGCCGCAAGGCGCTCGCCAAGGACGCCGGCGTCGCCCCCGAAGGCACCGGCGCGCACCGGATCGCCGTCACCCACGCGGCCGCGGCGTTCACCGACCCGGACGGGTTCGCCTGGGAAGTCACCACGGCCCAGTCCCTCGGCGCCTGACCGGCGGCGCGCGCGGCACCCGGGCAGACTGGCCGGGTGCCCGAACTGCCCGAAGTGGAACTCGCCCGCCAAGTCCTCGCCGGTGCGCTCGGCCGGAAGATCCGGGACGTCGACGACCACGACGACTGGGTGTGCCGGCCGCACGCGCCCGGGGACATCGCCGCCGCGCTGGCGGGCGGGCGGCTCACCGCGGCGCACCGGCGGGGCAAGACCCTTTGGTGCGAAACGGAAAGCCGCGGCGGGCGGCCCGGGCCGAACCTCGGCATCCACCTCGGGATGGCCGGGCAGCTGCGGTTCGGCGGCGAGAGCGGGCCGCCCGGGCCGAAGCGGTTTCGCGGCCGCGAAGAGAAGCCCGAGTGGTTCCGGTTCGGGATCACTTTCGCCGACGGCGAACAGCTGTGGCTGTTCGACACCCGCCGGCTCGGCCGGGTGCGGCTCGACCCCGATCTCGACGCGCTCGGCCCGGACGCCGGCGAGGTGTCGCGCGGGGAGTTCCGCGAGCGCGTCGGCCGCGGCCGGGCGCCGGTCAAGGCGCGGCTGCTCGACCAGTCCGTGCTGGCCGGGATCGGGAACCTGCTGGCGGACGAAACGCTCTGGCAGGCGGCGGTGCACCCGGCCCGGCCGGTGAACGAGCTGGGCGAAGACGACCTCACGAACCTCCACAAGGCACTCCGGAAGGCGTTGCGCGCCGCGATCCGCCGCGGCGGCGTGCACACCGGGGAGATCATCGGCCACCGCCGGGCCGGCGACCACTGCCCCCGCTGCGGCACCGGAATCACCCACGGCACCGTCGGCGGCCGGTCGACCTGGTGGTGCCCGAAGGAGCAGGCCTAGCCGGGGGCGCCCGACCACGCCGCTGCGCATCCTGGCGGGCGGTTTTTGTCGGTGCCGTTCGGTAGCTTGGCGGACATGGCAACACTGGTCACCTTCCACGCCCACCCGGACGACGAATGCCTGCGCACCGCCGGGGTGATGGCCAAGGCCGTCGCCGAGGGGCACCGCGTCGTGCTCGTCGTCGCCACCAAGGGCGAAGTCGGCGAGGTCCCCGAGGGCTTCCTCGCCGAGGGCGAACAACTGTGGGAGCGGCGCGTGCGGGAGTCGCACGCGGCCGCGGAGATCCTCGGCGTCGCGCGCGTCGAGTTCCTGGGCTACCGCGACTCCGGGATGATGGGCGAGCCGACGAACGACGAACCCACCGCCTTCTGGCAGGCCGACGTCGAGAAGGCGGCCGGGCAGCTGGCGGAGATCCTGCGCGAAGAGGCGGCGGACGTGCTCACCGTCTACGACGACAACGGCGACTACGGCCACCCGGACCACATCCAGGTCCACCGCGTCGGCGTCCGCGCGGCCGAGCTGGCCGGCACCGCGCGCGTCTTCCAGGCCACGTTCAACCGCGAGTTCATGCAGCGCGGCTTCGAATCGGCGGTGGAGCAGGGCCTGATGCCGCCGGAGGCCGCGCCGAAGCCGCCGGAGAACGTGGAGTTCGGCAAGCCGGAGGCGGAGATCACGGCGGCGGTCGACGTGTCGAAGTACGTCGGGCTGAAGCGTGCGGCGATGCGCGCCCACCCCAGTCAGATCAGCGAGGACATGTTCATGCTCGCGATGCCGGACGACGCCTTCGCGTTCGCGTTCGGCACCGAGTGGTTCATCCGCGCGGGGCAGGGCCCGGGGATCACGGAGACGGATCTGATGGCGGGGTTGTAGCGGGCCCGTCCGGCGCGGCGGTCACGTCCAGCTCCACCAGCTGGCCCGGGTAGCCGAGCCGGGCGACGCCCAGCAGCGTGCTCGCCGAGGTGAACGCCGCCCCGATCGCCGACGTCGTCAGCCGGTCCCAGACCGCCGAGAGCGTCTCGCGGGAGTCCGTCACCACGTAGATCACCGTCCGCACCACATCGGACGGCGAGGCGCCCGCGAAGGCCAGCGCCGCGGCGGTGTTGGCCACCACCCGGTCGGTCTGCGCGAGCACGTCGCCGGCCACGACGACGCCGTCGGAGCCGAGCGGGCACTGGCCCGCGAGGTAGACCGTGCGGGGCGAAGAGGCCACCGTCACGTGGTGGTAGCCCGGCGGGGTGTGCAACCCGGGCGGGTTCTGCCGTTCAATGGTCACCACCGCATCATGGCCGGACCCGGGAGGGCACGTGCGCAGGACCATCGACTGGAGCGGCGGCGCCGTCGTCATCATCGACCAGACCGCGCTGCCCGGCGAGGTCCGGCTGCTCGCGCTGCGGACGGTGGACGAGCTGGTCGGCGCCGTCCAGCGGCTGGCCGTGCGCGGGGCGCCCGCGCTCGGCGCCGCCGGCGCGCTCGGGGTCGTGCTCGCCGCCTACGACGGCACGGACGTGCACGCCGACGCCGAACGCATCGCGAACGCG
Source organism: Amycolatopsis stemonae (assembly GCF_054781455.1). Taxonomy (NCBI): domain Bacteria; kingdom Bacillati; phylum Actinomycetota; class Actinomycetes; order Pseudonocardiales; family Pseudonocardiaceae; genus Amycolatopsis; species Amycolatopsis stemonae. The sequence continues at coordinate 4,303 of NZ_BAAGUJ010000024.1, read as the reverse complement.
CGCCCCACCGCCGTCAACCTCGCGTGGGGTGTCGAGCGTGCGCTGAAGAAGCTGGACCAGGGTCCGGACGCCGTGCTCGCCGAAGCTCTGGAGCTGCTCGCCGAGGACGAAGAGCTCAACAAGACCGCCTCGGGCCACGCGGCGGAGATCGTGCTCGCCGAGTGCCCGCGCCGGCCGCTCCGGCTGCTGAGCCACTGCAACGCCGGGCGCCTCGCCACCGTCGGCTGGGGCAGCGCGCTCGGCGTCGTCTGGCACCTGCACGAGCGGGGGCTCGTCGAAGAAGTCCTCGTCGACGAGACCCGGCCGCTGCTGCAGGGCGCCCGGCTGACGGCCTGGGAGCTGGCCGAGGCCGACGTCCCCTACCGGGTCCAGCCGGACGGCGCGGCCGCCGCCGCGATGGCGCGCGGGCTGGTCGACTGCGTGCTCGTCGGCGCCGACCGGATCGCCGCGAACGGCGACGTCGCCAACAAGATCGGCACCTACGGCCTGGCCATCGCGGCCCGGCACCACGGCGTGCCGTTCATCGTCGTCGCCCCGTCGTCCACAGTGGACCGCAGGCTCGCGGACGGCGCGGGGATCGCCATCGAGGAACGCGACGCCCGCGAGCTCACCGAGTACGCCGGGGTGCCGATCACGCCGCCGGGCGCGAAGGTCTTCAACCCCGCCTTCGACGTCACGCCGTTCGAGCTCGTCACGGCCGTGGTCACCGAACGCGGCCGGTTCGAGCCCTAGGGACGCGGGCCGATCTCGCGGCCGCCGTCGGTCACCGTGATCGCCATCGCCGGGCAGGAGTCGGCCGCGTCGAGCACGGTCTCGTCGGCGTCGAGGTCGGAGACCGCCGTCTGCGCGACCGCGCCCTCGAGCACGAACACCTCTGGCATCAGCGCGGCGCACATCCCCGAGCCGATGCAGGTGTGTTCGTCGACTTCCACGTGCCAGCTCATGGTCACCATCCGATCGGCATCGACCGCGGTCCGCGGACGAGCATCTGCGTCTTCCACACGATATCGCCGGCCAGGTGGATCCCCGGCATCTCGGTGACGAGCGCGCGCAGCGCCTCCTGCAGTTCGAGCCGGGCCAGCGGTGCGCCCAGGCAGTGGTGGACGCCGTGGCCGAAGCCGAGGTGGTGGTTGTCCTCGCGGTCGAACCGCAACTGGTCGGCGTCGTCGAACTGCAGCCGGTCGCGGTTGGCCGCGCCGACCGCGACCAGCACCGGCTCACCGGCCCGCACGAGCACGTCACCGACTTCGACGTCTTCGGTGGCGTAGCGCGCGAAGCCGGCGCCCGCGCCCAGCGGCACGAACCGCAGCAGCTCCTCGACCGCGGCCGGGATCAGGTCCGGGTCGGCGACGAGCCGCTGCCACTGCCCGGGCTGGTCCAGCAGCGCGTAGACGAAGTTGGGGATCTGGCTCGCGGTGGTCTCGTGCCCGGCGACGAGGATGCCGACGCACAGGTCGACCAGCTCCAGCTCGGTCAGCCGGTCGCGGGTGTCGCGGGCCTCGATCAGCGCTGTCATCAGGTCGTCCTGGGGCTGTTCGCGGTGTTCCGCGATCAGGCCGCGCATGTAGTCGCGCAGTTCTTCGCGGTTGCGCTCGAACTCCTCGGGCGTCAGGCCGCTGGTGGACAGCGCCGCGTCGCTCCAGACGCGGAACTTCGGCCGGTCGCCGACCGGGACGCCGAGCAGCTCGCAGATCACCGCGACCGGGATGGGCAGCGCGTAGCGGTCGACGAGGTCCGCGGGCGGGCCGGCGGCCTTCAGGTCCGCGATCAGCTCCGACGCCAGCGAGGCGACGCGCGGGCGCAGCAGTTCGACGCGGCGCATGGTGAACGCCTTCGCGACCAGCGTCCGCAGCCGCGTGTGGTCCGGCGGGTCCATCTGCAGGATCCCGCCCTCCCGCTGCACGGGCGACCGCCGCGGCGCGTCCTTCTCCTTCTCCATCGCCCGCGAAAACCGGCGGTCGCCGAGCACCAGCCGGGCGTCCGCGTAGCGGGTGGCCAGCCACGCCGGCTCCCCGTAGGTCATCTTGACCCGGACCATGCCCGCTCCCTCGCGGGCGGCCGCGTAGGCCTCGTTGAGGTCGAGCCCCGCCTCCTCGTTGAAGGGGTACGAGAGCGGCTCGGTGTGGGTGACGGTCATGCGAGAACCCCCGTGCTCGGTTGTAAGCAGCTGCTTACAACGCTACACAGTTTCTTCCCACCTGTCACGATCCGCCATTGCCCAGTCACCGAACACTAGGTTACGGTGACCTAGGTGTGGATCGAGATCCTCTTGCTGTCGAGGCTGGACCGCGAGCCGATGCACGGCTACGAGCTGCGCAAGGCCGTCGAAGCCTCGACCGGGCACACCTTGTCCAACAACTCGCTCTACCCGACCCTGCGGCGCTTCGTCGACGCCGGTGCGGTGAGCCGCAGCGCGGAGGAACAGGAGGCCAAACCGCCGCGGCACGTCTACACGATCACCGACGTCGGGCGGGAGCTGCTGCACGACATGCTCGCCGACTTCCCGGCCGAACTGGCCCTGAGCCAGGAGGAGTTCCTCGCGCGCGTCGGCAGCTTCAGCCGGCTGCGCCCGGACGAACGCGCGCGCGTGCTCGACGTGCGAAAACAGGCGCTGACCGCCGAGCACGCCCGGCTCACCGGGCTCGCCACCGGGCAGGCCGATCCGTGGGGCCGCGCCGCGCTGCGGCACGTCCTCGGCAAGTTCGACGCCGAACTGCGCTGGCTCGCCGACCTCGAAACCCAACTGAGGAGAGACGCATGACCACCACCGAAGAGACGCCTCGCCTCCCCTTCGCCCGGGCGAACGCGCTCGCGATCGCGCCCGACTACGAAACCCTGCGCCGCCGGGCCCCGGTCAGCCGGGTGCTCACCCCGGCCGGCGACCCGGCGTGGCTGGTGACGTCGTACGAAGAGGCCAAGGAAGTCTTCCGCGACAAGCGGTTCGGCCGTTCGCACCCGGCGCCGGAACAGGCTTCGCGGATCTCCAACGCCGCGATCCAGGACGGTCCGAGCGGCGACTTCGAGACCGAAGAAGCGGAGCACAAGCGCATGCGGCGGATGCTCGCGCCCGCGTTCTCCGCGCCCCGCATGCGCGCCCTCGGCGACCACATCGCCGAGCTGACCGACCGCTGCCTCGACGACCTGGAGGCCGCGCACGACGCCGACCCGGGTGAGCCGGTCGACCTGACCGACTTCCTCGCGTTCCCCTTGCCGGTGCTGGTGATCTGCGAGCTGCTCGGCGTGCCGTACGCCGACCGCGAGCACTTCCGCGGCCTGTCCGAGCGGATCGCGATGATGGACGGCGGCGAAGACGCGCAGGCCGCGATGACCGAGTTCAAGGCCTACATGGCGAAGCTCGCCGACGCGAAGCGCGCGGAGCCGCAGGAGGACGTCATCTCCGACCTGGTCGCCTACCAGGCCGGGGATCCGACCTTCACCGATGACGACCTCGCGCGGATGGCGACCGGCCTGCTGTTCGCCGGCCACGAGACGACGTCGACGCGCATCGCCATGGGCACGCTGTTCCTGCTCACCGACACCGCACGTCGCGACCGCTTCGCCGCCGACCCCGAGGGCGAGGTGCAGGCGACCGTCGAGGAGATCCTGCGGCTGACCGCGACCAGCGGCACCGGCCTGCTGCGCTACGCCCACGAAGACGTCGAAATCGGCGGTACGCGGATCATGCGCGGCGACGCGGTGCTCGTCTCCAGCGACGCGGCCAACCGGGACGCGTCGGTGTTCGCGGACCCCGACGAGTTCGACCCGGGCCGCACGCCGAACGTCCACCTCGCCTTCGGCACCGGCGCGCACGTCTGCATCGGCGCCAACCTGGCCCGCACCGAGCTGCGGACGGTGTTCCCGAAGCTGTTCCGCCGCTTCCCCGGCCTGCGGCTGGCGGCCGCGATCGACGAGATCCCGGTGCGCGTCAACCGCGTCGCCGGCGGGGTCGACGCCGTCCCGGTGACGTGGTGAGCCCCGTGAAGATCACCGCCGACACCGGCGCCTGCGTGGCGTCCGGGCAGTGTGTGCTGCTCGCGCCGGGCACGTTCGACCAGGACGAGGACCTCGGCACGGTCGTCCTGCTCGCCGACGAGCCCGCGGCGGGCGAAGAGGACGCCGTCCGGCAGGCCGAGCTGACCTGCCCGGCCGCCGCGATCCGCCTCGCCGGGGCCTAGCTGTGATGTCCGGGGACGTTGTCCCGACTTGAGGTGACCGGTGACGGCCTGTCGTGCAGACAGGTGAAGGCCTCCGGTTGTGAAGTGGAGCTGTCGAGGAACCGCTTCACCCACCGGAGGCCTTCGTG
>NZ_BAAGUJ010000023.1:0-124420 GCF_054781455.1 Amycolatopsis stemonae | reverse complement strand
CCACCCAGGGCAGCAGCTTCAGCAGCCACCGTGAGGAGATCCCTTGCATCTGCGGGACCGACTTCGTTGTCGTGGCCAGCGTCCGGGCCGCGGCCCGGCCCAGGCTCAACGGCGCCTGCTCGGTCTCCACCGGGTCGGTGACAGTCACAGCGAGAACCACCCAATCAATTCGGAAGTCAGGATCGGTAACGGGGGTTGGTGGCGTGCCAGGTGAAGCCGCCACCCATCCACGAACGGACGCCCACGAGGAACCGCTGCAGCTCCGGGGACGGGACCGCCATCAGGTCCCGGTGGCCGTCTTCGAACTCGTGGACGATCTTGTTGTGCAGCTCGACGGTCGCCTCGACCGCCTCGTCGACCGAGCAGCCGCGGTCGGCGGCGATCTGCAGGACCATGTTGCAGACCGGCTTCTCGTCGGCCGCGTCCTTGGCCACCGAGTGGAGGTCGTTGACCAGCACCGACGCGGTCCCGGCCCGCATCATCGCCTCCCGCACGCGCGGGTCGTAGTAGAACGGCGCGGCCAGCTCGTAGCCGCCCACGGCGTCGACGAGGGCCATCGACGTGTAGAAGCTGTCGTGCTGGCGGGCGGCCAGGTACTCCCACGCCGGCGGGTAGCGGCCGGTGTGGCGCCACGCCGCGTAGGCGTCCCAGCTGACGAACATCGAGAACGTCGCGTAGCAGACGCGCTGCACCAGCACCGGCGAACCGTGCCGGCCCAGGTGCTCGATCGCCGAGTGCAGCCCGACGAGGATCGGGTCCGCCCGCAGCGCTTCCTCGAGCGGGGCCGAGAACTCCCCGGCCGGTGCCACCGGGTCCATCGCCGCCATGACGAGCGCCAGCCGCGGCGGGAGCTCGGTGGGCGCCGCGCCGAGCGTGCTGTCGTCGGCGTAGTAGTCGTCCGCGGCCCACCACACCGCGTTCAGCTGGGCCGCGACGAGCAGCCGGTCCGGGTCGTCGCAGTCGGCGTGGGCGAGCATCGCCAGCCGGCCGAACCCGGCGCCCGCGATCTGCTCCAGGCCTTCGCCGGCGAACCCGCAGTCGGCGGCCCACCCCGCCAGCCGCCGGTCGACCTCCTCGGCGAGGGAGCCGTCGACGCGGCCCACGACCGGGCAGTACAACGGCGACGCGCTGCCGTCCCCCCACGGCAGGTGGGCGTAGGCCGGGTCCTGCCCGGGTGCCGGCGCGAACTGCGTCGCGATCCGCGCCGCCGACGTGCCGAGGCCGAACGGGCCCGCCAGCAGCGCGGCGGCACCCCCTGTCGTCCACTGTGGACACGCCGGTCCGGTCATGGTGCCTCCCCTCGTCACCGGCCGCCTCAGACGCGGTCGGCGGCGATGAGCAGGTAGTGGAAGCTGCCTTCGCGGTAGGCGGTCAGGAACGGCTTCTCGACCCCGGTGGCGACCGACGACCTCTCGCGCAGCTCCCAGTACGGGATCGTCGCCGCCGTCAGGTCGACCACGTTGATCGGGACGAACCCGTTGTCGGACAACGCCTTGAAGTAGTCGCCGCGGGCGTGGATGTTGCAGATGTAGTGCTGGTCGATCTGGCTCACCGCGCGCGACCGGCCGCCGGTGACGTCGTTGTAGCACCCGGTGATCGTCACGTACCGGCCGCCCGGCTTGAGCTGCCGCGCGTGCTCGGCGAACAGCTCGTGCAGGTCGACGTACATGGTGCTCTCGTTGTTCCAGATCCCCTGGAACACCCCGGATTCGAAGCCGGTGCCGAGCATGTTGCGCAGGTGGTAGCGCACCGAGCCGTCGATCCCGCGTTCGCGCACGTGGTCGTTCGCGAACCCGACCTGCTGCTCGGAGATCGAGATCCCGTCGACCTGGCAGCCGAAGCGCTGGTGCGCCATCACGCTGGTGCCGCCGCGCCCGCAGCCGGCGTCGAGCAGCCGGTCGCTCGGCGCGACCGGGCCGAGGTGGTCCAGGAGGACGTCGGCCTGCGCGGTCTCGAGGCGGTGCATCTCGGCGATGATCGCCTCGTCGCGCTGCGCCTCGGGCGTTTCGAGGACCGCCGGGTCGTAGTCGCCGAGGCCGTAGTGGTGGTGGTAGAGACCGTCGACGTCGCCCAGCCGGAGGTTGACGGGGTCCTTTTCCGCGTTCCAGTAGTCGGCGACCGACTGCTGGTACGCGGTGCGGGCCACGGGCTGGTCGAGAGCCGTCATCGAGAATCTCCTCGCTCGGTTTCCTTATGGTGCAAGGAAACAGCCGGGTGCTCCGGCGTGCGTCTCCTCTCCCTCGACGCTAGCGAGGAACGAATCGGGGGGAAAGGAGCTTCACTCGCGCTGCGCGGGCGTGATCCGTCTGGCCCAGCGGCACGCCTGCGCGGGGTGGGTCGTCACCCCGCCGCGGGGCCTCTTTGGAGACCGCCGGAGACCCGTCCGGATGACGAGGGACGACCGTGGGTCGTCACGGGCGGGGGAGTGGCGCGCGGGTGTCGTCCAGACCGGCGAGCAGGTCACCGTGGTCGCCGACGCGGTCGAGCACCTCGTCCGCGGTGAACGTCAGGTGGTCGACGTGCCGGCAGGCGCGGACCTCGTCCCACGTGACGGGCGTCGAGACCGTCGGGTGGTCGCGGCCGCGCAGGGAGTACGGCGCGATCGTCGTCTTCGCCGGGTTGTTCTGGCTCCAGTCGATGAAGACGCGGCCCCCACGCTGGGCCTTCGCCATCACGGCCGTCACCGACCGGGGTGTCTCCTCCGCCAGCCGCTGTGCGAGCTGCTTGGCGTACGCCGAAGGGGCCCCGGGGTCGTCGGTCTCGATGCCGCAGTAGAGCTGCATCCCTTTGGAACCCGAGGTTTTCGCGTACGGCGTCAGCCCGTCGGCGGTCAGGACGTCGTGGAGGCGTTCCGCGACGCGCGCGCAGTCCACGATCGAGGTGCCCGGCCCGGGGTCGAGGTCGAACACCAGGCGGTCGGGCGCCCGCCGCGTGGCGTCCGGCGTCACCGTCCACTGGGGAACGTGCAGTTCGAGCGCGGCCATGTTCGCCGACCAGACGAGCGCCGGGAGGTCGTCGAGGAGCGGGTAGTCGACGGTGCCGCCGCTGCCGCGCGTCCCGGTGCTGGGCAGCTGGACCGTGCGCAACCAGGGCGGCGCGCCGCGGGGGACGTTCTTCTCGAACCACTTCTCGCCGTCGACGCCGTCGGGGTAGCGGATGAACGTCACCGGCCGGTCGGCCAGGTGCGGCAGCAGGACGGGCGCGATCCGCGAGTAGTAGTTGATCACCTCGCCCTTGGTGAACCCGTCCGCCGGGTAGAGCACTTTGTCCAAATGGGACAGCGTGAGCTGCCGGTCGCCCGCCTGGACGGTGATCCGCTGCCCGGCCGGCGGCGCGGCGGCTTCCGGGGGTGCGGCGGGTTCCGGCGGGGCGGCGCGCGGGGCGAGGACGTCGTCGGGCTTCTTGTCGGCCCGCAGCCCGCGCCACGCGGTGTGGCGGACCCGCCCGGCCCGGGTGAACTGGCGGTAGACGATCTCGCCGACCAGCCGCGGCTCGACCCAGCGCGCGCGGACGGTGTCTTCACGCGGGGGAGCCGTCACGAACGGGTGGGAGGGGCGTTCCAGGTGCTGTAGCTGCTTCATCAGGTCGGCGCGGGTGGCCTGGCTGAAGCCGGTGCCGACGTCGCCGATGTAGACGAGGTCGCCGGTCCCGGGGTCGTGCGCGCCGAGCAGGAGACCGCCGAGGGTGCCGGCGAAGCTGCGCTGACCGGGCCGCCAGCCGCAGACGACGACCTCCTGCGTCCGGATCAGCGGGTGCTTGAGCCAGGAGTCCGGCCGCTGGCCGGGGACGTAGGCCGAGCTGCGCAGCTTCGCGACGACGCCCTCGTACCCGGCGGACGCGGCGTGGGCGAGGAAGTCGCCGGGGGTGCGGCGGTCGGCGGCGAGTTCGTCGAAGGTGACGGCGCGCACGACCGAGACGCGGTAGGGATCGGGCATCGGCAGGCCGGCCAGGAGTCTCCGGCGTTCGTCGTACGGCTCCTTGAGCAGGTCGCGATCGCCGAGCCGGAGCAGGTCGAAGGCGAGGAACCGGACCGGGAGGTCGTCGAACGCCCGGCCTTTCGGCCCGCTCTGGTGCCGGACCCAGCGGCCGCGGCGCTCCTGCATGAGCTCGAAGTCGATCCGGCCGTCTTCGTCGTAGACGACGATCTCGCCGTCCAGGTAGGCCGCCCGGCCGTCGAGTGCGGGGGCGAGCACTCCGGCGAGCTCCGCGAATTCGGCGGTGAAGTCGATGTTGTTGCGGCTCGTGAGCACGGTCGTGCCGTCGGGGGCGATCCGCATGGCGGCGCGGTAGCCGTCCAGTTTGTACTCGTACGCCCATTCGGCGCCGCTGCGCAGGCGGCCGCCGTCGGCCTTGGCCAGCATCGGCTCGACCCACGCGGGGACGCCGGACGCATCGCGAGCTGCCATCCCCCGACGGTAACCCGTTCGGCCTAGCTTCGCTGGGTTTGCGCAGGTGACGGCTACCGGAACGCCTGCTCCCAGCGTTCTTCGAGCCGCTTGCCGGGCGGCGTGGCCCAGCAGGCCGCGAGCAGGTCGTAGCCGAGGTGGACCAGCTTTGCGTGGGCCGACCAGTGACGCCGGGTCCAGGCGAGGTCGTTGTGCGCCGACTCGGTCGCCGCGCGGGTCGCGCCCTCGAGCTCGAACTGGAGGTCGCGCCGCCGGGGCATCGACGGTGCTTCCCGGAGCAGGTTCCGGGCCGCGGCGCGGACGCGGGACCCGGTCCAGCGGAACGTCGTGCGGTGCGCGTTCGGGGCGAGCAGGTACTGGGAGAGCAGCGCGAGCGCGACCCCGATCGTCGTCTCGACCAGGCGGTCGCGGATCACCGGCCCGACCGCGCCGCTCGCCGCGGCGCCGCCGGCCAGCAGCGCGAGCGGCGTGATGAACACGACGGCCACGGCGTAGTTGCGCGGGACGAACAGCTCGATGCAGAACTGCAGCACCGCGATCGCGGCGACCAGCGCGAGCCCGGCGGGTTCGAGCAGGGTCAGCCCGGCGAAGAGCGCGAGCCCGACGACGGTCCCGGCGAAGCGCTGCAGGCCGCGCACGTTCGCGTGGACGCGGTCGGTGCCCTGCTGCAGGACGACGAGCGCGCTGAGGATCGCCCAGTGCGGCCGCGTCAGCCCGAGCGCGGCGCTGAGGCTCCCGGCGGCCACGCACGTCGCGCCGACGCGCACCGCCGTCACCATGGCGTGGGAGCGGAGGGACGCCGACCGCCGCAGCCGGTAGCCGACCCCGGGGCGCGGCAGGGGCGGCGGCCCGTCGGTTTCGGTGTGGGTGGCGTCCGCGAAGCGCCGGTGGGCGGCGATGAGCGTGGCCGCCAGTTCCGACTCTTCCCGGCCCGCGTCGTGGACGGCGTTCCAGGCGGCGGAGAGGGCCGCGCCCGCGGTGTGCCGGGGGCTTTCGCCGGCGAGGAACGCTTCCACGGCGTTCTGGGCCCGGTGGACGGCCACGCGTTCCGGCTTGCCGCGGTCGTGGAGGACACCGGCCATGGAGACCAGCACCGAGGACGCGCCGCCGAGTGCCGTGCCGACCAGCAGCGGAACCGGATCGGCGCCCGCCTCGGTGGCGACGAGCGCGCCACCGCAGACGAGGGTGAAGAACAGCGCCCCGGGCGGCCCGAGGCGCAGGGCGTCGACGGTGTAGACGGCGGCGACCGCGACGGCGGTGACCGTGACGATGACGGCGGCTTTGGTCCCGGCGCCGCCGACGGCCGCGCCGAGACCCGCGGCGAGGAGCAGCGTGACGGCGGCGGTCAGGACGACGCGGGCACGCACGCGGTAGGGGCGGCCTTCGCCGTAGAGGACCGCGAAGGCGCCGAAGGTGACGAAGAGCGCGACGTCGGCGTGGCCGACGAGGACGGTGGCACTGCCGGGAAGGGCGACGGCGGCCGCGGCGCGCAGCCCGGCACTCCACCGTCGTCCGGCGGCGGGCAGCGCGAAGAGCAACGCCCGTGGCCGGGCGACACGCGGCAGCGGCTCTTCGAACGGCACGACTGCCATTCCAGCACGCCCGCCGACGCCGGATTCGGTGGGGAAGCCGCCAAAGTGACCGGAGTCGCTCCGCGGATCGGTGCTGAGAACGTCTTTCACCGAACGGGTATCGGGCTCAGGCGGGGAAGAAGTCGTCCACCGCTCGGCGCAGGGTCGCGCGTACCGTTTCCGCGTCGTCCAGTTCGCCGCCGTGGAGGGCGCCGTCGCGGAGGAGGACCAGGACGCCCGCCGCGTGGTCCGGTTCCGGGTGGCCGAGGGCGGCCGCCTCCGTGCGGAGGACCTCGAAGAACCACTTGCGGTGGTCGTCGATGACCCGGCGGACGAGGTGGTCCGGGTCGGGGTACTCGGCCGCGGCGTTGAGGAACTGGCAGCCGCGGAAGTCTTCGCCGCACGTCGCGTCGCCGACCACCGCCAGCGCCGCGGCCAGGGCTTCGCGCGGGGGCTTGCCCTCCCGAGCGGCGTCGACGGCTACGCGGATCCGGCGGCTCGTCTCGGTCAGGTAGGCCGCGACCAGGTCGTCCTTGGTGGGGTAGTGCCGGTAGAACGTCGCCCGCGTCACGGCGGCCTCCGAGACGAGGCGTTCCACCCCGACCGCGTGGATGCCTTCGGCGTAGAACAGCCGTGACGCGGTCGCGAGCAGCCGGTCCTTCGGGTGCACGTCGGCAGTCGTCATCTCACCAGCGTAGAGAAAGACCGGTCGTTCTGCCAGGTCGGGTTCGTCACATTGCCAAGCGCGGAAAGAACGGTCATTCTTTCACGCAGAAAGACTGATCGTTCTCTCCGAAGGAGCCAGCCATGAGCAAGCCCACCATCGTCCTGGTCCACGGCGCGTTCGCCGACTCGTCGAGCTGGACCGGCGTCATCGCGAAGCTGCAGGCACAGGGCTTTCCGGTCGTCGCCGTGGCGAACCCGCTGCGCGGTGCCGAGTCCGACGCGGCGTACGTCGCCTCGGTGGTCAACGGCGTCTCCGGCCCGGTCGTCCTGGCCGGCCACTCCTACGGCGGCGCCCTGATCACCCGCGCCGCGACCGAGACGCCGAACGTGCGCGCGCTGGTCTACATCGCCGCCTTCCAGCCCGACGCGGGGGAGAGCGTCTTCGAGCTGTCCGGTCGCCACCCGGGTGCGAAGCTCGGCCCGGAGACCACGAACGTCCTGGTCCACGACGGCGCGCCCGAGCTGTCGATCAAGCCGGAGGACTTCTCCGAGGTCTTCGCGGGCGACGTCCCGGCCGAGACCGCCGCGGTCATGGCCGTCACGCAGCGGCCGGTCGCGCAGCAGGCCCTGGCCGCGCCGTTCGAGGGCACCCCGGCGTGGGCGAAGCTGCCCTCGTGGACCCTGATCGCCAACCAGGACAACGCGATCCCGGCGGCGGCCCAGGCGTTCATGGCCGAGCGGGCGGCCTCGACGGTCCGCCGGATCGACGCCTCGCACGCCGTGGCGGTCTCGCAGCCGGAAGCCGTGGCCGAGGTGATCGTCGCCGCGGCGACCGCGACCGAGTGACCCAGCGGGAGTGCGGCATGCACCATTAGCGCCGCAACGCCGTCGCTTCGTCCAAACGGGACAGTTTCGCCGGGTTGCGCACGGCGTACAGGCCCGTCACGAGCCCGTCGTCGACGCGGACGGCCAGCACGGTGTCGACCTCGCCCGCGCGGCGCAGGACCAGGGCCGGGTGACCGTTGACGAGGGCCGTCGTCAGGGAGCCGAGCGCGAAGTTGCCGACGCCGGCGGCGAGCAGGCGGGCCACCGCCTCGGCCCCGACGACCGGCTCGGGCACGGCCTGCACGACCCCGCCGCCGTCGCCCAGGAACACCACGTCCGGGGCGAGGACGTCGAGCAGGCGCCGCAGGTCTCCGGTTTCGACGGCGTGCCGGAACGCGTCGAGCGCGTCCCGCGACGCGGCGGGCGACACGGACCCGCGCGGCCGGCGCGCGGCGACGTGCGACCGGGCGCGGTGCGCGATCTGGCGCACCGCGGCCGCGTTCTTGCCGACGGCTTCGGCGATCTCGTCGTAGCCCAGGTCGAACACCTCGCGCAGCACGAACACCGCGCGCTCGGCCGGCGTCAGCGTCTCCAGCACCAGCAGCATCGCCATCGAGACGCTGTCGGCCAGCTCGACGTCCTCGGCGACGTCGGGCGTGGTCAGCAGCGGCTCGGGCAGCCACGGGCCGACGTAGGACTCCTTGCGCCGGGCACGGGTCCGCAGCCGCATCAGCGCGAGGCGCGTCGTGATCCGCACCAGGTACGCGCGTTCGTCACGCACCTCGGCGAGGTCCACGCCCACCCAGCGCAGCCAGGTCTCCTGCAGGACGTCCTCGGCGTCGGCGGCCGAGCCGAGCATCTGGTAGGCGACGGTGAACAGCAGGTTCCGGTGGGCGAGGAACGCCTCGGTCGCGGGGTCGGCCATGGTGGCTCCTCTGTCGGTATTCGCGGAGTTTCCCACCCGATGCCGGCCGCGGTCGTCCTGTGACGGTGACCGGCGTCACGGTCACGGGACGGGGGTGGTCCGGCATCTCCTGGTCGTCCGGTCCACGACCACGAGATGAGGAACCATGGAACCGCGGTTCACCTTGACCGACAACGAGATCGGCGCCAGGTTCGCCAAGCGCTTCGGCACCGCGAGCCTCGCGATCGTCCGGTCGCCGCTGCCGAAGGTCACGCAGGAGCTGGTGTCGCTGCGCGTCAGCCAGATCAACGGCTGCGGCTGGTGCGTCGACATCCACACCAAGGAGCTCGCCGCCGCCGGCGAGCCCGCCGTGCGGATCAACCTGGTGGCCGCCTGGCGCGAGGCCACGGTCTTCACCGAGGCCGAGCAGGCCGCGCTGGCGCTGGCCGAGGAGGGCACCCGGATCGCCGACGCGAGCCCGGGCGTCTCCGACGAGACCTGGGCGGCGGTGCGCAAGCACTACGACGACGACCGGACCGCGGCCCTGGTCGCGCTGGTCGCCCAGATGAACTCGGCGAACCGGCTCGCGGTGATCCTGCACCAGCGGGGCGGGGCGTACGAGCCGGGCATGTTCGGCTGAGGTTCCCGCCCGGTCCGTGGTTCCCTGGGGAGATGACGAAGGCGGAGCGCTGGACCCGGTACTGGGACCGCAAGTCGGCGACCTACGACCGCGAGATGGGCGTCTGGGACCGCCGCCTCTTCGGCGACTCGCGGGCGTGGGCGTGCGGCCAGGCGTCCGGCGACGTGCTGGAGGTCGCCGTCGGGACCGGGCTCAACCTGCCGTGCTACCCCGGCGGCGTCACGCTCACCGGGCTCGACCTCAGCGCCGGGATGCTCGAGCTCGCCCGCGAGCGGGCTCGGGCACTCGGGCGCGAGGTGACCCTGCGCCAGGGCAGCGCGCACGACCTCCCGTTCGAGCCGGCGTCGTTCGACACGGTGGTGTGCACGTTCGGCCTCTGCGCGATCCCCGACCCGGCGACGGCGGTGGCCGAGATGGCCCGGGTCCTGCGCCCGGCCGGCCGGCTGATCCTGGTCGACCACGTGGCGAGCTCGGTGTGGCCGGTCCGTGGCATGCAGTGGCTGGTGGAGCTGGCGAGCGTCCCGCTGGCGGGCGAGCACTTCCGCCGTCGCCCGCTGAAGCTGGTGGAGGCGCTGGGGCTGCCGGTGGAACAGCGGGAGCGCTTCAAAGCCGGCCTGGTCGAGCGGCTGGTGGCGCGGCAGGTCAGCTGAACAGGTTCGCCAGCGGGCTGTCCTCGAGGTCCGCGAGCAAAGCCGCGACGTCGTCGTAGACCGCGACCGCACCGGCCTCCGTCAGCTCCGCCGCGCTCACGCCGCCCGACAGGACGCCGATCGTGCGCACCCCGGCCTTCGTCGCCGCCTGGACGTCCCAGACCGCGTCGCCGACGAAGATCGTGTCCTGCGGGGCCGTGCCCGCTTTGTCCAGCGCCACCCGCACCGGCTCCGGATCCGGCTTCGTCGCCTCGACGTCGTGGCCCGCGACGATGTCCTTGACCACGTCGTCGACGTCGAGGACGCGGCGCAGCACGTCCAGCTCGTCCGGCCCGGCCGATGTCGCCAGGACCACGCGCACGCCCTTGGCGGCCAGCGCCCGCACCAGCTCGGACGCCTGGCCGAACGGCCGCAGCAGCTCGGCGGTCTCCAGGTAGAAGCGGCTGTGCAGCTCCTTGGCCTCGTCGCCGACGCGCTCGGCGTCCGCCTCCCCCAGCAGGGTGCTCAGCAGCTTGCCCGCGCCCTTGCCGATCGCCCGGTGCACGCGCCACGAGTCGACGCCGCGGCCGAGCTCGTGGAACGCCCGCCGCCAGGCGTGGACGTGCAGGTAGTTGGAGTCGACGAGCGTGCCGTCGACGTCGAACAGGACCGCGGTCGCGATGGTGGCCTCCCGGTGTGGATTCCCCGCGCGGGTTCCCCGGATCACGCGCGGGCAACCATCGCGTTCCGGCCGTTTGACCGCTTCGTGACCGGATACCCGATCGGGGTAGCTCGCTCGCCAGGAGGTGATCCCGGTGCTCGCCCGGCACAACTCGGTCTGGCTGGTTCCCCCGCACGGCGCGACCGAGACGGTCGCGGCCGTCGGCACGCTCGACCGGACGACGTACCCGGCCCTCCGGGACGGCCTGCTCGCGTTCGCCGCGGACGGCCTGGACGAACTGCTCGTCGACATCGAGCGCCTCGCCCTGCGGGACCACTCACTGGTCACGGTGTTTTCCCTGGTCGCCCTGCGGGTCGAGGAGTGGCCGGCGGTCCCCTTCGCGCTCGTCACCGGCCGGCCGGAGCAGCGCGCGGTGCTGGCCGCGAGCCCGGCGGGCCGCCGCGTGCCGGTGTACGCCGACGTCGCCACGGCCGAGCGCGCGTTCGACCACCCGGCCCGGCTGCGGGCTTGTCGCGTCCTGGACCGGTCGTCACGCACCTCCGCGCAGGCCCGGGACTTCGTCCGGGGGACGTGCGCCGAGTGGCGGGTGGCCGGACTGACCGAGGACGCCGTGCTGGTCGCGACGGAGTTCGTCGAGAACACCTTGCGGCACACGGTTTCGGCGCCGCGGCTGCGGCTGGAGCTGCGCCGCCGGGCGCTGGCCGTCGAGGTGACCGACGAGAGCGCGGCGCCCGCCGTGGTGCGGGAAGGGCTGGACCGCGTCCGGACGGGACTCGGGCTGCGGCTGGTCGCCGGCGTCGCGAAGACGTGGGGCAGCAGCCCGTCCCGCGGCGGGGGCAAGACCGTGTGGGCGCTGCTGCCGAGGGCCTGAGGCTCTACTGTGGACGCTTGGCTCGCGGCCGGAAGTCACGCTCGGTCTCGACGTCGCCGTCCGCCGTGTGCACCACGTGCCCGACTCGCCGCTTCCTCGCGATCTGCCGTCCGGACAGGACGGCGTCCGTGCGGCGCAGGGACGTGTTGGACGCGCGGGCCCCGCCTTCGACGCGGTTCTTCCACAGCCCGTCCTCGAAGTAGGTGTGCACGTCGCCTTCGGCCATGCGGCCCGGATGCCCGCGCAGCGATCAGGCAAACGTTCGGCCCAGGCCGAGCACCCGAATGGCGTTGTCCTTGAGGATCAGCGGCCGGACCTCGTCCTTGAGCTCGAGCCGGGCGAAGTCGGCGAGCCACCGGTCCGGCGTGATCACCGGGAAGTCCGAACCGAACAGGACCTTGCGCTTGAGCAGGGAGTTGGCCGCGCGGACGAGCTGGGGCGGGAAGTACTTCGGCGACCAGCCGGACAGGTCGATGTAGACGTTCGCCTTGTGCGTCGCCACCGAGATCGCCTCGTCCTGCCACGGCACCGACGGGTGCGCCAGGATGATCGTCAGCGCCGGGAAGTCCGCGGCGACGTCGTCGAGCAGCATCGGGTTCGAGTAGCGCAGCTTGATGCCGTGCCCGCCCGGCAGCCCGGCGCCGATCCCGGTCTGGCCGGTGTGGAACAGCGCCGGCACCCCCAGCTCCTGGATCGCCTCGTACAGCGGGTAGTACCGGACGTCATTGGGCTCGAACGCCTGCAGGCTCGGGTGGAACTTGAAGCCGCGGACGCCGTGCTCGGTGACCAGCCGCCGCGCGCGGTGCACCGCGGCCTTGCCGGCGTGCGGGTCGACCGAGCCGAACGGGATGAGCACGTCGGCGTGCTCGGCGGCGGCGTCGGCGATCTCCTCGCTCGACAGGGCGGGGTGCCCGGTCGCGGCCGGGGCTTCCACCGTGAAGACGACGGCGGCCATGTTCCGGGCGCGGTAGTGCTCGGCGATCGACGCCACCGTCGGCGTCCGGTCCTGGCCGGCGTGGAAGTACTTCTCCGACGCGTCCAGCAGCTCCTGGTCGAGGGCGAAACAGCCGTGCCCGTCCTGTTCGACGTGCGTGTGGACGTCGATGGCGGTCAGTGCGGAAAGGTCCACGAGAACTCCAGTCAGGGCAGGTCGGGCTGCGCGGCCTTGGCAGCCAGCAAGCGGTGCAGGACGGCGTCGCGCGCGGCGACGAGGGTCTGGTCGTCGGTGCCGGCCAGCTCGGCGTCGACCCCGGCGACGAGCGTCTCGGCCAGCTCCGGGGTGAGGTGGACGCGGCCGAGGTCGCGCCACCACTCTTCGGTCGGCGGCCCGAGGTGCGCGAGGACGTGCGCGAGGCCGCCCGCGCCGCCGGAGAGGTGCTGGTTGAGGAACGGGCCGAGCACCGCCCAGCGCAGGCCGGGGCCGTACGAGATGGCGGTGTCGATGTCGGCGACCGTCGCGATCCCGCGCTCCACCAGCGAGTACGCCTCCTGCCACAGCGCGGCCTGCAGCCGGTTCGCGACGTGCCCGGGCACTTCCCGCGTCAGCCGGATCGGCCGCTTCCCGACCGAGGCGTAGAACGCCACGGCCCGGTCGACGACCTCGGGCGCGGTGTCGCGGCCGGGCACGACCTCGACGAGCGGGATCAGGTGCGGCGGGTTGAACGGGTGCCCGACCACCACGCGTTCGGGGTGCTCCGGGCAGCCGCGCGCGATGGCGCTGGGCAGGAGCCCGGACGAACTGCTCGCCAGGATCACGTCCGGCCGCGCGGCTTCGTCGAGCACCCCGAACACCGCGTGCTTGACGTCTTCGCGCTCGGGTCCGTTCTCCTGCACGAAGTCCGCGAGCGAGGCCGCTTCGCCGGCGTCGGCGACGAAGCGCAGCCGATCCGTCGACGTCCCTTCGAGCGCGCTTCGCAGCCGCTCCTCGGCGCCGGGCGCCGGGTCGGTGGCGACGACGTCGAATCCGTGGGCGAGGAAGAGCGCGGCCCAGCTCGCGCCGATCACGCCGGTGCCGACGACCGCGACGGTGCTCATGCGCGCGCCCCGAAGGCGTCCAGCGCGGTGGGATCGGCCAGGACGTCCTTCCCGACGACGTCCTCCGGCCGCGCGCCGAGCAGGAGCTTCTTCACGGGCACCTCCAGCTTCTTCCCGGTGCGGTTGCGGGGGATCACCGGGACGGCGGTGATCACGTCCGGCACGTGCCGCGGCGACAGCGCGCTCTTCAACGCCTTCGCGATCTTCTCGCGCAGCGGGGCGTCCAAGGTGCCTTCCCGCAGCACGACGTAGAGCCGAAGATCGCCGTTGCCGCCCGCCGGGTCTTCGAGGTGCACGACGAGGGAGTCGTCGACCTCCGGCAGCTCCTCGACCACGGCGTAGAACTCGGCGGTGCCGAGCCGGACGCCGCCGCGGTTGAGCGTCGCGTCCGAACGGCCGGCGATCACGCAGCTGCCCTCGGGTGAGAACCGGATCCAGTCGCCGTGGCGCCAGACGCCGGGGTAGGTGCCGAAGTACGTCTCGCGGTAGCGCTCGCCGGTGTCGTCGCCCCAGAACCCGACCGGCATGGACGGCATCGGCGCGGTGATCACCAGCTCGCCCAGCTCGCCGACCACCGGTGTGCCGTGCTCGTCGAACGCCTTCGCGTCGACCCCGAGGCACGGCCCGGAGATCTCGCCGGCGACGACGGGCTGCAGCGGGCCGCCCTGGACGATCCCGGTGCAGACGTCGGTGCCGCCGCTGCCGACGTTGAGCAGCACGTCGGGGCCGAAGACGTCCCGCACCCAGTGGTAGCCCTCGGCCGGCAGCGGGCTGCCCGCCGCGCCGAGCTGCCGCAGCGCGCTCAGGTCGTACTCCCCGGCGGGGTCGAGGCCCGCCTTGCGGCACGCCATCAGGAAACCCGGGCTCACGCCCATCAGCGTCGCGCGGGTTTCGGCGGCCAGCCGCCACTGCCACGCCAGGTCCGGGTGCAGCGGGTTGCCGTCGACGAGCACGATCGACGCGCCGGTGAGCAACCCCGAGACGAGCGCGTTCCACATCATCCAGGCGGTCGTGGAGAACCACAGCATCCGGTCGCCGGGGCGCAGGTCCCAGCTGAGGCCGTGGTTCTTCAGGTGCTCCAGCAGGATCCCGCCGTGGCCGTGCACGATCGCCTTCGGCTTGCCGGTGGTGCCGGAGGAGAACAGCACGCACAGCGGGTGCGCGAAGCCGACGGGCTCGAACCCGGGATCGCTTTCGGCGAGCAGGTCGCTCCAGGTGCCGGGCAGGTCGTGGTCGCCGTAGGGGACGTGGACGACGTGCTCGACGGTCGGCAGCCCGGCCCGGATCTCGGCGACCTCGGCCCGGCGGTCGACGTCCTTGGCGCCGTAGCGGTAGCCGGACACGGTCAGCAGGACCCGCGGCTCGATCTGGCCGAACCGGTCGACCACCGAACGGGCGCCGAACTCCGGTGCGCAGGACGCCCAGATCGCGCCGAGGCTCGCGACCGCGAGGTAGGCGACCACGGCTTCGGGGATGTTCGGCAGGTACGCCACGACGCGGTCGCCGCGGCCGACCCCGAGCCGGCGCAGCCCGGCGCGGACCCGGGCGACCTGGTCCCGCAGCTCGCCCCACGTCAGCTCGGTGCGCTCGCGCGTTTGCGAGTAGGAGATGACCGCGACGTCGTCCGACGGGCCGCCGAGCGCGTGTTCGGCGTAGTTGAGGGTCGCGCCGGGGAACCACTCGGTGCCCGGCATCCGCGGGTCGGGCACGACCGCGCGGGCGGGGGAGTGGAAGCGCACCCCGTAGAAGTCCTTGACCGACGACCAGAAGCCGTCGAGATCGGTCACCGACCAGCGGTGCAGCGCGGCGTAGCCGTCGAACTCGTGGCCCCGGGCGGCGAGCCAGTCCAGGTACCGGCCGATCCCGGTCATCGGCCGACCTTCCCGGCGCGCTTGTCCAGGAACGCCCGCATCCGGTCCTTGGCCTCGGCGCTGCCGCTCGCGACGGCGGCCATCAGCGACTCCATCAGGTAGCCCTCGGCCGGGTTGGCCTCGGCGATGCGGGGGAGCGCCTGCAGCACGGCGAAGTTCGTGATCGGCGAGTTCGCGGCGATCTTGCGGGCCAGCTCCAGCGCCAGCTCGAGGCCGTTTTCGGCGCGGTAGTGCGACAACCCGGCGGCGTGGCCTTCGTCGGCGTCGAGGACGCGGCCGGTGAGCATCATGTCGGCCATCCGGTGCGCGCCGATCAGCCGCGGCACCCGCACCGACGCGCCGCCGCCGACGAACAGGCCGCGCTGGCCCTCCGGCAGCGCGTAGAACGCCGAGGACTCGGCGACGCGGATGTGCGCCGCGGCCGCGAGCTCCAGGCCGCCGCCGACCACCGCGCCCTTGAGCACGGCGACCACCGGGACGCGCCCGCGTTCGAGCCGCTCGAACGCGCGGTGCCACATCATCGAGTGCTCCAGGCCTTCGAACGCGTCCCGCTCGGTCAGCTCGGCGAGGTCGAGACCGGCCGAGAAGTGCTCGCCGACGGCGTCGAGCACGACCGCCTTGACCTCGCGCGGCGGCGCGCCGAAGAACGCCTCGAGGCCGAGCACGGTGGCGTCGTCGAGGGCGTTGCGCTTCTCGGGCCGCGCCAGCCGCAGCACGGCGATCTCGCCGTACTGCTCCAGGCAGAGGGAAGAGGGGATCATGCGGGTCCGTTCGTGAAGGTCGCGGCGGCTCGCGCGCGGAGCTCGACGCGGCGGATCTTGCCGGTGGCGTTGACGGGCAGGGCTTCGAGGAACTGCACGTGCTTCGGCACCTTGTAGCGCGCGAGGTGCTGTTCGAGGTGGGCGCGGAAGGCGGCTTCGTCCAGGCGCGCGCCCGGCCGCCGGACGACGAAGGCCACGCCGGTCTCACCCCAGCGCTCGTCGGCGACGCCGACCACGGCGCAGGCGTCGACGTCGTCGAGCCGGACGGCGACCGCTTCGATCTCGGCGGGGTAGACGTTCTCGCCGCCGGAGATGATCAGGTCCTTGACCCGGTCGACGACGTGGGCCCAGCCGTCGGCTTCGACGCGGACGACGTCGCCGGTGCGGAACCAGTCGTCGACGAAGCTCGCCGCCGACTCCTCGGGCCGGTGCCAGTAGCCGCCGAAGACGTGCGGGCCGCGCACGAGCAGCTCCGCGGGCGTCTCACCGAGCGCTTCGGGGGTGAGGCCGGGACCGAGCCCGGCGACGTCGGTGAAGAAGTGCGGCACGCCCGCGGCGACGGGGT
This sequence comes from Amycolatopsis stemonae, assembly GCF_054781455.1. Classification (NCBI taxonomy): domain Bacteria; kingdom Bacillati; phylum Actinomycetota; class Actinomycetes; order Pseudonocardiales; family Pseudonocardiaceae; genus Amycolatopsis; species Amycolatopsis stemonae. The sequence goes on along the minus strand of NZ_BAAGUJ010000023.1, from coordinate 107,995 downwards.
GGTCGAGCGTGCCTTCGTGGGTGGCCATCGAGACGCCCGGCGAGGCTTCGGTCATGCCGTAGCCCTGAAGGAGCTTCACGCCGCGGTCGAGCCACGCGCGGGCCACGCGCTCGGCCACCGGGGATCCGCCGTAGAGCACGCACGTCAGCGAACCCAGGTCCGTGCGGTCCCACGCCTCGTGGCGGCACAGCATGTCGAGCATGGTCGGCACGGCCGAGAAGCTCGTGATCCCGGCGTCGCCGATCCGGCCGAGGATCGTGCCGGGGTCGAACTTCGCGACCGGTTCGACGCTGCCGCCCTTGAACAGCGTCGGCAGCGTGATCTGGCCCAGCCCGACGCAGTGGAACAGCGGCGCGATGCACAGCGCCTTGTCGGTGCCCAGCACGTCGAGGTGGGCCAGCTGGTTGACGGTGTTCCAGGTGAGGTTCCCGTGGGTGAGGACCGCCGCCTTCGGCCGGCCGGTGGTGCCGGAGGTGTAGAGCAGCAGGCACGGGTCGTCGAGCCGGACTTCGGCGGCGGGCGGGTCGCCGGCGATCGCTTCGTAGTCGAGCCCGCCGGCCGGGCACGACGCCGGGTGCGTCGCGACGACGTGCCGCAGCGTCCCGGGCAGCGTCCCGGTCAGCAGCTCGTCGGTGTCCGGGCTGTGCACGAGCACGGAAGCGCCGCTGTCGTCGAGCATGTAGCGGATTTCCGCGGCGGACAGGCGGTAGTTGAGGGGGACGAAGAGCGCGCCGCAGCGAGCGGTGGCGAAGAGGGTTTCGAACACGGTGACGTCGTTGACACCGAGGTAGGCGACGCGGTCACCCGGCCGCACGCCGAGCCCGGCCAGCGCGCCGGCCAGCCGTTCGACGCGGCCGGCCAGCTCCGCGTAGGTGAGCGAACGGCCGGCCTGCACGAGCGCCGTGCGGCCGGGGGAGATCCGCGCACGCCGGGCAGGCCAGCTGCCGAGGCCGAAGTCGGCCGGGGGGCGGGGCACGCCGACACCTCCTTATATCAGGAACCCTGAGACGTCATCGAGCATGAAGGTCACCCGCACGGGCTGTCAAGTGCGGGCGCCCGCGGACGTGGTTTTCGGTGCGGACGCCGGGAATACGCGCTTTCGGCCGACTGTGGGTGACTGTCGGTTCGGCCGTTGGCGGGGTTGCGCCGTTTGGATCAAGTATTAGGCTGCGAAGGGCGGTTCAGGAGCAGCCGCCCCTCCCTCGACTTGCCGGCGCCCGAGCGGGCAGTGGACACCGCTCGGCGCGCCAACCGCGACTGAAGGCGTACTCAAGATGTTAGTCGTGCAGCACCCCGCGACGGCGATCCCGATGGCGTCGCCGCCTCCCCCGGCCGAGCGAAGCGCGTTCGACATCAAGGTGATCCGGCCGTACTTCGGCGCGGTGATGGTCCGGATCAGCGGCGCGCTCGACGAGGACAGCGCCGTCGAGCTCGCGTCGGTGCTCAGCACGTGGGCGCACCGGCGGTTCCCGGTCCTGGTGCTCGACCTGTCCGAGGTCGACCTCCTGGACGCGGCCGGGCTTTCCGTCCTCGCCGACATCCACGTCCGGACGGTCCGCGAGAACACCGCTCTCCGCATCATCACCGGCGAGAACCGCGTCGTGCGGCGGGCCCTGGCCGGGAGCGGCCTCGACCACGCGTTGAACGTCTGCCAACTGCCGTCGGGCTGGGAACGGGCGACGGAGATCCCGAACTAGGCCCGCGGAAGGTGGCGAGCCGGCGTCAGCCGGCCCGGCGCTGCCGCTCCTCCTCGATGCGTCGCAGGAACGCCACCGGGTCGCCGCCGAACCGGCTGGTGCGCGCGCGGTGGCGCATGCCCGCCGCCACCGCCGTCGCGCCCACCGCCCAGGCGGTGATCACCGCGACCACGGCCGGCGCCGGGAGAATCCGGCCCAGCAGCGCCAGGCACACCGTCGCGGCCAGCGCGGCGGCGCGGAGCGGGCCCGTGTACCACCTCGGGATCCGGCCGGTCGAAAACACGCGCGTGCCGCCCAGGTACATCGCCACGCCGGCCGTCGTGAACCAGGCCGCCGACTGGGGCGGGGACTCGTGCAGGGACAGGTTGACCCCCGCCGCGATGAGCAGCAGGGCGAACGCCGGGAAGAGGTGGCCGCCCGCGTACAACGAATACGCCAATGCCGGGTTGCCGCCCGAGAGGTCCAGCATGCGTTCGTAGATCTGCGCCGCCGACGTGAAGTACAGCCACCACAGCGCGCCCGCCATCACCAGCCCCGACACCAGGGACGACCAGTACGCGAGGTCGTCGGCCGGGCGCTCCAGGGCCGCCGTGCCGACCGTGATCACCAGCTCGCCCAGCAGCAGGATCATGAACAGCCCGAAGCGCTCGGCGAGGTGCGCCGAGTCGACCGCCAGGTTCGGGTCGTGCGGCGGCTTCCACAACGCCCGCCAGCGCGCCGCCCGCGTCGGCCGCTCCCGGTGCTCGCCGCGGCGCCGGCGCGGCCGGTCGCCCAGCAGCAGGAACCCCGCCTCCTGCAGCAGCGCGAGCGCCCACAGCGCCCACGTGTGCGGGACGACCACCGAAATCCCGAACAGCACGGCCGAAAACAGGTAGCCCCAGGTGATCCGGCCCTGGTCGAGGCCGGGCCGGGCCGGCCAGCGGTGCGCGGCCGACAGGATCAGGCGGACCGCCGCCATCGCCGCCGCGAAGATCTCCGGGTGCCCCTCGAAGGCGTGGTGCACCTGAGTCGCCGCGATCGCGCAGGGGATCGTGCCGGCCAGGACGACCAGCCGGTCGGCGGCGCGGCTGTCGTCGCCGCGGCGGTTGTAGAGCACCGCGAAGCCGATCCACGTCCACCACAGCGTCGCGAACAGGCCGAGCGCGGCCGCGGCGCGCATCCAGTGCGGGTCCGCCACCATGCCGTGCGCCACCTGGCCCACCGCGAACACGAAGACCAGGTCGAAGTACAGCTCGACCCACCCGACGCGCTTGCCGGGCGTCGTGCCGTCTCCGGAGTCGTCCACATCGGTCACGGCCGCGATTCTGCCGCCTTCCCGGTCGGGAGTCTCATCCGGGCGGGGTGAGGGAATTAATAACAAACCACCCGATCAATGGCCGAGTTCGCCACGAAATGGTTCCGGTGGTCTTTGTGGGTAATTCCGACGACAGCGCGAAGGGGGTGTCGATTGCCGCGCGGTAAGGCCCGGAGCTGGGCGAACATCACTTGTACGGTGTGCAAGCAGCGACCGCCGGGACACGATGCGTGAACCGCGCGCAATGATCGTGATGAATTCGAATCCGGCTTTCCGAAACGCCGCTCCTTAGGGTTGACAAGCATGCGGCGCGTGTTGTTCTCTGCTGGTCGGCTCGATCAGCGAGGGGTGATCGGACCCTGGGGCCCTCCCGTCCTGTCCGAGTTCGACATCGGCCGCACGCGGCTGGGAATCGAGCGGTTTCGCCATGCACGAAAGCAGATCCACGCCCCGCTTGCCGGCGGATGCCGCGTGGTGGCCGGCGAACTGGAGCGTCCGCACCAAGATCAGCGTCGTGCTGCTGTTGCCCGTCCTGGTCGCGGTGGCGCTCGCCGAAGTCCGGATCCAGGGCGAGCTCGACCGGGCCACCGAGCTCAGCGCGGCCCGCGACCGCCTGCCGGTGCTGCGCGACACGGTCGAGCTGACCGCCTCGCTGGGCGAGGAGATGGTCGCCGCGGTGGCGGTCCCGGCGGGCGCGCCGAACACGCTGACCGCCGCCGTCGACGCCAAGGTGGCCGCGATCCAGCGCGACACCGGCTTCGCGCCGCTGCCCGCCGACACCGGCCGGGCGCTCAACACGGCGCTGGGCAAGCTCGCCGGGATCCGCGCGGCCGGGGCCGGCGGCGGCGACGTCCGCACGAAAGCCGCCGGCTACAACGACATCATCGCGACCCTCGGCGACCTCGTGCCCGCGATCGTGCCCGCCGACGTCGGCGGCGACACCGCGGAGACCACGCGGCTGCTGGTGCACCTCCGCGGAGAGCTGGCCACCGAAGAGACCTACGCGCGGGCGGCGCAGAACAGCCCGGAGGACGCGTCGCTGCGCGCGGCCGTCGTGCAGACGGTCGCCGAGCAGGAGGTGCTCGGCGAACAGGCGGAGCACCGGCTGAAGGGCGACCTCCTGGCCCGCTTCGGCGCGGCGATGAGCACCGGCGACAGCCGCCGCGAAGCCCTGCAGGATCCCGCGAACGGCGGCGCGGCACTCGCGTCCTTCCTGCCCTCGATCACCGCGGAGACCACCGGCGTCACCAATGTGCTCAACGACGTCGCGGCGTCGCTGTCCTCGGACGTGTCCTCCGCGGCCGACGACGCCCGCTCGGACTCCCTGCGCGACACGGCCCTGGTGCTGGGCTCGCTGCTCGGCGCGCTCGCCATCGCGCTGCTGGTCGTGCGGTCGCTCGTCACGCCGGTGCGCCGGCTGCGCGCGGCCGCCCTGCGCGCGGCGAACGAGCAGCTCCCCGAGACCGTCCGGCAGGTCCGCGAAGGCACGGAAGTCGACTGGCGCGCGGTGCCCACGGCCGGGATCCACACGGAAGAAGAGATCGGGCAGCTGGCCCACGCCTTCGACGACATGCACCGCCAGGCCGTCCGGCTCGCCGTCGAACAGGCCGAGCTGCGCAAGCAGGTCAGCGAGATGTTCATGACGCTGTCGCGGCGGAGCCAGTCGCTGGTCGAGCAGCAGCTGTCGATCATCGAAGACCTCGAGGCCGGCGAACAGGACCCGAACCGGCTCGACGAGCTGTTCCGCGTCGACCACATCGCCACCCGGCTGCGCCGCAACGGCGAGAACCTGCACGTGCTCGCGGGCGGCCGGCCGGTGCGCCACGGGCGGGAGCCGGTGCCGACGCGCGACCTGCTGCGCGCGGCGACGTCGGAGGTCAAGGACTACCGCCGGGTGGCGCTGGGCAACGCGCCGCGCAGCTCGGTGCAGCCCGAAGCGGCCGCGGACGTCGTGCACATCCTCGCCGAGCTGCTGGAGAACGCGACGCGGTTTTCCCCGCCGGAGCACAAGGTCGCGCTGACGGCCGACCGCGGCGCCGACGGCGGGCTCCTCATCGAGGTCGTCGACCAGGGCCTCGGCATGACGCCCGAGGAGCTCGCGTCGGTGAACGAACGCCTCGCCGCGGCGGCGACGGTCGGCCCGGAGACGACCCGGCGGATGGGCCTGTTCGTGGTCGGCAGGCTGGCCGCCCTGCACGGCGTCACGGTGCGGCTGCGCGCGACGGGGACGGGCCCGCGGCACGCGGGTGTCACGGCGAGCGTGCACGTGCCGGGGGCACTGGTGATCGCCGACCTGGCCCGCCCGATCGGCGCCGGCCGCATCGCCACGGCAGCCGCGTCCCGCAACGGCCACGCCCGCCCCCCGGTGGTGCCGGCCCAGGCCTCGACGCCGATCTTCGAGCAGGTGGTGACGAGCTGGTTCACCGAGCCGGCCGCGAAGCCGGCGTGGCCGCAGCGGGACAAGTCCCCGGCGGTGGAATGGCCGAAGCCGGCGGCGGAGCGCAGTGGTCCGGCCGCCCGGCTCTCCCCGGGAGAGCAGCCCGCCGTGGCCGATTCGCCCGGCCGGGAGGAAACTTCCGCGGCCGATCCGGTGGGCCGGAACGGAAAGCCCGTAACCGATCCGGCGCACCGGAACGGCAACTCCGCGGCGCGCCCGGCCGAGCCGCCTGCCGCGTCCGAACCTGCCCTCGGGAACGGAACCTCCGCCGCGCACCGCGCCGGGCAGGCCGCAACCGCGGAACCGGCCTCCGCCGACGAAACCCCGGCCGCCGCGCACACTCCGGCGTCGAACGAACCGGGCGCGATCCCGGCGGCCGACTGGCCCACCTCCGTCGAAAAGCCGGCTGCCCGGCCGGAAAAGCCCGCGGTCGGCGAATGGGACACCCCGGCCGACCGCGCGCGGCAGGCCGCCGAAAGCGCTCTCAAGCCCGCCGTTGCGCAGCAGCTCACCGAGGCCGGGCTGCCGACCCGGCGGCCGGGGGCGCAGCTCGCTCCCGGGGCCGTCTTCCCGCGCGTGCGCGCGCAGACCGGTGGTGCGTTCCGGGACGCCGCCGCCGTCCGCACCAGCCTGTCCCGGCACTACCAGGGGATGCGCGCGGCCCGGCAGGAGACCGCGGCCCGCGCCGAAGAATCCGGAAAGGACGAAGTGGATCCGCGATGACGGAACTTCCCGACGTGCACCCGAGACGTGCCGAATCCCGGGCCCTCAGCGGGACCCTGCCGTTCCCCGGCCCCGCCGCGCCGCCCGAGCGGACGGCGACGCTGAACTGGCTGGTCAACGGGTTCGTCCAGGACGTCTCGGGGGTCGCGCACGCCGTGCTGGTCTCGGCCGACGGCCTGCTCGTGGCGGCCGACGAGGCGCTGCCCCGCGAGCGCGCCGACCAGCTGGCGGCCATCGCCGCCGGGCTGTCGAGCCTGTCGCTGGGCACCGCGGAGCTGTTCACCGCCGGCCGGGTCGTGCAGTCGGTGATCGAGATGGAGCAGGGGTTCCTGCTGCTGATGAGCGTGGGCGACGGCTCCAACCTGGTCGTCCTCGCCTCGACCGGCTGCGACATCGGGCTGGTCGGCTACGAGATGACGATGCTGGTCGAGCGGGTGGGGCAGAAGGTCGACGTGCCCGCGCGCGAGGTGGCGCAGGACCGGCGGTGACCGACCAGCCGTCCGGCTTCGCCGGGGACGAGCCGCGCCGGAGCCCGGCGCTGGCCCGGCCCTACGCGTGGACCGAAGGCCGGACGGCACCGGCGGTCGAGATCGCCGTCGAGGCCCTCGTCGAAACCACGGCGGCGGGCCGGGCGGAGGCGCTCTACCACTCGTCGAGCGCGCTGGCGCAGGTCACCGAGCTGTGCGCCCGGCCCCGGTCGCTGATGGAGATCGCCGCGCTGCTGGCGCTGCCGCTCGGCGTGGTCCGGGTGCTCGTGTCGGACCTGATGCAGGACAACCTGGTGATCGTCCGCGACACGCTCACCGACACCTCCACCTGGGACGAGCGCCACGACCTGATGGAACGCGTGCTGCACGGGCTGCGCGACCTCTAGCACCGGGAAGGACTGATCATGGAGCACTTCGCGCTCGGGCACTGGCTGCTCGTGCTGGCGTACCTGACGTCGGTGGTCGGCTGCGCGCTCGGGCTGGCCTGCGCGGTCCAGGCCCGCCACGCGGCGAGCCCCGCCCACCGCATGCGCTGGCTGGTGCTGGCGGCGGTCTCGATCGGCGGCGTCGGCATCTGGCTGATGCACTTCGTCGCGATGCTCGGGTTCAGCACCCCGGGGATGCCGGTCCGCTACGACGTCTTCCGCACGGTGCTTTCGGCGATCCTGTCGGTGACGGCGGTGTTCGCGGGGCTCGTGGTGGTGGGCGGCCGCGCCAAGTTCGGCTGGTGGCGCCTCGCGCTGGGCGGCGTCATCACGGGCCTGGCGGTGAACGTCATGCACTACACGGGCATGTCGGGCCTGCGCGTGAAGGGCGACTTCACCTACGACGGCGGCCTGGTGGCGCTGTCGGTGGTGATCGCGGTGGTCGCGGCGACGGCGGCCCTGTGGTTCGCGGTCTTCCTGGACCGCCTCTCGCTGCGGCTGCTGGCGGGCTTCGTGATGGGCGCGGCGGTGACGGGCATGCACTACACGGGCATGGCGGCGGTCCGCATGCACATGGACATGAACGCCCCGGACCCGGCGGGCCTCGAGGTGTTTTCCTTCCTGTTCCCGGTGTTCGTCCTGGCGTCGATCGCGATGGCGGTCCCGCTGTGCGCGGTGCTGATGGCGCCGGCGGTGCGGCCGGAGGCCGTCGCCGGGGAGCGGGCGCCCGTCACGGTGTGAGCTGCGCGCGGACGGCCCGCGGGGAGCGTCCCCGCGGGCCGTCACCTCAGCCCCCTACAGGACGCACAACAGCGAACACGCCGTCGCCGAGGACCAGCCCGTGTGGGACGGCGGTGTTCCCGCCGGGGCGTTCGCCGGGACGTAGCTCGCCTTCGCCTGGTTCGTGATCGGGAACAGGCTCAGCAGTGCGTACGTCGAGCAGTACACCTGCTCTGACTGCCCGGCCGCCAGGGAGAACGGGCCCGTCCGGCACGACGGCTCCACGGTGTCCACGACCTGTGCGGACGTGATGCCGACCGGGCCGAGGTCGGTCACCGTGATCCGCCAGTACGCCGTCGCGTTCAGCAGGCCCAGCAGGCCCACGCCCGTCTGCTTCGCCCACGGTCCGGCGCCGCCCGGGCCGCACTTCGCGGCCGACGTCGAGGTGCAGATCTCCTTCTCCACCTTGACCTTCGGCGTGCACGACGCGCCCGGCGCGACCGGCAGCGTGACCGTGTTCGACGTGAACGCACCCGTCGAGTCGGTGCCCGTCGCCGTGTCCGCCACGGACGCCACCGCGCAGTCCGCGGAGATCGTCGTGCGGAAGCACACCTGCGGAGCGTCGCCCGCGTAGCCGACCACCAGCGACCCGCTGAAGCCGGTTCCGTTGTGCAGCAACAGGGTCGTCGTCACGGTGATCGACGGGTGGCCGGCCACGGAGACGCCGGTGAGGTCGACCGAGCCGTCCGGGGCGAAGCCCGGGGTCGGCACCGTCGCGCCGGCCTGGTCCACCACCGTCACCCGCGACGCCGCGAAGTCGACGTTCGCCGGGTCGACGCCGCTGAGCCGCGCCGCCGTGTAGCCCTGGACGTGCGAAGACCCGCCGTCACAGGAGAAATCGGCCGGCCGCAGCGTCACCTGGCCGCCGGAGCGGACGCACGGGGTGGCCCCGGTGGCCGGGTCCATCGAGAACAGCACGCCCGCGTCGCCCAGCCCGATCAGGCACCCGGACGGCGGGTCGTAGGTGTAGCCGTAGTCCCGGGTGGCCCCGCCGTTCACCGACGGGTGCGTGATCGGGCCGGGCAGGCCCGCGCACGCCGCGCCGGTCGTCCAGTCGTGGCAGAGCGCCGCGCCCGCGTAGCCGCCGTTCCAGATCGGCAGGTAGGTGCGGACGTGGCCGACGGGATCGGTGACGACCTCCGGCGGGAAGGCGTACACCCCGGCCGGCAGCGCGGCCGGGCCCGGCGGGGCCGCGAGCGCGGAACCGTCCAGGGCGTAGCACGTCGTGACGTCCGGCCCGCCGGTCGTCGTCGCGCACGCGCCCACCGGGGCGCCGCTCGGGTCGAAGGCCGTGTAGTCGTTGTAGCTGTAGTTGCCGGCCGGGCCCGTCGGCCGTGGAGCCGCCCAGCCGGCGCAGGCCGTGGCCGTCGCCGGGTCGAAGCAGCCGAGGGACGGCTGCTGCGCGGTGCCGGGGCTCGACGTCGACGCGAACACCTTGCCCGCCACCACGGTCAGCGCGCCGTAGACGTACGGCTGGGTGGCGGCCGGGACGATCGGCGCGTACGGCTGGCCGCCGCAGGCGCTCCTGCTGGCGATCGTCCAGCAGACGACGGCGCCGGAGCTGACGGTGCCGTACAGGTTGCCGCCGCTTTCCACGAAGCCGCCGATGCTGTTCACCGCCGGGGACCCGCCGGTGGGGGACAGCGCCCAGTACCCGCAGTTGGCCGCCGCGGCCAGGTCGAGGCAGCCGACGCCGACGGACGACGCCGTGACGGCGGGGTAGTAGACCCGCGCGGGCGTGGCGGGGTCGTGCACGTACTGCTCGACCATGGTGCTGGCGATGTCGCCGGCCCCGAGGGTGCCGAGCGGGCCGGGGGCGGTGTTGAGCACCTTGGGCCACGGGCCGCCCGGGCACCGCTGGCCGGTGGCGAGGTCGGTGCACACGACCTTCGGCGACGTCGCGCCCAGGTGGTGGTAGATGTTCCAGGCCTGCAGCGCGCCGGACGGGGTGCGGTGGAGGATCGGGGTGAAGCCGTCGCCGCCGGTCGCGGTCGTGACCGCCTGCACGGGCGGGGTGAGCGCGCCGGACACCGACGTCGCGTCGGGTCCGGCGTCCGGGTCCGTCGCGCGGACGGCGGTCACGCCGGACGCGGGTTCGGTGCCGGTGAAGGTGCTGCCGTCGGTGGACCACGACGGCGTCCAGCCGGGCGGCGCGTGCAGCGAACCGGACTGGAACGCCTGGCCCGCGCCGACGGCGTCGGTGATGGTGGCGGCGCCGGTCCCGGTGGCCTGGTCGTCGTAGCCGATGACCCAGTTCGCGGTGGCACCGTGGTCGGTGGGGGAACCGGTGCCCTGCACGGACTTCGTCAGCCCCGAGACGGTGGCGGCCTCGGCGGTGGCGGGCAGCGCGACGGCGGTGGCCGCGACGAGCACCAGGGGCAAGGCTGCTACCGGCATGCGTCTTCGCATGAACGGTCCTCGATTCTTGTGCGACGGAGGTTTCCGGGAATCGTTTCCCGGCCGAAGGAAAATCCTATGCGGCCCGGGTGAGACTCCTGAAGAGCTCTCACCCGGGCGCCGAAAAGGCGAAGCCAACAGCGCAGTTCGTCATCGGCACGCGATCATCGGCACCCCTTGTGACGAGGGGTTTCGGGGCCGGTGATCACCCGGTTGCCGTCACGGCGTCACTCGTTCGAGTAATGAGTGGACGCTAAAAAGCGCGTGGCAGGGGTTTCGGCGAAGATTTATTTTCCGGATGTGTGTCAGCCCGATTCGGCGTCGAAGCGGAGTTTCGACGTGATCCGGTACCGGTCACCCCGGTAGTACGACCGCGTCAGCTCGACCACCTGCCCGGTCGTGTCGCGCGTCAGGCGTTCGATGTGCAGGATCGGCGCGTACACGGCGATTTCCAGCAGCTCGGCCTGTTCGGGGTTGGTGACGGCCGGCTCGATCGTCTGCACCGCGTCCTGCACCACGATCCCGAACCGCTCGCGCAGCAGCCGGTAGAAGTTGCCCGACTCCAGGTCCGCGGGCGACAGCCCGGGCACCAGCGACGCCGGCAGGGCGAGCCGTTCGATCGCGATCGGCTCGTCGTCGACGTGGCGGACGCGCGTCACGCGCAGCACGGACGTTCCCGCGTCCCGCTCCAGCTCGGCCGCCAGGGACCGCGGCGCCGGGGCGATCGCGAACGCGACCACCCGGCTGGTCCAGTGCCCTTCCGCGGGTGGCACGGCGAGCCCGGTCGCGAGCTCCTGCGTCACCTTCTGCGGGCTGGTGAACGTGCCGCGGCCGCGCTGGCGGACCAGCAGCCCGGTGCGGGTCAGCTCGTCGATGGCCGCCCGCACGGTCGGGCGGGACACGCCCAGCTCGGCGGCCAGGTCGCGTTCGGAGGCCAGCCCGGTGCCCGGGCCGGCGTTTTCGATCACCTTCAGCAGGTGCCGCCGGACGCGGTCGCGCTTCACCGTCGGCGGGCGGTCCGCCGGTTCTTCACCCTTTTTTCGGGGGCTCTGGGTGGCGGAGCCCCCGGCCTGGGGCGGAGCCCCGGATGTCGCAGGGGTCAAGGCACCGTCTTCCCGGATACGGGGACCGCGCCGGCGAACCGGACGCGCTCCTTGGGCAGGGCGTCCAGGGCGCGCAGCCGTTCGAGGTGACCGGCCAGGCGCTCCCGGAATTCAGCATAACGGCGTCCCGGCGTCGACCACGCGCGCTCGGCCAGCGCGCACAGCCGCGGGAACGCCAGGTGCCGGACGTGGTCGGGGGTCGGCGCGTGCTCGGTCCACAGCTGGGCCTGTGTGCCGAGCACGCCGGGCCGGGTCCCGTCGCTGACCGGCAGCCCGCCCGCCAGGGGGTCGAAGCGGTAGACGTCCTCGAGGGTCGTGACGTCCTCGCGCGGGGGTTCGCCGGGTTCTTCGCTTTGCCGGTAGTCGAAGTACGTCGACGTGTGCGGCGCCATCACCACCTGGTGGCCGCGGGCGACGGCCGAAGCGCCGTCGGCGGCGTCGCGCCAGGCCGTGACGACCATTTCCGGGGGCAGCCGGCCGGCGGCGTGGCCGGTTTCGTCCCAGCAGACGGCCTGCCGTCCGAGGCCGGTCAGGAACCCGTGCAGCTCGCCGAGGAACCACGGGTGCAGCTCGGCCGTGTCCCGCAGCCCCAGCTCGGTGGCCTTGTCCCGCGCGACGGGGCTCGCCGCCCACTGCGTCGTGGGGCACTCGTCGCCGCCGATGTGCAGGTGCCGGGCCGGGAAGACGTCCGCGACCTGCGTGAGCACCTCGCGGCAGAAGGCGAACGCGCCGTCGTGGACGCCGAGGATGTCGGGGCTGATCCCCCAGGAGGTCCACACCGGCAGCGGCGTGTCCGGCCGGTTGCCCAGCTCGGGGTAGGCGGCCAGCGCCGCGCGCACGTGCCCGGGCAGGTCGATCTCGGGCACGATCCGCACGCCGCGGTCGGCCGCGAAGGCGACCAGTCCGCGCAGTTCGCGCTGGGTGTAGAAGCCGCCGTGGGGGACGCCGTCGAAGACGTCGCTGCCCGCCGCCCCGACCATCGACTCCGCTCGCCACGCGCCGACTTCGGTCAGCCGGGGCCGGCCGTCGATCTCGATCCGCCAGCCCTGGTCGTCGGTGAGGTGCAGGTGCAGCACGTTGTACTTGTGCAGCGCCAGGAGATCGACGAACTCGCGCAGGAACTCCAGCGGCAGGAAGTGCCGGGCGACGTCCAGGAGCACGCCCCGCCACGGCAGTCTCGGCGAGTCGCGGATGTGCAGGCACGGCAGCCGCGGCGGGCTGTGCAACGGCACCAGCTGCCGGATCGTCTGGACCCCGTTGCGCAGCCCGGCTTCGGTGGACGCCGTCAGGAGCGCGCTCACCGGCGTGACGTCCAGCTCGTAGCCCTCGAGGCCCAGCTTCGCCTGCGGTACCAGCTCGACGCGGATCGCGGGGCCGTGCCGGAGCGCCGGCCGGGCCAGGTACCCGGCGAGCAGCCGGGCGGCCCGCTCGGCGCCGTGGTTCGCGAGCACGCGCAGGCCGCCCGCGGGCGCGAAGGAACCGGCGCGGCGCGTCAGGCGCACGGGGTGGGGGATCAGCATCAGCCCTTCACCGCGCCCGCGGTCATGCCTTCGACGAGGTGGCGCTGCACCAGCGCGAAGAAGACGACGACGGGCAGCGCGAACAGCGTCGACGCGGCGATGAGCCCGCCGTAGTCGGTGCCCGTGCTGGTGCTGAACGACACCAGCCACACCGGCAGCGTGTAGCCGGAACTGTCCTTCATGATCACGTAGGCGAACAGGAAGTCGTTCCACGCGGTGATGAACGCGAACACGCTGGTCGCGATCAGCCCGGGCAGCACGAGTGGCAGCAGCACCGAGCGCATGACCCGGGCGCGCGTCGCGCCGTCGACCATCGCGGCCTCCTCCAGTTCGACGGGGATGCCGTGCAGGAACCCGCGCAGCGTCCAGATCGTGAACGGCAGCACGAGCGCCACGTACGTCAGGACGAGCCCGGACAGCGTGTCCAGCAGGTGCGCGCTCTTCAGGCTCAGGAACAACGGGATGACCAAAGCGGGCACCGGCACCATCTGCAGCACCAGCACGCCGATCAGGAAACTGCGCCGCCCGAAGAACCGGAAGCGCGTCAACGCCGTCGCGGCCAGGAAGGCGACCACTACGGACAGGGCGACGACCGCGACGACGACCACGACGCTGTTGAGGAGGTCCGGCACGAACCCCGGTTTGGCGAGGGCGTCGGCGAAGTTGCCGAAGGTGAGGTCGAACGGCAGGAACTCCGGTGTGGGCTGGAGGATCTTGCCCGCGGGCTTGAACGCCGTGAGCACCATCCAGTAGACCGGGAAGATCCACACGAGACAGAAGAGGACCGCCGTGGCGTTGCGGCCGAACCGCCGGATCACAGGTCCTCCCCGGAACGGACGAGCCGGCGCACGTACACGGCCGTCATGCCGACGAGCAGCGCGACCGAGACGACGGCGATCGCCGCGCCCTGCCCGAAGTCGTTGTGGCTGAAGGCGCGGGTGAACGTCCAGATGCCCAGCGTCGTGGTGCCTTCGCCCGGCCCGCCCTGGGTGAGGATCCAGATCTGGTTGAACACGGTGAAGTCCCAGATCACCGAGAGGATCGTGACCAGCCCGAGGATCGGCTGCAGGAACGGGACCGTGATGGTGCGGTGGACCCGCCACGGCCCGGCACCGTCGAGGGCGGCGGCTTCGTAGTAGGAGCGCGGGATCTGCGAAAGGCCCGCGTAGAGCGTGAGCGCGACGAACGGCACGGACTGCCACACGACCAGCAGCCAGACCAGGGTGAACGCCGACGCGGGCGACGTCGTCCAGTCGTGCTGGGTGAGGTCGCCGAAGCCGAGCCGCGTCAGCAGCCAGTTGACCACGCCGTAGCCGGGCTGGAAGAGCCACTGCCAGACCAAAGTGGACGCCACGTTCGGCAGCGCCCACGCCGCGATCAGGCACAGGGTGACGGCGGTGCGCATGCCGCGGCCCAGGCGCCGCAGCAGGAGCGCGACGCCGAACCCGATCACGAGCGTGCCCGCGACGAGCGCCGCGCAGAACCCGACGCTGCGCGCGAGGACCGGCAGCAGGTGGTCGTCCCCGAGGACCGCGGCGTAGTTGTCCCAGCCCGCGAAGGTCGTCGTCCCGGTGAACAGCGACCGCAGGCCGTACTGCTGCGTCGAGATGACGACGAGCCGCACGAGCGGGTAGCCCAGGACGAGCCCGAGCAGGACGACCGCGGGCAGGAGGAGGCCGTAGGGCAGCAGCGAGCGTCGCCGGCGTGGCGTGGCCGGTCTTTCCGGGGCCGCGGGCGGCGCTTTCTCGAGCAACACGGGGACTCCTTCGCGGGAAGGGGCGGGGTGGCCCGGTTGGGGACGGCAGTCGGCCGGGCCACACCGCCGGTCAGTGGGCGTTCAGCGCCTCGGTCAGGTGGGCGTCGAAGTCCTTCGCGGCGTCGGCGATGCTTCGGCGCCCGGTGGCGATGTCGGCGAAGAAGGTGTTGATGGACTTGTCGCTTTCGATGGTCGCCCAGCCCGGGGTGGCCGGGGTCGCGACGCTCGTCTTGGCGGCGGTGGCGAACGCGCCGGCGACCGGCGAAAGGGCGGGCGTCACCTGGTCGATCAGCTCGGTCGAGATCGGGGTCCAGCCGTCGATGCCGACGATCGCGTCGCGTTGCACGGCCGGGTCGGTCGCGGCCTTGAGGTAGGCGAGCGCGAGGTCCTGGTTGCGGCTCTTGGCCGCCACGGCCAGGTCGGACCCGCCGAGGAACACCGGCTGCGTCTTCCCGGGCGTGGCGCTGGGGAAGGGGAACGTGCCCAGGCGGTCCTTCAGCTCCGGCTTGTTCTTGACCACCGTGTTGACGCTCGTGTCGAGGATCGCGCCGGCACCGCCGGAGGAGAAGATCGCGGCCTGGTCGGGTGCCTTGGTGTCGACGTTGCGGGACGCGGCCGAGGAGTAGGTGTTCTGGAAGTCCTTCCACGCCTGCAGGCCCTGGTGCGCCTCGGGGCTTTCCAGGGCCCCGGCCCACTTGCCGTCCTTCTGTACGGCGAGCCGGCCGCCGGCGTCCCAGACGAACTGCAGTGCGCCGTACCAGTACTTGCCGGGGAAGTGGAAGGGGGAGTAGTCGGGGGCGGGGTGCTTGGCCTTGAGCTTGTCGAGGTCCTGGGTGAGCTCGGTGAACGTCTTCGGCGGCGCGGTGATCCCGGCGTCGGCCCAGGCCTGCTTGTCGTAGATGACCGCGCGGTTGCCGGCGAACAGCGGCGCGGCGTAGAGGTGACCGTCCACAGTGGCCGGACCGGCGAGGCCGGGCAGCCAGGTGGTCCCGGCGGCGAGCTCGGCGCGGTGCGCGTTCAGGTCGGTCAGCGCGCCGTTGGCGGCGAAGAGCGGGACGTCGGTGTTGCCGATCTCGATGACGTCCGGCGTGGTGTCCTGGGCCAGCGCCGTGCTGATCTTGGTGTTGATGTTGTCCCATTCCTGGATCTGCACGGTGACCTTGGCGCCGGTGGCCTTCTCGAAGGCGGCGCCGATCGCCGCGGTGGCCTTGTCGCTCAGGTCGCCGTTCATCAGCCAGACGGTGAGCGTGCCGCCCTGCGCGGGGGCGGCGGGGGTGTCGGTCCCGCAGGCACCGGCGGTCAGGGCGGTGACGGCCAGCACGGCGGCGAGTGTGCTTCTGCGCACGGGGAACTCCTGGGAGGGCGGCGGAAGGGGGCGGGAGGGTGCGTCAGCAGTGGCCGAGGTCGGCCCATTGCGCGGTGAGCCCGGGCTCGGAACCCTGGGTCCACCAGTTCGCCTGCCAGAGGTGCGCGTTGTGCTTCACGCGCTGGCCGCCGAGGTACACGGTGCCCCAGTCCCACTCGGGCGCCGTCGAGCAGTCGGCGGGCTGGGACGGTGTGGTGGGCGTCGCCGGGGTCGTGGGCGTGGTCGGCTTGGTGGTCGTGGTCGGCGGCGGGCTCGTCGGCGTGGTGCAGCCGTTGACCGTGTCCACATGGGACGTCCCGGCCGTCCGGTACTGGCCGGCCTTGGCGACCGCGTCCGCGGGCGACACGACCTGGTTGCCCGCGTAGTACGTCCAGTCGACCTGCTCGGTGTACACGCTGTTCCCGCCGGCGTGGCCCGCCGTGTCGATGAACCACATGTTGTAGTTGATCGACATCGGCGTCCGCGGGTACACCGGGTCGCCCTGCGCGTCGGTGGTGTGGTCCGCGGTCAGGACGCCGTCGATGTAGTACTTCACGTGCCCGCCCGACACCTGCGTGACGATGTCGTGCCAGCCGTCGAAGCTGCGGTTCTGCGCGGTGGACGTGCGCAGGCCGTCCCACGTCGGGTTGTTCCAGTAGGTGTACCAGCTGGTCTGGTAGTCGGCGGTCGGGCCGCCCCAGCCACCGTTGGGCAGGTACTCGGAGAAGTCCAGCTCGCTGTAGAGCGGGTCGCGGTCGTACCGCAGCGGCGAGATCGTGAAGTACGTTTCGTTGACGTGGTCGCCGTCGGTGCCGCTGTCCGGCGCGTCGGTGAAGCGGACCCGGCTCGCGTACGTGCCTTCGAGGAACCGCAACTGGTTCTGGTACATCTCGGAGTGCGTGGTGCCCGCTGCGCTCCCGTCCGTGCCGGCGGCGAGCTGGGCCACGCGGTCGCCGTTCACGGTCGGGAAGGTGACGTTGCTCGTGAGCCAGCGCGCGCCGGGCACGCCCGGGCTGCCGACGTCGTTGCGGGTGGTCCAGCCGGCGCCGCTGAACGCGGAGTCGGTGGGCGAGGCGTAGTGGAAGTCGTCGAACAGCACTCCGCAGTCGGCCGCCGCGGCCGAGGGGCTCGCGGCGGCCCCGCCGGAGAGGATCAGGGCCGTCGCGGCCACGGTCGCGACGCTCGTCAACGCTGCTGTGGTGGTCCGGATTCTGGGGGACATGGGTCTCCTCCTGGGGATGGCCGTCCGCCGGAGCTCTGATTGGTCTAGACGAATCAGTGGCGAGGACTCTCCTCCTGACCATTGGTAAAGTCAAGACGGCCGCAGAACTTACCTTTGGTAATTTCTGGCCCGCCGCGTTTGAGCCTGGCGGGACCGGGGTAAAGGCCTTCACGTGGACGAGCCGGTCTCCACCTGGCAGCTCTACCAATCGCTCGCGGCGACGTGGTCCGCGATGGCGGTCGGCAACGAGGAGACGTCCGCGCGCACCGACGACCCGAGCCGGGCGGCGATGTTCTCCCGGCGCGCGCTCCGGGCCCACGCCCACTCCCGGCGTCTGCAGGCCGAAGCCGACCGGCTCCGCCTCCTCCGCGACCCGGCCTGGTGAAAATGCCCTCGGCGGCGATGTCGAGTTACCGTCTTCCCGTTCGTCATCCCTGGTGACGGTGCCGGACGAAGGAGCGCACGTGCTGTACATGCTGCTGATCTACAACTGCGAACGCCCCGAACCGGGCGACCCCGGGTTCGAGGGGGCACTGGCCGCCGTGAACGCCTTCGCCGACGAGTGCCGGCGGCGCGGGGTGTTCGTCTCGGGGCACCCCCTGCAGGGCGAGCACACCGCCACGACCGTCACGGTCAAGGACGGCCGGACGCTCGTCACCGACGGGCCCTTCGCCGAGACCCACGAGCACCTCGGCGGGGTGTACGTGTTCGACTGCCGGGACCTCGACGAGGCCTTGGAGCTGGCCGCGTTGTGCCCGATGGCGTCGCAGGGTTCGATCGAAGTCCGGCCCGTCGCCGGGGTGCCGGGGCTGGACCACCGGACCGTCCGTGGCTGATGCGGCCGCCGACGTCGTCGAGCGCGTCTACCGCGAAGACCGCGCCCGGCTGCTCGCCGCGCTGGTCCGGGTGCTCGGCGACTTCGAACTGGCCGAGGACGCCCTGCAGGACGCGGTCGCGCGGGCCCTGCGGACCTGGGAGACGACCGTTCCGGACGACCCGGCGGCCTGGCTGCTGACCGCGGCGCGCAACAGTGCCGTCGACCGGATCCGCCGCGCCCGCGTCGGGCAGGCGAAGCTCGCCCGGGTCGCCGCGGGCGAGAGCGGGGTGAAAACGGTGACCCTGCCGGACGACCGGCTCGCCGGGGTCGGTGACGACCGGCTGAGCCTGCTCTTCACGTGCTGCCACCCGGCCCTGGCCGAAGACGCGCGAGTGGCGTTGACGCTCCAGGCGGTCGCCGGCCTGACCGCGGCCCAGATCGCACGGCTGTTCCTGGTCACCGAGCCGGCGCTGGCCCAGCGACTGGTGCGGGCGAAGCGCAAGATCCGCGACGCGGGCATCTCGCTGAGCGTCCCGCCGGACCACCTGCTGCCCGACCGCCTCGCCGGCGTCCTGGCGGTGATCTACCTCGTCTTCACCCGTGGCTACGCGTCACCCTCGGGACGCGGGCTCCGGCGCGAGGCGATCCGGCTGGCGAAGCTGCTGGCCGCGTTGATGCCCGACGAGCCGGAGACGCTCGGCCTGGTCGCGCTGCTCCTGCTGCAGGACTCGCGTTCGGCGGCCCGCTACACGCCCGCCGGTGACGTCGTCCTGCTCGAAGACCAGGACCGCACCCGCTGGGACCGGGCCGAGATCGCGGAGGCGCTCGGCGTCCTCGGCCGGGCCCTGCGCCACGGGACGGTCGGGCAGTACCAGCTGCAGGCGGCGATCGCGGCGCAGCACGCCCAGGCGCGCGCGGCCGCCGACACCGACTGGGCCCAGATCGCCGGCCTCTACGCGCAGCTGCGGACGCTCGCGCCGTCGCCCGTGGTGGCGCTCAACCACGCCGTGGCCGTCGCGATGGCCGACGGACCGGCGACCGGGCTCGCCCTGGTCGAGGCGATCGGCGGCCTCGACCGCTACCACCTCTGGCACGCCGCTCGCGCGGACCTGCTGCGCCGCCTCGGCCGGCCCGAGGACGCCGTCGCCGCCTACCGCGTCGCCCGCGACCTGGCCGAAGCCCCGGCCGACCACCGCTTCCTCACCGCTCGCCTGCGCGAACTGGAGTCCTGATGCGACTGTCCATCCTGGACCACGGCCACCGGCGCCGAGCCCGGCTCTTCATGGCCGTCACGGGCAAGCTGTCCGGCGTGCCGAGCCCGGACATCGTCAAACTGCTGCTGTACCGCCCGGGGTTCCTGACCCGCCCGTTGCTGGAGCTGACCGCACCCGCGATGCGCGGCGCCTCGTACTGGACGGCGGCCGAGCGCGAATACCTGGCGATGAGCACGGCCCGGGTGCACGAGTGCCCGTTCTGCCTGGTGACGCACGCCGAGCTGACCCGCATCGCGGGCCACGGCGAGATCGACCCCGACCACCCGGCCGGCGCCCGCCCGGAACTGCTTGCGGTGCAGGGATTCATCGAGGACGTCTCCCGCGACGCCGTGCCGGATCCCGCACCCCTGCGCGATGTGCCGCCGCATGCGGTGCTGGAGGCGTTGAACGTCAACCTGGTGTGGAACATCGTCAACCGCCTGGCCAACGCGTTCGGTTTCGAGCTGCTGGACGGCCAGCTGAAAACGGGCACCAGGGCATTGCATCGCGCGGGTTACCGGTTCCCGGGTTTCCTGCTCGCCGATGGCCCCGACGATCTGCGCAAAAGCGTTTTCGAGCAGCCGGCATCGACGCCGCCGGAGTTGCGCCGAGCGGCGGCGACGGGGGAGGGCCTGGAGGAGCCGTGGCGGACGTATGCGGCATTGGTCCGGGACGCTTCGCACCGGGTGACCGACGACGATGTCCAGCGGCTGACCGGCGCGGGGAGGTCGGAGGACGAGATCTTCGAGGTCACCGTGGCGGCGGTCGGTGCGGCGCTGCGCAGCTTCGACGCGGGCCGCGCCGCAACCAGCTGACGGCCGCCCGGAAACAACGCGACGCCCGTCTGCAGGCATGTTCGACGACCGGCACGACCCGGACTCCCGAGTCAGACCGCGGCGGGCTCGGCGGCGGTCCGCTGGACCCGCGACGGCCGGGTCCGCGGGCCGAACACCGCCAGCACCACCGCGCCCACGAGCCACGTCCCGGCGATGAACAGGAACACGCTCTGGTACCCGCTGCCGTTGTACAGCGCGGCGACGATCAGCGGGCCGGCGGCGTTCGACAACCGGCCGAGCCCGTACGACACTCCGGTGCCCAGCGAGCGGCCCCGGGTGTCGAACAGCTCCGGCGAGTACGCGTAGCCCAAGGCCGTGTAGCCGCGCTCGAACATGTTCACCAGGAACCCGAAGACCACGATCAGGACCGGGTTGAACGTGAGCCCGTAGAACAGGCCGCACAACGCGATGACCGCGCCGAAGGCGACCAGGCACCACTTGCGTTCGAACCGGTCGGTCACCAGCGCGGCCAGGTAGGAGCCCAGCGGCGCGCCGACCGTCGTGAGGGCCACGTAGAACACCGACTTCTCGACGCTGAAGCCTTCCTTGGCCAGCAGCGTCGGCGCCCAGCTCGAGTAGCCGAAGAAGCCGATCGTCTGCGTCACCCAGAGAACCGTCAGCAGCAACGTGGGCAGCAGGTACTTCTTCTTGAGCAGCAACCGCAGCGGCGCCTTGGAGACCGGGGCCTCGTCGACGGGCGGCGCCGGCTCGGGCAGCGGGCCCTTCTCGGCCGCGACGCGCTCCTCGATCTCCCGCAGCACGGCGTCGGCCTCGGCGTGCCGGCCGCGGCTTTCGTACCAGCGCGGCGATTCCTTCAGCTGACGGGTGAACAGCACCAGCAGCACGCCGAGCGCGCCCCACAGGTACACCAGCCGCCACGACCACGAGGTGATCGGCACCACCGCGCTGGCGATCAGGTTCGTCACGGGCGTGCCGCAGATGCCGATCACGATCGCGTAGGCCTGGTACTTGCCGCGGCTGGCCGCCGGGTACAGCTCGTTGACGTAGATGACCGCGACGACCGTCATCGCCGACAGCCCGGCCGACGTCAGGACGCGGAACACGCCCAGCGACACGACGTCCCAGGAGAACACGGCGGCGAACGAGAAGACGCCGAACCACACCGTGGTCCACATCAGCGCCTTCTTGCGGCCGAACCGGTCGGCGAGCGTGCTCGCGACGATCGAGCCGAAGAACATCCCGACGAACGACAGCGAGGTCACGTAGGCGACCTGGTCGACCGTCACGCCCCAGAGCTTGATGAGCTTGGGTGCGGTGGTGGCGAAGCTGTTGATGTCCGCGAACTCGAAGAAGTAGGCGAACGAGACGGCGAGCAGGGTGACCTTGTGGAACCGCGAGATCGGCAGGCGGTTCAGCCGGTTGAGCGCGTTGGCGTGCTGCATTGCATGCCCTTCGGGGGATTCAGGCGGTTTCGCCGGGCCAGTAGAGGCGCATCGGGTTGTCGACGAGCAGTTTTCGTTGCAGCTCGGCGGTTTCGGCCACCTGCCGGACGTGGTCGACTAGGAGGCCGTCGTCGGGCATGTGGTCCTTGAGGTTCGGGTGCGGCCAGTCGGTGCCCCAGAGCACCCGGTCGGGGAACTCGGTGACGACGCGCCGGGCGAAGGGCACGACGTCGGTGTAGGCGTGCCGTTCGCCGTCGAGAGCCGGGGGACCGGTGACGGTGAGGCGCTCGGGGCAGCTCACCTTCACCCAGACGTCGTTGCGGTCGACGAACGCCAGGAAGCGGTCGAACTCCTTGCCGTCGACGGGTTTCGTGACGTCGGGGCGTCCCATGTGGTCGATCACGAGCGGCACCGGGAGCGTGTCGAAGAACCCTTCCAGCTCGGGCAGGTCCGCGGCCTCGAAGTAAAGCACGACGTGCCAGCCGAGCGGCGCGATCTTCTTCGCGATCGTGCTCAAGTCCTCCTTGGGCGACGCGTCGACGAGCCGCTTCACGAAGTTGAACCGCACACCGCGCACGCCCGCTTCGTCGAGCTCCCGGAGGTCTTTTTCGCTCGTGCCGGGACGGACGGTCGCGACCCCGCGCGCCCGGCCCCGCGCCGAGCGGACGGCGTCGACCATCGCGGAGTTGTCGGCGCCGTGGCAGGTCGCCTGCACGATGACGTTGCGCGCGACGCCGAGGTGGTCCCGCAGGGCAAAGAGCTGGTCCTTGCTCGCGTCGCACGGCGTGTACTTGCGCTGCGGCGCGAACGGGAACTCCCGCTGCGGGCCGAAGACGTGGCAGTGGGCGTCGACGGTGCCGTGGGGCAGCGTGAAGTCCGGTTTGGACGGCCCGGCGCACCAGTCCAGCCAGCCGGGCGTCTTGGGCGCCGTCACCGGCCCTGTCCTTTGAGGAGCGCGTCCAGTCGCGGGTAGACGCGGCGGGTGTTGTGCTCGCGGATCGCGGCCCAGTCCTCTTCGGACAGTTTGGCGGCTTCGGCGTACCGGCGGGTGTCGTCGAACGGGTGCCCGGTGCGCGGGTCGACACTGCGGACGGCGCCGATCATCTCCGACGCGAAGAGGATGTTGCGCGCCGGGATGACGTCGAAGAGCAGGTCCGAGCCCGGCTGGTGGTAGACGCAGGTGTCGAAGAAGACGTTGTTCATCAGGTGGTCTTCCAGTTCCGGCTTGCCCAGCGCCATCGCGAGGCCGCGGAACCGGCCCCAGTGGTAGGGCACCGCGCCGCCGCCGTGCGGGATGACCAGCCGCAGCGTGGGGAAGTCGGTGAACAGGTCGCCCTGCACGAGCTGCATGAACGCGGTCGTGTCGGCGTTGAGGTAGTGCGCGCCGGTGGTGTGGAACGCCGGGTTGACGCTGGTACTGACGTGCACCATGGCCGGGATGTCGTACTCGACCATCTTCTCGTAGATCGGGTACCACGACCGGTCGGTGAGCGGCGGCGCCGTCCAGTGCCCGCCGCTGGGGTCGGGGTTGAGGTTGAGCGCGACGGCGCCGTACTCCTCGACGCAGCGCGTCAGCTCGGGGACGCAGGTGGCCGGGTCGACACCCGGCGACTGCGGCAGCATCGCGGCCGGTGCGAACCGTTCCGGGTAGAGCGTGCTGACGCGGTGGCAGAGCTCGTTGCAGATCGCCGCCCACGCTTGTGAGGTTGCGAAGTCCCCGATGTGGTGGGCCATGAACGACGCGCGCGGGGAGAAGATCGTCAGGTCGATGCCGCGCTCGTCCATCAGGCGCAGCTGGTTCGGTTCGATCGTCTCGCGCAGCTCGTCGTCGCTGATGCGCAGGTCGGCGCGCGCGGGGGCGGCGCCGGGGTCGTCCAGCGCCGCGATCTGCTGGTCGCGCCACGCCGCGAGGGCGGGAGGCGCGGTCGTGTAGTGGCCGTGGCAGTCGATGATCAAGGTGGTTCCTCGTCGCTCCGCATGCTTGATACTCGCACACTAATCGTCGAAGAAATTGTTGACAATATCTGCGACGAGGTTGTGACTATGGGGTCGCCACCGTGAGCGCCCCGTGACTGCGCTTGGCCGGCCCTCGGGCGCGGCCTCCCGGGTCCGGACGGACGCCGCGTGAGAGACTGCGCCGGAGCCGCCGGGGCCTGAAGGCGCACCGTGGGGGCGGTCAGCCGAGACCGAGGACGTCATGACTAATCCGCAGTATCCCGGGCAGCAGCCGTATCCCTCTGGTGGCTTTCCCGCGCAGCCTGGTCCGGCGCAGCCGTATCCGGCGCCCTCGGGTGGTTTCCCCGGGCAGCCGGGTCCGGGGCAGCCTTCGAGTGGTTTCCCCGGGCAGCCCGATCCAGGGCAGCCGTCGAGTGGTTTCCCCGGGCAGCCTGATCCAGGGCAGCCGTCGAGTGGGTTTGCCGCGCAGCCCGGTCCGGCCCAGCCGTATCCGGCGCCTTCCGGTGGTTTCCCAGCGCAGCCCGGTCCGGGGCAGCAGCCGTACCCCGCCCAGCCCGGCGCGGGGCTCCAGCCGTACGCACCTTCGGGTGGTTTCCCCGGTCAGCAGCCGTACCCGGGCGGGTTCGCTCAGCCGTACCCGCAGGCGCCCTACCCCGGCTACGGGATGCAGCCGAAGCCGAGCGGGGTCACCGCGATCATCGCCGGCGTCCTGGCCGTGCTCGGCGGGCTGTTCGCGGTTTTCGGCGTGATCGCCGGTGTAATCGGGATCGTCAGCCTCGGGTTCGTGCATTGGCTGTTCATCCTCGCCCTGGTCGAGGACGCGATCCTCGTCGGGACGCTGCTGCCCGGCGGCATCCTCCTGTTCCTGCGCAAGCCGATGGGCCGGATCCTCACGATCGTCGGCAGCGCGTTCGCCATCCTGAACGCCGTCGTGACGGTCGTGCTCAACGTGGTCGGGTTCGGCAGCTTCAGCCCGGGGCTGGTCGCGGCCGGGTCGATCCTCGGGCTGCTGCTCGCCGTGCTGCCGGCCGGGACCACGCTCGTCCTCGCGATCGTGAAGCCGACCGCGGTCTGGTGCGGCGGTTCCGCTCGATGAGCCCGCTCAGCCGCTGACCGGCGCCCGGCCCGCGGCGGGCGTCGTCGAGGAATCAGCTATGCGCGCAAGCTGGTCGCGAGCCGCGCCGGCGACGTCGGCCCGCACGCCGAGCTCGCCGAGCATCTCGGCGGCGGCCGCCATCTCGGAAGTCCGGCGGACGGCGTGCTTGAAGGAGCCGTCGACGAGCCTGTCCACAGTGGACGCGCTCGCGGCGGTGAGCTCGTCGACGATGATCTTCCGCAGCCAGTCTTCGCAGCCCGCGGCGCGCGCGGCCTGAAGCGCCTCGACCACGGCGGCCGACATGCCCTTGAAGAAGACGCTGCGCAGGAGCTTGCGCTCGGCGGCGAGCCCGGCGTCGCCGGCCATGACCTCGACCGCGGCGCCGAAGGAGTTCAACAGCGTCGCGACGGCCTCGGCGGCCGCACCGGTGGCGAGCATCGGCACGCGCAGCCCGCGCCCCGGGACGGGCGCCATGATCGCGATGTCGGCAAAGGGCACCCCACGCGCCGCGGCGATCGCGGCCAGCTTGCGCTTGGTACCGGGGGAGGCGGTGTTGAGATCGGCCCAGACGGCGCCGGGCCGCAGTCCGCCAAGCCCGGCTTCCAGCGCGTCGGCGGCGGCGGAGGCGCTGTTCACGCTGAGCACCAGGTCGGCGCCATCGGCGGCCTCGGCTTCGGAGCCGGTGAGCACGATGTCCCAGGTGGCAGGCTCGGCAGTCGCTTCCGTGTTGCCTGTCGCGCCGGGTTTGGCGGTGCCTGCTGCGGAAGTCGCTCCAGTGTTGCCGGTCGCGCCAGGTTTGGCGGTGTCCGCTCCGGTGTTGCCGGTTGTGCCGGGTTTGGCGGTGTCCGCCGCGGTGCGTTCGGTGCTCGCATCCGTGGCATTGCGCGCGTCGGCAACCGCGCCGCGGGTGGCGGGAACTAGCGGGTCGTAGCCGCGGACGGTGGCTCCCGCGGCGGCCAGGTCGCGGGCGAGCGCGCTGCCCGCCTCGCCCAGTCCCAGTACCGCGATGGTTCCGGACATAGCAAAATCCTCTCTACAAGCTACGATCGAGTACACGATGTGCTCGACAAAATTGTCAACAAACGGCGTTTTTCCTACCAACGGAGTCGGGGTATGACCGAAAGTGCTGCGGACCGGCAGCCGGGGGAGCGTTCGGTGGTGGCGGCCATCCGGGACGCCATCGTCCGCGGCGAGTTCGTGCCCAACCAGCGGCTGGTGGAGGCGGACCTGTCGGCCCAGTTCGCCGCGAGCCGCGCGACCGTGCGGGCCGCGCTGATCGAGCTGACCAACGAAGGCCTGGTCGAGCGGGTGCAGAACCGCGGCGCGCGGGTGCGCGCGGTGTCGCTGGAGGAGGCCGTCGAGATCTCCGAGGTCCGCATGATGCTGGAGTCGCTGTGCGCGGCGAAGGCGGCGGAGCGCGTCTCCGACGCCGAGGTCGGCGAGCTGAAGGAGCTCGGTGAGCTGATGCAGCAGGCGGTCGCCGGCGGGGACGTCGTCGGGTACTCGGGCCTCAACCAGCGGCTGCACCGCCGCGTCCGCGAGATCAGCGGCCAGCAGACGGCGGCGCAGGTCCTGGAGCGGCTGCGGGGCCAGAGCGTGCGGCACCAGTTCCGCCTCGCGATGCGACCGGGGCGCCCGCAGGTCTCGCTCCCGGAGCATCTGGCGATCATCGACGCGATCTGCGCGAACGACCCCGATCGAGCCGCCGAGGCCGCGCGGGTGCACTTGGCGAGCGTGATCGAAGCCCTCAAGGCGGCCGACGCTGCGGAGGTCTCGCACCTGCGCCCTTGACGCGGAGTGGAATGGCTGACGCCGCCGAGGGGCCGCGCCTCGCTGGGCGGCCTGGCTCGTGCCGCGGAGGAGCCGCGCGTGGCTGGCTGGGTGGCGTGGCCGATGCTGCGGGGAGTTCGCGCCTGACTGGGGTGGCGTGGCTCGTGCCGTGGAGGAATCGCGCGTGGCTGGCTGGCTGGCCTGGCCGATGCTGCGGGGAGTTCGCGGCTGGCTGGGTGGCGTGGCCGATGCTGCGGAGGGTTCGCGCCTGACTGGGGTGGCGTGGCTGACACTGCGGAACGTTCGCCTCCTCGCGCCCACTTGACCGCAAGCTTGCGCACCAAAATTGTTGACAATTTCGTCGACCGAACCGTACCGTATCCGGTATGAAGCCCGTCATCGTCACTGATCCGCCGCGTGCCGAGCTCGAGCAGGTGACTCGGCTGGCCGACTACGGCGTTGCCACCGTTCACGAAGCTCTCGGGCGCTCCGGGCTGCTCGGGCCGGACCTGCGGCCGATCCAGGACGGGGCGCGGATCGGCGGCACCGCCGTCACCGTGCTCTGCTGGCCCGGGGACAACCTCATGATCCACGCGGCCGTCGAGCAGTGCCGGGAAGGCGATGTCCTCGTCGTCACCACCACTTCGCCCTGCCGGGACGGGCTTTTCGGCGAGCTCTTCGCCACCGCCCTGAAGTACCGCGGTGTCCGGGGGCTCGTCATCGACACCGGCGTCCGGGACGTCGCCGACCTGCGGGCCCTCGGTTTTCCCGTGTGGTCCGCCGCCGTCAGTGCGCAGGGCACCGTCAAGGCGACCGCCGGCGCCGTCAACGTGCCCGTCGTCATCGGGGGGCAGCTGATCCGGCCCGGCGACGCCGTTCTCGCCGACGACGACGGCGTCATGCGGGTGCGCCGTGAAGATGTCCGAATCGGACTCGAGGCCTCGAAGGCCCGGCTCGAAAAGGAAGCCGCCGCAAGGGAAGCGTTCGCGCAGGGTCAGCTCGGCCTGGATCGGTACGGGCTCCGCGAAAAGCTCGAAGCGCTCGGCGTCCGGTACCTGACCGCCGAAGAGTACGAAAAGGAGCAGGCATGACCGGCGTGCGCTGCATGCTCATGCGCGGGGGGACGTCGAAGGGCGCCTACTTCCTCGCCGGCGACCTCCCCGGAGACCCGGCCGCGCGCGACGATCTGCTGATGCGGATCATGGGCACCCCGGACCCGCGCCAGCTCGACGGCCTCGGCGGGGCGCAGCCCGTCACCAGCAAGGTCGCCGTCGTGTCCAAAGCGGACGATCCCGGCCACGACGTCGACTACCTCTTCCTGCAGCTCGGCGTCGAGGAGGCGACCGTCTCCGACCGTCAGACCTGCGGCAACCTCCTGGCCGGCGTCGGGCAGTTCGCCGTCGAACGCGGGCTCGTGCCCGCCGGGCCGGAGCGCACCACCGTGCGCGTTCGGCTGCTCAACACCGGCACCGTCGCCGTCTCGACCTTCGCCACGCCCGGCGGCGAGGTCGACTACAGCGGGGACACGGCCATCTCGGGCGTGCCCGGCACCGCCGCCCCCGTCGAGCTCGACTTCACCGAAACCGAAGGGTCCGTGTGCGGCAGCCTGCTGCCCACCGGCAACGTCCGCGACGACGTCGGCGGGATCGCCGTGTCCTGTGTGGACAACGGCATGCCGGTGGTCGTGGCGCGCGCGGAAGACCTCGGCATCACCGGGTACGAGCCGGTCGAAGAGCTGGCCGGTTCCGCGCTCGCCGAGCGGATCGACGCGCTGCGCGTCGAGGCCGGGAAGCTGATGGGCCTCGGCGACGTGCGCGGCTCGTCGATCCCGAAGACCACTCTCGTCGCGGCGCCTGGCGACGGCGGCGCGATCTGCACCCGGACGTTCATCCCCGTCAAGCCGCACCCGTCGATCGGCGTCCTCGGCGGCGTCAGCGTCGTCACGGCCTTGCTGCTCGACGGCGCCGTCGGGCACGAGCTGCTCGAAGCCGGCGGCGGGCCCGTCCAGATCGAGCACCCGAGCGGCAAGCTCGCCGTGGCGATCGAGTTCGACGGGGCCCGCGTCCGCCGGTCGACCGTGATCCGCACCGCCCGGAAGCTGTTCGACGGCACCGTCTTTCCCCGTCCCTGAGGCGCCTGCCCACGGCTCCGGCTCGACAGCGTGCCTGGACCGAGGCCGAGCGGGCTCAGCGCAGGGCCGGCGCGGTCCTGGTGAGTTCGCGGTAGGCGTCGGCGACGCGGCAGAGGTACTCGGTGTCGCTGCCGAGGTCCTGTCCACCGTGGACGGTCGTGTCAGGCGAAAGCGGTTGCTGCCCTTGCGCTTTGGCGTGCAGTGCGGCGGCGATCTCGGCGGCCTCCTGCGCCTCGCCGGAGCCGGACCCGCTGCGGTAGGGGCGGATGGCGAGCAGGCCGTCGCGGATCTCGATGACGCGCCGGTAGAGCTGCAGCCGGGTGGGCAACACGGTGGTGCGCGGCGGTTCCAGCGCGATTCCGGGCTCGGCGCGGTAGAGGGCGAGCCAGAGCGGGCCGAGGCGGCGGTACTGCCGGTAGCGCCGCAGCCACCCGGCCGCGGCGGGCACGCCGACGCCGACGAGCACGAGCAGGTGCGCGCTCGTCGGCAACGCCTTGCTCAGCAGGAAACCCCGGCCGGAGTCGAAGCCGAACGGCAGCCGGGCGGTCATCGCGACGACGGTCCGGCACACCATGTAGGCGGCCGCGGCGACGACTCCGGCGACGACCAGGCCGAGCCCGGCGCGCAGGATGCGGTCCGGGGCCTTGCGGGCGTCCTGCAGGCACAGCTGCCCGATCACGGCGAACTCGGGCAGCAGTGCGACGGCGTAGGCGATGCAGTACTCCATGACCAGCGGAGACTGCGGCATCATGTCGGGCGCCAGGACGAACAGTACGGTCATCGTGGCGGCCGCCGCGACGGTCCACGCCGTGTGCCGTCGGGCTCGCTTTTCGCTTCCGTGCAGGCGAAGCAGGACCTGAGTACCGGCCCAGACCGCGACGACCATGGCGAGGTGGGCGACGAGGAGTTCGACGTTGGTCGCACCGGCCGCCCGGGTGAAGCCGCGGACGGCCGGGGTCAGCGCGGTTTGCGAGACGGCGAGGCCGAGGACGCAGCACCGCACGAGCCGACGACCGGGGGCCGGGCCGGGGCGGAGGGCGATGAGGAGGGCCCACGCCAGGACGGCCGGGCCGTAGCGGCGGATCAGGTCACCCATGGTCGCCGCCGTCGCCCAGGGCTGATCGCAGGCGGTCCGTGACCGAGTCGCCTTTCGGGGTCAGGCCTGCTCGCTGGCCCAACAGCGATGCGAAGAACTCCGCCTCGCGCTCCTCCACGCTCGAGTACCCCGCGCGGCCCAGTACGCGGCGGACCATTTCCGGGGACAGGCTCGGCAGCAGCAGGCGCATCTGCTCCGCCGGCGTGAGCGATACCGGGTAGTGGTCGCACAGCAGGTGGCCGATCTCGTGCAGCACGATGTGGTCCTGGTGGGGCGCGCTCGTGTGCTGCTCGTACGCGATCAGGTCCGTGGTGTCCGTGGCGATCCACAGCCCGCACACCTCCGACAGCCCCGGCAGCGGCAGCAGGCGGATCGGGCGGCCGCGGCGCTCGCCCAGGGCCGCGCACAGCGCCGGGACGTCGAACGTGGCCGGCAGGTGCAGGTCGCGCAGAGCCGCGGCGAAGCGGTGCCGCAGCTGCCGTCGCCCGCGGAAGCTCATCGGTCCGCTTCACCCGCCGGTTCGGGGAGACCTTCGAGCTCGCGGACGCGGTCGACCATGTCGCTGATCGCTTCCAGGCTCTTCGCCGACAATCCGCGCGCGCGAAGGGCGATCTGGCGGACCGGCGCGTCGCGCAACGCGCTGAGCAGCGTGAGCTCGGCGTCGATGCGCTCGGCTTCGGCGTCGTCGAAGAAGTACGCCGGCGGGACGCCGAAGAAGCCCGCGAGTGCTTCCAGATGCCGCTTCGTCGGGTTGTCGCGGAGGCCTTTGCGCAGCTGCCAGAGGTAGGTCGCGGAGATGGTCGGCCCGCCCTGGGCGCGGATCGACTCGGCGACCTCGTCGAAGGTGTACTCGTCGCCGTCGGCGGGCCGCACGACGCCGAACAGGTGGTTCAGCTTCGCGGAGAGCGTCCCCGCGGCGATCTCCTCCGGCATGACCGGAGTCTAGCTGCGATGAGGCCGGTCCGTGGCCGCCGGTTCACGTCAGTTGACCGATTCGGTCACCTCAGTTTACGATCGCGGCCGAGTTCACCAACTGATGTGAATGGGCGAGGGGGCGGTTCACATTCCGAGGAAGAAGTCCGGCTCGACGAAGGTTCCGGTGCGACTGGCCGTGGTGGGGGTCACCGGACTGCTCTACGCCCACTGCATCGGAGGCGCCGGCTGCCCTGCGGGGCAGCGCCATTGAACTGACCACGACCCCGTCGCGCTCGTCGCGGCGACGGCGCCCCGCTGCGCGACGGTGCCCCTCGTTCAGCTCACGCGTATAACGGTCTATACCACGGTGCTGAGCGGATCCGGCCCGCCGGTGCCGGTGGCGTTGACGCGCATCGTCCCGGTCAGGCGGCTGGGACCGGCGGACGCCGGGTGCGGCGGCACCGACCGCTAGCCGCAACGGCGGCATAACACCGCCGCGCGGCGGATCGCATACCCGCGGCGACCGGCCCAGACCGGTCCAGCCCCGCCGAAAGTCGGTGCCGCGCAACGGAAAGCTCGGCCTAGCATCCGGGTCCCGCGGGCGGCTCCCGTCCGCTCAGGACGAGGAGATGCGCCGATGCGGAAACTGCTTGCCGTTCTCTGTTGCGCCTTCGTGACGACGATCGCGGTCGCCGCGCCGGCGTCCGCGACGGGCACCGTGCCCGGCCTGACCGGCGCCGCCGCGAAGGCGGCCGCCGGGCCGATGGCCGACCGGTTCCTCCAGCAGCGCCAAGCGAAGGCGGCGGCGCAGCGGCACACGTTCTGGGGACCGGAACCCCAGCTCGCCACGAGCGCGGACGGGCTGGTCGTCACCCAGAGCGTCACGCCGAACCTGCGGCTCTCCAACCGCGACGACGTCGTCTACGCGCCCACGATGAAGCCCACCGGTCATTCGTGCGTCGAGGTCGTGACCGCCTACGGGCTGGGCGAGGCGGCGCAGGTCTGGGCCTGGGACTGGTGCCGTTCGGTGTCACCGGCCAAGGTCGTGCCGATCGACAGCGCTTTCCTGGCCACCTACACCAGCACGGTCGGCGGGCACCCGGCCTACACCGTGCAGGAGGTCAAGACGACCGGCACCAGCTGGACGGCTTCGCTGTACAACGTCAAGACCGGCGCGTGGGACACGCTGTTCACGCAGAGCGGCAGCGACCAGAGCTCGCTGAACGAAGGCTGGGACATCTTCGAGCTGTACTCGACGCGCAACCCCGCGACGGGCAACGCCTACTACTGCTCCGACGCGCGTGGCGCGGTGTTCGAGTCCAGCTCGTTGAAGCTGCGCGTCGCCGGGCACTGGGTCGACGCCTCGCCGACGAACTCGCCGTTGCGCCCGACCGCGAACCCGCGGCCCGCCGACTACGACTGCCCGACGCTGCGGTTCGAGGTCCCGTCGCCGAACTCGCACTGGCGGGTCACCGTGTGAGCAGCTCGCGGCCGCGTTCGCGCCACCAGTCGTCGAACGCGGCACTGCAGCCCTCCCGGCTCGCGTAACTGGCGACGACGGCGGCGTGGATTTCCTCGGCGTGCGCCGCCACCGGCGTGCCGGGCCGGTAGCAGAGCCGCAGCTCCTGCCAGAGGGGCGCGCCTTCGAGCGCGCGCACGGCGATGCTCGCGGGCCGGTCCTCGCGGGTGGCCAGGGCCGGCGCGACCGCCATCCCCGCGCGCACCAGGTCCAGCAGCGTCGCCAGGCACTGCGGCCGGTGCGGCTGGTCGAGCGCGACGCCGTGGCGGCGGCAAACCCGCTGCAGGTAGGCCGACCAGCGCGTGGTGCCCGGCGGGTCGTCGGCCCACGGGTGCTCGCCGAGGCCGGCGAACGGGACCGATTTCCCCGACGCCAGCGGGTGGTCGGGGGCCAGGATCACGAACACCGGCTCCCGCGGGTGCACCACGAGGCTCGCGATGCCGTCCGGGACCACGGGGCCCGGCAACGGCGGGAGGTAGACCAGCGCCAGGTCGAGCTCGCCCGTGGCGAGCCGGGCGAGGGTGGCGGTCTCGTCCTGGTCTTCGTGCACGCTCACGCCGTGGCTCCACGGCCGGTCGCGCAGCCACCGCGACAGCGCGAGGTGCAGGAAGCCGCAGTACCCGCCGACGCGCAGCGGCCCGGTGGGCTCGCGCCGTTCGGCGATGCGCTCGGTCAGCGCGGACACACCGGCCAGCACGGTCCGCGCCTCGGCGACGACGTCCGCGCCGAGCCGCGTGGGCTCGCACCCGGTGGGGGAGCGGACGAACAGTGTCCCGCCGACGGTGCGCTCGACGCGGCGCAGGAGCCCGGACAACGCGGGCTGCGAAACGTGCAGCACGCGGGCCGCGCGCGTCAGGCTGCGCGTGTCCGCGACGGCCACGAGCGCGCGCAGGTGGCGCAGTTCCAGCTCCACGACCCCTCCGCCCGGTCCGGTCCCGGTCAGCCGGTTCCAGGGTAGGCCGGGTGATCGCCGGGGACATCCGACCGGAGTCGGGCGACGACGGCGAATCCGGCGCCCGCGACGGCGAGCCCGGTCCGCACCCGGTTCACCGCGTTCCAGGTCGTGAGTGCCGTGGCGACCTCGGCGGCCGGGAACCCGGGAGCGAGCATCGCCGAGTTGGCCGGGACGAAGTAGAGCAGCAGCGCGAAGGTCCCGGCGAGGCACGTGATGGTCGCGAGGCCCAGCAGGGAGCAGGGAAATCGGCCGGGTCTCGCGTTCTCTTCGACGGGTCGCGGGCCGGGTTTGACCTGGGTCGACAAATCGCCTGGGTGGGCGCCCTAGAGTGAGCCCATGGTCTCGGTCCGCCCTGCTTCGCGCTTCGAAGACGTCGCCGCGCTGCTCAACCCCAGCGGGAACGAGCGCGCGTGCTGGTGCCTCGCCTACCGGATCACCTCGGCCGAATACAGCGCGTTGCGCGGCGAAGCGCGGGCCGACCGGGTTCGGGGGCTCTGTGCGGAGCAGCCGGCGCCGGGCGTGCTGGCCTACGACGGGGACACGCCGGTCGGCTGGTGCGGGGTGTCGCCGCGGTCGCGGATGGAGCGACTGAAGCGCTCGCGCACGATGCCGCCGCTCGACGACCTGCCCGTGTGGAGCGTGGTGTGCTTCGTGGTGAAGGCGTCGCACCGCCGCCGCGGGGTGTCGGCGGCCTTGCTGGCCGGGGCCGTCGAGTACGCGCGGTCGTGCGGCGCGCCCGCCGTGGAGGGCTTCCCGGTCGACACCGAGGGCGAGCGGATCAGCTCCAGCGCGGCGCACGTCGGGACGACGACGTTGTTCGAAGCCGCCGGGTTCGCGCGGATCCGGCCGACCGGTGCGCGCGCCGATCGGCGGGTGCGGTGGCTGATGCGGCTGGATCTCGGCTGAGTCAGAGGTCCAGGACGACGTCCTCTCCGGGGCGGGCGCAGCACACCAGTGCCTCGCCCGCCGCCGGGGGCTCGAGCGGGTCGGGGGCGTACTCCACCCGGCCCGAAAGCACCGGGGTCACGCACGTGTGGCAGACGCCGGTCCGGCACGACCAGCGCGTCGGCACGTCGCACGCCTCGGCGAACTCCAGGAGGGTGGGGTAGCGCTCGCTCCACGGCACGGTGAGGCCGCTGCGGGCGAACGTGACCGCCGGTCCCGTCCCCTCCGCGCCGTCCGGGGCGTGCGGTTTCTTGCGGACGACGCCGGTGAGCCCGGGGTTGATCGCGGACACCCCGCCGAACAGTTCACTGTGGACGCGCGCCGGGTCGAAGCCCAGGGCAACCAGGGCTTCGCGCATCGCGGTCAGGAACGCGTCCGGGCCGCAGAGGTACGCGTCCCCGTCGGCCGGAAGGTCCAAAGTGGACAACGTGGCGAGCGTCAGGCGGCCGGTTTCGGCGGTGTAGCCGACGTGTTCGCGGCCGTGCGGCAGGCCGGCCACCAGCTCGTGCGCCTCGGCCGCAAACGCTTGCTCCTCGGCGTTGCGGACGGTGTGCACCCACCGGACGTCCCGCCGTGACCGGCTCGCGGCGAGCGCGTGCAGCATCGCCAGCACCGGCGTGATGCCGATGCCCGCGGACAGCAGCACCACCGGGCGGTCGCCGTCGGCCAGGACGAAGTCGCCGCGCGGGGCCGCGACGTCGACGACCGCGCCCGCGGTCAGCCGCGTGGCGAGGTAGCTGCTGACGACACCGTCGCTTGACGCTGATGCGGTACTCGTGCTCGGACGGCGCCGCCGACAGCGAATAGCTCCGGACAGGAGCGGGGTCACCGGCGCCGGGGACGCGCAGGGTCAGGTACTGCCCGGGCTCGGGCCGGGGGAGTGGCGCGCCGTCGTCGGCGGCCAGGTGGATCGACGTCACGGCCGGGCTTTCGGGCACCGTCCGGACCACGCGCAGCGGCCGGAAGCCGCGCCACCCGGTCGGTGCGGCGGCGGGCCGCGAGGCGAGGAGGTCGCGGAACGACGACTGCCAGCCGGGGCTGAGCGCGGGGATGTCGACGGCCTTGCGGAGCGCGGCCTGGTCGCGGTCCGGCAGGTAGAGGAGCGCGTCGATGTCCGCGACGCTCATTTCGTGCCGGCCGCGGCGGGTGCGGACGATCTCGTCGCCCGCCCGGACGTGGCCTTCGGTGATGACGCGCAGGTAGAAGCCCGGCCGGTGGTGCGCGACGAGCAGGGACGGCATCCGCGGCTCGCCCAGGCGCATCCCGACGCGGAAGCACGTGACGCGCGGCTGGGTGACCTCGAATTCGGCGTCGCCGATGCGGTACCGGTCGCCGATGTGCACCTCGTCGTCGGGCAGGCCGTCGACGGTGAAGTTCTCGCCGAACTGGCCGTTCTCGAGGTCGTCGCGGCCGAGGAAGTCCCGCCAGTACTCGTAGGACCGGCGCTGGTAGACGAGCACCGCGCGGTTCTCGCCGCCGTGCCCGCCCAGGTCGCCCTGGCCGTCGCCGTCGACGTTGAGCCGGCGGACCAGCCGCCTGCCGTCGACGGGGTACTTGAAGATTCCGGTGTGGACGGTCCGGCCCTGCCAGGCCACGTCCTTCGGCAGTCCGACGTTGAGCGACACCAAGCGCGCCATGGTCGTCCCCTTCACTCCGCCGTGGTGCGAGAACGCTGGTAGTGCCGCCGGGCCTTCATGCGGTTGCCGCAGACCGCCATCGAGCACCAGCGGGCGCTGTTCGGCTTGCTGTGGTCGATGAGGAACAGCCGGCACTCCGGGTTGGCGCACGGGCGCAGCCGGCCGGGGCTCGACTTGGCGAGCGCGTCCCAGGCGAGCACGGCCCGCGCGGCGGCGGAGCGGCCCGGCGGGACGTCGAGGACCCACTCGACGCCGTCTTCGCCGAAGGACGCCCGGTAGCTCACGGCGTCGACGAACCGGGCGGCCGACGCGGGCACGTCGTCGCCCCGCACGATCCCCTGCAGCACGGCCCGCGCCTCGAGCAGTGCGCGGTGCTCGTCCTCGGTGGCCGGCTGGCCGTGGGCGGCCAGCCACGCGCGGCCGGACCGCTCGTCGGCCAGGTCGTCCTCCGGGGTGCCGTCGCGCACCGGCGTCGTGTTCAGCAGGTCCAGCAGCAGTGTCTCGTCGGTCATCGTGAACCTAACCTCCCAACTCGTCCTTGACAGGTTATAGCACGGGTGCTTCCATGTCTAACCATCAAACAAAGTCATAAGGGTTAGGAGAGTGTCATGGGACTGGCCTGGCAGCAAGGACCCCTGGCCACGCGGGCGGTGGGGCACTTCCTGGCCGAGCAGCCGCTGCCCGAGCGGCTCCTGTTCGCCGAGCCGCTGCGACGGCGGATGCGCGTGCGGTTCGGCGG
This sequence comes from Amycolatopsis stemonae, assembly GCF_054781455.1. Taxonomy (NCBI): domain Bacteria; kingdom Bacillati; phylum Actinomycetota; class Actinomycetes; order Pseudonocardiales; family Pseudonocardiaceae; genus Amycolatopsis; species Amycolatopsis stemonae. The sequence goes on along the minus strand of NZ_BAAGUJ010000023.1, from coordinate 71,740 downwards.
CGAGTGGGTGGCCGACAGCGAGGACGTCGTCCTCCTGCACGAGCCCGGGCGCTACCCGGTGGCGTACTTCCCGCTCGCCGACGTCCGCGAAGGCGTGCTCGACGCCGAGGGCCGCACGACGACCCACCGCGACCTGGGGCCCGCCGAATGGTTCACCGTCCGGGCGGGGGGCCGGCAGGCGCCGCGCGCGGCCTGGCGCTACCCCGGCCTCCCCGGCCACGCGGACGTCCTGCGCGACCGCGTCGCCTTCGCCTGGCGGGCGATGGACGCGTTCTACGAGGAGGACGAGCGGATCGTCGGGCACGCCGCCGACCCGTACCACCGCATCGACATCCGGCAGACCTCACGTCACCTCGTGGTGCGCGAGGGTGACCGCGTCGTCGCCGAGACCCGGCGGCCGGTCGTGCTCTACGAGTCCGGCTTCGCGCCCCGCTGGTACGTGCCGCGCGAAGACATCGACATGACGGCGCTGGCGCCGGTGGAGGGCGAGACTTTCTGCCCGTACAAGGGACTTGCCGGCTACTTCGACGTCGGCGCGGGCAAGCGCGCCGCCTGGTCGTACCCCGAAGCGTGGCCCGAGGTCGGGCGGGTGTCCGGGTTCGTGTCGTTCGAGCCGGACGTCGTCGACGTGACCCTCGACCGGCGGAAGCTGGCTCTCGAGCCGGGCCAGACCGTCACCCCGCACGGCATCGACCGGGGGCTGGACCCCGACGAGCTGCTGCTGCCGGGCTAGTGGAACGTGACGGTGAAGCCGCGGCAGGAGCCGCACTGGTACATCGTCTGGTTGCCGGGCTCGGTGTCCTGTTTGGACCACGCGTAGGCCTTGGGGCAGTGGGACTTGATCGTGTCGCTGTAGTCGGTCGGCGCGTCGCGGTCGGGGTTGACGCAGCTGACCGGCGCGCCGTCCGGGCCGTGGACGACATAGGCGGCGGGGCAGGCGGGCAGCAGGTCCTCGGGGCAGCCGGCGGTGCCGCACGACGTCGAGCCCGGCGGGACGCTCGCGTCGACGGGTTCGATGGTGATCGGCACCGAGAAGGCGTTGACGTAGCTGACGTCGTACCAGGGGGCCAGGCTGTCGCCGGTGTCGAAGTTGAACTCGGCGAGGCTGGCGGGCTGTTCGCCGGTGGTGCAGTGGTCGGCGAAGGCGCCGCAGTCGCCGACGGCGCAGTGGAAGTCCTGGCCGGACGTCCCGGTGCAGCCCTGCCTGCCGAAGAACTTCCCGCGCCAGTGGCCGGGATCGGCCGACTCGGGGATCGTGACCGTCGCGGACTGCCCGTCTTCGAGGGCTGGGAGGCTGGTGAAGTCGGCCGAGCCGTCGGCGTTCACCGAACTACCGAGCCACAGCTTCTGCCCGGACCGGTTCACGAAGGTGACGGTGTGGTCGGCCGCGGCCTTGGCCGTGAGAGCCGCTGCGCGGTAGGCGACGCCGCTCGCGTTCGGCGTCGCACCGGTGTAGAGCCCGGTCGGTGCCGTCGACGTCGACAGCGAGAACCAGGCGTACCGCTCGACGAACGAAAGTCCTTCGAGCATCGCGGTGGACTTCGTGACGAAGTCGGTCTGCTGGGCCGAAGTCGGGTAACGCGGTGTCGAGCCGGAGAAGTCGGTGAGCGCGTATTCGGTCAGCCAGATCGGGAGGTGGTAGCGGTCGTGCACCTTCTGCAGGTAGGACTGCAGCTGCCCGGTGGCCGCGCTCGAGAAGTCCCCGCCGTACCAGTGCAGCGGGATGAAGTCGACCCGGTAGCCGCGCGCGGCGGCACCGCTCAGGAACCGGTCGAGCCACCCGCCGGCGACGTCCGCGCCATAGGCGACGGCCGGGGCGCCGAGCCGCATCCCGGTGTCCTGCAACTGGGGCCACAGAGCGAGCGCGGTCTCGACGGACATGTTCGCCTGGCCGGCCATGTCGGGTTCGTTGAAGCCGAGCAGGGTGCTGCCCGACGCTTTCGCGCGGCCGAGCTGGTCCTGGTTGACGGAACCCTGGCCCCAGATCATGGGCACGAACTCCGCCCCGTTGGCGGGGGCGATGCCCTGCGGATCGGCCGCCCAGTCGTAGAACCACCGGGCCCCGACATCGCCGAGTGCGGTCCCGGCCTCGGGATAGGGATTGACGCTGACGCCTTTCTTGCCCCCGGCGCCGGCGCCGGCGGCGGGCGCGGCCAGACCTCCGAGAGCGAGCAGGACCACGGCCACGACGGCGAGCACCTTCTTCACGAGCAGCTCCTCTGCGACTCGGAGAATTCCAGGTTGTGAATAACGCACCGTCGAGCCCGGCGGCAAGATCCCGTCGTGCGTGAGGGTAGGAAGAGGAACCGGCCTTGCCCGATCACCGGGGACCGGTTCAGTGCGCTTCTTCGGCCTGCTTGTCGGTGATCGTGTCGAGGATGTCCGCGGCGATCGCCCGGGCGGCCGGCTTCAGTTCCGTGCTGAGGGCGTAGAACAGCTCCTGCGCCGGTTCGGCGGGCCAGGCGGCGGGCAGGTGCTCGCGGGGGAGGCGGGGGTCGGTGCGGATGGTCCGCAGCCAGTCGGACTCGAGGAGCAGGTCGCGGGCGAGGCTGTCCGGCGCCTGGCTTTCGGGGTCCTGCCAGCGGGCCAGGAACGCGCGGTAGTGCCCGGCCAGCTGGTCGATGTCCCAGGCTTCCCGGACGATCCCGGCGACTTCGGTGGGCGGGAGCGCGCGGGCCTGGAAGACCCGGACGTGCCCGTCGGCGCCGAGGCCGTCGAGCAGGGGGACCGTGTCGACCTGGCCCGGGGCGATCCACAGCCCGCCCTGCAGGCTGCCGAAACCCGCCCACAGCAACCGGGAGCGCAGGGCGTGGCGCTGGCGCTGCCACGACTCCGGCATCGAAAACCCGAGCAGTGTCCACGTGCCGTCCCAGTGCCGCTCGACCGCTCCGGCTCGCCAGATGCGCCGCTCGCCGTCGTGCAGGATCGCCCGTGACCGGTCGGTGAGGCCGACGTAGACGTGGCGGCCGCGGCGCACCCGGTGCAGCAGGTCGCGGCGGGCCATGCGGCTCAGCGTCGAACGGGTGGCGTGCTCGGAGACCCCGACGCGCTCGAGCACGTCGAGCACGCTGGCGGTCGCGACGTGGATCCCGCGGTCGAGGATGTGGCCGCCGAGGAACGTGAGCAGCAGCGTCTGGGGGCGCGGGGTATCGGCGCTGATGCCTTCGGCGGCGGCCGGCACGGCCAGATCGGTCACTCCGCGAGCATAAGCCTGATCCATGTTGGGCAGACTGTTGACGGCAGTCATCAAGGTGCTTAACGTTCGTCGCGGCGTGGCGCGGGTCACGCGCAGTCGGCGACGAGGCAGGGGCGCGATGGCAGACAACCTCCGACCGCGGGCGCAGCTGCGCCGCGCGGTGCTGTCCAGCTACTTCGGCAGCGTGATCGAGTACTACGACTTCCTGCTCTACGCCACCGCCTCGGCGGTGGTGTTCAACAAGGTCTTCTTCTCGAACCTGGACCCGGTGGCCGGCACGGTCGCCAGTCTGGGCACGTTCACCACCGGCTACCTGGCCCGCCCGATCGGCGGGATCGTCTTCGGGCACTTCGGTGACCTGCTGGGCCGCAAGCGGATGCTCGTGATCACGATGTCGATGATGGGCATCGCGAGCACGCTGATCGGCGTTCTGCCCACTTACGCGCAGATCGGCGTCTGGGCCCCGGTCCTGCTCGTCGTGCTGCGCGTGCTGCAGGGCGTCGCCGTCGGCGGCGAGTGGGGCGGCGCGGTGCTGATGTCGGCCGAGCACGCGACCAGCCGTCGCGGGCTGTGGGCGAGCTTCACCAACGCCGGGGCGCCCAGCGGGATGGTGGTCTCCACGCTGCTGCTGACACTGATGGGCGCGGTGACCACCGACGCGCAGTTCCTCGCGTGGGGCTGGCGGGTGCCGTTCCTGCTCAGCGTCGTGCTCCTGGCGATCGGCCTGTTCATCCGGCTGAAGGTCGACGAGACGCCGGTGTTCGCGGCCTCCCGCGAGCGCTCCGGCACGCCGTTGCTGGAGGTCCTGCGCCGCCACCCCAAGAACCTGCTGCTGGCGATCGGCGTCGGCTTCGGGGCCTTCGTCGCGCAGGGCACCCTCACGACGTACGTCCTTTCCTACGCCGTGCACGCGGGCTTCTCGCGCCAGACCGTGCTCAACGCGATCACGGTGTCCTCGGTCGGCGCGGTGATCGGCATCATCGGCTACTCGGCGCTGTCCGACCGCGTCGGGCGCAGGCCCGTCGTCATCGCCGGGGCGATCGCCACCGGCGTGGTCGCGTTCCTGCTGTTCCCCATGATCGACAGCGGCTCGCCCGTGCTGCTGACGCTCGCGGTAGTGCTGGGCCAGTCGGTCGCCCACCCGGCGATGTACGGGCCACTGGCCGCGCTGTGCACCGAGTTGTTCGGCACCCGCACGCGCTACACGGGCGCGTCGCTCGGCTACCAGATCGCCGGGCTGGGCGCGGGGGTCGCTCCCGTCGTGTTCGCGGCGATCGCCGGCGCCGGCACGGGCGTGATCTCCGCGGTGATCGCGGCCTGCTGCCTCGTCACCGTGCTGTGCGTGCTCGCCCTGCGCGAGAGCAACCAGGTCGACCTGGCGGATCCGTCCGTGACCCGGGCCGTGGGAGCGGACCGGTGAAGCGCCTGATCCCGGTGGCGGTCGCGACGCTCTTGGCGGCGGGCCTCGCCTCTCCCGCGGAAGCCGCCGACGCGGGACACCACAGCGGACAGCTGCCCGACGGCGCGACCTGGGTCGCGGACGTCCCGGCGGCGTGGAACGGCACGATCATCCTCTACAGCCACGGTTTCGGCCCGCTCGTCGCGCAGGACGCGCCGGACGGGGCCACGGCGGCGGCCCTCCTCTCCGAGGGCTACGCGCTCGTCGGCTCGTCCTACTCGGGGCCGTCCTGGTGGGCGCTGGAGTCCGCGGCCGGGGACCAGTTCGCGGCGCTGGGCGAACTCGAGGCCCGGATCGGAACGGCGAAACGCACCATCGCGTGGGGGACGTCGATGGGCGGGCTCGTGAGCGCGCGGGAGGCCGAGGACCGCCACGACCGCATCGACGGCGCGCTCACGACCTGCGGGCTGGTCGCGGGTGCGCTGAACCTCGACGACTACCAGCTCCACGGCGAATACGCGCTCTCGCACCTGCTCGCGCCCGGGCAGCCGGTCAAGCTGGTCCGCTACGGCAGCCAGGACGAAGCCGCCGCGGCGGCCGCGACCTTGGCGAAGGTGACGAGCGACGCCCAGGCCACGCCCGCCGGCCGGGCGCGGATCGCTCTCGCCGCCGCGCTGATGAACGTGTCCACCTGGTACACCGGCGCCGCACCACCGGCACCCCGGGACTACGAAACCCAGGAGGCACAACAGGAACAGACGCTCACGGGGTTCGTGCTCGGCTTCGTCATGACGGGCCGGCACCAGGTCGAGCTGGCCGCGGGCGGGAACAGCGCGGCCACCCGCGGCACCGACTACCGGGCCCTGCTCGCCCGCAGCAGTCACCTCCCGCAGGTCCGGGACCTCTACCGGCACGCGGGGCTGAACCTCGACGCCGACCTGGCGAAGCTGACCCGGGACGCGGACATCACGGCCGATCCGGGTGCGGTGGCCACGCTCGCCCGGACGTCCGTGCCGACCGGGCGCCTGCGGGCGCCCGAGCTGAACGTCCACACCATCGCCGACCAGCTCGTGCCCGTGGAGCAGGAAAACTGGTACGCGCGGCGCGTGGGCGACGGGCACCTGCTGCGGCAGGCGTTCGTCGAGGGCACCGGGCACTGCGCCTTCCAGGCCTCGGAGACGATCGCCGCGCTGCACGCCCTCGAGGCCCGTATCTCGACCGGCCGCTGGGGCGACGTCGCCGAACCCGAACGGCTCAACGCGGCCGCCGGGACCGGGCGCTACCTGCGGTACGCCCCCGGGCACCTGGTGGGCTCGGATCCCGGCCCGACGCCACCGCGGTGAGGAGGGCGGCCGCCGCCGCGCAGGCCTCGTCGGTGATGACGTGTTCGGTGCCCGGGGCGATGCGCAGATCCACCTTCGCCCCGGCCCGGCGCAGCAGTACGGCGGTCTCCTCGACCCGGTGCCGGGGCACCCACGGGTCGTCAGAGATGCTTCGCAGGACGGCCGGAACTCCGTGCAGGACCGGGGTGTCCGGCACGGGTGGGGCTGCCGTGCCCGCGTAGCCCCCGGTGAACAGCACCAGCCCGGCGACCGGGCGCGGCGCCGTGAGCATCAGGTGCGCCAGCAGGCAGGCGCCCTGCGAGAACCCCCACAGCACCACCCGTTCGCGGCCGAAACCGGCCTCGGCCAACCGGTCCAGGCACGCTGCCACGGTCCGCAGCGACCGGCCGAGGGCGGGTTGGTTGCGTTCGACCGGTTCCAGGAACGAGAGCGGGTACCACGTGGTGCCCGGGGCTTGCGGTGCGAAGAACCGCACCGGCACCGGGCCCAGCCGCTCGGCGGTCGTCCGCATGAACGCCGGGTCCTGGCCGCGGCCGTGCACGGCGAGCACCGCCAGCCCGGCCTCGTCCGCCGGGAGGCCCCATTCGACGAGCGCGGGAGTCACCGGACGGCCGCGTGCTCGTCGAGGTCGAGGAACACCCAGCGCGCACCGGGCGCGAGGCCGCTGAGCAGCTTGCCGCAGTTCTGCAGCACGAGCGGGCCGGAGGTGACGTGCTGGGTGCCGGCGTGCAGGTCGCGGAAGAACCGCTGCAGGGTGCCGTGCCGCAGGGCCGCCGTCCCCGCCCACTTGTAGACGGTCTGGCCCACCGCGTGCACCGACCACGTGGCGTTGTTCAGCATCAGGCGGGTCAGCGTCTCCTGCTCGGTGTCCATCGGGTCGCCGCGGTCCAGGGTGGCTTCGCAGTCCGCCCAGACCTCCGCCGCCCACGCGCGTGCCGCGCGCAGTTTCGCTTCGGCCTGGGCGTACTCCGCGGAGAACTGCTGGGTGTCCACTGTCGCGTTCGGACGGCCGGTCTTCTCGGCCGCCAGCGCCTTCAGCTCGTCGAGCAGCCGGCGGCCGACGCCGAGGGCCCAGCCCGTGTGGCAGATCCCGGCCAGGTTGGCCAGTCCCATGCGGTAGAGCGCGCCGCCGTGCCGGGTTTCCGTGGTGGCGATGCCGTACACGTGGCTCTCCGGCACGAACAGGTCCTCGCACACGTAGTCGTGGCTGCTGGTCGCGCGCAGGCCCATGACGTCCCAGTTGTCGATCAGCCGCGCCTGGGCCTTGGGCAGCGTGAAGACCAGCGCCTCGCCCATCTCCGCGCAGAACGCGGCGGTGTGGATGTGGGTCGCCATCGAAATCCCGGACGCGAAGTGCCAGTGCCCGCTGATGCGGTAGCCGCCCTCGACCCGGACGGCCGTGCCGAGCTTGGTGCCCTGCCCGGCGATGAGCGCGTGCCCGCCGGCGCCGGCGTCGGGGTAGAGGTCCGCGGCGGCCTCCGGTCCCAGGTAGGCGGCCGTGGTGCCGGTGACCATCTGCAGGGCCATGACGGCCCAGCCCACCGAAGCGTCCGCATAGGACAGTTTGGCGATCGTGGCGATGACCTGGCGAGGGGAGAACTCGTAGCCGCCGAGCTCGCGGGGGATGCCGACCCTGAACACGCCGGTCCCGTGCAGGGCCTCGGCGGCTTCGTCGGGGACGCGGCCGAGGGCCTCGCCCTCCTCGGCGGTGGCCTCGATGACGGGCGTGATCGCGTCGAGCCGCGCCATGAGCGCGTCGAACTCGGCGCTGACGTGCAGCTGGTTCATGCGGTCCCTCCCCACTTGGCCCGGATCCGGCCGGGGATCTCGTGCCCGCCGGGCGACGTGCGGTGCGGCCATCGCGGCCGGCTCAGATGTCGATCGGTTCCAGCCGGCCCAGGATCTCCTCGCGGCGGTGCTCGAACTGCTCGGGCAGCTGGAAGCGCTTGCCGAGCTCGTGCGGGGACTCGTCGCAGGTCCAGCCGCCGTCGGCGTGGGTCACCGCGAGCTCGAACAGCGCGCCGCTCGGGGTGCGCACGTAGACGCTCTTGAAGTACTTGCGGTCCTTCAGCTCCGAGATGTCGGTGTAGCCGCGTCCTTCGATCTCGAACTTCACCGCGTCCTGGTTCTCCAGGGTGGCCACGTTCCACGCGAAGTGGTGGTAGGTCCCGGCGCCGTAGGACCAGGTGCCCTGGTCGTCGGTGCGGTTGACGGTGATCTCGAGGTGGTTGCCGTGCTTGGCGTCGCCGATCCGCAGCCCGAGGACGTCGCCCTCCTCGGCGAGACCGTCCTGGGCGAAGAAGGACTCGCCGGCGAACTCGACCATCCGGTCGGGGGTGGCCATGTGCACGCCCACGCCGTGGATGCCGTGGATCGCGTGCTCCTGCGGTACGCCGTGGCCGGGGTGGCCGACGCGCTCGTCGCCGTCGTTGCCGACGAAGAAGTACTCGATGCCCGACGGGTGCCGGAACGCGAGCCGGCGCCGGCCGAACCGCTCGACGTCGGCGACCTCGACGCCGTGCTCGCTCAGCCGGCCGTGCCAGAAGTCCAGCGAGTGGCCGGGAACCGACAGCAGGACCTCCCGCGCCTGGTTCGTGCCGCGCTTGCCGAAGAACCCGGCCTGCGCCCAGGGAAAGGTCGTCACGACGCTCGAGGGGTCGCCCGCGGCGTTGGAGTAGTACAGGTGGTAGATCGGCAGCGAGCCGTCGAACAGGACCGTGCGCTTGATGAAGCGCATCCCGAGGATCTTGACGTGGAAGTCGACGTCTTCCTGCGCGTCCGCCACGGAAAGCGTCACGTGGTGCGAACCTTGCACAAAGGTCATGGTGGCTCCTCCACACTGAGATGTCCGCCGGGCCCGACTCTAGGAATACCGCGCCTTCGCGGGTGGCGCGAGCGCGCACGACCCTGTCGAACCAGCGCGCGGTTGGTACCGTGGGCCGGACCGACCGTGGAGCCGACGATGACGTCATTCACCGCACTGACGGAGCAGTTCGACGGCGTGGCACCGCGCCCGATCGCGTTCACGTCCTGGGCCGACGCCGTCCGGCGCAGCGTGCTGAGCTTCGAATTCGACTGCGACCGGCCGGAGGAGTTCACCGGCCGGGTCCGGGACCGGCGCCTGCACGGGGTCAGCTTCGTCGACATGGCCTCCGGCCGGCACGCCGCCTACCGCGACCACCGGACGATCCGGCCCGCCGACGCCGGGTTCTACGTGCTCACCCTGCAGCTGGCCGGCGAGATCCGCATCGCGCAGGACGGCCGCGTCGCCCGTCTCGAGCCGGGCCTGTTCGCGCTCTACGACTCGGGCAAGCCGGCCGCGCTGACCGTCGGCGACGGCTACCGCTCCACCTGCATCCGCTTTCCCAAGACCGCGATCTCACCCCGGCAGGAGGACCCGCTGGCCGAGATCACGGCGAGGCCGTTCGCGTGCGCGCCGGGCCTCACCGACACGGTGTGGAGCGCGGTGCTCAGCGTCAACCGCAACCTCGAATCCCTCGGCGTGCACGGGCCCACCGCCGTCCGGTCCCTGATGACGCTGGTCGGCACGATGCTGCGCGCCGAGCTCGGCCACCACGTCCCGGCCCGGCCCCCGCACGAGGAGCTGCTCGACCGGATCCTCGACCACATCGACGCCCACCTGACCGACGCGGCCCTCGGCCCCGGCCCGATCGCCGCCGCCCACTTCCTCTCGCCGCGCGCCTTGCACGCGTTGTTCGAGCGGACGGGCAGCACGGTGTCCCGCCACATCCGCGAGCGGCGCCTCGAGCGGTGCCGGTCCGACCTGGCCGACCCCGTGCTGAGGCACGTCCCGGCGGCGGCGATCGGGGCTCGGTGGGGGTTTTCCAGTGCGTCCCACTTCGGGCATGTTTTCAAACAGGAGACGGGTTTGACGCCGGCGGAGTACCGACGGCAGACGGTGTGCACCGGACTCGTCACCTAGTCGGCAAGCGAGGTGACGCGCGTCATCTGGACTCTTCGTCCAGGCGCTATACAATCTGTCTGGTGAGCAGTGGTGACGCCCTTGGCCGGGTGCGCGATGTCTGAGCGAGACGCCATTCTCGCCGCGCTGGCTCCCGTCGCCGACGGTATCGCGGCGACCCTCGGCTCCTTCTGCGAAGTCGTCGTCCACGACTTCCGCCGGCCCGAGACGTCGGTGGTGGCGATCGCCGGGTCGGTCACCGAACGCAGCGTCGGCGGGTCGATGAGCGAGATCGGCATGGGCCTGCTGGCGCGGGGGGACGACGCCGAGGACCAGCTGAACTACGTCACCCGCACCGCGTCCGGGAAGCTCGTCAAGTCCTCGACCATGCTGGTGCGCGACAGCGGCGGCTCGGTGTTCGGCGCCCTCTGCGTGAACCTCGACGTGACGGCCCTGGGGCAGCTGCGGACCCTCGTCGGCGAGCTCGCCGACGTCGGCACGGCCGCCGAGACACCGACCACGACCTTCGGCGACGACGTCGAGGCCGTCGTGGACGCGATCGTCGACGAACACCAGCTGCGCCTGAACAAGCCGTGGGCCGCGCTGAGCCGCGACGAACGCCTCGACCTCTTCCGCAGCCTGCACCGGCGCGGCGTGTTCGCCATCCGGGGCGCGGTGCCGCAGGTCGCCGCCCGTATCGGCATCTCCCGCGCCTCCGCCTACACCTACCTCGCCGACGTCCGAGCCCCAGGAGAAGCATGACCCCGCCCGTGACCCTCGCCGACATCCGCGACGCCGCCGCCCGGCTGGCCGGCGTCGCCCACCGGACCCCGGTGGTGCGCTCCCGCACGCTCGACGACCTCGTCGGCGCCGAAGTCCTGCTGAAGTGCGAAAACCTCCAGCGCATCGGCGCCTTCAAGTTCCGCGGCGCGTACAACGCCGCCTCCCGGCTCTCGCCGGAGCAACTGGCCAAGGGGATCGCGGCGTACTCGTCGGGCAACCACGCCCAGGCCGTCGCGCTCGCCGCCCGCGAGCTCGGCAGCAGCGCGGTCATCCTCGTCCCCGAGGACACCCCGAAGTCCAAAGTGGACGCGACCAGGGGGTACGGCGCCGAGATCGTCACGTACGACCGCTACACCGGCGACCGGGTCGCGCTCGGCGAGGCGCTGGCCGCCGACCGGGGCCTGGCCCTGATCCCGCCGTACGAGCACCCGCACGTCATCGCCGGCCAGGGCACCGCGGCGCTGGAACTGCTCGAAGACGCCGGGCCGCTGGACACCCTGGCCGTGCCGGTCGGCGGCGGAGGCCTCATCGCGGGCAGTTCGACCGCGGCGAAGGCGGTCCAGCCCGGCATCCGCGTCGTCGGCGTCGAACCCCAAGAGGGCGACGACACCAAGCGGTCCCTCGACGCCGGCGTACGCGTTGCGATCCCCGTGCCGCGGACCATCGCCGACGGCCAGGCCGCGTCGATCCCGGGCGAGCTGACCTTCTCGATCAACCGGAACCTGGTCGACGACATCGCGCTGGTGTCCGACGACGCCGTGCGCGAGGCGATGCGGTTCGCGTTCGAACGCCTCAAGCTCGTCCTCGAGCCCAGCGGCGCGACCGGCCTGGCCGCGCTGATCAGCGGCCAGGTGGCCGCGTCCGGGCGCGTCGGCGTGATCCTCAGCGGCGGGAACGTCAGCCCGGAGCGCTTCGCGGAACTGATCGCCTCGTAGCCGTGGGGGTGCGCACCCCGGCCGCGAGCTGGGCCGTGAGCCGTTCGAACGCGGCCTGGTCGCGCGCGCCGAGCAGGGTCTCGACCAGGGCCGAACCGACGATCACGCCGTCGGCGAACGCGGCCACCTCGGCGGCCTGCCGGGCGTCCGAGATCCCCATGCCGACGCACACCGGCAGCGCGGTGACCGCGCGGAGCCGGCGCGTGAGGACGGCGGCGGCCTCGTCCACCGCCTCGCGCGTGCCGGTGACGCCCATCAGCGCCGACGCGTAGACGAACCCGGTGCCGGCCGCGGCGGTTTCCGCCAGCTGGGCGTCGGTGCTGCTCGGCGCGACCACGAACACCGTGGCCAGCTCGTGCGCCGCCGCGTGCCGCCGCCAGGCCGCGGACTCCGCCACCGGCAGGTCCGGCAGCACGCAGCCCGAGCCGCCGGCCGCGGCCAGCTCGCGCGCGAACCGCTCGGCGCCGTAGCGGGACACCGGGTTCCAGTAGGACATCACCAGCACCGGCTTGCCCGTCGCGTCGTGGACCTCGCGGACCGTGCGCAGGACGTCCGCGATCCGGACGCCGCCGCGCAGCGCGATGTCGTCGGCGGTCTGGATGACCGGGCCGTCCAGCACCGGATCACTGTGCGGCAGGCCGACTTCGACGATGTCCGCACCGGCGTCGAGGACCGCCCGGAGCGCCGCGATCCCGCCGTCGACGGTGGGGAACCCGGCCGGCAGGTAGGCGATCAGCGCGGCCCGGCCGTCCTTCTTGGCTGTTTCGAAGGCTTCGGTCAGCAGGCTCATCGCGCGCCCTCCGGTCCGAAGTGGACAGCGGCGGTGTCGAGGTCCTTGTCCCCGCGGCCGGACAGGTTCACCAGGAGGACGGCGTCCGGGCCGAGCTCGGTGCCGACCCGCAGTGCCCCGGCCAGCGCGTGCGCGCTTTCGATCGCCGGGACGATGCCTTCGGTCGAGGCGAGCAGGCGGAACGCGGCCATCGCCTCGTCGTCGGTGACCGGGCGGTACTCGGCCCGGCCGGAGTCGTGCAGGTGCGCGTGTTCCGGGCCGACGCCGGGGTAGTCGAGCCCGGCCGAGATCGACCAGGCCTCCTGGATCTGGCCCTCGTCGTCCTGCAGGACGTAGGAGCGGGAGCCGTGCAGGACACCGGGCTCGCCCGCCGAGAGCGACGCCGCGTGCTGCCCGCTGCGGACGCCGCGGCCCGCGGCTTCACAGCCGATCAGGCGGACGCCGGGGTCGTCGAGGAAGGCGTGGAACAGCCCGATCGCGTTCGACCCGCCGCCCACGCAGGCGATCGCGGCGTCGGGCAGCCGCCCGGTCCGCTCGAGGAGCTGACGGCGGGCCTCCACGCCGATGACGCGCTGGAAGTCGCGGATCATGGCGGGGAAGGGGTGCGGCCCGGCGACCGTGCCGAACAGGTAGTGCGTGTCCTCGACGTGGGCGACCCAGTCGCGGAAGGTCTCGTTGATGGCGTCCTTGAGGGTGCGGGACCCCGACGTCACCGGGACGACCCGGGCGCCGAGCAGGTCCATCCGGGCGACGTTGACCGCCTGGCGGCGCATGTCCGTCTCTCCCATGTAGACGGTGCAGGCGAGCCCGGTGAGCGCGCAGGCGGTGGCCGTCGCCACGCCGTGCGAGCCCGCGCCGGTCTCGGCGATGACGCGGGACTTGCCCATGCGCACGGCCAGCAGGGCCTGGCCGAGCGCGTTGTTCACCTTGTGGGAGCCGGTGTGGTTCAGGTCCTCGCGCTTGAGGAACACGCGGGCGCCCCCGGCGTGCTTGGCGAAGCGCGGCACCTCGGTGAGCGCGCTGGGGCGGCCGACGTAGTGGGCGAGCAGGTCGTCGAACCGGGCGGCGAAGGCGGGATCCGCTTTCGCCCGCCGGTATTCGGCGGCGACCTCCTCGACCGCGGCGACGAGCGCCTGCGGGACGAACTGGCCGCCGAAGGCACCGAAGTACCCCTTGGCGTCGGGAAAGGGCCCCGGCGCGGCCGGGAAGAAGAAGTTCATGGTGAATGTGCTCCTGACCCGGGACGTCCCGGGTGGTTCGTGGCTGGTCGGGGATCACCGGAGCGCACGACCCCGCGGGCTCACCGGGGAGAAGATCCCTCAGCGACCCCACGCGACGCGCGGCGCACGGTGCCATCGCATCCCGTCGACCTGGCCCGCCTCGGAGCCGATCGCGTACCGCACCCGCCGCCCGCGCACGCGCCGCGCGGGCGCCTGGCAGCCACGCGGCCGGCGGCCACGGGCGAAACGGACGGTGAGAGGCACGCGGCCAGCTTAATCCGACGGCGCATGGTCGTCGCAAGCGTTTTCGGCGTGAGCCCGGTCGCCCCGCACGGCCCGGTTCGGGCCAGTGTCGAGATACCGACCGTTCTCTCTGCTAACCTCGCTACACGGACTGCTGACCGGCAGGGAACTGGAGAAGGCCGTGAACCTCGCCTCCGTCGACGACCCGGACGCGCTGCGCTGGTACGCCCGGTTCGCCGCGGGCCGGGCCCGCTGACGTGCGCCTGGGAGCGACGCTCGCCCGCCTGGCCCCGGGCCCGCCGATCGCGCTCGCCGAATGGGCCCGGCGCCTTGCGGGCGAAGGGTTCGAAAGCCTGTGGACGCCCCAGATCGTCGGGCGCGGCTTTCTGGTGCCGGACCCGTTCGTCACCTTGGCGGTCGCCGCGACGGCGACCGAGGGCGTCGAACTGGGCACGGCCACCGTGCAGGTCCCGCTCCACCACCCGGCCGACCTCGCGCACCGGGTGCTGTCGCTCGTGTCCGTGTGCGGCGACCGGTTGACCCTCGGCGTCAGCCCCGGCTCGACCGACCTTGACTACGGCGTCTTCGACCGGGACCACGCCGAGCGCTTCCGGACCTTCCGCGCGAACCTGCCGCGGCTGCGGGACCTGCTCGAGCACGGGCGGGACGAGCACGCCGACCTCGCGCCGCCCCCGGCGTCCGGCCGGCCGCCGATGCTGCTCGGCTCGTGGGGCGCCAACGTCGAGCGGGCCGCCCGCGAGTTCGACGGCTGGCTGGCCTCCGCGTACCGCCGCGGCGCGGACCAGATCATCGCCGCCCACGAACGGTTCCGCGCGGCCGGCGGCCGCCGGGCGGTCGTGTGCGCCGTCCCCCTGTCCGGAAAGGACAGTCTCGGCCCCGCGCGCGAGGTGCTGCACCGCTACGCGGAGGCCGGCTTCGACGACGCAGTCGTGCTGATCGGACCGGAGGGACCGGATCCCGCGGAGGTCCGGGCGCTGTACCCCTAGGGGCCGGTGGCGCCGTCGGCGTAGTTCACGGTGACGTTCTTGAAGCCGAGCGACTGCAGCAGGCCGGTCAGCATCGTCCGGGTGTTGCGCTCCGCGTCGGCGATCAGCGGGCTCTTCGCGGCCGCGCCCTGGATTTCCTTCTGGGCCAGTTCGTACAGGGCCTGCTGGGAGTTCGGGTTTCCGCCGAGGAACTCGTTGATCTTGGTGAACAGGCCCTGCTGTTGCGCGTAGACGCGGGATTCGTGCACGTCCAGGGTCGCCGGCTCCAGCTGCGCGTGCCCCAGGGTGACCGTGGCGGACTGGCGGTCTTCGGAGACCTTGACCGCGTCTCCCTTCAGCCGCGAGAAGTCGACGAAGGCGTTGTCCTTGCCGACACCGATGAACAGGGTCTGGCTGCCCGCGAGGAAACTGGGCAGGATCGAACTGGTCGTGATGTCGACGACCACCTGGAACGACCCGCTGGCGGCCTCGTAGCGCGAAAGCTCGACGATCGACTGCAGCAGCACCGGACCGGAGTGCTCTTCGGTGTGTTCGGCGAACGGGTTCCGCAGTTGGGGTAACAGGTGTACGGCCGATCCGACGAGGACGGCGGCGGCGAGGACCACCACTGCCACAGCCAACGCGACGAGCCGCTTGCCCCAGGCACCCATGCCGCCAGGAATACCCACCCGGCGGGCGAACCAAGCTTTTCCGAGGTCAGTCCCGGCGGCGGTCGCGCTCGCCGGCGCTACGGTTCGCGCAGGACGTCCTTCAGGGCGGCGGGGACGACCGCGGTCGGCAGCAGTGCGGTCAGCCGGTCGGTGAGCCGGCTGTCGCGGACCAGGGTTCCGTCGGCCAGCCCGGCGCTGACGGCGGCCGCGTCCGGCTGGCGCCGGGCCCAGGTTCGCGCCAGTTCGCCGTCGAGCAGGAGCCGGTAGTCCTCGCGCATGTGCCAGCCGATGCCCGGGTCCAGGCGGGTGTTGGCGGCGAACGCGGCTCCCGCGTTGGCGACTTTGCGGGTGAACTGCGCCAGCCCGCGGTCGGGCACGTGCAGGATCGTCAGCGGCCGCTCGGGGGCGAGCTCGCCCAGGGCACCGGTCGCGCTGTGGTTGCCGACGCCGACCGTCACCGCCGGATCGGCGCGGTGGCACACCTTGTTCCCGATCCGGGTGCCCCGCGCCGACAGCGACAGGGTGTCGCGCAGGACGTGCGTCGACGGCCACGGGCCCCGGCGAGCGGGATCGGCCACCAGGTTGTCGCGGACCATTTCGACGGTGCCGCACCGGCTGTCGACGGCGGCCAGCGCGTCCGCGATGGCCGTCCGGCCGGCTTCGGCGGCCGCGCCGGGCCAGAGGAACTCGTCGGCGTCACCGTTGATCACCCAGTCGGCGCCGTGCGACTCCGCGGCGCGCCGGGCCATCGCGGTGACCCAGCGGGCCTGCTCGTAGTCGCGGCCCGGCTCGTGCCACAGCTCGAGCACACCGGCGTCGCGGTAGCGTTCGAGGATTTCCGTGGTGCCGTCGACGGACCCGTTGTCGGTCGCCACCACGAAATCCACGCCCGCGGCGAGGTGGTGCTCGACCGTGGCCGCCACGATGTCGGCCTCGTCGCGCACCAGCAACGTCATCACGATCCGCACTCGCCGGCCCCCCGTCGCCTGCACCGGAGTTCAGCATACAAAGGCGCGACGGGCCGTCCCCCTCGGAGTGAGGGAGACGGCCCGCCGGCGCGGCTCAGCCGTGCGCCACCGCGACTGTCCGGTCGGTGGCCGGCGGCATCAGCTTCGGGTATTCCTTCTGGAACTTCTCGATCATCGTGGCGGTCGGGACGATCCGGTTCGGGTTGCCCTGGCTCGTCGCCTGCTTCTCGCCCCACGCGCCGGCGGCCTTGCGCTGGTCCGGCGTGCCGTGGCTGTGGTAGCAGTCGCCGATGGAGGCGTCCAGGTAGGTGACCTCCTGCTGGGTGCGGGCGTCCCACGCGAAGCCCTTGGCGTGCGCCACGAAGTAGCCGCCGTAGGCGTCGGGGCCCATCTCGGACGACTCGTTGCGCGGGTGGTTGTCGTGCGCGAAGTCGACCTGGTGGCCGTACTCGTGGCCGACGACCGACTCCACCGAGACATCGTCGAACCCGAGGAAGTTGACCGTGTCGAGCAGGCCGTCACCGAGGGCCACGCGCTTGCCGCCGAGGCTGTCGGCCGGGGCGGAGAACGCGTTCAGGGTGAGCAGCGGGTGGCGGCCGCCCTGCAGGGCCGGCACTTCGTAGAGCACCTTGGTGGCGAGAGCGGCGGCGTCCTTCACCTTCGCCGGCGCGAGGCCGAGTGCGAAGGTCTGCGCCATCTTCGCCTGGCTGCCGAGGTCGGTGCCCTTCCAGGCGACGAGCTGGATGTTCCAGCTCTCGATGTCCCAGAAGCCGCGCAGCTTGTCGATGGTCCGGGTGGCGCGCGGGGTGTACTGGCCGTCGGTGCCGAAGAACTGCGGGGTCTTGTCGGACGCGACGCCCTGGACGTAGAGCTGGCTGAGCCCCGACAGCGCGTTGAACGCCTGGTTCTCGAGCGGGGTGAGCTGCGCGGCGAGCTTGTTCGCGTAGGTCAGCAGCGAACCCTCGGTGCAGCCGGGAATCGGCCCCGCCGCGGCCCGGCGCTGCGGGCCGATCGGCGGGATGGGCGACTCGATGAGCCGGTCGACGCCGCGCACCGCGCTCGCGGGCAGACCGTTGTAGAGGTCGACGACGTCCTGGTACAGCTGCGCGACGTCCTGCTCGACGGTGGACGGCGCGGCCGCCGCGGGCACGGCCGTGGCGAGCGCGAGCGCCGCCGCCGTGCCCGCGGCCGCGAGCGTTCTGCCGAAAAATCGGGTCCGGTCTGGCAAGGTGGTTCCCCTCTTCTGCGCCGGTTCAAGATCACGAAGCACCGCCACGTTAGGGCGGAGATTGACGGCAGAACCGGCACCGGCCCGAGAACCCCGGAATGGCTCACGCCTTTCGAAGGGTTTTCGCCGTGCGACATCGGCCGAAAGTACTAGGTTCACCGCGGCGGCGCGGATCGTCTTCACGAGGGGGAACGGACGCTTTTCCGCGCGACTGGCGACCAGGGTTCCCGGCTCCCGGTCGCGATGGACAAGCCTTGCTGTCGCGCACCTGGCCACGGGCGCCGCAATCGAGGAGACGTGCGTGTTCCGGCCGGTCGCCACTATGGGAACACGCACGGCGAACCCATGAGGAACGCACATGAACGGCAGTGAGTCGCACCCGGAGTGGGCCACGCCGAAGCAGCCTCCGCGCCGGGCGAAGTCCATTACCGATCGAGGAAGGAAGTACCCCGCACATGCTGGAAATCTTCGAGTCCATCGAGAACGAGAACGAGCTCGCCATCCTGGCGAACAACAACGTCGCCCCGGAGATCGAGTTCAGCTGGGACGAAGACTGATCACCCGCTGATCGGATTGGTCCCCGGGGTGCGTCCGTAGCACACCCCGGGGACCAACCGGCATGTCCAGGATAACGCGCGCAGCAGCGTGGAGGAAGCAGATGTCACCTGAGTGGATCGCCGGGCACGTCCGGGTCGTCGCCGAGGGGCCGGACCGCTGCCTCCTGGTGCCGCCGAGCCGGACCATTCTCCGCGTGCGCGTCGCCGCCGGGCGGATGCGGGACTGGCTCGCCCTCCTCGACGGGACCCGCACCGAGGACGAACTGCTGGCCGCGGCGCCCGACCCGGGTGAGTTCGCCGAGGTCTGGGCCGCGCTGACCCGCGACGGCTGCGTCCAGCCGGTCGCCGACACCCGGGACCGGTCCTGGTACCGGCTGCTTCCCCAGGCCCTGCGCACGCAGCGGCTCCACGACTACAGGTTCCTCTGGCTCGGCCCCGCCGGGCCCGTGTCGGTGCTGGCCGAGGCCTGGCAGGCCGCCGGCCTGCGGGCCGAAGCCCGGGCCTGTGCCCAGGACGGCCTGCTCGCCGCCGCCGAACAGGCGCTCGACGAGCGCCTCGTCGTCTGCCCGGTGTTCAGCCACGCGCCGGCGAAGGCCGTGATCGCGCTCGACGACGAGCTCGAACGGCTCGAGGCGCTGCGGCTGGTCGTCCGGCTGCTCGACCACAAGGTCTTCGCCGGGCCGGTGATCAAACCGGGGACCGGCGCGACGATGTCGGACGTCTACCGCCGCCGGGAGGCCGCCGCGGCGTCGCCGGCCCTGTTCCAGGCCGAGCACCGGGATCCGCCGCCGGCCGAGCCGGATGCGGTGCGGCCCGCGGAACTGCGCTGGGCCGCCTCGACGCTGGCCGTCCAGGCCGAGCGCTGGCTCGCCGGGGCCGCGCGCGCGGAGATCCAGTCGGCCGAGCTGGTGCTGGACTGCGCGCACCTGAACGTCGAGCACCACGGCATCCTCGCCCTGCCCGACCAGGGCGATCGGCGTCGCGCGGTCCGCCGCACCGACGCGTGGCACCTGCGCGATCCCGAGGCCGGGGTGATCCGCTCGGTGAAGGCGCAGCCGACGCCGGCGCACTTCCCGCGGTCCCTGCACATCGCCGTGGCCCGCGCGGCCGACATGCGCCGGGTGATGGACTTCCCCAACGACCTGACGGCGTTCGGCTCCAGCTGGGAAAGCGCCGCGGCCGCGGAAGGCCCGGCGATCGGCGAGCTGATCGAGCGGTACTGCGCGAACTGGGTTTCGCCGCGGACGCCGAGGGTGTCGGCGAGCCACGCAGAACTGACGCGCCGCGGGCTGGCCGCGGTGGCACCCGGCAGCCTGGTCGGGTACTCCGCGCAGCAGCACGCGGAACGCGGGTTCCCGTTCGCGCCGCTGGACGAGCACACGACCGTCGCGTGGGTGCCCGGCCGCGGGCTGCTGAGCGGCGAAGAGCGCTGGGTCCCGGCGTGCTGGGTGTACGTGTCGTGGAACTCCGTCCGGCCGGACGGCGAACAGCGCCACCTCTACCCGAACCTGTCCGGCATCGCGGGCGGGCGGACCTGGGCGGAAGCCGTCGCGAACGGCCTGTCCGAGACGGTCGAACGCGACGCGTCCATGGTCTGGTGGGCGAACACGCCGGTGCTGCCGCGGGTTCCGCTCGAGGACTTCGCGCCGGAGCTCGCCGCCGAGCTCGGCGACCGGTTCCGGACGGCGATCATCCCGATCTCGGACCGGTACGGCATGGCCACCGCGGCCGCCTGCGTGCAGGACGTGCGGTCGGACTTCCTGGCCATCGGGTTCGCGACCCGGCCCGGTTTCGCCGAAGCGGGGCGGAAAGCGCTGGCCGAGGGGATCGGTCTGCAGTGGACCGGGCTGACGATGGCGGGGGCGCGACCGGGCAGCGCGCAGGCGAACGTCCTTTCCGCGCAACGGAACCTGAAGCCGTTCCGCGAGGACGGGCGGTACCTGGACTCCTACCGGGCCGACTTCCGGGACGTCAAGGACCTGTCCTGCCAGCTGCAGATCTACCTGGACCCGCGCGCGGCCGCGCACGTCTCGCCGTGGACGCTCGACGTCCCCGCCGGACCCCGCCCGGCCGAGCCGGCGCACGCACCGCAGTCCGCGGACGCGGTGATCGAGCGGATCGCCGGGGACCTGCGGGCTGAGTTCGGCGAAGAGCCGATCGCCGTCGACCTGACCACCCCGGACATCGCCGAGGCCGGGTTCTCGGCGGTGCGCGTGCTCAGCCCCGGCCTGGTGCCGAACTTCCCGGCGGCGTTCCCGCAGTGGGGCCGGGAGCGGGTGAGCCGCGCCGCCGTCGACCTCGGCTGGCGCGGAACGCCCCTGCCGGAGTCCGGGCTGAACCGCTTTCCCCTGGCCCACTACTGAGGAGGCAGCATGTTCGCCCGCTGGACGCAGCTCGACCTCACCCGCATCCCGCGCGGGCGGTCCGTGCTCGCCTCCGTCGCCATCGACTCGGTCGCCACCGGTGCGCTGCTGCCGTTCGTGCCGCTGTACTTCGTCTTCCGGGCCGGGCTTTCCCAGGCCGAGGTGGGCGTGCTGATGACGCTGGCCGCGGTCCTGGCCCTGCCGGCCGGGACGCTGGCCGGCCGGTTCGTCGGGCGGTTCGGCTCGGCGCGCTGCCTCGTGGCCATCAACTACGTGCGCGCGTTCGCCGCGGTCGGCGCGTTGTTCGCGACCAGCCGGGTGCTCGCCCTGGTCGTCCTGCTGCTGTCGACGGCGGGCGACAACGCGTTCTGGGCCGGGAACTCGACGTTCGTCGCCGACATCACCGGCGACCAGCGGCGCCGCTGGTACGCGCTGGAAGGCAGTCTCCGCAATGCCGCGATGGGGCTCGGGGCGCTGGTCGGCGGGCTCGCCGTCGGGTTCGCCGGGAGCGGCGGGCTGACCGTGTTCATGGCGCTGAACGCCGTGTCGTTCGTGGTCGCGGCCGTGCTGCTGCGCGGAGTGCGCACGACGCCGCGGGTCGCCGGCTCCGAACGCCCGGCGCGCGCGTTGTCCGTCTACGCGGACGTCAAGTTCAGCTTCTTCCTGATCGCCTCGGTGCTGCTCGTGGTGCCCCTGCTGGCGATGCCGTCCGTCCTGACGCTGTCCCTCGTCCAAAGAGGACAGTGGGGTGCCGGGCTCGCCGGGGTGCTGATCGCGCTCAACGTCGTGATTCTCGTGCTGATGCTGCCCGTGGTGTCGCGGCGGGTGGAGCGATACGCCCACCGCACGGTGATGATCGCGGCCGCGCTGTCGATCGCGGGCGGGGCCGCCGTGCTGGGTGCCGGGTTCCTGCTGCCGTCCGGGGGGACGGCGGCGTGCGCGGTGCTCGGCATGGTCGGGATGACCGCCGGCGAGCTGCTGAGCACGTCGGTGATGAACGACTTCGTGGCCCGGATCGCGCCGCCCGCCCGGCTCGCCCAGTACATGGCGGCCTACCAGCTCGGCTGGGCCGCCGCCGGGCTGCTCTGGCCGGTGGTCATGCTGTCGCTGACCGCCCGGGGCGGGGCGGTGGTGTGGCTGGTGACGGCGGCGTGCGGCGCGGCGGCCGCCGGGGCCTGCACCCTGGTCCGCCCGGCCCCCGTCGACGCGCCGGTCGCGCTCGCGGCGGTCCGGTGATCGTCGTCGAACGGCAGCGGGGCCGCGCGCTGCAGACGGTGTGCCTCACCTTCGGGCGCGGGCAGCGTGACGAGCCGCTGCCGGGCCTGGCACACCTGGTGGAGCACGTGTTCCACTGCCGCGGGCGGGCCGGGTCGGGACAGTTCTTCGCCTCCCTGCGGACGGCCGGGGCGATCTGCAACGCCTACACGGGCGCCGATTACGTCCAGTTCTGGGTGAGCGTGCCCCCGGCCGGGCTCGGCCGGTGGGCGCGGATCGCCCGGCGGCAGCTCGCCGACCCGGTCCACGAGCCGGCCGCCGTGCGGCGCGAACTCGACGTGATCGCGCAGGAGGTGGCGCTCAAGGTGCTGCGGCACCCGCAGCGCGGGTTCAGCGTGCAGTACAACCGGGCGGCCCTGTTCGACGACGAACCCAACGCGCACACCGGCTTCGTCGACAACCCGGCGCTGCGGGAACTGACGCCCGGTGACCTGGACCGCGCGTTCCGGTTCTTCCTCGACCCGGCGGTCGCGCAGGTCGCGAGCGTCGGCCCGCTCGGGCCGGACGACGTGGCCGAGCAGCTGTCGCCGGTGCTCGACGTGCTCGACGGGAGCGCCGTGCCGGGCGCGCCGCGTCCCCACGAGCCGAGCGGGCCGCGGGTCGTCCGGATCGGGCGGGCCGACGACTCGCCGCACGCCCGTGCGGTGTGCTTCCCGGTGGTCCGGAGCGGGCGGTGGCTGACCGACCTCGCGGTGGCCCAGGTCGTCGCGGCGCTGCTGGGCCAGGGTGGCGCACGGTCCCTGGTCGGCCGTCACGCGCCCGCGGGGACGAGCGTGACGGCACGCGTCGGGATCAGCGGCGACCCGAACGAGGACCGCTCGCCGACCTGCCTGACCGTGGAGGCGACGGGGGAGCCGGACTGGCTGCCGGACGCGCTGGGCTCGGCGCTCGGGGTGCTCGCCGGCGGGCCCGGCCCGGAGGTGGTGGCGGACGCCGCGCGGTGGGTGCGCACCGGGGCGCTCAAGCGGTTCGACCGGCCGGTGCCCCGCACGCGCGCCGCCACCTGGTTGCGGATGTTCGCCGGGGCCTCCGTCGGCGACCACCTCGCCGCGCTGTCCGATGTGGACGGTGAGCGGGTGGCCAAGGCCGCGGTGGAGCTGGCCGCGCACGGTGGCCGGGAGATCGTGCTGTGACCGCCGTCCTGGACTGCCTGCCCGAGCGGATCGCGACCGGGTGGCCCGCCGACGTCTACCGGTCCGGGATCGCGTCCGGGCTGGCGCACGTCCGCTGGACGCTGGACGCGACCGGCGCGTCCGCCAAGGTTGCCGAGGCGTGGAAGCGGGCGCTGGTGGCGCGTCCGGGATGGCGGGGGACGGCCGCGAACACCGGCGCCGGGGTGGGCACGAAGGTGCTCGCCGGACGCCCGGCGTTGTCGTTCACCGTGACCGAAGACCGGCTCGGCGAGCTGCTCGGGTTCCTCGGCGGCACGGCGCTGACCTGGGCGGATCTGGACGTCGCCGGCACCGGGCCCGCGGGGAGCCCGCGGCTGGCCGCCCGGCGCCTCGCCGTGGGTGAAGACCCGTGCGTCCGGGCGGACGGCCCGCTCGGGACACACCTCACGGTCCTCGCGGACCTCGACGGAACGCCCGAGCCTCTCGCGGTCCGCGAGCCGCCGGCCACCACCGCACGGCCGAGGCGCGGTGGCGAAACGCACCAGGACGGAACGGGCGGGCAGGCTTGGTACGCCGTGTGCTGGGACCTGCCGCCGGTGGACGCCGAACAGGCCGCGGCGGCGGAGCTGTTCCTGTTCGGGGTGGCCGGAGCGCCGTTCGCGCCGCTCTACCAGGCGCTGCGGGACGATCTCGGGATCAGCTACGGCCTGCGCACGAGCGTCCAGTGCCGGCCGGGCGCCACGCGGGCGTGGCTCGAACTGGGCTTCCCCACCGGGCGCGCGGCCGAGGTGCGCGACGCGACCGAGCGCGTGCTCGGCCACCACGACGTCCCCCGGTGGATGGAGAACGCGCGGAACGTGCTGCTCTCGTCGGTGCTCGCGGCGCTCGACTTCGGGAGCGGGCAGGCGGACGCGCTGGCGTTCGGGCACGCCGTCGGCGATCCCGCACACTCGTGGCAGGTCGCGGGACACCTGGGCGGCACCGGGCGGCTTTTCGACCGCGTCCCCGCCGCGCTGGGCACGCTCGCGACCGCGAACATCGGCAGCTACCACACGTGAGGAGAAGAACCGTGCTGATCCGAAGGGCTGTAGAGGCCGACGTCACCGCCATCGCCGCGGTCGGGCACCGGACCTGGCCACCCACCTACGAACCCTTGGCGGGCAAGGACTACGTCGCGAACGGGCTGGCCCGGTGGTGGTCCGGCGACCTCCTCCGCCAGGCCGTGGCGCGCACCTTCGTCGCGGAGGACGCCGCGGGGGAGATCGTCGGCATGACCAGCTTCGGGCCGGTCGACGACGTCCTGGTCGTGTGGAAGCTGTACGTCGTCCCGGAGGCGCAGGGCACCGGCGCCGGGTCCGCGTTGCTGCGCAAGGTGCTCGGCGACGCGGCCGGGCGGCACCGGGCCGTGCGGCTCGCGCACATCGCGGGGAACGAGCGGGCGGCGAAGTTCTACGCCCACCACGGCTTCACGTACCTGAGGCGGGAGAGCGACGCGGACGGCGGCCCGGATTCGGTGTGGCTGGAGCGGCCGTCCGTTGTTACGACTGGACCAGTCTGATGTTACGAACGTAACCTGGCGGCATGAGCATCGAACCCCGTGCCCGGGGCTGGCTGGTGATCAGCGTGTCGACGGCCGGCGCCCCCGACTCGCTGCGCGTGCAGGTCTGGCGGAAGCTCCGCTCGCTCGGCGCGCTCTACCTGCAGCAGTCGGTGTGCCTGCTGCCCGCCCGGCCCGAGGTGGTGCGGGAGATCCGCCGCCTGGCCGACCGGGTCCGCCACCAGGGCGGGACCGCACGGGTGCTGCCGATGCAGTTCACCGACCCGGCCGAGGAACAGGCCGTGATCGCCGAGCTCGACGCCGCCCGCGACGTCGAGTACCACGAAGTCCTCGAGCGGCTGCCCGCGCTGCGCCGCGAACTCGCCGACGAACGGGCGCGCGGCAACGTCACCTACGCCGAAGTCGAGGAGTCCGAGGCCGACCTGCAGCGCTTCCGGAGCTGGCTGGACAAGATCGCCGCCCGCGACTACTTCGGCGCGCCGGGTGGCCAGGCCGCCCGCGAGGCCGTCGACCTGGCCGCCACCGAACTCGCCGACTTCGAAGAAGCCGCCCTGCACGCCGAAGCGCCCGACCGTCCGGCGCCCCGCCTGCGCGTCGTGGACGAGCGGTGACCGGTTCGTTCTGGGCGGACCTGCTGATCGGGGCCGGCGCCGCGCTCGTGCTGGCGTGGGTCGCGCTGATCGTCGCGCTCGTGCTCGTCCGGCCGCGGGGCGGGCTCCTGCGCGAGGCGCTGCGGTTGCTGCCCGACGTGCTGCGGCTCATCCGGCGCCTGGCCGCGGACCCCGCCCTGCCCCGCGGCGTCCGGATCCGGCTCGCCCTGCTCCTGGCCTACCTCGCGCTGCCGATCGACCTGATCCCCGACTTCATCCCCCTGCTGGGCCACGCCGACGACGCGATCATCGCCACCGCCGTGCTGCGCGGGGTCGTCCGCCGGGCGGGGATCGACGCCGTGCGCGCCCACTGGCCCGGCACCGACGACGGCTTCGCCGCGGCAGCCCGCCTGGCCGGAATCCGGACCCAGGCGGGCTGAAGCGGCTCGCCTCAGGCGAGCACCGGACGGCCCAGCGGCAGCGGCTTGCCGCCCGTCGCGGCGGACACCGCGCCCGCGAAGAGGTACACGCCGACCGCGGTGAACGCGAACACGGCGTAGCCGCCCAAGGTCGTCGCCGTCGTCGAGCCGGTCACCGTGCCGTACAGCACCAGTGCGAGCGCGAGGTCGACCAGCGCGAACAGGACCGTGAACGCGGCCGGCAGCCGCAGCGTCGTCAGCGTCAGCAGGACGATCGTGACCAGCCAGGCGATCAGGAACAGGCCCTGCGTCGCGACCGCCGCGTCGGGGGAGACGCCGAACCAGCCGTGGATCAGGCCGAGGACCAGCGCCGCGTAGCTGAGCCAGAACCCGGCGAACACCCCGAACACCGCGGCGACGGCGCTCTCGCCCAGCGCGGCCGCCCACACGGCGGCGACGAGCTGGCCCACGCCCGTCGCGGGCAGGATGATCGCGATCGACGCGCCGACGGCGGCGGCCGGGACGTACCCGGTCAGCACCAGGCCGAGCGCGGTCGCGCCGACGATGAAGGTGGGCACGCCGATCAGGGCGGGATCGCCCGGGGGTGCGGAGCGGGCGGGGGCTTCGGTGGCAACGGCGGTGGTGGTCATCGTGTACTCCTCGTTGAGCGCGATCGATCTTCGGGTGCGTCGGTCCTCACCGGGGCTGGGGCCACATCCCCGACAGCTCGGGGTGGTCGTCGTCGAGCAGGCGGTTCGCCAGCGCGATCGCCTCCTTCGGGTCGACCTGGTCGAAGGCCGGGTCCCCGTGGGCGACGCGCTCGAAGACGTCCGCCAGCTCGTTCGCCGCGGCGGGGGACAGGCTGGTGTCCTGGCTGCATTCCACGTACCGCAACCGAAGCACGCCGGCGGCCTGCAGCATCAAGGAGCTGTAGGTGTCGCGGGCACGTGTTTTCCGGTCTTCCACGCCGGCTCCTTCCCGAGGTTCAGCGGGTGGCGTGCCGCTTGAGTTCGGCCGCGGCGGCGCCGGGGTCGGGGGCGTTGTAGATCGCGCCGCCCGCAACGGCGACGACGGCACCGGCTTCGCGGACGGAAGCGATGGTGCCGGCCTTGACGCCCCCGGCGATGGAGAACGGCACTCCCGCGAGACGGCCGTCTTCGAGCAGCTGCTCGATCGAGTAACCCGGACGCGCCTGCTCGTCGAGTCCGGCGTGGATCTCCACGAACGACACTCCGAGCTTGGCGACTTCGCGGATGCGGGCGACGCGGCCGTCGACGACGCCGATCATGTCGGCGACGACCTGCTTGCCGTGCTGGCGGCCGGCGGCGACCGCGCCGCGGATGGTGTCGTCGTCGACGGTGCCCATCACGGTGACCAGGTCGGCACCGGCCTCGAAGGCCAGCGCGGCTTCGAGTTCGCCGGCGTCGGCGGTCTTGAGGTCGGCGAAGACCAGCTTGTCCGGGTGCGCGGCCTTGATCGCGGTCACCGCCGCGATCCCCGCCGACTTCACCAACGGGGTGCCCAGTTCGAGGATGTCGACGTGCTCGGACACCTGGTGGGCCAGGGTCAGCGCCGAGGGGAGGTCCAGGACGTCCAACGCCACCTGCAACTGCACGATGTTCTCCTCATCGGTACGGGAACGGCTGAGTCCACCCACCATCACCGCCGCACCCGAACCCCGGCAACCGCCCCGGACATGCGAAAACGCAATCCCCCGATGCGCGGATCGAATACCCGGCCGGACCGCGCGCCGCTCGTGGCCGGGCGGTCGCCGTTCGTCCGTGATCCGGCGCCGGTCGTTCGCGGGCGGTTGCCCCGTCCCGGCGCGGGCGCGGAAGGTGGTGGTCAGGTCGACGGTGCGGGAGGGGTGAGGGTGGTGTTCGTCCATTGCCTCGGCGCCGCGGCGGGCGGCGGCTATCCACAGTGGAACTGCGCGTGCGCCGGCTGCCGGAAGGCGCGCGCCAAGCCCGAAGCCGCGACGAACCACGCCGGGATCGCCGTTTCCGGCGACGGCGAGCGGTGGTTCCTGCTGAACGCGACCCCGGACGTCCACCACCAGATCGCGGCGGATCCCGCGCTGCACCCGGGCCCGGGGATCCGGGAGACGCCGGTCGCCGGGGTGCTCCTGACGGACGCCGAGTTCGACCACACGATCGGCCTGCTGGTGCTGCGCGAGGGCTCGGCGCTGACGGTGTACGGGACGGCGCCCGTGCTCGAGGCGCTGACCTCGTTCTTCCCGGTCCGGGAGCTGCTCGGCGACTACGCGGACCTCACCTGGTCCCGGATCGACGTCGGCACGCCCCTGGACCTGGACGACCGGGTGCGGGCGACCGCGTTCCTCACCGGGTCCAAGGCACCCCGGTACGTCGGGAGTTCG
This sequence comes from Amycolatopsis stemonae, assembly GCF_054781455.1. Taxonomy (NCBI): domain Bacteria; kingdom Bacillati; phylum Actinomycetota; class Actinomycetes; order Pseudonocardiales; family Pseudonocardiaceae; genus Amycolatopsis; species Amycolatopsis stemonae. Next base: position 43,805 of record NZ_BAAGUJ010000023.1, on the reverse strand, counting down.
CGGCACGCGCCGCAGCGCGCCACGGCGGAGTGGGAGATCGGCTTCCGGCTGGAAGACAAGGTCACGGGCGGAACCGTGGTGTACGCGCCGACGCTGCCCCGGTGGGACGCGGACTTCGCCCGGCAGGTGGCCTCGGCCGACTGCGTCTTCGTGGACGGCACGTTCTGGACCGACGACGAAATGTCGTGCCGGGGCGCGGGAAACCGCACCGGCCGCTCGATGGGCCACCTGCCGGTCGGCGGCGCCGACGGCTCCGCTCGCGCGCTGGCCGCGTTGACCGCGAAACGGAAGATCTACACGCACATCAACAACACGAACCCGATCCTCGACGAAGGGTCCCAGGAGCGGCAGTGGCTGACGAGCCTGGGCATCGAGGTCGGCCGAGCCGGTCTGGAGGTGGAAGTATGAACGCCTGGTCCGCGGAAGAGTTCGAAGCGCGGTTGCGGTCGATCGGAGAAAAGCGGTACCACCATTTGCACCCGTTCAACGAACGGATGCACGCGGGCTCGCTGACCGAAGAGGAGTTCCGGGGGTGGGTCCGCAACCGGTTCTACTACCAGGTGAACCTGCCGGTGAAGGACGCGTTCATCCTGACCAAGCTGCCCGGCCGCGACGACCGGCGCCGGTGGATCCAGCGCATCATCGACCACGACGGCCGCACCGGGAACGAAGGCGGCATCGAGAAGTGGGTCCGGCTCGGGGAAGCCGTCGGCCTGACCCGTGAGCAGTTGTTCGACACCGGCACGGTGCTGCCCGGCGTCCGCTTCGCCGTCGACGCCTATGTGGACTTCTGCCGCACGCAGCCGTGGCTGGAGTCCGTGGCCTCGGCGCTGACCGAACTGTTCGCGCCGGACCTGCTCAGCCGGCGGATCACCGACGTCAGCCACCACTACCCGTGGATCGCGCCGGACGGCCTGGAGTACTTCCGGGCGCGGCTCACGCAGCAGCCCAAGGACATCGCGCACCTGCTCGAGCTGGTGCTCGGCCACGCGACGTCCCGGGAGCAGCAGGACGCGTGCGCGCGGGCGCTGGAGTTCAAGTGCGACGTCCTCTGGAGCCTGCTCGACGCCGTCGAACTCGCCTACGGCAAGAGCTCGTGATGGACGCGGACGACCTCACCGCCATGCCCCGGCTGGCGACCAAGGCGATGCTCAAGCACGACAGCGTCCGGGACGTCGAGCTGCTCCTGCTCCCGGAACGGGTGGTGCTGCTGAACAAGTCCGGCGCGGCGATCCTGGGCCTGTGCGACGGCAGCCGGACCGTGCGGCAGCTGGTCGACCAGCTCGAGCGCGACTTCGAGGCGACCGACCTCACCAACGACGTCATGTCGTTCCTCGAGGACGCCAGCGGCCGCGGCTGGGTGGTGGTCCCGTGACCCCGCAGCCGTTCGGCCTGCTGGCCGAGGTCACCCACCAGTGCCCGCTGCACTGCGTCTACTGCTCGAACCCCCTGGCGCTGATCGAGCGGCCGGACGAGCTGGCCACCGAGGACTGGATCCGGGTCATCGGCCAGGCGGCCGAGCTCGGCGTGGTGCAGGTCCACTTTTCGGGCGGGGAACCGCTCGTCCGCGGCGATCTGGAGTCGCTGGTCGCCGAGTGCCGCCGGCTGGGCCTGTACACGAACCTGATCACCAGCGGCCTCGGGCTCACGGAGAAGCGGGCGGCGTCGCTCGTCGCGGCGGGGCTCAACAGCGCCCAGCTGAGCATCCAGGGCGACGCCGCCGAATCGACGGACCTGGTCGCGGCGAGCAAGCGGTTCGACAAGAAGGAAGCCGCCGCGCGGATCATCCGCGACGCCGGGCTGCCGTTGAACATGAACGTGGTCCTGCACCGGCTGAACCTGGGCCGGCTCGACGCGATCATCGACGTCTGCGTGCGGTGGGGCGCGGAACGGCTGGAGCTCGCCAACGCCCAGTACTACGGCTGGGCGCTGCGCAACCGCGAACTGCTGATGCCGAGCAAGACCCAGCTGGACGAGGCGGTCGGCGTCTACGAACGCCGGAAGGCCGAACTCGCGCGGAGCACGGAGCTGCTCTGGATCCTCCCGGACTACTACGAGCCGTACCCCAAGCCGTGCATGGGCGGCTGGGCGCAGAACGCGCTGACCGTCGCCCCCGACGGCGTCGTCTACCCGTGCCCGGTCGCCGCGGAGATCACGACGATGGAGTTCCCTTCGGTGCGCGACCACGACCTCGGGTGGATCTGGGGGGAGTCGCCCGCGTTCGAGGCGTACCGGGGCACGGACTGGATGCCGGACCCCTGCCGGAGCTGCCCGCGCAAGGAGCTGGACTTCGGCGGCTGCCGGTGCCAGGCCTTCGCCCTGACCGGCGACGCGGGCCGGACCGACCCGGTGTGCCAGCACTCGCCGGACCACCACCTGGTGCAGGACGCCCTGGTCCGGGCGAACCAGGAGGACGCCGGTGGCGGGGAGCCGAAGTACCGCCGGCCGACGGTGTCCGCACGAGGCCGATGACCCTCACCCGGGACGAGGCGGCCGCGCGGTCGGCCGAGGTCTTCGGTGTCGAGTACACAGTGGACCTCGACCTGACCGCCGGGGAGCGGGACTTCGCGACGAGCACGGTGGTCCGGTTCCGGGCGCGGACCGGCGCGCCCGTCTTCCTCGACTTCGAGGGTGCGGTCGAGTCGGTGTCGTGCAACGGGTTCGAGGTGCCGGACGCGCACGCGGGGACGCGCGTCCGGCTCGACGTCCGGCCGGGCGCGAACACGGTCCGGGTGACCGGCACGGCGCAGTACTCGCGGACCGGCGAGGGGCTGCACCGGTTCCGCGACCCGCTCGACGGCCGGGTCTACCTCCACACCAAGTTCGAGCCGTTCGCGGCGCACAAGGTGTTCGCCTGCTTCGACCAGCCCGACCTGAAGGCGACGGTCGAGCTTTCCGTCGCGGTAGCGGACGATTGGGTCGTCGTCGCCAACACCGACCCGGCGGAGTCCGGTGCGAAGTGGCGGTTCGGCCGGACGCCCCCGCTGCCGCCGTATCTGGTGGCGTTCTGCGCGGGCCCGTTCCACCGGGTGAGGTCGGCGCACCGCGGCGTGCCGATGGCGCTCTACGCCAGGAAGTCGCTCTCCGAGGAGCTCGCGGGCGACGCGCCCGAGATCTTCGCCGTGGTCGGCCGCGGCCTCGACCACTACGGCCGGCGGTTCGCCCTCCCGTACCCGTTCGCCAAGTACGACCACGTCTTCGCGCCGGAGTACGCGTTCGGGGGCATGGAACACCCCGGCTGCGTGACGCTCAACGAGCGGTTCCTGTTCGCCGGCCGCGTCACCGAGGACGAGCGGCGGCGGCGGGCCGAAGTGCTGCTGCACGAAATGGCGCACATGTGGTTCGGCGACTACGTGACGCTGCGCTGGTGGGACGACCTGTGGCTGAACGAGGCCTTCGCGGAGCTGATGTCGGTCGTCGCGCAGCCCGAGGTCACGCGGTTCGGGGAAGGCTGGACGGCGTACGCCCACCACGCCCTGCCCGCGGCCCGCCACGCCGACCGGCTGCCCACCAGCCACGCGATCCGCGCCGACACCCCCGACACGGAGGCGGCTCGGGTGAACTTCGGCCCGATCGTCTACAAGCGAGGCGCGGCCGTCCTCTACGACCTCGCCGAGCGCATGGGCTGGGAGGCCTTCTACGCCGGGGTGGGGACGTACCTGCGCACGCACGCGTGGGGCAACGCCACCCTGGAGGACTTCGTGACGGCTTTGCGGGACGTGTCGGACGTGGACGTGGACCGCTGGGTGGCCGAGTGGCTGCTGCGGCCCGGCGTCAACACGGTCGAGGTGTCCCGTGTGGACGGTCGAGTGAGGCAGCTGCCCGGCGTCCCGCCGCGGGACCTGGACCTGCGGATCGCCGCGTTCGATGATCTTCTGGTGCCCAACGCCGACGCGGCGTGCCACGTCAAGGTCCGGCTGGACCCGCGGTCGCGGCGTTCGGCGTTGCGCGGTTTGTCCACGGTGGATGACTCGCGCGCGCGTGCGGTCGTCTGGGGAGCACTGTGGGACGACGTGCTCGACGCGCGCCTGCCCGCCCGGGACTACGCGTCCGCCGTGGTCCGGCACGGACTGGTGGAGAGCGACGGCGTCCTGGAGACGCTTCTGGAACGTGCCGTCACGGCGGTCCAAGTCTACGAGGATCCCGCGGCGTGTCGCGTGCTGGCCGGCCGGGTGCGGGAGCGGCTGGCCGGTGCCCGTCCGGGCAGTGACCGGCAGCTGGTGCTCGTGCGGGCCTTCGTCGCTGTCGCCGAGGCCGACGAGCACGGCCTGCTGCGGGACATGGTGTGCGGGCGGTCGCCTTGGGCGCAGCCGGCCGTGGACCGGGATCTGCGGTGGCGGTGCCTGGTCCGGCTCGCGTCGACCGGAGGGGACATCGACGGGCTGCTGGACGTCGCGCGGGAAGCCGACCCCGGGGAAGCCGGTCGCCGCAACGCCTTGACGGCCGAAGCCGCACGGTCCACGGAGGCCGCGAAGGAAGAAGCGTGGGCCCGGCTGCTCGGCGACGACCTTTCGCTGGCGGAGAAGAAGGCCGTCATGGCGGGATTCCGGCAGCCGGGGCAAGAGGCGCTGCTGACCCCGTACGCGGACCGCTACTTCCGGGCGCTGGCGGACGGCGCGCGGCCCGAGTTCGCCCGGGCGCTCTACCCCCGGTTCACCACCGTCGAGCCGCGCGTGCTGGCGGACACCGATGCCCTCCTGGAGCGCGAACCGCTGTCCGAAGAGGTGCTGAAGGCCGTGCGGGACGAGCGTGCCGAACTGCTCATCATGCGGGCGGCCCGAACGAGCGGCGGTCCGCCGAGGACGAACGGCGCCGGCGGTGCCACGAACGGGACCGTGAGCCGCGTCACGACCCCCTGAACGGCGAACGGGCCCGCAGAAGGCCCTTCGCGCGCCGTTCGTGCCTGTGCCCCGTCTGTTCGTGCCCGGCCCGTTGACCACGGATTCCGTTGCCGGGCAAGGTCGTTGCCGACCGCGAGTCGCAGGTTCCGAGCGAGAGGGTGAAACCATGGTTCTTCCGTCCAAGATGCCTCAGCTCGCCGACCTCGATCTGCTGCTGTCGGTGGAAAGTCACGGCAGCGTGGGAAAAGCCGCGCAGGCGCACAGCCTTTCCCAGCCGGCCGCCAGTATCCGGATCAGCGCGATGGAACGCCGGCTCGGGCTCCGGCTGCTGGAACGCTCGCCCGCGGGTTCGAAGCTCACCGAAGACGGCGAGATGCTGGCGAAGTACGCCCGCAACGTCATGCAGGCGGCGCGCGAGCTGCTGGAGTTCGGTTCCGGGGCAAGGTCTTCGGAAGCGAAACGGCTTCGCGTCGCTGGCAGCCCGGCCATCGCCGAGCACCTGATCCCCGAATGGCTGAACCGGCTCGGGTTCTCCTTCGGCGAGGCCCGGGTCGAGGTGCAGACCGGCAGCGTCGACTCGCTGCGGCAGCTGATCCGCGCGAGCCACGTCGACCTCGCCTTCATCGACGGCTGGTGCCAGGCCGGCGGACCCCGGCAGCAGGCCCGCGACGAGCTCGTGACCCGGTACATCTGCGACGACAAGCTGGCCGTGGTGGTCGGCTCGCGGCATCCGTGGGCGGCGCGAAGCACCCCGTTGACGGTGCCGGAGCTGGCGGCCGCGCCCCTGGTGCTGCGTGAGCGCGGCTCCGGGCTCCGGGAGTTCACCGACGAGCTGCTCGGAACCGCGGGCGTGCCGCAGAGCTACGTCGAGTTCCCGTCCACGTCCGCGATCAAGCAGGCGGTCGCGACCAGCCGGCGGGTGACGGTGCTGAACGTCTCCACCGTGCGCGCCGAGCTCGCGGAAGGGCGGCTGCACCTGGTGCCCGTCGACCGGGAAATGCCCGCCAAGCCCCTCTACGCGGCGTGGAGCGAGCGCCGGGGCCTCCCGGAACACGCGGAAGAGCTCGTGGAGATCGCCGCGTCGAAGGGCGCTCCCGTGCCCGTCGTCGTGCCGGGGCGAAAACCGGGAGAAGCCGGCTCGCGCAAGCGGCCGAGGCCGCGCAACCCCAGCTTGGCGATCGACGTCCACGAATCCATCGCCTGAGCGCCGACCGCAGGAGGAGCAAGGAAAGTGTCTGCCCTGAACAAGATCGCGCGAACCATGGTGTCCGACCGCCGCGGCATCCTCGCCGCCGACGAGAGCATCGGGACGATGTCCGCCCGGCTGGAGAAGGTCGGTGTCGAGGCCACCGCGGAGAACCGCCGGGCGTACCGCGAGCTGATCGTCACGACCCCGCGGCTGTCCGAGTCGATCAGCGGCGTCATCCTCGCCGACGAGACGTTCCACCAGCAGCTGAGCGACGGGCGCACGTTCCCGCAGTACCTCGAGGACATCGGGATCCTCGCCGGGATCAAGGTCGACACCGGGGCCAAGCCGCTGGCGGCCTCGCCGGAGGAGAAGATCACCGAAGGCCTCGACGGGCTGCGCGAACGCGTCGCGGACTACGTGCGCGGCGGCGCGACCTTCGCCAAGTGGCGCGCGGTGATCACGATCGGCGACGGCACGCCGTCCGCCACCGCGGTGCGCGCGAACGTGCACGCCCTGGCCCGGTACGCCGGCCTCTGCCAGGAGGGCGGCCTGGTGCCGATCGTGGAACCCGAGGTGCTGATGGACGGCGACCACTCGCTGGCGCGCTGCCGCCAGGTGACGACCGCCGTCCTGGCGGAGCTGTTCGAGGAGCTCGACCTGATGCGGGTCCAGCTCGACGGCATCGTCCTCAAGCCCAACATGGTGGTCGCCGGGACCGGCAGCGGTGAGCGGCCCTCGGTCGCCGACGTCGCCGAGGCCACGGTCGAGGCCCTGCGCGAGACGGTGCCGGCGTCCGTGCCGGGCATCGCCTTCCTCTCCGGCGGGCAGCATCCGGAGGTGGCGACGCAGCACCTCGGCGCGATGCAGCACCTCGGCCCGCGGCCGTGGGAACTCACGTTCTCCTTCGGCCGCGCCCTGGTCGGGCCCGCGCTGGAGATCTGGCGGGGCGACGAGGACAACCGGGCCGCCGCGCAGAAAGCCCTCTCGGAGCGCGCGATCGCGAACGCCGCCGCGCGCTGACCCCCGAACCGCCGCGGGCGGCCGGAACCCTTCCCAGTGGTCCCGATCCGGCCGTCCGCGGTATCCACCCCTCGACCGTGCGAGTGAATCGAGAGTGATGAGTACTCAGGAACGGGTCGCCACCGGCGTTTCCCGGGGACCCGGCCAGGCGCTCGCGCTCGAACTCGTGCGGGCGACCGAAGCCGCCGCGATCGCGGCCGGCCGGTGGACCGGCCGCGTCGAACGGGACAGCGCCAAGGCCGCCGCGACCGGCGCGCTGCGCGAACACCTCATGGCCGTGCCGATGCGCGGCGTCGTGGTGGCCGGCGAAGACGAGCTGCGGGGCGAAGACGTCGGGTGCGGGGACGGGCCGGTGTGCGACCTCGCCGTCCTCGCGGGTGACGGCGCGCTGTCGCCGGTCCGGGACGTGCCGGACTCGCTCGCCGCGGTCGTCGTGGCGGAACGCGGTGCGCTCTACGACGCCCCGCCGGACGCCGTGATGGAAAAGCTGGCGGTGGGCCCCGAGTGCGCCGACGTCGTCGACATCGCCCGGCCGGTCGCGGAGAACCTGCGCGCGGTCGCCGAGGCCAAGGACGTCCGGGTGTCGGACGTGGTCGTCGCGGTGCTCAACCGGTCACGGCACCGGGAGCTCGCGAACGAAATCCGCGACGCCGGCGCGCGGGTCCACCTGCTCGAGGGCGGTGACGTCGCGGGCGCGATCGCGGCGGCGCGTCCCGAGAGCGCGATCGACCTGCTGATGGGCACCGGGGGAGCGGCGGCGGGCGTTCTCGCCGCGGCCGCCCTGACCTGCCTGGGCGGGGCGCTGCAGGCCCGGCTGCGGCCCGAAGGCTTCGACACGGTCCTCCACACGGGCGACCTGGTGCGTGGCGAGCGCGTGCTGTTCTGCGCCACCGGCGTCACCACCAACGAATTGCTGCGCGGGGTCCAGCACCACTGGGGCCGCGGCACCACGCAGTCGATGGTGTTGAGCTCCCGGCCGGACACCGTGCGGATGGTCAAGTCCGAGCACCGGTTCGCATGACGTCGCTCGTCGCCCGGTATCGCGGCCTCATCTGCGATCTCGACGGCGTGGTCTACCGCGGCCGGTTGGCCGTTCCCCACGCCGTGGCGACCCTGAACCGGGTCACGGCGGACGGTGTGCCGGTCGTGTTCGCGACGAACAACGCGTCCCGCGCCCCCGCCGACGTCGGCGACCACCTCCGCGAACTCGGTGTCGCGGGACAGGGCTGGTCGGTGGTGAACAGTGCGCAGGCGGCCGCGGCGCACCTGGCGCGGCGGCTGGCCCCGGGAGCACGCGTGTGCGCGGTGGGCGGGCCGGGCGTCGCGCAGGCCCTCGCCGAAGCCGGGTTGACGCCGGTGCGTGTCGCGGACCTGGCCGACAAGCCGGTCGAAGCCGTCGTGCAGGGACTGGGGTCCGACGTCACCTGGCGCGAGCTCGCGGCGGTGGGCCACCTGGCCGAAGCGGGCGTCCCCTGGGTGGCGACGAACGTCGACTTCACCCTGCCCACGCCCTCGGGGCGAGCGCCCGGCAACGGCGCGCTGGTGGCGGTGGTCCAGTCGGCGACCAGCGCGTCGCCGCACGTGGTCGGCAAGCCGCAGGCCGCGTTGTTCGACCTCGCCCGCGCCCGGCTCGGCACCGACCGGCCGGGCACCCTGGTGTGCGGGGACCTGCTGGGCACCGACATCGAAGGCGCCAACTCGGCCGGCCTCGACTCGCTGTTCGTCCTGAGCGGGTCTTCGCGGCTGCGCGACCTGGCCTTCGCCGGGCGTGCCACGCGTCCGACGTACGTCGCGGGCGACCTGAGCGGGCTGCTGCAACCGGCCCGGCCGCTGCGGGCCGTCCCGCGGGAGGCACGGCTCGGCATCGGGCCGGACGGCGTGCTCCGCGTGCCGGACACCGGCGACCACGGCGAGCTGCTCGCGGCCGTGGTCGCCTCGGCGTGGGCCGCCCGCGACGCGGGCCGCGCGGTCTCCGACCACCCGGGCCTGTGGGAGCGGATCGAACACCGCCTGCGGTCGTGAGCGGTGTGCTGTCCCAGGACCTCACGGACCGATTCGTGTCGGGACTTCCCGGACGGCTGGCGGGCGGCGTGCTCGCGACCGGACCGTGCCACGGTGATCTTCTCGCGGTGGGCGGCCGTTTACGCACACGACGGGCGGGCCGTCAGGGGAGGGCGGGTGGCTCGCCGGTGCGTTCGTAGTCGTCGAGCAGGGCGATCCGGCGTTGGTGGCGGCCACCTTCGAACTCCGCCGCGAGAAACGCGTCCACGATGCGCTCGGCCTCTTCGACCGGGTGCATCCGGGCGCCGAGCGCGGCCAGCAGCGCGTTGTTGTGCCGGCGGGCCAGCCGGGCGGTGTCGACGTTCCACGTCAGCGCGGCGCGGGCGCCGGGCACCTTGTTCGCGGCGATCTGTTCCCCGTTGCCGGAACCGCCGATGACGACACCGAGACTGCCCGGGTCGGCGACGACGCTCCGCGCCGCTTCGACGCAGTACGGCGGGTAGTCGTCTTCCGCGTCGTAGGTGTGGGGGCCGACGTCGGTCACCTCGTGGCCGAGTGCGGAAAGCCGTGCGGCGAAATGGTTCTTCAGGTCGAGGCCGGCGTGATCGGAGCCGAGGTAGATGCGCACACCCGAAGTCTAAGTCCGCAAATCGGGTGTAGTGTCATAGCAATTGCCGGGTGGGCCTTCGGCTTTTCCCATGCCCCGCACCGTGTCACGCAGCGTAGCCTCCGTGGCCGCCCGCGCCGGCACCGCCGGTGCCCCCGCCCTCCCCGCTCGTGGGTCCCGGGGTGCCGTTCGGCACCGGTTGCCGACCACTGGTTCGAGGTCGGTTGCGGCTGCTCCGTTAAATCCAAGATGCTCCTTGATGACCGCGAAATTTCGCGACGTTGTCCTCGGAGTTGCGCGGAACACGAATGCCCGGTCGACAGGAGGAGCAGGACATGAAGTGGGAAACCCCGGAGTACACGGTCGTCGAGGTCTGCGCCGAGGCCACCGGCTACTTCTACCGGGGCTGACCGCCGGGCCGCAGAGCCCGTGTCGCCCCGCGCCGGCGCAAGGCCCCGGATCCCGGAAACCTTCTCGGGCCGGGGCCTTGTGCCATGCGCAGCCAGCCGCTCTCCCCGCAGCACCCTGGTCTTCCTTTCGAGGTGGTTCAAGTGACTCTTGAATTTCTTCCGCTGCTCGCCCTCGCCTTCGGGCTCAGCCTCGACAACTTCCGCTCGTCGATCGCCATCGGCACCATCCCGTTCGGCTGGCGGCGCGCGCTGCAGGTGGCACTCGTCTTCGGGGTGTGGGACGCCGTGGGCCCGCTGGCGGGCGGGTTCCTGGGGCACTACCTGGGCGACTTCCTCGGCGACTCGGCGGAGTACATCGGCGCGGCCGCGCTCGGGCTGTACGGCGTGTACTTCATCGTCGGCGCGATCCGGAACCCGGAGCCGGAGGACATGGACCACCCGTGGGTGACGCTCTTCGGGATGCCGCTTTCGCTGACCATCGACAACTTCATCGCCGGAGCCGGCCTCGGCATCGCGGGGTTCTCCCTCGTGATCCCGATGCTGACGTTCGGGGCGATGACCGTGCTCATGTCGTTCGCCGGGCTGTACATCGGGCGGATGGCCGCCAAGGTCGTCCGGGTCCGCGCCGACCTCTTCAGCGGGATTTCCCTGGTCGGCGCGGCGATCCTGCTGCCGCTCGTGTTCGGCTGAACCCTTGGGGGGCGAGGAATCCGATGCCCGAGAACCCCGACACCCACACCTACCGCACCTACGACAAGATCCTGGGCGAGACCCGGCCGGCGGCGCGCCGCACGACCGCGGACCGGTGGCCGGAGCGGGTCGACCTGAAGCCGTTGCGCCGCAACCTGCCCGAGGCCGGCCCGCTGGGCGCGGACTTCGACTACGCCGGGCAGTTCGCGTCGCTGGACCTCGGCGAGGTCGCGCGGGACATCGACGAAGTGCTGACGACGTCGCAGGACTGGTGGCCCGCCGACTTCGGGCACTACGGGCCGCTCGTGCTGCGCATGGCCTGGCACGCCGCGGGCACCTACCGCGTCAGCGACGGCCGGGGCGGTGCGGGCGCCGGGATGCAGCGCTTCGCCCCGCTGAACAGCTGGCCGGACAACCGCAACCTGGACAAGGCACGCCGGCTGCTGTGGCCGGTGAAGCAGAAGTACGGGCGCAAGATCTCGTGGGCGGACCTGATGGTCTTCGCGGGCAACCGGGCGCTGGAATCGATGGGGTTCAAGACCTTCGGGTTCGGCGGCGGCCGGCCCGAGGTGTGGGAGCCCGACGAGACGTACTGGGGCCCGGAACTCAAGTGGCTGGCCGAAGACCGCTACCGCGGCCTGCGTGAGCTCGACGAACCCCTCGCGGCCGCGGAAATGGGGTTGATCTACGTCGACCCGCAGGGCCCGGCCACCAACCCCGACCCGCGGCTCGCGGCCCGCGACATCCGCGAAACCTTCAAGCGGATGGGGCTGGGCGACGAGGAGACGGTCGCGCTCATCGCGGGCGGGCACACCTTCGGCAAGACGCACGGCCCGGCGGACCCGAACCTCGTCTGCGGCCCCGAGCCCGAGGGCGCGCCCCTCACCGCGCAGGGCCTGGGCTGGGCCGGCGGGCACGGCCGCGGCATCGCGGCCGACACGGTCACCAGCGGACTGGAAGGCATGTGGACGCGCACGCCCGTGCACTGGGACCACACGTTCTTCGAGACGCTGTTCGAGTACGAGTGGGACGTCGAGCTCAGCCCCGCGGGCCTGTGGCAGTGGATCCCGCGGGAGGGTGGGGGCGAGGGCACCGTGCCGGACCCCTTCGACCCGGACGTGAAACACCACCCCGTCATGCTCACCACGGACCTCTCGCTGCAGGAAGACCGGCGCTACGAGGCGATCTCGCGGCGGTTCCTGGCGCACCCGGACCAGTTCGAGGACGCGTTCGCGCGGGCCTGGTTCAAGCTGACCCACCTCGACATGGGCCCGATCGAGCGGTACCTGGGGCCGCTCGTCCCGACCGAACGGCTGATCTGGCAGGACCCGGTGCCGCCGGTGGACCACGAGCTCGTGGACAGCGACGACATCGCCGCCCTCAAAAGCGAAATCCTCGCCTCCGGCCTGACCGTCGCCCAGCTCGTGGCCACGGCGTGGGCGTCGGCTTCGACCTACCGCGACAGCGACAAGCGCGGCGGGGCGAACGGGGCGCGGATCCGGCTCGAACCGCAGCGCGGCTGGGCGGTCAACGAACCCGGGCAGCTGGCCGTGGTGCTGCCGGTGCTGCAGGGGATCCAGGAGCGGTTCGACGCCGGGGGAGAAGGCAAGCTGGTCTCGCTGGCCGACTTGATCGTGCTCGGCGGGTGTGCCGCGGTGGAACACGCCGCCGCGGCCGGTGGCCACGAGGTCGACGTCCCGTTCCGGCCCGGGCGCACCGACGCGACCCAGGAGTGGACCGACGTCGAGTGGTTCGAAGCGTTGCGGCCCACGGCAGACGGCTTCCGGAACTACCTGGGCGACGGGTTCCGGTTGCCCCCGGAGCACCTGCTGGTCGACCGCGCGAGCCTGCTCACCTTGAGCGCGCCCGAGATGACGGTGCTGGTCGGCGGGCTGCGGGTACTGGGCGCCACGCACCGCCGGTCTCCGGTGGGGGTGCTGACTTCGTCGCCGGGCGTGCTGAGCAACGACTTCTTCGTCAACCTCCTCGACATGAGGACACTGTGGACACCGGGCGAGCACGGCAACCGTTACGAGGGCCGCGACCGGGAGACCGGCGAGCCGAAGTGGACGGCGAGCCGCGTCGACCTCCTGTTCGGATCGAACTCCGAGCTGAGAGCGCTTTCGGAGGTCTACGCGAGCGAGGACGCCGGCGGGAAGTTCGTCCGGGACTTCGCCGCGGCGTGGGGGAAGGTCATGGAGCTCGACCGGTTCGACCTCCGTTGAACGGTACCTCTCGCCGGGTGAACGGTGGAGCAGAGCCATTGTGTGGCAAAGGATATCGGAACCACTCCGCCGGAGGTAGTGTCCGAACGCGTTGCAGGACAACGAAAAGTGCGAACCAGCCGCTGTAGGAGGTGAAGTCCGATGACGATCGCCCAGGAACGCGAAGATCTCTTGGCCGAGCTCAACGGGCAGAACAAGGCGACCATCGGGGCCGTGCTCGGCACCGGTTCCATCGCCAAGGCGACCGAACGTCCCGACGGGACGATGGAGGCGACCATCCGGATCCCGGAGGACGCGATGGCGTGGGAGCCGGGCGTGCTGATCATGCCGCACGCGGGCACCCTCGAGCTGACGATCATCAACGACGACAAGAACACCCACGCCTGCTTGCTGCCCAGCAACGGCGACCGGCAGTTCATCGGGCTGCTGAACCACTCCAAGGGCAGCGCGACCCTCGAGCTGGACGGCCCCGGCTGCTACTGGTACGGCTCCCCGGCCGGCAACGACGAGGGCCGCGGCCTGCAGGCCGCCATCGTCGTGACCGGCGAGGTGCCGCCGGAAGCCAAGCTCGACCGACCCGCCCAGCCGCGGCCGTAGGAAGGCAGGAACCACCATGACCCTCGAATACGTCGACGCCGGCAAGGCGTTCGACCACAGCAAGCTGTCCAACCTGCCGCACCGCGCGCCGGACGTGACGCGCGGCGTCGACTACGAGCGCATCCTCCGGGCGCGCAGCGAGGCCGACAACTGGATCACCTACTACGGCGACTACGACGGCAAGCGGCACAGCCTGCTCGACCAGATCACCGTCGACAACGTCAAGAACCTGAAGGTCGCTTGGATCTTCCAGGCGAGCGCGACCGGCATGATCGCCTCGACCTCGACCTACGCGTTCGAGGCCTGCCCGCTGGTCGTCGACGGCGTCATGTTCGTCACCGGCTGGGACGGCTGGCTGTGGGCGCTCGACGCGAAGACCGGCGAGCAGCTGTGGCGCTACAAGCACGCGATCCCGATCGACGTGACGCTGTGCTGCGCCAACGTCAACCGCGGCTGCGCGGTGGCCAACGGCAAGGTGTACATGGTGACCCAGAACGCGCAGCTGGTCGCGCTCGACGCCACCACCGGCCGGAAGGTCTGGCAGAAGACCATCGGCGACGTGCGCGCGGGCGAGAGCGCCTCGATCGCCCCGCTGGTCATCAAGGACACGCTCATCACCGGTTCCGCCGGCGGCGAGTACGGCGTCCGCGGCCACATCGACTGCTGGGACCTGGAAACCGGCGAGCAGCGCTGGCGCACCTACACGGTGCCGAAGCCGGGCGAGCCCGGCTCGGAAACCTGGCCCGCCGACGGCGAGGCCTGGCAGCGCGGCGGCGCGAACCACTGGGTGACCGGCACCTTCGACCCGGAGCTGAACCTCTACTACGCGGGTACCGGGAACCCGGCGCCCGACTTCGACGGCGAGGTCCGTGAAGGGGACAACCTCTACACCGACAGCGTGGTCGCGCTGGACGTCGACACGGGCGAGATCAAGTGGCACTACCAGTTCACCCCGCACGACCTGTGGGACTACGACTCCACGATGGAGATGACCCTGTTCGAGCGGGACGGCAAGAAGCTGCTGGCCCACTTCGACAAGAACGGGTACATGTTCGTCCTCGACCGCACCAACGGCGAGCTGCAGCACGTGACGCCGTTCGTGGACCGGATCGACTGGGGCGTCATCACCCGCGACGGCAAGGTGACGCCGCGGAAGTACCCGGACAAGGAAGGCGAGCCCTGCCACTTCTACCCCGGCCCCGCCGGCGCGAAGGAGTGGACGCACGCCTCCTACAACCCGGACCTCGACCTGTTCTACGTGCCGGTCGCCGACGTGGGCGCCACGGCCACCCGGCGGCGCCGCGAGTTCAAGGAGGGCATGCCCTACTGGGGTGCCGCCGTCGAGGTCGACATCGACAACATGGCCGGCTCGGTCAGCGCGTTCGACTCCCACGGCGAGGAGAAGTGGCGCCACCGCATGAACAACATGCCGATGGCCGCGTCGACCCTCAGCACCGCGGGGAAGGTCGTGTTCGCCGGCACCCCCGAGGGTGAGTTCCTGGGGCTGCACGCCGAGACCGGCGAGAAGCTCTGGAGCTTCCAGTGCGGCAGCGGGCACCACAGCAGCCCGAGCACCTTCACCGTCGACGGCAAGCAGCACATCGCCGTGCCGGTCGGCTGGGGTGGCTGGCTCGAGGGCATCGTCCCCGGCATGTCCGGCCAGGGGCACGGCGCCGCGCTGATCGTGTTCTCGCTCTGACCGGGGAGTCCCCCCGAGGTGTGCCGGCCGGTGGCCGGGTCGTCGCGGCGACCCGGCCACCGGTCTCGGTGCTTTCCGCCACCGGCGAGGAGAAAGGTGAGGCGATGAACCAGCCGTCCGCACCGCAGCAGGAGCGCCTGCCGTGCCTGTACTGCGGGGAACGTTACGGGCCCGACGAGGTCGCGCGGCACACGGAACCGGTCGCGTGCGGGCCCTGCATCACGTGCGTGGGCAAGCCCGCGTGCTTCGAATGCCGGCTGATGTACTGCGTCTGCGACGTGCACCAGTACCGTGGCTGACGGGCCGGGTCAGATCTCCAGCGCCCGGCGCACGGTCGGCGTGTTCCGCCGGGAGACCGGCACCATCGTCTGGTCCGGGTCGTCCATGACCAGGACCAGCTCGCTCCTGTTCCGGCGCTCGACCTCCCGGATCCGGCTGAGGTTCACCACGTACTGGCGGTGGACCCGGAGGAACCCGGCGTCGGTCAGCTCGGTTTCGAGCCGGTCGAGACCCGGCGAGGCCGAGCGCAGCAGGCCCTGGTCGGTGGACAGCCACACGTCGTTGCCGTCGGACTGCGCGAAGGAGACTTCGGGCAGCCGCAACAGGACCATGCGGTTCTCGCGCGTCGCGACCATCCGGTGCGGCTGCGTGCGCAGCGGCGAATCCTCGCTCGCCCGGGGCAGCGGATCGCCTTCGGAGACGCCGAACGTGACGACGTTGCCGACCAGGTGCCCGGTCAGGAACACCGGCCGGAAGCTGATCGACGTCGGTTCGTTGGCCAGGCGCGTGAGGATCTGGGTCGAGCCGGACCAGTCGTGGTTGCGGGTCGCCTGCCCGGCGGCGTACTTGGCGGCCCGGATGAACTCCGGCAGTTCCGGTTTCCACCGCACCGCGGGATCGGGGGCCGGCGTGGAGCCCGGGATGCCCAGGAGCACGCCCGCCGTGTCGTCGGCGAGCACGACCCGGCCCGCGGCGTCGACGGCCGCGAGCGGCGCGCTCGTGCCCGACCGGGCGTGGTTGAAGGCGGCCATCAGCTCGGCGCCGTCGTCCTTGGCGCGCCGGCGCAGGATGCGCTGCGTCATCGTGGCGGCGTTGCCGAGCCAGGCCCCCACGGTCGCGGGGAGGTCGCCGCGCCAGCACGAGATGTTGAGCACCGCGACCGGTTCCCGGGTCACGACGTCCCGGACCGCCACGCCGGCGCAGGTCCAGTCGTGGAAGGCCTGGCACCAGTGCTCGGCGCCGCGGATCAGCACGGGGGCGTAGGACATGAGCGCGGTGCCCATGCCGTTCGTCCCGGTGGCGCCTTCGGCCCAGCAGAACCACCGGGCGAGGTTGGCTTCGGCGGCGACGGCGCTGGTGGCCTGGTCGCCCCACTGGGCGAGCACCCGGCCGGTGCCGTCGGTGAGGGTCACGATGCCGCCGTGGGTGCCGACCTCGCGCGCCAGGGAGGCGGCGCGGAAGCCGAGTTCGGCGAACACGACGTCGTGCTCCAGTGCGTGGCCGACCTCCGCGACCGCCGCCGGGGCCGCGGTCAGGCCCGGGTCGACCCCGTACTGGTCCCGGCACCGGTGCCAGGAGATCGCGATCTCGGGCCGGACGCCGCGGAGGTCGTCCTCGCCGCGCGCGAAGCGCTCCCACGCCTGGTACACGGTCGCCTCGCCGCGGCCGCGGGAGCCCGGGTCGAGCCGGTGTACCTGGGGCATGGGAGACCGCCTTTGGTCCGTGGGGCGGGACGTGGTGATTCGCCTTCGTCGCAAGCTAAAACCCGGGCCGGACCGAGGGCAAGGAGAGTGGGATGACGGTCGGCGGACACCTGACGAACGGTCGTGAAGCGAGGACCGGCGGCGCCCGGGCGCCCACCAGCGGTCGGGTGGCGCGGGCGAACGCCCTTGCTGGTAAACCGGAACGGTGGTGCTGCCGGGCTACCTGTCCGATCGGGTAGTTCTACAGCGATGCGGCCGAACGACGTGAACATGTCTTGAAAAGCGTTGCCGCAGCGAGTTACTTTGTGACGACTTTCAGTGCCCGGCGGTGACGGAAAGCCCCCGGCGCACCCGGCGACAAGGAGGTCGCGATGACCGGGAGAGTGCCGCCGCTGGTGATCGCACCGAGCCGGCCCGGTGGACGTGACCGCGCGCCCGGCGGCTCCCTGGTGGCCACCTCGTCGGCGAAGGAAGTGGCTCGCGCGTGGGAGAACTTCGCCGCGGGCGAAGACGTCGAAACCGGCGTCCGGCCCGAGATCCTGGCGTCGTGGTACCGGTGCCGGGATCGCTACGACGTCGACCGGACACTCGACGTCGCGCCGGGCGCCCGGGGCGACGAGGCCCAGCGGATCGACAACGGCGTCATCTTCACCGCGCTCGGCGGCCTGGGCGCACTGGCCGGCCGGGAAGTCGAACGCGACGGCGCCGTCGTCACCGTGACGGACGGCGACGGGCGTGTCCTGGGCGCGTGGGGCGATCCGGCCGCGCAGCGGCGCGCCGAGCTGCACAACCTCGCGCCCTGGTCGTCGTGGTCGGAGGAGTGCACCGGCACGAACGGGATGGGCACGTCGCTCGAGGTGTCCGGCCCGGTGACCGTGACCGGCCCGGAACATTGGTGCGAAGCGTTCCACCAGTGGGCGTGCGCGGGTATCTCCATCCGCGACGTCGTGACCGGCTCGCCGGTCGCGTCGATCAACATCTCGCGCTGGAACGCGTCGTTGTCCAAGCTCGTACCGCCGTGGCTGACGAAAGCGGTCGCGTGCGTGGAGCAGGAGATCTACCGGCGGGCCATCTACGAAGCCGACAAGGTGATCGCCGAATTCACCCGGAAGTGCCTGCAGGCCAGCGGCTCGTTCATGGCGATGGACCGCGGCGGGAACGTGATCGCCGCGAACGAGGCGGCCGTCGCGATGCTCGGCCTGGCCGGCGAAACCCCGATCGTCGCGGGCGCGACGGAGCCCGCCGAGCGCTGGACCCCGGACATCGCCGGTCTGCCGGAAGTGCTGCGGTGGGCCAAGGAACGGGCGCAGGGCAGCGCGGAGTGGAGCGGCTACGCGCGCCTGCCGGTGTGCCCGGGCGAAGAGCCCACGTCGCTGACCATGCGCTCGGTCGTCGACTCGAACCACGTGGTGGGCATGCTGTGCGCGTTCGGCGTGCAGGAAGGCGAGCCCTACGAAGGGAATTCCGACGACGCGGTCGGCCCGCTGCCGCGGTGCGTCATCGGGATGCGCAACGACCGGCTCGTCCTGCTGGCCCCGTCAGAGATCCGCTACGCCGAGGCCGACCGGAACGTCGTCTGGCTCGTCACCGAACGCGGCCGGATCCAGGCGGCGACCCGCGGCCTGGACAACGTCGAACGATCGCTGACGTCCTACGGGTTCCGCCGGGTGCACCGGCGGTTCCTGGTCAACCTGCGCCGGGTGGCGGAGATCGAGCGGGGCATCAAGGGGGAGCTGTTCCTGATCATGGACTCCCGGGCCCACGAGTTCGTGCCCGTTTCCCGGCGCCACGCCCCGGATCTGCGGCGCATGCTCGGGGTGTGAGTCAGCGGGACAGGGCTTCCACCTGCCGGCGCAGGCCTTCCACGGCCTGCGCCGGATCCGCGGCCGCGTAGACGGCCGAACCGGCGACGAAGCAGTCGACGCCGGCCTCGGCCGCCTGCTCGATCGTGCCGGCGTTGATGCCGCCGTCGATCTCCACCACCAGGTTCAGGTGGCCGGTGTCGACGAGCCGGCGGGCCTCGCGCACCTTCCCGAGGACGTCGGCGATGAACTTCTGCCCGCCGAACCCGGGTTCCACCGACATCACCAGCAGGGTGTCGTAGTGCTTGAGCACGTCGAGGTAGGGCGCCAGCGGCGTGCCCGGCTTGATGGCCAGCCCCGCCTTCGCGCCCGCGGCCCGCAGGTTCTTCGCGAGCATGACCGGGTCTTCGGCGGCCTCGACGTGCACGGTGACGTTGTAGGAACCCGCTTCCGCGTAGCCGATCGCCCAGTGGTCCGGCTTCTCGATCATCAGGTGGCAGTCCACCGGCAGGTCGGTGGTCGCCAGCAGTGAACGCACGACCGGCAGGCCCAGGGTCAGGTTCGGCACGAAGTGCGCGTCCATGACGTCCACGTGCAGCCAGTCCGCGCCGCGGTTTCCCTGCACGGCGGCGACTTCCTCGGCGAGCCGGGCGAAGTCGGCGGAGAGGATGGACGGGGCGATCAACGGCTGGTTCGTCACGTTTCGAGCGTAGGAGCCTCGGCCGGTGCGCGGTTATCGGTGCTGTGTATCGGGGGATTGCCGTTTCGCATGTGCCGGTGTATTGCCGCGGCTCGCGAGGCCGGGCGATGGTTGGGGGGACTTCGCAGTTCCCGTACCGATGAGGAGAGTGCCGTGCAGTTGCAGGTGGCGTTGGACGTCCTGGACCTTCCTTCGGCGTTGACCCTGGCCCACCAGGTGTCCGAGCACGTGGACATCCTGGAGCTGGGCACGCCGTTGGTGAAGTCGGCGGGGATCGCGGCGGTGACCGCGATCAAGGCCGCGCACCCGGACAAGCTGGTCTTCGCGGACCTCAAGACCGCCGACGCCGGGGAGCTGGAAGCCGCGCTGGCCTTCGAGGCCGGTGCCGACCTGGTGACGGTGATGGGGTCGGTCGACGACGACACCGTCCGCGGCGCGGTCGCGGCCGGCCGCAAGTACGGCAAGCAGGTCGTGGCGGACATGATCGGCGTCGTCGACGGCCGGGTGGCCCGGATCCGCGAGGTCGCCAAGCTCGGAGTGTCCTTTGTGGAGATCCACGCGGGACTGGACGAGCAGGCGCGTCCGGGTTACTCGATCGAGCAGCTGCTGGAGGACGGCCGTCTCGCGGGGGTGCCGTTTTCGATCGCCGGGGGCGTGAAGGCCGGCACGATCGGCTCGGTGCGGGAAGCCGGTGCCGTCGTGGCGGTCGCGGGTGGTGCGATCTACAACGCCACCGACCCGGGTGCGGCCGCGGCCGAACTCAAGAAGCACGCGACCCGCTGACCGAAACCACCCGAGGAGCGCGTGTCCATGGCACCGAACCACTCCGCCGACGAGGTCGTCCGCCTGACCACCCGGCGGCTTCCCGAAGACTGGTCCGATGTGGACCAGCGCGCGGTCGACACCGCCCGGGTGCTGGCCGCGGACGCGGTCGAGCACTGCGGGAGCGGCCACCCCGGCACCGCGATGAGCCTCGCGCCCGTCGCCTACGCGTTGTTCCAGCGGGTCATGCGGCACGACCCGGGTGACGCGCGGTGGCTCGGGCGCGACCGGTTCGTGCTCTCGGCCGGGCATTCGAGCCTCACGCTGTACATCCAGCTGTTCCTCGCGGGGTACGGCTTGGAGGTGGCGGACCTGAAGGCGTTGCGCACGTGGGATTCGCGGACGCCGGGCCACCCCGAGTACGGGCACACCACGGGCGTGGAGACCACGACCGGCCCGCTCGGGCAGGGCCTGGCGAACGCGGTCGGGATGGCGATGGCCGCCCGCCGCGAGCGCGGCCTCTTCGACCCGGACGCCGAACCGGGCAAGAGCGTGTTCGACCACCACGTCTACGTGATCGCCTCCGACGGCGACATCGAAGAGGGTGTCACGTCGGAGGCCTCGTCGCTGGCCGGCACCCAGCAGCTCGGCAACCTCACGGTGGTCTACGACAGCAACGAGATCTCCATCGAGGACGACACCCGCATCGCGCTGTCCGAAGACACCGCCAAGCGGTACGAAGCCTACGGGTGGCAGGTCCTCACGGTCCACGGCGGTGAGGACGTCGCGGGGTTCCTGGACGCGGTCGGGCGGGCCAAGGCCGAGACCGCCCGCCCGACGCTGATCGTGCTCCGCACGGTGATCGGCTTCCCGGCGCCGACGAAGATGAACTCTGGCAAGGCGCACGGCGCCGCGCTGGGTGCCGAGGAGCTCGCCGGGGTCAAGCGGGCCGTCGGGTTCGACCCGGAACGCAGCTTCCAGGTCGAGGACGAGGTCCTGCGGCACACCCGCGAGGCCGCCGAGCGCGGCCGGGCCGACCACGAAAAGTGGCAGCTCGAGTTCGACGCCTGGGCGCGGGCGAACCCGGAGCGCAAGGCACTGCTGGACCGGCTCGCCGAACGCGAGCTGCCGGCGGGCTTCGCCGGCAACCTGCCGAAGTGGGAGCCGGACGGCAAGGGCGTCGCGACGCGCAAGGCGTCGGCCGCGGTGCTCGCCGCGCTGGGCCCGGTGCTGCCCGAGCTCTGGGGCGGGTCGGCGGACCTGGCCGAGAGCAACAACACCACGATCGAGGGCGCGGACTCCTTCGGCCCGGCCGCGATCTCGACCGGCGCCTGGACGGCCCAGCCGTACGGCCGGACGCTGCACTTCGGCATCCGCGAGCACGCGATGGGCTCGATCCTCAACGGGATCGCGCTGCACGGCGGGACCCGCCCGTACGGCGGCACGTTCCTCATCTTCAGCGACTACATGCGCCCGGCGGTGCGCCTGGCCGCGCTGATGCGGCTGCCGGTCGTCTACGTCTGGACGCACGACTCGATCGGTCTCGGCGAGGACGGCCCGACCCACCAGCCGGTCGAGCAGCTGGCGTCGCTGCGGGCGATCCCGGGCCTGTCCGTGGTCCGCCCGGCGGACGCGAACGAGACCGCGCACGCCTGGAAGGCCGTGCTGGAGGACACCGGCGGCCCGGCCGGGCTGGCGCTGACCCGCCAGAACGTGCCGACGCTGGAAGGCACGTCCGCCGAAGGTGTTTCCCGCGGCGGTTACGTGCTCGCCGAGGCTTCGTCGGGCCGCCCGGAGGTGGTGCTGATCGGCACCGGCTCCGAGGTCCAGCTGGCGGTGGCGGCCCGGACGGTCCTCGAAGCCGAGGGCATCGCCACCCGCGTGGTGTCGATGCCGTGCGTCGAGTGGTTCGACCGGCAGGACCGGACATACCGGGACCGGGTGCTGCCGCCGTCGGTGCGGGCCCGGGTGGTCGTCGAAGCGGGCGTGGCCCAGCCGTGGCACCGGTTCGCCGGCGACGCGGGCGAAATCGTGTCGCTGGAGCACTTCGGTGCTTCGGCGGACTTCAAGACCCTGTTCAGCGAGTTCGGGATCACCACCGAGGCCGTGGTCGAAGCGGCCCGGCGCAGCGAGAGGAAGTCGCGGTGACGAAGTCGATCGAGAAGGAGCTCGACGCCGGTCTGTTCTCGGACGCGACACGCGCGGTCGTGGGCGAGGTCGACCGGGTCCGGGCCGGGGTCCGGTCCGAGGCCTGGGTGCGGGCCGGGGAACTGCTGCTCGGCGCGCCGAAGGTGTTCACCGTCGGCACCGGGCGCAGCGGGCTCGCGCTGCAGATGGCCGCGATGCGGTTCATGCACCTCGGGCTGCCCACCCACGTCGTCGGCGAGGTGACCGCGCCGGCCATCGGCGCGGGGGACGTCCTCGTCGCGGCGTCGGGCTCGGGGACGACGGGCCGGGTGGTGCGGGCCGCGCAGACGGCCCACGACCAGGGCGCTGACGTGATCGCCCTGACGACAGCGCCCGGATCACCGCTGGCGGAGATCGCGACCGAGGCGCTCGTCGTCCCGGCCGCGGACAAGCAGGACTTCGACGGGACCGCCTCCGTCCAGTACGCCGGCAGCCTGTTCGAACAGTCCGTCCTGCTGATCACCGACGCCCTGTTCCACACGCTGTGGAAGACCGGCGGCAGCCAGGCCCGCGAGCTGTGGCGCCTGCACGCGAACCTCGAGTGACCACCGCGGATTCCCCCGTCCCGACACCCCTTCTGCCCCGAGGAGCGCCGATGCCGGCCACCGATATCAGCACGTTGGAAGCGGTCGCGCTGGCCGCTACGCGCAGCGCCGCGGTGGCCAGCCACGCCTGGGTGGGCCGCGACGACCAGAAGGCCGCGGACGCGGCGGCGACCGCGGCCATGCGCGCGGCGCTGGCCGGCGCGCCGGGACGGGGGACCGTGGTCATCGGGGAGGGCGAAAAGGACGACGCCCCGATGCTGTTCAACGGCGAAGTGGTCGGCACCGGGTACGGGCCGGACTTCGACATCGCCGTCGACCCCCTGGAAGGGACGTCGTTCTGCGCGCGGGACCTGCCGGGTTCGCTGGCCACGATCGCGTTCGGCGAATCCGGCACCCTGTGGTCGCCCGGCCCGGGGTTCTACATGGACAAGATCGTGGTGCCGCCGCGGGCGAGGGACGTCATCGACCTCGACGACCCGCCCGAGCGGACGCTGGAGCGGGTCGCCAAGGCGCTCGGCAAGCAGGTCGGCGACCTGCGCGTCATGATCATGGACAAGCCGCGCCACAAGGAGCTGATCGACCGCGTGCTGCGGGCGGGCGCCTCGGTGCAGACACCGGCGGGTGGCGACGTCGGCGGGAGTCTCGCGGTGCTGCTGCCGACCCTCGACGTCGACCTGCTCCTCGGCGTCGGCGGCACGCCGGAAGGGGTGCTGACCGCGGCGGCGGTCCGGGCGCTGGGCGGCGGCATGCTGGGCCGCCTGGCCCCGCAGCGCGACGAGGAAGCCGACGCCCTCCGCGCGGCCGGCCTGTCCCTCGACCGCATCTACGACTGTGACGAGCTCGTGTCCGGCGAAGCGTTCTTCGTCGCCACCGGGGTCAACGGCGGACCGCTGCTCGGCCGGCCGCGCCGCGGCGGCGGCGGCACGACGGTCGCCGAGTCGCTGCTGATCTCCCGGGGTCAGGTCCGGCACATCACGCACACGACGTTCGACTGAGGAGATCCGGTGACGCTGCACCTCGACGACCTCCGCGTTCGCCGCCTCGGCGAGTGCCGCTTCGATTCGCCGTTCTCCGAGGCGCTCTCCACCAAGGAGACTTCGCCGCACTACGTGGCGGAGGGCGACCGCGTCCTGCTCGAGGACACCGTGTCCATGCTGGCCGGGCACGGTCTCCCGGCGGGCCTGGTGCCGAGCTTCGAAGCCGCCGGACCGCGCCGGAAGATCTACTTCGACCCCGCGAACGTGACCGCCGGCGTCGTCACCTGCGGCGGCCTGTGCCCCGGTCTCAACAACGTCATCCGCGGGCTCGTCCAGGAACTTTCCGTGCACTACCGGGTGAAGCGGGTGCTGGGCTTCCGGAACGGCCTCCGGGGGCTGACCGCGGAGAACCGGTACGACACCGTCGAGCTGACACCCGAGAGCGTCCGCGACATCCACAACGCCGGTGGCACCATCCTGGGCAGCTCTCGCGGCGGCCAGGACGCCGGCGAGATGGTCGACACCCTCGTCGCGCGCGGCGTCGACATCCTGTTCGTCATCGGCGGCGACGGCGGGATGCGCGCCGCGACCTTCCTGGGCGAGGCGATCCGGGCGCGCGGGCTCGACATCGCGGTCATCGGGGTGCCGAAGACGATCGACAACGACCTGCCCTTCACCGACCAGTCGTTCGGGTTCCAGAGCGCGTTCGCGCGGGCCACCGACTTCATCTCGGCGGTCTCCGTCGAAGCCGCGGCGAGCCCGAACGGCGTCGGGATCGTGAAGCTGATGGGGCGGCACTCGGGGTTCATCGCCGCCTATGCGGCGTTGGCCGCGGCCGCCGCGGACATCGTCCTGATCCCCGAGATCCCGTTCGCCCTCGGGGGAGCGGACGGCCTGCTGGCCCACATCGAGCAGCACGTGCGGGCCAAGGGCCACGTGGTGATCGTCCTCGCCGAGGGCGCGGGCCAGGACCTCGTCGAGGAGCACGGCCTGCCGCAGCACAACGGCCGCGGCACCGACGCCTCGGGCAACGTCAAGCTCGGCAACATCGGGGAGCTGCTCAAGGAGCGCATCACGGTGCACCTGACCGCGGCCGGGCTGGTGCCCACGATGCGGTACATCGACCCGAGCTACGCGGTCCGCAGCATCGCCGCCAACGCCTACGACAGCGTCTACTGCCTGCGGCTGGCCCACGCCGCGGTCCACGCGGCGATGGCCGGCCACACGGAGGCGGCGGTCGCCCGCTGGCGGCGCCGCTTCGTGCACGTCCCGCTGTCCCTGATGACGAGCCGCCGCAACCAGGTCGACCCCGACGGCGACCTGTGGATGTCGGTGCTGGAAACCACCTGCCAGCCGGCCGAGTACGGGTCGGGGGTGGGCCGGGAGAAGGTGCGCGCGGGCTTCTGCTGAGTTCGGGCGGCCCGGCGCACTCGATTGAATGGTCATTGCGCGTCGCGACGGCGAATTGTTCGGAAAAGCGGTGAACATACGCGGCGATAGTGCCGGGGAATCGGTCCTATACTGTCCGGATGCGCGAGAAATTCCACGGTGAATTGGCTGAACTCGGCGAAGAGCTGACGCGGATGTGCCGGCTGGCGGCGGAATCCATGCGCCGGGCCAGCACCGCGCTGCTGACCGCCGATCTCGCGCTGGCCGAGCGGGTCCTCGGTGCCGACGACGACCTGGACCGGGCGCGGGTCGAATGCGAGTCGCACGCCCATTCGCTGCTGGCGCTGCAGGCGCCCGTCGCCGGGGATCTGCGCACCGTCCTAGCCGTGATCTACTGCGCGGAGAAGTTCGAGCGCATGGGGGACCTCGCCGCGCACATCGCCGACACCACGCGCTTCACCCATCCCGGCCGCGCCGTCCCGGCCGAGCTGCACCCCGTGTTCGCCGACATGAGTGCCACCGCCGCGCGGATGGCCGACCAGCTCGCGGACCGGATTTCCGGTGACGCGGCCGGCGCGTTCGACGAGCTGGA
Organism: Amycolatopsis stemonae; assembly: GCF_054781455.1. Lineage (NCBI taxonomy): Bacteria > Bacillati > Actinomycetota > Actinomycetes > Pseudonocardiales > Pseudonocardiaceae > Amycolatopsis > Amycolatopsis stemonae. The sequence continues at coordinate 17,869 of NZ_BAAGUJ010000023.1, read as the reverse complement.
CGAAACCGATCACGTCGTCGACGCGCTGCACGCCGACGTGCTGCGCCGGATCACCAAGGACGAATGGCCGCACGGCGTGCAGGCCGCCACCAGCCTGGCGCTCCTGGCGAGGTTTTACGAACGGTTCGCGGACCAAGCCGTTTCCGTCGCGAAACGGCTCGAGTTCGCCGAATCCGGCGACCTTCCGATTCGCTCGGGGTGAGCTGCTCGGCTGTCCTCGTGCCGTGGGCGGGCGATTCAGCCGTTACCGCGTTTCGGCGGCGAAGGAGGCGAACATGTCGAGCAGTCCCTGAGGGGAGTCCTCGCGGAAGAGGATCTCCAGGCTCCGCGCGGATTCGCCGGCGGATTCCGCGGAGCGGGGGAACAGTTCGGTTTCGTAGGCGAGCAGCGCCGCCTCGGTGTCGCCGGGGTGATCGGCGATGGCCAGCGCCAGCGCCATTCCGTCGTACATCGCCAGGTTCGCGCCTTCGCCGGCGAACGGGGACATGAGGTGGGCGGCGTCGCCGAGCAGCGTCACGCCCGGGACGCGGTCCCAGGAGACACCGACGGGCAGGGCGTTGATGCGCCGCGGGGTCAGGCCGGTGTCGGCGTGGGCGATCATCCCGCGCAGCGCGTCGTCCCAGCCTTCGAGGCGGGCCAGCATCTCCCGCTTGGCGGCTTCGGCGTCGTCCCAGTCGACCGTGTCGATCCAGTCCTCGGGCACGCGCAGGCCGAGGTAGACGTGCAGGCTGCCGTCGGTTTCGAGATGGCCGAGGATGCCGGTTTCGCCGTGGAGGGCGAACAGCGCGCCGGCGCCCATGGCTTCGGCCTCGGCGGGGTGCCGGGTGGCGGCGTCGTGCAGGTCGGCCTCGACGAAGGAAATGCCGGTGTAGGCGGGCCAGGCGTCGGTCAGCACGCGGCGCACGCGTGACCACGCGCCGTCGGCGCCGATGAGCAGGTCGGTGGTGATCGTCTCGCCGTCGTCGAAGCGGACCGTCCAGCGGCCTTCTCCGGCGGCGACGTCGACGACCCGCCGCCCCCACCGGATGGTGCCTGCGGGAAGCGAGTCGATGAGGATGTCGCGCAGCTGGCCGCGGTCGACCTCGGGGCGCTGGAGCTCGCCGTCGTCGTGCTCGTCGAACAGCACGGTGCCCCGGGAGTCCAGGACGCGGGTGGCCTCGCCGCCCGGGTGGATGATGCCGGCGAACTCGTCCCACAGCTCGCCGGCGCGGATCGCGCGCTGGCCGTTGTACTCGTGGATGTCGAGCATGCCGCCCTGCACGCGGGCGTCACGGCCGGGTTCGAGCTCGAAGACGGTCGCGGGGATCCCGTGCACGTGCAGGACGCGCGCGGCGGTCAGCCCGCCGAGGCCCCCGCCGATGATGGCGATCGGGTGGTGGGTGGTCATGGTCCGGTCCTTTTCGGTGTGCGCGAAGGGGCTCACCTGCGCAGCTGCGGGTCGAGCCGTTCGTCATCGGCGACGCAGGCCGGGGCCGATGACGAACATGTTCGTTCACCATAGCTGGCGACGAACATGTTCGCAACGAACATGTTCGTAAGAGTGACGCGCGTCCCCTCGCTACGAGTTCATCCCGCGGCTAGGACGTGGCGCCGAGGATCCGGGTGAGGCTCTTCTCCGTGTCGGCGCCGACCTTCTCGAACACGGCCTTGGCCAGCGGTGCGGCGAGCCGCGCCGCGCCGTGGAACTCGATCGTGGCGTGGTAGGTGAGCTTGGTGGCCTCGCCGTCCGCGGTCAGGCTGATGTCGTCGGTGGACGTCGCCGTGTCGTTGCGGCCGACGAACACCACCCGGCCGGGCTCGAGCCGGGTCAGCTCGTAGGTCAGCTCGGTCTCGATGCCGGCGATCTTCGACACGTTGCGCCAGCGCGACCCGACGGCGACCGGCCCGCCGTCGAGCCGTTCACAGGACTGCGTGCCGGGGTCCCACTCCTTGGCGTTGGCGAAGTCCTTGAGGTAGTCCAAGGTTTCCCGCGGCGCGGTGGCCACGGTGAAGGTACGGGTCACGTCGACCATGTCGGGCTCCTCGGTTCGTCAGTCGGCCACGCCGTTGCTCTGGTCGATGAAGGTCTGCCGTTCGGGCGTGACGCGCAGGATCACGCGCTCGGACTTGATCGCCTCGGGCGGGTAGTCGCCGCCGGTGTACTTGCGGGCCAGTTCGTCGACCTGGCGGCGGGCGCGTTCGCCGTTCTCGACGCCGGTCACCTTGCCGCGGACCTCCGCGTAGCGGTACGGGTCCTGTTCGTCGCGGATGAGCACCGTGATCCGCGGGTCGCGGGCGACGTTGCGGCTCTTCGCCCGGTGGGCCTCGGTGTTGAGCACCAGTTCGCCGTCTTCGACGTGCACCCAGACCATCTGGGTCTGCAGCCGTCCGCTCGGCAGCACCGTCGTGACGGCGGCGAAGTTCTTGCCCGTGGCGAGTTCTTCGGTCTCGGGCAGCAAAGCCGGGCCATCCGCGGTCCGTGCGGGCATGACGGCTCCTTCCGGTCGCGGTGCGCCATCAGCTCCATGGCTACCCGGCGAACGGAGCACCAAACGCGCGCACTGCTGCCCTCAGGCCTCCCAGTCGGCGATGACGGCGTCGGTGTCCGCGCCCGGCCGGGGCGGGGAGGCCGGACGGGCCGCGGCCGTGCGGGAGAAGCGCGGTGCCGGCGCGGCCTGCGGGACGCCGTCGACCTCGATGATCGTTTCCCGGTGGGCCAGGTGCGGGTGGGCGGGCACCTCTTCGGGGGCCAGCACCGGCGTCACGCAGGCGTCCGTGCCGGCGAAGACCTCGGCCCATTCGTCGCGGGGGCGGGTGCGGAAGACGCCGGCGATGCGGTCGCGCAGCCGCGGCCAGCCGGCGCGGTCGAGCTGGCCGGGGAGCGTGGCCGGGTCGAGGCCGAGGCCGTCGAGGAGGGCGCGGTAGAACTGCGGTTCGATCGCGCCGACCGCCACCCAGCGGCCGTCCGCGCAGGTGTAGGTGTCGTAGAACGGGGCGCCGCCGTCGAGCAGGTTCGCGCCGCGGTCGTCCGACCACGTGCCCTGCCCGCGCATGGTCCACAGCATCTGCAGCAGAACGCTGGTGCCGTCGACCATCGCCGCGTCGACGACCTGGCCTTCGCCCGAGCGTTCGCGCTCCCACAGGGCGGCGAGGATGCCGGTGAGGAGGAACATCGAGCCGCCGCCGAAGTCGCCGACCAGGTTCAGCGGCGGCACCGGGCGCTCGCCGGCGCGGCCGATGGCGTGCAGCGCTCCGGTGAGGCCGATGTAGTTGAGGTCGTGGCCGGCCCGCTGGGCCAGCGGCCCCTCCTGGCCCCAGCCGGTCATCCGCGCGTAGACGAGCCGCGGGTTCAGCTCCCGGCACGCGTCCGGGCCGACGCCGAGCCGTTCGGCGACGCCCGGCCGGAAGCCTTCGAGCAGCACGTCGGCCTTGGCGATCAGGCGGCGCGTCAAGGCGCGTCCGTCGTCGGACTTGAGGTCCGCGGCCACCGAGCGCCGGCCCCGCAGCAGGTGGTCGGGCCGGCCGCCGGTCAGGTCGAGGGTGCCCTGGGGGCGTTCGATCCGGACGACGTCCGCGCCGAGGTCGGCGAGGACCATGGCCGCGTGCGGGGCCGGGCCGATGCCGGCCAGTTCGACCACGCGCAGCCCCGTCAACGGTCCTGTCATGTCGTGCTCTCCAGTCAGTGGAACTTCGGCGTTTCGTCGCGACCTGGGCCGCCCTCGACCCGGAAGCCAAGCGTCGCACGACGCGAGCTCATGACGTGAGGCAGCCGCACCTCGGTCCGGCCCATTGCCCGGTCCTGTTCAGGAGTGACGCGTGTTCGATTACGATCTTCCCGCCCCGTCGCCGCGCGCCCGCGAGCTGCAGGAGCGGATGCTGGCGTTCGTGCGGGACCGGGTCCTCCCGGCGGAGGCCGAGTACCTGGCGCACCGCCGCGCCGCGGGCCCGGACGACCACGTCGTCCCGCCGGTCGTCGAGCGGCTGAAGACGGAGGCGCGCGCCCAGGAGCTGTGGAACCCTGTTCCTCCCGGCCGAATCCGGGCTGACGCAGCTGGAGTACGCGGCGATCGCGGAGCTGTCGGGCTGGAGCCTCGACCTGGCGCCCGAAGCCATCAACGGCCAGGCGCCCGACACCGGGAACATGGAGCGGCTGCACCTGCTCGGCAGTGAAGCGCAGAAGCGGGACTGGCTCGCGCCGTTGCTGGCGGGGGAGATCCGGTCGGCGTTCGCGATGACCGAGCCGGACGTCGCCAGCAGCGACGCCACGAACATCGCCACCCGCATCGTGCGCGACGGCGAGACCTACGTGATCACCGGCCGCAAGTGGTGGACCAGCGGGGCGATGGACCCGCGGTGCGCGTTCTTCATCGTGATGGGCAAGACCGACCCCGAAGCCGCGACGCACCGGCAGCAGACGATGGTGCTCGTCCCGCGCGACACCCCCGGCGTCACGGTCGTGCGGGACCTCCCGGTGTTCGGCCACCACGACCGGCACGGCCACGCCGAAGTCCGCTTCGACGACGTCCGCGTGCCGGTGGAGAACGTGATCGGCGAAGAGGGCGGCGGGTTCGCGGCCGCGCAGGCCCGCCTCGGCCCCGGCCGGATCCACCACTGCATGCGTGCCCTCGGCGCGGCCGAACGCGCGCTGGCGCTCATGGTTTCGCGGGCGCGGGACCGCGTCGCCTTCGGCGGTCCGCTGGCCGATCAGGGTGTGGTGCAGCAGCAGATCGCCGAGTCCCGGCTGGAGATCGAGCAGGCGCGGATGCTGTGCCGGCGGGCGAGTCACGTCATCGACGTCTCGGGCAACAAGGCCGCCCGCGACCTGGTCGCGATGGCGAAGGTGGCGTTCCCCCGCGCGGCGACCCGCGTGATCGACCGCGCGATCCAGGTCCACGGCGGCGCGGGCGTCACGGACGTGACCCCGCTGGCGGCGATGTACGCGTGGCACCGCGCGATGCGGCTGTTCGACGGCCCGGACGAGGTCCACCTGCGGTCGATCGCGAAGGCGGAGCTCCGGCGGGACCCGGTGCTGCCGCCCGCCTGACCCGGATCAGGCCGGCGGGTAGGGCATGCCGTACGGGACCGGGCGCTTGGCCGCGGTGAGCCGGACGATGCCGAGGACGCCCGCGACGACGAGGGCGATGAGCACGAACAGCACCGCGATCATCTGGATCACCCGGAACCCCATCGCCTCGGAGACCAGCTGGCCGATGACCGGCGCGAGCACCAAGGCGAGCACCGCCAGCGCGCCGAGCACCCCGGCGATGAGGCCGCGCTTTTCGCGGACCTTCAGGATCAGGGCGACCGTCGCGCCGGCGGCCGCGCCCGTGCCGAGTCCGGCGAAGACGCGGCCGGCCGCCAGGAGGCCGCCGCCGTCGGCGAAGGCGGCCAGCAGGACGCCGACCAGCAGGAACCCGAGCGCGGGGAGGGTCACCGCGGTGGGGAAGCGGGCGCCGAGCAGGAGCCCTGCGGGCAGCGTGAGCGCCATCCCGGCGAGGTAGGCGACCAACCCGCCCAGGAGCAGGCTGTGGGTGGACAGGTGCAGCGCGCGCTGGATCTCCGACACGCCGTCGAACCGGTAGATCACGGTCAGCAGGAACAACCCGATCAGCGCGGCGAACCCGGGGCCGATCACCTGCCACCACACGGGCGCGGCAGCCGGGCGGGCGACAGGGGGCGTCACGTGCATGGGCTCACCGTATAGCGCCGAAGGTGGCCTTGTACGGCGTTTTCGGGACTACGTGCAGCCAGGGGAGGGACGCCCGCGTAGTCCGGGCTGAGCCGGTCTTCCAGCCGGGCGAAGCGGTGTCGAGCCGTTCGGCGGCCGGCGCGTCCGGGTCCGGGCTGCTCATCGCTCCGTGGCGTCCCGAAGATCCTTGCCCGTCAAGGCATTGCCGGATCATCCACGCCGTACCGACCGGATGGTATGTTGACGCCGTGATCGCAGTGGCGCGCCGGACCTGGCGCTACCTCGAGCCGTACCACGGAATGATCTACTTCGCCCCGGAAGCCGCCGCCGCGTACCGGGAACTCGGGGTCACCGGCCGTGCCGGGTACTTCGCCTCCCGGTCGGCCGCCCTCGGTGCCGTTCCGGCGTCCGTGGTCGTGGCGACCTTCTACAACTTCAACCCCGCCCTCGTCGGGGAGTCGATCGCCGCGGCCTGGTCCGCGACCGAACCCGCCGCCGTCCTCGAGGCCCGCTACGCCGCGGCCGACCAGGCCCTGCGCGGCATCCTCGGCGACGCGGTCACCTCGCCCGAGATGCGCCGCGCCGCCGCGCTCCTGCGGGAGGCCGCGGAGACGGTCGTCGAAGACGTCACCGGCCGTCCCCTCTTCGCCGCCCACGCCGCCCTGCCGTGGCCGGCCGAGCCCCACCTGATCCTGTGGCACGCGCAGACCCTGCTCCGGGAGTACCGCGGTGACGCGCACGTCGCCGCCCTGCTGACGGCCGGCTTGAGCGGGATCGAAGCCCTCGTCACCCACGCCGCCTCCGGGGCCGTCCCCGCCGAAACCCTGCGCACTTCGCGGTCCTGGTCGGAAGACGACTGGAACCGGGCCGTCAGCGGCCTGCGCGAGCGGGACTGGCTCACCGGCGACGCCGACCCGGCGTTCACGCCCGCCGGCGCCGCCCGCCGCGCGCAAATCGAGCAGGCGACCGACGAAAACAGCGTCGCGCCCTACGCCCACATCGGCGAGTCCGCCTGCGTCGAACTGCAGACGCTGGTCCGCCCGTACAGCCGGGCGCTCGCCGAAAAGCTCATGCCGTGGGCCGCCGCCAGGACCTAGCGCAACCACCGCAGGGCCGCGTCGGCGCAGTCCTCGGGGCTGGTGTTGAACGCGATCGCCGCGTTCGGCGCGTACCGCCGGACGTCGTTGACGACCCGTTCGAAGAGCCCGAGCAGCGGTTCGTGCGCGCGGATGCCGCCGCCGATCACGACGCAGGCGTAGTCGTTGCCCCGCAAGGCTTCGACGACATCCGCTTCGGGGTGCTCGTCGACGGTCAGCAGGCAGTAGTCCGCGTCGATGCCGTGGCCGTCGAACCGGGCCCGGCCGCGTGCCACCGCCGCTTGGACCGGCTCGGGATCCCAGCCCTCGAGCTTGGCCGGGTCGAGACCGATCACCAGCACTCGTCCGAAAGTCACGCGGTCAACGGTAGCGTCAGCGCCGAGTGCTCGGGGCGTGGCTTGGCCGAGGGCGCCGCGGCGCGCTGCCGGAGCGCGGAGTTGCGCTGGGCGAGGGCTTCCGCCGTGGTGGGGAACAACGTGGCCCGGCCTGCGCCGACGGTGGCCTGGTTGCGTTCGACGAAGTCCCGCACGCCGGTTTCGTAGGCCGCGAAGGCCGCCGTGTGGTCCGGGACGGTGGCCAGGGCGTGGCCCAGCATGTAGGCGCCGACGAGAGCGAGGCTGGTGCCCTGTCCGGTCAGGAACGACGGCGCGTACGCGGCGTCGCCGACCAAGGCGACCCGGCCGTTCGTCCACTGTGGCAGGTGGATCTGGCTGACGACGTCGAAGAAGAGGTCGTCGGCCACGGTCATCGCCCGGACCAGGCGCGGGATTTCCCAGCCCTCGCCCGCGAACGTGCGCGCGACGAGGTCGCGTTGTGCCTCGGGGTTCCGGAACGCCTCGATCGGCGCGTCCGGGCGGGCGAAGACCAGGAACCCGTGGATCTCCGGGCTGTCGCGCACCGCGTAGAGCGCCGCGCCCTTGCCGGGCGTGCTCCACACGAGCCCTTCGCGGTGGAGCCCGAAGTCGTTCGGCAGGGTGAACCCGGCGAAGCAGTAGCCGAGGTAGTGGTGGAACGGCCGCTCGTCGCCGAAGACCAGGCCGCGGGTGTGCGAGTGCAGGCCGTCCGCGCCGAACACCAGGTCGTAGGTCTCCTGCCGGCCGCCGCGGAAGGTGACGTCGACGCCGCCTTCGTGTTGCGCCAGGGTTTCCACGCTCTCGCCGAACCGGAAGGCGACGTCGTCGCACACCAGGTCGTAGAGCGTCCGCGTGAGGTCGCCACGGCGGATCTCGACGTCCTGGCCTTCGACTCCGCCGGCGACCTCTTCGGGACCCAGCGACGCCACTTCGCTGCCGTCGACGTCGAGGAAGGTCAGCCGGCGGGTCGAGATGTGCAGGTCCCGCAGGGCGGGCAGGATCCCCATCCGACGCACGGCCTCGAGGGCGGTGCCGCGGATGTCGATCGGGTAGCCGCTCGCGCGCAGTTCCGGCGCCTTCTCCACGACCGTCACGGCGTACCCGGACCGCCGCAGCCAGTAGGCGAGCGCGGGGCCGGCGATGCTCGCGCCGGAGATCAGAACTCGGGTGGTCATCGCAACCTCCGATAGCTAAGTTAGGTATCTGTTTGCCGGATGCGACAATGCCCGGGTTCGCTCCGGCGACAGGGTCAAATATATACCTAAGTTAGCTATCTAAGGGGTGTGATGGCGGTCACCGGCGACGCGGCGGACCTGCGGTCCGTGCTGCCGCGGATCATCCAGCTGGGCAACCTGCTGAACCGCAGTGGCCTGGGGGAGCGGGCGTTGAAGAGCATCGGCGCCGACCTCGACCGGCCCGGGTTGTCGATCATCCTCGCCTTGCACATGACCGGGAAGGCGATGCGGGTCGGCGAGATCGCGGACCGGATGCAGGTCGCCGGGCCGCACGTCACGCGCCACCTGCACGTGCTCGAACGCCGCCGGCTCGTGCACGGCCTGGCCGACCCCGACGACCGCCGGGCCCGCCTGGTCGAGCTGACTCCGGAAGGTGCCGAGCTGGCCGGCCGGTACGTCACGACGCTGCTCGGCTGGTTCGGCGACGCGCTGTCCGGGTGGTCGGCGAAGGACCGCGAAACCTTCTATTCCCTGCTCCTGCGCTTCACTGACGACCTCTCGGCGTTCCTGGCCTCGGCCGGCGAAGCGGAGTGATGCGCCGCCCGGCGGATACTTGCACTCCGTAACGATCTAGGCTGTGAACAAATCTGCGACCTTCATCCGGTTCGCACGATTTGTCCGGACAAGGTCGTCTCGTGAGGACTGCGCATGCCATCGACCGACGTGGCCCGGCCGCGGGAAGCGCGGCGGTACCGGCCGGAGCTGCAGGGGCTGCGCGCGGTCGCCGCGCTGCTGGTCGTCGTCTACCACGTGTGGCTGGGCCGGATCTCCGGCGGCGTCGACGTGTTCTTCCTGATCTCGGGCTTCCTGATCACCGGGCAGCTGGTCCGGGCCGCCGGGCGGGGGCGGATCGCCTTCGCGCCGATGTGGGGCCGGATGATCAAGCGGCTCTTCCCGGCCGCGCTGACCGTGCTGTTCGCGGTGCTGGTGGCGGGGATGGTCCTGCTGCCGCAGGACCGGTGGTTCCAGACCATCAAGGAAGTGTTCGCCTCGGCGCTGTACGTCGAGAACTGGCGCTTGGCGGCGGACTCGGTGGACTACTTCGCGCAGCACAACACCGCCAGCGTCGTCCAGCACTACTGGTCGCTGTCGATCCAGGGCCAGTTCTACGTCGCGTGGCCGTTGCTCATCGCGCTCGTCGCCCTGGTCGCAGCCCGGCTGCGCCGCTCGCTGACCGCGTCCGTGGCGGTCGCGCTCGGAGTTCTGTTCGCCGGGTCGCTGGCGTATTCGGTGCACCTGACCGCGGTCAACCAGCCGCTGGCCTACTTCCACTCGCTGACGCGGGTGTGGGAGTTCGCGCTCGGCGGCCTGCTCGTGCTGGTCGTCGACCGGGTCGTGCTGCCGCGCGTGCTGCGGGTCCTGCTGGGCTGGGCCGGCCTCGCCGGCCTGGTGACCTGCGGGATCGTGCTGAACGTCGGCGAGGTGTTCCCGGGCTGGGCGGCGCTCTGGCCGACCCTGTCGGCGGTGCTGGTGATCCTGGCGGGCGCCACCGGCAGCCGCGCGGGCGCCGACCGGCTGCTGTCCTCGCGGCCGCTGGAGTACCTGGGCAACCTCAGCTACGCGCTGTACCTGTGGCACTGGCCGGTCCTGTTGTTCTACCTGATCGCCCGGCACCGCGAAGCCGTCGGACCGCTCGGCGGCGCGGTCGTGATCGGCCTGTCGGTGCTGCTCGCCGCCGCGACGCACCACCTCGTCGAACAGCCGGTGCGGGCTTCGAAGGTGGGCGACCGGACGCGCTGGGGCGCCTACCGGTTCGGCGTGCTCGCGCTGCTGCCCGTCCTGCTGGTCGCGTTCAGCTGGCAGGTCGTGAGCACGAAGAAGGCCGCCTTCTCGATCGCGCTGGACGACGACGACCACCCGGGCGCGCTCGCCCGCGACCCGGACTCGCCGAAGAAGACGTTGCCCGGCAAGAACGTCGTGCCGCCGCTGATCGCCGTGCCGAACGACTGGGGCGGCATCCCGGGCGCGACGTGCGTCCCGTCGCGCTTCGACAAGATCCTCGAGGTGTGCACGGCGCGCCCCGAAGGGACACCGGTGAAGCGGATCGTCGCGGTCGGCGACTCGCACATCCAGCAGTACCTGGCCGCGCTCAAGCCGATGGCCGAGAAGAACGGCTACGAGATCACGTTCATGCTCAAGGGCGCGTGCCCGTTTTCGACCCGGTCGGAGGCGATGCCGGACGATCCGGGCTGCCTCGCGTGGAACTCGGCGGCCCAGCGGGAGATCCTCGCGCTGCACCCGGACGCGGTGCTGACGCTCGCCAGCCGCGACGTGCGGCCGGGCCTGACCGAACGGACGCCGCAGGGTTTCGTCGACCAGTGGAAGGTGCTGGACCGGGCGGGCATCCCGGTCGTCGCGGTCCGCGACAACCCGCGGCTGGGCTTCTCCCCGACGACGTGCATCGACACCCGCGGCACCAAGGCGCCCGAGTGCAGCGTGCCGCGCAAGACCCTGCTGGCCGAGCCGCCGCCGTACGCCGCGGTGGCCGGCATCCCGCCGTCGGTGTCCGTGCTCGACTTCAGCGACTACTTCTGCGGGCACAGCCTGTGCCGCCCGGTCGTCGGGAACGTCCTGGTGTACATGGACGACAACCACGTCACCGCGAGCTTCATGACCACGCTCTCGCCGGTGCTGGAGAAAGCGATGGTCGCGGCACTCGGCTGGTGACGCGTCAAGCCGGGGCCCGGCGGGCGGTCAGCCCTTGTCCCGCGCGGCCTTGAAGCGCCGCGCGCCGTCGCGCAGGTCGACGATGGGGCCGGGGTAGCCGACGTCGTCGAGCTTCCAGGGCTCGTGGACGGCGCCGCCCGGGACGCCGGCGAGCACGGGGACGTAGCGCCGGACGTAGTCGCCGTCCGGGTCGTAGCGGTGGGCCTGGGCCAGCGGGTTGAGGACGCGGTTGGGCCGGGTGTCGGGGCCGGTCCCGGCGACCCACTGCCAGTTCAGCTGGTTGTTCGCGACGTCGCCGTCGACCAGGAGGTCGGCGAAGTGCCGGGCGCCGAGGCGCCAGTCCACGTAGAGCGTCTTGGCCAGGAAGCTCGCCGCGATGAGCCGGGCCCGGTTGTGCAGCCAGCCTTCGCGGGCGAGCTGGCGCATGGCGGCGTCGACGATCGGGTAGCCGGTCCGGCCGTCGCGCCAGGCCGCGAGGTCGCGGTCCGAGCGGCGCCACCGGTCGCCGTGGGGCCGGTAGTCCTCGCGGGCGCAGTCCGGGCGCGCGGCGAGCACCTGGTGGTGGAAGTCCCGCCACGCCAGCTGCCGCGCGAACGCCCGCGTCCCCTCCGAGCCGTCGCCGGCACGGTCGAGGAGTTCGGTGACCGAAATCGTGCCGAAGTGCAGGTGCGGCGACAACCGCGAGGTGCCGTCGCCGGCGAGCGCGTCGTGCTGGGCGGCGTAGTCGTCGAGGCCGTCACGCAGCCACGACGTCACGAGCTTGCGGGCGGCTTTTTCGCCACCCACGGGCAGCTCCGGGGACGTCCGGCCGGGGCACAGCTGCTCGGCGCGGGACCGACGCCCACTTGCGGAAGTAGGGCGTGAAGACGGCGAAGTGGTCTTTGCCGCCGGTGGGGGTGAGGGACAGCGGAGCCACGGCGGTGGTGACCGTGTCGTGGACGTGCAGGTCGACGCCGAGCTCGCCGAGGTGCTCCGCCAGGGCGTCTTCGCGCTGCCGGGCGTACTTGCCGGCGGACGACCGCGAGGACCTCGTCGAGCGGGTTCCCTTTGCGCACCACCAAGGCGCCGCCGCGGTCGAGGTCTTCGAGGCAGCCGGCCAGGAACGCGGTCCGGTTGGGCCTGCCGAACGCGCGGCCGATGGCGTCGTCGACCACGAACAACGGGATGCACCGCTCGGCCGTGGCCGCGGCGTGCAGCACGGGGTTGTCGTGCACCCGGAGGTCGCGGGTGAACAGGGCGATCGAGGTCCGGCCGGTGCTCATCACGTCCGCGTACCCACCGGCGGGCCGGTCGACGCGGATCGCGCCGGGACTAAACGCGGGGAGCCGGGGGTACCCCGTCCCGATGAGATTGGCTGTACTGGACATCGGGTCGAACTCGGCCCAGCTGCAGGTGGTCGACGTCTCCGCCGGGGCGCCGCCGCTGCCGGCGCACGCGGTGAAGGAACCGACCCTGCTGGCCGAAGAGCTGCTGCCCGACGGCGCGCTGAGCGAAACCGGGATCGAGCGGGTGGCCGCCGCGGTGGGCCGGTCGGTCGACGCGGCGGTGCGGCTCGGCGTCGACCACCTGTACCCCTTCGTCACCGCGGCCGTGCGCGACGCGGCGAACCGCGAAGAGGTCATCGACCGCATCCAGGCGGATTCCGGGCTGCGGCCGCAGTACCTGTCCGGTGAGGAAGAGGCGCGGTTGACGTACTTCGCCGCCCGTCGCTGGTACGGCTGGTCGGCGGGCCGGCTGCTGCTCGTGGACATCGGCGGCGGGTCGATGGAGCTGGTCCTGGGCCGCGACGAGGAACCCGAGCTGGCGATTTCGCTGCCGCTGGGCGCGGGCCGGCTCACCCGCGAGTTCCTGACGGCCGATCCGCCCACGGGCAAGCAGCTCAAGGCGGTGCGCCGGCACGTGCGCGACACCCTGTCCGAGGTCTTGGACCGGTTGCGCTGGGAGGGCCCGGCGCGGCGGGTGGTCGCGACGTCGAAGACGTTCAAGCAGCTGGCCCGCCTGGCCGGCGCGGCCCCGCAGCGCAAGGGCCCGTTCGTCGCGCGCGAGCTGGCGACGGCCGACCTGCGCAAGTGGATCCCGCGGCTGGCCCGCGTCCCCGCGGCCGAACGTGCCGGGCTCCCCGGCATCTCGCGCCCGCGCGCGCGTCAGGTGGTGGCCGGAGCGCTGGGAGCCGAAGCGACGCTGTCCGCATTGGACGTGTCCACTGTGGAGGTCTGCCCGTGGGCGCTGCGGGAAGGGATCCTGTTGCGCCACCTGGAACGGGTCGCCGACTCGCCGGACCTGCCGCTGCAGCCGTTGACCCGCCACCCGGACGCCACGGTCCGCCCGTTGCACGCGATGGCGGACCAGCCGACCTGAGCTACGGCAGCGGGACGGCCTCCGCTTCGGAGCGGTGGCGGCGGCAGGCCGTGCACACCACCGTCTGGCCCAGCAGCGTGCCGTCCCCGGCCACCAGCCGGGCGACGTGCAACGCGGGCAGCCCGCACTCCTCGCACGGGATGGGCCTGCTGTCGCGGCTGATCATGACTCGGTTGGGCACGGTGGAGCCCCCTGACGGGATCGAAGGTCCCGCCCGCATACCCCGTGGCCCGCGCCACACTCGTCCGGCGCAAGAGACTCACCCGAAAGGAGTAGCGCGCTGGTTGACGCGCCGTGAGGCGGGGTAAGAGGTGGGCGCGCGCCGACGAAGGGACGTCCATCCATGCGCTTCACCCCACGGGGTACCCGGTTCTTCGACCTGCTCACCGACGCGGCGGGAAACCTGGTGGCCGCGGCCGCGCTGCTGCGTGAGCTCACCACCGCCGAGCCCGGCGACCGGGAGGCCCTGGCCAAGCGCCTGCACGAGGTCGAGCACCGCGGCGACGAGCTCACGCACACGATTATGGTGGAGCTGAACAGCTCGTTCGTGACGCCGTTCGACCGCGAGGACATCCAGGCGCTGGCCGCGAAGATCGACGACGTGCTCGACTTCATGGACACCGCGGCGGACCTGGCCGTCCTGTACCGGATCGACGCCTTCCCGCCCGGCACCGACCTGATGGTCCGGGTGCTGTGCCGCGCCTCCGAGCTCACCGCGAACTCGATGCCCGGCCTGGCCAAGGTCGGGGAGCTCGAGCCGTACTGGATCGAGATCAACGAGCTGGAGAACGAGGCCGACCGGATCTACCGCCGGATCCTGGCGCACCTGTTCGAGCCGGGCGGCGACGCCCTCGAAGTGCTCAAGACCAAGGAGGTCGTGGAGCAGTTCGAGCTGGCCGCGGACGCCTTCGAGCACGTCGCCGACGTGGTGCAGACCATCGCGGTCAAGGAGTCGTAGTGAGCGGCACGGCCGCCCTGGTCGTGGTGATCGTCCTGACGCTGTTCTTCGACTACACCAACGGCTTCCACGACGCGGCGAACGCGATCGCGAGCGCGGTGTCGACGCGCGCGCTGACCCTGCGCGCGGCGCTCGTGCTGGCGGCGGTGATGAACCTGGCCGGCGCGCTGCTGTCCACCGGCATCGCCGCGACCGTGGCGAAGGGCATCATCGACGTCCCGGCCGGGCCGGACGCGCTCACGGTCGTCTTCGCCGCGCTCGCCGGGGCGATCACCTGGAACCTCGTGACGTGGTACTTCGGGCTCCCGTCGTCGTCTTCGCACTCGCTGATCGGCGGGATGGTCGGCGCGGCCCTGGCGGCGGCGAGCACCGTGCACTGGGCCGGGATCGCCGAGAAGGTGCTGATCCCGATGGTCGCGTCGCCGCTGCTCGGGTTGGGTCTGGGCTACCTCGCGATGGTCGGCACGCTGTGGCTGCTGCGCCGCGCGAACCCGCACCGCAGCGGCCGGGTGTTCCGCCGGTTCCAGATCCTTTCGGCGTCGGCGCTCGCGCTCGGCCACGGCCTGCAGGACGCGCAGAAGGGCATGGGCGTCATCGTGCTGGCCCTGGTGGCGGCCGGGCAGCAGGCGACGTTCGCGGTGCCGTTGTGGGTCACGCTGCTGTGCGCGGCGGCGCTGTCCCTGGGCACCTACTCGGGCGGCCTGCGGATCATGCGGACGCTGGGCCGCCGGGTGTTCCCGCTCGACCCGCCGCACGGGTTCGTCGCGGAGTCGGTGGCGTCGTCGGTGCTGTACGTGACGGCGTTCGCGGTGAAGGCCCCGATCTCGACGACCCACGTGATCACGGCGGCGATCATGGGCGTCGGCGCGACCCGCCGCCTGTCGGCGGTCCGGTGGGGCATCGCCCGCGACATCGTGCTGGGCTGGGTCCTGACGTTCCCGGCGGCGGCCGCGGTTTCGGCCGCGGTCTACCTGGTGGCCGACGCGCTCACGTGAGCCGTCCGATCGATGCGTCGAGCCTGCTGTCACGAACCGCGACCCGTCTCCGGCTCCGTGTTTCAATACGGGTTCAAGCGAGGAGGCCGGATGGGCAGTACCGCGGGCGCGCGGTCGCTCGGTTCCAATGAGGTGGCGCGGATGCTGGGCGTGTCCCAGGTGACGCTGCGCACCTGGGAGCAGCGCTACGGGATCGGCGCCGCGGAGCGGGAGGCCAACGGCCGGCGGCGGTACACGCCGGAGGACGTCGAACGGCTGCGCCGGATGCGGGCCTTGCAGGCACAGGGGACGAGCGCGCGCGACGCCGCCCGGCTGGTGCTCGACCGGTCCGCCGCCGAAGTGACTTCCGGGCAGCGGCGGCAACGGCTCGCCGAGACGGCGGAGCTGCTCGACCTGGCCACGATGGGCGGTCTGGTCGACGACGCGCTCGGCACCCTCGGCGTGGCGACGGCGTGGACCGAGGTCGTCTCCCCGGTGCTGCGCGCGATCGGGGAACGCTGGGCGCAGCTGGGCGACCGCACCGCGATGGCCGCGGAATGGGCGCTCGCCACCGCGGCGTCGGGAGCGCTCGACCGGTACCCGGCGCCCGCGCCGGCCCGGACGGGCCGGGCACCGGTGATCTTCGTGTGCGGTCCGGCGGAACGCCACGAGCTGCCGGTCAAGATGCTCAGCGCCGCCCTGAGCGACGTCGGCGCGCCGGCGATGTTCCTCGGCGGCCTGGTGTCGCTCGACGTCCTGCGCGTGGTCACGGCCCGGTTCACCCCGAGCGAGGTGGTGGTGTGGTCGATGACGTCGCCGTCCGCGGACGTGCGGATCCTGCGCGCCCTGCACGGCGACGGCGTGCCGGTCCGCCCGGCCGGACCGGGCTGGCGGGGCCTGCCGACCGTGGGCGAGCCGTTGCCGCCGTCATTCACCGCGTCCCTGGCCGGCTTCGGCGGCTGACCGCGTCAGCCGCCGCCGCGTCTCCCGGGGCCGGTAGCCGTTCGCGTGGTCGCTGCGGCGGGGCGGGACGTCGTTGGCGATCAGCACCGCCGCCCACGGCAGCGGGACGGAGATCGCCAGGAAGGCGAGGGCCAGCCACCAGATGTGCGCGGTGAGCCCGGCGAGCACGAGGCAGGGGATCCGGCAGGCCATCATCAGGACGTACTTGCGGCGGCGCCGGGCCAGCTGGTCGTCGGCCGAGGGGGCGGCCGTGGTGATGAGGACGGGGCTGCGGTCGCGGCTCACGAAGGAGTCCTCCCGGGTGGTGGGTGGACGGCGAGCACGGCGAGCGGGCCGACCGTGGTGGTCAGGACGCAGCTCAGGATCGCCAGGGGCTGCCCGGGAAAGTGCCGGGTGGCGGCCCAGAGCGACCCGGCGACCAGGAGAGCGGCCAGCGCGCGGCCGACCACGATCGCCGTGCCGCGCAGGCGCGCGTCGCGGCTGTCCACAATGGTCAGGTTCAGTCCGGCGTGGACGGTCAGGGCCACGCACGCGGCCGGCAGCACCGACTCCAGGGGCGACCACGTGAGGCTGACCGTCGTGGCGACCGCGGACAGCACCGCGGCCGCGACCGCGCACGCCTGCGCGAACCGGTGCGTCAGGCGGGTCGCCGTGGCGGTCCGCGGCAGGGTCGCGGTCATCGACGGCCCCGGTCCAGGGCCCGGGTCTCCTCGGGCGGGTCCGGGCTGAGCAGCGAACCCGGCACGGCGTGCCCGGCCGAGCCCAGCTTGTTCATCTTCTTCGGCACCGGGGCGCCCTGGTAGTCCAGCGGAACCCGGGCCAGCGGCTGGTGGATCTCGATGAACTCACCGTGCGGCAACCGTTTGATGATGCCCGTCTCGACGCCGTGCTCGAGCACCTCGCGGTCGGCCCGCTGCAGCCCGACGCACAGCCGGTAGGTGACGAAGTACACCAGCGGCGGCCCGACGAGGAGCCCGATCCGGCCCGCCCAGGTCATCGCGTTGAGCGAGAGGTCGAACTGGACGGCGAGGATGTCGTTGAAGCTGGACAGCGTGAGCACGGCGAAGAAGGTGATCGCCATCGCCCCGATGGACGTGCGGACGGGGGCGTCCCTCGGGCGCTGCAGGAGGTTGTGGTGCGCGGTGTCCTTGGACAGCTTCCGCTCGATGAACGGGTAGCTCAGCAGCAGCGTCACCAGGACGGCGATGCCGATGGCACCGGCGAAGAACACCGGCGGCACCGTGTGGTCGCCGAGGTAGAGCTCCCACGGCGGCCACACGCGCAGGAGCCCGTCGGCCCAGCCCATGTACCAGTCCGGCTGGGATCCGGCGGAGACCTGGGTGGGGTTGTAGGGCCCGAAGTTCCACACCGGGTTGATCTGGAACAGCCCCGACATCAGTGCCAGGACCCCGATGACCAGGGTGAAGAACGCGCCGCCCTTGAGCGCGAAGTACGGCATGATCCGCACCCCGACGACGTTGGTCTCCTTGCGCCGCACCCCCGGGAACTGGGTGTGCTTCTGGTACCACACCAGCGCCAGGTGCACCCCGACCAGCGCCAGCATGATCCCCGGCAGCAGCAGGATGTGCAGCGTGT
>NZ_BAAGUJ010000022.1:0-137009 GCF_054781455.1 Amycolatopsis stemonae | reverse complement strand
ACATGGGCATCTCCGACCAAGCCATCATCTCCTACCTCGTCTCCGCCTACTACTCCGCCGCCGTCCTCGTCCCCGACGCCCTCGCAATACTGGAAAACGCCGAACTCGGCCGGGAAAGCTGACCCCCGGTGACCATCACCGACCACCAGCACACCCTCAGCACCCGCGCCGCACGGACCCTGACCACCACCACCACAACCCCGCCGCAGATGCGGAGCATCACCCCCCGCTGGCTGCTCACCCAACTCCCCTGGGCCGAACTGACGGCCGGGTCCTACCGCGTCAACCGCCGCCTCACCTACACCGTCGGCGACGGCAAACTCACCAGCTACACCACCGGCACCCGCCTCCACCTCGTCCCCGCCGAACTCACCGAACTCCACCTCCTCCACGACTTCACCGACCAACCCGCCCTCGCCGCCCTCGCCGGAGCCTTCGAACAACGCGAATACGAACCCGGCGCCACCCTCACCGAAGAAGGCACCTCCCTCGACACCCTGATCGTCATCGCCCACGGCAAAGTCACCCGGCACCGCCGCGGCCCCTACGGCGACGACACCGCCCTGAGCACCGCCACCGACGGCGACCACCTCGGCGCCGAACTCCTCACCCACGACAACACCGCCACCTGGGCCTTCACCGCCCGGGCCGCCACCCGCGTCACCACCCTCACCCTCACCGCCGCCGCCTACGCCCGGCTCAACGGCCGAACCGAATCCCTGCGCACCCACATCGCCGAAGCGATCCGGCGACCGAAGAAACCGCAGAACCCCAAGGGCGAAGCCAGCATCGACCTCTCCGCCGGCCACGACGGCGAACCGGCCCTCACCGGCACCTACGTCGACTACGACCCCGCACCGCGGGAATACGAACTCGCCGTCGCCCAAACCATCCTGCGCGTCCACAACCGCGTCACCGACCTCTACAACCAACCCCACAACCAACTCGACCAGCAGCTCCGCCTCACCGTCGAAGCGTTACGGGAACGCCAAGAACACGAACTGCTCAACAACACCGACTTCGGGCTCCTGCACAACACCGACCTCAAACAGCGCCTCACCACCCGCACCGGCCCACCCACCCCCTTGGACATGGACGACCTGCTGGCCCGGCGCCGCAAAACGAAGTTCTTCCTCGCCCACCCCCGTGCCATCGCCGCCTTCGGCCGCGAATGCACCGCCCGCCGCATCTACCCCGACACCACACTCGTCGACGGCAAGACCGTGACCGCGTGGCGGGGTGTCCCCATCCTGCCCAGCGACAAAATCCCCATCACCGACACCGGCACCACCGCCATCCTCGCCATGCGCGTGGGTGAGGACGATGCGGGCGTGATCGGCTTACGGCCGAAGGAACTCCCGGATCAATACCAACCCGGACTCAACGTCCGCTTCATGCACATCAACGACCAGGCCATCACCTCCTACCTCGTCACCGCCTACCACTCCGCCGCCGTCCTCGTCCCCGATGCCCTCGGCGTCCTCGACGACGTCGAAACGGGCTTTTGACACGGCCAAGGGCCGTCAGCGCGGGGCGGGTGCCCAGACTCCGGCGAAGCTGCCGCAGCTGATCTTGCGACCCGTCAAGGACTCGCGGATCAGCTGCTCGATGTCGGAGTGGCCGACCGTGCCGATTTCGGGCGGCACGCTCGGGTAGACGGGTTCGCCCCGGGTGAGCCGGTCGCTGCCGAACGCCTGGAACAGCACCAGGTAGTCGCCGGTGCGGTCGAGCCGGCGGGCGGTGTCCAGGGTTCGCTGCCGGGCGTCGCCGACCATCTCGTCGGGGATCGGCCAGTCCACCGGGAACGGGTTGTGCAGCTTGAAGACCGGGTAGGCGAACGCGTCGTCCGGGAGGATCGTCACGTTCGCGGCGGGGAACCGGGCGAGGCAGTCGCGGAGCTGCCCGACGTAGGTGTGAACGCTCGGGGTGGTCCGCGTCCACCGCATCGGGGCCGCGACATCGCCGAGATCGGCGGTCAGATCGCCCTGGGAACGGTCCGAGTACGGCGCGCGGTCGTGGGCCGCGACGACCTGGGTCCCCACGAGGACGACGACGAGGACACCGGCGACGGCGGCCACCACCGGTGGGGTCCGCCTCGGCACGACGTCGGCGACGGCTCCGGCCAGCATGTCCAGCACGCCCAACGCCATCGACCCCGCGATCAGCGTGGGGTACGGCGAGCCCCACGACAAGGACGCCATCCAGGCCAGCGCGACCACGAGCAGCTGCCGCCACGGCAGGCGCCGCCGGACGACCGCGTGCATGACCGTCACGACGAGGAACACCCAGAGCACCATCAGCGACCACGGCGCCGAGCGCTCGAACCCACCGCGGTACACCGACCACAGCATCAGCGCGCCGGTCGCCACCGCCGCGGCGAGCCGGACCCACCGGAGCCGGCCGGTGGCCCGGGCCGTGACGGCCACCAACGCGGCGGTCACCGCGGCGAGCCCGATGACGAGCCGGATGTCGGGCGCCGCGAACGGCCCCGGCGAGGTCCAGAACTCGTAGAGGTTCTCGCCCCACGTCTGGCGTCCTCCGGTGAGCTGGTCGAGCGCCGCCGGCAAGCCGCCCTTGAGCGTGACGAAGCCGAAGTAGGCCAGCGGGGCGGCGCCGAGGACGACGAGGTCGGCGAGCGTGCCGCGCCACCGGCGGGCGGAGCGGGCCGTCGACGCGGGGTGGGCGAAGAGCAGCAGCAGGCCGATCGGTACCGCCGCCGCGTAGCTCTGCTTGATCACCACCGCGCAGCCGAGGCACAGCAGGCCGAGACGGCGGGACCGGGACGAGCCCGTGCGGAAGCCGCGCTCGAGCTGCCACAGCCCGACCGAGACGAAGAAGATGCCGTCGATCGTGTGCCAGGCCATCGCGGGGTAGCTGTGCAGGTTGGCCAGCCCGGCCGCGGCGACCAGGGCGATCCGCCACGGCCCCCAGCTCGTCGGGGCCGCCGACAGCAGGAACGCGGCGAGCGCGACGGTGGCGACGGCGAGTTCGACCGTGGCCAGGAAGCCGGACGCGACGAACAGCGGGGCCGGCAGCGCGAAGTCGATCGTGTGCAGGATCGCGGAGCCCAGCGGGCGCACCGAGACGACGTCCACGTGCGGGATCTCGCCCTGCAGGATCCGCCAGCTCTGGGCCAGGATGAACCCCTGGTCGGTCGGCGCGAACCCGAACCGGCCGATCCGGGCTTCCAGTGCCGCGCAGAAGACCAGAATGCCGGCGATCCACAGCGAAATCCGCAGCCACGCCGGCCGTTCGCGACCGGATCGTCCGCGGAGGTCCTCGGTCTCGATCACGGTTCCGGGCGCGTTCACGTCGGTCTTCCGCTCATCGGCGCAGTCTCCCACGGTCACGGAACTGCCTGGTCACCGACTCGCGTGCGCAGCTCTCGGCATTGCCGTCCGATCAGGCTTGCATCTGGTGCAACTGTACGTTGCCGAAGTTGCGTGGTGTGGAGACCGCCGCTGCTCCTAACTTCGAACTCGTCAAGAGTTCCCCGAAGAAGGAGCAAGCAGCATGCACGTGTTCGTCACCGGAGCGACCGGGTGGATCGGCTCGGCCGTCGTCGACGAGCTGCTCGGCGCCGGGCACGAGGTCACCTGCCTCGCCCGCTCGGACAGCGCCGCGCTGGCACTCGGCAAGAAGGGGGCCCGGGTCCGCCGCGGCGACCTCGACGACCTGGCCGGCCTGCGCGACGGCGCGCTCGACGCCCACGCCGTCGTCCACCTGGCCAACAAGCACGACTGGGCCAACCCCGCCGAGAGCAACCGGGCCGAACGGGCCGCCGTCGAGACGCTCGCCGACGCGCTCGCCGGCACCGACCAGCCCCTCGTCGTCGCCGCCGCGCTTTCGGGCCTGGTACAGGGCCGGCCCGCGGTCGAGACCGACGTCTCCCCCGCGGTCGGCCCGGATTCGCCGCGCGGGGGAAGCGAAAACCTGGCGCTCGAATACGCGGGCAAGGGCGTCCGCGCGATGAGTGTCCGCTTCGCGCCGTCGGTCCACGGCACCGGTGACCCCGGCTTCCTCGCGGCGGTCACGGCGGCGGCCCGCCGCCACGGCGTGTCCGCGTACGTCGGCGACGGTTCCGCCGCCTGGTCCGCGGTGCACCGCCCGGCCGCCGCCCGGCTCGTCCGGCTCGGCCTCGAAGCCGCGCCGGCCGGCTCGCGACTGCACGCGGTCGCCGAGGAAACCGTTACGACGCGCGAAATCGCGGAGGCCGTCGGGCAGGCACTCGCGCTGCCCGTGACGTCGGTGGCGCCGGAAGCGGCCGCCGGGCACTTCGGGTTCGTCGGCCGGTTCTTCGCGCTGGACATGACCGCGTCGAGCGCGTTCACCCGCGAACTGCTCGGCTGGGCACCGTCCGGGCCGACCCTGGTCGAAGACATCGCCGCCGGCGCCTACTCCTGAAAGGAAAGACCATGTCCTTCGAAGCGAACGTGACGGCGTTCATGCTCGTGAAGACGACCCCGGAGTGGCTCGGCCTCACGGTCGAGCAGCGGGTGCACGCCTTCGAAACCGAGGTCCTGCCCGTGGTGCGGGAGAAGGCCGAAGGCGTCCGGTCGCGGTTCTTCGACACCGAGTTCTACTCGGCGCGCGTCACCGACGTCTGGGTCTGGGAAGCCGTCGATCACCAGGCGTACCACCTGGTGATCGAGGCCCTGCGCGAAACCCCGTTCTGGGACCGGTACTTCGAGATCGTCGAGATCCTCGTGGGGGTGGAGAACGGGTACGCGAAGAACTACGGCGTGCCGGCGGTCGCGACGATCACGACCTGACCTGGGGTCCGATCATCGAAGCCGCGTCGATCGGGCCGTTGATCGCGCCCAGCTGCAGCAGCAAGTCCGGGACGCGCTGCATGCGCCTCGAGTCGAGGGTCGTGCGGTAGCTCGGGAGCGTGAGCAGCTTCGCGGTGTCCTCGTCGATCTTGGCGAAGCGGACCAGCAGGGGCTCGACCTTGGACCGGTCGTTCGTGGCTTCGTGGGTGGCTTTCTGCATGGCGCGCTGGAAGGCGGCCAGGGTCTTCGGGTTCTCGCGCACCCACCGCTTCGTCGCGCCGTACCCGGTCAGGGGGAAGTCCTGGCTGGCGCCGGAGTTGATGTCGACCACCGGGATCGCGCCCGCGGTCTTCGCGGCCTGCGTGATGTAGGGCTCCGGCAGGTAGGCGGCGTCGACCTGGCCCTGCCGCAGCGCTTCCGCGATGTCGGGCAGCGGGATCAGGATCCATTTCACCTTGCCGAAGTCCACGCCGTGGTCCTGCATCACCGAACGGGTCAGCAGATCCGAAGCGGTGTTCTTGGCCGTGATCGCGATCCTGCTCCCGGCCAGGTCGTAGACCGTTTTGACCGGCGAATTCGGCACGGTGACGATCGCGTTGGTCTTGGCGTTGACCGAGGTCGCGTCGGCGACCAGCTGCATGTCGGCCGCACCGCTGTTCTTCGCGATGAAGAACGGCGGGTAGGTCGAGAACGCGATATCGGCCTCGCCGGAGATCGCTTTCATCAACGATGCCTGGCCGCTCGGGGCGATCACCGACTCGACCTCGAGGCCCTCGGCCTTGAAGTAGCCCTCGGTCTGGGCCAGCCAGAACGGCCCGAGGTCCGTGGTCGGGAGGATCGAGACCTTCAGGTACGACCTCTCCAGGCCGGCCGCGCTCGCCGCGGCGCCCGGGTCGGCCAGGCCGAGCGCGCCACAACCGGTGGCGGCGGCCAGGGCCGCGGCGAGGGCCAGCCCGAGCGCGGCACGGCGAGTGCTCTTGACGGTGTCCAGCAAAGCCTGCTCCTAGAAGAAAGTGCTACGGAGGTACCGAATCCCTGGGAAGTACGTGACTCATTCCCGGGAGTGATGCAGGTCACTGTAAGCACTTCGACTTCGGCTGACAATGAGATGAACCCGATGAAACCTTCCGTTCATCTTGAATACAGATCGAGGTTAATCAAAGCAATTGCCGCCGGCGCTCTCGAGAATAGTTGATCTGACCAAAAACGTGGTCACCGGCGAAAGAAGATCTACGAATCTCCGCACGGAACGGGAACCGCCATCGATTCGACGATCGGATCGCGGATCGATGGCGTTTTCCGCTGCTAGAGGACGAAGCCCGCCGGGAAGGGGTCGTCGGGGTCGAGCAGGTAGGTGGCCGTGCCGGTGATCCACGCCCGGCCCGAGAACTCGGGGATCACCGCCGGCACGCCGCCCACCTCGGTCTCGCCGACGAGTTCGCCGGTGAACGTCGTGCCGATGAACGAGCTGTTCTCGAACGGCGTGTGCAGCGGCAGCTCGCCGCGCGCGTGCAGCTGTGCCATCCGGGCGGACGTGCCGGTGCCGCACGGCGAGCGGTCGAACCAGCCCGGGTGGATGGCCATGGCGTTGCGCGACGCCCGCGCGTCCGAGCCCGGGGCGAGGAACTGGACGTGCTTGCAGCCACCGATCAGCGGGTCGGCCGGGTGCTCGGGCGGACGCTGCTCGTTGATCGCGCCCATGATCGCCAGCCCCGCGCCCAGGATCCGGTCGCGCTCCGCCCGCGCGAACGGGATGTCCACTTGGGACAGTTCGAGAATGGCGTAGAAGTTGCCGCCGTAGGCCAGGTCGTAGCGGACCTCGCCCAGGCCGGGGACGTCCACCACGGCGTCGCGCTCGGCGAGGAACGACGCCACGTTGCGGAGCTTGACCCGTTCCGCGCGGCCGTCGCGGACCGTCACCTCGGCGTGCACCAGCCCGGCCGGGGTGTCCAGGCGCACCACGGTCGTCGGCTCGGTCACCTCGACCATCCCGGTCTCGACCAGCACCGTGGCGACGCCGATGGTGCCGTGGCCGCACATCGGCAGGCAGCCGGACACCTCGATGTACACGACGCCCCAGTCGGCGTCGTCGCGGCAGGGTGGCTGCAGGATGGCGCCGCTCATCGCGGAGTGCCCGCGCGGCTCGTGCATCAGGAACTGCCGGATGTGGTCCAGGTGCGCCATGAAGTAGCGGCGGCGCTCGGCCGTCGTCGCGCCGGGGATCGTCCCGACGCCACCGGTCACGACCCGCGTGGGCATGCCCTCGGTGTGCGAATCGACCGCCGTGATCGCGCGTGAGGACCGCACTCACGCCACCCCCAGCGACGCCAGTGCGCGGCCCATGTCGGCGCGGACCTGCTCGCGCTGGACGTCCGAGAGCGGGCCCCGCGGCGGCCGGCACGGGCCGCCGTACCGGCCCACCATGTCCATCCCGAGCTTGATGGCCTGGACGAACTCGGTGCGCGAGTCCCAGCGGAAGGCGGCGACCAACGGCTCGTACAGCGCACGGGCTTCGTCGAGCTTGCCCGCGGTGGCCAGCTCGTAGAGCCGCGCCGACTCGGCCGGGAACACGTTGGGGAACCCGGCGAACCAGCCGGTCGCGCCCATCAGCAGGCTTTCCAGGACGACGTCGTCGGCGCCGCTGATCACGGCCAGTTCCGGCGCGCGCTCGCGGATCTCCAGCACGCGCCGGACGTCGCCGGAGAACTCCTTGACGGCCACGACGTTGTCGATCTGCGCGATCTCGGCCAGCAGGTCGGGCGTGAGGTCGACCTTGGTGTCGAAGGGGTTGTTGTAGACCATCACCGGCAGCCCGGCCGAGGCGACGGCTTCGAAGTGCGCGAGCACCTCGCCGCGGTTGGCGCGGTAGAGCGTCGGCGGCAGGCAGAGCACGCCGTGCGCGCCGTCCTCGGCCGCCGCCTCGGCCCAGTACCGGGCCTGGTGCGCGCCCGGGCCGTGCACGCCGACGACGACGATCCCGTCGCTGCCGACCGCTTCGATCGCGGTGCGGGCGACGCGGCGGCGTTCCTCGCCGGTGAGCGAGGAGTACTCGCCGAGGGAGCCGTTCGGGCCGACGCCGCGGCAGCCGTTGGCGACCAGCCAGCGGCAGTGCTCGGCGTAGGCGTCGTAGTCGACGGCCAGCCCGGCCGGGGCGGCATCGTCGGCCCGGTAGGGCAAAGCGGCGGCGACGACCACGCCGCCGAGGTCACGGGTGTTCACGGCTGGGCTCCTTCGGGTCGGCGAGTTCGCCCAGGCGGATCGGCTGGGCGATCGGACGGTGGTGGCGCTCGGCGCCCCCGCAGAGTTCGGCGACGGCGGGCCCGCACATCCGGCCCTGGCAGGGGCCGAGCCCGGCGCGGGTCCCGAGCTTGAGCGCGTGCGGCCCCGGGTTCGTCGCGTCGCGCGCGACGCGGGTCAGGGCGCCGTAGGTGGTTTCCTCGCAGCGGCAGACGACCGTGTCGTCGCGCAGCCAGCCGGGCCAGCCCGCGCCGATGGGGTGCGCGGCGGCCAGCCGGCGCGCGAAGGAGCGGGCGTGGTCACGCTCGCGCCGCAGGGCACGGCCGGGGGTGCCGCCCGCCGCGGCCGTCCCGGCGACGGCACCTTCCGCGGCCGCGAGGGCCGCGCCGCCGATGCCGGTGATCTCCCCGGCGGCGAACACCCCGGGCACGCTGGTGCGCTGGTCGCCGTCGACGCGGACGAAGCCGCCGTCCAGCACGCAGCCCGCGGCGACGGCCAGTTCGGGCTGCGGCACGAAGCCGTGCCCGACGCACACGGCGTCGACCTCGTAGGTCCGTTCGGTGCCCGGCACGACCGTCCAGTCCGCGCGGAGGCGGGCGGTGACGACCTCGCGGACCCGGTCGTCCCCGCGGGCTTCGACGACCCCGCGGCCGAGGTGGACCGGGACGCGGTGCCGCGCGAGGGTCGCGGCGTAGCGGGCGAGTTCCGCGGCCTTGCCCGCGTGCGCGGCCGCGCGCCACGACCATCCTTTGCGGACGGTCGACGGCGGGTTCGCCTCCAGGATGCCCACCACTTCCGCACCGACGGTCAGGAGGGATTCGGCCACGGGCAGCAGGAACGGCCCGGCGCCGGCGACGAGCACCCGGCGGCCGACGGCCACCCGCTCCCCCTTCGCCAGCGCCTGCGCGGCGCCCGCGGTGAAGACGCCGGGCAGCTGCCAGCCGGGGAAGGGCAGGACGCGGTCGTGGGCACCGGTGGCGAGCACGAGCGCGTCGGGCTCGACGGTGTGGCGCTGCCGCCCGGTGCCGTCGGCCGGACCGCGCAGGACGTGCAGCCGGTTGCCTTCCAGGGCCCAGACCGTGGTCTCCGGCCACCACGTGCACCGGTCGAGCACCCGGCGCTCGAAGGCCGGCCGGCCGTGCTGCGGGTGCCGGACGGCGGGCAGCGTCCGGTGGTACTGCCCGCCCGGCGTGTCGGCCTGGTCCAGGACGGTCACCTCGGCCCCGGCCCGCAGCGCGTGCTCCGCCGCGGCGAGCCCCGCGGGCCCCGCGCCGACGACCACGACGTGGCTCATGCGGGCTCCTGCCGGGACTGGGTCCGGACGTCGTCGCCGTCGGCGGCGCGACGGCGGCAGGCGCGGACGTCCGGCACGCCGTTCACGGTCAGCAGGCAGTCGAAGCAGGCGCCGATGCCGCAGAAGACCCCGCGCGGCGCGCCGGATCGCGTGGTGCGCCAGGACAGCCGTCCCGCGGCGAGGAGGACACCCGCGACGCTCTGGCCGGCGATGCCCGGCACGGGTTCGCCGTCCACGGTGATCCGGATCGGCGTGCCGGTGCGGCCCACCGGGTCCCGGCGCGCGCTCACGCGAGCACCGCCGGACGGTCCACAGTGAACTCGCCGACCGGCATCGACGGCGCTGCCCCGGTCAGCAGCTCGCGCAGGAGCCTCGCGGTGCCGACACTCAACCCGATCCCGGCGCCTTCGTGTCCCGTTGCGTGCCAGAGGTTTCCGAGCCGCGGATCCTCGCCGAGGACGGGCAGGTGATCGTCCACATAGGGCCGGAACCCGCCGTAGGCCCGCATCACCGCGGCGTCCGCCAGGGACGGGAACAGCCGCAGTGCTTTGGCCGCGATGGCACTCAGCACGCCGGGCAGGATCGCGTCGTCGAAGCCCACGCGGCGGCGGGACGAGCCGATCAGGACCGTGCCGCCCCGGGTCGCCTCGACGACCGCCGACGTCTGCAGCTCGCTGTCGCCGGATTCGACCGCGCCGACGTAATCGGCGTCGTACACCTTGTGCCGCACCACCCCCGGCATCGGCGTGGTCACCAGGACTTCGCCGCGGCGGGGGCGCACGGCGACCGGTGCGCCGAGGCGTGCCGAGACCTCACCGGCCCACGGACCGGCGGCGTTGACGACGACGTCGGCGTCGATGACCTCGCCGGGCACGCGGACCCCGGTGATCCGGCCGGTCCGGACGGTCGCGCCGATCACCTCGGTGTCGGTGCGCAGCCGCGCACCCTGTTCGAGGGCCGAACCCAGCAGGGCCGACGTCGCGCCGGCCGGCTGGACCTGGGCGTCCTCCGGGTAGTGGACGGCGGCCGTGACTGCGCGCGTCAGCGCGGGTTCGGCGGCGGCCAAGTCCACTGTGGACAGCGACTCGGTGCGCACGCCGGCTTCGGCCTGCTGCGCGGCGAACGCGGTGAGCGCCTCGGCTCCCGCTTCGGTGGTGGCGACGACGATGCCGCCCTTGGGGTCGTACTCCGTCGCCCGCGGATCGAGGTCCGCCGCGATTTCCGGCCACAGCCGGGCCGACAGCTGCGCCAGCCGCAGCTCCGCGCCGGGTCCCTTGTCCGAGACGAGGAGGTTGCCTTCGCCGTGCGAGGTGGTGCCCCCGGCGGGCCGGCCGCGGTCGAGGACCAGGACGTCGAACCCGGCGAGGCTCAGCTCCCGGGCGCACGCCGCCCCGACGACGCCGGCCCCGATCACCACCACCCGCGTTCGGTTCATCGACCCTCCTGCGTTCGGTAAAGCGAACGATCGGAGGTTAAGTCTCGCGGGGCGCGGGTGTCAACGGGTGCGGCCGGCCGTCGAGCCGCTCGTCCGCGCGGTACTGCAGGAGCAGCACGGAGTGCACGGGAGCGGCGAGCGCGGTGTAGCTGTGCGGCTCGCGGGCGTCGAAGGCGACGTAGTCCCCGGGCCCGAGGTCGACGGTCCGCCCGCCGACCCCGACGCGCAGCCCGCCGGTCTGCACGACGGTGTGCTCGACGCCGACGTGCCCCTGCGACCGCTGCGGCGCGTCCCCGCGGACGACCTGGTCGTAGACCTCGAAGACGCTGCTCTCGGCCTCGATCCGGCGCAACGGCCGCAGGTCGACACCCTCGCCGCGGAGCACCTCGACGTCGGCGCCCCGCACGACGGTCAGCCCGCCGCGCGGCCGGTGGTCGAGCAGGTCGGAGATCGCGACCTCGAGGGCGCGCGACAGGCTGAAGACGGTCTCGATGGTCGGGTTGCCGGTGCCCGCTTCGAGCTGCGAGAGCGTCGCCTTGCCAATGCCGGAGCGCCGCGAGAGCTCGGACAGCGACAGCTCACGCGCCGACCGCGCGGCCCGCAGGTTGACGGCCAGCATGTCCCGGATCGACGGGCCGCCGTCTGCGGTCTCGCCGTTCGGTAAAGCGTCCATCCAGCCCCGCCTCCGTTCGGCTTGCCGATCGGGCCAGGCTCATGATGCCACGCCGACCCGCCCGCCGATGAGCAGCCTGCCGCGACTCACGACAGGCCCAGCCAGCGGTAGTAGCCCGGCAGGTCCACGTTGCTGCCGCAGACGATGCTGACCACGTGCCGGCCGGCGAAGCGGGCGCGGTCCTCCAGCACCGCCGCCAGGCCCAGCGCCGCCGACGGCTCCACCACCAGGCCCGCGTGCTCCAGGAACAGCCGCATCCCGGCGATGATCGACTCCTCCCGGACGACCACCGCGTCGTCGGCCACCACCAGGAGGTCGTCGAGCACCTCCGGGATGGGGAACCGGCCGGCCACACCGTCGGCGATCGTGTCGGCCGAGTCCGTCGTGACGACCCGCCGCTCCCGCCACGACCGGGCCATCGCCGGCGCGCGCTCGGGCTGGACGGCGATCACCTCGGTCGCCGGGGCGCAGGTCTTCAGGACGTAGCCGACGCCGGTCGCCAGCGCGCCGCCGCCCAGCGCGACCAGCACCGCGTCGAACGGGCCCGCGTCCGCCAGCTCCAGGCCGATCGTCGCCGCGCCTTCGCACGTCTCGACGTCCAAACTGTCTTCGACCAGCCGGACGCCCCGCTCCCGCGCGAGAGCGACCGCGCGGGAGCGGGCCAGCTCGAAGTCGCCGTCCACCGGCTCCAGGTGCGCGCCCAGCGCGCGGATGCGCTCGAGCTTCGCCGCCGGCGCGAACCGCGACGCCACGACCGTGACGTCCAGCCCGTGCCGCCGGCCGGACAGGGCGAGCGCCTGGCCGAGGTTGCCCGCGCTCGCGCACACCGCGGCGCTCTCGCCGCGCTCGGCGAGACCGTGCACGACGAGCTCGGTGCCGCGGCCCTTGAAGCTGCGGACCGGGTTCGCCGTTTCGAGCTTGATGCTCACCCGGCACCCCAGGGCGCGTTCCAACGGTTCACAGCGGTAGAGCGGGCTGTCGAGGAAGACGGGATCGATCACCCGGCGGGCCGCGCGGATCCGGGTGAGGTCGAGGCGCGTTTCCGGCACGGCTTCGCAGCCTAGCCGCAGCGCGCCACGGCACGCCGTATCCCGGCGGCGGCCCGGTGCCTCCTACTAACCTCGGGGTTGTAACCACCGCCGAGATCGACGCGACTCCCAGGCATCCCCTGTGGACCGAAAGGTGATCGGATGACCGACCCGGACGCCGGCCGGCGCCACCTCGTCGTCTGCTGCGACGGCACGTGGAACACGCCGGACCAGCTGCAACAGGGCCAGCCGGCCCCGACGAACGTCGCGCGGATCCACCACACCGTGGCCGACCGCGCCGACCAGCCGCGCTACTACCACCCCGGCGTCGGCACCGGTTCGGGGCTGTTGAACCGCCTCCAGGGCGGGCTGGTCGGCAAAGGACTTTCGGACAACGTCAAGAGCGCGTACGGCTGGCTCGCCCGCACCTACCGGCCCGGCGACGCCATCTACCTCTTCGGCTTCAGCCGCGGCGCGTTCACCGTCCGCAGCCTGTGCGGCATGATCCGGCGGTGCGGCCTGCCCGCCGAGCTGGCGGACGCCGGGTCGACCGAGTTCTGGGCCCGCGTGGACGAGCTGTTCGCCGACGGCTACCGCGCAGAGGTCACCGAAGCCGCCGAGCCGGTCCCGATCGAGTTCCTCGGCGTCTGGGACACCGTCGGCTCCCTCGGCATCCCGGACTGGCTCGGCCCGCTGAAGCTCCTGGAAGACCACGCCGGGCACCTCCCCCGGTTCCACGACACCAAGCTCGGCGACCACGTCAAGCACGCCCGGCAGGCGCTCGCGCTCGACGAGATGCGCGGCCCGTTCATGCCGACGCTGTGGTCGAACCTGGCCGAGGTGGGCGAGGGCCGCACCGCCAAGCAGGTCTGGTTCCCCGGCGACCACTGCGACGTCGGCGGCGGCCACGACCACACCGGCCTTTCCGACGGCGCCCTGCAGTGGATGATCGACGAGTGCCGCGCGGTCACGGACCTCATGTTCGACGACGCGATGTACAAGCAGATCGCGCCGGACCCGCAGGACGTGCTGCACAACTCGCTGCACAGCATCTACACCGTGCTGTGCCCGGCGCCGCGGGCGATCCCGTTCCTCACAGCCGGTTCCCCCGACGTCGCACCGTCCGCTGTGGACCGCCAGGCGGCGCCGCCGATCACCACGGGCCCGTACCGGGACGGGCGGCTGCTCGCGGTCGGCGAGTCGGCGAAGGTCGACGTCTACGCGGGACGGCCGTGGAACTGGACGGGCCTCTACCTCGAACCCGGTGACTACGAGTTCGGTGCGGAAGGCACCTGGCTGGACGGGAAGGTCGCGCACCACCCGGACGGCACGGAAGCCGACCCGGGCCTGGACTTCCAGGACGTGCTGCACGCGATCGCGACGACGTCGTCCTGGTTCCAGACCCAGCTCGCCAAGCTCGGCGACGACCGCCGGGCGCGTTCGTTCGGCGGCCGCCGCTGCGAAGGCGAGCGCTGGATGGCGCTGATCGGCTCGGTGGCCGCGCAGAAGCTGGACGCAGAGGACGTCCAGCAGTCCTACGACCCGTTCCTGATCGGCGGCCGGCGGACGAAGTGGAGCAACGAGAAGCGGGGCTACTTCTACGCGTACGCCAACGACAGCTGGCTCGGCTACGCGGGGAACCGCGGCTCGCTGCGGCTGACGGTCCGCCGGCTCTCCTGAGGCGGCACGTCGTCGTCGAGCGGCACGCCACCGCGGTCGCGGCAAGCCGGTCAGGTCCAGGCGGTCGCGGCCACGAACGCCACCACGGCCTTCGCGCAGGTCCGTCAGCAGGCCGGTGAGCAGCCGGGCCACGGTTTCGGGGACGCCGTAAGCGGTTTGGCGTCCGATGAACGCCTCGGGGGCGACGTCGGCGTACTCGATCTCCCGCGCGATCAGCCCGGCCGCTTCGCCGAACCCGACCACCCGCGGGCCGGTCAGGTCGTGGACCTCGCCGGAATGCCGGTCGCCGGTCAGCGCCGCCACCGCAACGTCGGCGAGGTCGCCGGCGTCGACGAACGGCGCGCCGCCGGCCCCGGTCGGCAGGGCCAGGACGCCCTCGCGATCGTCCAGCCGGCCCCGGATTCCCGCACGGCCTCCTCGGCCGCGTGCAGCAGCGAGCCGCCGCGCGCCCACCTCCGCCGCGGTGGCCAGGGCGGTCGGGTATGCAGACCCGTTCGCGTTCAGACGCGTCCGCGGCGCCGGCCCGTCGGACTGGCGCCGCGGCGCGCCGGACGTCACTTCGTGAGGATGGCCGGGTCGCTCGTGCTCGGGCGGCCGGTCTCCAGGTGCCCCGCCAGGCGGCGCAGGAACTTCGGGTCGCGGTCGGAGGTGATCGAGACGTCGTACCAGTTGTTGCTGCGCCGGGTGTCCACGTGCTCGACGACCCGCGCGCCCGGGCGCAGCTGGCGCGTGGTCGAGCAGCGGCCGTAGGCGTCCGCCACCGTCAGCCGCACCGTGGTGGTGCCGGTGTTGGTCAGGACCAGCGCGAGGTCCCCGCCTTCCTGGCGCGCGCTCACCTCCGGCCCGGCGCCGCCGGCCCGGAACTGCCGCACGAACCCGTTGGGCCCGTAGGCGGTGTAGTCGTAGGCCCCGGCCGCGGGCAGCGCGGCCGGCAGCGACTTGCCCGCCCCCGCCGTGTACGTCCGCGGTTCGCCCGAAGGCGTCACGACGTAGAACGTCGCGCCCGCCCGGCCGTGGTTGGCGAACGTCACCGTGAGGGTGCCGCCGGCCAGCTGCGCGTCCGCCGCCAGGTCGTAGGGCAGCGCCCGCGCCGGCCGCAGCCCGCGTTCCTGCCTGGGCAGCACGTTCTTCGCCGGGACGGCGGGCACGTAGTCGGGGTGCCGTTCGCGGTCCGGCGGCTCGTAGCCGGCGGTGTCCGGCAGCGCGGGGACGCGGGCGTCGGTGCGCCCGAAGTCGAACGCCGAGGTCAGGTCACCGCACACCGACCGCCGCCACGCCGTGATGTTCGGCTCGTGCACGCCGAAGCGGCGTTCGATGAACCGGATGATCGAGGTGTGGTCGAACGTCTCCGAGCAGACGTAGCCGCCCTTGCTCCACGGCGACACGACGAGCATCGGCACGCGCTGGCCGAGCCCGTACGGCCCGGCCGGGTTCGCCGCCGAGCCCGCGAAGATCTCACCCGTGGTGTCCACAGTGGACTGCCCGGCGGACGCGTACGGCGGGACGACGTGGTCGAAGAAGCCGTCGTTCTCGTCGTAGGTGATGAACAGCGCGGTCTTGCTCCACACGTCCGGGTTCGCCGTCAGCGCGTCGAGCACCTGCGCGATGTACCAGGCCCCGTAGTTCACCGGCCAGTTCGGGTGCTCGCAGAACGCCTCCGGCGCCGTGATCCACGAAACCTGCGGCAGCTTCCCGGCCTTGACGTCGGCACGAAGCTGGTCGAAGTAGCCGTCGCCGGCCTTCGCGTTCGTGCCGGTGCGCGCCTTCTCGTACAGCGCGTCGCCCGGCTTCGCGGTGCGGTAGGAGTTGAAGTACAGCAACGAGTTGTCGCCGTAGTTGCCGCGGTAGGCGTCGTCGATCCAGCCCCAGCCGCCGGCGGCGTCGAGGCCGTCGCCGATGTCCTGGTAGATCTTCCACGACACGCCGGACTGCTCGAGCCGCTCCGGGTAGGTCGTCCAGGAGTAGCCCTTTTCGTCGTTGCCGAGGACCGGGCCGCCGCCCTTGCCGTCGTTGCCGGTCCAGCCCGTCCACATGTAGTAGCGGTTCGGGTCGGTCGAGCCCATGAACGAGCAGTGGTAGGCGTCGCAGATGGTGAACGAGTCGGCCAGCGCGTAGTGGAACGGGATGTCCTCGCGCGTCAGGTACGCCATCGTGGTCGAGCCCTTGGCGGGCACCCACTTGTCGTACTTGCCGCCGTTCCACGCCGCGTGGGTGTCGTTCCAGCCGTGCGGCAGGTCCTGGATGAACTGCAGGCCCAGGTTGTCCGCATCGGGGCGGAAGGGGTAGATGTCGCGTTTGCCGTCGGACTGCGCCCAGACGGACTTGCCGGACGCCAGCGTCGCCGGGCGCGGGTCGCCGTAGCCGCGGACGCCGCGCAGCGTGCCGAAGTAGTGGTCGAACGACCGGTTCTCCTGCATCAGGACCACGATGTGCTCGACGTCCCGCAGGGTCCCGGTCGGCCGGCTGGCCGGGATCTCGGCAGCGCGGGCGATGCTCGTGGAAAGCGCGGAAAGGGCGGCCGTGCCGCCGGCCAACTGCAGGAAACGCCGTCTGTTGACGTCCGTCATGGAGACTCCGGGGGTGTCGTGGTGGAGAGCCGGGTCAGTATGTGCGGGCCTTCGAGAACCTGTGCCGGGCCCGAGGCTAACGGCGGGCGAAACCCTGGTAAACGCCTCTCGACGGACATGATCTTGACACAATTACGGAAGCACGTACTAATGTAGTACTTCACTATGAACGACGTATTCGCTCGTGACCCCGACGACCACCTCTACTCCCCCGGCGTCCGCGGCGCGCTGGCCGAGTTCACCCTCGGCGAGGACACCGGCGTGCTCGAAGCGGCGGCGGCCGTCCGCGCGGCCGCCCGGAGCCTGGACCAGCTGCGCGCGCACGGAACCGACAGCCGCGGGCTCAGCCCCGGCGCCCTCGACGTCCTGATCCGGATCGGCACGGCCGAGGCGAACGTCAAGGACCTGGCCACGTCGGCCGGGGTGAGCTCGCGCAACGTGACCGGCCTGGTCGACACCTTGGAACGCGCCGGTCTCGCCGAACGCGCCCCGGACCCGCGTGACCGCCGCTCGGTGCTGGTCCGGATCACGGCGGCCGGCCGCCGGTGGCTGGAGGAGTTCCGACGGCCGTCACAGCTGGCGATGGCCGCCCTGTTCCGCGGCTTCACGGCCACCGAGACGGCCCAGCTGCGGCACCTCTGCCTGCGGCTCGTGGAGAACCAGCAGCACCTCGCCCGCCACCTCGAGGACCGATGACGACCCGCGCGACGGTCCAGGCCCAGTCCCGCGCCCGCTTCGCAGGCGATGCCCGCGGCTACCTGATCGGATCTTCGACGCCACCCGGTGCTGACAGCGGTGCCCGCCCGCCTGCCCGGGGTCTCGGGCTGAGCTCGAACGCGGGCGGCACCGCCGCGCCTTGTTTACCCGGCTCGCCCCGGCGCAAACCCGCCGAACCGGATCAGCCAAGCCGGGTCGCCGGCCGGATCACCTAAGCCCGGGGCAGCCCGGCGCCAAGGTCACCGGGGCCGCAAACCAGCCAAGCCGGATCGGCTAAGCCGGGGGCCGCCCGGCGCCGGGGTCGCTCGGGTGCGGCTTCACCGGGGTCACCGTGACCGCCATCCACACGTGCAGCGGCATCGACTCCAGCACCGCCCGCAGCTCGCCGTCGTCGGCGGCGGCGAACAGGCCGATCGTGTGCCACTCGCCCGGGGCTTCCGGCGGCTTCCACAGCCGCAGGATGTGGCCCTGCGCGGCGAGTTCCTTGCTCCGCGCGGCCTCACGGCGCCGTGTGTCGGCGACCGTCTCCTCGGGGGTGCCCGGCGGGACCGTCGTCACCATGTCGACGAGGAACTCCATGCTCGTGCTCCTTTCAGAGCCGGGAGACCTGGTAGTGGGCGATGCGCCAGCCTTCCCCGGTCCGCCGGACGAGCACGCTCAGGTGCACGGAGATCGCCGGCCGGTCGTGGAACGAGAAGTCGACCGCGGCGTACCCGAGGACGACGTCCTCGGCCAGGTGGCGGGTCTCCACGATCCGGTAAGCCGCTGTCATGCCGAGTGGCTGGGCGTCGTAGTACGCCGCCACGCCGTCGCGACCCACGCTGTACGGGTGCAGGCCCTGGAAGATCGCGTCCTCGGTGAAGGACGCCGCGACCCGCTTCGGGTCGTGCGCGTCGACCGCGGACTTCCAGGCGTCCAGCACCTCGGTGAGGATGTCCATGACGTCAGTGTCCCGCGCTCTGGCCGCCGTCGACGTGCAGGATTTCGCCCGTGACGAACGGCGCGCCCTCCAGGTAGACGACCGCGTCGACGATGTCGCCCGGGTCGCCCATCCGCCCGACCGGGTGCAGCCCCGCCAGGGCGTCGTGCGTCGACGCCGGGTGCATCGGGGTGCGGATGATGCCCGGCGACACGGCGTTCACGCGCACCCCGCGCGTCGCGTATTCGATGGCCAGGGACTTCGTGACCGCGTTCAGGCCGCCCTTGGTCAGCGACGCCAGCGCCGAGGGCACCGCGCTGTTCGCGTGGTCGGTCAGGCTGGTCGTCACGTTGACGACGTGCCCGCCCCCGCCGTCCAGCATCGCGGCGATCGCCCGCTGCGTGACCGCGAAGAAGCCGCGCAGGTTCACGCCGGTCACCAGGTCGAAGTCGGCACCGGTGTACTCGGTGAACGGCTTCGCGACGAACACGCCGGCGTTGTTGACCAGCGCGTCGACCCGGCCGAACTTCGCCAGCGCCTCGTCGATCACGCGGGCCCCGACGGCCGGGTCGGCGATGTCGCCCGCGACCGTCGCGATCCCGGCGTCCCCGGACGGCGTGATGGACCGCGAGTTCGCGACGACGGCGTAGCCGAGCTTCCGGTACGCCTCGACCAGCGCCGCGCCGATGCCCTGCGAAGCGCCGGTGACGACCGCGACCTTCTGGCTGTTCATGCATCCTCCTCGTGAGTGGTCTTCCCGAGCCGAGGATGTGCCGGGCGAACCCGCTTCGCCACGACCGGTTCGCTCTCAGCTGGGAGGCCCGGCCTCCCACCGCACTAAGCTCCCGGTATGGAGCTACGCCAGCTTCGGTACTTCGTGACGGTCGCCACCGAACTGAACTTCGGCCGCGCCGCGGACCGGCTGCGCATCGCCGGGCCTTCGCTGTCCCAGCAGATCAAGGCCCTCGAACGCGACCTCGGCGTGCGGCTCTTCGACCGCGACCGCCGGTCGGTCACGCTCACCGAGTGCGGCGCGGCGCTGCTCCCCCGGGTCCGCGCGCTGCTGGAGCAGGCCGACGAGCTGCGCCGCACGGCCGCCGGGATCGCGGACCGCGAGCCGGTGCGGCTCGGCTACGTGAACTGGCACCCCGCCGACCTGGCCGACCGCGTGGCGGGCGTCGCGCACCTGCACGTCGACACGTGGGTGCTGCCCTCGCACGCCCAGCTGCACCGGGTCGCCGACCAGAGCATCGACCTCGCGATCTGCTGGACGCGGGCCGCCGACCTGGCCGAGCACGACCTCGAGGCCCGCTTGCTCGGCGCGGACCGGCTGCACGCGATCGGCACCGGCACGGCCGAGGTGCGGGCGGCGGACGTCGTCGTGCTCGTCGACGCCGACACGGCGAGCTGGGCGTCGTGGAACGGCTACGCCGAGGAGTTCGCCGAGGCCACCGGCGCCCAGGTCGTCCGCACGCACGACGGCGGGATCACCGGGCCGGCGTTCTTCGACCACGTCCGGCGGCTGCGGCGCCCGGTGCTCAACTCCCCGAAGGGCCAGACGGCCCCGGTCCCGCCGGACCTGGCGCGCCGGCCGATCACCGGCCCGGCGCCGTTCTGGACGTGGTCCCTGGTGTCCCGGCGGGACGAGACCCGCGCGCCGGTCCGCGCGACGATCGCGGCGCTCACCCGGGACGTCGGCTCGCTCGGCCTCGACACCGGGTGGGTGCCCGCCGACGACCCGCACGCGGCGCTCAGCCGAACGCCCGGACCGCCACGGCCTGCCAGTCTTCCCACGTCTTCAGCCGGTCCCGGTACTCCTCGCTGACGGCCGCCAGGGACTTGCCGAGGAACATCCGCAGCGGCGGCTCGGGCGCGTCGACGAGCTCGAGGACGGCTTCGCGCGTCGCGGCCGGGTCGCCGACGTCCCAGTGGCCCTCGCCGGCGGCCGGGTAGTCCGGGTTCGGGGTGCTCCGGCGCGAGCCCACGCTCAGCCAATCGGTCGCGTACGGGCCCGGCTCCAGGTTGGTGACGTGGATGCCGAACTCCGCGACCTCCTGCGCCAGGGACTGGGAAAGCCCTTCCAGCGCCCACTTCGACGCGTGGTAGGCGCCGATGCCGGGGAACGCGACCACGCCGCCTTCGCTGGTGACCTGGACGATGTGCCCGCGGCGCCGGGCGCGCAGGATCGGCAGTGCCGCCTGGGTCACCCACAGCGCGCCGAAGAAGTTCGTCTCCAGCTGCGCGCGGACGTCTTCTTCGCTGAGTTCTTCGACGCGCCCGAAGTGCCCGTAGCCGGCGTTGTTGACGACGACGTCCAGGCCGCCGAAGTGGTCGGCGGCGCGCCGGACCGCGGCGAACGCGGCGTCGCGGTCGGTGACGTCGAGTTCGAGCGGGAGGATCGCGTCGCCGTGCTTCTCGACGAGGTCGTCGAGCCGCGCGGGGGTGCGCGCGGTCGCGGCCACCCGGTCTCCGCGGTCGAGGGCGGCTTCGGTCCACTGGCGGCCGAAACCCTTCGAAGATCCTGTGATGAACCAAATCATGCTTCCATGCTGAGCCCGTCGAGGCATGAGCACCAGCGATGGTTTCGCATGCTTCCCATGCGTGTACGTGATGGCTAGGCTGCCGCTGTGGCAGAGGTGACGCTGATCGGCCTGCGCGTGCTCCGCGAGGTGGCGGCCACGGGCTCGTTCACCGCGGCGGCCGCGGCGCTCGGTTACACCCAGTCCGCCGTCTCGCGGCAGGTCGCGATGATGGAGGCCGCGGCCGGCACCGCGTTGTTCGAGCGGCACGCCCGCGGGGTGCGGCCGAGCCCGGCCGGCGCGCTCCTGGTCCGGCACGCCACGACGGCGCTCGCCGTGGTCGACACGGCCGAGCAGGAGCTGGCGGGGCTGCGCGACCGGCTGGCCGGCCGGCTCTCGATCGGTGTGTTCCCGGCCGCGGCGGCGGTCCTGGTCCCCCGCGCGCTGGCCGTCCTGCGCACCCGCCACCCCGGGCTGGTCGTCACGCTCGACGAAGGCGCGACACCGGCGTTGCTCGCCCGGCTGCGCGGCGGACGCACCGAAGTCGTCGTGATCGGCGTCGGCGACGGGCTGCCCGGCTACGACCTCGACGGCCTCCACCAGGACGTCCTGACCGAGGACGACCTGCGGGTCGCCGTCCCGGCCGGGCACCGGCTCGCCCGCCGCGGCCACGCCGGCGTCGCCGACCTGCGGAACGAGACGTGGATCGTCGGGCGCGGCGGCCGCGGTGAACCCCAGTTCGGCGCCTGGCCGACCCTCGAGGAACCCCGCGTCGGCCACGCGGTCCGCAGCTGGACGACCCGCCTGGGCCTGGTGGCGGCCGGGCTGGGCATCGCGCTGCTGCCGGGTGTCGCGGCCGCGTCCGTGCCGGCCGGGGTCGAGGTCGTCTCCGTCGAGGACCCGGCGTGGCGCGGCCGGTCGGCGGTGGTCGTCACCCGGCCGGACCGCTCGGCGGGCGCGGCCGCGCTGGTCGACGCCCTCCGCGAGCAGGCGGCCCGGCTGCCCGGCTGATCACGCGCCGAAGAACCCGGCCAGCTCGTCGACGACCGGCGCCACCCGGCGGTCGTACAGGTCCACGTGCGTCGCACCCTCGATCCACCGCAGCCGCTTCGGCTCGGCGGCGTTCGAGAAGGCCTCGGTCGTCATGTGCTTCGTGACGGCCTCGGTGCCGGCGATCATCAGCAGCGGCCGCGGCGCGATGAGCCCGATGAAGCGGGCGGCGTCGAAGGCGACGATCCGGTCGAGACTGTCGGCAGTGAACTCCGCGGCCGAGCGCGGGTGGTGGGCGCGCTCGGTGCGGTAGTACTCGAAGCCCTCGAAGCCGTGCTGCCCGCCCGCGGCCCGCGCCTCCTCGGCGGTCGGCGGGAAGATCGGGAACGAGCCCATCTTCTCGCGCCGCGCTGCCGAGGTCCGGGCCGCGGCCGCCACGTCCAGCATCCCCTGGACGATCGCGGGATCCTGGGTGCCGTCGGCGCCTTCGCGGAACATGCGACCGATGTCGGCGGCGCTGACCGTCGCGACCGCCTTGATCCGGTGGTCGGTCGCCGCGGCGGGAAGCACGTAGCCACCCGACGCGCAGATGCCGAGGGCGCCGACGCGCCCGGCGTCCACTTCGGGCCGGGTGATCAGGAAGGACACGGCGGCCTTGAGGTCCTCGACCCGGTGCGCCGGGTCCTCGAGGCCGCGGGGCAGGCCTTCGCTCTCGCCCTGGAAGGCGGCGTCGAAGGCGAGGGTCACGAACCCGCGTTCCGCGAGGAGGCGGGCGTACCGGCCGGCGGCCTGCTCCTTGACGCCGCCGGCCGGGTGCCCGACGACGATCGCCGGGCGAGGCCCGTCCTGCTCGGGCAGGTACAGGTGGCCGGCGAGCTCGAGGCCGGCGCTGGGGAAAGTCACGTTCTCTGGCATGCCTCCAGGTTCGTCCCGGCGCCGCCGGCGCGTAAGAGGCGGGTCTTCGCCCGGGACGCCGTCTTCGGGGGAACGATCCTGCCCACCCACGGGCGGCGGATCCCGGGGACAATCGACCCCATGGAGCCCACCGGACAGCCGAAGGAGCTCGGCGCCTTCCTCAAAGCCCGCCGAGCCCGGTTGAACCCGCAGGACGTCGGCCTGCCTGAGCCTGCCTCGCAACGGCGCGTCGCCGGGCTGCGCCGGGAAGAGGTGGCGCAGCTCGCCGCGATCAGCGTCGACTACCTGACGCGGCTCGAACAAGGCCGCGTCCAGGCGTCGTCGGCCGTGCTGGCGACGCTCGCCCGCGCCCTCCGGCTGAGCGACGACGAACAGTCCTATGTGCACGAACTGGCGGCCAAGCCGTTCCGCCGTCCGCGGCGCCGCTCGGCGGAAAAGCCGCGCCCGGCCGTGAAACGGCTCCTCGACCAGCTCGCCGAGACGCCCGCGATGGTGCTCGGCCACCGCCTGGACGTCGTCGCGTGGAACTCCGCGGCGGCGGCGTTGTTCACCGACTTCGCCCGCTACCCGGCCCACCGGCGCAACTACGTGTACCTGCTGTTCGCGGACCCGGCGATCCGCGCCCTCCACGTGGACTGGGAAGAGGCGGCCCGCACGGCAGTGGCCTCGTTGCACCTGGAGGCCGCGCGCGACCCGGACGCCCCGGAGCTGGCGGACCTCGTCGGCGAGCTGTCCGTGCACCACCCGGAGTTCCGCGGCTGGTGGGCGGCGCACCGGGTGACGAGCGCGGGCTACGGCGTCAAGCACTACCGCCACCCCGTGGTCGGCGAGCTGACGCTGGACTGCGACATGTGGGAAAGCCCGGACGGCAGCGGCCAGCGGCTCATGGTGTTGACGGCCGAGCCGGGCTCACCGGCCCACGAAGCGTTGCGGATCCTGGCTTCGTGGACCGCCGAGCCGGTCACCGGGTGAGGTCCGCCGGAGTGGCCGGTCAGCCGGCCGACGAGTCCGGTTCCGGCGTGTTCCGCCGGCGGACGAGGACCGCCGTCGCGAGGATGCCCGCCGCCACCACCGCCGCCAGCGCCAGCATGCCGATCCCCATGCCGTGCGCGAAAGCCGCCCGCGCGGACGCCACCAGCGGTGAGCCCGGCTGCCCGCCGGCGACGGCCAGCGCGCCCGCCAGCGACCCTTCCGCCGCGTCGCGGGCGGGTGGCGGCAGCGCCGAGACGGCCGAGCGGACCGAGTCCGTGTAGGCGGCCGAGAGCACACTGCCGACCAGCGCGATCCCCAGCGCCGCACCGACTTCGCGGGTCGCGTCGTTGACCGCCGACGCCACGCCGTACTGCGACGGCGTCACGTTGTCGAGGATCGCGCTCGTCGCCGCCGGGGCCGTCACGCCGATGCCGCCGCCCAGGACGCACACCGCGATCGCCAAAGCGACATAACCACTGTCCACAGTCAACTGTCCGATGAGGATCATCCCGGCGCCGATCACCGCGAGCCCGCCGCACGTCACCGCCCGCAGGCCGAACCGGCGGACCAGCGGCGCCGAGGCCAGCGCCAGCGGGAACAGCGAAACCGCGACCGGCCACAACGCCAGCCCGGACTTCAGCGCCGAATACCCCTGCACCAGCTGCAGGTACTGCGCCAGCGCGTAGAACATCCCGAACGCCGCGGTGAACTGCACGGTCACCGACACCGAACCGGCCGCGAAAGCCGCGTTGCCGAACAGCCGCACGTCCAGCAGCGGGGCCGCGCGCCGCAGCTCGTACCCGACGAACAGCACACTCAGCACGAGCCCGGCCGCGATGGACCCGAGCACGACGCCGTCGCCCCAGCCGCGGTCGGCGACGCGCAGGATCCCGAACACCACCCCGCCGATCGCCAGGGCGCCGAGCACCGCTCCCACGACGTCGAACCGCGGGGGACTCGGGTCCCGCGACGTCGGCACGGTCAGGCTCGCGACGACGAGAACCACCGAGAACACCGCGGGCCCGAGGAACACCGAATGCCACGAAAAGTGCTGCAGCAGCACCCCGGCGAGCACGAGCCCGCCCAGTCCGCCGATGCCGGCCACCGCCGCCCAGATGCCGATGGCGCGGCCACGCCGTTCCGGCGGGAAGCTCGCGTTGATGATCGACAGCGTCGCGGGCATGATCATCGCGGCGCCGAGCCCGGTGACGGCCCGGGCCACGACCAGCCACGCGGACGTCTCGAGGAACACCGGCGCGGCGCAGCCGAGCGCGAACACCAGCAGCCCGGCGACGAGCACTCCGCGGCGGCCGAACCGGTCCCCCAGCGCGCCGGCCGGCAGCACCAGGGCCGCCAGCACCAGCGTGTAGACGTCGACGATCCAGGTCTGCTCGGCCTGGCTCGCGCCGGTGTCGCCGGCCAGCGCGGGCAGGGCCGCGTTCACGATCGTCACCATGGCGATCACCAGGCCGACGGCCGTGCACATCACGCCCA
The DNA here is from genome assembly GCF_054781455.1 of Amycolatopsis stemonae. Lineage (NCBI taxonomy): Bacteria > Bacillati > Actinomycetota > Actinomycetes > Pseudonocardiales > Pseudonocardiaceae > Amycolatopsis > Amycolatopsis stemonae. Next base: position 111,797 of record NZ_BAAGUJ010000022.1, on the reverse strand, counting down.
CCGTCCACGCGCGGCGGCCCGGGGTCGGCACGGCCACGCCGGCGGGTTCGAGGTCTGCCCGCATGCACCTCGCTCCTCGTCGCAGGTCTCCCCTCCGACGCTACGTTCGGATACCGAGACTCACCGGCGGGGCCTGTCTCGGTTCCCCGGCTTGAGCACGTCCTCGACCAGGGCGCTCACCATGCCCCGGGGAACGCCCGCGCCGGTCAGGACCGCGTAGACGATCGGGCCGACGAGCGCGTCCAGCGTCGCGTCGAGGCCGAGGCGCGGCGAGACCTCCCCGGCGTCGATCGCGGCGGCGAGCAGGGCGCGTTCCTGCTCGCGGCGCGGCCCGAGGTAACGCTCCTGAAAGCTCTTCGCGGCGGCGGGATCGTGCTGCGCCTGCGCGAGGAGCGCCAGGTAGACCTGGCCCGCCGGGTCGCGGGTGAGGAAGCGCGCGAACGCCCTCAGGTAGCCGCGGAGGCCGTCCGCCGTGAGCTTGTCCACCGGGACGGGCACCTGCTTGGCGCTGTCTTCGATGAGCGTGTCGAGGAGGATCTCGACCTTGGACGGCCACCAGCGGTAGATCGTCTGCTTGGCGACGCCGGCGCCGCGCGCGATCGCTTCGACGGTCAGCGCGGCGAAGCCGTGTTCGGCGAGCAGGTCGTCCGCGGCGTGCAGCACGGCCAGGCGCGCGGCTTCGTCACGCCGGTTGCCGGAGCGCGTCCGGGGCGGCGGAGAGCTGTCGGGCATGCGCGTCACGATACCCGGCGCGGCATTTGCCGAGACGCACCGTCTTGTCTAGACGCAACGTCTCGTCTAATCTCGCGGTCGTCGACCACGAAGGAGTCACCGTGTCCCACCGTCAAGCCCTCGTCATCGGTGCTTCCCGCGGCCTCGGGCTCGTCCTCGCCGGCGAACTCGCGAAGCGCGACTGGCACGTCATCGCCACGACCCGACGTCCCGGCGAAGAGCTGACCGGCACCGTGGAGGTCGAGACCCTCGAGATGACGAGCCAGGACGAACGGGCCGCGCTCCGCGAGCGTCTCGCCGGCCGCCGGCTCGACCTGCTGTTCGTCAACGCCGCGATCGACCGCGGGAACCTGCCGATCGGCGACGTCCCGACCGCGATGTTCACCGAGGTGATGGTCACCAACGCGCTGAGCCCGCTGCGCGTCCTCGAGGCACTGCGCGACCTCGTGGTGCCCGGCGGGACCGTCGCGGTCATGTCGTCCGAGCAGGGCAGCATCACCCGGAACACCGAAGACGGTTTCGAGCTCTACAAGGCCAGCAAGGCCGCGCTCAACCAGCTGATGCGCAGCTACGCGACCCGGCACGCCGGCGACGGGCACACCAAGCTGCTCATCGACCCCGGCCACAACCGCACCCAGCTGGGCGGCCTCGACGCGCCGCTGGCCCCCGAAGAGAGCATCCCGGCCGTCGTCGACGTCCTCGAAGCCCAGGCCGGTGCACCCGGCCTGCAGTTCCTCGACCGGAACGGCGAAACCGTGCCCTGGTAGCGGCCGCCCGACCTTGCAGGCAGCAGCGACACCCGAGCGCGCCGGATAAAATGGGTCCGTGATGCTGTCCGGGGAAGAGTGGTTGGCGCGGGTCTTTCGCCCGGCCGTGGCCGGGGTGAGCCGTGCTCAGCCCGTCGGCACCGTTTCCGTGGATCCGTTGCGCCTGCTGGGAAGCCGGCTCGCGGCGCAGGTCGAGGCGCTCGGCGACACCGGGGTGCTCACCGACGAGCAGGAACGAGCCGCGCTCGCCGCTCTGGAGAAAGCAGGGATCAGGCCGGAAGTCCGGTCGATGTCGGCCTCGGCATCGTCTTCGGCGTCCACGGGCGCCTTCGCGGCCGTGCGGGCAGGCGCGGCGCCGGTCAAGCCGCCCGCCCCACCGACGTTGCAGGGCGTACTCGCGGGACCGCGGCAACTCGGACGACTCGACGGCCGGCCCGTCACGCTGATCTCGGCGGAGCTGTGGAGCGACCGGATCGTGGTCGACCTCTACACGAACCCCGGCCCGGAACACCGCGACAGACGGGCGCAGGCCGCGCGCGAGCACCTGGAGTGGGTGAAACGCCAACGCCGCGGGCAGGCCGGCGGACGACCGGCCCGGGCGCCCGCCGGCTCGCCCTTGGCCGACCTCACCTGGGAACTACGCGACGCGCCGGGTACCGCATACCGCCGAACCGGCGGCTCGGCCGAATCGGGCGACCACCTCGACCGGCAGCGAATGCACTGGTTTCCGGCACCCCCGGCGGACTTCGGACGGCTGACCCTGCTGGCGACCGACCCCACCGGCACGACCGTGCTCGACGCCGAAATCACCGTCCCTCCGTCAACTGCGTAACGCCACCTGCCCGCAGGGTCACCATTTCCCGAACCGCGTCAATGCCCTGTTATCCGTTCGCGCATTGGTAACCAGACTTGGCTCAAATTAGTGTGCACCGCGGTCGTGGATGCGGGTGAGAGCATCGCGGAGGTCGTCGGGTAGCGGGTCGACGGCGGTGAGGATGTGCTCGCCGGCCGCTGCCTCGCCACCGCCTTGAGCGCCTCCAACGCCGCATCGTCATGCGCCGAGCCGATGTGCTCGATGTCCCGCGACCCGCGACGCGAGGAGTGCACGATCTGCACCGCCCTGGCCCCCGACGCCGTCTTCACCGTGCACACGACGAAACCGCAGCTCAACAGCCAGCACCCTACCCAAGATCAGCGATCTTGAGCCAAAGCCAGGTAAGGTGACGGAATGGTCATGCGGGTGGCGATTCCCGTGCTGCCGTGCCGAGATGTGCAGGCAGCGCGGTCGTACTTCACGGACGCGCTCGGATTCGACACCATATTCACCTGGGAGACCCCACCTAGCTACGCGGCCGTGATCCGCGACACCGCCGAGTTCCACCTGTACGCCGAAAGCAGCGTCGGCCCGGCCAGGGTGACGGTTATCGTCGACGACGTCGATTCCTGCCACGACGAGCTGCGCGCCCGCGGCGCCGACATCGTCGAGCCACTGGCTGACCGGCCCTACGGGATGCGCGACTTCACCGTACGGACACCCGATGGGCACTTGTTGATCTTCAGCCAGCCGCTTACCGAGAACGGGTGACCATCAGCGGACCAGCCGGAAGAGTGACCGGACCTCGTCGGCGAACAACGCCGGCTGCTCGAACGCCGCGAACTGGCCGCCCTTGCCGGGCTCGTTCCAGTACCGGATGTTCGGGAACCGGCGCGCCGGCCGACCCGGAGATCCATTCGTTGACCTGCCGGAGGCTTTCCCAGTACAGCCGGGCGGATGAGGCACCGGTGCCGGGCAGCCAGTAGAGCATCAGGTTGTCGAGCAGCTCATCCCGGGTAATGACCCGATGCAGGTCGCCACCGGAGTCGGTCCACGACCAGAACTTCTCGACGATCCAGGCGCAGAGGGCGGCCGGCGAGTCGACCAGCCCGTAGCCGACCGTCTGCGGCCGGGTCGACTGCTGCGCCGAGTATCCGGAGCCCTCCCGCAAAGCCGCGAGCGCCGCCCGCTCGGCACCGGCGAGGTCGTCCAACGTGGCCGGATCGGGCGGTGCGAGCGGCGGCATGAGATGGATGCCGGCAACCCGATCGGGTTGCCGTTGACCGATGCTGGTGCCCCAGTCGCTGCCCTGGGCGCCGAACCGCCGGTAGCCGAGCCGGGCCATCAGCTCGCACCACGCGTCGGATATCCGCTCGATCCCCTACCCAAGAACAGCGATCTTGAGCCAAGTCAGGAACCGCGTAACGCCACCTGCCCGCAGGGTCACCATTTCCCGAACCGCGTTAATGCCCTGTTATCCGTTCGCGCATTTGTAACGGCAGGCATAGTCATCACGATGCCTCGGCGTGAGCAGACCAAACCCGGCCTGCCCGCCGCACGCGCGCACCGAGCAGGCTCGTAGGTTGTGGAGAACAAATGGAGATCGTCAAAACGCTGTACGAGGTCGGGTTGCCCACACTCGCGGGTCTGTTCGTCTTCCTGGCCTACCTCAAACCCACGATCCGGCTGCTCAACCGCACGATCCACCGAAGGTTCAAGCTCACCCGGCTGGTCCGGGCGACCTGGATGGTGCTGACATTCCTCAGTTACGGCCGATCACGCACGGAGCTCTACCGGGCGGCGTGCATGCGCGTCGAGGCCGAATTGCTGCACCCTCGACCACTACGACCGGACCGCTGGGAGTACCGGCACCGGTCCGATTTCCGGCTGGACGTGCAGGCCTACCGCAAATCGCTCCGAGAGTGGCGTCGCAAGATCGGTTTGCTGGCCGACAACCTGATGAAGAAGTCCGACAAGAACAAGATAGTCGTGGATACCTGCTTTGCCATTTCGGACGTTCAGGACGAAATTCTGGGCTATTTTCGGGTCCGGCTCGCGGAAAACGCGAAGATCGACCCCAACCCGGAAGTCTTCGTGGCCGAGGTGCACGTGCTGGAGGCCTTCGTGGCGCCCTTGCAGTTGCTGTCCGGGCTACTGGGAAAGTACGACGAAGATTGGCCCCGGCTCATCGAAGGCCACCGCGCGACCGTCGACGAACTGGACGACAGTCTCGGCGACCTCCCCAGATTCCAGGCTTTTCTGTTCACGTGCTGGCTGACCTGGGGTCCGAGCATCCCGTTCGGTACGTGCCGGCGCTGGGGCGGGCACAAACTCATGCAACTCGGCTACGGAGACGAGAGCAACTCCATTGCGCTCGCGGTGCAAAGCGCCGACGAACCTCCTCCGCCTCGGTCGGCCCGCGGCGGGCACGTGGTCCTCGCCGAAGGCTGGCAGGTGACCGGAGTGATCAAGACGGCGGCCGCGGTCGACCACCTGAAGCTGTGCAGCGCTCAGACCGAGGTGCTGCGCGCCGGACACAACCAGCTCGTGCTGGAGGCGAGCGGCCCGATCAGCGCACCGAGTGAGGCGGACAGCATCTACTACTCGGCCTATATCTGGGTGATCGTCGTCCTCTGCGACACCGATGGGCGACCGAGGCACAGCGAACCGTGGAAGAACATGTTGACGTTCTTCGAGCACGGCAACGTGGCCGACGACGCCACCTACCTGATGCTCAAGCGGCAGCTGGCCACCAAGGTGCAAACCTCCCTGGAGTCGATCCTGCGCGATCATCCCGAGCTGGTCCTGAGCTTTGCCTGCGCGATCGACGAATGCGGCTGTGGTGAGCCGATCAGGTACCCGGCCCCGCCCGGTGAATCCATGCGCGAGCTGCTGTTCACCGAGTCCTGGCTGACGCGGCTGGACGCCGAGGGCCGGCGCGACCGGATGCGCACCGCGCTCAGCGGCAAGGCCCGCGTCGCGCACGCGGCCTGCAAGCTCCCGAACACCGTGGCCGGCTACCAGAAGGACCAAAGCAGCACGAAACCCGACCCGACCGACCGGCGGCACCCGGAGGTGCTGGTCGGGTGATCCACTTCCACGACCTCACCGCCACCGACGCGGACATCGCGACGCTCACGGCGTTCTACCGGGACCACTACGCCGCCGAGTTCCCCGACCCCGACGAGCGGGAATCGCTGGCCAACATGATCGAGTACCTGCGGCTGCGCGAGCGGGGTTGGTACGGGCACAACAACTACCACATCATTCTCGCGTCGAGGAACGGTGTCACGGTCGGCTGCTCGGTCCTGGACTACTTCGCCGGGCCCAACGCGGGCATGATCGAATTCCTGATGGTGGTCCCCACGATCCGCAACGCGGGCGTGGGACGGGCCCTCCTCGCCGAGACCGAACGCGTCCTCGACGCGGATGCCGTGTCGGCGACCGGCACCCCGCTCGCCCAAGTGTTCGCCGAGATCAACGACCCCTTCGTCCCGACCGGGACGCCGGACAACCTCGCCCCGGCCGACCGCGCGCTGATCTGGGACCGGTGGGGCTTCCGCGGTCTGGACCTGCCCTACGTCCAGCCGGCCCTGTCCGAAACCCAGGAACCGGTCACCAACCTGCTGCTCATCTGCAAGACGTTCGGCAAGCCCTGCACGCCGCGGACCGTGTGCTCGGCCGTGGCCGACTACCTCCGCTGGGCCATGCGCGTGGCGGACCCGGAGCACTGCCCGGAGTTCAAGGCGCTCGCGGCCCACCTGGCCACGCTCGCGTCCGTCGGAACGTTCTCCCTCGCGCGCTACGTGGGACGTCCGATCCCGCACGCGCGGCCGCTGACCGCGCCGGCGGACCCCGACTGGGCCGCCACCATGGACCTCTACCGCGGTGCCTTCGGCACCACGGAATACGGCATCCCCGAGTCGGAGTTCACCAGAAAATACCCGGTCCCCCGGCATTTCTGGGCACTGCGCCGCACACCCGGTTCAGCGGTCGCCGGCCTGGTCACGTTCTTCACCCTGACCACCGCCGGCTTCGGCGGCTACGGGCTGTTCACCGGCGACCTGCGCGGCATCGGCGCCCTGCGCCCGATGATCGCCCAGGTGGAGCTCCAGCTGCTCGCCGACCGCCCGGCCACCCGGGGCTGGTACGTCGAAGCGGCGCCGAAGACCGACCGGGCCCCGCTCCGGGCCGTCGGCTTCGTCGAGCTTCCGGTCCGGTACACCGTCCCGTCCCGAACCGGCGACGAACTGCCCGCCACGCTGATGTACAAGCCGATCGGCCGGCACTATCCACCGACGCTCCCGGCGGAGTCCGAAGTGGAGGTCGCTGTTCGGGAGATCAGGGAAGTCGTCTACGGAATTCACCCGGGCGAATCGGTTCATCGGCCCTGAAGGAGCGGTCAGAGCTCTCGGACGTGCAGCAGGGACCGGACGTTCAGGTGTCGTCGGAGCCGGTTGCCGGTCAGCGCGTCTACCACCGTCGCGGCACCGAGCCAGGTGGCACCGGCGTCCTGGGTCAGCAGGTGAGCGCCGGAGGCCTGCCCGCCCGTCTCCATCCAGTCGTCGACGAACAGCACTCGATCGCCGCTGTCGACCAGGCTCTTGCGGAAACCGAGAGTGAGGTGACGGTCTCGGTAGTCCGGTGGCGTGGTTCGCCGCAACCAGGCATCACTGTCGCTCGACCCCGTGCGGTCCTTGCGAACCTCGACGAACCCGACGTCGAGGCTCAGGGCGACCAGCGGCCCCAGGAGACAACCACGAGATTCCGGCCCGAGGACGACCGTGGGCCGCTCACCCGCGAACAGCTGCGCCAGTGCGGGACCGAGGCACCTGAGCAGATCGGGCCGGCGCCACCACCCCGTGACGTCGGCATAGCGATGCCGATCCGGGCGATCGCCCCGCCACGCGAACGCGGCACGAAGTCCGGACTTCACCTCTTCCCGCTGCACCGGTCCATGATCGCGGCGACGGACTCTGGAGGCAATCGGGTTTGGCCTACCGGCCGGAACGAGCCCGAGCCGGTGGTGCGGGGCGACGCACCGGCGCCGCCCCGCACCCGGCCCGGTGCTACTGGATCAGGAACGGCGCCGACACGTCCACCGCGTACGGTGTCGTGCCGTTCTTGTCCAGCTGCAGCACATAACTGCCCGGCACCACGGCGGGCGGGCCGGACGCGTTGATGTCCGGTGCGCTTTCCGCCAGCGTCGCCGCCGGGAAGGACACGCGCACGACCTGGGAGCGGCCCGGGTCGAGCGTCACCCGTGCGAAGCCGACCAGCCGTTGTGGTGGGACGACCACCGGGCTCACCGGCTGGGCCACGTACACCGGCACGATGTCGGTGCCGGCCCGGGTTCCGGTGTTGGTGACCGTGAACGTCGCCGTGGCTGTGCCGTCGCGCGCGATCTTCGGTGTCACCGCCAGATTCGTGTGGGTGAACGTCGTGTACGACAGGCCGTACCCGAACGGGAACTGCGGGTTGTACGCGTTGCCCGCCCCGGACGCCGTGCCCGGCAGCTGGTCGAAGAACTTCGGCTGGTCCCCCAGCGGGGACGGGGCCGTCCCGGCGAAGTCACCGCCGACCGCCGGCGCGTCGGACGGCCAGCTGATCGGCAGCTTGCCCGCCGGGTTCGTCTTGCCGAACAGCACGTCCGCCACGGCCGTGCCGGCTTCCGTGCTGCCCTGGTAGGCCATCAGCACCGCGTTCGCCTTCTCCGCCGGGCCCAGCCCGACCGGCCGGCCCGCGACGACCACGACGATCACCGGTTTGCCGGTCGCCTCCAGTGCCGAGATGAGGGCCTGCTGGTCGGGCGCCAGCGCGGGCGCCGGGTTGTCGCCCAGCCCTTCCGCGTAGGCCTTCTCCCCCACCACCGCCACGTAGGCGCTGGTGTCCGCCGCGGCCGCGACGGCGCTGGCCTGGTCCGGCGCGTAGACCGCGGCCGGGTTCGCGGCCCGGATGCCGCCCAGCACGGTGGTGCCCGGCGGAATCTGGTTGTCCGGGCCCATGCAGCACACGTGCCCGGCACCCGCGACGCCCTGCCAGCTGACGCTCCAGCCGCCGAGCTGGTTGGTCATCGAGTCCGCGCTCGGGCCGGTCACCACGACCTTCGCGCCCGCCGGCAACGGCAGCGCGTTGTTCTCGTTGCGCAGCAACGTGACCGACTCCCGCGCGGCCTTCAGCGTCTGGTCGCGGCCTGCGGTGACAGCGGCGTTGGCGGCGTTCGGGTCGACGCACGGTTTCGCCGGGTCGGCCACGCACGGCTGGTCGAACAGGCCGAGCTGGAACTTCAGCGTCAGGATGCGGCGCACGGCCTGGTCGATCCGCGCGCGCGAGATCTTGCCCGTGTCCACGTCCTGCAGGATGGCGGTCTGCCACCCGGCCGCGTCGAAGACCTGCATGCTCATGTCGACGCCCGCGTTCACGGCGGCGGCGATGGCCCCCGGGAGGTCCGCCGCGATGTGGTAGGCGGTCTGCAACGCGGTGACGTCCTGGTAGTCGCTGATCACGACACCCGGGAAGTGCAGTTGGTCGCGCAGGACGTCGGTCAGCAGGTAGTGCGACGCGGTGGCGGGCACGCCGTTGATCGAACCGGAGTCGACCATGACGGTCCCGGCGCCCGCGTCGACCCCGGCCGCGTAGGACGGCAGGATCGTCGTCTGGAGGTAGTTCATGGGGAGCAGCGCCTCGACCCGGTCGTGGCCGTTGACCGACTGCGAGTAGCCGGCGAAGTGCTTGACCGTCGCGCTGACGTTCAGTTCACCCCGCTTGCCGGGCGTCTGCATGCCCTTGATGTTCGCGGCCCCCATCGCGCCCGCCAGGGCCGGTTGCTCGGCCCACGTCTCGTAGGTGCGGCCCCACCGGTTGTCGCGCGCGAGGTCCTGGACCGGGGCGAAGTCCCAGTTCCAGCCGGTGGCGCGCAGCGCGTCCGCGGTCGCCTTGCCGCCGGCCTGGGCGAGCGCGGGGTCCCAGGTCGCGCCCATGCCGAGGGACTGCGGGAACAGCGGTGCCTGCCACGGGTGGCCGAAGCCGTGCACCGCGTCGACGCCGAACACCACCGGCAGGTGCAGGCGCGAGTTCTTGATCGCGTACTGCTGGATGATGTTGTACTCGGTGGCCCAGTCGTAGCCGGTGTTGCCGACGCCGCCCTTGCCCGTGGTGTCGACCGGGTTCTCGGTGCCGCCCGCGAGAATCGAACCGACGTTGGCGTCGACCAGGATTTTGCGCATGCAGTCGGGATTCGGGAGGTTGAATCCGTTGTTCCCGCACGTCGTGCCGTTCGGGTCGGTCAGCGTGGTGACCAGCTGCTGGTCCATCTGGCCGACTTTCTCGGGCAGCGTCATCGCGTGCAGCAGCGCCTCCACCCTCGCCGGCACCGGGCGATGGGTGTCCAGCCAGGGCGTGGCGCCCGGGTCGATGGCGGCGCTGCTACTGGCGGTGAACGCGGATACCGTGAGTGAGATCGCTGCCGCGAGCACCGTGACGGTGGCGCGGGTACTGCGTCTGTTTCTGCGGAACACCAGACCTCCTTCAGCCGTGGTCGGCACGGACCGGCCGCGTGGATGCGAGCGCACCGTAGGCACCTTCCGCCGGGCTGTAAAGCGCCGAACGGCGGCCTGGCGTCCATTTGTCCACACCTTTAAGTAAGAGTCGTCCCCGTTGTACGTTGTCGACGAGCCGTCGACGCCGATGGAGAACTTTGGCCGCGTGGCTAGGAGGCAGGGTGCTGGAAGCACTGGGCATGACTCCCGAGGAAGAACGCGTCTACCGCGTGGTCGTCGGCGGGTACCGGACCGCGCCCGACGAGATCGCGGGCAAGATCGGCGTGGGCCTCGGCGAGGTGGAACCGATCCTCGACGTCCTGCTGGCCAAGGGGCTCGTCAACCGGACCGAGGGGCACTACGTGTCCGCGCCGCCGGATGTCTCCCTCGGGCCGCTGCTGGTGCACGGCCAGGAGAAGCTGGAGGCCGCGCGGGCCGCGGTGTCCCAGCTCGCCGAGGAGTACCGCGGCAGCGCGCGGCGCCGGGACTCCGCGCAGCTCGTCGAGGTCATCACCGGGGTGGATGCGATCCGGCGGCAGGCCCTCGCCATCCAGCGCGGCGCGCGCGAAGAGTCCCTGTGGTTCTGCCTGGAGGGCAACGTCGCGATGGCGGCGTCGGAGAACGTCGAAGAGGCGCTGGCGCAGGCCCGCGGCGTGCAGTACCGCGTGATCTACGAGACCGGCCTGCTCGAGGAGCCCGGCCGGATCGTCAACGTCCTGGAGGGGATCGAGGGCGGCGAGATCGCCCGCTCGATCGCGAAGCTGCCGGTGCGCCTGGCCATCTCCGACCGCAAGGTGGCGCTGTGCCCGCTGGTCAGCCACGACAGCACGGGCGAGCCCACCGCCGCGCTCGTCCGGGAGAGCAGCCTGCTGTCCGCCTTGGTCGCGTTGTTCGAGGTCTACTGGGAACGCGCGTCGCCGCTGCGGATCGGCGACACCGCGCCCACTCCCCACCTCGACCCCGACGAGCGGCGGCTGTTGTCCCTGCTCATCGGCGGGGTCAGCGACAAGTCGATCGCGACCCAGCTCAACGTCAGCTACCGGACCGTCCAGCGGCGCCTGCAGGACCTGATGCGCCGGGTCGACGCCCGCACCCGGATGCAGCTGGCCTGGCAGGCCAGCAAGCTCGGCTGGCTGGACGAGCCGAGCCCCGGGCACCTCCTGCCGCGTGACGGCGGGAGGCGCCCGGAGCCCGTCCGCGACGCTAGCTGAGCCCGTACGCCCGCAGCACCGTCTGGTCGACGGCGTTGCCCGCGGTGTCGGTGGCCTGCACCCGCAACGCGACGTAGGAGTTCGTGGCCTCGAGCGCCGGGTGGTCGATCGTGGCCTCGTAGGACTTCCCGGTGCGCTTGACGCCGGCCGCGCGCCAGGTCTTGCCGTCGTCGTAGGACGCCCAGGCCTGCACCGAACGCACGTCCGGTGTGGCCATGCCGTCCTGGAACCGGGTGGTCAGGCCGATCTTGGCCCGGCGGCCGGCCGGGAGCCGGTTCCCGGCGTCCGCGTCGACCGCGTAGTCCAGCTGCAGCAACGGGAGCAGCGCCGGGGCCGCCGACCGTGCCGAGTGGAACGTCCACGACGTCTGCGTGCTGGTGCCGAACAGCCACTCCGGCGAATCCCGCCGCACCGACAGGTCGAGCCGGTAGGTCGCCGGGTCCGCGCCGGCCGGGAAGGTGCCGAACGCGTACGGCTGTTCCGACACGAGCTTGCCGTCGCGGAACAGTTTCGCCGCCGTGACGGCCGGCCCGGCCTGGTCGTCGCCTTCGTTGAAGCCGTAGTGCCCGGCCTGGCTGTCGACGAACTCCGGGATCCTGATCTGGAGGTTGTCGCCCTCACGGGTCGAGTCCATGCCCGGCACGCCCCGCGGGACGGCCGGCCGGACGACCGGCGCGAACCAGTCCTCGGTGACGTTCTCCTTGCCCGTGTAGGTGCGCGGCGCCGCGGTCATGCCGCCCTGGAGCGGGGACATCTCGTCCCAGATCAGGCCGTGCTTGACCCGGTGCTGCCACAGGGTGTCCCCGGAGCTGACGTACTCCTGCCGGGTCGACGGCGTCGTCACGTACCGCTGGTACTCGTTGACGGCGAAGTCCTGCCACGGCTTCCAGGCGAACCGCTGCTCCTTCGCCTCGCCGCCGCTGCCGGTCTGGCGGTAGTGCGTGGTGACGGTCGCGGTGTTCGCCGCGGTGACCTTGTGGACGGGCTTGTCCGGGATCCGGTCGCGCTCGGTCTGCACCACGTCGTAGAGGTACGGGCTGACCGCGACCCCCTGCAGGCTCAGGAACGTCGGGAACCGCTTGATCTTGGCGAGCAGGGCGAGCCCTTCGTCCCGGTCGAGCTGGACGGTCGGGATCGTCAGGAACGGCGCCGCGCTGATCGACGGCACCGAGGCGGTGCCCCAGCCGTCCGGCACGACGATGAAGACGATCGCCGCCCCGGCGGCCGCGGCGGCGCGGGAGACGTCGTCGCGGTTGTAGTCGGCCGGGTCCGGGTCGACGATCGCGGCCTTTCCGCGCACGTTCTTGAAGTCCGCCGGTTTGCCCTGCCCCGCGGAGACGGCCTGCAGCAGCCGCCAGCCGTCGAGCTTGGGCGACCCGGCGAGGTAGCGGTTCGTGAGCGGGTCCCGGCTGCCCAGGACGTTCACCGTCAACGGCGGCGCGATCCTCGACCAGCGGGAGCCGAACTCGAAGGCCCCGGTGGTCACCTTCGGCGTCGGGGTGACGCGGAGTTCCCGGGTGTAGTCGAACTGCATGGCGTAGTTCGCGATCCGGCGCGGGCCGAGCTCCCGGTAGGTGTAATAGCTCCAGATCCCGGCCTGTTCGGACGGCTGCGGGGTCTGGATGTCCACCTTGACCGCCTTGCGGGCGTCCAGCACGACGGTCGTGTCGCCGGTGACCCGGATTTCGGGCAGGACGACCTGGAAGGCGGTGAGCCCGTCCTCGGTGCCGTCGACCTGGGCGGTCAGGTAGTACACGCCGTCGCCGACCTCGACGGTCAGGCTGCCACCGCCCAGCCAGGTGTTGACGTCGTAGCGGTAGTCCTCGCCGTACATCAGCAACCACGGCGCCGTGGTCGGCTTGCCCTGCAGGTCGAGGGCGGTGAGGGTGACCTTGTGCTTGGGCGCGGTCTTGTCCGCGCCGAGCGCGGTGTGCACCACCACCCCCTCGGCCGTCGCGGTGAGCCGTCCGCTGTAGGTGCCCGCGGCCAGCTTCGCCGGGTCGCCGGTGATCGTGACGCTCGCCCGGCCACCGGCCGGAACGTCCACAGTGGACTTGTCGAGCCGGATCCCGTCCCCGGCGGGGACACCGCCGAGGGACCTGGCGTCCAGCACGAGCTTCAGCGAGACCGGCGTGGTGCCGATGTTGGTGTAGGTGACCTCTTTGGTCACCGGCGCCTTGGCGTTCTCGACCGCGCCGAGGTCGAGCATGCCGGTGCCGAAGACCTTCTGCTTCACCGCGCGCGCCACGTCGACCCGGCCGCCACCCTGCTCGAACACCGAAAGCCCGTTGGCTGTCAGGGAAGTGCTCGCGAGTGCGTCCTTGAGCTGGCTGCCTTTCCAGTCCGGGTGCTGCTGGGCGAGGATCGCCACCGCGCCCGCGACGTGCGGTGTCGCCATCGAGGTGCCGGAGGCGGCGGTGTAGTGGTCGTCGACGACGTCGCCCATGGCGGTTCCCGCCGCGCGGGCGGCGACGATGCCGACGCCGGGCGCGGTGATGTCGGGCTTGACGGCGTTGTCGCCCAGCCGCGGGCCGCGGCTGGAGAACGACGCCAGGCTCTCGTCCCGGCCGACCGCGCCGACGGTCAGCGCGGCGGCGGCGGTGCCCGGCGAGCCGACCGTGTAGGCGCCCTGTTCGCCGTCGTTGCCCGCGGCCACGACGAAGAGCGTGCCGGTCTGTTCGCTCAGTGCGTCGAGGCCGACGCTGAGTGCGTCGGTGCCGTCGGTCGGGCCGCCGCCGAGGCTCATGTTGACCGCCTTGGCGCCGGAGTGCGCCGCCCATTCCATCCCGGCGAGGACCCAGGACTCGTACCCGAAGCCGTCGTCGTCGAGCACCTTGCCGACGAGCAGTCTCGCGCCCGGCGCCGCGCCCTTGAGCCGCCCGCCCGAGGCGGCGCCGGAGCCCGCGATCGTCGAGGCGACGTGCGTGCCGTGGCCGAAGTGGTCGGTCGTGTCGGGACTGGTCGTGAAGTTGACCGCCTCGCTCACCCGCCCGGCCAGGTCGGGGTGGGTGGGGTCGTAGCCGGTGTCGAGCACGGCGACCGTGGTGCCGGTGCCGTCGAAGCCCGCGGCCCACGCCTCGGGGGCGCCGATCTGCGGGACACTGCGGTCGAGGGAGACGCGGACCCTGCGGTCCAGGGAGATCCGCTCGACGTTCCCCGACGAGGCCCAGAACGCGGCGGCGTTCGCCTTGCTGGCCCGTGCCGAGCGGCCGTTGACGCTGGTCAGCGTCGCACCGAGGTCGGCTTGGGCGGTGGTTTTCCGGAGGTCCGTGCCCTGGCGGTAGGTGAGGATCAGCGGGAGGGTCGCCGACTGCTCGTCGGCGTAGCCCTCGGCGATCAGCTCGGTGACGTCGAAGAGGGTCTTGTCGACCTGCTTCGCGCCCAGCCGCGGGGTGACGTCCTCGGGGAAGACGCTGAGGTGGCCGTCGACCTCCTGCTGGTGGAACCGGATCTTCTCCCGGCCCGGCGCGGGCTGGACGGTGGCGGCCTGCTTGCCGCCGGGCTGCCGTTCGACCTGGACGACGTCGCCGGTGAGCAGGGTGACCGAGTGCCGTTCGACGCCCGCGGGTGCGGCTTTCGGGGCCGCGTCCGCGACCCCGGTGGTGCCCGCGGCGAGGGTGCCGACGCAGGCCAGGACCAGAACAGATGATCTCCAGTGCATCGCACCAGGCTCGCGCCGGCGCCGTCGGCCGTCACTAGGGCCGGCGCGTCCGAATCACGACACGTCGCATCTTCGTCAGCGGGGGAACGCCGCCACGAGGAGCCGCCGGAGCTCGTGCCGGCCGTGGTCGTCGAGCCCGGCGAGGACCCGGTCCTCGGCCTCGGCGACCTCGGGATCGAGGCGCGCGAGCACGGTCATGCCCTCGCGCGTCAGCGTGGCGGGCAACGCCCTCCCGGACGGCACCGTGGCGGGGCGCGTCACCAGGCCGCGGTCCTGCAGCTCGCGCACCACCTTGTTCATCGCCTGCGGTGACACCTGGGCTTCGCGGGCCAGCTCGGCGTTGGACTTGGGCGACCGCGCCAGCATCCGCAGGCAGAGGTACGCGGGCGCCGCCAGGTCCGCGGGCCCGAGCACGGTGGCGGCCACCTCGGCGCGCAGGGCCGCGGTGACGCGGTGCAGCAGGTAGCCGAGCGGCTCGTCCCGGAAGCTGTCCATGTCAACCATGTTGACATATATCAACCCAGTTGACACTCTGGGGTGCATGAACTCACCGTTGTTCGAATCCGCCTACCGTGGCCAAGCTCCCGAGATGGGGGTGGGCTTCCGTCCGCCCTGGAGCATCGGCGAACCGCAACCCGAGATCGCCGCGCTCATCGACGCGTTCCACGGCGAGGTCCTCGACGCCGGCTGCGGCGAGGGCGCGACGTCGCTCCGCCTCGCCGAGCTGGGCTTCACGACGGTCGGTCTGGACCAGTCGCCGACGGCGATCGAGCTGGCCCGCGCGGAAGCCACCCGCCGCGGCTTGCCCAACGCCGCGTTCGCGGTCGCCGACATCAGCACGTTCACCGGCTACGACGGCCGGTTCGGCACCATTGTGGACAGCACGTTGTTCCACTCGATGCCGGTCGGACTGCGCCGGGGGTACCAGGAATCGATCGTGCGCGCGGCGGCGCCCGGCGCGTCCTACTTCGTGCTGGTCTTCGACAGCGCGACCGTGCCCTCGGACAAGGTCAACCCGGTCTCCGCGGCGGAACTGCGGGAGGTGGTGGGCGCGTACTGGACGATCGACGACATCCGGCCGGCCCGCATCCACGCCAACGTCGCCGAGAACTTCCCGGACTTCGCGGCGTTCGCCGGCAGCGACGTCCGGGAGGAGGGCAACGGCCGCAAGTCGGCCCCGGCGTGGCTGTTGTCGGCGCATTTGTCCTGACCACGCCGACGAGCGGAAGCTAGAGTCGCGGGGTGGACGACGCTTCGACGCGAACCGCGCTCTTGGTGGCGAGGGCGGCCGAATCCCGCGGTTGCCTGCAGCCGGGCGACTGGCCGGATGTCGCGGTCAGCCTGCTGCTGGAAGGCAACGAAGATCCCGAGATCGCCGAACTGGCCGGGTTGAACCGTCGGGCGAACGGGTGGGACACCGCCCCGTTGGCGGACGCCGTGTGCGCGCGGCACGAAATCCTGGTCCCCGGTGAAGACGAGACGACGGATCTCGTCGCCCGGTTGATGGCGGACGACCTCCGCGCCCGGCCGGCTGAGGTCAGTGCGCCGATGATTCGCCTCCTGGCCCGGTTCGCGTCCCCGGACTTCGACTCGGACCTGGCGAACCGGTGCTTCGCCGCGGAGGAATATCTGGATTGCGGCTGCGGAGAGGTCGATCTCGAATTCGAGGCAGAGCTGCAATCGATGCCGACTTTGGGGCTGCCCGCGCGTGTCGTGCAAGCACTCGCGCGACGATTGCGTTCGACTCTTCCCGCGACCCAGCCCGCTCACGGGCATCAGTTGCCGCCTCCCGGGGCGGTGTCTACGGTCCGGTGATGCCTTTGCGACTGCTGGCGGTGACGTTCGAGGCGGACAACCCGGCTGAAGCGGCACGCTTCTGGGCCGCCCTGCTCGGCCGGGAGGTCGTCGAGGACAACGGCGGCGTGCTGCTGCCCGGCGGGGACACCCAGCTCGGCCTGCGGTTCGTGCCAGGCCGCGCCGGCCGGCTCGGCGCGAACCGGATGCACCTGCACCTGATCGGCGCCGACCAGCGGCACACGGTAGCCACGGCGGTCCAGCTCGGCGGCCGCCACGTCGACGTCGGGCAGCGGCCCGAAGAGACGCACGTCGTCCTGGCCGATCCGGCGGGCTACGAGTTCTGCGTGATCGAGCCCGGCAACGCCTATCTCGCCGGGTGCGGCCCGCTCGGCGAACTCACCTGCGCCGGCAGCCGCGAGACCGGCCTGTTCTGGAGCAAGGCCCTGGACTGGCCCCTGGTGTGGGACCGCGGCGAGCAGACCGCGATCCAATCACCACACGGCGGAACGAAAATCGCCTGGGACACGTGGGACGGCCCGCCCGCGTCACAGGACCGGCAGCGCTTCGAGCTACTCCCAACGGACGGCAACCAGCCGGCAGCGGTCGACGCGCTGATCTCCCTCGGTGCTACGCGCCTCGTGGCTCGCGACGACGGCAGTGTCGTACTGGCGGATCCGGACGGCACCGAGTTCTGCGTGCGATCACCTCAGCCGGGGTGACAGCCGCCGTCGCCGAGAAAGCTCGGCTCACGATGTGAGGTTGTGGACGGTGAGTTCGGCGATTTTCCGGGCGGCGCCGCAGGGGTCGTGGTGCCAGGGACCGGTTTCCGGTTTGTCATAGGTGGCGGCGGTGATGTAGACGAGGGTGGTTTCGTCGGCGGCGAGGGCCAGGGTGCAGCCGAGTGGACCGTCGGCTTGCTTGCCGGGCACGTTGTCGTCGATGGCGACGATGACCGCCGGGTAGGTCGTGTCGATGGTGACGGGTTCCCAGTGGTTGCCGGTGTCGTGGCCGCGGGCGTGCTCGAGGTAGAGCGTGTGGAGGCTGTTGCCGCGGTTGACGGTGTCGACGCCGGCGACCGGGCCGAACCTGGTGACGCACCGGTTTCCGTCCGTGGTGCGGTGGCCGCCGGTGAAGCCGAGGCCGTTGAGCTGTTCGACGGTGACCGCGGCGCAGGGGTCGGCGCGGAAGCGGGCGGCGCCGGCGAGCCCGGTTCCAGGGATCGGCGGGACGGACACCGACGGCTCGGCCGGACCGGGCGGCGGGCCGGGCGAGCAGCTGGTGGTGAGGACGAGCGCGAGGACAACGGCGGAGGCGCGGCGGGTCATGGGTGGCTGGCTCCCGGCTTGACGTGCCAGCGGACAGGGTCGTCGATCACTGCGCCGTCACCAGAACGCCCGGTGAACCGGATGTGCCCGAGTTCCTCGTCCAGCTCGGCGCCTTGGCGCCTTGGCGCCACGTCACGTCCGCGTTGAACACCACGTCGGCATCGCCTCCCCACGCTCCGACGCAGTGTAGCCAGCGGCCCGCCGCGCGACCGTCCTCCTCGTGCACCGCCGCACCCCGCGCGCAGTTCGGGTCCGGGCCCACTACCTCGGTGCCTGAAAGCCGCCGATCTTCTGCTCCACCAACTCGGCCAACCGCAGCGGGGTGCGGTCTTCGAACATCGGCCCGATGAGCTGGACGCCCACCGGCAGGCCCTCCGGGGACCTGCCCGCCGGGATGGCCGTTGCCGGCAGGCCGGGCATGGTCGCCACCCCCGCCCAGACCAGCTGGTCGAAGTACGGGTAGTCGGTTCCGTCGATGTCGATTCGCCGTTCCAGCGGGTTCGGGTGGTGGTCGTGCGGGAACGCCGGGGTCGGCGTGATCGGGCACACCACCGCGTCGAACTCCTTGAACAACCGTCGCCAGGCTTGGCGGTGGTGGTCTCGGCGGGTGTTCGCCGCCAGCCAGTCGTGGTGGCTGAACGACAGGGCGCGGCGCCGCACTGCGTCGAGGCTCCCGTCGTCCGGCAACTCGTGCGGGTCCAAGGGGAAACGCGCCACCGAGCCCGAAATCAGCAGTTGCATGTAGAGCGTCGCGGCTTCGGTCAGGTCCGGCAGCAGCGGGCTGTGGCGTTCGACGCGGGCGCCGCCGTCGACAAGCGCGGCCGCCACGCCGTTGACGGCTGCCCGGACCGCGGCGCCGGTCGGGATCAGCGGGTGCTCGTCGAGGACCAGGACCCGGAAGTCGCGGAGGTGCTCGTGGCGGGCCGGCGGCAGCTCCAGGCGGTACGCCACGCCGTGCGTCAGGGGGTCCGGTCCGGCCATGACGTCCAGCAGGAGCGTGAGGTCGCGGGCCGCACGCGCCATCGGGCCCACGACGGCGAGGTCCAGGTCGACCGGCAGGGCCGGCTCGGACGGCGGGACCATGCCGCGGTACGCCGCCAGGCCGAGTGTCGGCTTGTGCGCGTAGACGCCGCAGAAGTGCGCGGGGGTGCGCAGCGAACCGGCGAGGTCGGAACCGAGGGACAACGCGCCGAACCCGGACGCCAGGGCCGCCGCCGACCCGCCCGAGGACCCGCCCGACGTGCGGCCGTGGTCCCACGGGTTGTTCGTGGTGCCGTAGATCTCGTTGAAGCTCTGGATGTCCTGCAGCCCCAGCGGCACATTGGTCTTGCCGAGCACCACCGCGCCCGCGGCCTTGAGCCGCGACACCTGGACCGCGTCCTCGGCCGGCACGTGGTCGCGGTGCGGCGGCATGCCCCAGGTCGTCGGCAGCCCGGCGATGTCGTACGACTCCTTGACCGTCACCGGGACGCCGAGCAGCGGCCGGTCCTCGCCCCGAGCGCGGGCCTGGTCGGCCCGGCGCGCGGTGGCGCGTGCACGGGCGAAGTCCGGTACGCAGATCGCGTTGATCGCCTTGTCTTCGCGCTCGATCCGCGCGATGGCCTCTTCGGTCAGTTCCACCGACGTCACCGCACCGGCGCGCATCGCGGCGACGAGTTCTTCGGCCGTCTGAAAGCTCCACTCCATGGCGCCGAAGCTAGCCACCGGCCGGAGCAGCCACGAAATTTCCGTTCACGCAACGGCCGGAAGGCGGCGCTCCCCCGTCGAAGGTGCCCCGCCGCAGGTCAGAGCCCCGAAAGTGGCCGGTTGAACGCGCAGGAGCCACGAGCCGCCCCGGCGGGCAACAGGATGGACGTCTCAATTTCCGGGGCCGTTGTCGGATCCGGTGCCGGCCGTTCGTGGAGCAGGTGAGCGGGCCACGACGAGCGCACCGCCAGGACCACAGGAGACGAGATGGCACACCCGGAACCCGTAGCCCGCCGCATGTTCGACCTGGTCGAGCCCATCGGCCTGGTCCCCTACTTCGCCGACGAGCCGGACGCCGCCCTGATGGCCCTGGGCCTGCGCAACCCGTGGGACGCCTACTTCGCCGGACGCGCCGCGCCGCTCGGCCGCGGGGTGCCTGCCGAGCTGGTCCACGCGATCTTCTACAACTTCGCGCCCGGCGAAGTGGCGCGCCACCTCCCGCGCGTCTGGGACCTCACCACGCCCGAGGCCGCACTGGCCGCCCGCGAGCAGGGCTGCGCCGCGGGCATGCGGCGCATCCTCGGCGACCTCGCCGGCGACCCCGCCGTCGCGCGCGCCGGCGATCTCCTGCTGAAGGCCGCGACCAGCGCCCCCGTCGAGGGACGCGCCCTCTTCGCCGCCCTCCGCGCGCTTCCGGCACCGCAGGAACCCGTGGCCCGGCTGTGGCACGCGGCCACGCTGCTGCGCGAGCACCGCGGCGACGGCCACGTCGTCGCCTTGCTCGCCGAGGGCATCGGCGGCACGGAGGCCCACGTGCTCCACGCCCTGTCCGCCGGCATGCCCGCGAAGGAGTTCGGCCGGGTCGGTCACCTCCCCGCCGCGCGGCTCACGGCGGTCATCGACGGCATGCGTGAACGCGGCTTGATCGGGACCGACGGCTGGCTGACCGCCGCCGGCCGGGCCGCGAAGGACCGGGTCGAGGCCATGACCGACCGGCTCGCGGAGGCGCCGTACCGCGCGCTGAGCGCGGACGAGTTCGACCGCCTGGTCGCCGACCTCGAACCGCTCTCCGCCGCCTTCCGGAAGGTCTTCCCGCTGTAGTGGCCGGCGCAGCACGGCGAGGTGGCGGGGACACCTCGGGCGGCGAAAGCTCCCAGGCGCGGGCCGGCTCGCCGGTGGCGTGCCGGCCAGGGTGCGCAGCGGGACCGGGTGCGCGAGTGCCTCCAGCCGCGGCGTGACCGGCTCCCGTGAGACCGGTTTCGACGACCCCGCCGCCGCCGTGCTCCGGACACCGGGACATTTCCCCAAAATCTTGGTAAAAGTCCTTCCGTCACCGAGGTCGCCGGTGGTCCCCTCAGTTAGGAAAGGTTCCTAACGATTGAAGGGAGACACCCCCAGCCATGTCATCCCGTAAGCGCTTCGCTCTGGCGGCCACGACGGTTCTTACGCTCGCCACGCCCTTCGCCCTCCACTCCGCCGACGCCGCCACGATGACCACCACCACCGCCACCCCGGACAGCGCGACCTACACGGCCGCGCAGGTCCTGGCCGGGGTCAAGAAGAACAGCACGACCGCGAACAAGGTCAACTCCAAGCCCCACATCAACACCATGACGCGGTCCCAGAACGTGAACGTCTACCAGGTGACGAAGGGCGTCTACGCCTACAGCTCGAGCTTGGCCGTGGACGACGACGGCAGCGACCCCGACCCCGATCCCGACCACCAGGGCGAGACGACCTTCCAGGACAGCAACGGCAAGCAGCTGGCCGCGCACCACGTGCCGTTCTACGTCCTGGGCGACGACTGCTACGACCGCAAGTCCCCCTGCCCGCACTTCTTCTACAAGGAACACAACATCAAGGGCAGGCAGTTCGCGCTGATGTTCTACAAGAGCAAGGTGATCGGCGCGATCTTCGGTGACACGCAGACCGGCAACAACCAGACCACCTCGGACAACGACTCCCGCGAACTGGGCGAGGCGTCGGTGAAGTCGGCCTCGCTGCTGGGCATTCCCAGCAGCGGCACCACGGGCGGCGTCGACAACGGCGTGACGGTCGTGATCTTCTCCGGCTCGTCCTGGGTCGTGAACGGCACCAACGCCACCCTGAACGGCAACGCCCAGGCCCTGGTCGACAAAGCGCTGAACACCCTCGGCGCGAGCATGGGTCTCTAGCCCGGTCCCCGGCCCGGAGTCAGCGGTCCCTTTCGGACGGCCGGCTCCGGGCCGGGTTCACCGCGGCGTCCTCGGGCCAGTTCCAGCGAAGCCCGAAACACCCGGGGCGGACGTTGCCCGCCGCGGCCGTGAACCCCGTCGCGGTCCGCCGGACGCCCCCGTGCGGGCCGGGTGCCACGACGGCGACCGCGGCCGGCGTCATCGGCGGCGTGAACACCGCGGTCAGCCGCAGATCCCGCACCGTGCGGTGGGTCCGGTGGAACCAGTGGTCGTTGCGGACGTCGTCGTCGAACAGCACTTCGTACTCGATCCGGCCGGCTTCGGACGCGAACAGCGGCCGGTCCAGGTCCAGTTCCAGCAGGGCGAGCCCCTGCCCGGCGACGACCCGGCGGCGGCGCAGGACGCAGCCGCGGGTCCGGCCGAGCACGGGGATCCGGTCCCGGGAAGCACCGCGCACCAGCACGACGGCACTGCGGGCCGTCCCGGTGGCGACCAGCGTCACGGCGGCGACCAGCCGCTGGTTCACGCCCTCGTGGTCGAGGTACAGCGTGTCGCACCGGGCGACCGTGCGCACCGGCGGCACGGTGCAGTCGGCCAGCGCGTCGCGCAGGGAGACCGGGGCGCCCCAGGCGTTCGCCATCCGGTGCACGTCCTGTGTGGACCGGACGGCCGGGCCCCGGCCGCGACGGGCACCGAGCACCGCGGACAGTTCGCCACCGCGCAGGTGCAGGACCTCCTCCAACGTGGCCAGGGTCGTGGCCACGTCGCGCTCGGGCCGGCTGCGACCGCTGCTCCAGTAGCTCAGAGTCGCGACGCTGACCCGCGTGCCGCGCACTTCCAGGGCGCGCTGGAGCCCGCGCAAGCTGAGCCCCGCGCGGCCGATGGCGGCGCTGAGCGCGCAGGCGAACGACGTCTCGGGCATGTGCCGATGATCCTCGCTTTCGCCGCGGAGCACGAGCCCCGAATACTGTTAACGACTTTCGCCGGGTACCCCGCCGAGACGGGAGTGGTCACCCTCGTGGACGTCGAAACCGCTGCGGCACAAGGATTCGCCGCCGACCACGAAGGACCACACCCATGCGGAAAACTGCTGTCACCCGCGTCGCGGCCCGCGCCCTCGCCTGCGCCGTGCTCGCCGCGGGAACCGCCGCGCCCGCCTCGGCGAGCGGGCTGCCGAGCTTCGAGACCTGGCTCGCCGACGTCCACCAGGCCATGACCGGCGGTACCGGCTACCTCGACACCCGGGTCTCCCACGGCGGTTCGAAGCTCGCCATCGTGACCGACATCGACAACACCGCCCTCGAAACCCACTACCGGCCCGGCCACGCCACGCCGGACGTCCTCGACTTCGCCCGGCACGCCGAAAGCCTCGGTGTCAGCGTGCTCGTCGCCAGCTTCCGCAGCGACGCATCGGACGCGAAGGAGGCTCTGACGAGCGTCGGCTACCCCGTTGACAAGGTGTGCGTCCGCCGGAGCGGCGAGCAGCACGCCACCGACACGAAACAGCGCTGCCGCAAGGAGTACGCGGCCGCGGGCTACACGATCATCGCCAACGTCGGCAACCGCCCCGGCGACTTCACCGGCGGAAACTACGAAAAGGGCTTCAAACTGCCCGACTACGACGAGCAGCTGCCCTGACCCACCCGAGCCGGGAGCACCCTCCGGCGGGCCCGCCGATACCGCACCACGAGCCGGCAAGTCAAGGGTTCCGCGCACCGGAGTACCCGAAGCGGTTCCCCCGAGTGGAGCATTCCGGGTTCCGGTCTCCGGCCATGGCTATGATCCTGCGCAAGGTCACACGACTCCGGGGGCGATCACGCGTACTGTGCGGGTGACCAACCGCTTAGTAGGCTCGCGGGCACGAGCCCGCTTCTCAACGACGAGGAGGTCCCCGTGACCGATTCCCCTTCCCGTGTCGCCGTGGTCACCGGTGCCGGCCGCGGCATCGGTGCCGCCGTCGCCGCGCGGCTGGCCGATGACGGCTTCGCCGTCGCGCTGCTGGACCTGGACGAGGCCGGCGTCAAGCAGGGCGCCGAGGCGATCGTCGCGAAGGGCGGCAAGGCCGTCGGCGTCGCGCTGGACGTCAGTGACGCCGAGCAGGTCGAAGCGGCCGTCACCCGGGTCGCCGGCGAGCTCGGCCCGCCCGTCGTGCTGATCAACAACGCCGGCATCACCCGCGACAACCTGATCTTCAAGATGACCGAACAGGACTGGGACTCCGTGCTCGGCGTGCACCTCAAGGGCTCGTTCCTGATGACCCGCGCGGTGCAGAAGTACATGACGCAGGAGAAGTACGGCCGGATCGTCAACCTGTCCAGCACGTCCGCGCTGGGCAACCGCGGCCAGGTCAACTACTCCGCCGCCAAGGCCGGCATGCAGGGCTTCACCAAGACCCTCGCCATCGAGCTGGGCAAGTTCAACGTCACGGCCAACGCGATCGCACCGGGCTTCATCGCCACCGACATGACCGCCGCGACGGCCGAGCGCCTGGGCATGGGCTTCGAGGACTTCAAGGCCGCGGCCGCGTCGCAGATCCCGGTGCAGCGCGTCGGCACGCCCGAGGACATCGCGAACCTGGCGTCGTTCCTGGTCAGCGAGGGTGCCGGGTTCATCTCCGGCCAGGTCATCTACGCCGCCGGCGGACCGAAGGACTGATCACGATGCGCGAGTTCGAGAACCTGGACGCCTTCGCCGCGGCGGTCGGCGAGCACCTCGGCTACAGCGACTGGTACACGATCACCCAGGACCGGGTGAACCAGTTCGCCGACGCCACCGACGACCACCAGTGGATCCACGTCGACGAGCCGATGGCGGCGGCGGGCCCGTTCGGCGGCACCATCGCCCACGGCTTCCTGACGCTGTCGCTGCTCTCGGCGTTCGGCCCGAAGATCTACAAGGTCAACGGCATCAAGATGGGCATCAACTACGGCCTCAACAAGGTCCGCTTCCCGCAGCCGGTGAAGGTCGGCTCGAAGGTGCGTGCCGGGGCCGAGCTCGTCGAGATCACCGACATCGAGGGCGGGAAGCAGGCGGTGTCGCGGTGGACCGTCGAGATCGAGGACGCGGCCAAGCCGGCCTGCGTCGCCGAATGGGTCACCCGCTTCCTCGCGTGACACCTCCCGGGAAGCGTCACTTTCCCGGGAAAGTGACGCTTCCCGGGCGTCTCTGTACGTCATACCGACTAGTCGGTATGCTCGCCCGGACGAAGCTTGAGGAGGCTGCATGAACCCGCCAGGACTCGACCTGGTCCGCCTGCGCGCCCACCTGGACGCGCACCGGCCCGGGATGGTCGCCGGGGAGCTGACCGCGGACGTCGTGCAGGGCGGCCGGTCGAACCTCACCTACGTCGTGGGCGACGGCCGCTCGCGCTGGGTGGTGCGCCGCCCGCCGCTCGGGCACGTGCTGCCGACCGCGCACGACATGTCCCGCGAGTTCCGGGTGATCTCCGGCCTGCACGACACCGCCGTGCCGGTGCCCGAGGCGCTGCTGCTCTGCGAAGACCCGGACGTCCTCGGCGCCCGGTTCTACGTCATGAGCTTCGTCGAGGGCACGCCCTACCGCACCGCCGAAGAGCTCGCGGAACTCGGCGAGACCCGCACGCGGGTGATCGCCGACGCGCTCGTCGACACGCTGGTCGACCTGCACGCCGTGGACCCGGCGGCCGTCGGGCTCGGGGACTTCGGCCGGCCGGAGGGCTTCCTGGAGCGGCAGCTGCGGCGCTGGAAGAAGCAGCTGGACGGCTCCCGCAGCCGGGACCTGCCGGGCATCGAGACGCTGCACGACCGGCTCGCCGCGGCGGTGCCGGTGTCCGGGCAGCCGTCGATCGTCCACGGCGACTACCGCCTGGACAACGTGCTGGTCGACGCCGGCGACGAGATCTCCGCGGTGCTCGACTGGGAGATGTCGACCCTCGGCGACCCGCTGACCGACCTCGCGCTGCTGGTGGCCTACGCCGAGCGCGACAAGGTGTCGCTGCAGTTCGTCTCGAACGCCAGCTCGGCGCCCGGCTACCCGACGACCGACCAGGTCGTCGCCCGCTACGCCGAACGCTCGGGGCGCGACGTCTCGCAGCTCAACTGGTACGTCAGCTTCGCGTTCTTCAAGCTGGCCGTGATCCTGGAAGGCATCCACTACCGCTACCAGCAGGGGAAGACGGTCGGCGCGGGTTTCGAAGGCGTCGGGGCCGGTGTCCCGCTGCTCATCTCGCACGGCAACGAGATTCTCAAAGAGGAGAAGTAAATGGACTTCGCGTTCGACGAGAAGACCGAGGAGCTGCGCGGGAAGCTCCTCGAGTTCATGGACTCGCACATCCACCCCGCCGAGCCCGTGTTCGAGCAGCAGCTGGCCGAGCGCGACGACCCGTGGGCGATCCCGCCGGTCATGGACGAGCTGAAGGCCGAGGCGCGCAAGCGCGGCCTGTGGAACTTCTTCCTCCCCGGCGAGCACGGCGCGGGCCTGACGAACCTGCAGTACGCGCCGCTGGCGGAGATCACCGGGCGCAGCATCCGGCTCGCGCCGACCGCGCTCAACTGCGCGGCCCCGGACACCGGGAACATGGAAGTGCTGGCCATGTTCGGCAGCGACGAGCAAAAGAAGCAGTGGCTGGAACCGTTGCTGGAAGGCGAAATCCGGTCCGCGTTCGCGATGACCGAACCGGACGTCGCCTCCTCCGACGCCCGCAACATCGAGACCGCGATCCGGCGTGACGGCGACGAGTACGTCATCAACGGCCGCAAGTGGTACATCTCCGGCGCGATGAACCCCGCGTGCAAGATCTTCATCGTCATGGGCAAGACCGACCCGGACGGTCCGCCCCACAAGCAGCAGAGCATGATCCTGGTCCCCCGCGACACCCCGGGCCTGACGGTCAAGCGCGGCATGCACGTCTTCGGCTACGACGACAGCGACCACGGCGGCCACGCCGAGGTGCTGTTCGAGGACGTCCGCGTGCCGGCCGAGAACCTCATCGCCGGCGAGGGCGACGGCTTCGCGATCGCCCAGGCGCGGCTGGGCCCCGGTCGCATCCACCACTGCATGCGCGCCATCGGCATGGCCGAGCGGGCCCTGGAGCTCATGTGCCGGCGCGCGATCTCGCGCGAGGCGTTCGGCAAGCCGATCGCCCAGCAGGGCGTGGTGCAGGACTGGATCGCCGAGTCCCGCGTCCGCATCGAGCAGCAGCGGCTGCTCGTGCTCAAGACCGCGTGGCTGATGGACACCGTCGGCAACCAGGGCGCGCACACCGAGATCCAAGCGATCAAGATCTCGACGCCGGCCGCCGTGGAGTGGATCCTGGACAAGGCCGTGCAGGTGCACGGCGCGGGCGGTGTCAGCCAGGACTTCCCGCTGGCCGCGATGTGGGCGGGCAACCGCACGCTGCGCCTGGCCGACGGGCCGGACGAGGTCCACAAGCGGTCCCTGGCCCGCCGTGAACTGAAGAAGTACCTGTCGGAGGGCGCGAAGTGACTGTCACCGCCGAAGATCTGACGCGCCAGGCGCAGGAGTTCCTGGCCACGCACGACCCCGCGTCGACCGACCGCATGGACTTCCTGCGGGCCCGGTTCGACGCCGGGCTCGCCTGGATCCACTTCCCCGCCGGGCTCGGCGGGCAGAACGCGCCCCGGGCACTGCAGTCCGTTGTGGACGGTGTGTTCGCCGACGCGGGCGCGCCGGACAACAACCCGCGCCGGATCGGCATCGGCCTCGGCATGGCCGCGCCGACCATCCTCGCCTTCGGCACGCCGGAGCAGCGCGAGCGCTACCTGCGTCCCCTGTGGACCGGCGAGGAGGTGTGGTGCCAGCTGTTCAGCGAGCCGGGCGCCGGCTCCGACCTGGCCGCGCTGGGCACCCGGGCCGTGCGCGACGGCGACGACTGGATCGTCACCGGCCAGAAGGTGTGGACGTCGGGCGCGCACGAGTCGCAGTGGGCGATCCTGGTCACCCGCACCGACCCGGACGTGCCGAAGCACCAGGGCATGACGTACTTCCTGTGCGACATGACCGCGCCCGGCGTCGAGGTCCGGCCGCTGCGCCAGATCACCGGCGAGGCCGAGTTCAACGAGGTCTTCCTGACCGACGTCCGGATCCCCGACAGCCAGCGCCTCGGCGCGGTCGGCGAGGGCTGGAAGGTCGCGCAGACGACGTTGATGAACGAACGCGTCGCGATCGGCGGGCACGTCCAGCCGCGCGAAGGCGGACTGATCGGCATCGTCGCCAGGACCTGGCGCGAACGCCCCGAGCTGCGGACGCCGGAGCTGCGTGACCGCCTGGTCCAGCGCTGGGTCGAGGCCGAGACGCTGCGGCTGGCCGGCACCCGGCTGCGTCAGCAGCTGACCGCCGGGGCGCCCGGGCCCGAGGGGTCGGCGATGAAGGTCGCGTTCTCGGAGCTGAACCAGGCGCTCACCGGCCTGGAGGTCGAGCTGCTCGGCGAAGAAGGCCTGGCCTACGACGACTGGACGTTCCGGCGCCCGGCGATCGTCGACTTCACCGGCCGCGAAGCCGGCTACCGCTACCTGCGCGCGAAGGGGAACTCCATCGAGGGCGGCACCTCGGAGGTCCTGCGCAACATCATCGCCGAGCGCGTGCTGGGGCTGCCCTCGGAGCCGCGCGTCGACAAGGACGTCGCCTGGAAGGACCTCCCCCGATGACCGACCTGCTCTATTCCGACGTCGAGGAGGACCTGCGGGCTTCGGTCCGGGACCTGCTGAAGGCGAAGGCCACTCCGGAGGCGCTGCTGGCGCGCGTCGAGACGGCCGAGGGCTACGACCTGAAGCTGTGGCGCACGCTGGCCGACGAGGTCGGCGTCGCCGGGCTGGCCGTGCCCGAAGACCTGGGCGGGCACGGCGCTTCGGCCCGCGAGGTGGCCGTGGTCGCCGAGGAGCTGGGCCGCAGCGTGGCGCCGGTGCCGTTCCTGGGCAGCGTCGTGCTGGCGACGACGGCCCTGGTCCGCGCGGGTGCGGCCGAGTTCGTCCGCAAGCTCGCCGAGGGCCAGGCGATCGGCGCGCTGGCCGTTCCGCTGTCGACGGCGCCGGGCGCGGGCTTCCCGTCCTCGGTGACCGTTTCCGGCGGCCGGCTCAGCGGCCGGGTGGGCACGGTGGCCGACGCGTCGGTGGCCGACCTCCTGGTCGTGCCGGCCGCGGGTCCGGACGGGCCGGAGCTGTACGTGGTCGAGGCGGCGGCCGCGACGGTGACCGAGCTGGTGTCGTTCGACCTGACGCGCCGGGTGGCCGACGTGGCGCTTTCGGACGCCCCGGCGGTGCTCGCCGCTTCGGGCCCGGACGCGGCTTCGGCCCTGGAAGAGGCGCTGCTGTTCGGGGCGGGCATCCTGGCCTCGGAGCAGACCGGCGTCGCCGAGTGGGCCCTGACCGAGACGGTCTCGTACCTGAAGGGCCGCTACCAGTTCGGCCGGCCGGTGGGCGGGTTCCAGTCCCTGAAGCACCGGCTGGCGAACCTCTACACGGACCTGGTCCTCGCCCGCGCGGCGGCCCGCAACGCGGCCGACGCGCTGGCCACGGGCACCGACGTCCCGATCGCGGTGGCGGTCGCGCAAGCCCGCAACGCACCGATCGCGGTCAAGGCGGCCGAGGAGGCCATCCAGCTGCACGGCGGCATCGGCATGACGTGGGAGCACCCGGCCCACCTGTACCTGAAGCGGGCGAAGGCGGACGAGCTCGCCCTCGGCACCCCGGGCCGCCACCGGGCCCGCCTGGCCGACCTCGTCAACCTCCCGGCCTGACCCGTCCGTGAAGGCCACCTCGGCTCACCCGAGGTGGCTTTCACGGACGATTTGTGAATCCTCTTCGGCTTCTTTCGTATTTTCGCTCAGATGAGCGAAAATTCTGTGAGCCAGGCCACCCGGTCGGCAAAAGGGTGGCAAAAGTGCCCTTCTTCCCATGGTTCTCCCCTGCCGCCGGGATCTAGCCTGGGCGCCATGGAATTCGCCGTCGCGCCGACGGAAGCCGGGACGCTGGAAGAATTGACCGTCGTCGCCGGCGGCCGGCACCACAGCGCGCTCGCGGCCGGCCCCGAGACGGGCGAGCTCGTCCTGCTGCTGCACGGCTGGCCCGAATTCGCCGACTCCTGGACCGAGCAGCTGCACGCCCTCGGCGAGGCCGGCTACCGCGCGCTGGCCGTCGACCAGCGCGGTTACGCCCGCGGGGCGCGCCCGGACGGCGTCGAGCACTACTCGATCGAACAGCTGGCCGGCGACGTCCTCGCCTTCGCCGACAGCCAGGGCGCCGACCGGTTCCACCTGGTCGCACGCGACTGGGGCGGCATGCTCGCCTGGGTCGTCGCGACCACGCACCCCGAACGGCTGCGCTCGCTGAGCGTGCTTTCGACACCGCACCCGAAGGCCCTGCAGCACGCCGTCGCCACCGACGACGGGCAGTTCCACGACCTCGGCTACATCCGCTTCTTCCGCCGCGGCGTCGGCAAAGCCGAGAAATTCCTCTTACGCGACGAAGCCGCGCAATTACGCGCTGTCTACAACCGGCGGATTCCGGTCGAAATCGTCGAACGGACCGTCGATCGCCTTTCCGAGCCGGGCGCGCTCACCGCGACGCTGAATTGGTACCGCGGCGCCACGAACGACGCATTCGACGTCCCGGCGGGCCGCATCACGGTGCCGACGCTCTACCTGTGGGGCAGCGAGGACCCGTACCTCGGCCAGAGCGCGGCCGAGCTCACGGTCCACCACATCGACGCGGAGTACCGCTTCCAGATCATCGAGGGCGCGAGCCAGTGGATGGCGATGGAGGCGCCCGACGAGGTGATCGCCCTCCTGCTCGACCACCTCCGGCAGCACTAACCGGCCGGCTTGAGCAGCGGCACGTCCCGCGACAGCTCCCGGAACCCGACGCCGTGGTAGAGCCCGCGCGCGGCGGAGTGCCCCGGCGCGCCCAGGCACGCGACGATCGCGTGGTTCGCCCCGGCGTCCCGCGCCAGCCGCATCCCGTGCAGCAGCAGCGCCCGGCCCAGCCCGAGCCGCCGGTGGCCCGGGTGCGTCCCGACCGGCTCGAACTCGACGGTCTTGGTGACCTCGTCGAGCCAGAGGACCGCCGAAGCCGCCATCGTCCCGTCCGGTGCTTCGACGAGGACGTGCAGGTCACCGCGGTAGGCCGGCGTGGCGCGGACGCCCGCGTACGCGACGACGTCGTACGTCGAGGCGGGCCAGGCGCTGCGGTGGGCCTGGACCACGGCCTCCGGGCTCGTTTCGCCGGCGGTGCGGAAGCGGTAGCCGTCCGCCAGGACGGGCGTTTCGACGTCGGTGAGGTCGCGCTCGTTGAGCAGGGTCCACGAACCGGTGTCGCCCTGCCCGTCCGGGTCCGGCCCGTAGCCGTGCGCGGCCCACCGCGCGAGGCCGTGCTCGTCGGCGGCGCCCGGCAGCACGGTCCGCTCCACGGCCCCGGCCGTGGCGTCGAACCAGCCGATCACCTCGTCGGCCAGCTCGGCCGCACCGGGGTGCACCTGGTACGCCAGATAGGCACCCCTGACGTCCTTGACGGACCCGTCGGTCCGCCGCACCCGGTGCGGCAGCTGCGCCCAGCCCCAGGCGACCAGCTCGGCCCCGGAGAACCACAGCCGGCGCCGCCAGCTCGCACCGAGGGTCGCCTGGCCCCTGCCGAAGTTCCAGGCCAGCTCGCCGTACGACGCGTCGCTGTTCACCAGATCGGGGCGCGTGGCGGTGACCCGCTGCGCGAGGTCCTGCATGAGCTGGACGTCCGCGGCGGTCAGGAGGTCGTCGTCGGCCATGGCGCGACTGTGCCAGCACTCCGCGCGGCCGTCGAACCGATTTCCGGGCTAGGCGACCGGCGGCCTCAGGGCGTCCAGCAGCAGGTCCGCGTAGTGGTCACCGACCTGGCGCGCCGTCAGGGTGCCGCCGCGGCGGTACCAGGAACCGAGGTGGTGGACCGAGCCGAAGAAGAAGTCGACGACCACGTCGGCCGGCTTGTCCGTGCGGAACTCCCCCGACGCCTGGCCTTCCTCGATCAGGCCGCGGAAGCGCTCGTGGTACTTGCGGCGCTCGGCGCGCACGTCCTTCTGCTTGTCCGGGGACAGCTGGTGCATCGACTGCAGGAAGATCGTGTTGTCGTCGAGGTTGTCGATGCTGGACACCACGACGTCCGACGCCGCGGCTCCGAGCCGCTCCCGCAGCGGGGCGTCCGACGAGGCGACGCTCTCCAGCTGCCGGGTCTGCTCGCGCAGGACGCGCGCGTAGATCTCGTAGAGCAGGTCGTCCTTCGAGCCGAAGTAGTGGTACATCGCGCCCTTGGTGACGCCCGCGGCCTCGACGATCTCCTGGACGGACGTGCGGTCGAAGCCCTTCTTGGCGAACAGCTTCGTGGCGTGCTCCAGCAGCCGCCGCGGCACGGCGGCCTGGTCGTCGCCCGCTTCGCCGGGCTTACGGGTGCTTGCTCGGGTCACCGCAAGAACCCCCTCTCCGCGTCAAGACGCACCAGGATAACGGCTCAGCCGCGCCACGACAGGAAGCGCCGCGGATTGTCCACGAGCATCGTCGTGATGTCCGGTTCGGACACCCCGCGCTCCCGCAGCGCGGGCAGCACGTCGCGGGTGATGTGCAGGTAGTGCCAGTTCGGCGTCAGCACCGGCAGCTGCTCGGCGGGCAGCCAGTCGATGTAGCAGGACGCGTCGTGCGAGAGCACCATGCTGCCCGCGTAGCCGCGCTCGCACATCGCCGCGACCGTGTTCACCCGCTGCTCGAACGGCAGCAGCAGGTCGAGGCCGAACCGGTCCATGCCGAGCAGCGACCCGCGGTCCGCCAGCTCGGTCAGGTAGCCGAGGTCGGTCGAGTCGCCGGAGTGCCCGAGCAGCACGCGGCCGAGGTCGACGCCCTCGTCCTCGAAGACGTTCTGCTGCTCCAGCCCGCGCCGGGTGCCGGCGTGCGTGTGGGTCATGATCGGCGCGCCGGTCTCGTTGTGCGCCTTGGCGACCGCGCGCAGCACACGCTCGACCCCGGGCGTCACCCCGGGTTCGTCGGTGGCGCACTTGAGGAGCCCGGCCTTGACGCCGGTCCCGGCGATGCCCTCGCGGATGTCGCCGACGAACATCCCGACGAGCGGGTCCTCGCCCTGCAGCATCGTGCCCGGCCCGCGGAAGTGCAGGTAGTGCGGCACATCGTGGTAGGTGTAGAGCCCGGTCGCGACGACGATGTTGACCTCGACCTCGGCGGCGACCCGCTGCACGCGCGGGATGTAGCGGCCCAAGCCGATCACCGTCGGGTCGACGATCGTGTCGATCCCGGCGTCCTTCAGCTCCCTGAGCCGCCGGATCGCTTCGGGGACGTGCTCCTCCTCGCGGAACCCTTCGTGTTCCGGGTAGTTCTCGGCGAATTCGGGGCTGAGCACGAAGAGGTGCTCGTGCATCAGGACCTTGCCCAGTGCTTCCGGCGCGATCGCGCCGCGGACGGTCTCGACCACGCCGCTACCCCCGGGCCCGCAGTTCGCGGCGCAGGATCTTGCCGCTGGTGGTCTTCGGCAGCTCGTCGAGGACTTCGATGGTGCGCGGGTACTTGTAGGCGGCGAGCCGCTCCTTGCACCAGGCCACCAGCTCCGCGGGATCGGCGTTCGCGCCGGGCGCCGGGCTCACGTACGCCTTGACCGTCTCGCCGCGGTACTCGTCGGCGACCCCGACGACGGCGGCCTCGCGGACCGCCGGGTGCGTGTACAGGACGTCCTCGACCTCGCGCGGCCAGACCTTGAAGCCCGACGCGTTGATCATGTCCTTCTTGCGGTCGACGACGTAGACCCAGCCGCGCTCGTCCATGAACCCGATGTCGCCGGTGAGCAGCCGCCCGCCGGGCAGCGCCTCGGCCGTCGCGTCCGGCCGGTTCCAGTAACCGGAGACGACCATCGGGCCCTCGACGGCGATTTCGCCCGCCTGCCCGAACGGCAGCTCTTCGCCGTTCTCGCCGAGGATCCGGACGATCGTGTCCGGCACCGGCAGGCCGATCGAGATCGTGCCCGACTCCGGGTCGATCGGCGCCTCGAGGTGCCCCGGGACGACGACGCAGCCGGCGGTCGTCTCGGTGAGGCCGTAACCGTTGTGGATGTAGTGCCCGGTCTTCGCGCGGAAGGCCTCGACGACCGCGGGCGGCAGCGCGGCGCCGCCGGAGTAGAGCAGGTGGAACGACGAGAAGTGGTCGCGGCCGAAGTCCGGGTGGGCCATCAGCGCCATGTAGGCGGTCGACGGCCCGACCGTGTAGGACGGCCGGTGCTCGAGGAAGGCGTCGAGCACGACCCCGGCGTCGAAGCGGTAGGCCAGGGCGAGCGTGCCCTCGATGTCGATCGCGGAGCCGACTTCGCAGACCATGCCGGTGATGTGGAACAGCGGCGCGAGCCCGAAGAGCGTCGAGCCGGCGGGCAGGCCGCTGAACGAACCGAGCCCCGCGGCGTTGGTGCCGAGGTTGCCGTGGGTGTTGGTCGCGCCCTTCGGCGTGCCGCTGGTGCCGGAGGTGTAGCTGATCAGCGCGGTGTCGTCGAGCGCGAACGCCGGTTCCGGCGGCTTGGGGCCGGGGGTGGCGGCGGCTTCGAGGAGTTCGGTGGCACCCGGCGTTTCTTCGCGGGTGACCTTGCCCAGCACGCGTTCGTCGTTCCGGGTCTGGAACTCCAGCTCGCTGGTGGTGAGCTTGATGTCCAGGCCCGCGGCCGTTTCGCCGATGTAGGCGTTCCAGCCGCGCTGCGAGCAGACGATCGCCTTGACGCCGGCGTCGGTGAAGACGTGGGTGAGCTCGCGCTCGCGGTACATCGGGTTGACCGGGACGACGATCCCGCCGGCCTTCCACGTGCCGAGCAGCGCGATGACGAACTGCGGGATGTTCTGCAGCACCAGGGCGAGCCGGTCACCGCGCTCGAACCCGTGCCCGGTGAGGTAGCGGGCGACGCCGTCGGAGAGCTCGTCGAGCTCGCGGTAGGTCAGGCTCGCGTCGAAGTAGGCGATCGCCGCCCGGTCGGGCACGTGGTCCGCGGCGCGGCGGAACGTCTCCGGCAGGGTCGTCGGCTTCGCCGGTTCCGCGGCCCGGACCCGTTCGTCGTAGCTCGCGAGCCAGGGCTTCGCGTCGTACCAGCTCACTCCAGTGACCTCCCTTGGACACCGACCGGTCGGTATGGCGACGCTAGGAGGCCGTGGTGGTCCACGTCAAGACCCGGGTTCCCCGCGTGGCCAGGAATTGCGCTTCACCGGACAATACGGCGCCCGGTTCGAAATGGTTCAGCCGCGCGCCGCTCGTCGCATTCCGCTGGACAACGCCCTGGTCGAGCGGCCACGATGACGTCCGCGGCCGGCTCGGCCGCACCATTCGGAAAAACCGCGCGCTGCCCGGGTGGCACCCTTGTGTTCACGCTAACTTGGAGTGATTCATGCCTGGTACCGGACGGCACCGCCTCACGCGGCGGACGAAGATCGCGACGGCGGCCCTCGGCCTCGCCCTCGCGGCAGGAGCACTGGTGATCGCGACGACGGTCGGCCGGCCCGGCGCGGCGAGCGCTGCCTCGGGCGGCCGGATCAGCTGCCCGGACGTCGCCTCGCAACTGCCCGCCATCCCGGCGTCCGCGCAGGCCGAGGTGCAGCGCAACCTCGCCCTGCTCGACACGCAGGTCACGGAGGCCGACAACCGGCTCGCGACCAGTGCCGGGCAGGGTGGGCCGAACTTCGTGCAGAACGCGATCCTGGGGCCGTTGAAGGACAAGCGCGCCTCGACGATCGACCGCATCGCGATCGCCATCGGCCGTCAGGGCACGAAGCCGCAGAACCTCGGCGGCCTGGCGACGTGCTCGCTGGGCGGCCAGGCCCCTTCGGCCACCACCCCCGCTTCGAGCACGGGCGCCGCCGCGGCCGGGCGGATCACCTGCCCCGACGTCGCCTCGCGGCTGCCCGCCATCCCGGCGTCCGCGCAGGCCGAGGTCCAGCGCAACCTCGACCTGCTGAAGACGCAGATCGCCGAAGCCGACAACCGGCTCGTCACCAGCGCGGGCGAGGGCGGGCCGAACTTCGTGCAGAACGCCATCCTCGGCCCGCTGGAAGACAAGCGCGTCGCGACGATCGACCGGATCGCCACCGCCATCGGCCGCACCGCGGCCAAGCCCCGGGGCCTGGACGCGCTCGCGCCCTGCAGCCGTTAGCGCGCTGATCCGCGGGAAATCCAACCCCGGCCGGCCGAGCGCGGCCGGAAAGCCCTATCGCACAAGGTTTTCCGGCCGGCCGGCGGGTTCGGTGGTTTCGAACCGCGAGTCCGCCGGGTGCGCGGGGCGTTCCGTGGTTACGATGCAGTCGACGATCACGGGAGCGGGAGGGCATGTGGCGCACGAGGGTGGGTCCGCGCCGGAGCCGCAGAGCGTCGTCGCGCCGCTGACCCGGACCGCGGTCTTCCTGCTGGTCCGGATCGGACCCGGCGGCGAGCAGGCCGCGAAGGACCTGCTCGCCGACCTGTCCGGGTTGTGCCGCACCGTCGGGTTCCGCGCCCAGGACGGCGGGCTGACCTGCGTGGCCGGGATCGGCTCCGCGGCGTGGGACCGGCTCTACGGCGGGCCGCGGCCCGCCCTGCTGCACGAGCTGCCGGTGTTCGAAGGCGCCCGCCACACCAGCGTCACGACCGACGCCGACGTGCTGTTCCACCTGCGCGCCGAGCGGATGGACCTGTGCTTCGAGCTCGAGACGCTGATCATGGACCGGCTGCGCGGCGCGGTCACCGTCGTCGACGAGGTGCACGGCTTCCGCTACTTCGACGCCCGTGACGTGCTCGGCTTCGTGGACGGCACCGAGAACCCCACCGGCCGGGGCGCCGCCGCGGCCGTGTTCGTCGACGACGACCCCGCGTTCGACGGCGGCAGCTACGTGGTCGTCCAGAAGTACCTGCACGACATGGCGGCCTGGAACGCGCTGAGCACCGAGCAGCAGGAGCTGGCCATCGGCCGGCGCAAGCTCTCCGACCTCGAACTTTCCGACGACGAGAAGCCGTCGAACGCGCACATCGCGCTGAACGTGATCACCGACGAAAACGGCGACGAGCTTGAGATCCTGCGGGAGAACATGCCGTTCGGCCGGCCGGGCCACGACGAGTTCGGCACCCTCTTCATCGGCTACTGCAGGACGCCGGCCGTGATCGAACGGATGCTCGAGAACATGTTCGTCGGTTCCCCGCCCGGCAACCACGACCGCATCCTCGACTTCTCGACCGCGCTGACCGGCGCGTTGTTCTACGTTCCCACGGTGGACTTCCTCGAGGATCCACCGGACTTCCCGGCCGCGCCGGGGCCTGCGGCGACCGTGCCGGATTCGCCGTCGTTGGGTATCGGCAGCCTTCGAAGGAGCACTCGGTGACGAACAACCTGCATCGCGAACTCGCCCCGATCTCGGCCGCCGCGTGGGCGGACCTGGAAGCGGAGGCCAAGCGCACGTTCAGCGAGTACTCCGCCGCGCGGCGGGTCGTCGACGTCGTGGTCGCCGGGGACCCGGCGCTCGCCGCGATCGGCACCGGCCACCGCGACGCGGTCGACGGCCCGGCCGACGGCGTCTCGGCGAGCCTGCGCACGGCCCAGCGGATCGTCGAGCTGCGGGTGCCGTTCACGGTGTCGCGGGAGGACGTCGACTCCGTGGAGCGGGGTGCCCGGGACGCCGACTGGCAGCCGGTCAAGGACGCCGCGCGGCGGATCTCGCTCGCCGAAGACCGGATCGTGGTCGACGGGTTCGCGAACGCCGGCATCCAGGGGATCCGCCCGGGTTCGTCGCTGACCGCGTTGTCCCTGCCGGGCGAGGCGCGGAACTTCCCGAAGGCGATCGGCGACGCGGTGGCGGCGTTGCGCGCGGCCGGGGTCGGCGGCCCGTACGCCGTGCTGTTCAGCGACGCCACGTACGACGCCATGGTCGAGACGGCCGACCACGGCTACCCGGTGCTCGACCACGTCAAGGAGCTCGTCGACGACCTGGTGCGCGCGCCCGCGATCGACGGCGCCTGCGTGCTGTCCACCCGGGGCGGTGACTACGAGCTCCACTTCGGACAGGACCTGTCGATCGGCTACGCCGGCCACGATGCGTCCACTGTGGAGCTGTACTTCTACGAGACGCTGACCTTCCTGGTCAACACGGCCGAAGCCGCGGTCGGCCTGACGTCCTGAGCCCGCAACCCCGAGGAGACGTCATGTCCACAGTGGACGGTGTGCGGTACGCGGCGGACGGCGCGGTCGCGACCCTGACGTTCGACAAGCCCGAGCGCAGCAACGCGATGGACGTGCCGATGCAGGCCCGCTACGGCAGTCTCCTGCGCCAGGCCGACGCGGACCCGGACGTGCGCGCGGTGGTCGTCACGGGCGCGGGGAAGGCGTTCTGCCCGGGCGCCGACCTGGGGTTGCTGGACGACATCGCGACCGCTCCCCCGGCGGGCGGCGGCGGGCACGAGAACTTCCGCGACGTGCTGGCGGCGTCGTCGGTGGGCGTCCCGGTGGTGGCGGCGATCAACGGCGGCTGCGCGGGCCTGGGGTTCGTGATCGCGTGCTCGGCGGACGTCCGGTTCGCGGCAGCGGGCGCGAAGTTCACGACGGCGTTCGCCCGGCGCGGGCTGATCGCGGAGTACGGCGTCGCGAAGCTGCTGCCGTCGCTGATCGGCGAGGGCCGGGCGCGCGACCTGCTGCTCTCGGGCCGGACGTTCACCGCGGAGCAGGCGTTCGACTACGGCCTGGTCCAGGAAGTGGTCCCGGCGGAGGAACTTCCGCTGCGCACCCACGCGTACGCGACCGAGCTGGCGACCTACAGCGCCCCGCGCTCGATGGCCGTGATGAAGGCGCAGTTCCTCCGCGAACCGCTGCTCCCCCTGGCGGACGCGGCCCGCGAGGCGACGGCGTTGATGATCGAGTCGTTCGGCCGTCCGGAGCTGGCCGAGGGCCTGGCCAGCTGGAACGAGCGCCGCGAGCCGAAGTTCCCGCCCTATCCGGCCTAGGGTCTGCCGCAGTGGTCGTGAATGGTCAGGGCGGCGGGAACCGCCCTGACCATTCACGACAGCGTCAGCCGAGGGTCCACTTCTGGGCCGCGCTCTGGTTGCAGTCGTAGATCTGCAGCTGGGTTCCGTCCGTGGTGGTGCTGCCCGGGTCGTCCAGGCACTTGCCCGACTGGGGGTTGACCAGCGCGCCGCCCGTGGCGGGCTGCCATTTCTGGGCGCCCGTCGTGTTGCACTGCCACAGCTGGACCTTCGTGCCGTTCGCCGTGCCGCTGTTGCTCACGTCCAGGCAGCCGCCCTGGGCCTGCAGGGAGCCGTCCGCGGCCGCGAACCACTTCTGGGCGCCCGTCGAATTGCACGTGTACAGCTGGACGTGCGTGCCGTTGCCGGTGCCGCTCTGTGCGACGTCCGCGCACTTGCCCGCGATGCCCGACGTCAAGGCGCCCAGGTGCGGCAGGGTCCCGTCGTACGACGGTGGCGGGTTCGACGCCGCCCACGACGTGTTGGCCGAGGTGCCCAAGGCGTACGCCAGGGTGCCGCCCGAGGTCAGGGCCGAAGTCGGCGCGTAGGCGTTGTTCCACGCCGAGCCGTTCCACGACGCGCTCTGGACGTACGGGGCGTTGTCCGCCGCCGCCGGGGCGTTCACCGTCAGCGTGGCGCCGCTCGGGAGCGTCACCACCGCCTGGGTGAACAGCGGGCTGCCCAGCGCCAGGTCCGCCGTGCCCGGCGTCATCGGGTAGAAGCCCAGCGCCGAGAACACGTACCACGCGCTCATCGCGCCGAGGTCGTCGTTGCCGGCCAGGCCGCCCGGGGCGTCCGTCCAGATCTGGTCCTGCACCTGCCGCACGACCTTCTGCGTCTTGTACGGCTGGCCGACGTAGTCGTACTCCCACGGCAGTTCCAGGCTCGGCTCGTTGCCGAGGTCGGCCTGCGTGCCGCCGCTGCCGTGGAACCCGGCCAGGACGCTGTCGAGGTAGCTCACCAGCGACGCGTTGCCGCCGCGGGCCGCGGCGAGGCCCGCGACGTTGAACGGCACCATGCCGGTGTACTGCCACGACGTGCCCTCGACGAAGTTCGAGCCGCTCGCCGGGGAGAAGCCGCCGGTCCAGCCGCCACCGGCGTCGCGAGGCTGCATGAACCCGCTGGCGCTGTTGAAGGTGTTCTTCCAGTTCTGCGCGCGGCCGGCGTAGAACGCCTGGTTCGCGGTGTCGCCCAGCGCCCCGGCGAACGCCGAGAGCGCGAAGTCCGCCGTGTCGTACTCCAGCTGCGTCGAGACCGGGCCGTAGAAGTTGCAGCACTGGTAGGTGCCGTTGGCCGGGAGGTAGCCCGGTGCGTTCGTCGCGTTGAGACCCGGCCGGACGTTGTTGGGCGTGCTCGCTTCCTTCAGCATCGCTTGCAGGGCCGCCGCCGTGTCGAAGTTCCGGGCTCCGAAGGCGTAGTAGCTCGCGAGGATCGCGGTGCCGGGGTCGCCGACCATCACGTACGTCTCGCCGTTGTTCTGCGACCACTTCGGCAGGGTGCCGCCCTGGGCGTAGTCGGCGATCATCGACTGCGCGATGTCGCTCGTCTGCGCCGGCGCGAGCAACGCGGACAGCTGCGCCTGCGTCCGGTAGATGTCCCAGCCGGAGAAGTTGGCGTAGTGCGCCGAGTGTCCACTCGCGACGGTGTGCACCTGGTTGTCGAACCCGATGTACTGGCCGTTGCGGTCGGAGAACACGTTGGGGTGCAACAGCGAATGGTACAGCGCGGTGTAGAAGACGTGCTGCTGCGCGGAAGTCCCGCCCGCGACCTGGATCCGGCCGAGCAGGGCGTTCCAGCTGTCGTGGGCGGCCTGCTTGGTCGCGGCGAAGTCGAACGCCGGGATGTCGGCCGCGCGGTTGGCGACCGCGTTCGCCACCGAGACGTAGGAGATGCCGACCTTCGCCTGCACGGTCGGGTTGCTCGTCGTGTCGAACCGGACGTACGCGCTGCCCGGGCCCGCGTCCGGGGTGGCGGCCTTGGCCGTGGCGGTGCCGTGCAGCTTCCCGGGCGACGCCTTCGGGGTGACGGCGGCCGCGGCGGCGGTCCCGCTGGAGCTGAACGCCCGGTCGAAGACCACGTCGAAGTACAGCGTGTAGGTGAACCCCGCGCCGCAGAAGTGCCCCGAGGTGACCGAACCGGACACCTCGGTCGGGCTGACCACCGTCCACGTCTGGTTCGACGTGCCGTTCTGGCTGCCGTTGAGCTTGAACTGCAGGTTGGCCTGCGACGTCGAGGGGAACGTGAAGCGGCCGATGCCGGACCGCAGCGCGGTGGTCAGCTCGGTGTTCACACCGTTCGCGAGGTTCACCGAGTAGGCGCCCGGGCTCGCGGATTCGTTGCTGTGGCTGAAGGACACGCTCGCGCCGGTGTTGACCGCGCCGACGGTCGGCAGGATCGGGACGTCGCCGTCGGCACCGCAGCCCGGCCCCGAAAGGTGCGTCAGGCTGAAGCCGGTGATGGACGAGTCGTTGTACTCGTAGCCGCCGCCGTCGGGGCGGCTCGGGGTGTCGGGGCTCCACTGGACCATGCCGAACGGGACGTCCGCGCCGGGGAAGTCGTCGGCGGCGTTGGACGTGCCGATGAAGGGGTTGACCAGCGACGCCGGATCGGTGACCAGCTGCGCCGCGGACGCGGGGACGGGGATCAGCCCGGCCAGAGCCAAGGCGGTGGCGGCGGAAAGCCGCACGAGGGTACGCAAGACCATGTCACTTGTCCTTCGCCGTTGAGCACAAGTTCAGCCGATGCGAATCGGAACGGTCCTCGCGCGGTGACACCGTTGTCAACGGTCCGTGGTGATCCTGTCGCGTTCCGGACACGGCCGGGTGAAACCGATGACTTTTTCCGGCCGCCGCCGTCAGTACTGAAGTCCGCGAACCGGCTCAAAGGAGACATCATGGCGAAACTGCTCTACGGCTTCAGCTGCTCGGTCGACGGCTTCATCGCCGGCCCGGGCGGCGACATGTCCTGGCTGACGCCGTACCTCGGCCCGGATCCGCTGGTCGACGAGCTGATCCCGGAGATCGGCGCGCTGCTCGTCGGCCGCCGGACCTACGGCGGCGACGATCCGCACCGGGGCACCGAAGGCGAGGGCAAGGCGTTCGGCGGCGGCTGGGAGGGACCGCAGTTCGTGCTCACCCACCGGCCCGCCGCGCCCGCGCCCGGCGTCACCTTCGTCGACAACCTTGTCGGCGCGGTCGCCGCGGCCAAGGAGGCAGCGGGCGAGAAGTACGTCAACGTCCTCGGCGCCGACGTCGCGCGGCAGTGCTTCGACGCCGGCGTGCTCGACGAGATCCTGGCGATGCCCGTCCCGGTGCTCCTCGGGGACGGCGTGCGGATGTTCGACCGCCCCGGCGGCAAGCCCGTCGGGCTCGAGCCGCTGCGGCCGAACTGGTACCGCGTGGTCTAGGGGCGCATCCCGAAGGACGGGCGGCCCAGCAGCTTCGGCAGCACCGCGTAGGCGTCCGGCACCCAGTCGCACAGCCGTGCGCGGGTTTCGCGCGGGTCGATGACGTCCTCGACCGAAAACCGCTCGGCGGTCCGGAACGGCGAGCGCACGGCGTCCAGGCGGGCGCGGATCTCCTCGATCCGCGCCTCCCGGTCGTCGGCCGCGTCCAGCTCCGCGCG
Source organism: Amycolatopsis stemonae (assembly GCF_054781455.1). Taxonomy (NCBI): domain Bacteria; kingdom Bacillati; phylum Actinomycetota; class Actinomycetes; order Pseudonocardiales; family Pseudonocardiaceae; genus Amycolatopsis; species Amycolatopsis stemonae. The sequence continues at coordinate 69,505 of NZ_BAAGUJ010000022.1, read as the reverse complement.
GTACGCCGCCTCGATGCCGCCTTCGACCGGGAGGGAACCCCAGTCGCCCGAGGGCCAGGCCCAGCGGCGGACCAGGCGGTGCCGGTTGACCTGGCCGGCGCCGCCGACGCCGAACACGCGCCGGACGATCACTTCGGCCATCGGGACCCGCGCCTGGTAGACCGCCGTCACCGCGCGGGCGCCGTGCCGGATCGCGCCCGCGCGTTCGGCGGCCGCGCCGATCACCATGCCCGCCTGGTCGGTCAGCGACACCAGCGGCAGGTGGAACGTCTCGCAGAGGTCGGCGAACCGCGTCATGACGTCGGCACCTTCGGGCGTCAGCGTCGCGCCGCGGTACGGGTCGGTGGCGAGGACGCCGACCGGGTGCCCGTTCAGCCGCGCGAGTCCCGCGTAGGCCGGGCCGCCCGACACGGCGTAGTCGAACACCGAGCCTTCGTCGAAGACGCCGTCGAGCAGGGGCCGCAGCCGGTACGGGTGCCGACGGTTGCGCGGCACCAGGGACAGCAACGCTTCGTCGCGGCGGTCCACCGGATCCGCGGTGGACCCGACCGGCGGTAGTGCGTCCACAGAGGACGGCAGGTACGACAGGAACCGCTTGGTGACGGCGAAAGCTTCGGCCTCGGACGCCACGATCCGGTCGATGGCGCCGCTGCGGCGGTGGACCGCCGCGCCGCCGAGTTCTTCCTTGGTGAGGTCCTCCCCCGTCGCGTGCTCGACCACCGGCGGCCCGGCGACGAACAGCTGCCCGGCGCCCTCGACCAGGACGTTCAGGTGCGACATCACCGCCCGCGCGGCGCCGAGCCCGGCGACCGGGCCCAGGCAGAGCGCCACCACCGGCACCGTCGAGAGGTTGTCCACCACGAGGTCCCAGCCCGGGTTGACCGGGACGTAGGTGAACCCGTGCTGCTCCAGCATCTTGACGCTGCCGCCGCCCCCGGTGCCTTCGATCAGCCGCACCAGCGGCAGGCCCAGCTCGTTCGCGAGCCGCTCGGCGTAGACCTGCTTCTCCATGATGGCGGCGTCGGCGGCGCCACCCCGGACGGTGAAGTCGTCGCCGCCGATCGCCACCCGGCGACCGTCGAGCTTCGCGGTGCCGAGCACGAAGTTGGCCGGGGTGAACGCGCCGTCCACGGTGGTGCCGGCGAGCGCGCCGATTTCGTCGAAGCTGCCGGGGTCGGCGAGCGCGGCGATGCGCTCGCGGACGGTCGAGCGCCCGGCCGCGTGCTGGCGGGCCACCTTCTCCGGCCCGCCCATCCGCTCGGCCAGCTCGCGCCGCCGCGCGATCTCGTCGACCTCCGGCTGCCAGCTCATTCGGCCTCGAGCGCCGCTTCGACCTTGCGCTGCAGCTTGTTCATCCCGCCGAGCCACCGGTCGGTCTCGGTCGCCCGTGCCGCGTAGTAGCCCGCGACCTCGGGGTGCGGCAGCACCAGGAACCGGTTCTCCTCGATGGCCGTGAACAGCGCGTCCGCGACCTGCTCGGGCTCGATCGCCGACGCGCCCATCAGCAGCCGGCCCGCGGTGCCGGTGCTCTCCAGCATCGCCGTGCGCACGCCCTGCGGGCAGATGGCCTGCACGGTGATGCCGCGGTGGCGGTAGGTCGCCGAGAGGTACTCGGCGAACGCCAGCGCGCCGTGCTTGGTCACCGAATACGGCGCCGAGCCGAGGCTGGTCAGGAGGCCGGCCGCGGAGACCGTCGCGATGAAGTGGCCCTTGCCGCGCTCGAGCCACGCGGGCAGCAGCAGGTTGGCGGCGCGGACGTGCGCCATGACGTTGACTTCCCAGGTGCGCGCCCAGACGTCCTCGGGGCTCTCCGGGCCGCCGAACGGCGCGATGCCGGCGTTCGCGCAGAAGACGTCGATCTCGCCGAGGGTCTCGCGGGCGCTCTCGACCAGCTTCGCGACGCCTTCGGGGCTCGCGACGTCGCCGGCGAACGCCGTGCCCTTGACCTCGGCCGCGACCTCGGCGGCCTTGCCGCCGTCGAGGTCGGCGACGAGCACCTGGGCACCGTCGGCGGCGAAGCGGCGGGCCAGCGCGGCGCCGATCCCGCCGCCACCGCCCGTGACGACGACCCCGGTCACAGGCCACCGCCGAGGGTGACGCCGCCGTCGAGGACCATGGTCTGGCCGGTGATCCAGCCCGCGTCGTCGGACAGCAGGAACGCGACGGCGCCGGCGATGTCGGCCGGCACGCCGAGGCGCTTCATCGGGTAGGCCGCCGAGACCTCTTCTTCGCGGCCTTCGTAGAGCGCGGTGGCGAACTTCGTCTTGACGACGGCGGGCGCGACGGCGTTGACGCGGATCTTCGGCCCCAGCTCGGCGCCGAGCTCGACGGTGAGGCGGATCAGCGCGGCCTTGCTGACGCCGTACATACCGATGCCGGGCGACGCGCCGAGGCCGGCGACGGAGGCGACGTTGACGACGGCGCCGCCGTACTCGCCCATCCACGCGTCGCGGGCGCGCTTGGTCCAGCCGAGCGGCGCGAGGACGTTGACGCCGAGGATCTTCGCCGCGGCGGCGGGGTCGATGTCGAGGGTGGGCCCGTAGACCGGGTTGATGCCGGTGTTGTTGACCAGGTAGTCGAGCCGGCCGAAGGTTTCGATCGTCTTCGCGATCGCCTCGTCCTGGTGGTCGGTGTCGTCGGACTTGCCGGGCACGAACAGGGCGACGTCGGGCCCGCCGAGCTCGTTGACGGCCGCTTCGAGGGCCTCGGGCTTGCGCGCGGTGATGCACACCTTGGCCCCGCGCTCGACGAGCGTCTTCGCGATCCCGAGGCCGATGCCCCGGCTGGCCCCCGTGACGATCGCGACGCGATCCTTGAACGAGTTCACGGCAGTGTGTCTCCTTCGCTGTGGTGCCCGGCACATACCAAGCGGTCGGTCAGGTGCCCATTATGCGCGATGCCGCCATCCTCTCAAGCCGACGCTCATCACACCGCCCGGCGACCCAGCGTGTTCGGCGGTCACGCAGCGCCAGACCGCCGCGCTGTAACGCGTCACCGCGTGGCCGACGACTCCTGGGCCGGAAGACTCGGTCAGGAGGAACACCATGACGGTCGGTGCCGGCACGAGGCGGAACCAGAACTGCTGGCGGTGCCGGGAGATCAACCTGCCGGGCGACGGGTTTTGCCAGCGGTGCGGTGCTTCGCTGGTGACCCGGGACAACACGACGCGCTACCTGTGCGCCGCCGCGCAGATCAGCGAAGACTACGCGAACGCCGCGATGCGGGAATTCCTCGTCGAACCCCTGCGCTCGATTCCACCCGCTCCCGGGGTGGACAACGCCTCGGTGCTGCGGGAGGCGGTCGCGTCGCGGGCGCGGCGGCGCATCCGCGACGCCGCGCTGCTGGTGCTCGTGCTGGTGTTCCTGTTCGTCGACCCGTCGCTCCTGGTGTTCTGGGTGGTCGCCGCCGTCGTGCTGGCCGTGCTGCCGTGGCGGTTCCGGGTGCGCCGGGCCGGTGACTACGTCGTCGCGGTCGGGTTGCTGGCCGCCGCCGCGGTCGTCATGGGCGCCGACGTCGCCAGCGGCTTCGGGGAGCTGTCCGGGAGTGCTTCGGGCCTGCCGTACTCGATTTCCCCGCCCGCGGCCGAGGACAGTGTCGTCCGCACCGTGGTGCTCACGATCCTGCTGGCCGTGCTCATCGCCGGCGTCCTGCTCGCCGACCGGCTGGTCGTGCGGTTCCTGGTGTTCGGGCGGTTCCGCCGCGGCACCTTCGTCGCGGACGGGCGCGCCAGTGCCTCCGAATGGGAACGGCGGCTGCGCGGGCTGGGGCTCGACGCCTTCGACCAGCCGCTGGAGCGGGTGGTGGCGGCCGAGGAGGGCGGCGCGGGTCACGAGGACAGCGCGGACGTCGTGGTGCACCGCGGGTTCTCGCCGTTCGTGGGCGCGGGGATTCCGGTGCACCGGCAGGTGATCACGCTGCCGCTCGACTCGTCGGACGACGGCGCCGTGCCGCGGGGCATCAGCGTCACGGAGCTGCAGCAGCACGTCGGCGCGGCGATCGAGCAGCTCAAGGAAACGTCGTCGCTGGGGCCCGGCCGCCGCTTGGAGCACCTGACCCACCGCGAACAGGTCCTGGTGCCCGCGGACCGGCTCGTCGTCGACCACCGGTCGGTGCCCGAGGTCCTCGCCGGCCTCGACCGGCCACCGGCCCGCCGGCTGCCGCTCGAGCGCGCGCGGGCCCTGGCCGACAGCGTGGTGGAATGGGCGCGCTACTACCGGTGCTACCGCGTCGAGTCCTGGGACCGCGACCTGACCACGTCGTGCTACCTGCACGCCGGGACCGACCAGCGGATGCTGTACCTGGAGTGGCAGTTCCTCGCGCTGCTGCCGATCGACCCGGAGTTCCGCGCGATCGACCGGCACCCGTCGACGGCGCGGCTGCTGGGCCACACCCTGGTGGACCTGTGGCTCCTGCCGGCGACGATGTGCCACCGCGCGGCCTCCGTGGTCCGGCCGTTCAAACCGCTGCGCCAGGACCACGACGAGGTCGTCCCGGCCAAGTACGGCGCCGACCGCAGCCTGCGCGAGCTGGCCCAGGCGGACCGGGTGCAGAGCTACTTCCAGGACGTCGACGCCGAACGGTACGTGAAGATCCTGGACGCGACGCTGTTCCGCGCGGTCGGGCAGTACCTGCAGGACCGCGGCTACTCCGTGGTCGAGTTCATGAAACTGGCCGACCCGGTCGTCAACAGCTACGACATGCGCGGCAGCACGTTCGTCGACTCCGCGGTCGGCACGAACAGCAAGGTGACGAACTCCGGTACGGCGAAGGGAAAGCAGACCCATGGGTGACCGGTTCGACCTCCGGGACGCGACCATCTCCGGCAGCGCCTTCGGCACGGGCGCCACCGTCCACAACGACTCCGCGGCGGCCGCGTCGGTGCCGGACCTGATCGCGGCGCTCACGCGCTCGCGGGAGGCGATCGCCGAGTCGGCTCCCGAACCCGACCGCGCGGAAGTGCTCGAAGCACTCGGGAGAATCGAAGCGGAACTGCGGAGCGACACCCCGCGCGGCGCGGTCGTCAGCTCCCGCTGGAAGACGGTCACCACCCTGCTCGGCACGCTGACCGAACCCGCGGTCAAGGTCGCCGACCTGGTGGCCAGGCTGTTCGGCTAGCGGGGCTTGGAGTTGCCCACGGGGCCGCCGGTGTGAGTCAGGCGGCTCGCGTGGCAGTCCTCGCGGGCGAAGTTCTGTTCGTCGCACCAGGTGTTGGCCGCGTCGGCCGTCGGGAAGGCGGTCGCCGCCAGGGTGACCCAGAAGTCCTTCTTCGAAAAGTTCGCGTAGTCGCTCGAATTGACCAGGACGGCGCCGGGGAAGCGGGCGCGCAGGCTCTGGAAGTCGGCCACGATCGCCGGGTAGTCGTAGGTCACGGTGCCGACGACGAGACCGGGACGCTTCGAGGAAAGCTGCGGAACCCACTGCCCGACAAGGCTTTCGGCCACCGCGTGGTCTTCGGCGGTCTGCCGGCGGAGGTCCGCCTCGGTGGCCGGTGCCGCGACCGCTCCGGCCGGCGCGCTCGGCGACGACCGCGCCGTGGTCGTGGCGACGGTCGCGGGGACGGTGGCCGGGACGACGGTGGCCGGCTGCGCGGCGTCCGTCCCGCGGGTCAGGGCGAAGATCGTCGCGCCGCCGGCGACCACGACCACGGCCGTGGCGGCCACCACGATGGTCGCCGTGGGCCGCGGTCTCGGCCGCGCCGCGGCGTGGCGTTCCGCTCTCGGTGCGGGGGCGGGCCCGGCGACCGGAGTGCCGCACGAGCCGCAGAACCTGGCCTGGGGACCGAGTTCCCGGCCGCACGTCGAGCAGGGTTTCATGCCCCGTAGTCCCCGCGCGGCCACGAGGTGTTACACCGCCCGCCGCGGAAAACCGCGCGGCGGTAACGGTTTCGGTGGTTGCCGCGACCCATCGGGTGTCTGGCTCCCGGGCCCGCCGGAGGATTCCCATGCGCACTCGCGACTCGGCCGACGACCTGCAGGTCCACGCCATCGCCGGTTCCTACGCCGTGCTGCTCGGCATCGACCTCGCCCAGGAGGCCACGCCGGGCCTCCTGGGGTTCGCGATCGAACGGTCCGACCCGGCGAAGAACGAACACCACTGGCTGCGCGGCATGAAGGTCTTCGAAGAGACCTCGCACGGCATCCCGCCGGGCCGGTCGGTCAGCCTGCGCGACCACCCGCTGCAGTCGTTCCAGTGGGGCGACTACACCACCGAGCCCGGCCACGAGTACACCTACCGCGTCGTGGCCCTCTACGGAGAACCGAAGAACCTCGAGGTCCGCCACGAGGTGACCACCACCGTGACGACGGAACCGGTCGACACCGGCACCCACGCCGTCCACTTCAACCGCGGCGTGGCCGCCAGCCAGGCCTACGCGCAGCGGTTCGGCCGCCCCCCGCGCAAGGACGACCGCAGCGACCCCGCCTACGACTGGCTGGCCCGCGGGCTCGACCGGGCGCTGCTGACGTTCATCGGCTCCGCCACCGGGCCCGGGTTCGCGCTGCGCGGGTCGGTCTACGAGTTCTCCTACCCGCTGGTCCTCGCCGCGCTGAAGGCCGCCGCGGACCGCGGCGTCGACGTGAAGATCGTCTACGACCGGCGCGGGAAGGCGAGCACGGACCCGAACCGCCGCCAGGTCTGGCAGGAGTCCGAACCGGCCATCGAGGCCGCCGGCCTCGGACCGAACATGATCCCCCGCACGACCAACAGCGCCATCTCGCACAACAAGTTCCTCGTCCTGCTGCACGAAGACGAGCCGCAGGCCGTGTGGACCGGGTCGACGAACATCACCTGGGGCGGGCTGTTCGGCCAGTCCAACGTCGGGCACCTCGTCCGCGACCCGGCCATCGCCGCCCGGTACCTCGACTTCTGGACCCGCCTGGCCGCCGACCCGGACTACGCGCGGATCCGCCCCGGCAACACCGACGCCACGCCGACGCCGAGCAGCCCGCCGCCGGCCGGCATCTCCCCCGTGTTCAGCCCGCGCACCACGCTCGACCTGATCGACTGGTACGCCGCGCAGGCCAAGAGCGCGCAGCGGTCGTTCTTCATGACCGCCGCGTTCGGCGTCCACGACCGGATCGCCGAGGCGATCGGGACGGAGTCGGACGTCCTGCGCTACCTCGTCCTCGAGCAGCCGCCCGACAGCGGCGACGTCGCGTTCACCCGCGACCACGACGTCAAGGTCGCCGTCGGTTCGCTGCTGAGCTCGGACATCCTCGACCGCTGGACGAAGGAGCAGCTGACCGGGCTCAACGTCAACGTCCGCTACACCCACACGAAGTTCATGCTCGTCGACCCGCTGGGCGACACCCCGCTGGTCATCACCGGGTCCGGCAACTTCAGCGACGCCTCGGTGCACGAAAACGACGAGAACATGCTGATGATCCAGGGGGACACCCGCGTCGCGGACATCTACCTCGGCGAGTTCATGCGGCTGTTCAACCACTTCTACTTCCGCTACCTCCACCAGAAGCTGCGGAGTGCGGACGACGACAAGACCGTCTACCTGGTCCCGGACGACTCGTGGGTCCACCGCTACTACGACCCGGCCACGCCCAGCTTCCGGCAGCGGCTGCTGTTCCGCTGAGCCGCGGGACTCACCTTCGATTGGCGCAGGCGATGCAGATCCGCGTCGCCGGGAGGGCGGTGAGCCGGTCTTCGGCGATCGGGCCGCCGCAGCGTTCGCAGACCTCGTAGACGCCGGCGCGCACCCGCTCGGCGGCCTTCGCGAGGGCTGCCAGCTCGTCCTGGGCCTGCCGCAGCAGGGCCTGGACCTGCTCCCGTTCGAAGGCGATGGTGGCGCCTTCCGGGTCGTGCTCGTCGTCGGCGCTGCTGAACTCCGACGCCGCCACGATCTCGGCCCGTTGCCGGGCCAGCGCCGTGGCCAGCCGCGTGGTTTCGGCCCGGGCGTTCTCGATCAGCTCGGTCGCGCTGCGTTCGTCCATGTCCGTTCCGTTCAGGCCGGCGGGGTGAAGCGGCCGTCGACGGCGGTCCAGCCCCCGTCGACCATCATCGTCGACCCCGTGACGAAGCTGGCCGCCTCCGAAGCCAGGTAGACCACCGCGCCGGCCAGTTCCGACGGCCGGGACCACCGGCCGAGGGCGCTCTTCGCCGCGTAGGCCTCGTACCAGTCCGGGTTCGCCTTGATCTGGCTCGTCAGCGGGGTTTCCACCACGCCCGGCGCGATCGCGTTGATCCGCACCCCGGCCGGGCCGAACTCGGCCGCCGCCGTCTTCACCAGCTGGATCACCCCTGCCTTCGTCGCGGCGTAGACCGACTGGCCCGGTTCCACGACCTGGGCCCGGACCGACGAGAACACCACGATGCTCCCGCTCCCCCGCGCGACCATCCGGCGTCCGAACGCCTGCAGGACCGTGAAAGTCGCCTTCAGGTTCAGCGCGACGACCCGGTCGAACTCCTCTCCAGTGTAGTCCAGCAGCCGCTTGCGGACGTTCGTCGCCGCCGTCAGCACCAGGACGTCGACCGGGCCGGCGCTCTCCGCGGCGCGCGCGACCGCGTCGGCGTCGGTGATGTCGAGCTCCAGGGCGTCGTCGGCGGTGGCTTTCGCGGCCTCGGCGTCCTTGTCCGCGCACAGCACCTGCGCGCCGTGGGCCGAGAGCGCCCGGGCCGATTCGCGGCCGATGCCGCCCGCGCCGATGACCAGCGCGCGCTTGCCGTCGAGCCGGAACAGCTTCTCGTAGGTCATGGGATCGCTCATTCCGGCCGGATGACGGCCATGCGGGTGACGGTCAGTTCCTCGATCGCGAACCGCGGGCCCTCCCGGCCGATGCCGGAGTCCTTCACGCCGCCGTAGGGCATGATGTCCGACCGGAACCCCGGCACCTCGTTGATCACGACCCCGCCCACCTCGAGCTCCTCGATCGCGCGGAACGCGGTGGCGAGCGACTTCGTGTAGACGCTGGCGTGCAGGCCGTAGCGCGAGCGGTTCACCATGTCCAGGGCCGCCGGCAGGTCCGGGACCGAGCGGATGGCCACGACCGGGGCGAAGATCTCCTCGCACCACGCCTCGGCCGTCTCCGGCACGTCGAGCAGCAGGGTCGGCTCGATCGTGCGGTCGACGACGCGGCCACCGTGCAGGAGCTTCGCCCCGGCGGCTTCGGCCTTCCCGATCCAGTCGAGGACCCGGCGGGTCGACGCTTCGTTGATCAGCGGCGCGACGCGCGTCCCGGCCGAACGCGGATCGCCGACCGTGAGCTCGCCGATCCGTGCCGTCAGCCTCCCGACGAACTCCTCGCGCACCGGCTCGCACACGATGACCCGCTGCACCGCGATGCACGCCTGGCCGTTGAAGTAGAAGCCGCCGCGCAGGACGGCGTCGGCGGCCTTGTCGAGGTCGGCGTCGGTGTCGACCACGAGGGCGGCGTTGGACCCCAGCTCCAGCACCACCTTCCGCGGCGCCGCGTCCCGCGCGATCCGGTGCCCGACGGCGGCCGAGCCGGTGAAGGACACCGCGGCCACCCGCGGGTCGGTGACCAGGAGCCGGCCGACCTCGGCGTCGCCGGTCACCACCTGCACGATCTCCGGCGGGGCGCCGTGCCGCTCGGCGGCCTGGCGGACGAGGTCGGCGAGCCACAGGGTGGCGAGCGGCGTGGCGGGCGCGGGCTTGCAGATCACCGGGCAGCCGGCCGCGATGGTCGGGGCGATCTTGTGCGAGGCCAGCAGGAGCGGGCCGTTGAAGCCGGCCACGCCGACGACGAGCCCGATCGGCTTGCGCGTCCAGAACCCGATCAGTCCGGCGCCGGACTCCTGGACGTCCAGCGGCACGGTCTCCCCGTGCAGCTGCGCGACCTGCTCGGCCGACGCCGACCAGGTGAACAGGGTGCGGTCGAACTCCACCGTGCAGTCCGTGCGGGTCTTGCCGGTCTCGGCGATCAGCAGCTCGACGAACTGCTCGCGGTGCGCGCGCAGGCTCGCCTCGACGTCGAGCAGGACGGCCCGCCGCACGGCCGACGAGAGCTTCCCGACCGCCTTCACGACGGCCGCTCCGGCGTCGAGTGCGGCTCGCGCGTGCTCGGCGGTGCCCACCGGCGCCTCGGCGACGACCGAGCCGTCGTAGGGGAACACGACCGGTTCCGTCCCGGTGCCGGTGACCCAGCCCGGCCCGATCGGCAGGCCGGCCCGGAACGCGGGAACGGCGAACGCCGGATGCGATCCCATCAGCGACTTCTCCTCCACGACGACGGTGTCCTGGGTACGGCCAGCGGCGCCGCAAGGGTGCTCCGGCGTCTGCTGGTCCGACCAGCTCTGACCAGGGTCAGGATGCCTCTACCAGCGACATCGGTCAAGTGCGACCACTTGACGCAGGTCACAAAGTGCGTCAAGGTGCCCTGTATCCAATCCGCGAAAACCCGAGAAGGGATGTCGGATGGCGGCACGCATCCCCCTCGTCGACGAGGTGACCGCGATGCTCCGGGAGCGCATCTACGCGCAGCGCTACCCGCCCGGGGCGTGGCTGCGGCAGGAGCAGCTGTCCGCGGAGCTCGGCGTCAGCCGGACCCCGCTGCGCGAAGCCCTGCGGGTCCTCGAACAGGAGGGCCTGGTCCAGGTCGTCGCCGGACGGGGCGCGCGGGTCGTCACCGGCGACGTCGAGACGCTGCTGGCCGCGTACGAGCTGCGCGCGGTCGTCGACGGCCTGGCCGCGCGGCTCGCCGCGGAGCGCTCCCCCGGCGAACGCGTGCGGTCCCTGCGGCGGGCGATCGACGTCCAGCGAGCGGCCGTCGCTCCCTGGGCCGCCCGCGACTACAGCCAGTCCAATGTGGACTTCCACGAGGAGATCACCCACCTGTCCGGCAACGACTTCGTCATCGGGCAGCTGCCGATCCTCCGGATGACCGCGCAGGTGTTCGCGCCCGTGGCGCTGATCCGCCCGGACAGCGCGCTGCGGGCGATCACCGAGCACACGGCGATCACCGACGCCATCGAAGCCGGCGACGGGCCCGGCGCCGAACGCCTGGCGCGCGCCCACATCGAAGCCACCATCCGCCAGCTGAAGGAGAACGCGAAGCAGGCGAAGGGCGAAGGCGTGTCCTGACCGGGCACCCGAAGCCGCGACACAAAGGAGTGATCCGCCGCCATGTCCCCCTACTACGTCGCTTCCGACATCGGAGGCACCTTCACCGACACGGTCGTCATCGACTCCGCGGGCTCGGTCGGCCGGTACAAGTCCTCGACCGTCCCGGACAACCCCGCCCAGGGCGTGCTGGACACGCTGGTCCTCGCCGCCGAAGAACGCGGCACCCCGCTGGCGGACTTCCTCGCCGGCGTCGAGGTGTTCGCGCACGGCACGACCGTCGCCACCAACGCGATGCTCGAAGGCCGGAACCGGCGGGTCGGGCTGATCCAGACCCGCGGCTTCGGCGACACCCTGACCGTGATGCGCGGCTTCAAGGGCATCGGGCTCGAGGAAGAAGCCATCAAGCGCTTCCGGACGCTGGTCAAGCAGCCGGCGGCGGTGCCGCGGCAGCTGACCGCCGAGGTCACCGAGCGCGTCGACTACGCGGGCCGGGTGGTGTGCCCGCTCGACGAGGACGACGTCCGGCGCGCGGTCGCGGAGCTTCGGGACGCCGGGGCCGAGGTGTTCGCCGTGTCCCTGCTGTGGTCGTTCGCCAACGACACCCACGAGCGGCGCGTCGCGGAGCTGATCGAGGAGGTCGTCCCTGGTGCTTCGGTGACGCTGTCGTCGGAGTTCCTGCCGCGCATCGGGGAGTACGAACGGACCCTGACCACCGCGGTCAACGCCAGCCTGCGGCCGGTCCTCAAGACGTCGCTGGACTCGTTCGAGAACACGTTGACCAAGGCGGGCCTGAAGTCCGGGCCGCTGCTGATGCAGTCCAACGGCGGGCTGGCCACCTTCGCCGAGGTCGAGAAGCGCGCCGCGGCCACGGTCCTGTCCGGCCCGGTCGGCGGTGTCGTCGCGTCGCAGTTCCTGGGCGCCCGCAACGGGTACCGCACCATCGTCACCACCGACATGGGTGGCACCAGCTTCGACGTCGGCCTGGTCCTCGACGGCCGGCCCGTGATGTCGAACAAGACCCTCATCGGCCGCGACGAGCTGGCCCTGCCCTCGGTCGCCGTCCGCGCGATCGGCGCGGGCGCCGGATCCATCGCGTCCGTGCGGGGCGGCGTCCTGCAGGTCGGGCCCGCGTCGGCCGGCGCGCGGCCCGGCCCGGCGTGCTACGGCCGCGGCGGCACCCGGCCCACCGTCGCCGACGCCGACCTCGTGCTCGGCTACCTCAACCCGGGCAACTTCCTCGGCGGCCGGCTGACCCTCGACGTCGAGAAGGCCCGCGCGGCCATCGACGAGCACGTCGCCACGCCGAGCGGGCTGAGCGTCGAGGAGGCGGCCGAAGGCATCAAGACGATCGTCGACGCGCGGATGGCTGACCTCGTCCGGCAGGTCACCGTCGAGCAGGGCTACGACCCCACCGACTTCGCGGTGTTCGCCTACGGCGGCGCCGGGCCGCTGCACGCGTTCTCCTACGGCGCCGAGCTCGGCTGCCCGCAGATCGTCGTCCCGATCACCGCGTCGGTGCACTCGGCCTTCGGGATCGGCTGCTCGGACCTGACCATGGTCGAAGAGCTGTCCAAGCCGATGCAGACCCCGCCCGGCACGACCGACCACGCCTCGGCGCTGCCGCCGGACGAGCTGAACGCCACGTTCGACGAGCTCGCCGCGCGCGCCCGCCGCGACCTCGTGGCCGCGGGCGCCGCCGAGAGCGGGATCTCCTACGGCAAGTTCGTGGAGATCCGGTTCCGCGCCCAGATCCACGTGCTCACCGTGCCGATCGACGCCGAGCGGATCACCGCCGCCGACGTCAACGCGATGGTGGACCGGTTCGTCGAGGTCTACGAAGGCCGCTTCGGCAAGGGCGCCGCGTTCCTCGAAGGCGGCGTCGAGATCACGACGTTCCGCGTCGTCGCCACGAGCCCGGTGCCCCGCGCGGAGTTCGACACCGGCGCGCTCGCCGCCCAGGACGCCCCCGAGCCGGGCACCCGCCCGGTCTTCTCCGGCGGCGAATGGCGTGACGCCACGGTTCTCCGCACCGAGCACCTGCGTGACGGCCTCCGCATCGAAGGGCTCGCGATCGTCGAGCTGCGGGACACGACCGTCGTCGTCGGCCCGGGCCAGGACGCCGAAGTCGACGCGTTCGGCGACATCGTCATCCAGAACCGCTGAGGCGGAAGGGACAAGCGCATGACCACCACCGTCGATCCGGTCACCTACGAGGTCATCCGGCACAAGCTCTGGTCGATCAACTCCGAGGGCGCCACCACCGTCGAGCACGTCTCGGGCTCGCCGGTCGTGCACGCCACCGACTACAACTTCGGCATCTACACCGCGGCCGGCGAGATGGCGATCATCGGCACCTACCTGCTCACGCCCATCTACACCGGCGCGATGGCGATCGAGGTGTTCCTCGGCCGCTACGACGACATCGAGCCCGGGGACGTCTTCATCATCAACGACCCCTACCTGGCCGCGATGCACCAGAACGACGTCCAGTTCTGCAAGCCGGTGTTCCGCGACGGCGAGATCGTCGCCTGGCTCGGCTGCATGGCCCACCAGGTCGACCTCGGCGGCATGGACCCCGGCAGCTGGTGCACCACCGCCACCGACGTCTTCCAGGAGGGCATCCGGATCCCGCCGGGCCGGATCGTCCGCAAGGACGTGCTCAACCAGGAGCTGTGGGACACCATCGTCCTCAACTCGCGGATGCACGACACCGTCGCCAACGACTTCCGCGCGTTCCTCGCCGGGCTGCGCGTGGCCGAGCAGCGCTTCCACGAGCTGTGCGCCCGCTACGGCGCCGGCGCCGTCCGCGCGACGATGGAGAAGACCCTCGACAACTCCGAAGCGGACCTGCGGGCGATGCTGCGCGAACTGCCGGACGGGGTGTACGAGCACACGTCCTATTTGGACCGGCCCGACGGCGCCGAGGGCATCGAACTGCTGCAGGTGCCCTGCCGGCTGGAGAAGACCGGCGACCGGATCGTGTTCGACTTCTCCGCAGCCAGCCCGCAGTCCCCGGCCTACGGCATGACCACGCGCGGCGGGCTGCTGGGCGCGGTCGCGACGCTCATGCTGTGCACGTTCGGGTCCGACATCCCGTGGAACCACGGGCTGATGCGCCCGGTCGAGGTGACCGCGCCCGACGGGCTGTGCGTCACCGCGGTCGAACCGATGCCGGTCTCCGGCGGCGCGGCCGGCGCGAACTGGACGGCGACCTGCTCGGCGGGCGGCGCGATCGCGAAGATGCTGTCGTTCTCCGAGAAGTACGAAGGACACGCCTTCGGGCCCTCCGACGGGTCGTGGCAGCTCAACCAGTTCGGCGGCATCGACCAGCACGGCGAGCCGTTCGCGTCGATGTACATGGACTCCCTGCTGTGGGGCGGTCCGGCGTTCTCCTTCCGCGACGGGGTCGACGCCGGGGGCGCGATGGTGATCCTCGCCGGCGGCGCCACCGACGTCGAACAGCAGGAGATGCGGCACCCGCTGCTGTACCTGTGGCGGCGCACGGTCGCCGACTCCGGCGGCGCGGGCACCTACCGCGGCGGCAACGGCATCCAGTTCGCGCTGACCCCGATCGACACCACCGAGGTCACCGGCGTGCTCGGCACCCACGGCGTCGCGCTGCCGAACCGGACCGGGCTCTTCGGCGGCCTCCCCGGCTCGTGCGCCCGGTTCGAACGCGTCACCGGCGCCGATCCGCTCGCCCACCTCGGCGCCGGGAAGTCCGTCAGTGCCTTGCCGGAGCTGGACGGCGACCACCAGGTCCTGCCGGGCGTCGCGCCCGCCGCGCGGATCGCGCACGGCGACGTCTTCGAATGCACCGTGCAGAACGGCGGCGGCTACGGCGATCCGCTGCTGCGCGACCCCGCCAAGGTCGCCGCGGACGTCGCCGCCCGCACGGTCAGCGCGGAAGCCGCGGCCCGGCTCTACGGCGTCGCCCACCGCGACGGCGAGGTCGACGCGGCGGAGACCGGCCGGCTGCGGACGCGCATCCGCGAGTCGCGGCGCGGCCGGATGACCGCTCCCCCGGCGTCGACGCTGAGCGCGGGCGAGCCGACGGGCATCTGGGGCGCCGCCCTCACCATCCACGGCGAGGTCGCGTCCTGCCGCCACTGCGGGACCGTCCTCGGCGAGCTGGCCGGCGGCTGGGAAGCCATCGCCGGCCGCGTCCCGCTCGGCGCCGACGACCTCGGCGCCCGCGTCGAGGTGCACCCGGACCTCTCGGCGGTCGCCTACGTCTGCCCGCACTGCGTGACTTCGCTGTGGGTGGACGTCGAGCCGGCGGCCGGGAAGACCTGGCGGGACTTCGCCCTGCAGTCCTGACCCGCCACCCTTCGAGGAGACCGGAACCGCATGCGCACCCATCACCTGGCCGTCATCGGCGGCGACGGCATCGGCCCCGACGTCACCGCCGCGGCGCTGGCCGGCGTGCGGGCGGCCGCCGGCCGGTTCGGCTTCGCCGTCACGACCACCGAGTTCGACCTCGGCGCCGAGGCGTACCTGCGCACCGGCGTCGCCATCGACGACGAGACCACCGCGCGGCTGCGGGAGCACGACGCGATCCTGCTCGGCGCGATGGGCGATCCCCGGGTCGCGCCGGGCGTCCTCGAACGCGGCTTCATCGTCGCGCTGCGGGTGGCGTTCCGGCAGTCGGTGAACATCCGGCCCGTCCGGCTCTACCCCGGCGTCACCAGCCCGGTCGCCGGGGTCACGCCGGACAACTGCGACCTGGTGATCATCCGCGAGAACACCGAGGGCCTCTACACGGGCGGCGGCGGGCTCTCCCACCCCGGCACGCCGCACGCGGTGGCGCTCCAGAACTCGGTCACCACGGTCGCGGCGACGACCGAAGCCGTCGACTTCGCGTTCCGGCTCGCGGCGTCGCGGCGCGGTCGGCTCACGTTGTGCCACAAGAAGAACGTGCTCCTCCACGCGGGCGGGCTGTGGCAGGACATCGTCGACGACGTCGGCACGCGCTACCCCGGCGTCGAGCACGACTACGTGCACGCCGACGCGATGTGCCAGCACCTGCCGCTGGACCCGGGCCGGTTCGACGTGGTCGTCACCGACAACCTGTTCGGCGACATCATCAGCGACCTCGGCGCCACCGTGCAGGGCGGCCTCGGCCTCGCCGCCAGCGCCGACTACAACCCGGCGGGCAGCGCGCCGAGCATGTACGAACCGGTCCACGGCTCGGCGCCCGACATCGCGGGCAAGGGCTGGGCCAACCCGGCGGCCGCGGTGCTGTCCGCGGCCCTGTGCCTGGCCGGGCTGGGCGAGCGGGACGCGGCGCTGGCCCTCGAAGCGGCGGCCGCGTCCGTGCTCGCCGAGATGCCCGCCTTCGCCGGCCCGGAGATGGGCGGCAGCACCGCCGAGCTCGGCGAGCGCATCGCCACGCGCGTCGCCGGCGTCGACCCGGCGAAGATCGGCGACCCGGCGCGGTCGCTGATGAGCGCCTTGGCGCGGCAGGCGGCCGGTATCCTCGATCGCTGACGGAAGGGGGCGCGGTGCCGAACCAGCCTGCGACGGCGAACGGGCGGGTCTTCCAGCGCGTGGTCGACTACGTCCAGACCGCCATCGCGGGCGGCGAGCTCAAGCCCGGCGACCGGCTGCCGAGCGAGCGCGAGCTGGTCGAGAAGTTCGGCATCGGGCGGGCGTCGGTCCGCGAGGCGCTGCGGGTCCTGGAGAACATGGACCTGGTCCGCTCGCAGCCCCGTGACCCGCGCGGCCCGCTCGTGCTGCCGATGTCGGTCGAGCCGGTGCGCCGGACGATCGCGCTGCTCGCTTCCACCGGTCAGCTGCCGCTCGCCGAGCTGGTGCAGTTCCGGATGATCGCGGACGCGTCGGCGAACCTGCTCGCCGCGGCCCGGCGCACCGACGAACAGCTGCTGCGGCTCGAACGGAACATGGCGCGCATGCGCGAGTGCATGAACGTCGGCTACACCGAGTTCGGCCGGGCGGACATGGAGTTCCACGAGATCATCGCCGAGGCGGGCGGCAACAAGCTCGTGCAGGTCTACGGCGACGTCACCCGCGAGGCGGTCCTCAAGCTGATCCAGCAGACCATCCTCGGCGCCGACGACGAGACCGCGCTGATGCTGCAGTCCATCCGCCACCACCGCGCGGTCTTCGCGGCGATCTCCGAACAGGACGGGCTGCGCGCGTCCCGCCTGGCGCGCGAAAGCCTCTACGCCTACTACGCCGACCACGTCGCACCGGCCGACCGGGCGATCATGGCCGACCTGGTCCGCGAGTGCGGTGGCGTGGTGCCGGACTGAGCCTCATCGCGCACGACAACGGCCCCGGGGCAGCGCCCCGGGGCCGTTCGCCGGTTACTTCGTCTTGCGCTGCGCGCTCCCGGCGGGGGCGTGCCCGTTGGTCCCGCTGTCGGCCGGCTTGGCCTTCGGGGGCGCCGGCTTCGCGGCCGGCTCGGCCGCCGGCTTCTCCGCCACGGGCTTCGCGGTCTCGGCCGGCTCGGTCACCGGCTTCTCGGCTTGGTCCGCCTCGACCAGGGGATTCGAGCGCCGGACCTGCAGGACCGCCGCGACCGCGGCAGCGACCCCGGCGAGGGCCAGCAGCCACGGCCAGCGGGCGCGACGGCCGCGTTCACCGCGGGCCACGCTCTTCGCTTCTTCGAGCGCGACGGCGAGGTCGCTCTTGGCCGTCGCGACGGCCTTGCGGCGCTTGCGGTTCGACTCGCCCGCCGAGCCCGCCACCGTCGCGATCGCCTGGGCCGCCTTGCGACCCGGGTCGCGCAGCTTGACCGCGCGGGACACCACTTCGTCGCGGGCGGCGACCGAGTGCTTCCGCAGCTTCCGGCGCGAGGACCGCGTGCTCTTGTCGAAGTCCTTGCTCGCCGAGCGGCCGACCTTCGCGAGCTCGTCGGCGCCTTCGGTCAGCTTGCGATCGGTGATCTCCACCGCCCGCGCCGCCGCGGCCGCTCCCACTCGCGCCGCTTCCGCGGCGAGGTCCCGGACGCCGGCCGCAGCCGTCTTCACCGATCGTCCGACCGGAGCATCGCCCTGGCTCATTGTGACCACCTCTCACTAGTCCGGCAGGCAGGGCCTGCTCAGCCTCACACCTGTGGGCTACCCACCGAACGGCCGTCCGGAACCTCGGACCACCCGTTGGAGTCGGTCAGGCACGCACGTCGGGCAGGCTCGTGCCGCGCTGCCGGCGCCACGCGTCACCCGATTCGTCGTGGTCGGTGGAGGCGCTCAGGTGGGCCCACTTCGCGTCGGTGTCGACGCGGTGCTGCCACGCTTCGCGCCCGAACTCGTAGGCGTCGCTGCCGGCGAGCAGGCGCAGCGGCGGCTCGTCGAGGCCCGCGACCGTGAGCACGAGGTCGGCGACCTTGCGCGGGTCGCCGGTGGCGTGCTGCTCGAAGCCGGCCATCGCGCGGGCGGACGCGCCGACCGTCGCCTCGTAGGGCGCGCTGATCGGCGGCGTCGTCATCGAGGCGCCGCCCCAGTCGGTGCGCATCCCGCCCGGCTCGAGGACGGTGAGCTTGATGCCCAGGGGCGCGACCTCGGCGGCGAGGGCCTCGGTGAACCCGCCGACGGCCCACTTCGCCGACTGGTACGCGGTCATCCCGGGGCTTCCGACGCGGCCGCCCACGGACGAGACCTGGATGATCCGGCCGCCGCCTTGCTCACGCAGCACCGGAACCACGGCCTTCGTGACGTAGACCGTGCCGAAGAAGTTCGTCTCGATCTGGCGCCGGAAGACCTCGAGCGTCGTGTCCTCGAGGGACACGCGGTCGCCCTGGCCGGCGTTGTTGACCACGACGTCGAGCCGGCCGAAGGCGGCGACCCCCGCGGCCACCGCGGCTTCGGCGGCCGCCGGGTCGGTGACGTCGAGCGCTTCGACGTGGACCTGCTCGCCGTACCGGGCCACGAGGTCGTCGAGCGCACGCGGGTCCCGCGCGGTGGCGACGACGCGGTGCCCGGCGGCGAGGGCCTGCTCGACGACCCGGCGGCCGAGGCCGCGCGACGAGCCGGTCACGAAGAACACTGAACTCATGGGAAGCTCCTCAGTTAACGCAATACCTTTGCGTTAACTCCGAAGTTACGCCGGCCGCCGAGTTAAGTCAAAGCGGTTGCGTTATCGTGGACGGGTGCCCCAGCCCCGCCAGCGCGCCCGCTCCGACCAGGACAAAGAGGTCCGCAAGACCGCCCTGCTGGCGGCCGCGCGCGAGCTCGCGGCCGAGCGCGGTGTGCGTGAGGTCACGCTGACGGAGGTGACCACCCGGGTCGGCCTGCACCCGTCCGCGCTGCGGCGGTACTTCGAGTCCCGCGAGGAGCTGCTGCTCGAACTGGCGGAGCAGGGGTGGGCCGACTGGCGCTCGCGGCTGCTGGCCGACCTGGGCGGCCGTCAGCTGACCGCGGACACCCTGGCCGAGGTCGTCGCGCGGTCCCTGGACGCTCTGCCGCTGTTCTGCGACCTGCAGACCCACGTGGGGCTCAGCCTGGAAGGCGCGGTCCGGCTGGAGCGGGCCCGCCAGTACAAGACCGCGGCGTCCGCGGCGTTCGACGACATGACGGACGCACTGGTTGAGACGGTCGCCGGCCTGAGCCTGGACGGCGCCCGGACGGTGCTGACGGCGGCGATGAGCTGCGCGGCGTACCTGTTCCAGCTCTCGCGGCCGTCACCGACGCTGCGGCAGCTGTACGACGAGGAGCCGCGGTGGGCGCACAGCGCACTGCGGTTCCGGGAGCAGCTGACGACGTTGCTGACGGCCGTGGCTCGCGGCGTCACGAAGAGCACCTGAACACGCACATGCGCCGGCGGATCTTCCCGATCACGCTGAGCTTCGGCTCAACCGGTGTGCCGTGCACGACGCCCGTGACCGGTTTCGCCTCCGCGGGGTGACGTCCGGGCGGCCGGCGCCTGGCACCGTACGGGCGTCGGCCGCCTGTCCCGGGAGGTTCCGCATGGTGCGAGTGTCGATCGTCGATTTCCCCGCCTACCGGTTCACCTTCGCGTGGCGGGGCCGGTCGGGCACGGCGGGCCGCCGCCGTGAGCCGCCGCCGGTGCCGTGGCCGCCCGAGACCGGCCCCGGCTCCGGCGGCCCCGTCCTGCCCCGCGCGCTCGTCGTGCTGCTCGGCGCCGCCGCGACGGTCGTCGTGCTCGCCGGGGTGCGCGCGGTCGCCTGGCTCGCCGGCCCGGTGTTCCTCGCCCTGGTCGTCGTGATCACCCTCGACCCGGTGCGGACCTGGTTGCGGGACAAGGGACTGCCCCGCTGGCTGACCGTGACGGTGCTGGTGGTGACCGTCTACGCGGCCCTGCTCTCGTTCTTCCTCGTCGTCGTGGTGTCGGTCGCGCAGCTGTCGGCCCTGCTCCCCCGCTACACCGGGCGGGTCGACGAACTCCTGCACGACGGGCTGACCGTGCTCGGCCGGTTCGGCGTCGGCCGGTCCGAGCTGCGCTCCATGCTGTCGTCGGTCGACGCCGGGAAACTCGTCGGCCTGGCCGGTTCCCTGCTCGCGTCGGTCGGCGGGCTGGTCACCAACCTGGCGTTCCTGCTGGCCCTGCTGCTGTTCCTGAGCGCCGAGTCGGCGTGGGCCGGGCAGCGCCTCGGCCGGATCTCGGGTGACCGGCCGTGGATTTCCGCGTCACTGCGGGGTTTCGCCTACGGAACCCGCCGGTACCTGCTCGTGACGACGGTGTTCGGCGGCATCGTGGCCGCGCTCGACACCGGCGCGCTCGCCCTGCTCGGCATCCCGGGCGCGGTGCTGTGGGGGCTGCTCGCCTTCGTCACCAACTACGTCCCCAACATCGGCTTCCTGATCGGCGTGGCCCCGCCGGCGGTCATCGCGCTGCTCGACGGCGGCTGGAGCGCCCTGCTCGTGGTGCTCATCGTGTACGCCGGGCTGAACTTCGTGGTGCAGTCGCTGATCCAGCCCCGGTTCGTCGCCGGCTCGGTCGGACTGTCCACTTTGGTCACCGTGCTGGCCCTGGTGTTCTGGACCTGGCTGCTGGGCCCGCTCGGCGCGATCCTGGCCGTGCCCGCCACCCTGCTGGCCAAGGCGCTGCTCGTGGACGTCGACCCGCGCGCCCGCTGGGCCGAGGCGCTGCTGTCCGCGCCCCGCCGCGACGACGGCTGACGGCTCAGGTCAGGCCGTGCTGGCGCGCGACCACGACGGCGGAGCGCCGGTTGTTCACGCCCAGCTTGCCGTAGATGGCCCGCACGTGGGTCTTCACGGTGTTGACCGAGACCGTGAGGTCCGACGCGATCTCGTCCAGCGACCGCTGGGAGGGCAGGCGCCGCAGCACCACCTGCTCCCGGTCGGTCAGGTCGCTGGACGGGTC
This sequence comes from Amycolatopsis stemonae, assembly GCF_054781455.1. Classification (NCBI taxonomy): domain Bacteria; kingdom Bacillati; phylum Actinomycetota; class Actinomycetes; order Pseudonocardiales; family Pseudonocardiaceae; genus Amycolatopsis; species Amycolatopsis stemonae. The sequence continues at coordinate 48,165 of NZ_BAAGUJ010000022.1, read as the reverse complement.
GTGCGGGACGAGCCGGCCGCGCACCGACTGCGCGAAGCGGTCCAGGGAGCCGAACCCGCCCGAGTGGTCGATCAGCAGGTCCGCGACGCGCGGCTCGGCGAGCGCGAACGGCCGCACGAGCCCGTTCGGCCGGGCGAGGGCGAGCGCGCGGTCGAGGGCGTGCAGGGCCTTGGTGCGCCGGTGCGAACGCAGCGCGAGCGCGGTTTCGACGAGGCAGAGGTCGACCGGGGTCGCGGGCAGCGACGCGGGCCCCACGGGGGCGTCTCGCAGGATCGCTTCCGCCGCTTCGGTTTCGTCGGCGGCGAGGTGGGCCCGCAGGTGCAGGAGCGTGAGCTCGCCGCTGCCGGGCAGCCGTTCCTGGGCCCAGGCGTGCACTTCGGCCGCGTGCAGTCCTTCGCCGAGGGCGAGCGCCGCGTGGTGCTCCGCGACCGCGCAGACGCCGGCGATCTCGCGGGGCAGCTCGATCCCGGTGAGCCGGTGCCGCGCGGCCCGCATGGCCTGCGAGCCGCCCGCGCGGTCGCCGTCGTCGAAGCGCACGACACCTTCGAAGAACTCGCGCAGCGGCCCGAGCAGCGGCGCACCCCCGGGGACCTCCGCGGCCGTCGCCTGGGCGAGCTCGCGGGCCGCGGCGACGGGCTCGGCCCGCATCAGGTCGTCGTACGCCAGCAGCAGGTGGCACTCGGCCACGCCCGGCGACCGGCGCCGGCCGCGGCGGCGCGCGACGGCGAGCGCACCCGTGCAGGCGCGCCGCATCGCCGGGTGGTCGCCGTGGAAGGCGGTGGCGACGGCCAGCGCCAGTCTGCTGTGGAGCGCGAGGTGGTCGAGCCGCTCGCCGTGGGCGAGGCGCAGGGCCTCCTCGGCGCGGGTGACGGCGTGCCGGCGGGCCCCGCGGTGCAGCGAGCGCCACGCGAGGTCGAGCTTCGTCCAGGCGTCGAGCTCCGGAGACCGCACGGGCACGGAGATCTCGGCCTCCGGCGGCCGCTTCCCCGTCACGAGGGCCAGGTGCCGGACGGCGAGGGTCCACAACGCGTCATCAGCGTCGGCCCCGGGCAGCGGGTGCGCCGCCCCCGGCTCCCCCAGGTCGGCCGCGGCTTCGGCGAGCTGCCCGCGCTGGATGTGCTCCAGCGCCGACGCCAGCCGCAGCCGGGGGTTCAGCGCCACCGTCTCCGCGCCCAGGTGGGTCAGCGCGACGCGCACCGGGTCGCCGTCGCCGGCCAGCACCTGCCGTACCGCGTGGTCGCAGGCCAGGGTCAGCACGCGCTGCCGGTCGCGGCCCGACACCGCGTGCCCGAGCGCCTCCCCGAACCGGCCTTCGCCGGTGTACCAGCGCGCGGCGATCCCGTGCAGCCGCAGCACCCGCTCCGGGCCGCGGCGGGCCAGCTCCGCCCGCAGGAAACCACGCAGCAGCGGCGGAAGCCGGTAAGTCTCGGCCGGGGTGCGTGTCACGAGCCCCATCGCGCGCTCGAGCTCGTCCAGCGTCGCCCCAGCGTCCGGGCGGCCCGACAGCCGCACGGCGAGCGTCGCGCTCACCGCGTCGCAGACACTGATGCACAGCAACAGGTCCGACGTCGACGCCGGCAGCCGCGAGAGCACTTCGTCGGCGAAGAACCGCGCCACGGCACGCTCGTCGCCGGTGACCGAGGCGACGAGCCCGTCGGCGTCTTCGGCTTCCCGCACCGAGACCGCGGCCCAGCCGAGCGCCGCGGCCCAGCCGGCCGTGCGTTCGGTGAGCTCGCGGACGCGGTCGTCGCCCACCGCGGCGCCGGTCGCCCGCAGCAGGCACGCCGTTTCCCGCACGGTGAAGCGGAGTTCGGCCGCGCCCACCCGGGACAGGGCCGCTTCCACGTGCAGGCGGGCCAGCCGCAGCCGCGGCTCGACCCGGGTGGCGAGCACCAGCCGCAGCGCCGAGGGCAGGTGCCGGGCCAGCGCCGCGAGCGCTTCCATCGGCTCCGGGCGGGCGATCTCCTGGAGGTCGTCGAGCACCAGCCGCACCGGACCCAGCCCGCGGAGAGCGTCGTCGAGGTCGGCCAGGAACTCCTGCCGCTGCCCGGGCGGCGGCGGGGAAAGCCGGTGCAGCGCGCGGTCGGCGGGCACGGCCGGACAGCGGCGGAGCGCGCCGAGGATCGCCGCCCACAGCCGGCACTCGTCGTTGTCGTCGTCGTCCAGCGACACCCAGGCGACGTCGTGGCCGTCCCCGGCCCAGCCCGCCAGCGCGGTGGTCTTGCCGGCCCCGGCCGGGGCCCGGACCACCGTGACGGGCCGGGCCGTCGCGCGGTCGAACAGGGCCCCGAGCCGGGGCCGGGGCACGAAGATCCTCGGCAGCCGCGGCACCGTGACCTTCACGCCGGGGATCCGCCGGTACCGGGACGTCGTTCGAACGGGCACGTCAACCTCTCGGCTGTCGGGAGAAACGGGCCCCGGTTCCGCGGTCGACGCCGGGCGGAGGCCACGACTTTACTGATCACCGGAACGCGGCCGGCGGCCGCGTTCCCCGGCTCACCAGATTTCGTAGGTGGCTTCGTCGCCGTGCACGATGACGGCCCAGATCACCAGGACGTCGAGGGCGATCACGACGAGGCCCCAGAACGGGTACGCGGACAGGAAAGCCAGCTGCGCCAGCGCGTTGAAGCCGGCGAGCGCGACCGTGACGACCCGGGCCCACTGCGCACCGGTGAACAGCGCGATGCCGGTCAGCACGGCGAGGACGCCGACGATCAGGTGGATCCAGCCCCAGCCGGCCAGCGAGAACACGAGCAGGCCCGACGGGCCGAGCACGTAGTAGTCCCGGTCGAACAGCGCGACCAGGCCCTCAACCGCGTTGAACAACCCGGCCAGGATGGTGATCGCGCCGGCGAACCAGAGCCAGCCGACCCGCCGCGACCGGGCCACGGCGGGCGGTGGCGTGCGGGCGCTCGTCGGCCCGGTCCGGGATTGCGTGTGTTCGGACATGGTCCCTCTTTCCTTCGGGGGCTGCGGACCCGGGCGATCGTGGCCGGTTCCCCGTCCGGCGGGCCTCGCCCACCCCAGGTGAGATCACCCGGCCCGCCCGTGGCTCACACGGCGCGGGCGATGCCGGCACGGCGGCATCCGCAGCACAGTGCGGCGAAGACCACCGAAACCGGACCGAGGAGGAATGTCATGGCCGCGTTGACCGTCTGGCGGTTCCCCACCGTCGAAGGCGCCGAAAACGCACTGGACCTGTTACGGCAGTTGCAGAAGCAGCAGCTGATCTCGATCGCCGACGCGGCTTTCGTGAGCTGGCCCGAAGGGCGGAAGAAGCCGAAGACCAAGGACCTCGGTTCCCTGACCGGGGCCGGCACGCTCGGCGGCGCGTTCTGGGGCCTGCTGTTCGGCCTGATCTTCCTCGTCCCGTTGCTGGGCGCGGCCGTCGGCGCGGCGATCGGGGCGCTGACCGGGTCGATGGCCCACGTCGGGATCGACGAGGAGTTCATCGGTACCGTCCGGAACCAGGTCACCCCCGGGACGTCCGCGCTGTTCGTCATGTCGGACGACACCGTGCTGGACCGGGTGGTGGAACCCTTCAAGGAAACGGGGGCCGCATTGGTGAGTACCAATCTTTCCGCGGAGGAGGAGACCCGGCTGCGCGACGCCTTCGGCGAATCCCCCGAACCGGCGCCCCTGTGACCGACGGCGTCATCCGCACGAAGGCCGCCCGGCGAGCACGCGCAGCAGCGCGGCGACCGCTCGCCGGAGGCCGCCCGGGACCGCCGCCGACGCACCGGGCGCGTCCGGCGGCAGGCGGACCCGCAGCACCGCGGGCAGCACGCCGAACCGCAGCGGCGGCGCGCAGCGCGCGGGTTCGCCGTCCACGGCGGCGTCGACGAGCGCGGCCGCGGACTCGACCGTGAACTCCCGCGTGCGCCACGCGCGGTACCCCGGAAACCGGGTCAGGTCGCCGCGCAGTTCGGCGGCGACCAGCTCCGGCACGTCCCGCGCGTGGTCGACGGCGACCGTGACGATCCCGAGCGTCCCCCGGTCGAGCCGGTCGCGGCCACCGAACCCGCTGAGCCGATCGAGGCGGTACGGGCCGTTGGCGACGAGCAGGACGTCCACCGGCGGCATCGGCCGCCCGTCCGGCCCGGGGAAGGCCAGCGGCCGCCGGGCGGCCGGGCCGAGCAGGCCGGGCAGGCACCGGGCGATCGTGGCGACCCGCGCGTCGCGGTAGCCGGGCGCGCGGACGAGGTCGGCGTAGACGCCCAGCGAAACGTTGTTGACGAACACCCGGCTCCCGAGGAGCCCCAGGTCGACGCGCCGCTCGACGGCCTCGCCGAAGGCCGCCAGCGCCGCCGCCGGGTCATCCCGGTCCAGCCCGAGGTCGCGCGCGAAGTGGTTGCGGGTGCCCGCGGGGACGCAGACGAACGGCAGGCCGTGCCGGCGGGCGACGTCGGCGACGACGGCCTGGCAGCCGTCGCCGCCCGCCATCCCGAGCACGTCCGCGCCCTCGGCCACCGCCCGTTCCGCGAGCTCGCGCAGGTCGCCGCCGAGTTCTGGTTCGAGGGGCCGGATCCCGAGCGCGCGGGCCCGTTCGCCGAGTCGCGACGCCGTCGCCGAACCGTTGCCGGACAACGCCTTCAACAGCAGGACGCCCGCCGATGCCGGGGCGACGCGGCGAGTGGGCGGCGCGGCGGGCAGGTCCGGGCCGAGCGCGGTCCGGGCGGTCGCCAGCGACGTCGCGGCGAGCCCGGCGGCGGCCGCGAGCAGGGCGTAGGGGTGGATCCCGGGCAGCAGCACGAGCAGCACCGCGGCGGCGCACCCCGGCGCCCCCGCGGCCGCTGGAGCCAGGCCGCGGCGCACCAGCGCCGCCCCGCCGGCCGCGAGCGCACCCCCGAGCAGGAGCACCGCGAGCACGAGCTGGACGGGCTGGCGGAGCAGGGCACCGGACACCACGGCGAACGCCGCGAACAGCGCCGTCACGGAGATCCCCGCGCACACCCGCCGGGTCGCCGACGGCCGTCCGTCCGCCCGCTCCGCCATCACCGCACCTCCGCGGCCCACCCTGCGGCGCGGGCGGGCCCGAGTCGTCACCCGTGGTGGATGACTCCCGCTTCACCCCCGGCGGGCGACGCCCCGGCCGGGCGCGCGGCCGACGATCCCGTCCATGTCACCGAACCAGGACACCGCGACCCGCGACGACCGCGTCGCCAGGGCCCACGCCGCCGGGATCGCCGTACCGCGCGCGGACCACGCCGAGTTCCCCGCCCCCGGCCGGCGGGCCGACCCGCTCGCCCTGCTCGCCCGCCAGGACGCCGACCGCGTCCCCGAACTGCTGCCGCTGCGCTACGGCCGGATGGCCGCGTCGCCGCTGGCCTACTTCCGCGGGGCCACGCTGCCCGCGGCGGCCGACCTCGCCGCGACGCCGCGGACCGGGTTCACGGTCCAGGCGTGCGGCGACGCCCACCTCGGCAACTTCGGCCTGTTCACCTCCCAGGGCCGGCGGCTCGTGTTCGACTTCGCCGACTTCGACGAAACCCTGCCCGCGCCCTGGGAATGGGACGTCAAGCGCCTCGCCGCGAGCTTCGAGGTCGCCGCGCGGGAGAACGCGCACCCCTCGATCCAGCGCCGGCGCACGGTGCTCGCGGTGGTCGAGGCCTACCGCCTGGCGATGCACGACTTCGCCCGCCGGACGGCCCTCGAGATCTTCGCCGCCCACGCCGACACCGCGACGCTCCGCACGGTCGCGGCCCACCGCCTCGGGCCGGCGAGGCGGCGCGCGCCCGGCCGGGACGCCACGGTGCGCCGGTTCACCGAGGTCCGCGACGGGCAGCTGCGGCTGACCGCCCGGCCGCCGCTGGTCGTCCCGGCCGGCCGGCTCGCCGGTGACGGCGACCCGGCGACGCTCGCGGACCGCCTCCGGGACGTGCTTTCGCGCTACCGGCGCACCCTCGGGCCCGCGCGGCGCGCGCTGCTCGACCGCCACCAGCTGGTCGACGTCGCCCGCACGGCCGCCGGAGCGAGCGGCGTGGGCACCCGGTGCTGGGTGGCGCTGCTGGCGGGGTCGGGCACCCGGGACCCGCTCTTCCTGCAGCTGAAGGAAGCCCGGCCGTCGGTGCTGCAGGACTACACCGGCGCCGCCGTCCGCGGCGGGGCCGGCCGGCGGGTCGTCACCGGGCAGCGGCTGATCCAGGTCACCGGCGACGTCTTCCTCGGCTGGGCCCACGTGACGCGGTTCGACGGGCGCGCGTGCGACTTCCACGTCCGCCGGCTGCGCGGCGGCCAGGGCGGCGCCGACGTCACGGCGATGACCCCGGCCGTGCTGCGCGCCTACGGCCGGCTGTGCGGGTGGACCGTGGCCCGGGCGCACGCCCGCACCGGCGACGCGCTCGCCATCGCCGCCTACCTCGGCTCCGGCCCGGTGTTCGCCGAAGCCGTCCGCGAGTTCGCGGTGGCCTGCGCCGACCAGAACGAACGCGACCACGCCGCCCTGCGCCAGGCGATCCGCCTCGGTCACGTCACGGCGGTGCCCGGGTGGTGAAGTGCCGGTCCGTCAGGGGAATCCGCGGTACTCCTCGCTCGGGAGCTCCCGGACCCGGTGCACGGACTCGACGCGCATCCCGAGCACCTCGAGCCGGCACAGGATTCGCGGAAGGCTGCCGGGATCGGCCACCGTCCCGAAGACGATCGTTTCCGGAGGAACGGGAACCACGAGCACACCCCGGAAATCCTCGACGCCTTCCCCCGCCCGATCCGGAATTGCGCCGTGGCCCCGGAAGACGTAATTCACGCCCGTCCGGCGGCCGAGCAGCGCCGGCCGGGTCACCGGGTGCCCCCGCCCCGGCGGGCCCGGCCCGCCGCGTACCAGGCGCCGGCGACCAGGACCGCGTCAAGCGCCACCACGGCGGCCGACCAGCCGCGCGGCGGCAGGAAGAACAGGCGGGCGACCAGGTCCGCGGCGGCGCGGACGCCGATGCGCACCTCGGCCGCCGGGCTGAGCGCGGCGAGCGCGACGGCCAGCCAGAGCAGCAGGGTCGCGACGCCGACGCGGCCCGTGCGCACCACGTCGAGCACCACGAGCTCCCCCGGCCCCAGCCAGAGGAACCGCGCGGCGGCGAATCCGCGCGGCCCGCGGCCACGGCGGCTTTTCCCGGAATCTCCACGGCTTTTCACGCGCCACACGATTCTGCGCGCGCCCGGCGTTTTCCTCGCCCGCAGCGGGTGAGCCGGACGAATTGCGTGGCAGGATCCGCCGGGACGTTCCGGAACCGATCGCGAAGGAGAATTGCGCATGCGCCAGTGCTGCGATGACTCGCCCCGAAGACGGGTACCGAGGACGAAGATCACCGTCCCCGGGCCGCCGGCGGACCTCGTGTCGCGGCCGCGGTTGCGCACCGTCCTCGACGGAGCGGGCGACGCGGCCATGGTGTTCGTGGGCGCGCCGGCCGGGTTCGGCAAGACCGTGCTGCTCGCCGACTGGGCCCGCGGCCACGACGGCGGAGCGGTCGCCTGGCTCTCGGCCGACCCCGACGACAACGACGACCGGCTCTTCTGGTCCGCGGTCCTGGAGGCACTCGGCGGCTGCGGCCGGATCCCGGACGGCAACCCGGTGCGGCGGCTGGCCGTGCCCGCCGCGCCGAGCGCCGATCTCGCTTTCCTGGCCCGGCTCGCCGACGCGCTGGACACCCTGCCCGAGCCGGTCCTGCTCGTCCTCGACAGCGCGCAGGAGATCACCGCCCCGGCCCCGTGGCACGGACTGCAGACCCTGTTGCGGCACCAGCCGGCGGGCCTGCGCCTGGCCGTCTCGAGCCGCCGGGAACCACCGCTGCCGCTGGGCCGGGCCCGGCTCGCGGACCGGCTCGTCGAAATCGGCGCCGCGCAGCTGCGGTTCTCCGACGAGGAGGCCGAAGCCCTGGTGGCCACCGGCGACGCGAACATCCCGCGCGACCAGGTCGGCCCGCTCGTCACCCGGACCGGCGGCTGGCCGGCCGGGCTGCGCCTGGCCGCGGCGTCCGCGGCCCGGCACGGCAGCCTGCGCGACTTCCTCGCCGGCCGCGACCCGGCCGTGCTCGACTACCTGACCGACGAGGTGCTCGCCCCGCTGCCGCCGGACCGGCGCGAGCTGCTGCGGGTGCTCAGGCTCGGCGACGACGTCCCGGCCGGGCTCGCCCCGGTGCTCAGCGGGCGGGCCGACGCGGAGGCGGTGCTGCGGGAGCTGGGCGAGCCGGTCACCCGGGTCGTCGAAACCGGCGGCACGCCGCCCCGGCACCGGGTGACGCCGTTGCTGCGCACCTACCTGCGGGCCGAGCTGCGGCGGCGGGCCCCGGACCGGTGCCGCACCCTGCACGCGGCGGCCGCCCGCTGGTTCGCCGAACACGGCAGTCCCGCGGCGGCGCTGCGGCACAGCGTCAGCGCCGGGAACCCCGCCCGCGTCGCGGAACTGCTGCGCGAGCACGCCGTGACGTTGTTCCTCGCGGGGGAACACGACGTGCTCCGGCCGGCGCTCGCCGTGCTCGAAGACGGGCGGATCACGGCCGATCCGCTGCCGACCCTGATCTCGGCCTCGCTGAGCCTGGAGGCGGGCGAGACGTCGGCGGCCGGGCTGCGGCTGGCCCGCGCGGAGGCGGCGTGGCCGGACTCGCCGACGGCGGAGCAGACCGTGCTGCGCCAGCTGGCGTACTCCCGGCTGGCCCAGCTCGACCGCACCCCGGCCCAGGCCGTCCGCGCGGCCGGGGAGGTCGACGAAGACCTGGCCGCCGAGGCCGGTCTCGGCGGGCTCGCGGCCCTGCACCGGGCCGCCGTCCTGATCGCCCGCCACGACCACGACGCGGCGCGGGCGTCGCTGGTGCCGGTGCTCGCCGCCGCGGAGGAGCGCGGCCAGGACTTCACCGTCGCCCAGTGCCTCACCACGCTGGGCGCGCTGGCCTGCCACGACGGCGACTACCGGGTGATGGACACGCTGGCCCGCCGGGCCGAAGACCGCCGGCCCCACCGGGATCCCCGGCGGTCGCTGCAGGGCGCCCGCGTGTCCGCGATGCTGGCCTACGGCGGGCTGCTCCGCGGCGAACCCGCCGAGTGCCTCGAGCAGGCCAAGCGGATCGGGCAGCTGCTCGGGGACGCCCCCGCCCGCGCGGCCGGCGACCTGCGCCTGGTCGCGGAAACCCTGCGCGGTGCCGCGGAGTTCGAGCTCGGCGCGTGGCACGCGGGGCTGCGGCGGATGCGCCGGGCCCGCACCCGGCTGGGCACCGGACGCGGGTGCCCAGCCGGGCACGCGGCCCTGTGCGCGGTGCTGGAGCACCGTGCGGCGCTGCGGCTGGGCGCGGCGGGCCAGGCCCGGGAAACCGTCCGCTGGGCCCAGCCGGTGCTCGCCGGTTCGGCGGAACTGCTCCTGATGCGGGCCCGGACGCAGCTGCGGCTCGGCCGGCAGGGCGCGGCGAGTTCGGTGCTGCGGTCCCTCGCGGACGACGTGGCGCCGATGGTGCTGCCGTGGGGCGCGATCGAGGCGTCGCTGGTCGGTGTGCAGGCCGCGCTGGCCGCCGGGGCGCGGGAGCGGGCGGCCCGCCTGCTCGACGACGCGCTGCGCGCGGCCGAACCCACCGGCGTCCGGTTCCCCCTCGTGTTCGCCCCGCCCGAAGTCGTCGGGTTCCTCACCAGCCGGCTCGGTGGCCTCGGCGCGGGCGAACGGTTCGCCGGGGAGGTGCTCGCGCTGCGCCGCCGGCTGCGCACCCCGCCGATGCCGGCCCCGCTGACCGAGCGCGAACGCGGCGTGCTGCGCCTGCTGCCGACGCAGCGGTCGATCGAGGAGATCGCCCAGGACCTGACCGTCTCGCCGAACACCGTCAAGACCCACGTCCGCGGCATCTACGCGAAGCTCGACGTCCGCAGCCGGCGCGAAGCGGTGGCGATCGCGCTGGAACGCGGCCTGCTCGACACCGAGGTCGCCGACTTCACGGTCTGACGCCGCTCGCCCCACCCGTCGCGGGTGAGGCGGGCGGGCGCGGGATCGGGTCGAGTGTGCCCGGCCCGATCCGTATCCGTGAGGAGGAGTCATGGCACTGGCGAGCGCGGAGTACCCGTTCCTCGATCTGATGTGGACGATGCTGGTGTTCTTCTGCTGGGTGGCCTGGTTCTGGCTGCTGTTCGTCGCCCTCGGCGACCTGTACCGCCGCTCGGACGTGTCCGGCTGGGGCAAGGCGGGCTGGACCGTGCTGGTGATCGTGCTGCCCCTGCTGGGGGTCCTGCTCTACCTGGCCACCCAGGGCCGGCACCTGGCCGAGCGGCAGCAAGCGCGTGAAGTGGCTTCGCGGCGGCATTTCGAGGAGTACGTGCGGTCGGTGTCCACAGCGGACACGAGTGGCGCGGCGCAGATCGCCGAAGCCCGGCGGCTGCTGGAAGAAGGGATCATCGACGACCGGGAGTACCACGCGCTCAAGCAGAAGGCCCTCGCCCGGTGATCGCGCGGCGGTGGCGGTTCGTCCACTTCGCGGTGCTGCGGCCCCTGCTCACGGTCACGGCGCTGCTCTGCCTCTACTACCTGCTCCCGGTCGACCAGGCCCTGCGGCCGTGGACGGTGGCCGTCTTCGCCGGCGGGCTCGCCGTCGTGGTCCTGCTCGTCGTCGGCGAGGTGCGGCTGATCCTGCGGTCGCCGTTCCCCGCCTGGCAGGGGATCCAGGCGCTCGCCCTGATCCTCCCGCTGTTCCTGCTGCTGTTCGCGGACGTCTACTACGTGCTGGCCCACGACCGCGCCGACGCGTTCAGCGCGGGCCTGACCCGGACCGACGCGCTCTACTTCACGGTCACCGTCTTCGCCACGGTCGGCTTCGGCGACATCACCCCGGTGTCGGCCGCCGCCCGGGTGCTGGTGACGGCGCAGATGGTCGCGGACCTGGTGGTGCTGAGCGTCGTGCTGCGCGTGATCGTGACGGCGGTGCGATCGTCCACATCGGACGCTTCAGTCCGGCGGCGGGAGCCGCAGCGCCGCCGCCAGGCCGGCCAGGGCCGCGACGACCAGGGTCGTGAGGGCCAGCGCGAAGGACCGCCCGCCGAGGTGCGGCGTCCCGGCGAGGACGGAGCCGGCCAGGGCGGTCCCCACCGACGAGCCGAGGTTGGACACGCTGCGCGACACCCCCGAGATGTCGCCCTGGTCGGCGTCCGGGAAGCGGGACTGCACCAGGTTCACCGACGCCGTCAGCATGATCCCGACCCCGGCGCCGAGCAGGAACAGCCCGGGCACCGCGCTCGCCACCCCCGAGTCCGCCCGCACCAGCAGCAGCACGAGCACCAGCCCGGCGACGGAGAGGACGAAGCCACCGCGGACCAGGCCGCGCTGGGAGCGCCGCCGCGCCATCCGCCCGGCGGCCGCCGAGGCGCCGAGGATCCCGATCGTCGCGGGGGTCAGCATCAGGCCCGTCTCGATCGCGTCGTAGCCGCGGACCTGTTGCAGGAACACGGCGATCACGAAGAACGAGCCCTGGAGCACGAGCCACTGCACGTGCTGGGTTGCCAGCCCCAGCCGGGTGACGCGGTCGCGGAAGAGCCCCGACGGCACCAGCGGCGCCAGCCCCGCCCGCTCCCGCGCCCGGACGTGCGCGAAGAACCACACCAGGATCACTCCCCCGAGCGCGGCGAACACCCACACCGGCGAGAGCCCGCCGGCCGGGAGCAGCACCACCCCGCCGACGGCGAAGTCCGCGCGGGAGACGAACCAGCCGTAGGTGCCCGCCTGCAGGACGCCGGCCACGACGAAGAACAGGCCGGCCGCGGAGAGGACCGCGCCGGCGACGTCGAACCGCGCCTCCCGCGGCGGCGCGGGCGGCTCGGTGGCCCGGGCCGTGAGCAGGATGATCAGGACGACCAGAAGCACCTGCAGGAGAAAGGAAGCCCGCCACCCGAGCCACGTCGTGACCAGGCCGCCGACGAGCGGGCCGGCCGCGGCGCCGAGCGCGCCCGCGCCGCTGACGAGGCCGAAGGCGCGGGCACGGGTCGCGACGTCGGGACAGGTGACGGTGACCAGGATGTAGATCGGCGGGATCATCAGCGCCGACCCGATCCCCTCCAGCAGCGAATACCCGGTGAGCAGCAGCCCGGGCCCGGGCGCGACGGAGGCCAGCAGCGCCCCGGCGCCGTAGACGGCCAGGCCCGCGAGGAAGCACCGCTTGCGGCCCAGGACGTCGGTCAGCTTGCTGCCGGGCACCATCAGCGAGGCCATGGTGAGGGTGAACAGGGTGATCGCGGTCTGCACGCCGATCACGGTCGTGCCGAGGTCCGCGGCGATCACGCTGACGGCCACGGTCATGGTGGTCGCGGCGTAGCTCGCGACGAACTGGGCGAGGGCCAGGGGCAGCACGGTCATCGGCGGGCCTTCCGGTCGGGTCCGCACACGGTGGCGCGCCCGGGGCCGGGCCACCTCACCCCACGCGGATGAGGCAGCCCCCGGCCGGGCCCGAGACGGTGCTCTCGACCGCTTACGGCGTCCCGAGGAGGAAAGATGACCGAGACCGCGATCGCCGAGCACGGGCTCATCGGCGACCTGCAGACCGCCGCGCTGGTGACCACCGACGGGTCGATCGACTGGTTCTGCAGCCCGCGCTTCGACTCGCCGTCGGTCTTCGGCGCCCTGCTCGACGACGAGCGCGGCGGCCGGTTCCGCATCCGCCCGGCCGGCGCCTGCGCGGGGTCGCAGATGTACTACCCGGACACCGCGGTGCTGATCACCCGGTTCTCCGGGCCGGACGGCATCGGCGAGGTGGTCGACTTCATGCCGCCGTGCGACGGCGTCGCGACCACCGGGCACCGGATCGCCCGGCTGGTGCGCTGCGTCCGCGGCCGGATGACGTTCGACGTGCTCGTCGCGCCCCGCTTCGACTACGGCCGCCGTACGCACCAGGCGATGCTCGCCAAGAACGGGGCGGTGTTCGTCGCGCGCGAGTCGTCGCTCGTGCTGCACCCGGTGCGCGAGCGCGACGACGAGCACTTCGCCGAGGCGCGCGTCGAAGGCGGCGACGTCCACCTGCGGCTCACGCTGACCACGGGCCAGGTCCGCGGCGTCGTGCTCGAGACGGACGCGGCCGAGCCCCCGCACGAGATCCGGCCCGGCGAGTTCACCGACCTGCTGCAGTCCACTGTGGACTGGTGGCGGTCGTGGCTGGCGGGGTCCACCTACCGCGGCCGCTGGCGGGAGATGGTGACCCGCTCCGCGATCACGCTCAAGCTGCTCACCTACGCGCCGACCGGCGGCCTGGTCGCGGCGCCGACGCTCGGGCTGCCCGAACAACTCGGCGGCGAGCGCAACTGGGACTACCGCTACACCTGGGTCCGGGACGCGTCGTTCTCGGTCTCGGCGTTGCTGGGCCTGGGGTTCGTCGAAGAGGCGGCCCGATTCGGGGAGTGGCTGGGCGAGCGGATCCGCGAAGGCCGCGGCGGCGCGTCGGGCCCGCTCGCCGTCCTCTACCGCGTCGACGGGACGACCGACCTGCGCGAGGAGAGCCTGGCGCACTGGGCCGGGCACCGCGGGTCGAGCCCGGTCCGGATCGGCAACGACGCGGCCGGGCAGCTGCAGCTCGACATCTACGGCGAGGCGCTGGACAGCGTCTTCACCGCCGACCGCGCGGGGTTCGGGCTCCCCCACCGCGGCTGGACGGCCGTCCGCGCGGCGCTCGACTGGCTCGGCGAGCACTGGGACCAGCCCGAGGAGGGCATCTGGGAAACCCGGGCGGGCCGCCAGTGCTTCACCTACGGCCGGCTGATGAGCTGGGTGGCGTTCGACCGCGGCATCCGGATGGCGGCCACCCACGGCCGCCCGGCGCCGGTCGAGGACTGGACGTGGCAGCGCGACAGCATCTACGACCAGATCCTGAACCGGGGCTGGCACCGCGCGCGGCAGGCGTTCGTCCAGCACTACACGGGCGACGAGCTGGACGCGTCCCTCCTGCGCATGCCCCGCACGGGTTTCCTCCCGTCCCGCGACCCGCTGTGGCTCTCGACGCTCGACGCGATCCGCGCCGGCCTGGTGACCGACAGCCTGGTCCAGCGCTACGACCCGGCGGCGTCCCCGGACGGCCTGGCCGGCACCGAAGGCACGTTTTCGTTGTGCAGCTTCGCTTACGTCGACGCGCTGGCCCGCGCGGGCCGCCTGGAGGAGGCCCGCACGGCGTTCGAGAAGATGCTGACGTACGCCAACCACGTCGGCCTGTACGCCGAGGAGATCGCCCCGACGGGCGAGCAGCTCGGCAACTTCCCGCAGGCCTTCACCCACCTGGCGTTGATCGACGCGGCGGTGACCCTGGACGCCGCGCTCGGCTGAGGCCCGGCTTCAGTGGGTCTCGGTGCTGTAGCCGCCGTCGAGGGTGAAGGTGGCGCCCGTGATGTTGCCGGCCACCCGGTCGCTCGCCAGGAACGCCGCCAGGTTCGCGATCTCCGCCGGCTGGGTGAAACGGCCGGTGACCGCGTGCGCCGCGGCCTCGCCGGCGACGGCTTCGGGGTTCGCGCCCGTGGCGCCGGCGACCGTCTCCGCGACGCCGCCGGCGCCCAGCCACAGGTCCGTCGCCACCGGGCCCGGGTTGATCGCGTTCGCGCGGATGCCGTGGGAGCCGAACTCCTTCGACACCGACTTCGTGAAGTTGACCAGCGCGGCCTTCGCGGCGCTGTAGTCGATGACCGCCGGGTCGGGCAGGTACGCGTTGATCGAAGCGATCGTGACGATGCTCCCCCGGCCGGCCGTCACCATCGCCGGCAGCACCGCGCGCGTGGCGCGGACCGCGCTGAGCAGGTTGAGGGTGACCGACCGCGTCCACTCGTCGTCGGTCACCAGCAGGAACCCGTTCGGCCGGGGCGTCACCGCGCCGACGTTGTTGACCAGCACGTCGACGCGGCCGAACTCGTTCAGCGCCAGCTCCGCGAGCCGGCCCGGGCCGTCGGCGGTGCCGAGGTCCACGGCCAGCGCGTGCGCTTTCCCGGCCCGGACCAGGGCGTCCAGGCCCTTCCCGGGGTCGCGGGCGCCGGCCACGACGTGGGCACCCTCGGCGACGAGCGCTTCGGTGACGGCCAGGCCGATGCCCCGGCTGGCGCCGGTGACGACGGCGACCGTGTCCCGCAGTCCCAGGTCCACCGGCCTAGAGCCCGTGCTCGCGCAGCCAGCCGAGCACGGCGTCGGCGACGTCCCGCCAGCCGCTGTCGATGGTCAGCGAGTGGCCGCGCCCTTCGAACTGCTTCAGCTCGGTGACGGCGGCCGAGTCGCGGTACTGCTTGAGCGTGGAGCGGGTGACCACGTCCGGGACCGTGTGGTCCGCGGTGCCCGAGATCAGCAGCAGCGGGCCGCGGTCCGCGCGGTGGGTGTCGACCTTCGCCTGGGAGTGCAGCACGAAGTTCGCCGCGGCGGCCTGGAACAGCGGCCGCGCCGGCGACGGGATCGTCCAGCGCTCGTACAGCGCGGCCGACTCCTCGTCGGTCAGCGCGTTGCCGAAGCCGAACCGGAACTCCTTCTCGGTGAGCGACACCGCCCGGTGCAGGTTCGCCGGGTTCCCCAGCGCCGGCAGGCCCGCGCGCAGCTGCGCCAGCGGGAGCGGCAGGACGCCCTTGATCTGGGCGGGATCGATGGCGACGCCGGCCGCGCCGATGCCCTGGCCGAGCAGCTTTTCGGTGATCAGGCCGCCGAAGGAGTGGCCGATGATCACCGGCGGCCGCGGGAGGCCGGCGATGATCGACGCGAAGTGCTCGGTGGCGTCGTCGATCCCGATGTCCGCGACGGCCTCGGGGTGCTCCCGCGCCTGTTCGACGGTTTCGGGCTCGTGCGGCCAGCCGGGCGCGACGGGCTCGTACCCGGCCGCCCGGAAGTGCTCGGCCCACGGGGTCCACGAGGTGGCGTGCAGCCACAGACCGTGGACGAACACGACCGGGGTGCGCACGTCTGTCATCGGTTCCTCCGCCTCGCTCGGGGTTCTCAGCTAAGCCAACACGATGCGCGGCAAGGAAGTCCAGGGCCTGTCGCGTGCGAATCGATAGCCGGGGTGGCATCGTTGGCGTCCGTTCCTTCGTCGCGCGCGGAAGGCCCGCATGGACCTCGATCTCAGGCTGGTGCGGTACTTCGTCACGGTCGCCGACGAGCTGCACTTCGGGCGGGCCGCCGCGAAGCTCTTCATCAGCCAGCCGGCGCTGTCCAAGCAGATCCGCCGGCTCGAAGCCGACGTCGGGGCGCCGCTGCTGGTGCGCGACAGCCGCCACGTGACCCTCACCCCGCGCGGCGAACGGTTCCTGGCCCTCGCGCGGCAGCTGCTGGCCACCGCCGACCAGATGCTGCGCGAACCCGCGCCGAACCGCCTGCGGGTGGCCCACATCTTCGAGCTGGACACCAGCCGCGTCGTCACCGACGCGTTCCTCGCCGCGCACCCCGGCGTCCCGGTGGTGCAGAGCCAGATGGACAGCGCCCGCCAGCTCGCCGCGCTGCTGGAGGACCACCTCGACGTCGCGATCCTGCGCGTCACCACGGCGTTGCGGGCCGAACACCCGGCCGGCTGGCACCACGAGCTGCTGCGGCTGGAGCCGTTCTGGCTCGTCGGCCGCCCCGGCGACCCGCGCCGGCCGACCGCGTCGGTCCACGAACGGCCCCTCGAGGTCTTCGCGGACGCGCCCGGCACGGCCCTGTACAACGTGCACGGCCACTACCTGAGTTCGCTGGAGCAGCACACCGGCCTCGCCCTGCGCTGGCTGGGCAACCCCGGCACGTTCGACCACTGCCACGCGGCCCTGACCCGCGCGCCCGAGAGCGCGTACCTGCTCGAGTTCGACAGCTACGCACGCCGCTTCGCCGACCACGGCCTCCCGGTCCACCGGCCACGCGAGCTGCAGCCGGTCTACCCGTGGTCACTGGCCTGGCGCGAGGGCGAGCAGCCGGAGACGGTCCGCGAGTTCCTGCGGACCGCCCGCGAAACCGCGGGCCGGCACCGGTGGCTGCACCCCGCCCGCGCGGACGCGGCACCGCTGTGGGCCCCGCCCGGAGACCTCGCGGTCGAGCCCGGCTGAGCCACCGCAAGGATCTTCAAGACCCCGGCGCCGCGTCCGGGCAGGCTGTGCGGATGACGTTCATCAGCCGGGAAACCGTGATCGAAGCCGCTGCCGGGGACGTGTGGGAGGTGATCGGCGACTTCGCCGCGGGACCCTCCCGGATGGCGCCCGGGTTCGTGGTGGGCACGCGGGCCGAAGGCGATTGCCGGGTGGTCACCTTCGCCGACGGCACCGTCGTGCGGGAACGGCGGATCGGCGTCGACCACGACCTCCGCCGGATCGCCTACTCGGTCGTCGGCGGGAGTGTGCGGCCGGAGCACGACCACGCCGTCATGCAGGTCTTCGCCGACGGGGTACGGCGGTGCCGGCTGGTGTGGAGCCGCGACGTGCTGCCTGAAGCGCTCGCCGGTTCGATGGCCGAGGCGATGGCGCGCGGGCTGGGCGTCGTCAAGCGGCCCCTCGATCGTCCCCGGGGCTGACGGTCAGGCGCGGCCGATGAGCCGGTACCCCGACGCCGAGAACTCGGCCGTCAGCGCGTAGCGGTCGCCGCGGACCAAGGTGTGGCGCCACTCCACCGGGCGGCCGCGCGCGTGGCTGAGGCGGTTGATCGCGAACGCCGCGACGTCGTGCGCGCAGGCGAGCTGGCTGCGCTCGGCCGCCGTCGGGATCACCGCGTGGACCTCTTCCCGGCCGTGGTCCAGCCGGACGCCGGTGCGCGCGGCCAGCTCGGCGTACAGACCGGTGTGCGTGAAGTCGGCTTGCAGCACCGGTTTCGCCACTTCCGCCGGGAGCCAGACGCGGTCGAGGGCCAGGGGCTCGTCGCCGGCCAGGCGCAGGCGTTCGAGGTAGACCAGCGGCGTCGACGCCTCCAGCTCGAGCCGCTCGGCGACCAGCGCGTCGGCCCGGACGTCGAACGCGCGGACGACGCTGCGCTGGGTCAGGCCGGCCGCCTCCACCGACGCGAACAGGCTGTACAGGGCGCCCATCGGCTGGGCGATTTCGGCCGGGGGCGCGACGCGGGGCTGGCGGCCGCGCTCGGCGACGATCACGCCGTCCGCGCGCAGCTGCCGCAGCGCCTGGCGCACTGTGCTCCGGCTCACGCCGTACTCCTCGACCAGCGCGAGCTCGCCCGGGAACTGGTCGGCGAACTCGCCGGCGTCGAGCCTGGTCAGCAGCTCGTGCTGCAGCTGGCGCCAGAGCGGCTCGGAGCCGGACCGGCTGAGCGTCCGCGGTGGCATGGCGTCCCTCCCGGGTGTCGGCCCGACCCTACCCATGGCCAAATGTCCGGACATCCTCTAAGTTGAATGTACGTACATTTCTTCGCGGAGGCTGCTTCGGTGACCACGACCCAGAACGCGCCCGTCGACCGGCCGTCGCCCGCGCCGCGCCCCCGCGGCGTGGTGCCGGGCCTGCTGGTCGCCGTCGGCGTCGCCGCGGTCGCGACCGCGCTGGGCGAGCTGGCCCCGGTCGTCGGCGGGCCGGTCCTCGCGGCGCTGCTCGGCGCGCTGGCCGCGGCCGTCGTGCCGGGGCTGCGCGCCGAGCGCTGGGCGCCCGGCTACGCCGTGGCCGCGAAGCCCGTGCTGCAGGCCTCGATCGTGGTGCTCGGCACCGGCCTGTCGCTGCGGCAGGTGCTGGCCGTCGGCGGCGGCTCGCTGCCGGTCATGCTCGGCACGCTCGCCGTCGCGCTCGGCGGCGCGTGGCTGCTCGGCCGGTGGCTCGGCGTCCGCGGCGACACGCAGACGCTCATCGGCGTCGGCACCGGGATCTGCGGCGCGTCCGCGATCGCCGCCACCACCGCGGTCATCCGGCCGAAGCAGGCCGAAGTCGCCTACGCCATCGGCACGATCTTCACCTTCAACATCGCCGCCGTGCTGCTGTTCCCGCCGCTCGGGCACCTGCTCGGGATGAGCCCGCACGCCTTCGGCCTGTGGGCGGGCACCGCGATCAACGACACCTCGTCGGTCGTCGCCGCCTCCTTCGCCTACGGCGGCGACGCCGGCTCCTACGGCCTGGTCGTCAAGCTCACCCGCACGCTCACCCTGATCCCGGTCGTCGTCGTGCTCGGCTTCCTGAAGGCCCGCCGCGAGACCGGCGCCGGGTTCAGCGTCGCGGCGATGCCGTGGCGCCGGGTCGTCCCGCTCTTCCTCCTCGGCTTCCTCGCCGCCGCGACGCTCAACAGCCTCGGCTTCTTCCCGGCCTCGTGGCACCCCGTCCTCTCGGCGCTGGGCACCTTCCTGATCACGACGGCCCTGGCCGGCATCGGGCTTTCCCTGCGCCTGGCCGACATGCGCCGCGCCGGCGCCCGCCCGCTGCTGCTCGGCGGCCTGCTGTGGATCGCCGTCACCGCGACGAGCCTCGGCCTGCAGGCCCTCACCGGGACGCTCTGATCACCGGCGCGGGCTCGCGCCCTTCGTCTCCGGCGGTGGTGCTCGGCAGCGTCGTGGCGAGTGTCCGGTCGGATGCCCGGGGCGACGTTCGTCGCGCGGCTCAGCCGCCGAGGTGGTCGCGGTAGGCGGCGGCGAGGACCCGCAACTTGAGCCCGAGGTGCAGCACGAGCCGGTCGTCGCCGGAGTCGAGGCTGCACCCGGTGATCTGCTCGATCCGCTTGAGCCGCTGGTAAAGCGTGGCGCGGTGGACACTCAGGGCGTCGGCCGTGCGCTGGATGTTCCCGCCGTGATCGAAGAAGCTCGTGAGCGTGCCGATCAGGACGTGGTGGGTGTCCTCCTGCTCGACCGCCGCGAGCGCCGGCACCGGGGAGGCGGTGAGCAGGTCCTCCGGCGGCAGCTTCAGCAGGAGTTCGTACGGCCCCAGCTCACCCCAACGGGCCAGCGACCCGATGCCGGGCAGCAGCAGGGCCGCGCGGGCGGCCAGCAGCGCCTCCCGGTAGGACGCCACGACGTCGCCGAGGGCGGTCACGGTGCCACCGAGCCCGAACACCGGCCGCGCGCTCTCGTCCCCGAGGCGCCGGAAGCGGGCGGTGATCCGCTCGGCGACGGCGTCGACCAGGGCCCGGGTCGGCGGGATCCGTTGCACGAGCAGGATCCAGGCGCGCGACCGGTTCGCCGCCATCAGGGCGACGTCGTCGGCGACCGCGCGGACGCCGTCCTCGACCGCCGCCTCGAACGCGACCTCCTGCGGTGCGGCGGCCGCCCGGCACTGCACGGCCAGCACGGTGAAGTGCGTGCTCTCGTCCCCGAAGAGCTGCTCGGCGCGCAGGTCTTCGATCGCCTGCGCGCGCACCGCCGCGTCGCCGGAGACGAGCTCCCGCAGGATGCCTTCCTGCCGGGCCTTCGACCGCTCGTGCAGCAGCAGCCGGCGCAGCAGCATCGCGCCGGCGGTGGCGGCCGCCTCGCCCGCGGCGGCCGTCTCGGCTTCGGTGAACGCGCCGTCCTTGTCGATCAGCCACAGGTAGCCGAGCAGCATGCCGTTGCAGCGCACCGGCGCGCACAGCCGCGACCACGCGCCCTCGACGCCGACCACGCCGGGCGTCACCCAGCGGCTGATGCCCTGGGCGAGGATGTGGTCGACGATCTCCGGCTCCACGGCCCGGTTGAGGACCGAGCTGACGCGCAACGCGTCCTCGTCGCCGAAGTGGCGGCTCGCCGCGAGCAGCCGGATGGCCGGGTCGTCGATCGCGACCGACCGCTGCAGGCGCTCGGCGAGTTCGTCCACGATGGACTGGAGGTCGCGGTCGGCCACGGCACCCCTTCCGCTCGGCGGCTGCCGTCCACCGTAGCCCGCGTCCGGGGGCACCGCTCAGCCCATCACCGTGCCGGAGCTGCCGGTGTTGCGCTCGCGTTTGCGGGAGAACGCGCCGAGGTCGATCTCCAGCCCGGTGTGGACGCCCTTGTACCGCACCGGGTCGGCGTCGTGGTCCACGCCCGCTTCGACCTGCTCGATCAGCGTCGTCATGAGCCTGCCGACGACCGGGGCGTTCTTGAACTGGTTGCCGCTGGTGCCCATCGCGACGTAGAAGCCCGGCAGCTCGGTGCGGTCGTAGATCGGCGTCCAGTCGTCGGCCGCGTCGTACACGCCGACCACCCCGCGCGCCCGGTTCGGCACCCGCAGCCCGGGCAGGCGCCGCGCGGCGCGGGTGACCTGGGCTTCGAACACGGCCATGGTCGGGTGCTCGCCGGCGTCGTCGGGGTCGTCGAGCCAGTGCAGCGGGTCGCAGGGCGGCTCGGTGCCCCCGACGAGCAGGCCGCCGCCGACCTCGCCGCGGAAGTAGGTGCCCAGGTCCATGTCGGCCACGGCCGGGCCGACCCCGCCCGCCGGGTGGTAGCCCTCGGGCGCGAGCACGTGGGCGACCTCCTGGCGCAGCGGCCGCACGCCGATCGTGAAGTCCGCCCCGACCCCGGCCAGCGCGTTGAGCCTGCCCGACCACGGCCCCGCCGCGTTGACCACGACCGGCGCGAAGATCCTCGTGCCGTCGGCCAGCACGACACCGGTCACCCGGCCGCCCGAAACGTCCACACCGGACACCGTGCTGCGGAACCGGAACCACGCGCCTTCCTCGGCCGCCGCGTCCGCGAGGTTCCGCGCCGCGAGCTGCGGGTCGGTGACGTACCCCGCGTCGGGGGTGTGGACCCCGCCGAGGGTGCCCGCGGCGTCCGCCCAGAACGCGTCGTCGTCGATGCGCCGGGGCGGCCAGAACCGGCCGGGATCGATGCCGGGCACCCGCTCGGCGAGCGTGGCGCTGTCCCACTCCTCGTACGGCACGCCGACTTCGTCGAACAGCGGCAGCCAGCCGGCCCGCGGCGCGGCCTCGACGTCGAGCATGACCAGGCCGCTGCGTTCGAACCGGGCCAGGTCCCCGACGTCGTGGCCGAGGTGGTCGGCCCACGCCGACCAGCAGAAGTGCGCCTCCCAGGCGGCGGCCACCCCCGGCAGTGTCGAGAAGTTGTACCGCACCACGGCACTCGACGCGCTCGTCGAGCCCTGCCCGGCGCCGCTAGCGCGATCCACGACCACCACCCGGCGGGCCGTCCTGGCCAGTTCGAGCGCGATCGCCGATCCGATCACGCCCGCGCCGACCACCACGGCGTCCGCGCTGACTTCCGAGCTCATCGCCTTCGTCCTCCCTGTGCTCCCGGCATCCCAGTGTGCGGCGCCCGCGGCCCGCCGTCGCCCGACAGCTGTCGCGATCCGGCGGGACCGGGAGCAACGGATGTCCATTGGCCCCGGGAGGCCCGCCAGCCCCCGGCCCGAGGCGCCGCGCACCCTACGATCGCCGCGAGAACGCCCGGCAGGGCACGACATTCCTCGCTCGGCTACCGTGTTGACTGAAGCTTCGGTCAAGGGGGTTCGAGGTGGCGGGCAAGCGAGAGAGCATTCTCCGGGCCGCGGTCACCATGGTCGCCCACAGTGGCGTCCGGGGGCTGCGCGTCGAGGAAGTCGCGGCGGCGGCGGGCGTCTCCACCGGGCTGATCTACTACCACTTCAAGGACCGCGCCGGGTTGCTGCGCGCGACGCTGGACCACGTCAACGACCGGGCCGGGAACTACACCGTGCCGACGGCCCCGGACGCGCGAACCGCACTGGAACAGCGGCTGTTGCTGGAGTTGCAGGACCTGCCGGAGATCCGCGAGAACAGCACGGCGTGGGGCGAGCTGCGGGCCAGCGCGATCTTCGAGGACGGTTTGCGGGAGCGGCTCGCCGAAGCCACCCGGATCTGGGTGGAGGAGATCGCGGAGCTGGTGGAGGCCGCGCGCGCTGCCGCGGCGGTTGGTGCACCGGGCGAAGCCGCACACGCCTCCAGCCCTGCCGCCGCGCCGGGCGAGACCGCGCACCCTTCCCACCCCACGGCCACCGCCCCGGGCAATGCCGCACACGCCTCCAACCCCACCGCCGCACCAGGCGAGGCCGCGCGCCCCTCCAGCCCCACCGCCGCCGCCCCAGGCAACGCCGCACACGCCTCCGGCCCCGCCGCCACGGGTGAGACCGCGCACCCTTCCCGCCTCGCTGCACCAACCCCCGCCCGTCCACCCAGCCCCGCGGCCGACGTCGCCGAGCGGCTGACCGCGCTGGTCGAAGGCCTGTCCGAACGCTGGCTCTCCGGCACCCTCGACCTGCACCGGGCCCGTGGCCTGGTCCTCGGCGCAGTCACCGCCGAACTCGGCGGCTGACCCTGTCACCCACCTCACTGAAAATTCCGTCAGTTCCGATTTGACTGAACTTTCAGTCAGTGTCAGGCTGGGTCCACCGCACCCCGGCCGAAGCAGGAGTCCGCCCGATGACGCACGCACCCCTTTCCCGCCGCACCGCGCTCGCCGCCGCGCTCGGGCTCGGCGCCACCGCGCTCACCGTCGCCGCGTGCGGCACGGAGACACCGCCCGAGACCGCCGTGGCCGGCGGCAAAACCGCGGCCGCCGGGCGGAGTTTCGGTGCCGAGTGGGAAAACCACGCCCGCACGCTAATGGCCTGGCCGGCGTCCGACGGCATCTGGGGTCCGGACCTGCCCGCGGTGCAGGCCGACATCGCCCGGCTCGCCCGGGCGATCGCCGGGCACGAACACGTCGTCCTCCTCGCCGGGCCCGAAAACCGGGACGCCGCCCAGGAAGCCGCCGGCCCGGACGTCGAAGTGGCCGAGATCGCGGTCGACGACCTGTGGGTCCGCGACACCGCCCCGGTCTTCGTCCGGGACGCCGGGAAGCCCGCGGGTGTCGACTTCGGTTTCAACGGCTGGGGCGGCAAGCAGCAGCACCGCCGCGACGGCGCGGTCGCCCGGGCCGTGCTGGAGAAGTACGGGCTGCCCCGGCTGGCCGCCCCGCTCGTGGCCGAAGGCGGCGCGCTCGAAACCGACGGCCAGGGCACCCTCCTGGTCACGGAAAGCTCGCTGGTCAACGAAAACCGCAACCCCGGCAAGGACCGCGCGCGGGTCGAAGCCGAGCTGAAGCAGACGCTGGGCGTCACGACGGTGATCTGGCTCGCCGGCGTCAAGGGCGAGGACATCACCGACGCCCACGTCGACTGCCTCGTCCGCTACACCGCGCCCGGGGTCGTCCTGCTGGACAAGCCTTTCCCGGGCGCACCCGAAGACGTCTGGTCACGCGCCTCGGCCCAGGCCCGCGGCGTGCTGGCCGCCGCGACGGACGCGGGCGGGCAGCGCCTCGAGGTCGTCGACCTGCCGCAGCCGGACCCGGACCGGATCACCGGCCGGGGTGAGGCGTTCGTGTCGTCCTACGCCAACTTCTACGTCGCCAACGGCGCCGTGTTCCTGCCCAAGTTCGGCGACGAGGCCGCCGACGACCGCGCCCGCGGCATCCTGGCCGAGCACTTCCCGGGCCGCGAGGTCGTCCTGGTCCCGATCGACGGGATCGCCGCCGGCGGTGGCGGGATCCACTGCTCGACCCACGACATGCCCGCTTAGGCCGTCGACTTCGACCGCGCATGACGGGCAATTCTTGCTCGACTCTGTACGTAAATTTCTGAAAGTCGTTCGACTCTTGCCACCTCTTGCCGCGGAGCCTACAGTCCCGGCATGGGAATCTCCCGCAGGACGTTCATCGGTTCGGCCGCCGCCGCTTCGGCGTGGGGAGCGCTTTCCCTCGCCGGCGCGCGGGTGGCCGCCGCGGCCAGTCCACCCGGGGACGTCGTCGGCAAGATCACCGTCGGCTACCAGGGCTGGTTCGCCTGCGCCGGCGACGGCGCCCCGATCAACGGCTGGTGGCACTGGAGCCAGGACTGGGGCCGGACGCCGTCGCCGGCCAACAACGTCATCAAGGCCTGGCCGGACATGCGCGAGTACACGCACACGTACCCGACCGCCTACGCCAACTTCGGCAACGGCCAGCCGGCGACGCTCTTCTCGTCCTACGACCAGCAGACCGTCGACACGCACTTCCTGTGGATGCAGCAGAACGGCTGCGACACCGCCGCGTTGCAGCGCTTCAACCCCAACAGCAGCGAAGGCCCGACGCGTGACGCGATGGCGGCCAAGGTCCGCAGCGCCGCCGAGGCGCACGGCCGCAAGTTCTACATCATGTACGACGCCACGGGCTGGGCGAACATGCAGTCGGAGATGAAGGCCGACTGGACCGCGAAGATGTCCGCGCACACGGCGTCGTCCGCCTACGCGCGCCAGAACGGCAAACCGGTCGTCTGCATCTGGGGCTTCGGCTACAACGACGGCAACCACCCGTGGGACGCGAACACGTGTCTCGACGTCGTGAACTGGTTCAAGGGCCAGGGCTGCTACGTCATCGGCGGCGTCCCCCGCGAATGGCGCACGAGCGACGGCGGCTCGCGGCCGGGCTTCGGCGACGTCTACCGCTCGTTCAACATGATTTCGCCGTGGATGGTCGGTGCCGTCGGCGATGTGGCGGGCTCGGACTGGATGTACCAGAACCTGAACGTCCCCGACCAGGCGGACTGCACCGCCCACGGCATCGACTACCAGCCGTGCGTCCTGCCGGGCGACGTCTCCGGCCGCCAGCGCGCCCACGGCGACTTCATGTGGCGCCAGTTCTACAACATGGTCCGCGTCGGCGCGCAGGGCATCTACATCTCGATGTTCGACGAATACGGCGAAGGCAACCAGATCGCGAAGACGGCGGAGAACGCGTCGATGACCCCGGTGGGCTCGGGTCTGCTCGCGCTGGACGAAGACGGCGTCGCCTGCTCGTCCGACTACTACCTCCGCCTCACCGCGGACGGCGGCCGCATGCTGAAGGGCCAGATCCCGCTGACGGCGGTCCGCCCGACCTCGCCGACGCTCACCACGGGCGGCTCGACCGACCTGGCACGCGGCCGTCCGGTCGGCGAAAGCAGCCACACGCAGAACTACGGCGCGGCCAACGCCGTCGACGGAAACCCGGACAGCTACTGGGAAAGCGCGAACAACGCGTTCCCGCAGTGGCTCCAGGTGGACCTCGGCGCGGCGGCCGCGGTGTCGCGGATCGTGCTGGCCGTCCCGCCGTCGAGCGCGTGGGGCACCCGTACGCAGACGCTGACCGTGTCCGGCTCCACCGACGGCACGACGTTCGACACGCTGGTCCCCTCGACCGGCTACGTCTTCGACCCGGCGCGCGGGAACAGCGTCACCATCACGCTTTCCGGGGCGAGCCGCCGGTTCCTGCGCGTCACGTGCACGGGCAACACGGGCTGGCCGGCGGGGCAGCTCGCCCGGTTCGAGGCGTACAGCTGACCGTCAGCCGGGGATGGTCCGGTGCCCGAAGAGGCCGAGCAGCCAGGTGTGCCGGATGGCTTCGCGGGCCCGGTCGTACGCCTCGTCGGTGGCGGCCCAGATCGCCTGGGTGAGCAGCTCGATCGTCGCGGCGACGACGGTGCGGGCGGTGAACGGCGGCGGAAGCGGCACCTCCGGGTCGGTGGTGCGCAGCCACGCCGCCGTCCGGTCGAACACCGCTTCGCCGGCGCGCAACACCTCTTCGCGTGCCTCCAGCCCCGCGTCGCCCACCGCGTAGATCTCCAGCAGGACCGCGCGGGCGGCTGCCGGACGTCGGCGCACGTAGCCGACGACGAAGTCGCCGCACGCGGTGACCGCGGCGAGCGGGGTCGGCGCCTCGGCCGAGATCGCGACGCCCTGGGCGAGGAACCGCCCCGTCACCGTGCGGTAGGCGGCCAGGAACGCGTCCTCCTTGCCGGAGAACTCCTCGTAGAACGACGTGCGTGACACGCCCGCCGACGCCGTGACGTGGCCGACCGTCGTGGCCGCGTAGCCGCGTTCGCCGACGTTGGCCAGCACCGCGTCGACCAGCCGGGCGCGCTGCGCGCCGGCCACCTCTTCCCGGCTGAGGCCGTGCGGCCCCTTGGGCAGCCGGTCCTGGGTTCTCATCCGGGGCACCGTACCCGGCGGACCGGCCGGGACGACCGGTCCGCCGGGGAGGTCAGGCCGGCTGCTCCGGGGCGAGGGAGTTCCCGGCCGGGATGTGCCCGCAGCTCGACGGCGCCGGCTTGCCCGCGAACCGGTCGGCCAGCCAGGCGATCGCGGTGGGCGCCCACGCCGCCGCGCCGCCGACGTGGCTGAGCGCGTCGTACTGCGTGTACTTGATCGAGTCGTTGCCGGTGGCGCAGTACTGGCGGGCCAGCGCGCGCACGTCACCGGCCACCATCACGCCGTCGCCCGTGCCGATACCGGGCAGATTGCTCGTGGTGCCTTCGAGGAACCCGGCGTTGCCCTGGGCGATGAACCCGGGCGCCGACGGCGTCGGCGCGGACCCGATGTTGACCTTGTTCACCGCTTCGACGAACGGCGGCACCGAGTTCGGGTTCGCGTACTCGGGCTTGGCGATCTTCTGCCACGTCAGCCCCGGGTAGCGGCCGAGCGCGTTGGCGATCGACGCGTGCTCCAGCTCGTCGAGCACCTTCAGCCCGTACTCGCTCGCGTACGGCCGCAGGTCGATGCCGAAGCCGCGCGCGACGCCGATCAGCGCCATCGGGATCACGCCGGACCAGACCGGGCTGCCGCTGACGTACTTCAGGTTGTGCGCGGGGTCGACGAGAACGCCGCCTTCGGTGAAGCCGACGAGGTCGTCGTTGACGTCCGGGGCGTAGCTCGGCGCCAGCGCGGCCGCCCAGCCGGTGGCGATGGCCCCGCCCGAGTAGCCGAGGAGCCCGAACTTGGTGTGGCCGGTCATGCCCGTCGCGGCCGAGCTCGTCGCGGCCCGGATCGAGTCGAGCGTGGTCGTGCCGTACTCCGGGCCCGCGGCGAAGTCCGCGGTCTGCCCTTCGGTGTCGGGCACGACGACGTTGTAGCCCAGCAAAAGCGACGGGAGCAGCAGCAGCGATTCGCCGTTGGGCAGCAGCCCGCCGAGGGTGACGTCCCCGGCGATCGCCCGCGACGGCGCGTCGGCGGGGTCGAGCGAGTCGTAGGCCGACTGGTACGACACGGCTTTCGTGTGGTCGCCGGTGATGCTGCGGACGACCGAGGTGACGTTGGCCGACGGCCGGCCCTGCGCGTCGGTGGTGCGGTAGAGCAGCTGGACGGCCTGCACGGGCGTCGAGAGGCCGACGACGTGGTAGCTCAGGGTGCGGGTCTTCAGGACCGTCCCGGGTGCGTACGACGACAGCGGAGCGCTGCCGTCGTAGGAGTAGAAGGAATCGGGCGACGCGGCAGCCGGGCTCGCCGGCGCGGCGGCGAGGGTCAGCGCGAGTGCGGCGGCGAGCGCGGTGAAGCGCACGTGGTTACGGATCATGACTCCCCTTTGAATCATGAAGTGGATCACGCGGATCGCCGTAACCTACCAGCCAGTAGGTGTGGTGTACAGCGGCGTACACGATCGGTGGGTCAGCGCACCACCGGGACGTGCCGCACCGGGAAGTTCACCGAGTTCGCGACGAAGCACTGCTCATGGGCGTCGCGGTGCAGGGCGGTCGCCTTCTCGACCATGCCCGCCTCGGCGACCGTGACCTCCAGCCGCAGGACGACTTCGGCGAAGCGGCCACCGTGGGCGCTGTCTTCCCGCATGACGCCGCTCGCGTGGTCGACGTAGCCGGTCACGACCACGCCCGTCCGCGCGCACACCGACAGGTAAGTCAGCATGTGACACTGCGAAAGCGAGGCGACCAGCAGGTCTTCCGGGTTCCAGCGGCCGGCCGCCCCGAGGAACGCCGGATCGGCGCTCGCGGCGAGCGTCGGCTTGCCGGCGGCCTCGACGTCGTGCTCACGGCCGTAGGTGCGGTAGCCGGTGGTCTCGCCGGTCCAGCGCACGGTCACGGCGTAGTGGTGTTCCCTGCTCATGACGCGGTTCCTCCCAGTGCGGTCATCGTGGCCAGGACGTGGGCCCGAGCGAGAGCGGCGGCGTCTTCGGCCCGTCCTTCGGTGATGGCGGCCAGCAGCTGCCGGTGTTCGTCATCGACCTGGCCGGTCCGCACGGGCTCGGCCAGCGACGCCCGGGTGGAGACGGTGATCCGGTCCCAGAGCCGGTCGAGCGCCTCGGCGGCGGCCGGGTTGTCGGCGAGTGTCGCGATGTGGCCGTGGAACGCTCTGTTGTGCCGGACGCCTTCGGCGAGGTCGCCGCTCCGGGTCGCCCGGTCCGCTTCGACGGCGAGCCCCTCGAGCCGCGCCAGGTCGGCCGGGGCCAGTTCGCCCGCCCTCTGCCTGGCCGCGGCCAGTTCGGCGGTCAGCGCCTCCAGTGCTGCGCGCACGAGATAGGCGTCTCGTAAGGCTTTCGAGCCCAGTTCGACCACTGTGACGCCACGCCGGGCCGGTTGGACGAGACCGTCGCTCTCGAGCCGGCGCAGCGCCTCGCGCACAGGAGTGCGGCTGACGCCCAGCCGGTCGCAGAGTTCCTGCTCGGTCACGGGCTGCCCGGCCGGGTAGGTCCCCAGCACGATCAGGCCGCGAACCTCGTCGTACACCGGGTTCACCTGGCTGCCTCCTCGCTTGTATGCAATGTATACGAAGAGGTGTTCGAGGGGAAGCCCGGCCATCACGGACTTGACGGCGCCAGGATCTTCCCCTCTTGGCCGAAGCGCTCGCTCGAACTCGAGGCTCCAGGCTCAGCAGGCCGCCCCGCGAGTCGCGGACCTCGGCGATGTGACCCACTCGCGTTTCGCCGAGCGCGCGGCGTTGGCCCGACTTGAGGGCCAGGTCGCCGCCGACCGGATCAACCTTCGCGATCCGGCGGACGAAACGTTCGATGGTCCGCGATTCTCTTGCTCAACTTCTTCTGCCATGAATCCATGAACTGGGCAAGTGCCTCATTACCCGCACTCACGTCCAGGTGCGACGGCACACCGTCTTCCGGGTAGACCACCCTCCGCATTTCCTCCGGATACCCGAGATCCGCCCACACAGAGTCCAAAAGATCGAACCGTGTCGGCAAATCCGTCACCGCATCCCGGATGACGGCCGTGACGTAGTACTGCCAAACACCGGCCGACCCGGCGTTCTCGTACGCCCGCAGTTCGTCGGCAAAGTGCCTGGCGGAATCGACATCTGCGGAGAGCAGCAACGAAATCTCGGACTCCTCGGGCACCAACGGCAGACGTCGCCGCGCCATACCGTCGACAACTCGCATGAGCTCGCCGGTGTTCACCAAGCCAGTACGCCACCCATAGGACAGCTCCCCCGGGTACGGGAAACCGAACTCAAAAAACACCTCCGGGGCGAGCTTCTCCCAGACCTCTCGCATCGACTGTCCCTTGACCGCTATTTGCGCAACTCGAACGCCTCGTGAACCAGGGTTCCCGTGTAGTCGACGATCCAATGAAATACTCCTGCCCGGTCATTCACCTCCCCCGGGACCGTAACGTGCAGTGCGTTGAACGGCTTCCGCCGATCCCGACCCACCTCACGCCAGACGGTGCCGTGCTCGGCGATCTGGTCCTGCATCCACGCCGCGGCGCGATGGTAGGGGTCGAGCTTGACCGCCGCAGTGCTTCCGCGAGGTGCGTTCTGAACGATCTCTTGCGCCTCGGCGGGTGTCGGCTGAAGGTGGTCACCGCTCGCGACGTTGCAGTTG
The DNA here is from genome assembly GCF_054781455.1 of Amycolatopsis stemonae. Taxonomy (NCBI): domain Bacteria; kingdom Bacillati; phylum Actinomycetota; class Actinomycetes; order Pseudonocardiales; family Pseudonocardiaceae; genus Amycolatopsis; species Amycolatopsis stemonae. The sequence continues at coordinate 17,791 of NZ_BAAGUJ010000022.1, read as the reverse complement.
TGGACCAGAACCGGAGCCGACCCCGCCAGCACGTAGAAGGTGTGGACCGCGTCGACCGTGATGTCGTACACCGGGTTGGCCTGGCTGAAGTGCCGGACTCCGGTGACCACCACCTCGTGACCATCCGGCGAGTGTAGGTGCTCCCCCGGCACGACCGACCGGATCTGCACCCAGCCGCCGACCTCGTCCACCCAGACGAGGTGCCAGTCCGTCGCCGTCAACGAGCCGGACGGCGTTGTCACCTGCGTGCGCTGGTCTTCGTCGGTGTGGACGATCGTGCCGACCACCGCGTGGGGCTGCGTCGTGCCCGACTCCGTGTCGGTCGAAAGCACGGTGTCGCCGTTCTGGAGCTGGTCGATCGGCTTCGACGTGCCGTTCGAAAGCCGCACCAGGGTTCCCGCGGGGAAGCTGTTGCACCCGGGAGACGTGCCGGCCTCGCTGCTTTCCGAGGTACCGCTGGACTTCGCGTCCTCAGCGGCGTGCTCGGCCTCCGACGCCGCCTGTCTCTCCTCCGCCGCGACCGCGTCTTCTGCTTCCTTGGCCGCCTTCTCCGCGTCCACCATGATGCGTTCGGAGTCGGCGATGACCTTCTCCGCCTTCTCCACGTCCTTGCCGAACGTGATCAGGGCTCGGGCGCCCTTCCAGAAGGACTCGATGATCTCGCCCGCTTTGAGGACCTTGCCCCAGGGGATCAGCGTGGCGACCGTCATCGCGCAGGAGCCGATGTTGCCTTCGGTCACGCACGCCTGGATGTCGTCCCAGCCGATCAGGCTCTTGACCACCTCGCCCGCCGCGCCGATGAAGACCTGCCACATCGACTCGTTCTTGAGCGAGTACGCCTTCTCCAGGGACGCCTTGTCGAGACCGTGTGCCGCTTCGTAGTTGTCGCGTGCCTTCTGCCCGGCGGAGCTCGTCTTGTTGTCGGGTGGGGACGCGCCGCCCGACGGGCCCTTGGGCGCGTCCTTTCTGCAGTGCCTGCCGTCGCTGCCGAAGTTGTAGCAGTAGTCGGTGCCGGCCGGGTCCGACTCGGTCGCCGGGGCGTTGTTCGCGTACGAGTACGCGTTCCACTGCTGGGGCTCGCCCTTCTCGATCACCGGGTCCGTCGTGGTGAACTTGCCGATCGCCGGGTCGTAGTCGCGGGCGCCGAGCTGGGTCAGCCCGGTCGTCTGCTGCTGGCCGCCGACGAAGCCGTGCTTGTCCGGCCAGCTCCCCGGGGTCTGCCCGCGCGGGTTGCCGAACGGGTCGCTGTACCGCGTGGTGGCGCTCAGCGTGCCTTGCGTGATCGACAGCGTGTCGGTGCCGTGCAGGTCGCTCAGCATCCACTTGATGCCGGTCGACCCCACCCGTTCCGCGATCTTGGTGCCGCCGTGCTCGTAGAACCGGGTCGCGGTGACGCCGCTGGTGCCCGCCGCCTGGAACAGCTGGAGGTCGCCGACCGTCAGGGTGGCTCCGGTCGGGTCGTGCGTGACGAGGCGGTTGCCCCCGGCGTCGTAGACGTACGTGCTGGTGCCGGACTTGTCCGTCGCCGAGATCGCGTGGCCTTCGTAGTCGTACTCGAAGGCTTGGGCGTTCCCGCCGACGTCGCGGGTCTGCGTGGAACCGTCCGGGAAGTACCCGTAGGTGTTCGACGACGTCCCGGTCGGTCCGCTGACGTCCACCTTCCGGACCGCGTGCGGGCGCACCGCACCGGCCCCCGGGTCCGGGTAGGTGTAGTCGCTGGTGACCGGCCCGCCCGGCTGGTGGTCGACCTCCTGCTTCCGGTTGCCCGTCTTGTCGTAGGAGTAGGTCTGCCAGTACGGCGCGGCGCCGCCGAGCTCGCCCGTCGACCGCGGCACCGTGCAGCCCTGGCCGTCCGATGCCGGCGTCCATGCGTCGGTCGTCCGCTGCAGGTAGTCGTAGGCGAAGCACTGGACGTCCGAGGCACCGCCGGACGGGGTGTCGGCGATCTTCGTGACGTTGCCGGCCGGGTCGTAGCTGTAGGTCCGCTTGGTCAGCTCCGCGTTCACCTGCGTGGCGCGGGTGACCGTGGTCGTCTGCGGCCGGCGGGTCACCTGGTCGTAGGTCTGGACCATGCCGACGTTCGTCGCGGACTTCTCCCCGTCCAGCTGCAGCCCGGACAGCGCGTTGAACGAGTCGTAGTCCGTTTTGGACGCCAGGGGCGTCGTCGTGCCGAGCTTGTTGTCGATCGCGTACGTGGTCGCGGGCAGGCCGAGGCCGTCGTAGGTGTGGATGATCGTCTCGGCGTCGACGTTGCCCGCGGCCGGGCTCGTCGTCGAGGCGACGGAACCGGTCGGGTTGTACTTGGTGGTGAACTGGTAGGTCCCCGCCAGCTTGCCCTCGGCCGCCGGGACGTCGACGGCCAGCGACGTCGGCCGGCCGAACCCGTCGTAGGCCGCGACCCGCTCGGTGTAGGCGTCCGCGCCGACCCAGCGGGTCGAGCCGGCCGGCAGGCCGAGGCCGTTCGGGAGGGTGTCGAACGTCCACGTCGCCAGCTTGGTCCCGCCCGGCGCCGGTGCGTCCGCGTTCTCCTGCGTCCGGCGGCCCAGTTCGTCGTAGGAGGAGAACAGCTTGCGGCCCCGGGCGTCCGTCGTGGACGTGACCTGGTTGCCCTGGTCGTAGCCGAAGGTGGAGGTCCCGTTGTCCGGGTCGGACTGGCTGGTCCTGCGGCCGCGCAGGTCGTAGCCGGTGGTCCAGACGTTGCCCGCCGAGTCCGTGCGGGACGTCTCGGCGCCGGCCCCGTTGTAGGTGTAGGTGGTGGTGTCGGCCGGGTTGGCGCCGCCGGGGGTGTAGCCGTTGCTGTACTGCAGCAGCTGCTTGGTCTGGCCGGCGACGTCGGTGATCACCGTCTCCGGGCTGCCGCCCGGCGGCGGGATCGTCGTGGTCCGGTCGGCGCCTTCGTACAGCGTCGTCGTGCGGTACTGCTCGGCGCTCTTCGAGTACACGATCGACGCCGTCGGCCGGGACCGCCAGTCGAACTGGACGACGGTCTGGTTCGGCACGTTCGCGTCGGCGATCGTGACCAGCGTGCCGGACGGGCCGGAGTCCGCGTTGAAGTAGCTGTTGTTCGTCTTGAAGGCGAGGCCGCGGGCGTCGTACAGGGTGTCCGCGACGACCCGGCCGCCGCCCTCGGCGGGTGTCTGGGTCTGCCGGGCGCGGCCGAGGCCGTCGAACAGGGCGTAGCTGTCGGTGTACGAGCCGTCGTCCCGCAGGGTGCTCGTCACGACCGTGGTCGGCGTGGTCTGGCTTTCGGTGTACCCGAACTTGGCGGTGGGCGAGTCGCCCGCGGCCTTGCTGCGGCCCGGGTTCCACACCGCGGTCTTGCGGCCCAGCGCGTCGTACGTGATGTCCGTGTGGACGCCGTTGGGGTCGACCTCGGCCGTCGGGTTCCCGCGCGGGTCCACCGTCGTGCCGGTCACCCAGCCCTTGGGGTTCTTCTGCGTGGTGCCGGTGACCACCCCGCTCGCCGACGCCGCGAACCCGGTCGCCGACTCGTGCCCGTAGACGTCGGTCGACTTCGTCTGCCTGCCGAGCGCGTCATAGTCCACTTTGGACGTGGGGACGAAGTGCTTACCCGTGCCGTCCCACGTGTCGAGCGTGTCCTGCTCGGTGATGTCCCCCGCGGTCGGCGCGTCCCCGAAGGCGTGGTGGTCGTAGGACACCTGGACGTCGGTGACGCTGTTCCCGGCCGTCTGCTCGCCCGCGCAGGTGCCGGTGAACATCACCGTCTCCTGGGCCAGGCTGGTGATGCCGTTCGTTCCCGGTGCGTACGTCGTCTTGGTGCAGCTGTCGTCGGTCGCGTCCGCGAGGTCGCCGAGGTCTTCGAGCCGGGTGACGTGACCGTTGTCGTCGTAGGTCTTGTTCACCTGGGTGCGGCGGTAGGTCCTGCCGTCGGCCAGGAGCGCCTTGCCCTTGGTCGCCGCGACGTCGACCTGGTAGGCCTTCAGCGTGCCGTCGGCACTGGTCGCGTTGGGGCCCTTCAGCCACGGGTCACTGATCGACGAAGTGTCCACAGTGGTCGTTCCCGGCAGGTACTCCCGGGTCTCCCTGGTGAACCCGGCAAGGGCGTCCTGGTCGGTCAGGGCCGTGCCGTCGGAGTCGGTGACGGACGCGTGCCGCACGCCGTTGCCCGGCAGTACGTCGCCGTCCATACCGCGCATGAACAGGGACTCGGTGACCGTCGTGGCCAGCTTCGGGTCGCCGACCGTCGTCCGGACGACGTTGTAGCCGCGCCACTGACCCCACGTCTGGCGCTTCGGCGGGGTGAACTGGCCTTCGTCGTGGTGCCAGGCCGCGTCCCCGAGGTAGTCGTAGTGGGTGACGACCGGGGCCGAGCCACCCGTGTTGTCGTACTCGGTCACGTCGGTGACCAGGTACTTGCGGAACCAGTCCAGGATCGGGTCGGTGGCGCCGCTCGGGGTCCACCACGCCGCGAAGCAGCGCTGTGTGTCGGTGTCCGGCGACTTCGGCACGGTGCCCACGACACAGCCGCCCGGCTGCGTGTCGACTTCGCTGGTGTAGGCGATGCCGGTCTTGCCGCCGGTCTCGTTGTCGATCTCGACGAGCCGGTTGCGCTTGAGCGGGGCGTACTTGTCGCCCACGGTGTCGACGCGGTTGGCGTAGGACTGCGGCTGGAACGTCGTGGGCGGCAGGGTGATGGCCGAGCCGTCGGTGCCGTAGCCGGTGTGCTGGACGCCGTCGAGCCACATCGGTTCGGCGAGCGCGTCACCCGTGGGCCGGAAGGACTGCGTGAGGTCCCACTTGTCCAGGTCGGTGAACTTGCCGCCGTTGTTGTACTGGGCTTCGATCGACGCCAGCTTGTGAGTCGTGAAGAAGGACGGCGACCCGTAGAGGCACGCCTTGTCCGCGGTGCAGATCTCGTCGACCGGGGTGTCCGGCCAGTTCCCGGCGTGGCCCAGGTCCGACGTCGGCGGGTTCTTGCAGTCGTAGCCGGCCGTCGCGGTGCACCGGAAGTCGGCGGTGAAGACGACGCGGTTGGTCGGCGCGGAACCGTAGACCGTCGGGTTGCCCGCGGTGTCCTCGGTCAGGCGGAGGCCGTATTCCATGCGCAGCGCGTAGCCGCCGGCGGTGTACTGCACGCCGGGCGTGGTGATGTTCTTGTTCAGCCCGTAGTAGTTGAACTCCGGCTGGTAGTAGTACGAGCCGGCGTTGCCGTGCGGGTCGACGACGTAGTCGAGGTTCCACCGCCACGGCTGCACGCACATCGAGCCCGCGAAGTCCCCGGCCTTGTAGCACGGGTCCTCGGGGTTGTTCCCGAAGACCGGCACGGTCCACGTGGACTGCGTCTCCGGCTGGCCCGGAGTCCAGCCCGGCAGGTGGTTCAGCCCGAGGTAGTACTGGGTGCCGTCGGCGGCGGTGACCTTCCAGTATTCACTGGTGTACGGGTTCTTCGGGTCGGCGACGAGCCGTTCGACGGTGGACCCGTCGTCGTTCGCCGGCTTCCAGTGCGTGGCGTCGACCTGGATCAGCTCGGTCGAATGACCGCCCAGCACGAGCGTGGCGTTGTCCGGGCCCCAGCACTGGTCGCCGGTCTTCTCCTTGGCGTTGCTGGTCGCGGTCGCCGGGTCCTCGGAGCAGGTCCAGTAGTGCCGCTCGACGTACCCGCCGGGGGTGAAGTCCCAGCCGTCACCGACCTGCGAGCCCTGGTTGTTCGTCCCCGACGTCATGCCGTCCAGGCCCGCGGACGAGTACGCCAGCGAGAGGTTCGGCGCGGCGCCACCGGGTGCCTTGGGCACCGTGATCGGGTAGCTGTACGCGAAGCCGCCCGAACCGTCGCCACCCTGCCACGACCCCGCGGGCGACAGCGGCTGCGCCGTCGTGTCGCCGCCGGAGCCCGAGCCCGAGCCGGTCGCGGCGAACACGTGCGTGCTGTTCGCGGTGAACGCCGTGTCCCCCGTGACTTGCCGGGCCTTCACGTCGTTGGCCGGCGCCGCGACGGGCGCCTGCTTGCGGCACTCGGCCTTGGCCGGCGTCGTCAGCGCACATGCCGGCAGCTCGACCAGGTGCAGCCGGTCGGCCCAGCCGCCGCCGAACGCGCTGCCGAAGCCGCCGTAGTCGAGTCCGATGTGGAGGGTCCCGGCCGGGCCGCCGGTCACCGAGAACACCACGCCGTGCAGGCCGAGTGCGTCCGGCACGGTCCGGTCCGCGACCCGGACGTCGGCCTGGGGCACCACGCTGGCCGTCGCCGCCCTGGCCGACGCGGCGTGCGCGAATCCGATGTGGACCGGGCCGCCGCCCGCCGCGGCCTGCACCGCCGGCCCGTCCGGCCGGTTCGCCTGCGCCGGCGCGGCGGACATCGTCACGTCCGACTCGGACGCGGCGGGCCACACGGGCGTCGGCAGCGGCGTCGGCTCGTGCTTGACCGGAGCCGGGGCCGCGGCGGGCGGCGCCGGGCGCACCGGGGCGCTCGCGACCTTCTGCTCGCCGGTCAGCTTCCAGGTGTTCTTCGGCGGTGCGGCGGTCGCGGTCGTTCCGGAGAAGAACAACGTCGCGACGACCGACAGCGAGAGGGCTCTGCGGATCCGGCCGGATCCGACACCAGCGTTCATCAGTGGCCTGCCCGGGATTCGATGGGGGTGCTCAGGGGTGGTCGAGGATGGCGTCGACGTTGATCTGCTGCGTGTCCAGCACGCCGCTGTAGACGCGCACGCCGCGCAGGTCGCCGTACCACGGGTCGCTGCGGACGCCGGTCCAGACGCCGCGGCCGACGAACAGGTCGGCCAGGGCGTCGGCACCGTTCCAGCCGACGGCCCCGTCCAGGCACGCGTCCTGGAGCACCCGGGTGTCGGTGGCGGCGTGCAGACAGGTCTTCCCGGTGGTCGCGTCGTAGGTGCCGGTGAGATGGGTCCAGGTGTTGTCGTCGGCCGTGCCCGGGGTCAGCGCGGTCCAGCCGGCCTGCTGCGTGGAGTTGCTCGAGGAGTTGGTGAGCAGCCAGCTCCACTGCCCGTGCCAGCCGCCTTGGCCGTCCTGCTCGCCCCGGTAGCCGAGCAGGAACGGCGAGAACTGGGGACCGTTCAGGCCGACGGCCGCCCGGGCGTACGGGTCGGCGCCGGTGGTGTTCTTCGGATCGTTCGCCTTGGCCGCCGCGACGTCGGCGGCCGTCCACGCGTGCTTGACCCAGGCTTCGACGCTGAAACTGCGGTCACCGCGGAAGTCCTGCGGCCGCGGCCCTTCGATCTGGCCGGTCGAGGAGTTGTCGAACCGGGCCACACCGGTGGCCAGGCTCACGCCGCCGGACGGGGTCGCCGTGGCGCCGGTGACACCGTCCTTGGTGTCCCCGGCGAGCTGGTAGTCCGCCCGGAGCACCGCGGTGTTGGCCAGCCCGGTCACCTCGGCCGCCGGCAGCGCCCGCGACCACACCTGGACCTGGTCGATGCTGCCCTTGAAGAAGTACGCGTTCCCGCCGAGCGCGCGGACCCCGCCGACGCTGAACCCGCCCGGCGCGTTCCACGTCCGGTCCGCCGTGACCGCCACCTGGCCGTCCAGGACACCGTTGACGTACAAGGAGATCTGTCCCGACGCCCGGTCGTAGACGCCGGTGAGGTGCGTCCAGATCCCGGCCGCCGGCACCGTCTTCCCGATGGCCCAGGTGTAGCCGTCGTCGCCGTGGTCGGCGGCGGACAGGCCCATGATCCAGCGGTCGACGTTCTTGTCGTAGCGGAGCTGGAACGCGGTTTCGTTGCTCCCGGACTGACCGGCGACCGCGTAGAACGCGTTCTTGTCCGACAGCTTCGCCCACGCCGACACGGTGAAGCTCTGCGTGGTGTCGACGACCGGGTTCGCCGTCTCGGCCATGCCGGAACCGGTGAGCACCAGGCCCTGGCCTTCGCCGTGGCCGGTGGACGAGTCGGTGGCGGACTGGCCGGCCGAGTCGCTGTAGCCGGGGCCGAAGGAGACGCCCGTCGGCGGGAGCACCAGCTTGCTGTCGTTGCCGGTCGCGTCGGTGGGGTCGCCGTCCAGCTTGTACTCGCGGGTCGCGCCGGACGGGACCCCCTGGTTCGCGTACAAAGTGGACACTTCGGCCGCGGTGAGCGCGTGGTGGTCGTAGACCGCCACCTCGTCGATCGCGCCGCGGAACAGGGAGATCCGCTGGCCCGCGTTCTTCGCGCCGCCGAGGACGAACTGGCCGGTGCTGCTCCAGCCGGTCGCCGGGACGGTCGCCTCCGCCTTGCCGTTGACGTACAGCGTCGCGGTCTTCGCGGTGCCGTCGTAGACGCCGGTCAGGTACGTCCACGTGCCGCTGACCGCCGCGCTGGTGGACACCGCCGCGGCGATGGCCGGGTCGGCGCCGTCCCCGCCGGTCAGCGCGAACTTCCAGTGGCCGCCCTCGGCGAGCAGGCCGAACGCGCTGTTCTGGCTGCCGTCCTGGGACGCGATGACGCTCGTGCCATCCGAAGTGGACAGATCGGCCCACCCGGACACGGTGTAGGACGCGCCGGTGTCGAAGACGTGACCTTCGGTGGCGAAGAGGTCGCCGGCCTGGCCGGTCAGGGTGACGGCCTGGCCGAGCTTGCCCGCGGTGTAGTTTCCGGCGCCCTGGCCCACGTAGCGCAGGCTCGGGTTCTGCGAAGCACCGTCCCCTTCGAGCTGCCAGGCGGCGGCCGGCGGCGAGGCGTCCTTGACGTCGAACTGGTAGTCGGTCCGGGCGGACGGGGTGCCCGCCCGGTTGCAGGTCCACGTGCTCACCACGTGCGGGCCCTTGGTGGCCGGTGCGATCGCGGTGGTCGCCGGACCGTCCGGCGCGGCCGGTTTCACGGTGCCCGGCTCCTTGCCGTCGCACGACGGGAGCGCCGTGTTGTCCATCCGCCACACGTAGTGGTCCACCTTCGAGGTGGCCGGGGCCGCGGTGAACGTGAAGTCGCCGGCGCGGCCGGGACCGCCGCCGAACGTGCCCGCCGGGTAGACCTGCGACGTCACGCCCGGCGCGTTCGGCGGGGTCAGTTCGAGCTCGACCTCGCACGGCGGCACCCACGTCGTTTCCTTGCCGTCGAAGACGTGGACGTCGTAGGAGTAGACGTGACCGTCCTGGTTCAGCTCGGTCGGCGGCGCGGTGACCACGGCGTTGAGGTGGCTGGGATCGCCGTCGCTGAGGACGTTGTCGACGCCGGTCTCGTTGCCGTCCCAGACGACCGGCGGCGTGCCCGGGCTGTCGTAGATCCGGAACCCCGCGTACAGCTGGCCGCCGTCGGGGTCGGACACGTTGGCACGCAGGGTGTAGCCGGTGCTGGTCGGGCCGACGGCGGGCCGGTCCGGCCCCTGCACGCACGGGTAGGCGTGGGTGCCGTTCCACAGCTGGAGGTTCTGCGGCGTGTTCGGCACGGAGTTGTAGGTGACGCTGAAACCGACGTCGCGCGAGAAGCGCTTCCAGGTGTTCTGGTCGTTCTCGTTGGGTGAGAGCAGGCCGAAGGTGAACGTCGGGTGGAAGCCGTTGTGCGCCAGGTCGTCGATCACGCCGGTGACGTTGTAGCCGACGGCGCCGCACTGGTTGATCTCGGCGATGTTGGAGATCGACGGCGGCCCGTTGCCGAACGACGTCGGCCCGTTGATGGCGCCGGACATGAGCAGGACGTCCTTGGTGGCGCAGTTGATCGCGCTGACCACGCCGAGGTCCACCTCGGCGCCGTAGATCTGCTTCCCGGCCAGCCCGGCCATGCTCAGCTGCACGTACGACCGGGTCGTCACCTGGTGCCCCGAGCACGAAGACGTGCTGTCGACGATGAACCCGGTGCGCAGGAAGTCGTCGCTGTCCCACTTGGTGTCGCCCGGCGTCTTGCCCGGCCCGCACGCGTACTGCACGAGGTAGTGGTCCCGGGTGCAGACGCAGTTCGGCGGGGTCCACTGCGGGTCGACGTAGAGCGGGAAGCTGGCCTTGTTGTCGTGGAGCAACGCGGCGTCGGGAGTCAGCGTGAGCGTGGTGCCGTCGAGCCGCTCCCCGACCTTCGCCGTCCGGCCGCCCGGGTCGGCACCCATGACGAAGTCCCGGTCGCCGGGCGTGTAGCCCGAGGAGTCCCACATGGTCGCGGGCGGGGCGGTGTAGACGTCGGCGCCCTTGGCGTCCCGCACGTGCAGGGTGCCGTCGGCGTCCATGCTCAGCTTTCCGCCGGTGACGGGCACACCGAGCTTGAAGGTGGCCGCGTCCCGGGCCGCTTCCGGCGTCTTGACGACGAGGACCTCGTGCGCGACCTCCGCGTCGACCTCGACCTTCAGGTCGATCCCGGGCCGCACTTCGGGGTAGGTCGCGGTGCTGCCGGTGACGACGGGCTCGGGCAGCGGCCCCGGCCAGCTCAGGCCGGTCGTGACCCCGTTCGCGGCGAGCTTCAGCAGCGGCTGGTCGCCGCCGTTCGACAGGGTGATCCCGGTCGCGGCGGCCTTCGGAGCGAGGACGGTTCCCTTGGCGGCGAGCGTCGGGTCCGGCGGGACCCACGCGCCCCCGGGGCCGTGGACGCGCACGGGCTTGGTGTGCTGGGTCCGGGTGAGGGTGCCGTCCCGGTTGGCCACGGTCTCGGCGGCCTCGGTGGTGTCGTTGTCGACCTTGACGGTCTTGTGCCCCTGCTGCGCGAACTTCAGCGCGGTCGCCTCGTCCGGAGCGGCATCCGGCACGGCGGAAGGCACGGCCGCGGGCGCCGCGACGGCCGGCCCTTCGGCAACGCCGAGCGCCATCGCGGACGCGACGAGCACGGTGATGACCTTCGATCTCAGCTTGAAACCACGCCCGGCTTTCGCCACCCGGATCCCCCCAAGGCTCGCCGGCGACGTAACCCGCCGGATCAGGAAACAACGATCGCCGAGCATCCGGCGCGCTGAATTCTGAGAGCCCCGCCCCCGGACGACAACGGTTTCGACCGTGGTCGAAACCGCCTGGCCGGCGAACCGCCCGATCCCGGCAAACCGGGCTCGCACGCCCGCAGTCCTCAAGGTGTCGACGGATTGTCGACGAACTGTCGACGGTCGCTGCGACCCTCGGTCCCGGGAGCGAACGCTGGGGGGACACCGCATGAGCATCGTCCGGTTGAAGTGGGCGGACAGCGCCGGCACCGATCTGCACCTCGTGCCCGGCCTCGCGTCGCCGGAACTGGTGCGGCTGCTGCGCGTCGACGACCTCACCGGGGAGACGCTCACGCCGGACCAGCCCTTGCCGGCGAGTGCCTCGGTGACCTTCACGCCACAGCTGAAGGTCGGCGACGACCACGGTCTCGAGCTGACGGCCGCCGGCGAGGTCACCGTGAAGGCGGCCGCGCTGCGCGGGCATTCGTTCCTCCTCAAGGTCTCGCTGGACCAGGACCCGGCGATCACCACCCGGATCCGGATCCACGTGCACGAGAAGCTCTCCTCCCTGTGGCTCACCCCGGCGCGCCTGACCGTGCGGCAGGGGTCCGGCCAGGCGCGGTTGTCCGTGCTCGCCCTGTTCGACCAGGTCCTCGACGGGAACGTGGTGGTCAGCGACGGCGTCATCGGCGACATCACCAACTGGTCGCCGTTCCGGACGCCGGCCGCGAACGAGCTCACCTACGTCCACCTCGCGCACACGACGACCGCCGCGCTCGCCTGGACGGCGACCGGCGGCCCGATCACCGTCGACGCCCGGACCGGGGTGCTCACCGCGCCGGCCGAGTCCGGCCCGGACACCAGGGTGACGGCCACGACCGGCGCGCTGCACGCCGACGGTACCGCCGTCAGCGGCCCGTCCTGGTCCACCCACGTGAAGCTCGCGCACCTCGGCGGCCCCGGCGTGAAGCAGGTCGACACCGTGCCGAACTTCCTCTTCCTGCCCGACGGCTTCCAGGACACCGAAACCGACCGGGCGCAGTACAACCGGATCGTCGGGATCCTCAAGGACCGGCTGGAAACCCGGGCCCACGCCCGGCCGTTCGCCGCCTTCACCGGCCGGGTCAACTACTGGCGGGGCTGGGTGCCCTCGCCCGACGCGGGTGTCACGGTGCTCGACGAGCTCGACCCGAGCCCGGCCCCCGGGCAACTGCCGGCGACGGCGCTGCCGCTGCCCCTGCCGAGCGTGTCCCGCCCGGCGGCCGGCTGGTCGCTCGCCGACGTCGTCAACGCCATCGGCCTGCCGAACCCCGCCGACTACCCGGCCGGCACCACCGTCGAGAGCAAGATCGGCTTCCTGCAGGGCGTCTACGGCGACTCGATCACCGCGGACCTGCTGCGGCCGAACTTCGCCGCGTGGGTCGCGCTCAACGACCGGCTGCTCCTCAACGAGCGCGACACCGCGTTCCACATGGCCTTCAGCGAGCGCCCTTCGGCCGACGCGAACCTGCTCGAGCAGTACGTCTCGACGAACCCGCGCCGGATCTCCGACAACGACTTCAACAAGTTCCTCGACGCCCTCAGAGGCGAGAACGACGAGGTCCTGCCCGCCGGGCTCTGGTCGACCGGCAAGGACCGGGACCGGGTGATCGTGCTCTGCCGGTCTTCCCGGCGCGCCGGGCTTTCCGCCCGCCGCAAGGTGAGCGACACCTCGACCGGCATCACCGTCGGGGTCAGCCTGGCCGACCGCCCGTTCCACCAGGTGCGGCCGAACGACCGGGGCAACGGGTTCGACCTGAAGCCGGACGACATCCCCACGGACGTCTTCTACGCGGTGTGGCTGACCCTCGCCCACGAGCTGGGGCACGCCTTCGGCGGTCTCGCCGACGAGTACGGCGGCCGGACCTCCGCGCCGACGCCGCTCAAGATCCGCCAGGTGCGGGCCGGCCCGAACGTCCAGGACCGGGCGTCGCTCTCGGCCGACGGGACGCCGGACGGGCCGATCGACGTCGGGAAGATCAAGTGGGCCGAGTGGCCGCGGATCGCCCGGGCCGGCCTGCTGAAGAACGGGCTCACGCCCGCGGTCGGCGGCCGCCTCACCGTCGACCTCGTCAACGCCAGGGCGAGCGGCCTGCGGACCGACGACATCGTGATGTTCCGCCGCCGCCCGCTGGCCACGGCCGGGGCGCCGTCCTCGATCGGCAAGGTCGTCGCGGTGGACCAGGCAGCCGACCGGGTGTTCGTCGAGCCGCTGTTCGGCGCGGTCATCGACCCCGCCGCGTTCCCGGCCGGGAGCATCCTGCTGGCCTACGTCCGCAAGCCCGACCCGGACTTCAAGGCGAACCAGTTCGGTGGTCTGCTGACCCTCGCCGACCCGGACGTGCTGCAGCGCATCACCGACACGCAGAACCCGTTGAACGCCAACCCGCTGGCGGGCGAAGCCGACGGGCCGACCGACGATCGCGGCCGCCCCTGCGGCAACGTCCAGCTGCCGAGGCCGACGTTCGCGACCAACTTCCCGCACCGCAGGGCGCCGACGCCGCCGAGCGACTCGTTCCGGATCGTCGGGCTGTACGAGAACGGCAGCGAGCACAACTGCGGCATCTTCCGCCCGACCGGCAACTGCATCATGAACCGCCAGTTCTTCGTGGAGCCGCGGACGAAAACCGTGAACCTGTCGGACTTCTGCATCGTCTGCCGCTACGCCTTCGTCGACAACGCCGACCCGACCCTGCACGGCGAGGTGGAGGCGGACTTCCGCGATCGCTACGGGAAGCGGGGCGCGCGATGACCGAGCCCACCGGCGATCGCGGCACCCTGGGCCTGATCGCCCACCACCTCGTCGAAGCCGTCCGGCCCCTCGAAGACGCCTTCTCCGACGCGGCGGCCTTCACGACGCTGATGCGGCAGATCGGCTGGCAGGTACCCGGCCTGCCGCCGTCCTACCCCGCCGTCGCGACCGCGGTCACCCAGGCCGTCAACGCGCTCGAACTGCTCGCCGACGGCGCAGGAGCCGAAGAAATCCTCGCCGTCGTGGGCAAAGCCGGGGACGTCTACCGGGCGATCTCGGCGTTGACCGAGGCCCCGGCCGGGATCGACCCCGGCGTGTTCCTCCCGGGGCTGGCCCGCCGGCTCTTCGAATACCTGCTGGGCAGGCAGCTGCTGGCCGAGGCGCCCGGCTGGTACGCCGGGCTCGAGGCGCTCGGGATCATCGCGCCGGAGTTCCAGCCGGCCGCGGCGGGCCGCGCCGACCACGTGCGCGTCCGCTTCGACTGGGACCGGATTCCCGCGCTCCTGACGAACCCGTCGCTCGTGCCCGCGGCGGTTTACGGCTGGGGCACGCCGAACCTGGCGTTCGGCAAGCTCGCCGAACTGCTCGCCGGGCTCGTCGCGGGCCTCGGCCTGGCGGTGACGCTCGACCAGCTGTCCGACGACGAAGTCGCTCCCCTGCACGCGGAGGCGTCGCAGCCACTGGGCGAAATCGCCGCGCAGGGCCTGACCTTGCTCCTCGGCGAGGTCGCCCTGCCCGGCGGGACGGTGGCGCCGATCGGGCTGCAGCTGACCGGGCTGCCGGCCGACGGTGCCGGGCCGCCGGGCATGATCCTGCTGCCGCGGGTGCCGGACGGCGCCGACGCGGCCGTGCCGCTCGGCCGCGACTGGACGCTCGTCGTGCGCGCCGGCACGGACTTGAGCCGGCAGCTCGCCGTGTTCGCACGGCCGGGCGACGTCGGCGTGCGCTACCCGGGTGCGCCCGGCCGGCCGCTGCCGAGTGCCGGCTTCGGGGTGTCGCTCGTGTTCGCCCCGGACACCGCCGTCCGGTTGTTCGGCCAGCCCGGGCAGACCCGCCTCGAACTGACCGGGGCGACCCTCGAAGCGGCTGTCGACGTGCGGGCCGGCGAACCCGAGCTGGGGTTCCGCGCCGCCGTCGACGGCCTCGCGCTGGTCCTCTCCGCGGCCGGGGCGGACGGGTTCCTGGCCGCCCTGCTGGGCGACACCGAACTGCGGGTGGCGATTCCCGCCGAGCTCGCCTGGTCGAGCCGCTCAGGGCTGCGGTTCGCCACCCAGGCCGGGCTGGAAGTCACCGCCACCCCGGACGTGGACCTCGGGTTCACGCACGTCGACCGGGTGACCCTGGCCGTGAGAGCCGGCTCGACGGCCCTGGCCACCCGCGCGCAGGCCGCGTTCTCCGGCAAGTTCGGCCCGTTTTCCTACGTCGTCGACGGGTTCGGCGTCGAGGTACCGGTCACCTTCGCCGACGGCAACGCCGGGCCGTTCGACGTCGGGCTGCGCGTGACGCCGCCGGCCGGGGTCGGGCTCGCCGTGGACGCGGGGGTGGTCTCCGGCGGCGGGTTCCTCGCCTTCGACGCCGAACGCGGCGAGTACGCCGGCGCGCTGGAGCTGGAACTGGCGGACTTCGTGGCGGTCAAGGCGATCGGGCTGATCTCCACCCGCCAGGCCGACGGGTCGCGGGGGTTCTCGCTGCTGATCGTGCTGACCGCCGAGTTCGGCACCGGGCTGCAGCTGGGAGCGGGTTTCACGCTGCTGGCCGTCGGCGGGCTCGTCGGGCTCAACCGCGGCCTGAACCTGCAGGCGCTGGTCGAAGGCGTCCGCACCGGCTCGATCGAGTCCGTCGCGTTCCCGAAGGACGTCATCGCCAACGCACCGCGGATCCTGTCGGACCTGGCCAAGTACTTCCCGCCCGAACAGGGCACGTTCCTCGTCGGGCCGATGGCGAAGATCGGCTGGGGCACACCCACCCTGGTGACCGTCTCGCTCGGCGTGATCATCGAAATCCCGGGCAACATCGCCGTCGTCGGCGTCCTCAAGGCCGCGCTCCCCAACGCCGACCAGCCGCTCCTCGTCGTGCAGGCCCAGTTCGTCGGCGCACTCGAACTCGACAAGTCCCGGCTGTGGTTCTTCGCGAAACTCTTCGACTCCCGCATTCTCACCATGACCATCGACGGCGGCATGGGCGTCCTCGTCGCCTGGGGCGACAACCCCGACCTCGTCCTCACCGTCGGCGGCTTCCACCCCGCCTACCGGCCACCACCCCTCCCCTTCCCCGTCCCCGACCGGCTTTCCGTCGACATCCTCAACCGCAGCAACCAGCTCATCCGCGTCGCCGGCTACTTCGCCGTCACCAGCAACACCGTCCAATTCGGAGCGCAAGCCGAACTACGGCTCGGATTCAGCGCCTTCCGCGTCGAAGGCCACCTCGGCTTCGACGCGCTCTTCCAGCTCTCGCCGTTCCGGTTCGCCATCCACATCAACGCCCACGTGTCGCTGAAGGCCTTCGGCGTCGGCGCGTTCGGCATCGACCTCGACTTCCAACTCGAAGGGCCCGCACCCTGGCGAGCACACGGCCGCGGCTCGATCGGATTCCTCTTCTTCTCGATTTCGGCCAACTTCGACATCACCTGGGGCGAAGACCGCGACACCACCCTTCCCCCGGTGGCCGTACTTCCCCTGCTGGCCAACGAAATCGGCAAGACCGAAGGCTGGGAGACGCGGCTGCCCGCGGGCGGGAACCGCGCGCTGGTCACCCTCCGGGAGCTGCCCGACACGGGCGAGATCGTCCTGCACCCGCTCGGCACCCTCTTCGTCCGGCAGCGTGCACTGCCGCTGAACGTCCGGATCGACCGCATCGGCGGGCAGAAAGCCGGGGACGGCAAGCGGTTCACCGTCAACCCCGTCGACGGAACCGGCCTCAAGCGCGTCTCGGACACCGGCGACCGGTTCGCGATGGGCCAGTTCCAGACCCTCTCCGACGCCGACGCCCTGTCCCGGCCGTCCTACGAAACCCAGGACGCCGGACTCGAACTGACCGCCGACACCGCCCTCGCCACGGCGCGCGTCGTCCGCCGCAGCGCCCGCTACGAACTGCACGTCATCGACAGCGCAGCCACCCCGCGCGCGACCGCGTTGGCCGCGCCGCAGAAACGGTTCCACAGCGTCAGCGGTCCGGTCTTCGACGAACTCACCAAAGGCAGCAGCACCAGCCGTGCCACCCTGTCGGCCCGGCAAGCCACCCAGAAACAGCCGTTCGTCACCGAGGACACCGTCCGCGTCACCGAACAGCGGTTCGTCGTCGCCTACCGCAAGAGCAACCGGCAGGCGTTCCCGCTCGGCCGGACGAGCGTGACGACCTTCCGCAGCCGGACCACGGCCGAGGACGCGCTCGCCGAGTTCGTCACCGCCGACCACGGCCTGGACGGGCTGCTGCACGTGATCCCGGTGGCGGAGGCGGCGGCGTCCCCGGCCGCGTCCGGAACGTGGGCCGGCGCCGGGGCGCTGCCGGTGCCCGCGGCCGAGACCGACCTGGTGCCGCTCGCCGACGGCCGGGTCCTGCTGGCCGGCGGCACCGGCCCGAGCGGGACGCCGCTCGCCGCCACGGCCTTGTTCGACCCCACCGCCGACGCGTGGACGGCCGGGCCGCCCCTGACGGCCGCACGCCGTCGCCACACCACGACCCGGCTCGGCGACGGCCGCGTGCTCGTCGTCGGCGGGCGGTCCGGCACCGGCGTGCTGGCTTCGGCCGAGATCTTCGCCGCCGACGTCTGGACTCCCGCCGCCGCGATGGGCACGGTCCGCCACGGCCACGCGGCGACCGCGCTGCCCGACGGGCGGGTCCTCGTCACCGGCGGCAGCGGGGTCCGGCCCGGGCAGGAGGACGGCGCGCTCGCGTCCGCGGAGCTGTTCCACCCGGCCACCGGGACGTGGACCGCGGCGGCCCCGATGGGCGACGCGCGCACCGGGCACCAGGCGGTCGTCCTCGGCGACGGCCGGGTCCTGGTCGCCGGCGGCGCCGTCCCGACGGGCAACGGCCGCGAAGAAGCCCTGACGTACTGCGAGCTCTACGACCCGGCCAAGGACGAGTGGACCCCGACCGGGTCCCTTCTCCGGGCACGCCGGGGTCATCAGGCGACCGTGCTGCCCACCGGGCCGGTGCTGGTCACCGGCGGCGACCCGGTAGTCGCGCCCGACGGCACGCTCGACCCGCACGGCCTCG
>NZ_BAAGUJ010000021.1:0-138759 GCF_054781455.1 Amycolatopsis stemonae | reverse complement strand
GAACAACGGGATCAAGCCGAGGAACGGCAACGTCCGCAGCATCTGCACCGGCGGGTCGACCAGCGCCTCACCCCACCGGGACAGCCCGGACACGACGCCCAGCACCACCCCGACGACCGCACCGATCGCGAACCCGGCACCGACCCGGCCGAGCGAAACCGCGAACGCGTCGCCGAGTTCGCCGCTGCGCGCGACTTCCACACCCGCCTGCACCACCGTCCACGGAGAACTGAGCTTGTCCGACGGCAGGACACCGGTGGCACTGGCCAGCTGCCAGGCGGCGAGAAGCACCACCGGACTGATCCAGCGCCGCAGGTCCAGCCTCGGCACACTTCTGCGCGGCGGCTCGTCGGCACGTTTCCGGGCGCGCGCCAGCACGCCCGTGGCGGAAATCGACACGGATTTCTCCCGGGGACGGGGTTCTTCGGGGATTGCGTGGTCCCGAGCTTCGAGCCCCGTGCCGGTGAAGTCAATCCGTGGACGCGTACTCCCAGTCCGTGAACTCCGGGTGTTTCAGCCCGTGGAACGGCGGATCACGGCGTCGGCCGCCCGGCTACCCTGCCGGAGCAGCGCAGCGGGTCGACGTCCGGCTCGACCAGCGTCGCGGCCACCGAAAGGGCTTACGCGGCAACGGTTTCACCGCGTCGAAGTCCCCGGGCGGGCCGCCGTCCCCGCGCGCGTCAGCCGCCGAACATGACCTTCCACTCGTCCAGCGACCGCGGCCGGTAGACGAAGTTGGTGCGCTTCACCTCGGACAGCGCGGCCGACGGTTCGGCCGAATACTGGTGCCCGGGGTAGACGACGGGATCGCCGGCCAGCCCGGCCAGTGCCTGCAGGCTGCGGTAGATCTCCTCGGCGTCGCCGCCGGGGAAGTCCGTGCGGCCACAGCCTTCGAGGAAGAGCGTGTCGCCGGAGACGAGCTTGTCCTCGACGAGGAAGCACTGGCTGCCCGGGGTGTGGCCGGGCGTGTGCAGCAGCCGGATCGGGATCGAGCCGACCTCGAGGACGTCGTCGTGGTCGTGCGCGCGCAGGTCGGTACCGGAGACGCCGGTGACGCGCCGGACCCATTCGGTCTCGGCCCCGTTGACGTGGATCGGCACCTGCTTGATGGCGAGCAGCTCGGCGATCCCCGGCAGCGAGAAGCCCATCATGGCGCCGCCGACGTGGTCGGGGTGGTGGTGCGTGGCGAGCACCCCGGTGAGCCGCATGCCGTCGCTCTCGAGGACGTCCACGAGATCCTGCACGGCGTAGGCGGGATCGACGATCACCGCGTCCTGGGTGTCCCGATCGCCGATGAGGTAGGCGAAGTTCACCATCTGCGTCGCGACCGGGTCGCCGACGGCGAAGTCCCGCCCGGCGAGTAGCTGCCGGAAGTAGAGCCGATCTGCCATGGCCACACCCTACGGGGCGGCCGCCTCGGCGAGCGCGGCCAGGACCGCGGCGACGGCGGGCGGGTCGGGCGGGTCGCCGTAGGTGGCCGCGTGGATGCGGCGGTGCAGGCCGGTCAGTTCGGTGGCGTGGATGTCGGGCCGGCGGTGGACCTGGAGGGCCAGGCCGGGCAGGGTGGCCACGCCCGTGCCGGCCGCCACCAGGGCCTGGACGACGACCATGTCGTCGCTGAACGAGCCGATGCGCGGGGTGAAGCCCGCCTGCGAGCACACCGCCGTCAGCTCCGCCCGGCACCGGTCGCATCCGCCGATCCGGGCGGAGTCGCGGTGGTTCGCGAGGCTGTCGCCGGGACTGCGGCTGATCAGGTGGATCGGGTCGTCGGTGAGGTGGCGGAAGCGGAACCCCTCGGCCTCCACCGGCGCGCCGGTGTGCTGGAAGACGAGGGCGACGTCGATTTCGCCGTGCCGCAGCAGCTTCAGGGCTTCGGCCGGGTGCTCGTCGACCAGGCTCAGCCGGAGACCCGGGTGCGCCCGGGCCAGCGCGGTGACGGCGGCCGGCACGACCGTGCTCAGCACGGACGCGTTGGCGGCCAGGCGGACGCGGCCGGTCTGCAGGCCGACGTGCGCGGCCAGCTCGGTGGACGCCGCGTCGACCCGGCCGACGATCTCGGCGGCCCGGCCGGCCGGCAGCCGCCCTTCCGGCGTCAGGCGGATCCCCGGCCGATCCGCTGCACGAGCTTGACGCCGGTCGCCGCCTCCAGCCGGGACAGGTGGTGGCTCACCGACGGCTGCGAACAGTGCAGCTCCCGGGCCGCTTCGGTCACCGATTCGTGCCGGGCCACCGCGGCCAGGACCTTGAGGTGGACCAGGTTCAGCCTCCGGTTCATCCTGGTCTTCGACGGACCACCGGACACAGGGGCGGCGCAATGGGCAAGGTGACCTGCGAACTCACGATCTCGCTCGACGGCTACTCCGCCGGGCTCAACCAGACCGAGCAGCGCCCGTTCGGCGACGACGGCGGCGACGGCTGGGGCGACCGGCTGCACGCCTGGTACTCCGAGGGGCCCGAGAAGCACCCGGCCGAGTTCGCCCGGATGATGACCGCCAAGGCGTTCATCATGGGCCGCGCCATGTTCGGCCCGGTGCGCGGCCCGTGGGACCGGCCGTGGACGGGCTGGTGGGGCGACAACCCGCCGTACCACGGCGAAGTCTTCGTGCTCACCCACCACCCGCGCGACCCGCAGCCGATGGACGGCGGCACCACCTTCCACTTCGTCACCGACGGCATCGAAGCCGCGATGAAACGCGCCCGGGACGCGGCCGGCGACGGCGACATCTCGGTCCACGGCGGCGCGACCACGGTCAACCAGTACCTCGCCGCCGGCCTGATCGACGAAATACGGCTGCACATCGTGCCGATGACGCTCGGCGCGGGCACGCGGCTGTTCGACGGCGTCCCGCCGTTGAACCTCGAGCAGGTGCAGTCCCGGGCCGCCGACTCCGTCACGCACCAGATCTACCGCGTGGTCACGGCGTGAGCACGAGCCGGCCGAACACTTCGCCGTCCAGCAGCTTCCGATGCGCGAGCACGGCTTCCTCCAGGGGAAGGACCTCGTGCACGACCGCGGTCAGGCCGCTGCCGAGCAGGTCCGCGATCACGGCGCGCCGGTCGGCTTCGGGCACGGTGTCCGCGCTGAAGGTGGCGAACGACAACGACTTCCGGAACGCGCTGAACAACTCCGCGCCGAAGTCCGCGGGTGGCTCGCCGGCGACCGCGCCGACCGTCACGAACCGTCCGTTCGGCTTCAGCCTCGCGAAGAACGACGGCAGACCGGGCCCGGCGACGACGTCGACGATGACGTCGTAGGTGTCGTCGCTCCCCTTGCCGGCGCGGTCCACCACGTGCGTCGCGCCGAGCTTGCGCAGGAGCTCGCCGCGCTCGGGCGAAGACGTCGTGACCGCGATCGCGCCGGCACCGCCGCGGGCCGCGAGCTGGACGGTCATGATCCCGAGGCCGCCCGCCGCGCCGCGCACCAGCACCGACTCGCCGGGAGCGAAGCGGGCGTGGCGGAGACCGAAGTGGGCTACGGCTCCCGAGCTGCCGAGCGTCACCGCGTCGACGGCCGACCGGGATTCCGGGAGCGGGACGAGCATGGTCACCGGGGCGACCACCTGCTCGGCGTAACCGCCGCTTCCGCTGAACGCCCACACGCGCCGTCCGGTCCACGACGGGGCGACGCCGTCGCCGGTGGCGGTGACGACGCCGGCCACCTCGCCGCCGAGGATGTGCCCGTTCTCGAAGCCGTAGGCCGCCAGGGCGCCGCTGCGGATCAAGGCGTCGACGCCGCCGACGCCGATCGCCTCGGTGGCGATCAGCACCTGCCCGGCGGCCGGTTCCGGGGCCGGGAGGTCGACGATCGCGAGCCCGTCGGGGCCGCCGAACGCCCGTACCGCGACTGCTTTCACTGCGTTCTCCGTCCATCGGGGACCAGGGTGTCGCGCCGGACGGTAACGGACGGGGGCGTCCGTTTCGCTAAAGTGAGAGGGTGGCCGACCGATTGCCTCAGATGCTGCGTTCCGACGCGCGCGACAACCGCGAGCGTCTCCTCGACGCGGCACGCGAGGTGTTCGCCGCCGAGGGCCTGAACGTGCCGATGCGGGAGATTGCCCGCCGCGCCGGCGTCGGCCCGGCCACCCTCTACCGGCGGTTCCCGACCAAGGAGCTGCTGGTCACCGAGGCGTTCACGGACCAGATGCGCGCGTGCTACGCCATCGTCGACGAAGGGCTCGCCGACCCGGACCCGTGGCACGGCTTCGCGCTGGTGGTCGAGCGGCTCTGCGAGCTGCACGCGCGGGACCGCGGCTTCACGGCGGCGTTCGTCTCGGCCTTCCCGCACGCCGTGGACTTCACGACCGACCGCGAACGGGCGTTGAAGTCGCTCGCGCAGCTGACCCGCCGCGCTCAGGACGCCGGCCGCGTGCGTGCGGACGTCGTCCTGGACGACCTGGTCCTGGTGCTCATGGCGAACAGCGGGATCCAGGCTTCCTCACCGGCCGCCCGCGTCGCCGCCTCCCGGCGCTTCGCCACCATCGCGCTGCGAGGGCTGCGGGCCTGACGCCGCCCACTGGTGCACGCTCCCCCGGTGCAGCGCGGCGTACGCCCGGTCTCGCAGGACGTTCGCCTCGTGGTCGGACAACGTCTCGCCCAGCGGGCGCAGGACCAACCGGACGAGGAGGTTCTTCTGGTCCGGCGTCGCGCCGAGCCGGGCCAGCGCCTGGGGCGGCAGCTCCGCACCCGGCGTCTCCTCGTGGATGCCGACCGACTCGACGACGTCCGCGTCGTCGCCGAGGGCGGTCCGGACGCGGTCGCCGAGGTCCTCCGCGCGGTCGTCCGCGGCCACCGCGATCGAGAGGTCGCGGCGGACCGGCGGGAGCGCCGACACCGGCCGGTACGGCGCGAGGTCGGTGAGCTGGGCCGCGACCGCGGGCTCGGCCGAGCGCAGCAGGCGGATGTCCGGGATGCCCTTGCGGAGCATGAGCATCCGGTCGAGACCCATGCCGAGCGCGAGCCCGGACCAGCCCTCGCCGAGCCCGGCCCGCGCGAGGACGGCCGGGTGCGCGAGCCCGCACTCGGCGACCTCGACCCAGCCGCCGTCGTGGCGGACGTCGAGCTGAGCACCGTCCACTGTGTACGGATGCCGGCGGGGTTCGAGCCGCCACCGCAGCCCGGGCACGAGCGCGGCGACCATCTCCCCGAGGTCGGCGCGGGTCATCGGCCGCCGGGTGATGCGCCAGAGGTCGAGCTGGTGCGGGGTGCCGCTGTGCAGCCGGTCGATGCTGTCGCGCCGGTAGACGACACCCGCACAGACGAGCAGGACGTCATCGCCCGGCTTCGCGGCGAGCGCCCGCAGCGCGGCGGGGACCATGGCAGTGGAATGGCTGCGCAGCACGTGAGCGGCGTCGACGTACCGGGTGTAGCGCGCGTCGCGGGTGACGTCGGCGGGGTCGTAGCCGAGGTTGTCGTAGTTGTCGGCAACGGTGACGATCCGGTCGCCGGGCCACCTTCGAACCTCGCACCCCCACTTTTCGGTGAGAGCCTCGACGGCTTCGTCGACAACGAGCTGTATGGCGTGCGGCCCGCCGGCGGGATCGGTGAGATCGCGGACGGCGAGGTCGCGGATGAGCTGGGCCGGGCTGAGTGTTTCGGGCATGACGGAACCTCCGGGATTCACGGGAATGGCCGGGGAACTCCCCCTGGCCCCGGACGCCCGGCAAGGTTCGGTGAGGTCACACCTCAGTACGCGAAGGTGGCACCGGAACCCCGCTGGCACCCACGAAGGGCCAGGGGGCCGGTAAATCGGCGGTACTCCGCAACGACGGCCACGAACCCAGGTTAGCGACCCTGTCACGCGAATTGCCCAGCCGACGACTCACGGCCACGCCGGCGGATATCCGGCTCCCCGGATCCCGCCCGCAAGTCATCGGCCCCGTCACCCGGCCATCACTCACCCACCTCCCCGTCGGCCAGTTCGCGCAGCAGGTCCAAGTGCCCCACGTGCCGCGCCGTCTCCTGGACGACGTGTGCCACCACCCAGCGGACGGTGAACTCCGACCGGCGGCGGGTGCGGTCGTCCGGGTCCAGGCGGCGCAGGGACTGCTCCGACCGCGCCCACTCGGCCTTGTACGCCGCCACCACCGATGCCGGGGTGTCCTCCGGGCCCACGTCCCAGCTCGGGTCCGGGGAGCCTGCCCACAGCGACGGCAGGTCCGTTCCGCCCGCCTCGATCGAGAGCCACCACCGCTCGACCGCCGTCAGGTGCTTCAGCACCCCCAGTGCGCTCATCCGCGGTGACGTCGGGAACGGCGCCGCCGCGGCTTCCTCCGGGGTCAGCCCGGCCACCTTGTTGACCGCCGTCGCGCGGAGGAACTGCAGGAAGTCCAGCTGGAGGCGCAGTTCGTCGCCGGCCAGGGGCGCGGGCCAGGAACGCCGCGTCTTCGAACTCGTGTTCGACATGACCGCAAGGTACCGCACCGGTCCGACAAAATAGAGTGATCGGCATGTGGTGGGGACTGCTCTGCGCGCTCGGCGCGGCATGCGCGTACGGAGTCGCTTCGGTGATGCAGTCGGTCGCCGCGAAGGCCACCGACACCGGTGGTGACGGCGTCGACCCGAAACTGCTGGTCCGCGTGCTCGGCCAGTGGAAGTTCGTGCTCGGGCTGTGCCTGGACGTCCTCGGGTTCGTCGCGCAGATCGCCGCGCTGCACGTCCTGCCGTTGTTCGTCGTGCAGGCCGCGCTCGCCGCCAGCCTCGCCGTGACGGCCGTCGCCGCGCGGTTCCTCGGCGTCCACCTCGGCAAGCGGGAATGGGCCGCCGTGGTCGTCGTGTGCGCGGGGCTCGCGCTGCTCGGCGCGGCCGCCGAGAGCGAAGGCTCGGCCCCCGTCGGGCTCGGCTTCCGGCTCGGGCTGATCGGCGCGGTCGCCGTCCTGGCGGTCGCCGGGATCGTCGCCGGGAAGGCGAGCCGCCGGGTGCGGACGCCCGCGCTCGGGCTCGTCGCCGGGCTGAGCTTCGGCGTCGTCGCGATCGCCGGCCGGATCATCCCCAGCCTCGCGCCGCTGGACCTGCTCACCGACCCGGCGACCTACACCGTCGCGGTCGCGGGCGGGATGGCGATGCTGTTCTACGCCACGGCGTTGCAACGCGGAAGCGTCACGACGAGCACGGCGATGATGGTGCTCGGCGAGACGGTCTTCCCGTCGCTGGTCGGCGTGCTCGTCCTCGGCGACCGCACCCGGCCGGGGTTCGCGGTCGTGGCCGTCGCCGGGTTCGTCCTCGCCGTGGCCGCCGCGCTCGCGCTGGCCCGCTTCGGCGAGCCGGAGCCCGTGACGACCGCGAAGTGAGACGAAGCCGACCGTGTTCCCGTAACTCCTTTACTTAGACTAGCCTTACCTATCCCACGACAGGACAGGGAGGCGCGGGTGAGCACGACGACGGGACGGGACGTCCTCCGCCGTTCGATCACCGGGCAGCGACGATCGGTGGGGCTCGCGGCGCTGCTGACCGCGGGCCACCAGGGCGGCGAAGCGCTGGTGCCGGTGGTGATCGGCGTGGTGATCGACCAGGCCGTCGCGGGTGGCTCGGTGGGCACGCTGCTGGTTTGGCTGGCGGTCCTGGGGGTGCTCTTCGCCGCGCTGTCGACCAGCTACCGGCTCGGCGCCCGCTTCGGTGAGCGCGCCGCCGAACGCGCCGCCCACGACCTCCGTCTCGACATCGGACGCCGCGTGCTGCACCCCGGCGGCGGCGCCGAGGCCGGCACCCTCGCGGGCGAACTGGTGAGCATCGGGACGTCGGACGCGAAACGCGTCGGCCAGGTCAACGGCGTCCTGCCGTTCGGCGTCGCCGGGCTCGCCGGGCTGCTGGTCAGCGCCGTCGTGCTGCTGACGATGAGCATCCCGCTCGGCCTGCTCGTGCTGCTCGGCACGCCGCCGATGCTGTACCTGGCCCACCTGGTCGGCAAGCCCCTGGAACGCCGCAGCGAAGCCGAACAGGAGCGGTCCGCGTTCGCCTCCGGCGTCGCCACCGACCTCGTCGCCGGGCTGCGCGTGCTGAAGGGCGTCGGCGCCGAACGCGCGGCCGTGGACCGTTACCGCCGCACCAGCCAGGACTCCCTGAAGGCGACCCTGCGTGCCGCGCGCGCCCAGGCCTGGCACAACGGCGCACTGCTCGCGCTGACCGGCGTCTTCATCGCCGTCGTCGCGCTCGTCGGCGGCACCCTCGCCGCGGCGGGCGACATCAGCGTCGGCGACCTCGTCGCCGCGGTCGGGCTCGCGCAGTACCTGATCACGCCGTTCTCGATCTTCTCGTGGGTCAACGGCGAATTCGCCCAGGGCCGCGCGTCGGCGGCGCGCATCGCCGACGTCCTGAACGCGCCCGCCGCCGTCGGCCCCGGCGAAGGGACGCTGCCGACACCGTCCGCCGGGCACGTCCGGCTCTCCGCCCTGAGCCGCGGCGCGCTGCGCGACGTCGAGTTCGAAGCCCGCCCGGGCGAGTTGCTCGGCGTGGTCGCCACCGACCCGGCCGCCGCGACCGACCTCCTCGACTGCCTCGGCCGCGCCGCCGACCCCGCGGCCGGCTCGGTTTCGGTCGACTCGGTCGATCTGTCCACTGTGGACCCGAGCCGGGTGCGCGAGGTGGTGCTCGTCGCGGCGCACGACGCGGACCTGTTCGCCGGGACCGTCGCGGAGAACTTCGAAACCGGTCCCCGGTCCGCCGAGGCGATGACTGCGGCGGCCGTCGACGAGGTGGCCGGCGCCCTGCCCGACGGCGTCGCGACCGCCGTCTCCGAACGCGGGCGGTCCTTGTCCGGGGGACAGCGCCAGCGCGTCGCCCTGGCCCGCGCGCTCTCCGTCGACGCGCCAGTGCTCGTCCTGCACGACCCGACGACGGCCGTCGACACCGTCACCGAGGCCCGGATCGCCACGGGCCTGGCCGAACTGCGGCGCGGCCGCACCACCATCCTCGTGACCACCAGCCCGGCGCTGCTCGCCGCGACCGACCGCGTCGTCCTCCTCGACGACGGGCGGATCGCGGGCGAAGGCAGTCACGCCGAGCTGGCCGGTCGCGCCGACTACCGGGCGGCGGTGCTGTCATGACGCGCGAACTCCTCCCCGTGGCCGACGGGCGCCGGATCCGCGCCGTCGTCAGCGAGCTCGTCGGCCGGTCGAAGGGCCGCGCCGCGGCCGCGTTCGCGATGCTCGTCGCGGCGACCGCGATCGGGCTGCTCACGGCTCCCCTGCTCGGCCGGGTCGTCGACCTGGTCGCGACGCGGCGGCCGACGGCCGAACTGGTGACGCCGGTCGTCGGACTGGTGGTCGTCGCGGTGGGCCAGGCGGTCGCCACCGCGATCGGCGTGGCGCTGGTGGCGCGGCTGGGCGAGACGATCCTGGCCGAGCTGCGCGAGCGATTCGTCGAGCGCGCCCTCGGGCTGCCCCTCGACCAGCTCGAGCGCGCCGGGTCCGGCGACCTCACCACACGGGTCACGAACGACGTCTCGGTCGTCGCGGAAGCCGTCCGGCAGGCGCTGCCCGAACTGGGGCGTTCGGTGCTGACGGTGGTGCTGACGCTCGGCGCGCTGGCCGTGCTCGACTGGCGGTTCCTGCTGGCCGCGCTGGTCGCCGTGCCGATCCAGCTGTGGACCGTGCGCTGGTACGTCCCGCGCGCGAAGCCCTTGTACGCCAGCCAACGCGAAGCCGTCGGCGCGCAACAGCAGCAGCTGCTCGACACCATCGGCGGCGCGAAGACCGTCCGGGCGTTCCGGCTGGCCGACGCGCACCTGGACCGGGTGCGGAAGCGCTCGGACACGGCCGTCGACCTGGCGCTGCGCGGGATCCGGCTGGTCACGCGGTTCTACGCGCGGCTCAACCTGGCGGAGTTCGCCGGCCTCTCGGCGGTGCTCGCGATGGGGTTCCTGCTCGTCGGAGCGGACGCGGTGACGGTCGGCGTCGCGACCGCGGCGGCGCTGTACTTCCACAGCCTGTTCGGGCCGATCACCACGGCACTGGCGCTGGTCGACGACGCGCAGGCGGCCGCGGCGGGCCTCGCGCGGCTGATCGGCGTCGCCGACCTGCCCGCCGAGGCACCGCCTTCGCGCCCGGCACGCCCGGTCGACGCGTCGGTCAAGACGGCGGCGGCCGGTTACTCCTATGTGGACGGTCATCCGGTGCTGCGGGACATCGACCTCGACGTCACGCCGGGCGAGCGGGTGGCCCTGGTCGGGGCGAGCGGCGCCGGGAAGACCACGCTGGCCAAGCTGATCGCCGGCATCCACCGCCCGGCTTCGGGGTCGGTGACGCTCGGCGGGGTGTCCCTGGACGAGCTGGGGCCGGACGGCATCCGCCGGACCGTCGCCCTGATCAGCCAGGAGGTGCACGTCTTCGCGGGGCCCCTGCGGGACGACCTGCGGCTCGCGCGGCCGTCGGCCTCCGACGCCGAACTCCGCGAGGCGTTGGCCAAGGTCGGCGCCCTGACCTGGGTGGACGCCCTGCCGGACGGTCTGGCCACCGTGGTCGGCGAAGGCGGGCACCAGCTGACGGTCACCCAGGCCCAGCAGCTCGCCCTGGTCCGGCTGGTGCTGGCCGACCCGCCGATCGCGATCCTCGACGAGGCGACGGCGGAGGCGGGCAGCGCGGGCGCGCGGGTCCTGGAGTCGGCGGCCGCGGCGGCCCTGGCGGGACGCACGGCGCTGGTGGTCGCCCACCGCCTGACGCAGGCGGCGGCGTCGGACCGGGTCGTGGTGCTCGACGCGGGCGCGGTGGTGGAGTCCGGCACGCACGACGAGCTCGTCGCGGCAGGCGGCGCGTACGCCGGGCTGTGGGCGGCCTGGTCGGGCCAGCGCTCCTGAGGCCGGAAACCGTGAAGGCCGCCTTGAGGGAGTCAAGGCGGCCTTCACGGGTTTTACGTGGCTAGTCGTCCATGGCGTCGGCCAGGGACTTCGGCCGCATGTCCGTCCAGTTCGCTTCCACGTGGTCCAGGCACTCCTGCCGCGGAGCCGGGCCGAACGCGACCGTCCAGCCGGCCGGGACGTCCACGAACTCCGGCCACAGGCTGTGCTGGTTCTCGGCGTTCACGAGCACCAGGTACGTGCCGTCGGCGTCTTCGAACGGGTTGGTCATGCCAAGCCTCCTCAGGCGGTGATGTCCGTGCGGGCGCTCTTGACGACCTCGGTCAGCTTCCGGATGACCGGGGCCGCGAGCACCGGGTTGAACCGGGGTTCGGTCGACCAGTCGGCGAGCTGGTTCGCCTTGACCGCGGGCAGTTGCGCCCACGTCGGGATCGCCGCCAGCTGCTGTCGCGACAGCGCGTACGTGCGGCTGTCGGTCAGGATCAGGTCGGCCGGGTACTTGCCGGCCTGCTCCCAGCTGAGCGTCTCGAAGTAGTCGTCCGAGCCGGCGCCGTTGACGATGTCCAGGCCGAGGTCGCGGTAGTACGCCAGGTCCGCGAAGAACTCCGGCTTGCAGACGTAGAGGTTGTCCTTGTCGCTGGACACCACGAGCACCTTGAGGCCGGGCTTGGCCTTCACCGCCGCCTTGAGGTCGTCGGACGCCTTCTGGAAGTCGTCCTTGCCCTTCCTGATGACCTCGGAGTTCGCGTCCCCGCCCAGGGCGACGGCCAGCTGCTCGTAGCGCTCGATCACCTTGGGCAGCGTGACCTTGTACTCCGACAGAGCGACGATCGGGGCGACCTGCTGGACCTTCGTGCCGACGTCGTCCTTCAGCACCCACAGGTCGGTCGGCTTGGCGCCGGTCAGACCGGTGATCACCAGGTCGGGTTTCGTCGCCGCGAACTTCTCCATGCTGAAGTCGTCCCAGGCGTTGCCGATCGACGTGACGGCGTTCAGGTCGATGTTGCCGGCCTGGATCTCCTTCTGGCCGCCGGCCGTCTTCTGCGGGCCGAACACGCCGGCCGGGCGGACGCCGTAGTCCCACAGGGCCGCGGCCGAACTGACGTAGGCCACGACGCGGGCCGGGCGCTGGTCGCGCGACGCCTTCTGCCCGCGGTCGTCGGTGAACTCCCAGGGACCCGAAGCGGCGCCGGACGACTTGTCCTCGCCGCTGCCGCACGCGGTCAGCGCGGCGGCCGCGGCGAGCCCGCCCGCCCCGATCAGGAATCCACGCCGGCTGAGCCCGGCAGCGCCTTGAAACACGGACATGAGAACCTCTCGCCAGTCTTTAGGATAGGCACACCTTATTTAGGGCAGCCTCTCAAACGCAACAGCCGGGGTGGGTGTTGTGTCAGCGCCCACCCCGCCCGGAGAGCTGCGCTTCGGCGCCGGGTACCGGCTCGGCCGGGTCGTGTCCCAGGTGGACTTGGCGGTTGTCCGCGTCGACGTGCACCACCCGCGGCCGGTGTGCGGCGCGCTCGGCCTCCTCGACCTGGGCGTAGGTGATGATGATGACGAGGTCGCCGGGGTGCACCAGGTGCGCGGCCGCGCCGTTGACGCCGATCACCCCGGTGCCCGGCTCACCGGTGATGGCGTAGGTCTCCAGCCGGGCGCCGTTGGTGATGTCGACGACCTGGACCTTCTCGCCTTCGACGATGTCCGCCGCCGCCATCAGCTCCGCGTCGATGGTCAGGGAGCCGACGTAGTGCAGGTCGGCCTGGGTGACGGTGGCCCGGTGGATCTTGGCGTTCATCAGGGTGCGGTGCACGGCTACCTCGCGTCTCGGGTCACCAGGGCGGCAAGTCCGGCCGCCGTGGGGGTACGGAAGAACTCGGCGATCGGGACCTCGGTCCCGAGCCGCTCGGTGATCCGGTCGCGCAGGACCACGAGCAGCATCGAATGCCCGCCGAGGGCGAACAGGTCGTCGTCGGCACCGACCGTGCCGACGTCCAGGACCTCCGCGAAGACTTCGCAGAGGGTCTTCTCCAGCGGGGTTTCCGGCGCCCGGCCGCGGGTCTCGAACCCGGGCACCGGCAGGGCGGCCTTGTCGAGCTTCCCGTTGGGGGTCACGGGGAACGCGTCCAGCGGGACGATCGCCGCGGGCACCATGTACCCGGGCAGCGACCGGGCCGCGAACTCCCGCAGCCACACCGGATCCGCGGTCGCCGGGGTGGTGTAGGCGACCAGCCGGTCTTGCCGGACGACGACGAGCGCCTGGTCCACGTCGTCGTGGCGCGCCAAGGTCGTCTCGATCTCGCCCGGCTCGATCCGGAAGCCGCGGAGCTTGACCTGGTCGTCCGTGCGGCCGAGGTACTCGAGCTGCCCGTCGGGCCGCCACCGCACCAGGTCGCCGGTGCGGTACATCCGCTCCCCCGGCGGCCCGAACGGGTCGGCGACGAACCGGCCCGCGGTGAGCGCGGGACGCTCGTGGTAGCCGCGGGCCAGCCCGGCGCCGGCCAGGTACAGCTCGCCGGGCACGCCCGCCGGGACCGACGTCAGGCCCCCGTCGAGGACGTACGCGCGGGCGTTGTGCACGGGCCGCCCGACCACCGGCCGGTCCGCGTCGGCGAACCGCCCGACCAGCGCGTCCACTGTGGCCTCGGTCGGGCCGTAGAGGTTGTACGCCGCGGTACCCGGCATCGACCGCAGCGTCTCCCACAGCGTCTGGGACACGGCCTCGCCGCCGACGCCGACGACGCCCAGCGCACACGAACCGTCCTCGATCACGCCCGCCTCCGCCAGTTGCGCGAAGTGCGACGGCGTCAGCTCGAGGAAGTCGAGCCCGCGTTCGCGCACCACCGCGGCCAGCCGCACGGGATCGCGGCGCGTGTCGTCGTCGACGACGTGCACCTCGTGCCCGTCCAGCAGCCACAACTGCGGCTGCCACGAGGCGTCGAAGAAGAACGCCCAGGCGTGGCCGACCCGCAACCGCCGCCCGCCCGCCGCGGCGACGGCCGGGCGGTAGAGCGTCTCGCGGTGGCTGTGGAACAAGTTCACCAGCCCCGAATGCGGGATGACGACTCCCTTGGGCTGGCCCGTCGAGCCGGACGTATAAAGCACATACGCCGGGTTCGCGGGCGACGGCGGTGTCAGGGACGCGTCACTGTCCACAATGTCCTCGACGAACAGGGCTCCGGGCACCGGCGAGGCCAGCGCGCGGCTGGTGAGCACCAGCGCGGCACCGGCGTCGGCGAGGATCGCCGAGATCCGGTCGGCCGGCTGGTCCGGGTCCACCGGCAGGTACGCGGCGCCGGTCTTGAACACGCCGAAGATCGCCTCGACGACCGCCGCCGAGCGTGGCAGCACCAAGGCCACGACCTTCTCCGGACCCGCGCCCCGGGCCGCCAGCCACCGGGCCAGGCGGTCGGTCCGGGTCGCGAACTCCGCGAAGGTGACGCTGCCGCCGGCGTCGCTCAGCGCGGTCGCGTCCGGCGTCGCCGCCACCTGCGCGGCCAGCCGGTCGACGACCGTCGGCGCGGCCGTGGTCAGCGGCTCGCCCGCGCCCCACTCGGCGACGATCCGGTGGCGCTCGGCCGGGTCCAGGACGTCGATCCGGCTCAGCGGCCGGTCCGGGTCGGCGACGACCGCGGTCATCAGCCGCACCAGGCGCTCGGTGAGGGTCCGGGCGGTCGGCTCGTCGAAGAGGTCGAGGCTGAACTCGAGGTCACCGTCGATGCCGCCGGGGGTTTCGACGAGGTCGAACGACAGGTCGAACTTCGCCTGCCGCAGCCCGGTGTCCCGGTAGGACGCGTCGAGCCCGAGCAGCCGCTCCTGTTCGGCACCCGAGTGGTAGACCGCGAGCATCACCTGGAACAGCGGGTGCCGGGCCAGGGACCGGGCCGGGTTGAGCAGCTCGACGAGGTGCTCGAACGGCAGGTCCTGGTGGGCGTACGCGGCGAGGTCGGCCTCGCGGACCCGGTCCAGCAGCTCGCGGAACGTCGGGTCGCCGCCGGTGTCCGTGCGCAGGACGAGCGTGTTGACGAAGAACCCGGCCAGGTCCTCCAGCGCGTGGTCGGTGCGGCCCGCGACCGGTGTGCCGAGCGGGATGTCGGTGCCCGCGCCGAGCCGCGTGAGCAGCGCCGCGAGAGCCGCCTGCAGCACCATGAACGTGCTGGTGCCGCTGCCGTGGCCCAGCTCGCGGAGTCCGTTGTGGACGTCGGCGGGCACGGTGAACGGCACGGCCGCGCCGCGGTTGGTCGAGCGGGCCGGACGGGGCCGGTCCGCGGGCAGCGCCAGCTCGTCGGGGATCCCGGCGAGCGTGGCGCGCCAGAACGCCGCTTGGCGGCCGAGGACACTGTCCGGGTCGTCGGCCCGGCCGAGCATCTCCCGCTGCCACAGCGTGTAGTCCGCGTACTGCACCGGCAACTTCGTCCATTGTGGACGTTGACCGCGCAGGCGGGCCGCGTAGGCCGTGTCGAGGTCCCGCTTCAGCGGCGGCAGCGACCAGCCGTCGCCCGCGATGTGGTGCACCAGCAGCACGAACACGTGCCGCCCGGGCCCCGCGGACACGAGCGTGGCGCGGACCGGGATCTCGGCGTCGAGGGTGAAGCAGTACGACGCCGCGGCGGTGACGCGCTCGTCGGGATCCGCCGTCGTTTCCGTGACCAGCACGGGCCGGGCTCGGTCGTCGCCCGCGTCCAGGACGATCTGACGCGGCGTGCCGTGCTCTTCGACGATCACCGTCCGGAGGATCTCGTGCCGAGCCACGACATCGCCCAGCGCCGCGCGCAGGGCGTCGACGTCCACGCGGCCGGTCAGCTCCCACGCCCACGGGATGTTGTAGGTCGCGTTCAGGCCGTCCAGGCGGTCGAGGAACCAGAGCCGCTGCTGGGCGAACGACAGCGGCAGGACCGCGGGCCGGTCCGCCGGGACCAGCGCGGGACGGCTCTGCCGCCCGGGGTCCAGCAGTTCGGCGAGGCGGGCCGGGGTCGGCGCGTCGAAGACCGCCCGGATCGGGACCTCGACGCCGAGCAGGGCGCGGATCCGGCTGACCAGCCGCGTGGCGAGCAGCGAGTGGCCACCGAGGGTGAAGAACCCGTCGTCCGGCCCGGCCTGCGGCACGCCGAGGACGTCGGCGAAGAGGTCGCACAGCGCCTGCTCGGCCGGGGTCCGCGCGACCCGGTCCGAGGTCCGGACCGCGGGGTCGGGCAGGGCGGCGCAGTCGAGCTTCCCGTTGGCGTTCACCGGAAGTTCGGGCAGCACCACGACGGCCGAGGGCACCAGGTACTCCGGCAAGCACTCGGCAACCCGTGCGCGCAACGCCGTGGGATCGCCCGCCGGTGCGACGTAGGCGATCAGCCGGCTCTCCCGCGCGATCACGGCCGCGCGCGCCACCGAAGCGTCCGCCGTCAGCACGGCTTCGACCTCGCCCGGTTCGACGCGGAAGCCGCGGATCTTGATCTGCTGGTCGGCGCGGCCCAGGAACTCGAGGGCACCGTCGGGCCGGCGGCGGACCAGGTCGCCGGTGCGGTACATCCGCTCCCCCGCCTCGAACGGCGACGCGACGAACCGGTCCGCGCTGAGCGCCGGACGCCCGAGGTAGCCGCGCGCGAGCCCGGCACCGGCCAGGTACAGCTCACCGCGCACGCCCGGCGGCACCGGCCGCAGCCCGGCGTCGAGGACGTGCGCGCGGGTGTTCGCGATCGGCCGCCCGAGGGCCACCGGCCCGCAGACCTGCGCGAGGCTGTCGCCCGCGGCCTCCGAGCAGCCGTAGAGGTTGACCAGCTTCGCGGCCGGCCACTTCAGCGCGACCTTCTCGGCGAGGGCGTCGGAGAGCGGTTCGCCACTGGTGACCCACGTCGTCACGGAGTCGAACGCGCCCGCCGGGGCGTCCTCGGCGAAGGTGTCGAGCAGACTCGGGACGACGGTCAGCACCTGCGCGCCGGACGTGCGGACCAGCTCGGCCAAGGCGAGCGGGTCGGTGGCCGTCGCGTCGTCGGCCAGGACGACCGCGTCGCCCGCGACCAGCCCGCCGAGCAGCTCGGTCGAGCCGTCGATGAACGTCAGCGCGCTCTTGGCGATCCGCACGCCCTGGGCGGCTTCGCGGCCCCAGTGCAGCCGGTTGGCCAGGGCCCGCTGCGTGCCCGCGACCGCCTTCGGGCGACCGGTCGAGCCGGACGTGAAGATCACGTACGCCGGGTTGTCCGGGCTGATCACCGGCCACGCGGCCGCGGCGCCGGTGTCGCCGGGCCGGACCAGCCGGTCGCCGAAGCCGTCCTCGGCGACGACGAGGTGGGGTGCGGCGTCCGCGAGCATCAGCTCGACGCGCTCGGCCGGGTGGTTCAGGTCCAGCGGCAGGGAGGCCGCGCCGGTCTTGAGCACGGCCAGCAGCGCGACGACCAGGTTCGCCGACCGTGGCAGCGCGACCGCCACGACCCGCTCCGGTCCGGCGCCCCGCGCGAGCAACGCCCGGGCGAGGGTGGTGGCCCGCCGGTCCAGCTCCGCGAAGGTCAGGGTCTGACCGCCGAACACCAGCGCGGGAGCGTCCGGGGTCCGCGCGACCTGGGCCGCGAACAGCTCGGCGGGCGTCTCCGCCGGGAGCAGTGTCGCGGCGCCGGGGGCGAGCTGTTCGTGCTCGGCGGCGGTGAGCAGGTCGACCGCGCCGATCCGGGTGTCCGGGTCGGTCACGACGGCCTTCAGCAGCATGCGCAGCCGTTCGAGGATCGCCTCGACGCCGGCGCGGTCGAAGACGTCGCTGTTGTACTCGGCGGTGCCGCGGATCCCGGTCCGGTGACCGGGCTTCTCGCCGACGAAGAACGTCAGGTCGGCCCGCGCGGTGCCGGTGCGGACCGGCTCCTCGGCCACCGTCAACCCGGGCAGCACCAGGTCCGCGACGGCGTTGTTCTGCCAGGCGAGCATCGTCTGGAACAGCGGGTGGTACGCCAGCGAGCGCACCGGGTTCAGCGCCTCGACCAGCCGCTCGAACGGGACGTCCTGGTGCGCGTAGGCGTCCAGGCTGCGCTCCCGGACGCGGGCCACGAGCTCGCGGAACGACGGGTCGCCGCCGGTGTCCACCCGCAACACCAGCGTGTTGACGAAGAAGCCGACGAGGTCGTCCAACGCGGGGTCGGTGCGGCCGGCGACGGACGTGCCGAGCGGGATGTCGGTGCCCGCGCCGAGCCGGGTGAGCACCGCCGTGAGCCCGGCGTGCACGACCATGAACACGCTGGCGCCGCAGGCGCGGGCCAGCTCGACGAGTCCACTGTGGAGTTCGGCGTCCCAGCCGAAGGCGAACTGCGCACCCCGGTAGGACGTTTCCGCCGGGTGCGGGCGGTCCGTCGGCAGCTCGATCCGCTCCGGCAGGTCCGCCAGCGCCTCCCGCCAGTACGCCAGCTGCGGTTCGATGACCGGTTCGCCGAGGGCGTCCCGCTGCCAGAGCGTGTAGTCCGCGTACTGCACCGGCAGCGGAGTCCACTGAGGAGCGTCACCGGCCCGGCGGGCGGTGTAGGCCGTCGCGAGGTCGCGCCACAGCGGTGCGGTCGACCAGCCGTCGGACGCGATGTGGTGGAACACGAGCACCAGGACGTGCTCGCGATCGCCCAGGCGAAGCAGCTCGGCGCGCAGCGGGATGTCGGACTCCAGCTCGAACACCGTGCGAGCCGCCTCGGACACCGCGCCGGCGAGCGTGGCCTCCGTGACCGTCCGGGTCGGCAGCGGGATCGTGACGTCGTCGAGGATCAGCTGCCGGGCCTCGCCGTCGATCTCCGGGAACACCGTGCGGAGTGCTTCGTGGCGTTCGACCACATCGGACAACGCCGTGCGCAGCGCGTCGAAGTCGAGTTCGCCGGTCAGCCGGACCGCGGTCGGCATGGCGTAGGTCGCCGACGGGCCTTCCAGCCGGTGCAGGAACCACAGGCGTTGCTGGGCGAACGACAGCGGCAGCACCTCCGGACGCGGCTCGACGCGCACCAGCGCCGGTCGCGCGACCGAGGCGTCCTGAGTGGACAGCAGGGCGGCCAGCCCGGCGACGGTCGGCGTCTCGAACACCGACCGCACCTGCAGTTCGACGCCGAACACCGCGCGCAGCCGCGCGACGAGCCGGGTCGCCATCAGCGAATGCCCGCCGAGGGCGAAGAAGTCGTCGTCGACGCCGATCGACGCGGCGTCGAGGACCTCGGCGAACAACCCGCAGAGGACTTCCTCGACCGGGGTACGCGGCGCGCGGCTCGCAGTCGCGGTCTGCCGGCCGGGGCTGGGGAGCGCGCGCCGGTCGAGCTTGCCCGACGCGAGCAGCGGCAGCCGGTCGAGGACGACGAACGCCGACGGCACCATGTACTGCGGCAGCCGGTCGCGGACGTGGGCCCGCAGGGCCGAGACCAGGGCACTGGTGTCCCGTTGCCCGGCCGGGTGGTTCCCCAGACCGGCCAGAGCGGCCCGGGCCGGGCGCGCGCGGTGGATGCGCGTCGGCTCACCGGTGGTGAACACGACCTCGAGCACACCCGGCTGCGCAGGTGCCGCGTAGACGCCGTACCCGAGGTCGGGCAGGTTCTCGATGTCCACTCCGGACGGATCGGCGGCCAACGCGGACAGGGCCGCATCGGCGTCACCTTCGGCGAGCGCGGCGACCGCGGCCAGTTCGCCGGACAGCCGCGCGTCCGGGACGCCGGTGACCCGCAGCCGCGCCGGGCGTTCGGCCAGCACCCGCGCCAGCTCGTCGAGCGACGTGAACGGGACAACGGTCTCCTCGACCGGCGCCGGTTTGGGCGCCTTCCGGAGGACGACGTCGTAGCGGTGCCGGGTCAGCTCGTTGTGCGCGCGCCCGCGCTTCACCCACAGGTCGACGTCCTCGAAGCCGTCCAGACCGCGAGCCAGGGCCGCGAAGAAGTCCGGGTCGAGCACCAGTTCGCCCTCGCGCGCGACGGCCTGGTCGACCGCCGCCGCGGTCCGGCGGCCGTGCCGCAGCTCGGTCGCCGTCCGGAACGCCCGCAGCGAGCGCAGGTTCCGGATGTCGCCGAGGAAGAGCACGCCGCCCGGCCGGACGTGCGCCGCGGCCGTGCGGACGACCTCGGCGAGGTAGCCGACGCTCGGGAAGTACTGCGCCACGGAGTTGATGACCACGGTGTCGAACGGCTCGTCCGGCAACTCGCCCAGGTCGTGCGCCGGGCGCGCGGCCAGGTGGACCTTGTCCGCGAACGGCGTCGCGGCGAGCTCTCGCCGCAGGTTCGCGATGGCGCGCTCGGACAGGTCGACGCCCCAGTACGCCTCGGCGTCGGGCGCGATCCGGGACAGGATCAGCCCGCTGCCGACGCCGATCTCGAGGACCCGCTTCGGGTGCAGCGCGCGGATCCGGTCGATGGTGGCCGCATGCCACTCGCGCATCTCGTCGAGGGGGATTTCGGAGCCGTCGTAGCTGGAGTTCCAGCCCGTGAAGTTCTCCTCCAGCCCGCCCGACGCCGCCTCGGTGAAGACGTTCTCGTGCAGCTCGCGCCATTCGCCGACGTGGTCCAGTTCCGCTTCTTCGTCCCGGCTCGCGGCCGGGACGGCGTAGGCGACGAGCCGCCCGTCGTGCGCGAGGACGACGGACCGCCCGACGGCCGGGTGCTCGGCGAGCACGGCCTCGATCTCGCCCGGCTCGATGCGGTAGCCGCGGATCTTGACCTGGTCGTCGGCTCGCCCGAGGAACACGAGACGGCCGTCCGGCAGCCATTTCACCAGGTCACCGGTGCGGTAGAGCCTCCCACCGGAGCCGAAGGGGTCCGCGACGAACCGTGCCGACGTCAAGCCGGGGCGCCCGAGGTAGCCGCGGGCCAGGCCCGAACCGGCGAGGTACAGCTCCCCCACCACACCGGGCGGGACCGGCCGCAGCCGGGCGTCGAGCACGTACGCGCGCGTGCCGGGGTCGGGGATGCCGATCGGGACGACCGTGGCGTCCGCCAGCTCGGCCGGGTCGCTCTCGCCCAGGGTCGAGTTGGTCGTCGCCTCGGTCGGGCCGTAGGCGTTGAACATCCGGCGGCCCGGCGCCCACCGCCGGATCAGCTCCGGCGACACGCGCTCGGTGCCGGCGAGCAGGACGCTGTCGCGCGGGAGGTCGCAGTCCTCCGGCATGGCGTCGAGCAGCGCGGGCGGCAGGATCATGAAGTCCACGCCGTGCGCGAAGGCGTATTC
Source organism: Amycolatopsis stemonae (assembly GCF_054781455.1). Lineage (NCBI taxonomy): Bacteria > Bacillati > Actinomycetota > Actinomycetes > Pseudonocardiales > Pseudonocardiaceae > Amycolatopsis > Amycolatopsis stemonae. The sequence goes on along the minus strand of NZ_BAAGUJ010000021.1, from coordinate 117,830 downwards.
GCTCAGCGCCGGACCCGCGACCCGGCGCTCGGCCGGGACCACGACCAGGCGGCCCCCCGAGAGCAGGCCGAGGCAGAGGTCCCAGAAGGCGACGTCGAAGCTCGGCGACGCGAACTGCAGCACCCGGCTGTGCGGGCCGATCCCGAACCGCTCGACCTGGGTGGCGACCAGCTTCGCGACGCCCGAATGCTGCAGGACGACGCCCTTCGGCCGCCCGGACGAACCGGACGTGTAGAGCACGTACGCCGCGTTCTCCGGCTTGACCTCGACGGCCGGGTCCTCAGTGGACAGTGTGCCGAGGGCCGGGTCGTCGAGCAGGACGCGCGGCACGTCCGCGGGCAGCTTCGCGTCGATCTCCCGGGTCGTGACGACGCAGACCGGGCGAGCGTCCTCGACCATGTAGGCGATCCGGTCGCCGGGGTAGTCGACGTCGACCGGCAGGTAGGCCGCGCCCGCCTTGAGCACGGCCAGCTCCGCGACGATCATCTCGACCGACCGCGGCACGGCGAGCGCGACGACCTGTTCGGGCCCGGCGCCGCGCTCGAGCAGCAGGTGCGCGAGCCGGTTGGCGCGGGCGTCGACCTCGGCATACGTCAGTTCGACGTCCTCGAAGACCAACGCCACCGCGTCCGGGGCTTCCGCGACGCGGCGGGCGAACAGGCCCGGGAACGTCTCGGTGCCCGCCGGGTCGGGCGATCCGGCCCAGCGGGTCAGGACCTGGTCACGCTCGTCGCCGGTCAGCAGGTCGAGGGCGCCGACCGGGCGATCCGGCTCGGCCAGGGCCGCGCGCAGCAGGACTTCCAGGCGGCGCAGGATCGCGTCCGCGCCCGGGTGGTCGAAGACGTCGGCGTTGAACTCCAGCACGCCGGCGATCCCGGTTTCGCGCTCGGTCAGCGAGATCGCCAGGTCGAACTTCGACGTTCCGGTGGTCACCGGGATCTCCGTCACGGCCAGGCCCGGCAGGGTGACTTCGGCGCGGGCGTTGTTCTGCCCGGCGAGCATGACCTGGAACAGCGGGTGGTACGACAGGGACCGCGCCGGGTTGAGCACCTCGACGAGCCGCTCGAACGGCACGTCCTGGTGGGCGTACGCGTCGAGGTTGCGCTCACGGACCCGCGACACGAGGTCGCGGAACGACGGCTCGCCCCCGGTGTCGACGCGCAGGACGAGCGTGTTGACGAAGAACCCGACGAGGTCGTCGAGCGCCGGATCGGTGCGGCCGGCGATGGGCGAGCCGATCGGGACGTCCGTGCCCGCGCCGAGCCGGGTGAGCAGAGCGGCGAGGGCCGCGTGCACCACCATGAACACGCTGGCGCCGGATTCCCGGGCCAGCTCGGTCAGGCGGGCGTGGAGCTCGGCGTCCCAGGTGAAGGTGTGCAGCTCGCCGCGGAAGGTGGCGGTGGCCGGGTGCGGGCGGTCCAGGGGCAGCTCGATGCGGTCCGGCAGGCCGTCCAGGGTGTCGCGCCAGTAGTCGAGCTGGGTGCTGAGCACGCTGTCCGGATCGTCTTCGCTGCCGAGCAGATCCCGCTGCCACAGCGTGTAGTCCGCGTACTGCACCGGCAATGGTGTCCACTGTGGATTCCGCCCGGCGCTCCGCGCGGCGTAGGCCGTGGCGATGTCCCGCCACAGCGGAGCCATCGACCAGCCGTCGGAGGCGATGTGGTGGAACACCAGCGCGAAGACGTGCTCACGCTCGCCGGTCCGGAGCAGCTCGGCGCGCATCGGGGCGTGCCGTTCCAGGTCGAACGAGCCGCGGACGAGAGCGGTCAGCGCCGCGTCGAGGTCGGCGACCTCGCGCACCGGCAGCTCGACGTCTCCGGCCGGGAGGATGTCCTGGTACGGCACGCCGTCCCGCTGCGGGAACCGCGTCCGCAGCACCTCGTGCCGCGTGACCACATCGGACAGTGCTGCCCTGAGCGCTTCGACGTCGAGCCCGCCTTCGAGCCGCATGACGAGCGGCACGTTGTAGGTCGCCGACGGGCCTTCGAGGTGGTGCAGGAACCACAGCCGCTTCTGCGCACCGGACAGCGGCACCGGTGAGGGCCGCACCGCCGGGACGAGCGGCGGGCGGGCGGGCGTGCCGCTCGTGGCGAGCAGGCCGGCCAGCCCGGCGGCGGTCGGCGTCTCGAACACCGACCGGACCTCCAGCTCGGCGTTCAGCGTCGCGCGGATGCGGGCGATGAGCCGGGTGGCCAGCAGCGAATGCCCGCCCAGGGCGAAGAAGCTGTCGTCGGGGCCGACGCGCGGCAGGCCGAGGACGTCGGCGAACAGCTCGCACAGCTGCCGTTCGGCCGGCGTGCGCGGCTCGCGGCCGGACGTCGGCGCGACCGGGTCCGGCGACGGCAGGGCGCGGCGGTCGAGCTTGCCGTTGGCCGTCACCGGGAGCGCGTCGAGCACGACGATCGCCGAGGGCACCATGTGCTCCGGCAGCCGGTCGGCGGCGAGGGTCCGCAGGTCCGCGGTCAGCGTGCTGATCCGCCGGAAGCGGCCGGGGTTGCCGGTGTAGGACAGCAGCGGCTCGCTGCCCGGCCGGAACGCGCCCGCGGTGTCGCCGGTCGTGAAGACGACGTCCACGGACCCGTCGCCCTCGGCGGACCAGGTCACGACCGTGCGGTAGCCCTGCGCCTCACCGAAGGCGTACCAGTCTTCGGGGTTCACCCCGTCCGGTGCGGTGCGGGCGTTCGGCACGCGTTCGATCCGGCACGGACCGGTGACTTCGTCCACAGCGGACACCTCGGTGCCCCACCGGAGCGTGGGGACCTCGGGGGCCGCGGCCGGGCCCGGACGCAGGGTGACGTCGTAGCGGTACTGGGTCAGCTCGTTGACCGCCCGGCCGCGCTTGACGCGGATGTCCGCCGCGACCTCGTCGAGCCCGGCGAAGAACTCGGGGGCGACGAGCAGTTCCTTCTCCCGCAGCAGACCCTGCTCGACGTCGCCGCCGCGGGCCTCCGCCACCGCGGCGTGGAACGCCCGGACCTGACGCAGGTCCCGGACGTCGCCGACGAACACCGAGCCACCCGGCGCGAGCAGGTCCACGGCCTTGCGCAGCACGTCGAGGAGGTACGTCCCGCTGGGGAAGTACTGGACGACGGAGTTGAGCACGATGGTGTCGAAGTACCCCGCGGGCAGGCCGGACACGTCGGCGGCGTCGGCGGTGCGCAGTTCGACGCGCCCGGCGAGTCCGGGGTCGGTGGCCACGCGCGAGCCCAGCGACGCGATGACCTCGGCCGAGAAGTCCGTGCCCCAGTAGGACTCGCAGTGCGGCGCCAGTTCCGTGAGGAGCAGGCCGGTCCCGACGCCGATCTCGAGCACGCGCCGCGGCCGCAGCTCCCGGATCCGCGTGACGATCGCGTCCCGCCACTCGCGCATCTCCGCGCGCGGGATCGGTTCACCGGTGTGGCTGGAGTTCCAGCCCGCGAACTCGTCGCCGGCGCCCGCGTACACCGAGTCGTACAGCTCGCGCCACTCGCCGACCTGCTCGGTCTCGTCGCCGGCGCTCGCCGGGGTGTCGGCGGGGACGACGTAGCCGACCAGGCGGACGTCGCCCGGCCGGTCTTCGCGCGCGACGACCACGGCGTGCGCGACGTCGTCGTGCGCGGCGAGCGTGGCCGCGATCTCGCCGGGTTCGACGCGGAAGCCGCGGATCTTGATCTGCTCGTCGCCGCGGCCGAGGAACTCGAGGACGCCGTCGGGACGGAAGCGCGCCAGGTCCCCGGTGCGGTACATCCGCTCCCCCGGCTCGAACGGCGACGCGACGAACCGTTCCGCGCTGAGCCCGGGTCGGCCGAGGTAGCCACGGGCGAGCTGGACGCCCGCCAGGTACAGCTCACCGGCCGTGCCCGGCGGCACCGGACGCAGTGCGGCGTCGAGCACGTACGTCCGCGTGTTCCACACGGGACGTCCGATCGGGACGGTCGTGTCCTCAGTGGACGTCCGCCAGGACGTCACGTCCACCGAGGCTTCGGTCGGGCCGTAGAGGTTGTGCAGCTCGGCGTCCAAGACCTCGCCGAACTGCACGACCGCGTCGGGCGGCAGGGCTTCGCCGCTGCACAGCACCCGGCGCAGGCTCGTGCACTCCCCCGCGGCCGGCTCCTGCAGGAAGACCCGGAGCATCGACGGGACGAAGTGGACGGTCGTGATCCCGCGGTCGCGGATCAGCCGCGCGAGGTAGGCGGGGTCCCGGTGCCCGTCCGGCCGGGCGAGAATCTCGGTGGCGCCGGTGATCAGCGGCCACAGGAACTCCCAGACGGAGACGTCGAAGCTCGACGGCGTCTTCTGCAGGACCCGGTCGTCGCCGGTCAGGCCGTACTCGGCCTGCATCCACAGCAGCCGGTTCACGATCCCCGCGTGCGGGACGACGACGCCTTTGGGCCGGCCCGTCGAACCGGAGGTGTAGATGACGTACGCCGGGTTCTCCGGCCTGAGCACGACGTCGAGCGGCGCGTCCGGGACCCCGTCGAGCGGCGGCAGGTCGTCGGCGGAGTCCAGGACCAGCACCGGGGCCGCGTCTTCGAGCATGAACGCGAGGCGGTCGGCCGGGTAGCCCGGGTCGAGGGGCAGGTAGGCCGCGCCGGTCTTGAGCACGGCGAGGATGGCCGTGACCAGGTGCGTCGAGCGCGGCAGGGCCAGGGCGACGACCTGCTCGGGTCCCGCGCCGCGCTGGGCCAGCACGCGGGCGAGGCGGTTCGAGACGGCGTCCAGCTCGGCGTAGGTGAGCTCTTCGTCCTCGAAAACCAGCGCCGTGGCCTCGGGCGTCCGCGCGACCTGGGCCGCGAACAGTTCGGGCACGGTCACCGCGGGGACGCCCTCGGTCGCGCCGGACCAGACCGCGGGCAGGCTTTCGCGTTCGGCCGGGGTCAGGACGTCCAGCGAGCCGAGCCGCCGGTCCGGGGCCGCGACGGCCTGGCGCAGCAGGACTTCCAGGCGGTCGAGGATGCCGGTCACGGTCGCGTGGTCGAAGACCTCGGCGTTGAACTCGGCCTGGCCGTGGATGCCGTCGGCGCGCTCGGTGAGGGAGAACCAGAGGTCGAACTTGGCCGTACCGGTGCCGACGGGCCGCTCGGTGACCGTCAGCCCGGGCAGTTCGACACCGGCGCCGGGCGTGTTCTGCCAGGCGAGCATGGTCTGGAACAGCGGGTGGTACGCCAGCGACCGGGCCGGGTTCAGCGCCTCGACCAGCCGCTCGAACGGGACGTCCTGGTGGGCGTAGGCGTCCAGGCTGCGTTCGCGGACGCGGGCGACGAGGTCGCGGAACGTCGGGTCGCCGCCGGTGTCCACCCGCAACACCAGCGTGTTGACGAAGAAGCCGACGAGGTCGTCCAACGCGGGGTCGGTGCGGCCGGCGATCGGGGTGCCGATCGGGATGTCCGTGCCGCCGCCGAGGCGCGACAGCAACGCGGTCAGGCCCGCGTGGACGACCATGAACGGGCTGGCGCCGCACGCTCGGGCGAGGTCGGCGAGCCCGGCCTGCAGGACGGTGTCCCAGGTGAAGGTGAAGAACTCGCCGCGGTAGGCGGACACCGCCGGGTGCGGCCGGTCCAGCGGGAGCGGGATCCGCTCGGGCAGGCCGGCCAGGGTCGTGCGCCAGTAGCCGAGCTGGGCGGCCTCCTCGGTGGCGAGCAGTTCTCGTTGCCACAGCGAGTAGTCCGCGTACTGGACCGGCAGTGGTGTCCACTCGGGAGCGTCGCCGCGCAGCCGGGCGCGGTAGGCCGTGGCGATGTCCCGCCACAGCGGCGTCAGCGACCAGCCGTCGGCGGCGATGTGGTGGACGACCAGGACCAGCACGTGCCGCCGCGGGTCGACGGTCAGCAGCGCGGCCCGCACCGGCACCCCCGCGCCGAGGTCGAACACGCCACGGACGAGCTCGTCCACTTCGGACCCGGCCATCGGGCGAACAGTCAAGTCGACCGTCGCCTCGGGGAGAACTTCCTGGTACGGCACGCCGTCCGCGGTCGGGAACACCGTCCGCAGCGCTTCGTGCCGGGCGACGACGTCGTCCAGCGCCGACCGCAGCGCCTCGACGTCCAGCTCGCCGGACAGCTGCATGACGAGCGGGACGTTGTACGTCGCCGAGCCGCCTTCCAGCCCGTGCAGGAACCAGAGCCGTTGCTGCGCGAAGGACAGCGGCAGCCGGTCCGGCCGCTCGGCCACGCGGGTGAGCGGCACCCGCTCGGTGCCCGTCACGGAACCGGCCAGGAGTTCCGCCAGCGCGGCCGGGGTCGGCGCGTCGAACACCGCCCGCACCGGCACCTCGGCCCCGACGGCCGCGCGGATGCGCTGGATCAGCCGGGTCGCGAGCAGGGAATGCCCGCCGAGGGCGAAGAAGTCGTCGTCGGGCCCGGCCTGCGGCACGCCGAGGACGTCGGCGAACATCTCGCACAGCAGCTGCTCGACGGGGTTGCGCGGCGCGCGGCCCGGCCCGGCGGTGAACCGCTCCGGGCTCGGCAGCGCCTTGCGGTCCAGCTTGCCCGAGGCGAGCACCGGCAGCCTGTCCAGCACGACGAACGCCGACGGCACCATGTACAGCGGCAGCCGCTCCCGGACGTGCGCCCGCAGCGACGCCACCAGTGCGCCGGTCTCGCGCCGGGCCGCCGGGTTGTTGGCGTACGACGCGGGTGTGCCGGTCGGCCGGACCAGGCGGTAGGCGGCCGGGCCGTCTTCCCCCCTCGAGAAGACGGCCTCGAGCCCGCCGCTGTCCGCCGCCCACGTCACCGCCACCCGGTACCCGGCCCGCCCGCCGAGCCGGTGCAGGGCCTCCGGGTCAACACCGTCACGTCGTTCGAGCGCGGCCAACGCCCCTTCGGCGTCCCCCGCGTCGAGGGCCCGCACTGCCGCCAGCTCACCGGTCAGCCGCGCGTCCGGGATGCCCGTGACGCGCAGCCGCGCCGGCGCCTCGGCGGCCAGGAACCGTTCCACCGAGCCGAGATCCCCGAACGCGACGACCTGCTCCTCGACCGGCACCGGCTTCGGCGCCTTGCGCAGGACGACGTCGTAGCGGTGCCGGGTCAGCTCGTTGTGCGCGTCCCCGCGCTTCACCCACAGGTCGACGTCGTCGAAGCCATCGAGCCCGCGAGCCAGGGCCGGGAAGAAGTCCGGGTCCAGGACCAGCTCGCCTTCACGGGCGATCGCCTGGTCGACCGCGGCGACGTCGGCCCGGCCGTGCCGCAGCTCGACCGCCGTGCGGAACGCGCGCAGCGACCGGAGGTTCCGGATGTCGCCGAGGAAGAGCGTGCCGCCCGGCGCCAGCACCCCGGCGGCCGTCTTCACCACTTCGGTGAGGTAGCCGGCGCTCGGGAAGTACTGCGCCACGGAGTTGATGATCACCGTGTCGAACGGTTCGTCCGGCAGTTCGCCCAGGTCGTGGGCCGGGCGGGCGGCGAGGTGCACCCGGTCGGCGAACGGCGTCGCGGCGACCTCGCGCCGGACGTTCGCCACCGCGCTCTCGGAAAGGTCGACACCCCAGTACGTTTCGGCGTCCGGTGCGATCCGCGACAGGATGAGCCCGCTGCCGACGCCGATCTCGAGGACGCGCCGGGGCCGCAGCGCGCGGATCCGGTCGATGGTGGCCGCGTGCCACTCGCGCATTTCGTCGAGGGGGATGTCCGAGCCGTCGTAGCTGGAGTTCCAGCCGGCGAAGTTCTCCTCGATGCCGGTCGACCCGGCGAGCATTTCCTCGTGGACGGCGTGCCATTCCTCGACGTGCCCCTGCTCGGCGGCTTCGTCGCGGTCGGGCACCGGCACGGCGTAGGCGACGAGCTGCCCGTCCTGCGCGACGACGACCGACTGGCCGACGCGCGGGTGCTCGGCGAGCACCGACTCGATCTCGCCCGGTTCGATGCGGTAGCCGCGGATCTTGACCTGGTCGTCGGCGCGGCCGAGGAACACCAGCCGGCCGTCCGGCAGCCATTTCACCAGGTCACCGGTCCGGTAGAGGCGCCCGCCGGAACCGAACGGGTCGGCCACGAACCGCTCCGACGTCAACCCCGGGCGCCCGAGATACCCGCGTGCCAAGCCCGATCCCGCGAGGTACAGCTCGCCGGTGACCCCGATCGGGACCGGCGCGAGTGCGGCGTCGAGGACGTACGCGCGGGTGCCGGGGTCCGGGACGCCGATCGGCACGGCCGAGCCCGGCGCGAGCTCCGGGTCGCACAGCCCGAGCGTCGAGTTGGTGGTGGCTTCGGTCGGGCCGTAGGCGTTGAACATCCGCCGGCCCGGGGCCCAGCGCCGCACCAGCTCCGGTGAAACACGCTCGGTGCCGGCCAGCAGGACGCTGTCGCGCGGCAGGTCGCAGTCTTCGGGGAACTCGGCCAGCAGCGCGGGCGGCAGGATCATGAAGTCGACGCCGTTGGCGTGGGCGTATTCGGCCAGCTCGGGGCCGGGCACGCGCCGCTCGGCGGGGGCGATCACCAGGCGGCCGCCGGAAAGCAGGCCGAGGCAGAGGTCCCAGAACGCGACGTCGAAGCTCGGCGACGCGAACTGCAGCACCCGGCTGTGCGGGCCGACGCCGAAGCGCTCCGACTGCGTCGCGACGAGCTTCGCGACCCCCGCGTGCGACACCACGACGCCCTTGGGCCGTCCGGTGGAGCCGGACGTGTAGATGACGTACGCGGCGTTGGCCGGGACGATCGCCGCTTCCGGGTCCGGTGCCGGGTCCCACGAAACGTCGTCGAGCAGCAGGACGTCGCCGTCGAAGCGGTCGGCGAGTTCGCCGGTCGTCACGACGCAGACGGGCCGGGCGTCGGCCACCATGAACGCGATCCGCTCGGCCGGGTAGTCCTGGTCCAGCGGCAGGTACGCGGCCCCGGCTTTCAGGACGGCCAGCTCGGCGACGATCATTTCGAGGGACCGCGGTACGGCGAGCGCGACGACCTGCTCCGGCCCGGCGCCGCGTCCGAGGAGGACGTGAGCAAGCCGGTTCGCGCGGGCGTCCAGCTCGGCGTAGGTCAGCTCCTGGTCCTCGAACACGAGCGCCACGGCGTCCGGAGCCTCCCGGACGCGGGCGGCGAACAGCTCCGGCAGGGTCGACAACGGCGTGTCGAGGCCGGTGTCGTTCCACTCCTCGAGAATCCGGCGCAGCTCGGACTCCGGCATCAGGCTCAGCCGCGCGACCGGCCACTGTGGATTCGCCAAGGCTTCGGCCAGCAGGTGCTCCAGGTGCCCAAGCATGCGGTCCACAGTGGACTCGTCGAGGACGTCGGCGCGGTAGTGCGCGCCGTCCGCGGTCAGGTTCAGGTCAAGGGGCAGGTCCGTCTCGGCGCCGAAGCCGACGTTGACGAGCACCGCTCCCCCACGCCCGGGCTGCGGCCGCACTTCGGCGACCAGGTCGGCGAACGGGACTTCGTGCGCCAGTGCTTCTTCGCGCGCCTCACGGACGCGCATGACGACCTCGGCAAAACCGGGCGAGCCACCGAGATCCACCCGCAGTGGCACCAGCGAACCGATGCCGAGCACGACGTCGGCGGTTCCCGCATAGCGGGACAAGAGCACGGTGAACGCCGCGAGGAGCGTCAGCTCGTCCACCGCGGGCAACGGCCGCGAGAGCCGGGCCAGGACCGGCGAGGCGGCGTACGGCCGGTCGACCGGCAGCGCGAGCTCCTTCGGTGCCGAGGCGAGGCGGTCACGCCAGAAACCGAGCTCCGCCACCTGCTGCACAGCGTCACCGTTGCTCACCGGTAGACCAGCCTCCCGCTGCTCAAGACACCCCGAACCGGGTGTGGACTTAGGGCAACCTAACAAACCGAGGGTGAGAATGCACTGCTGTACCATCGGTTAGCCTTACCTAAAATGAGTACCAGTCGGAGGTGCGGTGCGAACAGACCCCGGAGGGCTCGCTCTCACGCGACGCCCGCCACACACGGGCCGCGCGCTCGGTCTGCTGGCCGCCTTCGCCGCGCTGGTTTTCCTCTGCCTGCTGAGCATCTGGCTGGGGTCCAAGGAGATCTCGTTCGGCGCCGTCTGGCAGGTGCTGTGGCACAACGACGGCTCGGCGGACGCCGTGATCATCCACAGCGTGCGCATGCCGCGGACCGTGCTCGCCGTGCTGGTGGGCGCCGGGCTCGGCCTGGCCGGCACGGTGATGCAGGCGCTGACCCGCAACCCGCTGGCCGATCCGGGCCTGCTCGGCGTCAGCGCCGGGGCCGCGTTCGCCATCGTGTTCTCGATCACCGTGCTGGGGATCAGTTCCCTCTACGGCTACGTCTGGTTCGCCTTCGGCGGCGCGCTCGCCGCGACGGCCGTCGTCTACTTCCTCGGCACGCGCGGGCGCGCCGGGTCGAGTCCGGTCAAGCTCGCCCTCGCCGGAGCCGCCGTCACCGCGCTGCTCGCGTCGTTCACCAGCGCGATGGTGCTGTCGGACCCGGTGGCGCTCAACCGCTACCGCTTCTGGTCGGCCGGTTCGCTGACCGGTGTGGACGGCACCGCCCTGCTGCAGGTCCTGCCGTTCCTCGTCGTCGGTGTGGTGCTGGCGATCGCGAGCGGCCCGGCGCTGAACAGCCTCGCCCTCGGCGACGACGTCGCGATCGCGCTCGGCCGCAAACTCGGCCCGCTGCGGCTTCGCGGTGCGCTGGCGATCACGCTGCTGACCGGCGCGGCCGTCGCCGTCGCCGGACCGATCGTGTTCCTCGGCCTGATCGTCCCGCACGCGGTGCGGTTCGTCATCGGCCCGGACCACCGCTGGCTGCTGCCCTACACGGCCGTCCTCGCGCCGTGCCTGCTGCTCGCCGCCGACATCCTCGGCCGGGTCCTGGCGCGGCCGGGCGAGATCCGCGCGGGCGTGATCGTCGCGTTCCTCGGCGCGCCGTTCTTCATCTGGCTGGTCCGCCGCCGCAAGCTCGTGGAGTCCTGACGTGAGTCTCCTGCGGATCCGGAGCGACCGGGTCACGTTCCGCACGGGCATGGTGTCCGGCCGGGTCCGGCCGCGGCTGCTGCTCGTTTCCGCGGTTCTCGCGGTGCTCGTGTTCGTGCTGTTCTGCGTGGGCATGACGATCGGCGACGTCCCGATGAGCGTGTCCGACGTCCTGTCCGGGCTCTTCGGCGGCAGTGACAACGGAACCGGCTACATCGTCCAGGAACTACGGCTGCCCCGGGCCCTGACCGGGCTGCTGGCCGGGCTCGCGTTCGGCGCGTCCGGCGCGGTGTTCCAGACCATCACGCGCAACCCCCTGGCCAGCCCGGACATGATCGGCATCAACGCGGGCGCGGCCACCTTCGTCGTCGCCGGCATCGCGTTCGGCTTCGGCGGCGGGCTCGGCACCACGACGCTCGGCCTCGTCGGCGGGCTGCTGACGGCTTTGCTCGTGTACGCGCTGGCGTGGCGGCGCGGGACCACCGGGTACCGGATCCTGCTGGTGGGCATCGGGATCTTCGCGATGTGCACCAGCCTCACCGACTACCTGCTGAGCAAGGCGCAGATCACCGAGGCGCAGGCGTCGATCGGCTGGCTCGTCGGCAACCTCGCCAACCGCGGCTGGGAGCACGTCGTGCCGCTGTCCGGCGCGCTCGTCGTGCTGTTCCCGCTGGTGCTGGCGCTGTCGCGGTGGATGCAGACCCTGCTGCTCGGCGACGACGTCGCGGCCGGGCTCGGCACCCCGGTGCAGCCGGTCCGGCTCGGCCTGCTGCTCGCCGGCGCCGGGATGGTCGCGTTCGCCACGGCGTCGGCGGGCCCGATCTCGTTCGTGGCCCTGACCTCACCGCAGATCGCGCAACGGCTCGCCAAGCTCTCCTCGCCGCCGATCACGGCGTCCGCGCTCATGGGCGCGGCCGTGGTGCTGGGCAGCGACATCATCGCGCGCTCGCTGACGGCGTCGGCACTCCCGGTCGGCATCGTGACCGGCGTGCTCGGCGCGCCCCTGCTGCTCTGGCTGCTGGCCAGGGCCAACCGATCCGGCTCCGGAGGCTGACCCCATGACCCCTTCCCTTCGGGTGCAGGACCTGCGCGTCGCCTACGACGACCGGGTCGTCATCGACGGCCTCGACCTCGACATCCCGGACGGCCGGATCACCGCCATCGTCGGGCCGAACGCGTGCGGGAAGTCGACGCTGCTGCGCACGCTCGCCCGCCTGCTCACGCCGAAGTCGGGCGGGGTGTACCTCGACGGCCGGTCGATCCACGACCTGCCGACGCGCCAGGTGGCCCAGCGCCTCGGCATCCTGCCGCAGTCGCCGGTGGCGCCGGAAGGGATGACGGTGGCGGACCTCGTCGGCCGCGGCCGCGCCCCGCACCAGAGCTGGTGGCGCCAATGGTCCACATCGGACGAAGGCGCGGTGCGGTCCGCGTTGGAGGCCACGGAGATGACGAACCTGGCCGACCGGCCGGTGGACGAGCTGTCCGGCGGCCAGCGGCAGCGCGCGTGGATCGCGATGGCCGTCGCGCAGGGCACGCCGGTGCTGCTGCTCGACGAGCCCACGACGTACCTCGACCTCGCGCACCAGATCGACGTCCTCGACCTCGTCGTCGACCTCAACCGCGGTGAAGGCCGGACGGTGGTCATGGTGCTGCACGACCTCCCGCAGGCGTGCCGCTACGCCGACCACGTGATCGCGATGAAGTCCGGGCGGATCGTGGCGTCGGGCGAGCCGGTCGAGGTCATCACCGAAGAGCTGGTCGACGAGGTCTTCGACGTCCGCTGCCAGGTGACGCCGGACCCCGTGAGCGGGACGCCGATGGTGATCCCGATCAGCCGGCACCACCCGGCGCCGGTGAACTAGCGCTATCCTGGGGCCCTCACGCCGATTCCGGCACACTCCCCGTCAGGAAGCTGGTTCCCCCGTGTACGCCCTGCCCGAAAAGACCGCCGGCCCCGAGCGCGAGCTGCTCGAGGCGATGCTCGACCGCAACCGCCGCGCGCTCGTCGACAACGCGCGTGACCTGTCGGAAACCGACGCCCGGACGCGGCTCGTCGCGTCGCTGACCACGCCCATCGGCCTGGTCAAGCACGCCGCCGTCGCCGAGCGCCGCTGGTTCCAGTGGCTGGTGGGCGGGCTCGACGAAGCCGAGTGCGACGGCCCGTCGACCCCGGGCGACCCGAGTTTCGTGGTCGCCGAGGACGAGACGGTGGCCGACGTGATCGCCGAGTACGAACGCGCCTGCGCGCGCTCGCGCGAGATCGCGGCGGGCTTCTCGCTCGACGACCGGTGGACGCACCCGGTCGTCGGCGAGGTGACCCTCCGGTTCATCTACCTGTTCCTGATCGAGGAGTTCGCCCGCCACACCGGCCACGGCGACATCCTCCGGGAGCAGCTCACCGCGCGCTGACGGCGTACTCCTCCGCCGGCTCGGCGACGACCCGGCGGTCCACAATGGACCGCAGGATCTCCCCCACCCGCACGGCCGTGTTCGACAGCAGCGAAGACGTGATGCCGTGCGTGTGCTCGGTGCCGCCCTGCAGGTAGATCCCGCCGCGCAGGGGCGGTTCCGTCGTCAGGCGGTAGTCGCGCTCGACGCGGAGGCGGCCGTCGTCGTCGCGCAGGCAGCGCGGCCCCAGCTCGCCGAGCAACGGCGTCGGGTCCGCGGGCCGGTAGCCGGTGGCGTAGACGACGGCGTCGGCGTCCAGGACCGTGCGCCCGCCGGTGGTCAGCGACTCGATCGTCACCGTCCCCGCGTCGGTGACCTCGACCGGGCGCGAGACGTTGAACAGCCGCAGCCGTTCCACGCCGAGGACCTTCTCGCGGTACACGCGGCGGTACAGCTCGTCGATCAGGTCGATGTCGACGGCCGAGTAGTTCGTCGCGCCGTGGTAGCGCATCAGGCGGTCCTTGACCGGCTCGCCCGCCTCGTAGAAGCGGTCGACGGCTTCGGGGTCGAAGATCCGGTTGGCGAACGAGCTGTCGTCGGCCGGGCTGTAGCCGTAGCGCGCGAAGACCGCGCACACCTCGGCGCCCGGGAACTCGTCGTGCAGCAACGCGGCGACTTCCGCGGCGCTCTGACCGGCGCCGACCACGACGAACCGCTTCGGGTCGGTGCCGCGCAGGGCGTCCACGCGGAACAGCAGCTCGCTGTTGTGCCAGATCCGGTCGCCGGAGGTGACGCCGTCGGGCAGCCGGGGCCGCAGACCGGTGCCCACCACGAGGTTCCGGGCCCGCAGCGACGAGCCGTCGGAGGCCTCGACGTCGAAGTAGGCCACCTCGTCGCCGTCGTGGACCGGCTTCACCGCCACGACTTCGGTGCCGTACGAGACGACGTCGTCGACCTTCGCGGCCGCCCATGCGAAGTAGTCGTGGAACTCGACGCGCAGCGGGAACAGGTTCTTGTGGTTGATGAAGTCGACCAGCCTGCCCGCCGCGTGGAGGTAGTTGAGGAAGCTGAACTCGCTGGTCGGGTTCCGCAGGGTGACCAGGTCCTTGAGGAACGAAACCTGCATGGTCGCGGTGTCGATCAGCATGCCGCGGTGCCAGCCGAAGCGCGGCTGCCGCTCGAGGAAGTGCGCGGTCACCGGCTCCTCCGCGCTTGCGTTGTGCTCGGCGAGGGCGATCGCGAGGGCCAGGTTCGACGGTCCGAAGCCCACGCCGACGACGTCGTAGATCGGGACCTCTGCAGTCATGGTGCTCCCTCGCGTGCTCCGATACGGTTCAGGGAACCCTAACCTAACTTAGGCGAGCCTCGCCTAGTACGTTCGTGGTGATGTTGGTCCCCCGATCACGAAAGGGCACTCTCGAATGCGCGTGGCGATGTTCGGCTACCAGACCTGGGGGCACCGGACCCTCCGGGCGCTCATCGACGCCGGTCACGAGGTCGCCCTCGTGGTCACGCACCCGAAGAGCGACCACGCCTACGAGCGGATCTGGGCGGACTCGGTCGCGGACCTCGCCTCGGAAAACGGCATCCCGGTCCTGCTGCGCGATCGCCCGGACGACGCGGAGCTGCCGGCCGAGCTGAAGGCGGCGGACCTCGACCTGATCGTGGCGAACAACTGGCGCACCTGGCTGCCGCCGGAGATCTTCGAGCTGCCCCGCCACGGGACCCTGAACATCCACGACTCGCTGCTGCCGTCCTACGCGGGCTTCTCCCCGCTGATCTGGGCGATGATCAACGGCGAGCCGGAGGTCGGCGTGACCGCCCACATGATGGACGGCGAGCTCGACGCGGGCGACATCGTCCTGCAGCGCGCGATCCCGGTCGGCCCGGCGGACACGACCACGGACCTGTTCCACCGCACGGTGGACCTGATCGCCCCGATCACCGCCGAGGCCATCTCACTGATCGAGACGGGCTACACGCCGGTGCCGCAGGACCGCACGAAGGCGAGCTTCTTCCACAAGCGCGCGGCACGCGACAGCCTCATCGACTGGACGTCGGCGCCGTCCGACATCGAGCGGTTCGTGCGGGCCCTGCCGGACCCGTACCCGAACGCGTTCACCTACCACCGCGGCGAGCCGCTGCGGATCCTGCGCGCGTCCGTGTCCCGCGGCCACTACGGCGGGACGCCGGGCCGCATCTTCATCAAGGAGGGCGACGGCGTGGTGATCGTCGCCGGTCCGGACGCGCGGCGCGGCCGGTCGCCGGGCCTGGTCGTGCAGCAGGTGCGCACCGCGGACGGCACGGACCTGCCGGCCCACGAGTACTTCAAGACGATGGGCGGGTACCTGACCGACCGCCCTTGAGCGCTTCGCCGTCCTGATCCTGCCCGGTCCCCGGCGGACGCGGCTTCGTCACGTCCACCAGCGGCGACTTCTTCTTCTCGGCCTCCGGCGGCCGCGGGTCGCCGGCGTCCGACGCGCCGGGCAGGGTCCGGATGATGGTGTCCTGGGCCCACCGCTCGCTGAAGCCGGCCAGGAACGACAGCCCGGCGAAGAACAACGAGACCTTGTCCGCCGCTCCGGGCATCGCGATCGGCAGCAGGCCCCCGGCGACGAGGACGAACAGGACCGCCCCGAAAACCGCGCCGATGATCGAGCGGAAGGCACCCGAAAGAACGGTGACGAACCGGCCTTGGTCGATGCCGACCTGCACCTTCCGCCGGTTGGTGATCCGCACCATCACGCTGACCATCGCGCCGAGCCCGCCGCAGGCCAGGCAGACCACCACGGGAGTGCCGTTTTCGAGCTTCAGCCGCAGGATGACGGCCAGGTAGACGCCGAGCGCCACGACGAGCGCGCCCAGGAAAATGCCCGACAGGTACCGGATCAACGCCGACTTCATGGCGGCGAGATAGGCGTACCGCTCGATCTGCTTGGTTTCCTTCTTCCCGGCCTCGGCCGCGCCGAGAATGCGGTCCTTCTCGTCCGGGCTCCGGTCGCGGGCCGGGGACATCGCGTCGAGCACCGCCAGCAGATGGGCGCCCGTGGTGTAGATGCCCTGCGTCAGGATCTCCTGCACCCGCCCGCGCAGGAGCACCGCGTATTTTCGCTCGACCCGCCGGGCGGAGCGGAACACCGCGTCGAACTCGGGCGTGCTCTGACTCGGGTCGTAGAAGAGCCTGGTCTTGTAGAGCACCCCGCGCGACCACCCGGACCGCGGCTGGGCGACCAGCAGCAACGCCGCGGGGAAGTTGAGCGCGTAGTACTCCTCCAGGATGCGCCCTTGGTTCTTTTCGAACTCCGCCCGCAGCCGCGCGAAATCCGGCCGTCCCGGTTTCTGGTGCTCGATGATCAAATCGTGCACGGACGGTGAATCGACGATCTTGGCGGCCCGGCTTCGATCAGGGTCTTCCATTGCGTTCGCCTCCCCGGCGGATATCCCGCACAATCCCCCGTTACCGGGTTCCTGTTACGGATCGCGAACCTCGAACGGAAATACCGCCCGAAGGAACACCCTTTCGGACGCGGAAGGTCACGGCCCGGTCAGCGGGACGTCTCTTGGCGGCCACCCGGCCCGCGGCCAGGATGGCGCGCATGGCCGAGATCAGCTTCGACTCCGACCGCCGGCTCTGGGTGCTCACCGGCGGCTCGAGCACCTACGCCCTCCGGCTCGACGAGGACGACGCGCCGACCCACGTCTACTGGGGCCCGAGGCTCTCGCCCGCCGAAGCCGCCGGGCTCGCGACCGAAACGCTCCCCTGGTGGGACGGCTTCAACGACCCCAACGAGGGCCGGGACGAACTCGCCGCCGACGGCGGGACCCGGTACTGGACGCCCGCCCTCCAAGTCCGCTTCGCCGACGGCACGCGCGCCCTCGAATGGCAGTACGCAGACCACGAGATCGTCGAAAGCCACCTGAAGGTCCACCTGCGAGACCGGCACTACCCCCTCCGCATCACCTTGCACTACCGCCTGCGCGAGAACGTCCTCGAGCGGTGGACCGAACTGGCCGCCGACACCGACGTCGAGGTCGTCCGGGCCGACTCGGCGACCTGGGCGCTGCCCGTCCTCGAGGACTACCGGCTCAGCCACGTCGCCGGCCGCTGGGCCGCGGAAACCCAGCTGCACCGGACGTCCGCCGCCCACGGCGAGACGACGTTTGCCAGCCGGCGCGGGATCACCGGGCACCACGCCAACCCGTGGGTCATGGTCGACGACGGCACCGCGACCGAGCGCCACGGCGAGGTCTACGGCGTCGCCCTCGCCTGGAGCGGGTCGTGGCGCCTCACCACCACCCGCTCGTCCACCGGACGGCTGACCGTGAGCGGCGGGTTCGGGCAGGACGGCGTCGTCCACCGCGTCGGACCGGGAAAGCCGCTGACCACGCCCGTCGCGGCCGGGCTCTACTCGAACGGTGGCTTCGGCGCCGCGAGCCGCGCCTGGCACGCCTACGTCCGGGAGCACGTCCTGCCGCACCCGGGCGAACTGCGTCCCGTGCTGTACAACTCCTGGGAGGCAACGGGGTTCGACGTCTCCGAGCAGGGACAGCGGGCGCTGGCCGAGCGGGCCGCGTCGCTCGGGGCCGAGCTGTTCGTCATGGACGACGGCTGGTTCGGGGCGCGGACCGGCGACCACGCCGGGCTCGGCGACTGGCACGTCAACCGCGAGCGTTTCCCCGACGGCCTGAAGCCGCTGGTCGAGGCCGTGCACGAACGGGGCATGCGGTTCGGCATCTGGGTCGAGCCCGAGATGGTCAACCCCGACAGTGACCTCTACCGCGCCCACCCGGACTGGGTGCTGCACCACCCGCACCGGCGCCGGTCGGAACTGCGGCACCAGCTCGTCCTCAACTTCGCCCGGCCGGACGTCCGGGAATGGGCCCGAGACTGGCTCGACCGGCTCGTCGGCGACCACGGGATCGACTTCCTCAAGTGGGACATGAACCGCCCGTTCAGCGAAGCCGGCTGGCCGGCCGACGCCGACCCGGACCGCTTGTGGGTCGAGCACACCAGAGCCGTCTACGCGGTTCTGGACCGGCTCCGGCAGGACCACCCGGGACTGCGGATCGAGGCGTGCAGTGGCGGGGGCGGGCGGATCGACCTCGGCGTGCTCGCCCGCGCCGACCAGGTGTGGACGTCGGACAACACCGACGCCCTCGACCGGCTGCGCATCCAGCACGGCTACAGCCAGCTCTACCCCGCCGGCGCGATGTCGGCCTGGGTCACCGACAACCCCAACTTCGTCACCGCACGGTCTCTGCCGCTGCGCTTCCGGTTCCACGTTGCGATGGCCGGCGTGCTCGGCGTCGGCGGCGACATCGTGCACTGGCCGGAAGAAGACCTCGCCCTCGCTCGCGAGCTGATCGCGCTGTACAAGGACATCCGGCCGGTCGTCCAGCACGGCGCCCTGTACCGCCTCCGGCCGCCCGTCGACGACGGGGTGACCGCGCTCCAGTACGTCCACGGCGACCGGGTGGTCGTCTTCGCCTACCGGCAGGCCGCACACTTCACCGCGCCCGGCCGCCCGCTGCGGCTCGACGGCCTCGATCCCGCTCACCGGTACGTCGATCCGGATTCCGGGACCACGCACAGCGGTGCGGTGCTCCTCGCCCACGGGCTCCCGCTCGGCCTGCCGACCGGCGACTTCGCGAGCACGGTCGTCCGATTGCAGCGAAAGATCTGATCTCTCGGCACATCGCCCCCAGATTCGACGGGTTTCGACGCTTGACACCGCAGTAGACGTCCGATCAAATGCGTCATACATCACATATGGTGGGTGGCATGTGGGAGGCACGATGAGAAGGTTCCTGACGCTCGGAGCAACGCTGCTCCTGGCGGTGAGCGCGTGTTCGGTCGGCTCGAACACCGGGGGCGGCGGGGACGAAGAGATCACCTTCCTGACCTTCGAAACCCCGAACCTCACCCCGGCCTACTGGGACGCGGCGATCAAGCGCGTCACCGACAAGAACCCGGGGATCAAGGTCAAGAAGCTCGTCGCCCCGACCGCCGACGGCCGGACGTCGTACGCGAAGCAGCTCCTGCAGTCCGGCCAGTTCCCGGACGTGATGATCGCCGTCGACTCGGCGGGGTTCGCCGAAGCGGGCAACCTCTACGCCTGGACGCCCGACGAGCTCAAGGACTTCCAGTTCCCCGAGGCCAACCCGGTCAACGGCAAGTACTACCAGCTGCCGGCCAACACCCAGACCATCCCGCCGATCTACTACAACAAGAAGATGTTCGCCGACGCCGGCATCACGTCGACGCCGAAGACCTGGGCCGAGCTGGAAGCCGACGCGGGCAAGCTCAAGGACAAGGGCATCGCGCCGTTCACCATCGGCGGCGGCAAGGACGGCTTCCCGTCGTCGATGATCCTTTCCGGACTCGTCAGCACCGAGGTCTACGCCACGACACCGGACTGGCTGACCCAGCGCCGCCAGGGCAAGGTCAAGTTCACCGATCCCGAGTTCCAGAAAGCGTTCTCGAAGCTCGCCGACCTCGCCGCGCAGGGGTACGTGGACAAGACCAGCGTGTCCCGCGACTACGCGGCGACCGAACAGGCCTTCCTCGACGGCAAGAGCGCGATGTACCCGATGGGCAACTGGTTCGCCGCCAACGCCGACAGCAAGAAGCACGACTTCGAGGTGGGCGTCTTCAACTTCCCGACCGAAGACGGCAAGCTCGTCGTCCCCGCCTACACCGGCGGCGGCATGATCGTGAACGCCAAGGCGTCCCACCTCGACGCCGCCAAGAAGTTCGCCCTCGGGTTCCAGCTCGACAAGGACCAGCTCGACGCCTCGGTCAAGGCCGACGGCCTGTTCCCGGCGATCAAGGGCTACACGCCGCCGGCCGGCGTCGGCCCGACGTTCAAGGCCGGCTACGACCTCTACACCCAGGCCGTGCAGCAGAACGCCGTGGTGCACGCCTTCCGCTGGGAGACCGCCGACGACGGGCTGCTGCCCGGCATGAAGGACAAGGTCGACCAGGCCGCGCAGGACGTCATCACCGGCCGCAAGTCCGTGGCCGACGCGTGCGCGTTCCTGGACACCGAATGGGCGAAGGCGGGCTGACGCACTTGGCCGCCGTCGTCAGTCCCCCAGCACCCCCGAAGACCCGCCGGGCCCCCGCTCGCGGCAGGCGGCGCAAGCCGGTCCTGCCGCGGGTCTGGCACTTCGCCTCGTTCGGCGCGCCGGGCGTGCTCGTCTACCTGTGCTTCGTGATGGCCCCGATCCTGATCAGCTTCGGCTACAGCCTCACGAACTACAACCCGTTCAACCCGCCGGTGAAGTTCGTCGGGTTCGACAACTACAAGCTGCTGTTCACCGACGAGCAGTTCCTCACCGCGCTGAAGGTCACCACGATCCTGACGCTCATCGTGGTGATCGTGCCCAACGTGCTGGGCTTGGGCGTGGCGCTGCTCCTGGACCGGAAAGGCTGGCTGTACAACGCTTTGCGGAGCGTGTTCTTCACGCCGGTGATCCTCAGCTCGGTCGTCGTCTCGATCGTGTGGTCGCGGCTGCTGGACGACCAGGGCCCGCTGAACACCCTGCTGCGGTCCCTGGGCGTCGAGCACCCGCCGGGCTGGCTGTCCGATCCGGACGTCGCGCTGTACTCGGTCGCGTCGATCGTGTGCTGGCAGATGCTCGGGTTCTGCGTGGTCGTCTACCTCGCCGGGTTGCAGGGGGTGCCGCCGGAACTGCTGGAGGCGGCCGAAATCGACGGCGCCGGGCCGCTGCGCCGGTTCCGCGCCGTCACCTGGCCGCTGCTCGCGCCTTCGCTGACCATCACCACGGTCGTGCTGCTGATCTCCGCGTTCAAGACCTACGACTACGTCAAGGTGATCACCAACGGCGGCCCGGGATCCGGGGCCACCGCGACGATCGCGTTCGACGTGCTGCAGACCGGGTTCGATTCGAACCACGTCGGCTACGCGTCCGCGATGGCCGTGCTGATGCTGGTGATCGTCGCGGTCGTGACGACGATCGTGCTGAACTTCCTCCGCCGCCGGGAGGTGGACCTGTGACGCGCTCCTGGTTGCGGCCGTCGGTCGCGCTCGTCGTCAGCGCGGTGTTCTTCGTGCCGCTGTACCTGGTGCTGGCCAACGTCGTGAAACAGGGCGACCTGATCGCGAAGGAGCCGGCGTCCCTCCCGCTGCCGCCGACGCTGGCCAACATCCACGTGGTGCTGACCCGGCCGGACGGCCTGTTCTGGGTCAGCCTCACCAACAGCGTGGTCGTCACGGTGCTGTCGATTCTCGTGCTGACCGTGCTTTCCGCGATGCTCGGCCACTACCTGGCGCGCTCGGGCAGGCGGTGGACGAAGGTCCTGACCCTGGTGCTGCTGGCCGGGCTGATGATCCCGCCGCAGGTCATCCTCATCCCGATCACCGACGTCCTGCGCGTCACGCACCTGATGGCGACGCTGCAGGGGCTGATCCTGTTCAACGTCGGGTACTACGTGCCGTTCGGCGTCTTCGTGTTCACCGGCTTCATCCGCGGGGTGCCGGTGGAGCTGGAGGAGGCGGCCCTGCTCGACGGCGCGAGCCGCATGCAGGTGTTCTGGCGCGTGGTGTTCCCGCTGCTGCGCCCGGCGACGGCGTCGGTGCTGATCTTCCTGGGCGTGTGGATCTGGAACGACTTCATCGACCCGCTGATCATCCTCGGCCCGAGCCAGGGCACCACGATCACGACCGGCATCTACCGCTCGATCGGCCAGTACCAGGCCGACCTCGGCAGCGTGTTCGCGCTGATGTTCCTGGCCACGCTGCCGGTGCTGATCTTCTACCTGGCGCTGCAGAAGCAGTTCGTGAAGGGCCTGACGGGCGGAGCGACGAAGGGCTGATGCGGCACTTTCCCGGGAAAGTGCCGCATCAGAGGGTCTTGACCATGGTGTCGGAGTCCGCCCCGGCGCTCACGATTTCGTAACCCGACGCGAAGTACAGCCGCTGCGCGAAGTTCTCGCGTTCGACGCTGAGGCTGATCCGCGCGATGCCCGCGGCCCGGGCGCGGTCGTCGACGGCTCGGAGCAGCACGCGCCCGACGCCCCGGCCGCGCCACGCCCCGGCTACGCCGATCGTCAGCTCGGGCACGTCGGGCGCGACGAACCCGTACCCCGGGTCGTCCGGCGGGAAGAAGCGCAGCCAGGCCGCGCCGACCCGCTCGCCGCCGGCCTCGGCGACGACGCCGAGGTCGTCCTCGCGCGGCCAGCCGGCGATGTAGTGCCCGGTGTTCGGCGCCGCGAGCACGCGGCGGCGCGACTTCTTCTTCCACTCCGGCGACCAGTTCACCGCCGCGACGAGCATGTCCGCGAGGAACCCGGCGTCCTCGCCGACCGCGTCGCGGATCATCACTGCTCGCGGACCTTGCCGCCGTCGACCTCGAGGCGGCGGGTGACGTGCACGGCGTCGAGCATCCGGCGGTCGTGCGTCACCAGCAGGAGTGTTCCCGGGTACTTGTCCAGCGCCGCCTCGAGCTGCTCGATCGCGGGCAGGTCCAGGTGGTTCGTGGGCTCGTCGAGCACCAGCAGGTTCACGCCGCGAGCCTGCAGCAGGGCCAGCGCGGCGCGGGTCCGTTCGCCGGGCGAGAGCGTCGCCGCCGGGCGCAGCACGTGCGCGGCCTTGAGCCCGAACTTCGCCAGGAGGGTCCGGACGTCGGCGTCGGCCAGTTCCGGTACCTCGCGGGCGAACGCCTCGGCCAGCGGGACGTCGCCGAGGAACAGCCGCCGGGCCTGGTCGACCTCGCCGACCACCACGCCGGGGCCGAGCGCCGTGCTGCCGTCCGCGAGGTCCACGCGGCCGAGCAGGGCGGCCAGCAGCGTCGACTTGCCCGCGCCGTTCGCGCCGGTGATGGCGACCTTGTCCGACCAGTCGATCTGCAGGTCCACCGGCCCGAGGGTGAACCCGCCGCGCCGGACGACGGCGCCGCGCAGGGTCGCGACCACCGCGCCCGCGCGCGGGGCCGCGGCGATCTCCATCCGCAGTTCCCACTCCTTGCGCGGCTCCTCGACGACGTCCAGGCGCTCGATCATCCGGTCCGTCTGCCGCGCCTTCGAGGCCTGCTTCTCGGTGGCCTCGGCGCGGAACTTGCGGGCGTTCTTGTCGTTGTCGGGCTGCTTGCGGCGCGCGTTCTTGACGCCCTTCTCCATCCACGCGCGCTGCATCCGCCCGCGGGCTTCGAGCGCGGCCTTGGTGTCGGCGTACTCCTCGTACTCTTCGCGCGCGTGCCGCCGCGCGACCGCGCGCTCCTCGAGGTAGGCCTCGTACCCGCCGCCGTAGGTGTTGACCTGCTGCTGGGCCAGGTCCAGCTCGACGACCCGGTCGACCGTCCGCGCCAGGAACTCGCGGTCGTGGCTGACCAGCACGGTCGCCGCCCGCAGCCCGGACACGAACCGCTCCAGCCGGGCCAGGCCGTCCAGGTCGAGGTCGTTGGTCGGCTCGTCGAGCAGGAAGACGTCGTAGCGGCTCAGCAGCAGCGACGCGAGCCCGGCGCGGGCGGCCTGCCCACCCGACAGCGACGTCATGGGCTGGTCCAGGTCGACGGCCAGCCCGAGGTCGGCCGCCACTTCGGCGGACCGCTCGTCGAGGTCGGCGCCGCCGAGGTCGAGCCAGCGGTCGAGGGCGACGGCGTAGCGGTCGTCGGCGCCGTCTTCGCCCGCGGTGAGGGCTTCGGTCGCCGCGTCGAGGTCCGCCTGCGCCGCCGACACGCCGGTGCGGCGCGCCAGGAACGCCCGCACCGACTCGCCTTCGCGCCGTTCGGGCTCCTGCGGCAGGTGCCCGACGGTCGCGGTCGGCGGGTTCAGCCGGATCTCGCCGTCGTCCGGTTTCACGAGCCCGGCGAGGGTCCGCAGGAGCGTCGACTTGCCGGCGCCGTTGACGCCGACCAGGCCGACGACGTCGCCGGGTGCGACCACGAGATCGAGGCCGGAGAAGAGGATGCGATCGCCGTGGCCGGCGGCCAGGTCCTTCGCGACGAGAGTTGCGCTCATGAGGTGGCCGAGTCTACGGGGCCGTGGTGAACGGTCAGATCATGGTCAAAGCCACCGACAGTGTGTGTCCCGTGGCGCTTTGATCACTCAGTGTGGGTACCCTGTTCGGTTGTCGGTCCAGCCAAGCAGTGAGGTCGGTGAACACAGATGGGCGAACCCGCTCCCCCGGTCACCCTCGGCCGTCGGCCGAAACCGAGGGAAGGCCGCCCCTCCGCGCCCCGTCCCACGGTGAGCCGGCGCCGCGAGGTCAGCCACGCCAGCGCCCGGTCGCTCCTGATGACCGTGCTCGGCGAGTACGCGCTGCCGCGCGACAAGCCGGTCTGGACGTCGATGCTGGTCGAGGTGCTCGGCATCCTCGACATCGAGGAGAAGTCCGCGCGGCAGGCCCTCGCGCGCTCCGCCGCCGAGGGCTGGGTGGTCTCCGAACGCGTCGGGCGCCGGGTGCGCTGGTCGCTGACGCCGCCGGGCCGGCGCCTGCTGACCGAGGGCGCCGAGCGGATCTACGCGTTCGGCCGCGAAGAGCGCCCCTGGAACGGGCAGTGGCTGATGCTCATCGTCTCGGTGCCCGAGGCGAAGCGCGACCTGCGCCACCGCCTGCGCACGCGCCTGACCTGGGCGGGCTTCGGCTCGCCGGTGGCCGGCGTGTGGGTCAGCCCGGACCTGAGCCGCCAGCGGGAGGCCCAGCAGATCGTCAACGAGCTGGGCCTGGACGCCCAGGCGATGTCGTTCACCGCCACCTACGGCGAGGTCGGCGAGCAGGAGACCATGGTCTCGCGGTCCTGGGACCTCACCGAACTGAAGGACCGCTACGAGGACTTCATCGACCGGTTCACCGGCCTGCACCCGACCGGCGGCCGCGCGGTGCTGCGGGCGCAGACCGAGCTCGTCCACGAGTGGCGGCGGTTCCCGTTCCTCGACCCGCAGCTGCCGGCCGAGCTCCTGCCGGCGAAGTGGAGCGGGACGAAAGCCGCGGAACTGTTCCATCACAAACACGTCGACTGGCGCCCCGAGGCCCAGCAGTATTGGGACGACATCGTCGCCGCCGAAGAAACCGGGTGAACATGACTTCGCAGGTCCGCCTCGATCGTGATGGCGGGCTCGCCGTCCTTACCGTCGACGCCCCGCCGCTGAACCTCTACACCGCCTCGCTGCAGTCGTCGTTCTCCGCGGCGCTCGACTCCCTGGAGCAGTCCCCGGCCCGGGCGCTGCTGATCCGTGCCGAGGGCAAGGTGGTCAGCGGCGGCGTGGACGTCTCGCTGTTCGACGCCCAGGGCTCGCCCGCCGAGGCGAAGGTGCTCTTCGACGAGATGCTCGCGGTGCCGGACCGGGTCGCGGCGCTGCCGTTCCCGACGGTGTTCGCCGCCCACGGCCTGTGCCTGACCTGGGCGTTCGAGGTGGCCGTGGCGTGCGACCTGATCCTCGCCGCTTCGCGCGCGAAGTTCGGGCTGGTCGAGAAGGTCGTCGGGCTGACGCCGACCATGGGCGGCACCCAGCGGCTGGCCGCGCGGGCGGGGGTCGGCCGAGCGAAGGAGTTCGTGCTGACCGGCGACACCTACGACGCGGCGACGCTCGAGCGCTGGAACGTCGTCAACCGCGTCCTGCCGGACGAAGGCTTCGACGCGGCCGCTCGGTCCTTCGCGTCGCAGCTCGCTGCCGGACCCACCCGGGCGCATGCGGCGACCAAGCGCGTCCTCGACCACTTCTCCGCCGGTGGTGTCCCGGAGGCGAACGCGCACATCACGACGATCGCCGCGGAGCTGTTCGCGACCGAGGACCTCCGCAACGCCGTGAAGTCGTTCCTCGCCGACGGACCCGGCAAGGCGACGTTCTCGGGGCGTTAACAGTCCGTTCGGCCTGCGGTTTCGGCCGTTCGGGCGTGCGCGGTTTCCCCGGCACCGGGTTACATTCGATGTGGTCTAGACCACCTCGTCCCCTTCGTGCCGCTTGGAGAACCGCCATGAGACGCACTCCCGCACGACTACGCTCCGCGCTCGCCGCCGTACTGATCGCAGTCGGCGGCGTCGCGGCGCTCGCGCCCCCGGCCGCCGCAGCCGGTTCACTGACCGCCACCTTGGCGATGAGCGGCACGACCGGCACCTACACGGTCGCGAACAGCGGCACCGCCTCGGTGAGCAACTGGGCCATCACCTTCACGCTGCCCGCCGGCGTCACCGCGTCGACCGGCGAAAACGGCACGGTGACGCAGAACGGCACCCAGGTCACGCTGACCCCGGCGTACTACATCGCGACGCTGGCGCCGGGCCGGAACACCTACCCGTACAGCCCGACGTTCCGGCTCAGCGCGGCCGCGACGCCGGCGCAATGCCGCGTCGACAACGCGAACTGCGACGGTTCACCCGACACTCCCCCGGGCGCGCCGGGCAACCTGCGCCTGGTCGCGAAGACGACCAAGACGGTCGCGCTGGCCTGGAACGCCTCGGCCGCCGGTTCACTGCCGGTGACCGGTTACGACGTCTACCAGGGGTCTTCGCTGGCTGCCTCGGTGACCGGGACGAGCGCCACGATCAGCGGGCTCACGCCGAGCACGGCGTACTCGTTCACGGTGAAGGCCAAGGATTCCAAGGGGACGACTTCGCCGGCGAGCGCGGCCTTGGCCGTGACCACCAACAACCCGGCCGACGACACGTCCCCGCCGTCCGCGCCGGGCTCGCTCCGCTCGACCGCGGCCGATTCGGGCAGCGTGTCGCTCGCGTGGAACGCCTCGACGGACAACACCGGCGTCGTCAGCTACGACGTCTACCGCGGTACGACGCTGGCCACCACGGTGACCACCACGGCGGCCGTCGTGACCGGGCTGGCACCGTCCACTTCGTACAGCTTCACGGTGCGCGCCCGCGACGGCTACGACAACGTTTCCGCCGCCAGCACCGCGATCACCGTGAAGACCGGCGACATCGTTTCGGGCTACGCGAAGGTCGGCTACTTCGTGCAGTGGGGCATCTACGGGCGCCAGTACTTCGTGAAGAACCTCGAGACGTCCGGCGCGGCAGCCAAGCTGACGCACCTGCTGTACGCGTTCGAGAACATCGACCCGGTGAACCTCACGTGCCTCTCCGGCGTCACGAAGGGCACCACGGCGAACCCTCAGGACCCGAACCAGGGCGACGGCGCGGGTGACGCCGAAGCGGACTACTCGCGGCCGTTCGCCGCGGCGCAGTCCGTCGACGGCGTGGCCGACACCGGCTGGGAGTCGTTGCGCGGCAACTTCAACCAGCTGAAGAAGCTCAAGGCGAAGCACCCGAACCTCAAGGTGCTGGTCTCCCTGGGCGGCTGGACGTACTCGAAGTACTTCTCCGACGTCGCGGCCACGGACGCGTCGCGCAAGAAGTTCGTCTCGTCGTGCCTCGACACGTGGATCAAGGGCAACATCGCGTCCTACGGCGGCGCGGGCGGCCCGGGCACCGCGGCCGGTCTCTTCGACGGCATCGACCTCGACTGGGAGTGGCCCGGCAGCGCCGACGGCCACCCGGGCAACCACTGGAGCACGAACGACAAGGACAACCTGACCGCGTTGCTGGCCGAGTTCCGCACGCAGCTCGACGCGTACGGCGCGACGACCGGCAAGCGCTACCAGCTGCACGCGTTCACGCCGGCGGACCCGAACAAGGTCGCGTCCGGCTGGGACCTGTCGAAGGTCTTCGACTACCTGGACGTCGCGAACGTGCAGGGGTACGACTTCCACGGCTCGGGCAGCGACAACTCGTGGGAGCCGAACCGCACGGGCCACCAGGGCAACCTGTACGCCGACGCGGACGACCCGTACAACTTCCACTTCAGTGCGGAAAGCGCGATCAACGCGTACACGAACGCGGGCGTCGATCCCCGGCGGCTGACCCTCGGCCTGGCGTTCTACGGCCGCGGCTGGCAGGGCGTCGCGGACGGCGGCAAACACGGCGAATGGCAGTCGGCCACCGGCGCGGCGCCGGGCCAGTTCGCCGAGGAAGCGGGCACGCGCGGCTACTCGAACCTGGTGGCGAGCGTTCCCGCGTGCACGGTCTACCACGACACGGCGGCCGTCGCGACGTCGTGCTACACCGGCAACGGCGGCCAGTGGTGGACGTTCGACGACGCGTGGTCGATCGGGTTGAAGACGACGTGGCTCAAGTCGCGCGGCCTCCTCGGCGTGATGGCGTGGGAGATGTCGGGTGACACCGGGACGTTGATGAACGCGGTCACCGCCGGACTCGGCTGATTTCGTTCAGCCCGCTGAACGGAAATGCGTCTCCGTTCAGCGGGCTGAATCTTTTGTTCGGAACAAAAAGAAAGGCCTGCCTTTTGTCTTGACTCCTGGTGGTCTGGACCATGAAACTGGGCGGAGCGCGCTACCCCGGACACCGTCGTCTCGAGGAGAGCCCATGTCCCGTTTGAGAAGAGTTGTCACGCTCGCCGCCCTGGTCCCGCTGGCGCTCGGCCTGGTCGCCACCCCGTCCCCCGCGGCGCCGGCGACTTTCACGCACCCGGGCGTGCTGGTCAGCCGTCCCCAGCTCGACTTCGTCAAAGCGCAGGTGAATGCCGGCGCCCAGCCGTGGAAAGCCGCGTACGACCAAGCCAAATCGAGTGCGTATGCGTCGCTTTCGCGGACGCCGAAACCGCGTTCGGTCGTCGAGTGCGGCCCGTATTCGAACCCGAACAACGGTTGTACCGACGAACGGGAAGACGCGATCGCGGCGTACACGGACGCGCTGATCTGGTACATCTCCGGCGACGCCCGCTACGCGCAGAAGGCGATCGCGCTGATGGACGCGTGGTCGGCGACGATCACCAGCCACACGAACAGCAACGCGCCCCTGCAGACGGGCTGGGCGGGTTCGTCCTGGCCCCGGGCGGCGGAGATCATCAAGTACACGTACACGAGCTGGCCGAACTCCGGCCGCTTCGGCACGATGCTGCGGAATGTGTACCTGAACAAAATCATCAACGGCAGCAACAGCAACGGCAACTGGGAACTGTCCATGATGGAGGCCGCGGTCGGGATTTCGGTCTTCCTGGAGGACAAGGCGAACTTCGACAAGGCGGTGACCCGCTACCGCAACCGCGTCGCGGCCTACGTCTACCTGTCCTCGGACGGCTCCCTCCCGAAGACGGTCCCCGGCAGCGGCCTCTCGGCGCGCGACCAGATCGTCGGCTACTGGCAGGGCCAATCGACGTTCGTGGACGGCCTGACCCAGGAGACCTGCCGCGACTTCACCCACACGGGCTACGGCATAGCGGCGATAGCGGACGTGGCGGAGACGCTGCGCATCCAGGGCCAGGACGTCTACGGAACGGACGTGGGCGAGCGCCTGCGCCAGGCCCTGGGCTTCCAGTCGAAGTACCAGCTGGGCACGGCCCCGCCGTCCTGGCTGTGCTCGGGCCACCTGAACCTGGGCTTGGGCCCGGTGACGGAGGTGGGCTTCAACGCCCTGCACACGCGCCTGGGCATCGCGATGGCGAACACGCAGACGCTGACGGAACGCCAGCGCCCGGCGGGCTCGAACAACCTGTTCGTGGCCTGGCAGACCCTGACCCACGCAGCAAACCCGGCTTGATCTTGCCGCCCGATCCGCCTGAAGCGTTTCCGCAGGTCAGGCGGATCGGGCCCCCGAGTGCAGGCAGCTTGCACGGGCACGCTAGAGTACTTCTCACGCACTCAGCGAGTGCGGGTCCGGGCTGTGGCGCAGTTTGGTAGCGCACTTGACTGGGGGTCAAGGGGTCGCAGGTTCAAATCCTGTCAGCCCGACGGACAAGCCACGTTTACCCAGGTAGACGTGGCTTTCGTCGTATCTGAGGTCCCGCCGGAAGTACCTTCCGTACCCTCTCCCGCGCCGCCCCGGCGTTAACGTGCAGCAAAGCCCCGCGGGGAGGGTCATGCTGGACATCATCGGTCTCCGGGAAGCCGACCTCGACGTCTACCAGGCCTTTGCCGGCTCCGGGTCGATGACCCACGCCGAACTCCGGGAGGCCACCGGGCTCTCCGATGAGCAGCTCAGGCCCATCGTGCGCGTCCTCACCAGGAAAGGGCTGCTCGCGCGGCTTCCCGGCACTCCCAAGGCCTACGCGCCCGTACGGCCGGAGATTGCGCTCGGGGCCATGCTCGGGCGCAAGCAGCAGGAGCTGGCCGCCGCGCGGTTGGTCTGTGAACGGCTTGAACAGCGGTTTCGGGACGCTCCCGCGCAGCATTCCGTCGACCTCGTCGAGGTCGTGCACGGCCACGAGCGCATTGCCGAACGCGCCGACCAGCTTCTGCGGCGGGCCAAGCAGGAAGTCACCTTCGTGGACAAGCCGCCCTATGCGCAGCCGCCCACGGTTCTGCATCCCGCCGAACGGGAGCTGCTCGGACGCGGGGTTCGGTTTCGGGGGGTTTACGACCGGAGTGCGCTCGAAGTGCACGATCTTCCCACCGATCTCGAGGCCGGGCTCGTGCTCGGCGAGGAAGCCCGCGTCGTGCCGGAGGCGCCCGTCAAGATGATTCTCGTCGACCGGGACTTCGGGCTGGTTCCGCTGCGGTCCGATCTTCCCGAAATCCGGTCCGCGCTCGTCATCCGGCGGTGTGCTCTCCTCGACGCGCTCGGTGCGCTCTTCGCGCTTCTGTGGCGCGAAGGGCTGCCACTGCGGTTCCCCGGCACCGAGCAGCCGGGCGTCCTCTCCTTCGATGACGCCCGGCTGCTGGCCCTGCTCACCACCGGCCTGCCCGACCGCAGCATCGCCAAGCAGCTCGGCATGAGCTACCGGACCTTCCAGCGCCGGCTGCAGAACCTGATGAACCAGCTCGGCGCCGGCACCCGGTTCCAAGCCGGGCTGCAAGCCGCCGCGCGCGGGTGGGTCGCGCTCCCCCGGCCCGACGTCAGGGAGTGAGCGCGTACGCCCGCTGAACCGTCTGCGTGACCGTGTCGCCCGACGCGTCCCGGGCGTCCGTGCGCAGCCAGACGAAGCCGCCCGACGGCTGGTTCACCGTCACCGTCCACACCGCGTCGCCGTGCGGTTTGGCCACCGCGGCCGTCCAGGTGCGGCCTTCGTCCACTGAGGACGACACCTTCAGCTGCGTCACCGGGCCGCCGCGGGCACCGGAATGGGACGCCGCCGCGATGTCGAACGTGAACGCCGGACTCGCCGGGGCCCGGTTCGCCGGGTCCAGCGGGATCCGGTAGTCCAGCTGGATGAGCGGCTGGAACGAGCACGCGGTCCCGGCCGGGTAGCAGGTGTACCCAGCGGGTGGCGCCGTCGCGGAGCGCGCCGAGGTGAACGTCCACGACGTGTCGGTGCGGGGCGCGCGCTGGAACAGGACGGTGCTGGGGGTGCCCACCCAGGCCTGGGCCGGCATCACGTCGGTGACGTCCAGGCGGTAGGTCGCCTGCTCCGGCGCGAGCCGGAACACCGGGAACAGCGCCAGCGGATCGTCCGCATTGGACCGTGGGACTTCGGCGCCGTCGCGGAACAGGCGCGCTGTCGTCCCGGTGAAGTAGCGGGCGTTTTCGTAGGGGCTCGTGTAGTTCGCGCCGTCCGTCCACTGCAGAGCCGGGACGAACAGGTCCGGGTCGGTCCCGCCGCGGCACAGCGAGCACAGCACCGTCCAGCCGTTCGCCGTCGCCGGGTAGCGGGCCGGGTGGTCGAGCGGCAGCTCCACCGCCGTGCTGTGCAGCGGCGCGCGGAACCAGTGCTCGTCCGGCCGCGTTCGTTCGCCCGGGCGGTAGGTGCCCTGGCGGTTCATCGCGAGTGACGCCCGTCTGCCCGTCGCGTCGGTGCCCGACAACGTCACCACGCGCTTCCAGACGAGCCGGTCGTCGCCCGGCCCGGTGTACTCCGTCCACGTGCCCGGCACCGGGATCTTCTCGCCCTGCACCAGCTGCGTCTTCCACGAGCCGGTCGGGAACGCGTACCAGGTCTTCTGCCCGCTCAGGTCCGGGCGGTCGGCGTGGTAGGTCGTCTTCGTCGCGACCAGCGACGCCCGGTCGACCCGGCGGGTGAGGTCTTTCGGCACGCCGTTGCGGTCGAAGTAGCTGAGGTTGTACATCGCGTCGGGTGCCGCGCGCACCACGAGGTGCACCGACGTCGCCGCGCGCAGCGCCTCACCTTGTTCGGAGTCCAGGGAAAGCGTCGGGACCACCGTGCTCGTCAGCCCCGGGATCGGCGCCGCACCGGCGTACGGCAGCAACACTGTCCCGCCCGCCGCGGCCACCTGGCGGGCCGCGGCCGACGCGCTCGCGGCGACCTCCTCGGGGGTGCCCGCCGGGAGCCGCACCAGGACGGCCTTCCCGCGGACGTCGGCCGCCGCCAGGTTCGCCGCCTCGGCGAACACGAGCGGCAGGGTCCGCTCGCCGGGCAGCTTCGCGGTCAGCGACGGGACGTCGTACGCCGGGTTGAGCACGGCTGTTCCCGCGTTGAGGGAAACGGCTGCCGACGACAGGACCGCGCTGTCCTGCACCGAGATCGTGCCCGTCGTGGTGGCCGGCGCCGGCGCGACCCGCACGTCCCACGCGGCGCTGCCGGTCGACAGCCCGGCTTCGCCGATGTAGCCGCTCGTGCCCGCCGACGCCGGGATCACCCGCCGCAGCATGACGGTCCGGTCCCGCAGATCGGCGGGCTCGGGCATGACGAACGTGGCCGGGACGGCGGTCGCCGCGTCCAGGGTGATCTCCGCCGGTCCGGTGACCGCGACCCCGGCGGCGCTGACGGCCGACCAGCGGCGCGCCGCGGCGCCGTTTTCGACGATCCAGCCCAGCGCCGAGTACCGGCCGGCGGGCACGCCGACGCGGCCGACGCCGTCCACCAGGTCGACCTGCTGGCTGACCTGGTCGAGGAAGGGGTCGTTGCGGTTGGCGGTGCCGGCGCTGTCGTCGATCAGCTGCACCGAGGCCAGCGATGCGGGCGCCCCCGTCGAGTCCAGTACCCGCACGGTGACGGGCGCGAGCGCCGCCGCGTTGTACGCGCTCACCGCGGTGCGCACGGCGTCGGACCCGTCCGCGGTCGTGGCCAGCACCGAGCCGCCGTAGACGCCGGCGGTGCCTTGGTTCGGATCTTCGCTCAGCTCCACGGACTTCGTGGAGTTCGGTGGCACGGACAGGGTCGTCCCGGACAGCTGCATCCCCGGGAGGGGCGCGGCCTGGTCGTCCCACGGGTGCACCTGGAGCTTGAGCGTGAGGTCGAGCGGCTTGTCACCGGTGTTGGCGTAGGTCAGCGTCCGGGTGATCCGCGCCGCCGTGGTGCGTTCGGTGCGGCCGAAGCTGGCCACGGCCGTCCCGCTCGATTCCTGGGTGACGGCGCGGGCGATGTCGAGCAGCCCGGAACCCTGCTCGTACCACTGCAGGCCGACGTCCTTCGCCGTGCTGACCAGCTCGTTCTTCAGCGCTTCCCCGGACAGCCCGGGGTGCTGCTGGAGCAGGATCGCCGCCGCGCCCGCGACGTGCGGCGTGGCCATCGACGTGCCCGACAGCCGGGTGTAGAAGTCGTCGACCGGGTCGCCCAGCGCCGTGCCGGCCGCGCGGGCCGCCGCGATGCCGACACCCGGCGCGGCGATCTCCGGCTTCACCGCCGCGTCGCGCAGGCGCGGGCCGCGGCTGCTGAACCACGCCAAGGAGTTGTCGCGGTCGAGGGCGCCGACGGTGAGGGCCGACGCCGCCGCGCCCGGGGTCGTCACGGTCCGGTCGCCGGGGCCCGCGTTGCCCGCGGCGACCACGAACAACGTGCCCTTCTCCGCCGAAAGCGTGTCCAGCTGCTGGCTCAGCGGGTCGTAGCCGTCGCTCACCCCGGCGCCCAGGCTGAGGTTGACGATCTTCGCGCCCTGCGCGACGGCCCAGTCGACGCCGGCCATCACCTGCGCGGTGTCGCCCTCGCCCGAGGCGTCGAAGACCTTGGCCACCATCAGTTTCGCGTCCGGCGCGACACCCTTGTAGCGCCCGCCGGAAGCAGCGCCGGTGCCCGCGACGATCGACGCGACGTGCGTGCCGTGGCCGTTGCGGTCGACGACGTCGCCTTCCCCGCTGAAGTCCGCGGCGGCGACCGTCTTGCCGGCCAGGTCCGGGTGGCCGGCGTCGATGCCGGTGTCGACGACGGCGACCGTTGTCCCGGCCCCGGTCAGGCCGCGCTGCCACGCGGTCGGCGCGCCCACCTGGATCGTGCTCCGGTCCAGCGCCACCCGGACCTTGCGGTCGAGCTGGACCGCCGAAACCCCGTTGGCCAGCGCGGGTTTGCCCGTCGCGTCCCGGGTCACCAGGGCGTGCCAGAAGTCGGCCGCGCCGGCCTTCTCGACCCGGAGGCCGACGCCGTTGGCGGTGGTCAGCGGAATCCGGCGGTCGGTGCGCGGGAGGGCTTTCGCCTTCGCGTCCAGGGCCGTGGCGGAGAGGGCGGTGCGGCCGCCGTAGCGGGCGATGACGGGGATCGTCGCGGTGGCCGCGTCGTCCCGGCCGTCACCGACCAGCTCGGTGAGGTTGAACAGGTCGCGGTTCAGCACGCCGGTGCTGACCAGCGGGAGGGCGTCCGAGGGGTAGACGAGCAGGCCTTCGGCCGTGGTCGTGATGGTGAAGGCGGGCTGCGGCCGGTCCGGCCTCGACGCCGGTTCGACCTGGGCGGTGCGGTGCCCCGCGCTGTCCTGTTCGTAGGTCACGACGTCGCCGGTGAGCAGCGTGACGCGGTGGACGGCAGGCGGCGGCGCCGCTGCTGTCGCCGCGGCAGCTTCCGGCGCGGGCAGCGGGGACAGGACGATCGCGGCGACGACGACCAGGTGACGGCGCTTCGGCCGGTGAGGGGGGCGCGGGGACATCGGGACCTCACTCTCCTCGGATGCCAGGCGGCGGCCGTGGAGCACGGCCGCCGCGAGGGTTTTTCCGAGGATGAGCGAGGTTTTGCCAGAAAGACACGGGTTCGGCTGGCGGGGTGTCGCCATCGGCGACATCCCGCCAAGGGAAGGCCCGGGCCGAGTGACGGCCCGGGCCTTCCGGGGTGCGACCCGGCCGGAGCGTCTCCCCGCTCTGACGGCCCGGTCGCGGCGGGCGCTCCGCCGCGCCTGGCGGATGCCGCACGCGAGGGTCGTGGGCGCCCGCGAGGCAGGGGCGGCCGCCGGATGCAGGGCGGCCACCGGAAGCAGGGCGCCGCCGGGTGGAGTGCGGCCGGGGCGTGAGGGTCACCTGCCCGTCACGGCCCGGCCGCGGCAGGGGTTCCGCCGCCGGGTCGGGGTTCTTCCGGGGCGGTGGCCGGCACCCGATCGGAGTCACCGGCGATGCCGCTGGGCGAAGGTCAGTTCTCCATGCCCGGCGTGCGCTGGTGCAGGGAGAAGTCCAGGCGGTTGTTGTCGGTGTCCGTGCTCAGGATGTCGCGGGCGCTCGCACCGGCCAGCTGCTCGGTCGCCGCGGTCTCCGGGACCGCTGCCTGGCCTTCGCGCGGGGTGAACGCCGACGTGCTGAACGCGACGCCGTCGACCTTCGCGCCCGTCTGGCTGAAGACCGCCACGCCGCCGCTCGTCGGGATGCCTTCCACCGTCGAGAGGAAGAACGGCACCACGTTGGTCTGGTCGGCGATCGTGCCGGAGAAGTTCTGGCCGGTCAGAACCACGAACTGGCCGGGGTTGCCCTTCGGCTGCAGCACCGTGCCGGCCGGCAGCGCGATCGTGTCCAGCACCGCGTTGCCCGGGCCGTAGACGCGGATCGTGTAACCGGTCAGGTCCTGCGCGCGGTTGGACACGTTGCGGATCTCGATGAACTCGTCGGTCGGGCCGTTCGGGCCGCGGGTCGAGACCTCGTTGATCACCACCGACGACGAAACGGCCGGCTGCTCTTCGGTCGCGGCGGCCACACCACCGGCCGCGAGGCCCGCTACCGAGGCCAGGATCGCCGAGCAAGCCAGAAGACGACGCATGATCGAATCCTTTCGGGGAGGAATTGAGAATACCGCTGTCCACCATTCGGGAACTGTTTTCCGTCGGTGGCCGGACCAGTATCCAAGGAAGATCGACGCGATCGGAAGGGGCCAGTTATCCGGTACTTTCAGCCAGCCGGCGCTGCCGCCGGGTCACGGCGGCGGCCAGCTCCAGCTCCGTGCACGGGGTTTCCAG
Organism: Amycolatopsis stemonae; assembly: GCF_054781455.1. NCBI lineage: Bacteria > Bacillati > Actinomycetota > Actinomycetes > Pseudonocardiales > Pseudonocardiaceae > Amycolatopsis > Amycolatopsis stemonae. Next base: position 81,575 of record NZ_BAAGUJ010000021.1, on the reverse strand, counting down.
CACCCGGCTGAGCCAGCTGCGCCAGTACGGTCCGGGGATACGTTTTCCCCGCTCCCACCGGGAAATCTCTTCCCGGGTGACGCTGTCGTTGCCGGACATCGCGTGCAGCCTCGCCGCCAGGTCGTCCTGGGACCAGCCCAGCGCCGTCCGCCGTTCGGCCAGCAGTTCGCACATCGAATCGAACGACGTTCTTTCCCCGCGCCTGCTTTTTGCGGGCACCACGAACACCCCTTTCTCCGGATTTCGACGGAAATTCAGTTCCGCGCTCGCACGCAGCTGAAGTCGACGAGGTTGTCGTCGGTGTCGCGGCTCGCGGCGTCGCGCGATTCCGCGAGCCCGGGGCACGGCGCCGCGGCCTGCCGCTCCCGGCACGGCGACGACGCCGTCCAGCCGACGGCGTCGGCCCGCACCCGGCGCTGGTCCAGCAGCATTTCGCCGTCGCCGGGCACCTCCGGCACGACGAGCTGCGCCGCTTCCGTGCCGCCGAAGCCCGCGGAGGCGATCAGGAAGTGCCCGCCGGCCGGCAGCACCCCGGCCGCCGCCAGCGACGCCAGCTCGACCGGCGCCGGGCTGCTGCCCGTGCACGAGCGCACGGACCAGCCGCCGAGGTCCACGTCCGCGGCGCCGACGTTGTGCAGGACCAGGTACCCGGCCGGGCCGGCCAGCACCTCGTGGATCTTGACCACCGAGGCCGCGGCGACCGGTACCGGGACCCCGCCGAGCGCGAGCGACACGGCCAGCGCGCCTCGCGCGATCACGGAACCGGCCTCCCGGGGGAACGGCTGCCTCGCCGACGCCGAAGTGCTCACTCCGGCCACACTAGGAAAAAGATCTCCGGGTCACAGGGACCGGCCGGTACCGAACCTGGCCCGCGAGCAGTACTCCCGGTACCGCCGGTACCGCGCCCGGGTCAACCGCCGGCACCCGGCGGGCGCAACGGCGTCGCGCAGGGCACCGGGGCGACGCCGGACGCGAGCGCGTGCACCAGCTCCCGCCGGCTCGAGAACCCGAGCTTCTGCAGGATCCGGCTGGCGTAGTTCTTCACCGTCTGCCGGGCCAGGTGCAGCTCGCCGGCGATCTCGTCGTTCGACCACCGGCAGAGCATCAGGGCGAGGACGTCCTCCTCCCGCTTGGTCATCGCGCCGGTGTAGGGCAGGGACCCGGCGAGCAGCGGCGCCGTCTCCCCCGCCGGCACCCAGACCCGGCTGCCCGCGAGCGTGGCCCGCACCGCGGCCATCAGCCGCGCGCCGCTGGCCGACTTGTGCACGAAGCTGTCGGCGCCGGCGTTCAGCGCCATCGCGACGGCCGCGGGCGAGGCATCGCCGGCGAACACCAGCACGGCCGCGCGGTCGAGACGTTCCTTGGCGAACTGGCAGATGCCCGCTCCCGCCGGCTCCCCGGCCAGCGACAGCTCGGTGATGACCAGGCCGGGCCGGGAGGTTTCGCACTGCCGCAGGGCTTCCCGTTCGGAGCCGGCTTCGGTGACCGCGCGCACCCCGGCGTAGTCCCGCAGCAGCTGCCGGATCGCGTACCGCAGCACGGGCTGGTCGTCCACCACGAGCGTCGTGACGCAGTGCATGGTTCCCCTTCGGTGTCTCGTCCGGCTCCGGCCGGATGCGATCCTGCCGCTTTCTTCGCCACGCGCAGACCGTCATCCGGGTGATACGTGGCGTTCACACGACGAAACCGTCCTCGATTGCCCGGCGAAACAATCCGCTGCGGCAACTCTCGCAAACGGCGGAGAGATCACCGGCGAATGCCGTCGTTCCTAATGATGAATCACGGACGTCACGCGGTGACACGCGCGATTTCCGGTATCGTCGCCCCGCCGGCCACCGACCGTGAATCCCCCAGGAGAACGCGTGAACCCTGCTGCCCAGGCCCGCTGCCACCGCCCGGACCCGGCCGCCATCGTCCTCGCGCAACAGGTGCTCCTGCGGTTCGGCACGGGCGACTTCGCCGGCGTCGCGCAATTGCTCGCGCCGCGCGTCGAATGGCACGGTCCTACCCCGGAAAACCCGGGCGGAGCCTGCGAAATCCGCACCCGGCGGCAGGTCGAGTCATTCCTTTCCGCGTTCGACTCCGCGATGACCGTCGCCGGGCTCACCGTGGGCCGCTGGGTGTGTGAGGAGGACACCGTCGTGGTGCTGGGCCGGATCCGTTGCCAGGCCAGGGCGAGCGGCGCCGAGACGGCCTACGAGTTCGCCGTGTCCTTGACGGCCGGGGCGGACCTCGTCGACTCGTGCTGGCTCCTCGCGCACCCGGTGGGCTCCGCGGCGTGACCGGCACCGCCCGGGGCCGCCGGACGCGCGAGGAGCTCGTCGACGCCGCCGCCGCGATCTTCGACCGGGTCGGCTTCGCCGGGAGCGCGCTCGAGCTGGTCTGCGCGGAGGCCGAGGTGACCAAAGGGGCGCTGTACTGCCACTTCCCGTCCAAGGCGGCGCTGGCCGCCGCGGTCGTGGAGCGGTACTGCCCGGTGTGGTGGGACCTGGCGGCACGGCTCTCCACCCGGCAGTCCAGCCCCGTGCAGGTGCTCGTCGGCCTGACGTTCGAGGTCGCCCGGCGGCTGCAGGACGATCCGGGGTACCGGGCGAGCGTCCGGCTGCCGCTGCACGCCGAGCTCGCGGACGTGCTGGCACCCGCGCACTTCCTGGGCTGGCTGGCCGTGGTGCGCGAACTGCTGCGCGGTGCCCGGCACGCGGGCGAACTGCGCGGCGACGTGGACGTCCCGGCGGCCGCCGAAAGCACCGTCGCGGAGTTCGCCGGCACCCACCTCCTCGTCCGGGCGACGGCCGGCGAGCAGGACCTCGCCGGCCGCGTCCGCGCGATGTGGCGGCAGCGCCTGCCCGGGCTCGTCGAACCCGGCACCTCGGCGCGGGTGCGCCTGGAGGCCCCGGAGCCGGGGTGACCGCCGAGGGGCGCCGGTCACCCCGGTCCGTTCAGGAGCCGACCCCGCGCACGCTCCTGCGCCGCGGCCCTCCTCGCCCCTGGCGGCGGAATCCTCCGCCGCCGGCGGAAAAGTACGGCCGCGGCGGGCACGTGGCCCACCCCCGGCCGGGTGATACCCGGGGTATCACCCGGCCGGGAGGTATCACACGATGCCGAGGTCGCGGGCGAACGCGGCCAGCTGGGTGCGGCTGCGCAGGTCGAGCCGGGCCAGCATGCGGGAGACGTGGGTCTTGATCGTCGACTGGCTCAGCCCCAGCTCGGCCGCCACCTCCAGGTTGGAGCAGCCCCGCGCGACGAGCCTGAGCACGCTCAGTTCCCGTTCCGTCAACGGAACCCGCGGCTGCGCCGGCCGCAGCGGGGCACGGGCACGGAGCTCGTCGAGCAGGTCGCCGGCCGCGGGCGGGGCCAGCCAGGCCCCGCCCGCCGCGACCGCGCTGACCACGGCCGCCCACGGGCCGGTGCCGGCCCCGTCGACGACGTAGCCGCGCACGCCCGCCTGCGCGGCGGGCACCGTGTCCGCCGGGTGGTACGCGTCGGCCACGAGCACGACGGCCGGCGGGCGGCCGGTGCGCGCGAGGTTTCCGACGGCCGTGACGCCCTCCTCGCCGAGCGCGGCCCGGTCGAGCACCACCACCGACGGCGCGAAGTCCGCGAGCTCGGTGACGACGTCGCTCCAGGGCCCGGCGGCCCGGTGCCGCACCTCGATGTCCGCCTCGCCGGCGAGCAGCCGCCCGATCCGCCGGGACCGGCGCGCGCAGGACAGGATCAGCAGAACGCGGATCACGGCCTGGGTGCCCCGCTTTCCCCGGCTCCGCCGGGAGAACACGTTGGGGGGCAATGGTTCGGACCTGTGGTCCCGATCAAGCCGCGTCACCTCCGGAGCCGTTCGCCGTCGCCGGCGGAAAGTAGCGCAGCCGCCCGTGGATCTTCGCTCCCGGTGCCGGAGATCACCGGTTCGCCGGACCACGGATCCGCCGTCCGGTCGCCCGGACCCCGGCAGAAGGACGCACCGCCCGCTCCCGCCCCGCCTTCGCTAGGGTGGGCCGAGCCGATTCGAGGGGGCAGCGATGACCGATCAGGAAGGCGCCGACTGGATTCCGCCCGGGGCCGATCTTTCCCGGCCCAGCGCCGCGCGGATCTACGACTACCTGCTCGGCGGGGCGCACAACCTCGCCGCCGATCGGGCGGTCGCCCAGCAGCTCGAGGCCATCCAGCCGCAGGTCGCGTCCGTGGCGAGGCGGAACCGGGCCTTCCTGCGACGGGTCGTGCGGTTCATGCTCGACCAGGGCGTCCGGCAGTTCCTCGACCTCGGCTCCGGGATCCCGACCGTCGGCAACGTGCACGAAGTCGCCCAGGACGTCGACGAGAACGCCAAAGTCGTCTACGTCGACTACGAACCCGTCGCCGTCGCGCACAGCCGGATGTTGCTCAAGGGGAATCCGAACGCCGAGGCGCTCGAGGCCGACGCCACCGACACCAAGGCCGTGCTCGCCTCCGAGGCCGTGACGAGGCTGATCGACCTCGACCGGCCCGTCGGGCTGCTCGCCATCACGCTCGGGCACTACCTGCCGGAGGTGCGGGGTGTCTTCGGGGCTTACCGGGACGCGCTCGCGCCCGGCAGCCACCTCGCGCTCACCCACCTCACCAACGACTTCGCCGTCCTCAGCGACCCGAAGATCGCCGAGACCATGCGGTCGACGCAGGACAACATCTACCCGCGCTCGCGCGACGAGGTGCTCGCGCTCTTCGACGGCTTCGAGCTCGTCGAGCCCGGGCTGACCACCTCCGCGAACTGGCGGCCGGACCGGCTCGCCGCCGTCGTGGATCCCGAGGAGGACGGGCTTTACGCCGGCGTCGGCGTCAAGCGGTAGCCGACGGACTCGCCGATTTGCAGGTGTCAGGGCGGGCCTTACAAGCGCACGGCCGAGCCTGACAAGAGGAAGGCCGATGTCCACTCGTCGAGCTCCGTCAGCCGCGCAGTCAGCTCTTCGATTTCGGCCCAGCGGCGGTGCTCGCGTTCCAGGTCCGGGACCAGGAAGTCCTCCACCAGCAACAACAGCGTGGCGATCTCGTACGCGACGTCGGCGAGGCGCAGGAACGGCCGGTACTCCGCTTCGGTGCCCGGCCCGTGGGCCACGGCCCAGGCGCGGGCGCCGTGGCCGGCGGTGCGGCACACCGAGACGACCGCCCGCCGGATCCGTTCGCGCCGCGAATCCGGGCGCCCTTCGGTCAGCGGGGCCACGTTCCACGCCACCGACAGCAGGCAGCACCCGGCGTCGTCCATTGAGTTGTGCTTCACGGGACGTACTCTGCGGACCTCCGGGCACAGTCCCGGTGGTGCGACGCGCCGGGTCACCCCATCGTGTGGCGAACCGGCCCGGATCGGGCGAGCATCGGCAGTGAGACGAAGTCCGCCAAGGCCTGCTGGCCGGCCGCGTTCGCGTGGATGCCGTCGCCGTTGTCGTACGCCGGGAGGATGCTGTTCGGCTTCAAGGGATCCTTGAGCACCTGGTCGAAGTCGACGACGCCGGAACACGCGCCACCGCAGCTGTTCCACTTCGAGACGAACAACCCGATGTCGTGCCGCGCCAGGTTGGCCCGGTCGTCGTAGCCGGGCCGGGGCGTGCTCGGCGTGACGTAGACGGCGATCCCGGCGTCCCGCAGCCGCTGGAAGACTTCGCGGTAGCTCGCCAGGATCGTCGGCGCGTCACAACCGTAGGCCAGGTCGTTGGTGCCGTAGTAGTAGATGACCGCCGTGACTCCGTGCAGTGCCAGGACGTCCCGGTCCAGACGGCTCGCCGCGTCCAGGCCGGCGACCGACGGCGGCATCCCCGGGCAGGTCCGCGCGCTCGTCGTGCCCGAGACGCCCGCGTTGGCGACGGCCAGCGGTGCCGAGGCGGCGACGAGCCGCCGCGCGAGGTCGTCGGTCCACCGGCGGTCCGCGCCGAGCTGCGTGCAGCCGGGACCGCAGTTGGTGCTGCCGATGCCGTCGACGACCGAGCTGCCGAACGGGACGACCGTGCCCTTCAACGCCGGGTTGTGGACGTCGACGGCGCTCACGACGTACGTCGCGCCGACGGTGGAGGTGAACGCCCCGGCCGAGACGTCGGCGGTGTGGTCGCCGGAACCGGGTGCGGTGAGGTAGTTGTCGCGCAACGCCGCGCCGTGGCGGCCGGGGACGGCGGTGCCCTCGACCGCCATGCTCACGGCCAGGTTCGTGTCCGGCCGCGTGACCAGCTTCGCCTCGTCGCTCCAGACCTCGCCGCCCGCGGGGATCGTCACCGCGCGCCGGCCGGCGAACGTCAGGTCGCGCACTCCCGACACGGACGCGCCGGTCCCGCTCAGGCCGGCGGTGGCGTGCCCGATCGTCAGCGGGCCCGTGCCGAGGGTGTTCTGCAGCCGCACGCGCACCGCGTCGCCGCCCTGGCTCAGGTGGGTGATCATGCGCAGCGTCTGCCCGGACACGGGCGCGTCGGCGTGCCCGTCCTGCGACTGCGCCCACGACGTGAACCAGGCCGGCCCGGCGCCGTCGGCACCGGGCGCCGAAGCGACGACGAATGCGGAAACCGCGGCCAGGACAGCGATCCGATGAGCTGCTCGCACGGTTCTCGATCGTAGGGAGCGGGTCACGAGACCGGCAAGCAGCTTGTCCGTTCTTGTCAGGGCCCCGGATTCCGGCGACGCTCGGCACCCTCGCCGTCCTGCACCGGCCGCTGTGGCCGGACCTGTCGGACCTGTCGGGCCGCCGGCAGCGTCAAGCCGCGCCGCCGGCCAGGGCGACGACCCGGCCGAACGGGCCGTTGTAGTAGTTCTGATCGCCCGGCAGGCCGCCGCTGCGCGCGAACTGCCAGATGCTCTGCTTGTCCCAGCCCGCCGGGAGCTCCCCGATCTCCGGCGCGTACCGGGCGAGCCACAGCGGGTTCGTGTCACCGAACCCGTTCGCGTTGCCGGTGCACTGCTTCCACCACGCGGTGCTCGTGTAGATCAGCGCGCTGCGCTTGACCTTCGCCAGGTACGTGCGGGTGAAGTCCTTGATCCACGCCGTCATGTCGGCCGGGTTCTTGCCGTAGCAGACGTCGCCGTACGGGTTGTACTCGATGTCCAGCGCACCGGGGAGCGTCTTGCCGTCGGAGCGCCAGCCCCCGCCGTGGGCGATGAAGTACTCGGCCTGTTCGGCGCCACCCGAGACGTCCGGGCGGGCGAAGTGGTAGGCGCCGCGGATCAGGCCCGCCGCGTGCGCGCCGTCGTACTGCTGGGCGTACTGCGGGTTGACGAACCCGGTGCCTTCGGTGGCCTTGACGTAGGTGAACCTCGCGCCGCCCCCGGCCGCCGCGGCCCAGTCGACGGCGCCCTGGTGCCCGCTGACGTCGTGGCCGAGCGTCTGCCCGGCCGGCTCGGCGCGCGCGGTCCCGTGCACACCTTCGTGCAGCGCGATCTGCGTGCCCGCGAAGTTCGTGTTCGCGCGCGAGTAGTCCGCGGCTTCCGCGGGCACGGCGACGACCACCGAAGCGAAGGCGGCCAAGGCGCCCGCTGCGGCGAGACGCCGTCGCCACCGCTGTTCGTCGTGTCCGGCAACGGTTCGGCTCATCGGGGCTCCGATCTCGGTACGGGCACGTCCAAGATCATGGTGCCTGCCCGTGTCGCTCCCCGCGAGCGCTGCGTCACTCGATGTGGTGATCTATAGCTCTGTGGTGATGATCGCTTCGACCAGTACTTCCCCCGCACGGGTGAGTTCGACGACGCCGTCGTGCGGTCGCAGCTCGACGAGCCCCCGTGCTTCCAATGCGCGGAACCTGCCCAGCCACGGCTCGGCGAACAACGACCGGCCCGGGAACCGCGAGCCGTGCAGGGAGTCCCGCAGCGGCTGCAACGTCGTCAGCGCCATCTTGACGGCCCGCGCCTCCTGCGCTTCGGGGGTGAACCGCGTCGCCGAGCCCAGCGGGATGCGGCCGCCCGAGACGGTTTCGCTGTACCGCTTCGAGTTGACGTCGGTGATCGCCTCCGACGCGCGGCAGCTCGACGAGCCGCCCAGGCCGATCGCGACCTCGGCCTCCTGCTTGTCCTGGTCGACCATGATGGCCTTCCACTTCTCGGGGCCGAGGCCGTCCCGCGCGAAGTACATCGTCGGGTGCTCGGTGTACCCCGCCGCGCGCAGGCCTTCGGTGAGCAGTTCCCGCATCTGGTACTGCTCGCCGAGCGTCGGCCAGCAGTGGCCGTCGCGGACCAGCTTGTCCCGGTAGGACGGCAGCTGCCACGCGGCCGGCTTCTCGCCGGTGACGCCGGTGCGGGTGTCGCTGTAGGACGCGAGGTGCAGCTTGGTGCACACCACGGCCGTGACCTCGTTCTCCAGCACGACGTCGAGGTCGCGGCGGACGCTGTCGAGGGTCTGGTCGAGCAGGCCGTACATCAGGTCGATGCTGACCCACTCGAAGCCCGCGGCCGTCGCGTTGCGGACGAAGTCGACGCACATCCGCGCGGTGTGCTCACGGCCGCACAGCTCCAGGACGTGGTCGTCGAAGGACTGGACGCCGCTGGACAGCTTGGTGCAGCCCAGTTCCCGCAGCAGCGCCAGCTTGGCCGGGGTGAACGTGCTCGGGTCGCCCTCGAACCGGATCGTGGTGCCGGCGGTGAACCCGAACTCCGAGCGGTAGAACTCCAGGAGGCGGCGGATCTCCGGTTCCGGCAGCAGCGACGGCGTCCCGCCGAAGACGTTGAACTCCCCCACCTCGGCGCCGGCCAGGTGCGGCACGGCGTCGAGCCACAGGCGGGCTTCGGCGATGTTCAGGTCGACCCAGTGCTTCGCCTTTTCGTACGCCACTTCGGGGTTGCCCTTGACCAGCACCACCGGGTACTGGCAGAACCGGCAGCGGTACGCGCACGTCGGGATGTAGGACCAGAGGTGGATCGGGCCCGATGACGCCAGCTGCGCGTCCAGGTCGCGCAGGAAGTCGTCCGGCGAACCGGGGACGTTGCCCGGGAAGACGTGCGCCCCGAACGGGTCCTCCTGCACGAAGTCGAGCAGGTGCCGGTTCTCCGGTGCCGCCAGGACGTCGAGCACGGCGGGCCGCGGCCACGCCGGGTCGAGCGCGTGCAGCGAGCCGATCGCCTCTTCGTAGGCGAGGGTCATCAGAACACCCCTCCGTTGCCGAAGTAGTTGTGGGCCTCTCCCGATTCGCGGTCTTCGCAGTAGTAGTGCACGAACTCCGCGAAGCGCTCCTCCGGCACGTCCGCCAGGCACGGCGGCAGCGGCGGCGGGACGCCGATGTCTTCGCCGACGTGCCTGCGCAGGCAGGCGAACAGGTCGTCGGCGAACTCGAAGTACAGCCGGTAGGACGGCGTCTTGTACGCGTGGATCGGCGTGAAGTCGACGACGCGCATCTCGTGCCGGATCTCCTCGATCCGCCGGGCCAGCCGCGCCGCCAGGTCGGCGCCGAAGAACGCGATGACGGCGTCGTCCTCCAGCAGCGCGGGCGTGAGGAGGACGGGCAGGATGGTGTTCTTCGGCGTGAAGTCCTTGATCGAGAACTCCCACGCCTGACGCGCTTCCGCCTCGGTGAGGTCAACGGGCACAGCGGGCGCTGAAGGCCGGATGTCGCGCATGACGATGATGCCGTCCGAGCCGTAGGCCCGGCCCGCGATCACCTCGTCGATGGCGTGGTCGACGCGCCGGGGGTTGATCTCGACCCGCGAGCGCGGCGCGTACGTGATCGCGTCTCCCCCGCTGGCGACCTTGATGCCGAAGTCCCAGTCGTCGGAGAGGTGGTTGACGAACTTGCCGTCCTGCAGCTGGTAGAAGATCTCGATGCCGCCCGCGCGCTCGTAGGCGTCCCGTTCGACCGCGAAGCCCTTGCCGTCGGGGAAGCCGCCGAACAGCGAGAAGGTGACGGCGCGGCACCGCAGCGTCCGCTGGATCGCGTCCCACAGCCGCGGCCGTCCGGTGAAGTGCCCGGGGTTGTAGTAGTAGTCGCAGACGCCGATGGCGGCCTTGCTCTCCTCCATCGCGGTGAACAGTTCGCTCAGCCAGTGCGCGTCGACCCGGCAGTCCGCGTCGGCCGAAACGAGGTAGAACCGCTGCGCCGGGTCGCTGTCGGGCCGGTTGCGGCTGCGCGCCGCGGCGAAGTCCATGCCCGCCCGCCGCGCGCACGAAACGCCCTGCTCGGGCTCGTGGATCACGTGCAGCGCCAGGTCCGGGTGCGCCGCCGCGAAAGCACGGGCGATGGCCACGGTGTCGTCGGTCGAGTTGTTGTCGACGAGCACGACCTCGTACCGGCTCTTGCCGAGCGGGCCGCGCTGGTCGTGCAGCGTCCGCAGCACCTCCGGCAGGTTCGCGGCCTCGTTGTAGACCGGCAGCACGACCGAAACCCGCGTGCCCGCGCCCATCGGCGGCGGGTACAGCCGGCCGACCAGTTCGTCCGCGACGCGCGTGCCGAACCGCGCCTGCCCGAGTTCGGAGTTCGCCCGCACCACTTCGGCCCGTTTCCCTTCGTCGGTGATCAGTTCGGCCACTTCGCGGGCGAACGCCGCGTCCGGCAGGTCGCGGGCCCGGATGTCCAGCACCGGCGCCCGGAAGCCGCCGTAAACGGCGTTATACAGCTCGTACCCGCTCGTGATGTACGGCGTCCCGGAGGCGATGGCTTCGCTGACCGGGTTGCCGTAGCTCTCGTAGTCGTAGGAGGTCAGGAAGGACACGACGGTCGCGTGCGCGAGGAGGTCGCGCACCGAGTAGCGGCCGGGCACGGTCGTGTCGTACGGCGTCAGCCAGCCCCCGAAGACGACGCGGTCGCCGACGCCGAGCCGGGTCGCGAGTTCGGCGAGCCGGGCGTGCTCGGCCGGGGCCTCGGCGACGTCGCCGGCCACGAACAGCCACGCGTCCGGGAGCAGCGTCAGCAGGTGGAGGTCCCGGTCGACGCGCTTCTGCGGGATGATCCGCGTGATCCGCGCCAGCAGCGGGACGTCGGCGGGGATCCCGTGGTCGCGCCGGAAACCCGCGTTGCGCTCGTCGATCCGCGCGGGCGCGATGGTGAACGCGTTGGGCAGGACGTCGATGTTCCGCAGACCGGGAACCCACTCCAGGGTCTTCGCCTTCGCCTGCTCGTGCAGGGCGAAGTAGTGGATGTGCGGCGAGTTCCGCGGCGCGGGCACGCCCGGGTACGGGAACCGCCCGTACTTGGCGATGCCCGGCTCGCTCTGCCACATCAGGTCGTGGTCGCGCCAGAACACGAACCGGCCCAGGCGGTGCCGGGCGCCGTAGCGGTCGATCGCGCGGTACAGCGCTTCGGTGTAGGTGATGTTCTCGGGCAGGGTGCCGTTCTCGACCACCACCATCGTCACGCCGAGGCGTTCCCAGGTCGCCACGACCCGGTCGGCCAGCTCACCCGCGATGCGGTCGATTTCCGGGCGCAGGGCGGCAATCCCGTTCTGGACGACCTCGGTCAGCGTCCGCTCGACGAACGCGCGGTCGTAGCCGCGGATCTCCTCGACGCCCTCGACGCGGTCGAGCGTCACCCACTCCGGCAGCAGCCCGGCTTCCTCGCGGTACGGCCGGAAGAACGCGCCCTTGTCCGCCTTGATGTCGTAGCCCAGGTCCAGGTGGACCCGGCGCCCGCGAAGGCGGCCCGCCGTCTTGAGGAACTCGACCACGACCCCGGACAGCGGAGTTGCGTCGAAGGACACGCCCCAGAGCACTGACATCGATGTCGGACTCCCCGTCTCGGCTTCGCCGTCTTTTCCAGACTAAGCGGCGAAGCGCCGGACGGCCGCGTGAGCGAAATGGTTGACCACGGGCGGGCCCGGCTTCGCCTGCGACACCGCGGTGAGCGCGCTCTCGACCGCGAAGGTCCTCGAGCTGCCCGCCGACGGGGTCGGCTTCGAAAGCCGGGCCGGGCCGTGGCTGTCCGTCGTGCGCCGGGTCAGGGCGCCCAAGGCTGGGCGACGACCCAGCTGACGTCGTCGTTGTACGAGCCGGCGGCGTCCCAGGCGTGGGCGCCGCTGGTGTCGGCGATGTACACGGTGTCGTTGTAGTGCCGCAGGTACTTGCCGGAGTAGTTGTAGCTGCGGAACGACGAGCCCTGGCCGTTCTTCCCGGCGACCGGGCAGAACGTCGCGTCGGCGCGGAAGACGTCGCTGCCGTCCATCGGCCGGCGCAGCACCTGGAAGTCGAAGTGGCGCAGGAAGTCGCCCGGGTAGTTCCGGGATTCGAACGACACGCAGGACGCGTCGGCGAGTCCCTTCCGGACGACCCAGGTGGCGTCGTTCTTGTCCAAAGTGGAGCTGACGGGCGAGATCACCGCGGTGTCGTTCCGGTGGCGCAGGTAGTCGTTCGTGCAGCACGCGGTGGTCGCGCGCAGGGAGATCTCCGAACCGGGGCTGAGTGTGCCGGTGCTGCCGGTCGGGCCGCCGTAGCCGACCGAGACGACGTTGGCCTGCACCGCGTTGTCGGCCGCGTCGGTCGGCAGTCCGGCGGTCATCACGCCCTCGAAGAACGACCCGATCGAGCCGTTGCTGTTGTCGCCGCCGGTGCCGAGGACGATCGCGCCCTCCTGGTGCATCGGCGAGTAGCCCGCCCGCGTGGGCTCCGGGCCGGAGTAGGTCGTCCGCAGCCCGCCGGACTGGGCATTGCCGTCCTTGAGCGCGAAGAAGTTCTGGCCGTTGTTCTTCAGCAGGGCGGTCACGAACGGTGCCGTGCTGCCCGTGTTGGCCGTGTTCTGGCTGCCGCCCGCGCTCGATTGGAAGAGCCCGTTCTCCAGGTCCGCCTGCACCCACGGGCCCGCGCCGTGACAGGGCTGGAACCAGCATTCGGTGCCGAAGTTGAGCGCGTCCATGTGGCCGTTGCCGGTGTCCTGGTTGTTCGTCTCGGCGTTGCCGTAGTCGAAGCAGCAGGCGCCGTTGACGTGCGTGCCCGAAGTGATCATGTACATGCCCTCGGCCTGGCCGTTCTTGGCGACGCCGGATGTCGAGTCGTCCCGGTAGCCCATCCGGCCGGAAAACGAGGCGCCGTAGACCTGGTGGCCGCCGGCCGTCACCGGGAGCGCGTCCGCCGGCACGCCGGTGTCCTGCCCGCCCGCTCCGCCGGGACCTTCGATCGTGAGGTCGTTGTGCCGGGACGTCTGGTCGTAGAGCTCGGTGATGAGGCAGGTCGTGCCCGTGCAGAAGGAGTCCTGGGCCGCCGCGTCGGCGTAGCCGCCGGCCGCGAGCAGGCCGATGTTCGTCTTCCCGCCGTCGGACGCCCGCTGGACCTGGTAGAGCGGCCCGTCGTAGGCGGCGAAGAGGGCGCGCGTGGTGCTGTGCGCGGCGACGCACGGCGTCCCCGCGGCGCCGTAGATGTCGCAGGGCAGCGACGTCGCGGCCGAGGCCGTCGACGCCGTCGTGAGAGTGGCCGAAACCAGGGCGGCGGCAGCGGCCAGAACCAGCCAGGTTCGCCGCCGTTTGTTAGCGCTAACATTTTTGATGTCTCGACGTTGAGACATAAAAGCCTCCAGAGCGGGACCGATGATGTGAGCGTTACCAGCAGGTCACTATGCAGTGCCGCCCGGGTTTCGTCAACGCTCCGAACTTCCGCGTGCGCTCCTAAAACGATTTACGAACGGCCGTCGTCGTCGAAGCGATTCACCAGCCTTACGTCCCGGTGGAGTATTGCCAACGTGTGAGTTCGTGATTACAGTCACGTATCACGCTGTATTGAAACGTTTAAATATTCGCCGCCCCATCCCCGCCGTAAGGGAGCCCGAATGCTGCCCTCGAAGCTCTGGCGCGCGACCACCACCACGCTCGCCGCGATCCTGGTCCTCTCCGCCGCCTCGGTGCCCCCGGCCGGTGCGGCGCCACCGGTCGAGCTGACCGGCGCGCACTGGATCTGGTACCCGGAAGGCACTCCCCAGACCACCGCGCCGGCCGCGACCCGGTACTTCCGCGCCACGTTCACCGTCCCCGCCGCCGCGGTCACCGACGCGCGGTTCGTCGTCACCGGCGACGACACCGCCGACGTCTGGCTCAACGGCAAGCCGCTCGCCTCCTCGGCCCGGACCCAAGACTCGTGGCGCTCGGCCCTGTCGGTCGACCTGCGGCCCGCGCTCACCCCGGGCGTCAACACCCTCGCCGTCGCCGTCCGCAACGCCGGCGGCGCGGCCGGGCTGCTCGGGCGGCTGCGCGTGACGACCGCGTCCGGCACCACGGACCTGACCACCGGCACCGGCTGGAAGAGCGCGACCACCGCACCGGACGGCTGGGAACAGCCCGGCTTCGCCGACGAGAGCTGGGCCGCGGCCCGCGACCTCGGGGCGTACGGCACCGGACCGTGGGGCTCCGGCGTCCGCACCCCGAGCGCCTCGGACTCGACGCCGCTTTCGATCGCGAGCGCGACGGTCGGGCAGCAGGTGAACCCGATCGGCGTCGACCAGCCCCGGTTCGGCTGGAAGCTCGCGTCGTCGGCTTCACAGCAACGGCAGTCGGCCTACGAAATCCAGGTGTCCACCGGCGACCGGCAGGTCTGGGACAGCGGGCGCGTCGCCTCCCCGCAGCAGGCGGACGTCGCCTACGGCGGCCCGGCGCTGACCTCGCTGACCGCCTACACCTGGAAGGTCCGCGTCTGGGACGGCCAGGGCCGGATGAGCGGCTGGAGCCCGGTGCAGCGCTTCGAAACGGCCCTGCGCGACCCCGCGTCCGAGTGGACCGGCGCGTTCCTCGGCCGGGCCACCGCGGGCCCGGACCTGGCCGGGGCCAGCTGGATCTGGTACCCGGAGGGTGATCCCGCCGGCGGCGTGCCGCCGGCGACCCGGTTCTTCCGCAAGACCCTGGACCTCACGGCGGCGCCGTCGAAGGCGACCTTGGTCGTCACCGGGGACGACACCGCCACCGTGTGGGTCAACGGCACGAAGGTGAGTGACTCGCCGCGGGTCACCGACTCCTGGAAGACGGCGGCCGTCGTCGAGATCGGCAGCCTGCTCAAGGCGGGAACCAACACCGTCGCCGTCAGCGCGGAGAACACCACCCAGAGCCCGGCCGGGATGATCGCGAAACTGACCGTCCCGGGTGGACCGGCCGTGGTGACCGACGGGTCGTGGAAGGCGAGCCAGACCGGCCCGGACGGCTGGCAGCAGAGCGGGTACGACGACAGCGCGTGGCCCGCGGCGAAGGCGGTGGCCGGCTACGGCACCGGGCCGTGGGGCGCGAACGTCGCCGTCAGCGCGCCTTCTCCCCTGCTGCGCAAGAGCTTCACGGTGTCGAAGCCGGTCGCGAGCGCGCGGCTGCTCAGCACCGCGCTCGGCCTGCAGGAGACCCACCTCAACGGCGCCAAGGTCGGCGGCGAGGTCCTCGAGCCCGGCTGGACCGACTACACGAAACGGCTGCAGTACCGCGTTTCCGACGTCACCAAGCAGATCCGGACCGGCGAGAACGTCCTCGGCGCGATGGTCGGCAACGGCTGGTACTCCGGGAGCATCGGCATCGCCGGGAGCCAGAAGTACGGCACCGAGCCGTGGTACTCGGCGCAGCTGCAGCTGACCTTCACCGACGGCACCGCCGCCACGGTCGCGACCGACGGCACCTGGAAGGCCGGCGACGGCCCGATCCGCGCCGACGACCTCTACCAGGGCGAGACCTACGACGCGCGGCTCGCGACCGGCTGGGACCGGCCCGGCTTCGACGATCGCACCTGGGCGGCACCCCGCGTGCGCACCGACGCGAAGCCGAACCTGGTGTCGCAAGTGGACAACGGCGTCACCGTGCAGCAGGAGTTCAAGCCCGTCTCGTGGACGCAGCCGAAGCCGGGCGTCTGGGTGGCCGACCTCGGCCAGAACTTCAGCGGCGTGAACCGGCTGTCCGTGAGCGGCCCGGCCGGCACCACGGTGACCATGCGGCACGCCGAGGTGCTCAACCCGGACGGGACGATCTACACGACGAACCTGCGCGCGGCCCAGGCGACCGACCGGTTCACCCTGGCCGGCACGGGCGGCGCGGAGACGTACGAGCCGCGGTTCACCGTGCACGGCTACCGGTACGTCGAGCTGACCGGCCTGCCGTCGGCGCCGGACGCGTCGACGCTGACCGGGCGGGCGATGTGGACCTCCGGCGCGCAGACCGGCACCTTCACGTCGTCGAACGCGCTGGTGAACCAGCTGCAGCACAACATCCTGTGGGGTGAGCGCTCGAACATGCTGTCCGTGCCGAGCGACTGCCCGCAGCGCGACGAACGCCTCGGCTGGACCGGCGACATCGGGATCTTCGCCGGCACGTCGACGTTCAACCTCGACGTGGCGAACTTCCTCGGCAAGTTCAGCGACGACCTGGTCGACGCGCAGCACGCCGACGGGTCGTTCACCGACGTCGCACCGGGCGTGCTGAGCGGTTCGGGCACGGCGGGCTGGGGTGACGCGGGCGTCATCGTGCCCTACACCCTCTGGCAGCGCTACGGCGACACCGGCGTGATCACCGAGCACTTCGACGCGATGGTCAAGTGGGTCGAGTACCTGCGCTCGACGTCCGGCGCGGACCTGATCCGCGACCACCAGACCTACGGGGACTGGCTCAACGTCAACGACAACACCGCGCAGGACCTGATCTCGACGGCGTTCTTCGCGTGGTCGTCACGGCTGGTGTCGCGGATGGCGGCGGCCACCGGTCACACCGCCGAGGCGACGAAGTACGGGACGCTCGCCGACCAGGTCGGGGCGGCGTTCACGGCCCGGTTCTCGCAGGCCGACGGCACGGTGGGGGCGGGTTCTCAGACGGGTTACGTCCTCGCCCTGGCGTTCGGGCTGCTGCCCGCTTCGCGGGTGCAGCCTGCGGCGGACAAACTGGCCGCCCGCGTGGCGGCGGCCGGCGGGCACCTGAGCGTCGGGTTCCTCGGCGTGGAGAACCTGCTGCCGGTGCTGGCCGCGCACGGCCACGCCGACACGGCGTACCAGGTGCTGCTGCAGCCGGACTTCCCCGGCTGGGGCTACATGATCGGCCACGGCGCGACGACGATCTGGGAGCGCTGGGACGGCATCAAGCCGGACGGCTCGTTCAACGACCCGGGCATGAACTCGTTCAACCACTACGGCCTCGGCTCGGTGGGCGACTTCCTGTACCGCTCCGTGGGCGGCCTCTCCCCGTCCTCGCCGGGCTACGCGTCGCTGCTGGTCGCCCCGCGGCCGGGCGGCGGGCTGACGTCGGCGAAGTCGTCGTACGAGACACCGTACGGCGGCGCGGTCAGCGACTGGTCGGTCTCGGGCGGGAAGCTGACGCTCCGGGTGACGGTGCCGCCGGGCTCGTCGGCGACGGTCCAGGTGCCGACGTCACAGCCGGGATCGGTGGTGGCACCGGCGGAGGCGGTTCCGTCGTCGAGCGGGTCGTACTTCGTGCCCGCGGGTTCGTACGTGTTCACGGCGCAGGCCTGACGAACTGACGGGGCCTTTCCTCGCACGCGCTGCGAGGAAAGGCCTCTCGGTCAGTGGCGCAGCGCGACGTTGAGCACGTCCCCCGCGTGGTCCAGGCAGTCCGCGCAGATCACCGCGTCGCGCTGGGCGCAGCTCACGCGCAGCAGCGGACGGCGCAGGCCGAGGAACGTGCGCCGCTCTCGGCGGCCGCACGAGCCGCACACCGCGGCCAGCGGCGAGGTCACCGCCGCCAGCACGTCTCCGCTCACGGTCTCCCGGTCGACGCCGTCGCCGACCACCTTCAACCCGGTCCGGACGCAGTCCAGGCAGATCGGGCCGGCCTTGCCGGGCACCCGCGGGCCGCGCACCGTGCCGCAGAACCGGCAGGGCCGCCCGGCCCCGTTCGCCGCCGTCACGCCGCCTCCTCACGGTTTCGCCGTCCGCGCGGCGGGAACCCCGAGCGCGGTGCGACCTGCCGGCCACGCTACGCGCCTTCAGCCGGGCAAGCGCACTGGACGGCACGAGCGCGGGAGGAACCTTGTCGGCGTTGACGGTGCTGTTCGGCGTGGCCGGCCTGCTCGCCCTGGCCGCGGCCATCGTGCCGAAGCTCGTCGCCGACCGGCCGTTCTCGGTGCCGCTGGTGATGCTGGTCGCCGGGATCGTGCTCGGCCTGCTTCCACTGCCCGCGCCGTACGGCAACGGCTGGAGCGACCCGGCCGCCCACCTGCACGGCGTGGAGTCCTTCACCCAGCTCGGGATCCTCGTCGCGCTCGCCGGCGCGGGGCTGTCCGTCGACCGCCCGTTCGGCGTGCAGCGCTGGGGTTCGACGTGGCGGCTGCTCGCGCTGACCATGCCGCTGTCGATCCTCGCGATCGCCGCGCTCGGGGCCTGGTGGCTCGCCCTCGCGCCCGGTGTCGCGCTGCTGCTGGCCGCGGCGCTCTCGCCGACGGACCCGGTGCTGGCGGGCGACATCGGCGTCCCGCACCCCGACGTCGAGCCGGAACTGGCCCGGGACAACGAGATCCGCTTCACGCTGACCACCGAGGCCGGGCTCAACGACGGCCTCGCCATGCCGTTCGTCCTGCTCGGGCTGGCGATGGCGGGGCGCGAGCCGCACCTCGGCGTCTCCTGGGTGCTGGTGGACCTGCTGCTGCCGGTCGTCGTCGGCGTGGTCATCGGGCTGGTCGCCGGGCGCGGCCTCGGCTGGGCGATCTTCCACGTCTCGTCGGACCGGCTGCGGCTGGCCGAGTACGGCGACGGCCTGGTCCTGCTCGCCCTCGCCTTCCTGCCGTACGCGCTGGCGGAGCTGGCCCACGGCAACGGGTTCGCCGCCGTGTTCGTCGCGGCGGTCGTGGTGCGCAAGCAAGAGCGGGAGCACGACTACCACGGTGTCCTGCACGCCTTCGGCCACCAGCTCGAACGGCTTTTCGTGCCGCTGGCGCTGCTGGGCCTCGGGCTCGCCATCGGGGACGGGCTGCTGCGCGGCCTGCGTCCGCTCGAGGTGGTGATCGCCGTCGTCGCGGTGCTGGTGGTGCGTCCCCTGATCGGCTGGGTTTCGCTGCTCGGGTCGTCCGCCGGCCGGCCCGCGAAACTGGCGATCGCGTTCTTCGGCGTCCGCGGCATCGGCACGCTCTACTACCTCGCCTACGCGCTCGACCGGCTGCCGGTGGCGCAGCAGGACGTGCTCTGGCGCGTCGGCGCCCTCGCCGTCGCCGTGTCCGTGCTGGTCCACGGCGTGCTCGCGGAGCCGGCGATCCAGCGGATCGAACGGATGGGCGGCCACCTGCCCGACCACTGATCCCGGTTGGCGCACCCGGCCGCGGGGTACCCGGAACGCGTGTTCTCCGAAGTGCTGCCCTGGTGGCTCGGCCTGACCGCGCTGTGGGTCGTGACGCTGTCGACGCCGTCGCTGCCGGAGATCGTGGCCGCGGCCGTCGCCGCGGTGCCCTGCGCGTTCGCCGCCCGGGCCGCGCGCCGGGCCGTCGGTGGTGCGTGGCGGCCCCGGGTCCGGTGGCTGCGCTGGCAGCCGGCCGTGCCCGCGACCGCCGTCCGCGAGACCGCCCGGGCCCTGGTCAAGGTCCGTGCGGGCACCTTCGGCACCGTGAGCCTGCCGGACGAACCGGACGCCGTGCACGAAGCCCGGGCCGCCTGCGCGGCCGTGGTCGTCGGCAGCACGCCCGGGACGATGGTCGTCGCCACTCCCCCGGGCCGGCGCGAGCTCGTCGTCCACCGGCTGTTCGACGGCGGCTCGCGAACGCTGGACGAGGTCCGCCGGTGACCGGCTGGCTGCTCGCCGCGGTGCTGCTCATGGTGGGTGGCCTCGGGCCCGCGCTGTGGCTCGCCGCGCGCGGCGACGCGATCGGGCGCCTCGCCGGGCTGCAGCTGGCCGGCCCGGTCACCGTGCTCACGCTGCTGCTGCTCGGGCAGGCCTACGGCCCGTCGAGCGCGGTGATCCTGCCCTTGACGCTGACCGTGCTCGCCTTCGCCGGCACGCTCGTGTTCATCCGGTTGCTGGGGACGACCCGATGATCGCGCTGATCCTCGTGTTCGCCGGGGTGGCCGTGGTCGTGGTCTCGGCCGTGGCGATGCTGCGGGCGCGCACGCTGCTCACCCGGCTGCACCTGCTCGCGCCGGTGACGACGCTGGGCGCGCCGCTCGTCGGGGCCGGGCTGGCGCTGGCCAACGGCTGGAACCTCGGGTCGGCCGCCATCCTGCTCACCGTCGCGCTGCTCGCGGTGACCGGCCCGGTGCTGCAGTCCGCCGTGGGCCGCGTCGAAGCCGAGCGGCAGGGCGTGATCGACGAGGACCTGCCGTCGTGACGACGGTCGTGCTGCTCGTCGCCCTCGCGTTCGTCGCCGTCGCGGGGTTCGCGGTGGTGGCGACCCCGGACCCGCGTCGGCAGGCGATCACGCTGTCCCTGTTCAGCCTCTGCCTGGCCCTGTTGTTCGTCGCGCTCCAGGCCCCGGACGTCGCGCTGTCCGAACTGGCCGTCGGCTCGGCCGTCGTGCCGCTGCTCGTGCTGCTCACGATCCGGAAGGTGGGCGGCCGATGAGCCTGCGGACCCGGACGTGGCTGTGCGCGGCCGGCGCGCTCGGCGTCGCCGTGCTGCTCGTGACGGCGTTCCTGCGGATGCCGGAGTTCGGTGGGGCCCTGCACGGCTACCGCGACCTCGCGCTGCCCGCCGCGATCGCCCGCGCCACGCCGAACCTCGTGTCGTCGGTGAACTTCGACCTGCGCGCGCTCGACACCCTGGGCGAAGAGACCATCGTCGCGGCGGCCGTCGTGGGGGCGCTGTCGCTGCTGCAACCGTCCGAAGAGGAGCGACGGCGGATCGGCCCCTCGCGCGGGTACGTCATGCCGGTGGTCAAGGTCGCCGGGTACCTGATGCTGCCCGTGACCCTCCTGCTCGGCATCGACGTCGTGGTGCACGGCCACCTCACCCCGGGCGGCGGCTTCCAGGGCGGGGTCGTGCTGGCCACCGGCTGGCACCTGCTCTACATCTCCGGCAGCTACCCGGCGCTGAAGCGGCTGCGCCCGATCGACTGGTGCGAGTACGCGGAAGCGTCGGCGACCGGGCTGTACGTCGTCACCGGGCTCGTCGGCCTGCTCGCCGGGGGCACGTTCCTGGCCAACGTGCTGCCGAAGGGCGAGTTCGGCTCGCTGCTTTCGGCCGGGACCGTGCCGGTGCTGAGCGTGCTCGTCGGGATCGAGGTCGCCGCCGGGCTCGTCGTGCTGCTGGCGCAGTTCCTCGGCCAGGGCCTGATTTCCGAGGAGGCCGCGTGATGGTGGGGCTGGTCTGTTACTGCGTGGCGGCGTGGCTGCTGCTGGTCGGCGCGGCCGGCATCGTGCGCAGCCGCCACCTCGTGCACACCGTCGTCTCGCTCTCGGTCGCGCAGGCCGGGACGTACGTGCTGCTGCTCGGCATCGGCTACCAGGACCAGGCGGGCGCCCCGATCGTCGTGCCGGACCAGCGGCAGCCCGTGGTCGACCCGATGGTGCAGGCGATGACGCTGACCGACATCGTCGTCTCGGCGACGATCACGGCGGTGCTGCTGGGCCTGACCATCCAGATCTCGAAGCGGCACGGGACGGTCGACCCCGACGAGCTGCGCGCGTTGCGTGGCTGACGCGATGAACGCGCTCCCGTCCCTCGTCATCGCGGTGCCGTTGCTGGCCGCGTGCGTGCTGCTCGGTCTCGGCCCGAAGCTGCCGCGCGTGGCGGCCGACGTCGTCGCGACCACGGCCGCGCTGGCCGTCACCGTCCTGACGACGGTGCTGCTCGCGGCGGTCCAGCACGGCCGGGTGGTGAGCTGGCTGGGCGGGCACCGGCCCGACGGCGCGCGGTCGCTGGGCATCGTCCTGGCCGCCGACGGCCTCAACACGACGCTCGCGCTGCTGGCGTCGTTCCTGACGACGTGCGCGCTGCTCTACAGCTGGCGCTACTTCGAAGCGGTCGAAGCGCGCTACCACGCGATGATGCTGCTGTTCCTCACCGGCATGCTCGGCTTCCTGCTCACCGGGGACCTGTTCACCCTGTTCGTCTTCTTCGAGCTCATGAGCGGCGTCGCCTACGCGCTGACCGGGTACCGCGTCGAGGAGGCCGACTCCGTCCAGGGCGCGCTGAACTTCGGCGTCGTGAACTCCCTCGGCGCGTACTTCACGCTCATGGGCATCGGCCTGCTCTACGCGCGCGGCGGGCAGCTCGGCCTGGCGCAGCTCGGCGTCGTGCTCGACGGGAAGCCGGCCGACGCGCTGGTCCTGGCGGCGTTCGTGCTCGTCTGCACCGGCCTGCTGGTCAAGGCGGCGGCCGTGCCGTTCCACTTCTGGCTCGCCGACGCGCACGCGGTCGCGCCGACCCCGGTGTGCGTGCTCTTTTCCGGTGTCATGGTCGAACTCGGTGTCTACGGCGTGCTGCGGGTGCGGCGCACGGTCTTCGGCGGCGTGCTCGACGACGGCGTCTTCGCGCGCGTGCTGCTGGTGCTCGGGATCGCGAGCGCGCTGCTCGGCGCCGTCCTGTGCTTCACCCAGCGCCATCTGAAACGGCTGCTGGCCTACTCGACCATCGCGCACACCGGGCTGTTCCTGTGCGGCCTGGCCGCGGCGGACGGCGAGGCGAGCGCGGGGTTCGTGCTCGCGGTGGCCGGGCACGCCGGGGCCAAGGCGGCGCTGTTCCTGCTGACCGGCGTCCTGATGGACCGCTACGGCAGCGTCGACGAAGACGAGCTGTTCGGCCGGTGCGGGCATTCCCGGCTGGAAGGCGGGCTGTTCCTGCTGGCGGCGCTGGTCCTGGCCGGGTTGCCGCCTTTCGGCGTCGCGTTCGGCAAGGACGTCGTCGAGCACGCGCTCGGCCGGGCCGGTTACGGCTGGCTGGTGGCGGTGTTCGTCGTCGTCACGGCGGTGACCGCGGCCGCGGTGCTGCGCGCCGGGCTGGGTGTCTACTTCGGACTGGGCCGGCCGCCGCGCCGGGACGACGGCGAGCGGACGCCCGGGACGGACGAAGAACCCGAAACGGGACGGCGGCTCGAACGCACCCCGGCGACGATGCTCGCCGCGATCGTCGCGGTGCTGGCCGCCGCGCTCGCCGTGGGCACGGTGCCGTGGCTGCGCGACGCCGCCGTCACGGCCGGCCGGCAGGACAACGACCGCGGCGGCTACCTCCACGACGTCCTGCCGGCGATCCGGTCCACCGGGCTTGCCCACCCGGTGGCCGCGGAATGGACGTCGTCCGGCCTGGTATTCAGCGGGCTCACGGTGGCGCTGGCGCTCGGCATCGCGGCGGCCGCCCTCTGGCCGCACCGGCTGCCGTCGTGGCCGCGCCCGCTGCGCGCGGCGCTGGAAGTGGTGCACCGCGGGCATTCCGGGCACGTCGGGGACTACGTCGCGTGGCTTCTCGCCGGGGTGACCGTCCTCACGGTGGTCGTCTGGCTCTGAGGTGTAGCCGCGCGAAGAGCGGGTAACCACACCGTATGAGCGACAAATTCGAAAACAAGGGTGAAGAGCTCAAGGGCAAGGCGAAGGAAGCCGTCGGCGACGCGACCGGCAACGAGCAGTGGCAGGCCGAAGGCAAGGCAGACCAGGCCAAGGGCTCGCTCAAGCAGGCGGGCGAGAAGATCAAGGACGCCGTCAAGGGCGTCACCAACAAGGACTGACGCGTTCTGTCCGCAGCCGCACCCCGGTTCGCCGGGGTGCGGCTTTCGCCTGGGGGTGACCGGTGTTCGAAGGTTTCACGCTCGACCGCGTCGACGTCGGCGACGTGACCCTGCGGGTCCGCCACGGCGGCTCCGGCCCGCCGCTCCTGCTGGTGCACGGACATCCGCGCACGCACACGACCTGGCACCGGGTCGCGCCGCGGCTCGCCGAGCGGTTCACCGTCATCTGCCCGGACACCCGGGGCTACGGCGAATCCACCAAGCCGCCGACGGACGCCGGGCACACGCCCTACAGCAAGCGCGTCATGGCGGCCGACTGCGTCGCTCTCATGCGGCGGCTGGGGCACGACCGGTTCTTCCTCGCCGGGCACGACCGCGGCGCCCTGGTCGCCACCCGGCTGTGCCTCGATCACCCGGACGTGGTCCGCGGCGCGGCGATCCTCGACTCCATCCCGGTCGGCGAGCACCTCGCCCGCTGCCACGCCGGGTTCGCCCAGGCCTGGTACCACTGGTTCTTCTTCGCCCAGCCGGACAAGCCCGAACGGGCGATCACCGCGGACCCGGACGCCTGGTACAACGTCGGGACGAAGAACACTCCCGAGCGGCTGGGCGAAGAGAACTTCGCCGACTTCCACCGGGCGATCCACGACCCCGCGACGGTCAAGGCGATGCTCGAGGACTACCGGGCGGGCCTGGGCGTGGACCGGGCGCACGACGACGCCGACCGGGCCGCCGGGCGCCGGATCACCTGCCCGGTGCTGGTCCTGTGGTCGAGCCTGGACGACCTCGAGGAAATGCACGGCGACATCCCCGCCATCTGGCGTGACTGGACCACGGACCTCCGTGCCGCCCACGCCATCGAATCCGGCCACCACATGGCGGAGGACAACCCCGCCGCCCTCGCCGACGCGCTGGGCGGGTTCTTCAGCGGCCTTCCCGCCGGTTGATCCGCTCCCGCTGCGGTACCACGACGTACTTCGGGTCCTTTGTGGACTCCACGCCCGCCGCGTAGACGCCGAAGCGCGTGCACAGCCCCGAAGCGACGTAGGCCGCGCCCGCGAGCACCCCCGCGGCGCGGTTCCGCCGGGCCAGCAGGGAAAGCCCGGCCCCCGCCGCGGTGAGCGCCTTCGCGGCCTTCAGGAGCTTCCCCGCCCGGCCGGTCCGGTACGGCTCGGACACCAGGCCCAGCCCGGTTTCCAGGTGGTGTTCGGCGACCAGCTCGGCCGCCGCCCCGATCAGCCCGGCCCGCACGACCGGACCGGTTTCCCCGGCCGGGGCCGCCAGCAGGGCCACGCCCGCGCCGCTGGTCACCGCGCTGCCGGCGAACAGCACCGGAAGCGTCCCGTGGGCTTCGTGCCACGACGGCGTCGCGGTGTCCGCCAGCAGAACCGCCGTGTACGTGCACATCGCCGGGCCGAGCACGCCCGCGCCCGCCCCGGCGAGCCGGCCGATCCGCGGCAGCAGGCCCGTGACCTCGGACGCGGCGGAGATCGCGGCCAGGCCCGAGAACGGCGAAAGGATCCACGACCCCACCGAAAGCGGGGACGTCGGCTTGAACACCCGCAGCATGTGCAGGAACCGCAACGGTTTCCCCAGGTCGTGGATCAGCGCCACGACACTCGCGAGCGACCCGCCGGACGCGGCCAGCCGGCCTACGCGGGCCAGGCCGGGCCGCCCGGTGACGTCGGCGAGCGCGGCCATGGTCGCCGACGCACCCGCCGCGCCGCCGAGGAACAGGTAGAGCGGCACGTCCGGCTGCTTCCACGCCGGTTCCTTGAGGATCGGGCGGCCGTAGTACGACTTGAACTCGGCGGGCTCGACCATCGCGCGTTCGCGGCGGGGACTCACCGGCGCCGTCCCAGGAACGACGCGGCGAGGGCCGCGGCCACCCCGGCGGCCGTCACCGCGGCCCGCTTCCACATCGCGGGCAGGTCCCGCGTCGTGACGACCGGGTCCGGCGGCAGGCCGTAGACCTCGGGTTCGTCCAGGAGCAGGAAGAACGCGCCGTCGCCGCCCACGCCGTCGTCCGGGTCGCGGCCGTAGAGCCGGGCCTCGGGCACGCCCGAGCCGTGCAGCGTCTTGACGCGTTCGTCGGCGCGCAGGCGCAGCTCGTCCAGTTCGCCGAACTGGATGGAGTCGGTCGGGCACGCCTTGGCGCAGGCCGGTTCCATCCCCGCGCCGAGCCGGTCGTAGCAGAGGGTGCACTTGAACGCGCGGCCGTCGCTCTCGCGCTTTTCGATGACGCCGTAGGGGCACGCGGGCACGCAGTAGCCGCAGCCGTTGCAGATGTCCTGCTGCACCACGACGGTGTCGAACTCGGTGCGGAACAGCGCGCCGGTCGGGCAGACGTCCAGGCAGGCCGCGTGCGTGCAGTGCTTGCAGACGTCGCTCGACATCAGCCAGCGCACGCCGGGGTCCTCCTGCGCGGGCGCGCCGATGTCCGGCATGCCGAGCTCCACGGCGGGTTTCTTCGGCTGCTCGACGAACGCGACGTGCCGCCAGGTGTTCGAACCCAGGTCGCCGGTGTTGTCGTACGACATGCCCAGCAGGTCGAGCCCGCCCGCCTCGGGCACGCCGTTCCACTCCTTGCACGCCACTTCGCACGCTTTGCACCCGATGCACACCGACGTGTCGGTGAAGAACCCCATGCGGGGCTGGGCGCCGTACTCAGCCATCGGCTCGCCTCCGGTACTCGGCCGCGAACTCCGGCAGCGCGGCCCCGCGCGGCCGTCGTCCGGGCCGGATGTCACAGGTCGCCGCCTTCGACTCCTGGATGTGCACGTTCGGGTCCATCACGATGCCCAGCAGGTCGTTGGCCGCGTCGCCGCGGGAAAGCCCGTTGGGACCCCAGTGGTAGGGCAGGCCGACCTGGTGGATCGTCCGGCCGCGGACCTTCAGCGGCTTCACGCGGTCGGTCACCAGCACGCGGGCCTCGATCGCGGTGCGCGCCGAGACGATCGTCGCCCAGCCGCCGTTCTCGAGCCCGCGTTCGGCCGCGAGCGCCGGGGAAACCTCGCAGAAGAACTCGGGCTGCAGCTCCGACAGGTACGGCAGGGTCCGGCTCATCCCGCCCGCCGTGTGGTGCTCGGTGAGGCGGTAGGTGGTGAACACGTACGGGTAGACCGCGCTGCGTGCCGGGTTGTACGGGTTCGACGGGGCTTCCAGCGTCTGGCGCGTCGGCGATTCCTGCTGCCCGTACAGCGCGTTCTCCACCGGGCTCTCGAACGGCTCGTAGTGCGCGGGCAGCGGACCGTCGGCCAGCCCGGCCGGGACGTACAGCCACGCCTTGCCGTCGGTCTGCATGATGAACGGGTCCTGCCCGCCGAGCGCGTCCTGGGCCTTGGCGCCCTCGGGCGGCACGTAGTCCGGTGCCTTGGCGGGCTCGAAGTCCGGGACGTCCGGGCCGACCCACTTGCCTTGCTCGGCGTCCCAGCTGAGCAGCTTCTTCCGCTCGCTCCACGGCTTGCCGTCCGGGTCCGCCGAGGCGCGGTTGTAGAGGATCCGGCGGTTGGCCGGCCACGCCCAGGCCCAGCCCTTCGCGACCCAGTCCTGCTCGTGCCCCGGTTGCCGGTTGGCGGCCTGGTTCTTCCCGTCCGCGCGGACACCGCAGTAGATCCAGCAGCCGCACGCGGTCGAGCCGTCGTCCTTCAGCTGGGTGTACGCCGAAAGCGGACCTTCGGGGCCGTGCCCGTTGATCTCGGCGAGCACGGACTCCGCGCTCGGGTCGTCCGTCGGCCCTTCGACCGGGTAGCTCCAGGTCAGGTCGCGGATCGGCGCGTCGCGCGGGTCGTCCCCGGTCCGCTCCCGGATGATCCGGCCCAGGTGGTAGTAGAACCACAGGTCGCTGCGCGCGTCGCCCGGCGGCTCGACCGCCTTGTGGTGCCACTGCAGCAGCCGTTGCGTGTTGGTGAAGCTGCCGTCCTTCTCGGTGTGCGCGGCGGCGGGCAGGAAGAACACCTCGGTGCCGATCTCCTCCGGCGACAGCTCGCCGGTCTCGATCTCCGGCCCGTCCTTCCAGAACGTCGCGCTCTCGATCAGCTGCAGGTCCCGCACGACGAGCCAGTCGAGGTTGGCCAGGCCGAGCCGCTGGAACTTGCCGTTGGCCGAGCCGACCGCCGGGTTCTCCCCGACCAGGAAGTAGCCCTTGCACTCCCCCGCGATCTGCCTGCGCACGGTGTCGTACGTGCCGTGGTCGCCGGTCAGGCGCGGCAGGTAGTCGAAGCGGAAGTCGTTGTGCGGCTGGGCCGAATCGCCCCAGTAGGACTTCAGGAGGCTGACGGTGTAGGCGCGCATGTTGCCCCAGAAGCCGGTCGCGCCCGCGTCCGCCGCGACGAACTCGTCGAGGCTCTGGTGCTGGTGCGCGTGCGGCATCGGGATGTAGCCGGGCAGCAGGTTGAACAGCGTCGGGATGTCGGTCGAGCCCTGGATGCTGGCGTGGCCCCGCAGCGCGAGGATGCCGCCACCGGGACGGCCGATGTTGCCCAGCAGCGTCTGCAGGATCGACGCCGTCCGGATGTACTGCGCGCCCACGGTGTGGTGCGTCCAGCCGACCGAGTACACCCACGCCGTCGTCCGGTCGCGGCCGGAGTTCGCGGTGATCGCCTCGGCGATCTCTTCGAACTCGCGCACCGACAGACCGCAGACGTCGGCCACCATTTCGGGCGTGTACCGGGCGAAGTGGCGCTTGAGGACCTGGTAGACGCATCGCGGGTGCTGCAGGGTTTCGTCGGTCTCCGGCTTGCCGCCGATCGCCGCGCCGCCACTGCCGTAGGTGTCCGCGCGGGCGGTGCTCTGGTGGGCCTCGCCGCCGTGGTGCTGCTCCGAGCCGGGTTCGCCGGGCTGCTCCGGGTCGGCCGAGCCGGCCGCCGGCACCGTCGGCGCGCCTTCGTACGCCCACGTCGTCATGTCGTACTGACGGCGTTCCGGGTCGTAGCCGGAGAACAGCCCGTCCAGGTCTTCGGTGTCGGCGAAGTCCTCACGCAGGATCGCGGCCGCGTTGGTGTAGGCCAGCACGTACTCGCGGAAGTCCTTCCCCTCGCTCAGGACGTGGTTGATCAGGCCGCCGAGGAACGCGATGTCCGTCCCGGCCCGCAGCGCCGCGTGGACGTGCGAGACCGCGCTGGTGCGGGTGAACCGCGGGTCGACGTGGATGATCTTCGCGCCGCGGGCCTTCGCCTCCATCACCCACTGGAACCCGACCGGGTGGCACTCGGCCATGTTCGAGCCCTGGATGACGATGCAGTCGGCGTTGGCGAGGTCCTGCTGGAACGTCGTGGCGCCCCCACGACCGAAGGAGGTCCCCAGACCGGGAACCGTGGCGGAGTGTCAAATACGGGCCTGATTCTCGATCTGCAACGCGCCGAGCGCGGTGTACAGCTTCTTCATCAGGTAGTTCTCTTCGTTGTCCAGCGTCGCGCCGCCCAGGCTCGCGAAGCCGAGGGTCCGGTTGAGCGGGCGGCCCTGCTCGTCGGTGTCCTGCCACGTCTCGGCGCGGGTCTTGAGGACCCGGTCGGCGATCATGTCCATCGCCTCGTCGAGGGACAGGCGCTCCCAGTCGGTGCCGTACGGGCGGCGGTAGAGGACTTCGGTGACGCGGCTCGGGCTGGTCACGAGCTGCTTGCTGGCCGAGCCCTTCGGGCAGAGGCGGCCACGGGAGATCGGCGAATCGGGGTCACCCTCGATCTGGGTGACGCGCTCGTCCTTGACGTACACCTTCTGGCCGCAGCCGACCGCGCAATAAGGACAGACCGACCGGACGACCCGGTCGGCGTCTTCGGTCCGGGCGTGCCATTTCTCCGAACCGTCCGATTTGGCCGCCGCGGCGCGCCCGAGCCGGTCGGGCCCGGTCAGCTGCCGGTACACCGGCCAGCCTTCGATCCACCGCCGCACACCCATACCTGGCACGGTAATAGCGATACCCGCGAATCGCAGCGCTAACCGCGCACCATCCGGGTTCCGTCGCCGAGCGGTTCGGTGCGGCCGGCCGCGTCGAGCCGCTCCAGCAGCGGGATCATCACCCGCCGGGTGCTGTCGAGGGCCTTGCGCGCCTCCGAAACGGTGAACGGCCGGGTCAGCCCACGCAGCACGGCCACCGCCCGCTCCTCGACGTCCGGGCCGAGCACGACGCCCTCGGCGACCGCGGTCAGCCGGCCGAGCCGGACGGCCGCGGCCAGTTCGCGGCGGCCCAGGCCCAGCGCCCGCAGCTCGTCCGCCTCCGGCGCGCGGAACGGGTGCCCGGCCAGCCGCTTTTCCACCGCTTCCACGGTCTTTTCGACGGCCGGGGCCAGCCCGCCCGGGCGCCGGACGAGCCCGCCCGCCACGGTCAGGCCGGTGCCCGCCAGCAGCGGCTCGACCAGCTCCGCGGCGGGCAGCCCGAGCCGCTGCCGCAGGGCCTCGACCGGCACGCCCGCCGCGACGGCGTCCCACCCGCGCACGATCGCCGCCGCCTCCGCCCGCAGCCCGGCGAACCGGGCCGGGTCGGCGAGCCACTCGCCCAGCCGGTCGCCCGTCTCCGGCAGGCCCATCGCGGCGAGGTCCGCGGCCCGGACGAACCCGGTGCGGCGCAGGTAGGTCCGTGAGAGATCCGGATCGGCCAGCTCGTCGCCGCGCGCGCGAGCGGCGCCGCGGCGGGCCAGCGACGGGGGGTGGACGTCGAGCACGTCGAACCCGGCGGCGATCCGGTGCATCCCGGGGTCGCGCACCAGCCCGCGATCGCCGACGCGCAGGGGCAGCGCGCCGGCCGGGGTGAGCCGCGCGGTGTCCGTCCCCAGTGGACGGATCCGCACCGGCACCGCGGCGGTCCCGAAGTGCAGCACCAGGTTCCGGTGCAGGTCCGCGGCGGCCGCGCCGCGCAGCCGGACGTCGAACTCGGCCGTGGTGCGCCACCGGTCCGGCGTCAGCAGGACGTCGCCGCGGCCGACGTCGCCGCGCGCGGTCCCGCGCAGGTTCACCGCCACCCGGGCCACGGCTCGGACCCGCTCGCACGGCTCGCCGAGCGCCTGCAGACCGCGGACCTTCACCCGGGTGCCGCCGAGGAGCAGCTCGTCGCCGACGGCGATCGTGCCCGCGCCGAGGGTGCCGGTGACGACCGTTCCCGCGCCCGACACAGTGAACGCGCGGTCGATCCAGAGCCGCACGTCGGCGTCCGGATCGGGCGTCGGCAGGCCGCCGGTGAGCTCGGAAATCGCCGCGCGCAGCTCGGCGAACCCCGAGCCCGTCGCGCCGCTGACCGCAACGCTCGGCACCGCGCCCAGCGACGTCCGGCCGATCTCGTGCCGCGCCACCTCGGTAGCGGCCGCCGGATCGGCCCGGTCGGCCTTGGTGACGACCAGCAGCCCGCGTCGCACGCCGAACGCGTCCAGCGCGGCGAGGTGTTCGGCCGACTGCGGCATCCAGCCCTCGTCCGCGGCGACCACGAACAGCACCGCGGGCGCCGGGCCGGCCCCGGCCAGCATGTTCGGCACGAACCGTTCGTGGCCCGGGACGTCGACGAAGGCGACGTCTTCGCCGCCGATCCGCGTCCAGGCGAACCCGAGGTCGATGGTGAGGCCGCGGCGGCGCTCCTCGGCCCAGCGGTCCGGTTCCATCCCGGTCAGCCGGCGCACCAGCGTCGACTTCCCGTGGTCCACGTGCCCGGCGGTGACGATCACCCGCATCGGCGGACGGCTTCCCCGAGCTTCGCGTCCTCTTCCGGGCGCACGGTCCGCAGGTCGAGCAGGCAGCGGTCGCGTTCGACGCGGCCCACGACCGCGGGGTCGCCGGTGCGCAGCGCCGCCGCGTACCGGGCGGGCAGGCCGACCGCGAAGCTCGGCAGCTCGACGCCCGGCGCGCCCCCGCCGCCGACGGCCGCCAGGGACGGGACCGCCTCGGCACCGAGGTCCCGCAGGCTCAGGGCGAGGGCTTCGGCCCGGCGTCGCAGGGATTCGGCGGACGCGTCCAGTGCCGCGCGAACGGGCGTTACCGGTCCGCGAAGCGTTGCTTCGAGCGCGGCGAGCGTGAGCTTGTCGACGCGCAGGGCCCGCGCGGCCGGGTGCCGCCGCAGCCGCTCGACGACCTCGGCGTCGCCGAGCAGCAGGCCTGCCTGGGGACCGCCGAGCAGCTTGTCCCCGCTGGCCGTGACGACCGTGGCCCCCGCGCGCAGGGCACTGGCCGCGTCCGGCTCGTCCGGCAGGAGCGGGTGCGGCGTCAGGAGCCCGGAGCCGATGTCGGCGACCAGCGGTACGCCGAGTCCGGCCAGTTCGGCGACCGTCGCCTCCGAGGTGAAGCCGGTGACGAGGTAGTTCGACGGGTGCACCTTCAGCACGAACCCGGTGTCCGGGCCGATCGCGCCGGCGTAGTCCCGGACGGACGTCCGGTTCGTCGTGCCGACTTCGCGCAGCCGCGCGCCGGTCGAGGCCAGGAGGTCGGGGATGCGGAAGCCGTCGCCGATCTCGACCAGCTCGCCGCGGCTGACGACGACCTCCCGGCCCGGGGCCAGGGCGAGCGCGCAGAGCAGGAGGGCCGCCGCGTTGTTGTTGACGACGTGGACCGCGCCCGCGTCCGGGACCGCGGCGGCGAGCGCCGCGAGGGCGCCCCGGCCGCGGCGGGCCCGCTCGCCGGTCGCGAGGTCGAACTCGACGTCGGTCGCGCCGCCCGCCGCCACCAGGGCGTCGAGTGCGGCCGCGGACAGCGGGGCCCGGCCGAGGTTGGTGTGCACGACGACGCCGGTCGCGTTGATCACCGGCCGCAGTGAGGCCGCGCTCGCCGGAAGACGCTCGAGCACGACGTCGACGACGTCCCCGGCGGCGACCGCGCCCGCGCGCGCGTCCTGCTGGACGTGGTGGACGACCGCTTTGACCAGGTCACGGCCGAGCGTCCCGGCCGCCTTCGCGATGCGGGGCTCGGCCAGGACCGCGTCGGTCCGCGGGATCGCGCGGCGCGGGTCAGGCATGGCGGAGGCGGACGGGAATCGAACCCGCCAGCGGCAGGACCTGCCGCTCAACGGTTTTGAAGACCGCGCCGGTCACCAGGCCGGATACGCCTCCCTGCACCATGGCCGCCATCCTGCCAACTCCGCGGCCGGCGGGCACGATGAACCGGTGGCCATCCGACTGACGCAGTACGCGCACGGCGGCGGCTGCGCGTGCAAGATCCCGCCCGGCGAGCTCGAGGCGGCCGTCCGCGGCCTCACCGGGAGCTCGCCCGCCCACCCGGCCGGCGAGCTCCTCGTCGGCCTCGACACCGGCGACGACGCGGCGGCGGTCCGGATCTCCGGGTCGACCGCGCTCATCGCGACCACCGACTTCTTCACCCCGGTGGTCGACGACGCCTACGACTGGGGCCGGATCGCCGCGGCCAACGCGCTTTCCGACGTCTACGCCATGGGCGGCACGCCGGTGGTCGCGGTCAACCTGCTGGGCTGGCCGCGGGAGACGCTGCCGTTCGAGCTGGCGGGCGAGGTGCTGCGCGGCGGTCTCGACGTGTGCGGCAAGGCCGGCTGCCACCTCGCCGGCGGGCACAGCATCGACGACCCGGAGCCGAAGTACGGGCTGGCCGTCACCGGCGTCGCGGACCCCGCGCGGCTGCTGCGCAACGACGCGGGCCGGGCGGGCGTGCCCCTGACGCTGACCAAGCCGCTGGGCATCGGCGTGCTGAACTCGCGGCACAAGGCCACCGGCGAACGGTTCGCGCAGGCGATCGACGTCATGACGACGTTGAACGACGACGCCGCCCGCGCCGCGCTCGCCGCCGGGGCCGTCTGCGCCACCGACGTCACCGGCTTCGGGTTGCTGGGGCACCTGCACAAGCTGGCGCGGGCCAGCGGCGTCACCGCCCGCATCGACCCGGCGGCGGTGCCGTACGTCGAGGGAGCGCGCGAGGCGGTGCGCGACGGGTACGTCAGCGGCGGCACGCGGCGCAACCTCGACTGGGTGCGCCCGCACGCCGACCTGGCGCGGCTGCCCGAGGACGAGGTGCTGCTGCTGGCCGACGCCCAGACGTCCGGGGGTCTGCTGGTCGCCGGCGAGCTGCCGGGCCACCCGGTGATCGGGGAGCTGCTGCCCCGGTCGGACCACACGATCGTCGCCGGCTGAGTTTCGGGCGCGCGGCCACGGGTACGCGACGCGCATGCCTGCACCGGACCGATCCAGCCTCGAACAGCACCTGGCCGCGACGGAATACCCGTGCGGCCGCGACGAACTCCTGCGCCGGGCCGCCGCGGCCGGCGGCGGCGACTCCGTGCTCGGCTTCCTCGGCGGCCTGCCCGAGGGCGACCGGTACCCGGACTTCGACGCCGTGTGGGAGGCCGTCTCCGCGAAGCGCGTCCGGGGCGCGCCCTAAGCGAGCCGCTCGACGGCGTCGCGGGCCTCCTTCAGGTCCGCGCCCGTGTTCTCGCGGTAGGCCTTGATCGCCTGGATCTTCTTGCCTTCGCGCAGCAGCGCGGTGACCTCGGCGAGCCCCGGCTCCTCGACGGTCACCCCGAGCTGGGCGACGATCGCGTCCAGCTTCCGTTCCATCCGGTCGAGCCGGCGGCCGAGCCTGCGTTCGGTGGCCGAAGACCCCAGGCCGACGACCACGACGAGCAGGACGACGCCGAGCAGCAGCATCCCGTAGTCCATGGCAGGGCATGCTACTTCGCGAAAAGTGTCGGTGCCCGTGGTTAAGGTGCCGGCATGACGACTTTGACCGACCGACCGAACACCGCGTTGCTCGTGGTCGACGTGCAAAACGGTGTGATGGACGGCGCCCACGACCGCTCGGCCGTCATCGCGAACATCGCCGGCCTGGTGGAAAAGGCCCGCGCGGCGGGGACCGAGGTGGTGTGGGTGCAGCACACGAGCGACGAGCTCCCCCGCGGCGGCGAACCGTGGCAGTACGTGCCCGAGCTGGTCCGGCGCGAGGCGGAACCGGTGGTGCACAAGGAGTACGGCGACTCGTTCGAGGCGACGGACCTGGAGGAGGTCCTGGCCGCGCGCGGCATCGGCCGCCTGGTGGTGACGGGAGCCCAGACGGACGCCTGCATCCGCGCCACCCTGCACGGCGCGATCACCCGCGGCTACGACGCGACGCTGGTGTCGGACGCGCACACGACGGAGGACCTTTCGGCGTACGGCGCACCGGCGCCGGGCCAGGTCATCGCGCACACGAACCTGTACTGGCAGTACCACACGGCACCGGGCCGGACGGCCGGGATCGTGGCGGCGGCCGAGGTGGAGTTCGGGGTGAAGGCTTCGGCCTGAGCCGCGGCTCTCGAGAACGGTGCCGGGGCGGGCGGGCCGGAACCGCGCTTGGGCCGGGTGCCCGCGGGGCGGCGCCGAGCCGCCGACACCGCGCGGACACCGCCGAGCCGCGGACACCCTCCGACATGCGGAGACCGCGGCCGTGGACACCCGCAGCGGCCGGGCGTGCCCCGACCGCTCGGTGTGGCTTGTCGTGAGCGGGAAACCGTGTTTCCCACTCACGACGGAAGCCTTATTTCTCGCGCGTGAAGCCGTAAGCGCGCTCCACCTTGGCCACTTCGATGTGGTAATCCGCGTACCACTGCTCGCGCCCGCGTCGCTGGGCCTCGAGGTGTTCCGGGTGCTGCTTCCACGCCGCGATCGACTCGGCGTCGCGGTAGTACAGCACCGTCAGGTCGCGACCGTCCGGGCCCGTTTTCGATTCGCTGCCCAGGTAGCCCGGCTGGGCTCGGCCGAGCGTGGTCATGCGTTCGTCGAACGACGCGTAGCCGTCCAGGTTGTCCGCGTCGAGGGCGCTGCTGACGATCACCGCGTAGTACGGCGGTTCGGGTCTGGTGAAGGACACGCGCGGAGCCTAGGTCCGCGCGTTCCGCGCACCAACCGATTTCTCACGCCCCGCGCAGGTGGTCGCGCAGGGCGCGTGCGACCCGGGACATCAGCACGTCCGCCTCCGGCTGGAGCACCGCCGGCACCCGCGACTCCGTCAGCGCCACGACTCCGAACAGCCGGCCGTCCGCGTGCTCGACGACGCCCGCTTCGTGCCGCAGGTTCAGCAGCGTCCCCGTCTTCGACGACCAGCGGGCCGCGTCCGAGGCGAAGTCCGGGGTCAGGCGGTGGCGGACCACGTTGTGCGCCATCAGTTCCCGCACCTTCGCGGCCACCGACGGGTCGATCTTCGACGGTGTCCACAACGCCTGCAGCAGGTCGAGCAGGGCCCGCGCCGACGCCGAATTCGCGCGCGTGACGTCGAGCTGCGGGAGGCGGTGGCCCTGGCCGGCCGTGCCCGCACCGATGGCCAGGGAGTGCGCCAGGTCGGCCTCGCCCGCGTCGAACCGCTCGGCCGGGGTGTCGACGAGGTCCGCCATCAGGTGCCGGACGGCGATCCCGGGCAGTCCCCAGTCGTCCAGCAGTGCCGTGATCCGCGCCGGCGGGGTGAGGCCGAACAGGACGTCGGCGGCCACGCCGTCGCTCAGGGACGTGCTCAGGTAGAGCAGGTCCTCGATCGCGACGCGCGCCGGGTGGCGGAACCGGGTCAGCCCGATCGGCCCGGGCGTGGTGACGCCGCCGGGCGCGACCTCCAGCTGGGTCGCGCCGTCCAGCTCGCCCCGGCGGACGCGCTCGAACGTCGCCGCCGCCAACGGCACCTTGACCAGCGAAGCGATCGGGTACACGCGGTCCGGGTCGATCCCCAGCTCGTGGCCGGAGCGCAGGTCGCGGACCAGGAAGGACCCGCGCAGCCCGCCGTCGTCCAGCTCGGCCCGCAGCTGCCGGACCAGCGCTTCGCCCGTCATCCCTCGACTCCCAAACAGCGTCCGACGGCCACCCGCAACCCGTCCCGCAGCCGGTCGGCGTCCGCGCCCAGAGCCGCGGCGACGCCGAACCCGCGGGCCAGCGAAACCTCCCCGACCGGCCGCCAGTGCAGTCCCAGTTCCCCGGCCTGCGCGGCCGAGCACAGCAGCAGGTCCGCCGAGCCGAACACGGCCGCGGCGGCCGCGGTGAGCGAGCCCGCCACCTCGACCTGGGCCGGTGGCAGGCCCACCCGGTCCCGGACCCGCAGCAGCCGGTCCCGCACGTGCGGGACGTCGTCCTCCGGCTGGATCCACGCGCGCCGCCGCGGGCCGCCGGACCGCCCGGCCCGCAGGGTCTCCAGGTGCACGACCCGCGTCGGCGGCTCGGCCACGCCCGCCAGTCCCAGCGGCACCGACCACACGCCCTCGTCGGCCGGGACCGCGACGAGCGCGGCCCGCACCTCCTGCGTCCGGACGAGCTCGGCGCGCTCCCCCGGCGGCGCGACGCGGAACTCCAGGTGGACCTCGAGCGCACGGGCCTCGGCGACGAGCTCCGCGAGGTCACGCACCCCGCAGGTGTCCGGGACGGCCACGCGCATCGGCCGCAGCCGGGCGCGCCGGGCGTCGTGCTCCAGCGCGTCGGCGAGCTGCACCAGCCGCCGGGCCGTGGGCAGCACGTCCCGCCCGAACGGCGTGAGCCGCGCCCGCCGGGTCGAGCGGTCGAACAGCTGCTCGCCGAAGTGCCGTTCCAGCGCGGCGATGCGCCGGCTGGCGACCGGCTGCGGGATGTGCGCCACGGCGGCACCGGCCGTGAAGCTCCCCGCCTCGCTCACGCTCACGAATGCCCTGCAGCCGCCGACCAGGTCCACGACCGCACTCTATGCGGTTCCGGCATCGAACCGCGCGTTTCCGTCTTGGACAGCATCGGCGAACCCGGCGAGACTGCGGATGTCGATCATGACCGGAAAGGATGCACCGTGCCGTTCCCCCACGTCCGGCGGGCCGCGCTCGCCGCGCTGGCCTTCGTTTCGCTCACCGCCTGCGCGGCCGAAGCCCCGGCTCCCCCCGCCTCACCGACGCCCACGACGGCGAGCGCACCGCAAGCCGACTTCGCGCCGCTGGAGCGGGAGTTCGACGCCCGTCTCGGCGTGTACGCCGTGGACACCGGCACCGGCCGCGAACTCGCCCACCGCGCCGACGAACGCTTCGGCTACGCCTCGACGCACAAGGCGTTCTCGTCCGCCGCCGTCCTGCAGCGCACGAGCGTCGAAGGACTCGCGAAGGTGCTGAAGTACACCCGCGCCGGCCTGCAACCGAACTCCCCGGTCACCGAAAAGCACGTCGGCACCGGCATTTCGCTGCGCGACGCGATCGACGCGGCCCTGCGCTACAGCGACAACACGGCCGCGAACCTGCTGTTCGAGGAACTCGGCGGACCGCCGGGGCTCGCCGCCGCGCTCCGCGGGATCGGCGACACGACCACGCACGTCGACCGGACCGAGCCCGGTCTCAACGACCTCTCGCCGGGCGACGTCCGCGACACCAGCACGCCGCGCGCGATGGCCGGCAGCCTGCGCGCGTTCACCCTCGGTGACGTGCTGCCGCCGGAGCAGCGGAAGATCCTCACGGACACGATGCGCGCCAACCTGACCGGCGCGACGGTGATCCGGGCCGGCACGCCCGCGGGCTGGACCGTCGCCGACAAGACCGGCACCGGCGACTACGCCACGCGCAACGACATCGCCGTCGTCTGGCCGCCCGGGCGCGCCCCGATCGTGCTGGTCGTCATGTCCGACAAGAAGACGAAGGACGCGAAGCCGGACGACCGGGTGATCGCGGAGGCCGCGAAGCTGGTCTTCCACGCTCTTCGGTGAGAATCCAGGCCTCGAGATCGACGCCGTGGGTGCCGACGAACTCGGCCCGCACGAGCGAACCCGGCTCGGGTGCCGCGCCGCCCGGCCCCGGCCGGTGCCTTCCTCGTCGGAGTAGTCGCGGGAAGTGTCCGGAACCGGTCAGTCACCACCGAACAGGCGCCGGACCTCGGTTTCGACGTCGTCGAGCCACTGCGCGCGGCGATGGTCGTCCGCGTCGGCCACGACGCGCAGCACGAGCCGGCGCACCTCGGGCTCGCCGAGGTACGGCGCCAGGCAACGCCGCCAGATCGCGTCCAGGGGGTCGCCGAAGAGCATCCGCTCCCGGTCCTCGGGAGTGTCGGACGTGTTGACGACCAGCAGCCGCCGCACCGGGAGCAGCGGTTCGGGCGCGCCCCCGGCGTCGTCGAGGCGGTACGCGACGCCGGGGACGAGGATCCGGTCGAGCCAGCCGCCGAGGATGGCGGGCGGCTTGCCCCACCAGTTCGGGTGGACCGCGACGAGCCCGCCGGCCTCCCGCAGGTCGTCCCGGTGCCGGCGTACCAACGGATCCGTTTCGGCGGCGAGGAACTCCTCCGCCCGGGTCCCGCTCGTGTACGCCTCTTCCGCCTTGAGCACCGGGTCGAAGCCTTCGGCGTACAGGTCGTGGAAACGCACTTCCCGGCCCGACCGCGTCAGCGTGTCGCGGACCCGCGCGGCGAGCGCGTGGTTGAAGCTCCCCGGCCGCGG
Organism: Amycolatopsis stemonae; assembly: GCF_054781455.1. NCBI lineage: Bacteria > Bacillati > Actinomycetota > Actinomycetes > Pseudonocardiales > Pseudonocardiaceae > Amycolatopsis > Amycolatopsis stemonae. The sequence goes on along the minus strand of NZ_BAAGUJ010000021.1, from coordinate 42,799 downwards.
GTGGGCCAGCAGGACCACCACCGTCTCGTCGCTCACGGTGTCAGCCTGCCAGGGCGGTCAGCCCGCGTTCGCCAGCAGCCCCGGCCCCGAGGGCGCGCTCTCCATCAGGCACGAGTGGCACGGCATGCCGCGCAGCCCGTCCAGGACCTCGGCGTCGCCGGGGAAGATCGCTTCCCCGCACAGCGCCGTCAGCCGGTCGGGCACCTTGCCCGGGGCGGGAACGGGGATCAGGTGGCAGACGCGTCTGCTCTCGCCCACGACGCCTCGGCGCAGCCGCACCAGCGCGAGCATTCCACCGTTTTCACCCATACCGGAACGGTAGGCCGAACGGCGGACCCGGGCTTCGTGCTCACGACCCAACGATCTTCGGCGCCGGTGGTCCGGGATACCAAAGTCACGCCGGGGAGAGCACCGCCGCGCCCAGGCGCAGGCTCAGGTTGAGCGCGAGCTCCACGTCCAGGCGGCTGTCGGCGAGCCCGCGCGGCAGCAGCTCCTGCGCCTTGCGGACGCGGTACTGCACCGAGTTCTTGTGCATCGTCAGTTCGGCGGCGGCCGCGGTGTAGCTGCCGCCGGTCGCGAGGAACACGCGAAGGGTTTCGCGCAGCCGCCCGCAGTTCTCGTCGTCGGCGCTCAGCGGGCCGAGCGTGCTCGCGACCCACAGCCGGGCCGCGTTGAGGTCGCTCGACATCAGCGCCACCGTGCCGACCTCGCGGAAGGTCAGGGCACGGTCGCAGTGCTCCCCGGCGGCCAGCGCCAGGGCGTGCACCCGGCGGGCCTGCTGGTGGGTGTCGCGGAAGCCCGCGACGCCCGTGCCGGGGTCGCCGATCGTCACGCGCACGCCCGGGTCGGACCCGGCGAGCACCGCGTCGAGGTGCTCGCGGCCGACCGTCGCCCCCGGCGCGAGCGGGAGCCACACCCACGCGCCGGCCTGGTCGCGCGGCACGAACAGGGGCCGGCCCTCGCCGCCGGCCCGCTCCAGCACCGCCCCCGCGACCGACTCCAGCAACGACAGGGCGTCGTCGACGTAGGCCTCCGACGCGTGCCAGACGATCATCCCGACGTGCCGGCCGCGCAGCCGGTAGCCGATCACCGCCTCGGCCGCGTCGACGTCGGGCGGGCCGCCGTTCTCGCCGAGCAGGTCGAGCACCTTCGCCGCTCGCGCGGCGCTGCGGTTGAGCAGCCACTTGTCGCGTTCGTCCTGGTAGACGCCGACGAGCTGGCGCACCACCCGGGTGATGAACTCGTAGGCGACCTTGAGCAGCCGGCGCATCATCGCCCCGAGCAGGGCCGCGTCGTCGACCACCCGGACGCACTCCTGGAACCCGAAGTCGAGCATCGCGGCCTGCCCGAGGTCGTACGCGCGGATCAGGTCGAACACGGGCGTGCCGCGCTGGGCCAGCCGGCGCGCGTACTCCATCGCCGCGGCCGGTGGTTCCACGTTCGCCGGGTCGATGCCGTGGCGGAAGATCTGCAGGGCGGTCTCGATGTTCTGGTAGACGCTCGCCGTCAGCAGGCTCACCATGCGCTCGTCGTCGTTGACCAGCTGCGGCAGGTCGGCGGCGTAGAGCTGCACCAGCTCGCCGGTGAGCTCGCCCGCCCGCTCCGCCAGGGTGGCGGCGACCTGCCGGATGCGGTCCGAGACGACTTCTTCGTCGACCATGGAGCCACTTTACGGGGTGGTCGATCAAGCCTGTCCGTCGAACGCGCCGATCAAGGCGGACGTTTCGGCCGGGGCTTGAACGTCGCTCGCCCGGGTCACGGCAGGTCCGTTCCGCCGGTCTCCGGGCGCGGGGTGGCGAGCGCGCCGTTGAGCAGGGCGTCGAACGCCCACCGCGCGCGAGCCGGGCCCGGGCCGGACACCAGGTCGCTGCCCAGCGCGGCGATGTGCGGGTGGGTTTCGGGCGACGCGGTGGCGACGGATTCGACCATGACGTCGTGCTCGCGGCCGGCCCCGGGCCGCTCCCGGCGGCTGCCGTGCTCGACGGCGGTCGCGGTGGCGGTCAGCAGCAGCACGTCGACGGCCCAGGCGGCCTGCCCGGCGGGCATCCCGCCCTCGGCGAGCAGCGCGAGCACGGCTTCGACGACGCCCAGGTAGTGCGGCCCGCTCAGCCGGGTCACCAGCGCGACCCGGGCGAGGCTCGGGTGCGCGAACAGCACCGACCGGTAGGAGTCCAGCACCGCCCAGAGGCGCTCGCGCCAGTCCCCCGCGCCGCCGAGGCCGACCTCCGCGAGCAGCTCGTCGAGGACCGCGGTGTGCAGCTCTTCGGTGTCCTTGACGTAGACGTAGAGCGAGGCCGCGCCGGTGTCGAGCTCCTTGGCGAGCCGGCGCATGGTGACCCGCTCGACGCCTTCGGCGCGCATGACCGCGACGGCGGTGGCCACGATCCCGTCGCGGGTCAGTGCCGGTTTCGCCGGACGCTCCCGGCGGTTGTACGTGCGTTCCGGAGCCATGCCGCCATGGTAGCGAACATGTTCGTTCCGAGCATGTTCGCCACCGTGACACGGGGCCGCGTCGCCGTTTTTCCACCGTGAAACGGCGATACGAAAAGAATCGGAAACACCGGCGAAACAGGACCAGAACGCAAACTGGTCTGGACCACATGAGGAAGATCACCCGTATGGCGGTTTCCCGTTACACCGCAACCTAAAGTGTCTGGTATAGACCACTGCGGCAAACAGCCGCAATTGCTCCGCCGAAAAACCGGTTAAGCAACTTTCGGAGGGTGCGTGAATCATTTACGACCGGTATATCTGAGCGCATCGACCCCGCAGAGGCCGGGCACGGCTCCGGCCGGTTCGAGGCCGCCCGCGACACCACCGGAGGCACCATGTCCCGTTTGGACCCGGCCCGCGAGCACGTCATCGGGCTCTACCGCATCGTCATCGGCTTCCTGTTCGCCTGCCACGGCTTGAAAACGCTCTTCGGCCTCTTCGGCGCGAAGGCACCCGCCGCCGTCGGGGCGTGGCCGGGCTGGTGGGCCGCGGTGATCCAGCTCGTCTGCGGCGCGCTGGCCTGCGTGGGTCTCGGCAGCCGCGCCGCGGCCGTCCTCGGGTCCGGCTCGATGGCCTTCGCCTACTTCACCGTGCACCTGCCGGACGGCCTGTTCCCGATCCAGAACGGCGGCGAAGCTGCGGCGCTCTTCTGCTGGGGCCTGCTCGTCGTCGCGTTCGCCGGCCCCGGTCGCTTCGCGCTCGGCAACCTGCCCGCCCTGCAGCGGAGTTCGCGGCCGGCCCGCGAGCGCGTCACCGCCTAGGAGCGCGAAATCCCCACGCCGCCGCGCGTGTCGGCGCCGTACTTCGCCAGCTCGCCCGCGAGGTCGAGCCGGCCGATGACCTTGCTCTTCGCGCGGTCGTCGTCGGTCAGCAGCTCGCGCGGGATGATCCAGACCACTTCGAACTCGAGCCCGCTGGGATCCTTGGCGTACAAGGACTTCGTGGTGCCGTGGTCGGAGGAGCCGACCAGCGCGCCGGCCGCCTCGAGCTTGCCGGCGAGCCGCTCGAGGTCGCCGAGCGTGTCGACCTCCCACGCGAGGTGGTACAGGCCGACCGACGTCTGGCCGGCGCCCGAGTTCCCGGCGTGCGGGCCGAGCTCGAAGAGGCCGAGGTCGTGGTCGTTGGCCGAGCCGGGGGCCCGCAGGAACGCCGCGCCGCGGTGGCTGTCGCCGCCTTCGATGTAGTCGAAGCCCAGCACGTCCCGGTAGAACGCGACGCTTTCGGCCAGATCCCGGACGTACAACACGGCGTGGTTCAGGCGAAAGATCGACATCGGGGCTCCCGCGCGCGGCACAATCGATTGAAGTTTCAACTTCAGGTTACCACGAAGGACGCTCCCCAGAGCCGCCCGAGCCACGCCGCGTAGCGCTCGTCCGGCCACCCGCGTTCCTCGACGAGGTGCTGCCACAGCGTCCCGTCCGTCGTGGACCACAGCACGTCGCGGCACTCCTCCTCCGCGACCGCCAGCTGTCCGGTCTCCGCGGCCGCGCGGGCGTGCTCGGCCATCGAGTCCAGCCGCTGGCGGTCGATCTCGGCGAGCATCGCCGCCGCCGAAGGGTCGCTCGACGCCGCTCCGCGCACCGCGCCGTGCAGGCGCGCGGTCCGGCGCATCGCCGCGGTGTTGAAGACCGCGAACGCCGCGAACCGCTGCCGCAGGTCGGACTCGGCGAACACGGCCCGCAGCTCCGGGCGCTCCAGCAGCGGGACGTCTTCGGCGTCACCGCCGACCGTCACGTCCCAGGTCCGGTGCAGCAGTCCCGGTTTGTTCTTGAAGGCCGAATAGACCGTCTCGGGCGCGACGCCGGCTTCACGCGCGACGTCCGCGATGGTCGTCCGGCCGTAACCCTTCGTGACGAAAAGGTCGTGCGCCGCGCTCAGGATGCGGCGCCGGTTCTCCCCGGCCTGTTCCCGCCGACGGCTGGCGTCGTAGCGGCGCTTGACGGGCCCATTCATCCGATACATCCTCACTGTATTGAAAACAGCACGACTGTATTGGAGTCATCATGCCCTCCGCCACCGAAGCGTTCCTGGCCGAGATGCTGCCCCGGCAGACCGCCGCCGAACGCGCCATCCACCACGGCGACCCGGCACCGCGCACCGCGCTCTGGTCGAAGGCCGATCCGGTGAGCCTTTTCGGTGCCTGGCTGCCGATCCGCACGGGCTGGGCCGACGTGAGCGACGCGTTCGGCCGGGTCGCCGCCCAGTTCTCCGACTCGCGCGAGTACCGCTTCGAGGTGGTCGCGGCCGGCGCGAGCGGTGACCTCGCCTACACGATCGGCTTCGAGCACAACACCGTGTCGGTCAACGGCAGACCGACGACGTACACACTGCGCGTCACGCACGTGTACCGCCGCGAAGAGGGCGAGTGGAAGATCGTCCACCGCCACGGCGACCGGCCGCCGGACGAGCCCGGCCCCGGGTCGGCGCTCCACTCTCGGTAGGTGCGGTGACCGACCGGGCGACAAACCTTCGACACCGCATCGAGGCCCTGGTCAGATGCCCCGGCGGTACGTAGGTTTGGTCCACCGCAGGACACCGTGTCAGCTGTCCCGCGGGCGGTGATGCCCCCGGATCCGACCTTTCCCCGAAGCCAAGTCCGGGGCATCACCGCACTTTCAGCTGACGGTGCCGCTCTCCCACCACCAGCTCTGCGAGCCGTAGGCGTACTCGACCCGGCTGTCCACGTGCTGGTGCGCGTCCGAGAGGGTGTACCGCTCGAGGCCGGAGAAGCCGCAGGCCTCGGCGAGCACGTAGACCTGGCGCGTGCTCAGCCCGCTCACGTAGGCGTCCGCCGCGACACCGTAGAGGTGCATGCTGTTCGACGCGCCGCCGACGGCCTGGTTGTGCGCGATGCTGCGGAAGCCGGACGAGATCGTGATCGCGCGGCCGCCCGCCTTGAGCCGCAACGCTTCCAGCTTGTACATCAGCCGCCGGACGTTCTCCTTGACCGTCGCCGCGCCGACCTTCCCGCCGCTGAAGCCGGTGCCGTCGTTCGACGTGAATTCGCCGAACTCGAAGTGCGCGGTCGACCCGTCGGCCGACTCGAGCGCGTTGAGCGCGGCGAAGTCGTCGGCGTCGGCGATCCCGTTGGCGGTCAGGTGGTTCGCGGCCTGGAAGCGCTTGAGCGCGGCGGCCGTGGCCGGCCCGAAGTCGCCGTCGGTGGCGACGTACGTCTGCTTCGGACCGTCGGCGGCCCAGCCGGCGATCCGGATCTGGAGTTCCTCGACGGCGGCGCCGGTCGAGCCGGACTGCAGGGAAGCCGGCCACGAGTAGGCCTCCGCGACCGCGGGGAACGCCGCCGGCGCGGCGACACCACCGGCCACGACGAGCCCGGACTTGAGCAGCGTGCGGCGGTCGAAACGGGACGGGCTCATCGAGACCTCCGTGGTCTTTCGGCGACGGGGGTGAAGTGGACACCCGCCGGCCAAACATCCGCCAACCCCGGACCCCGGCGCACCCCCGGCCGCGGCGGCGCTCGTGAATTCCCCACGGCCGCATTTACATACATACACCATGTATGTATTCTCGCCGGCATGACGACACGCAGCGAATCCTTGGGTCAGCAGCACCGGGTCCGGCTGCCCGCCGGCGAGGTGCGGTACTTCGAACGGGGCGAAGGCGCTCCCGTGGTGTTCGTCCACGGGGTGCTGACGAACGCCGAGCTGTGGCGGAAGGTGGTGCCGGACGTCGCCGCCGCGGGGTTCCGGTGCCTGGCCCCCGACCTGCCGCTCGGCTCGCACGACCTCCCGATGCGCGCGGACGCCGACCTCTCCCCCACCGGCAACGCCGATGTCATCGCCGACTTCCTCGAGGCGCTCGACCTGCGTGAGGTCACGCTCGTCGCGAACGACACCGGCGGCGCGCTGACGCAGATCCTGCTCAGCCGGCGGCCGGACCGCGTCGGGCGGGTCGTGCTCACGCCGTCGGACTGCTTCGAGTACTTCTTCCCGCCGATCTTCAAGACCCTGCCACTGGTCGCGAAGATTCCCGGCTCGATCGCGGTGCTCGCCCAGCTGCTGCGCTTCCGCGTGCTCTACCCGCTGCCGGTGCTCTTCGGCTGGGTGGTCAAACGACCTTTGCCGGACGACGTGGCGCAGGCCTACCTCTCGCCGCTGCGGAAGTCCGCCGGGGTGCGCCGCGACCTGCGCAAGCTGCTGCGGGACGTGCACCCGCGGCACACGCTCGCCGCCGCCGGAAAGCTGCGGACCTTCGACCGGCCCGTGCTGCTCGCCTGGGCCGCCGAGGACAAGCTGTTCCCGATCGAGCTGGCCCATCGCCTCGCCGCGCTGCTGCCGGACGCGAAGCTCGTCGAGATCCCGGACTCCTACACCTTCGTGTCCGAAGACCAGCCGGCGGCGCTGGCCGGGCACATCGTCGAGTTCGCGGGCGTCATGGCAGATTAGGCGGGTGCGACGTACCCAGCAGGACCGTTCCGCCGGCACGAAGGCCGCCCTGGTCGCCGCCGCGCGCGAGCTGTTCGCCGCCCGCGGCTACCAGGCCGTGCCGGCGGACGAGATCACCCGCGCCGCCGGGGTCACGCGCGGCGCGCTGTACCACCACTATTCCGACAAGCAGGGCCTGTTCCGGGCCGTCGTCGAGGAGCTCGAACGCGAGCTGACCGAGGAGATCGAGGCGGCCTTCTCCGGGGCCGCGGACCCGCTCACCGGCATGCTGCGGGGGCTCGGCGTGTTCCTCGACGCCTGCCTGCGCGAGGAGGTCCGCCGCATCTCGCTCACCGAAGCGCCCGCCGTGCTGGGCTGGGACGTCTGGCGCGAGATCGAGGAGGAACACGGGCTCGGCCTGCTCGTCACCGTGCTCGAGCGGGCCAGGACGGACGGGCTGATCGTGGAGATGCCCGTCCGCGCCCTGGCCCAGCTCGTGCTCAGCGCGGTGATGGAAGCGGCCCGGATGATCGCCGCGGCGGACGACCCGGCCGTGACGCGCGCCGAGGTCCAGCAGGTCCTGGCCGGCTGGCTCGGCGGCCTCCTGCGGACCTAGCGCGTCCGGTAGGTGCTGAGCACCGCGGGCCCGACCGTCGTGCTGGACACCAGCTTCAGGTCGGCGGGTGCCGAGCCGTCGAAGAGCCGCCGGCCCTCGCCCACCAGGCTCGGGAAGACGAGCAGGCGGTACTCGTCGACCAAGCCGTGCGTCGCGAGCTCCCGGGCGACCCCGACCGAACCGATCACGATCACGTCGCGCTCCTCGCGCGCCACCGCGTCGGCGAGATCTCCCTGCAGCAGCGTGGAGTTCCGCCACGCGGACACGTCGTCGAGCGTCCGCGAGGCGACCAGCTTCGACGCCGCGTTGAGCCGGTCCGGGAACTCGCCCGACCGACCCGGCCACAGCTTCGAGAACAGCTCCCAGGTCGTCCGGCCGAGCAGCAGGACGCCGGTGTCGAGCAGGGTGCCGAGCCGGAACTTGTCCCCGGCGACGGCCTCGGGGCCGTGCCGGAACGCCCAGCCGCCGAACGCCGTGCCGCCGGCGCCGTCCGGGTCCTCGACGACGCCGTCCAGGGTGAGGAATTCGACGACGATCACGCTCATGGCCACTCCCGGTGGGTTCTCGCCGCACCCTCGTGGCGCGGTCTCACCGGTATCTACCGGCGGCGGTCGCCGGATTCATCGGTCAGGTCGGAAGGAGTTGTGCCCTCGGGGACGTCGACCGCGTCGAACCAGCCGCACGCGGGCTCGCCGGGCGGCCGGTCGAACCGCGTCACGTACGGCTTGACGTCGAGCACGGGCGTGCCGTCGAGCAGGTCGACCCCGGCGAACCGGATCGTGGCGCCGCGGACGTCGAGGATCCGGACCAGGCTCAGCCCGATCGGGTTCGGCCGCCGCGGGCCGCGGGTGGCGAAGATGCCCATCCGGCGGCCTTCGCGGCGGAGCAGGAACGGGACCTGCGTCAGCCCGCCCGGCCGGCCGGGCCGGTCCAGCAGGCTCACCAGCCACGCGTAGTCGAAGCCGGCCAGGCCCGCGAGGCCTTCGGCGAACCGCTCGTCGAGCTCGATCGTGCCTTCCTCGGCCCGGTTCGCGGCCGCCTGGACGGGCGTGTGCTCGAGCTCCGTGCGCGCGGTCCGCACGACACCGATCGGGGTCATCGGGCCAGCCTAGGACGCCCGACCGGTGCCGCGCGCGAACGCTAGGCCGTGACGAGCGACAGGCCGTAGGTCTGCAGGATCTCGTTCACCGGCTGGAACCACGTCTCGCCGCCGGAGCTGCAGTTGCCCCAGCCGCCGGAGGTGACGCCCTGGGCCTGGTCACCGGTGATGAAGGAGCCGCCGGAGTCGCCGGGCTCGGCGCAGACGTTGGTCCGGGTCACCTGGTAGACGGCGCCCTGGGCGTAGTTGACCGTCTCGTTCAGGCCTTCGACGACCCCGCAGTGCCAGTGCGTCGTCGAGCCCGAGCGGCAGACCGACGTGCCGACCGGCGCGACCCAGGAACCGCGGACCAGCGCGTCGCTGACCGTGCCCCAGCCGAGCACGACCGGCGCGGTCCACCAGCCGTTGCCGATGCGAATGAACGAGTAGTCGTTGCCGGGGAAGGAAGAGCCGGCGAACGTGCCCATCGCCGAGCCGTCCCAGCCGACGACCGAGCTGCCGACGCCGCCGCAGTGGCCGGCGCTCACGAAGCCGCCCTGCACGGAGAAGCCGATCGAGCAGCGTGTGTTGCCGTTGATGTAGTACGGGTCGCCGCCGACGGTGCCCGCCGAGAACGGCCGGGCGGCCGGCGCGGTCGCCACGGTGACCGGACCCGCTTCGCGGGCCTTCGCCAGGAACGCGTCGACGTCGGCGCCGTGCGCGCCCGGCCGCAGGGTGACCACGACGCTGCCCGCGCGCGGGTCGGTGCGCCAGCCGCTGACGGCCGCGGGGGCCGGCTTCGCCTTGGCCGAGGCGTCGATCGCGGCCTTCGCCGCGTCCAGCTTCGCGGCGCTGACCCGGGCGGGAGCGGTTTCCGCGCCGGTCTTGCGAACGGCCGAGGCGGCGGCCGGGTCGGTCACGCCGACGACGAGCTTGCCGAGCGCGGGGTCGAACCAGGCACCGCCGAACGCGGCCCCGGCGGCCTGCTGCGCGGCCGGCAGCACGCGCGAGGCCGTCGTCTCCTGGCCGAGGCGGGCTTCGGCCTGAGCGGCGGTCAGGCCGAAATCCCGTTGCATGGCGGCGATCAACCCGGGTGACGCGACGGCCGGGCTGAGCGAGGCGGAGGCGAGGCTAGCGGTGAGGACCGCGGCGCCGCCGAGGGCGAGGGCGATTCTTCGACGCATGAGGTCTCCTTCGTGGCAGGGGGAAAGAAACTCACTGTGGGCCGAGTGTGCGGTGAGGCCGGGCGAGTGGTCCAGATTTGTCCGGTCTTCTGTCCGGAATTCGCGGAGGCGAACGACTGTCCATTGCGGACTTTATCACCATATCTGTTGCGCCACAGCACTTTCGGAGCACGCAAAAGAGCCGCGAGCCGGGCTCTCCCGTCCGCGTCGACGAAGGTCTGGACCAAGTACAGCACGCGGACGCGAGCGGTGGCCGGAACCAGAGTCTGCGGGGCAGCAGACGTGCATGACCGTCCCTCGACGGCCGGCCGTTGACATCCGACAGCGCGGCAAGCCAGAATCGTATTTCCTATAGGATTCAGCGTCAGGGGGATCGTTGACTGTCGTCACGCGGGCCGAGGCCTTTCTCGTCGACGTCGAGGTCGAGCAGGCCCGGACCGACGCGGTGCAGGCGTTCACGTCCCAGGAAACCGTGTTCGTGGAGCTGACCACGGCCGACGGCGGCAGCGGGCTCGGCTACTCGTACACGATCGGCACCGGCGGCAGCTCCGTCGTCGCCCTGCTGCGCGACCACCTGCTCCCCCGGCTCGTCGGCCGGGACTCGAGGCTGGTCGAGGCGCTCTGGCGGGACCTGTTCGCGGCCACGCGCGCGACGACCGTCGGTGCGATCACCTCGCTCGCGCTCGCCGCCGTCGACACCGCGTTGTGGGACCTGAAGTGCCGCCGGGCCGGCGAACCGCTGTGGCGCGCCGCCGGCGGGTTCCGCCCCCGCGTTCCGTTGTACGACACCGAGGGCGGCTGGCTGCACCTGAGCACCGAGGAGCTCGTCGCGGGCGCGAAGTCCGCCGTGGCGGCCGGCTGGGGCGGGGTCAAGGTCAAGATCGGCAAGCCGGACGCGAGCGAGGACCTCGAACGGCTCACCGCGGTCCGCGAGGCCGTCGGGCCGCGGTTCGACCTGATGGTGGACGCGAACCAGTCGATGACCGCCGCCGAAGCCGTCCGCCGGGCGGCCGCGTTCGGCGGCCTCGACCTGTCCTGGCTGGAAGAACCGCTGCCGGCCGACGACGTCAGCGGGCACGCGCGGCTCGCCGCGTCGACGTCGATCCCGGTCGCCGTGGGCGAGTCGCTGTACTCGATCGCGCAGTTCCGCGACTACCTGCACCGCGACGCGGCGGCGATCCTGCAGCCCGACGCCGCCCGGCTCGGCGGCATCACGCCGTGGCTGAAGGTCGCCCACCTCGCCGAGGCGCACAACGTCGAGGTGTGCCCGCACTTCCTGATGGAACTGCACGTCAGCCTGACCGCGGCGGTGCCGAACGGCCGGTACGTCGAGCACATCCCCCAGCTGCGCGCGATCACGCGCACCGAACTGACCGTCGAAAACGGCCACGCGGTGCCCCCGGAAACGCCCGGGCTCGGAATCGACTGGGACCGCGACGCGATGGACGACCGCCGTACGGTGTGACGAAGAATCGCTCGCGGGAAAGCGTGGACACAGCACCGCCCGGCCACCCGGAAAACGGGCAGCCGGACGGTTCCGTGCTGAATCAGATTTCGTCGACGTGGTAGGTGTACACCCGCGCCGGAACCAGCAGTGCACCGGAGCATTCCGCCGTCGCCGGACCGAACCCGTAGGGCACGAAATCCCCGGCGGCGAACCAGAAGACGTTGCCGTCCGAGCAGTGCGCGATCACCCGGTACCCGTAGCCCTCCCCAGGCAGGCAGCTCACCGAAACGCCCTGTCCGAAGAGGATTCCGTACCGCTCGGCGAAACAGCCGGGCGGCGCGAAGTCGCGTTCGGCGGCGGCCGCGGGACCGACCGCCAGACCCAGCAGGGAAAACACGGTGACCGCGAGTACCGCCAGCTTTTTGTGCAAACCGCTTCGCATGACCACTCCTCAGCGCGGAGAACCCCGACGTTATGAAGCGTAGGAGCGCGAAAGAATTACCGGCAATTCATCGGGCCAGTGAAAACCCGCGCAGCGGATAGTCACCACGCTGCTCCATCCGAGCTAGCCCGCGCCGGGAAACGCAAGCGGACGGGTGAGCATTTCCCCGGCGGCTCACGCAAACCCCGCGCCCGGCGTTCTTCGCGGCGTGGATCCGCACCTCGCTGGACGGTTTGAGCGACCGCGGGACAAGCCCCGCGCCCCCACCGAGCGCGGCATGTTCTCGCGCCGGCCGGCACCGAGGTGTGCCGGGCGAGCGCGCACCCGTCCCCGCGGCCGGTCGGCAGCAGGTCTCCGCCGCCGATGCGTCGGCGGGCCGGGCAAGTGCCCGGCCCGGCCCGCCGCCGGGGGTCAGTGGGCGAAGGCGGTCAGGAAGCGGTCGCGGAAGGAGTCCATCTTCCAGACCGGGGCCTGCGCCGCCGGGTGGAGGCCGTCCGTCCAGCCCCAGCCGGAAATGCGGTCCAGCACCTTCGGGTCCTTCGCCACGATCGTGATCGGGACGTCGTGCACCGCGCCCTGCGGGGTCACCACCGGGGGCTGGTGGTCGCCCAGGAAGACCAGCACGGTGTTCTCGTCGCCGTAGTGCTGCATGAACGAGATCAGCGTCTTCAGCGCGTAGTCCGTGGCGTCGCGGTAGGCGTCGCGGATCTTGGCGGGGTCCTTCCAGACCGACTCCGGCGCCTCCCCCGCCGCCGGCTGCGGCGCGAACACCGAGCCGTCGCCGACCTGGTTCCAGTCCACCAGCCACGGGCGCGGGGACCACGGCGCGTGGCTGGAAACCAGGTCCACCTCGGCCATCACCGGCTTCTGGCTCGACTTCGCGAGTTCGGTGCGCTGCAGCATCGACAGCGTGAACTGGTCGGGCATCGTGGCGTAGGCGTAGCCCGGCCCCCGGTAGCCGACGTGGTGGGCGTCGTAGTAGGCGTCCGGGTGGTAGAACCGCTGGCCCTCCGGCCAGTCCTTCGTGTGCGCCGGGACGTCCCACACCGTCTTCCAGCCCGCCCGCTGGAACGCGCCGCCGAGCGTCAGCCGGTCGCTGCCGAGGAGGTCGTTGTAGCGCTGCTGGTTGTCGATCCACATCCCGGACTGGACGGTCGAGTGCGCGAGCCAGCTCCCGCCCCCGAACGTCGAGGACGAGAGGAACGCGCTCTTGGCGCCGATGCCCGCTGCGCGCAGCTCGGCCGTGCCCGCGTCGAGCGTCGCCCCGATCTTCGTCCCGATCGCCGGGTCGTCGAGCGCGATCCGGCCGTAGCTCTCGACGAAGGTGAGCACGACGTTCTTGCCGCGCAGCCCGTTCAGCAGCTGGTCACCGGGGGTGGCGCGGAACGCGTCTTCGGCCGCGACCTCGCCGAACGGCCGCTGCTCGCGCAGGTCCGCGCCGACCTGGCGCAGGTCGCCGTAGGCCAGCGCGGCCGCGCTCTGCGCGGCGAGCGGCTGCCCCGGCGCGATCTCCACGCCGAACACCGAGCAGACGATCCAGACGACCCCCAGCACGGCCACGACACGCGTCGATTCGGTGCGGCGCCCGGCGGCGACCCGGGTCAGCCGCAGCATCGCCAGGACCATCAGCACGACCACGGCGACCGCGAGCAGGCCGGCGCCGGCGAGCACGGCGAGCGCGCCCGCGTCCCCGATCTGCCCGGCGAGGAACTCGACCCCGGCGCTGAAGAAACTCCAGTCGTAGACCGGGTCGAACGGCTTCTCCAGGGTCGCGTAGAAGCCCGTGTCGAGCGCCTTCAGCACGACGAGCAGGCCGAGCACCACCCCGACGGCGACCGCGACCACCCGGCGGGCGTGCGGCGGCAGGACCAGCACGAACGCCGCGACGATGAGCCCCTCGACCGGCACCCGCACCAGTGCCTCGCCGGAGAACGCCGTGAGGTCGTCCGGGGCGAGCAGCGCGAACAGCACGAGCAGCGCGGCCAGCACCGTCAGGATCCGGCCGGCGACGACGTGCCGGCGGCCGAGCCGGGGCAGGCCGAAGTCGGGGAGCGGGGTGGTCGGTCCGGTTCGTCCGGGCATGCTGGCCTCACGTCGTTCGCGGCGGTGACCGCGCGGCCCGTGCGGCCGGGCCGGCGATCCTCACCCGGTATACGGGTCGCGGCGCCGGGAGGTTCACGCGGGCGGCCGGAGTACAGCCGTTCCGGGACGATCCGGACGCCCGCCGCCCGGCGTCCGGTTCCGGCGGCGGTGTCCGTCCGCCCAGGTACCGGTCGTACATTTCGCGCAGCGGCGCCTTTTCCGGGTCGGCGGCCGCCACGGCGATCCCGGGCAGCCGTGGAACTCCGCGTCGGCGGCGGCTTTGACGTCGACCACACGAGGTGGGCGACGCAGGCCGCCGGGGCGAAAGGAATCGGGCGTTACCCGAACTCCGCGTGTTCAAACCCGGACCACCGGCTTTCACCCGGGAAAGGGGCCGTATTACCCACGACAGGGGAGTGCATACGGCCATTCGGTTGCGGGCCCGCTGCGCCGGTGATGTCCTCGGGGGGTCCGAAGATCGGATTCCGAACGGAGGCCGACCCGATGAATCTGTTCGACAAGGCGAAAGAGGCTCTGGGCAAGCACCCGGACCAGGCCGACCAAGGCGTCGACAAGGCGGCCGATGCCGCCAAGCAGCGCTTCGGCGACCACGCCGACAAGATCGACCAGGGCTCGGAAAAGGTGAAGGACTTCCTGCACAAGCAGGACGGCGGCGGGCAGGACGCGCCCCCGCAGTGATCCGGCGCCGGTAGCCGCCCAGCCGTCCGGGGGAAGCGCGCTTCGCTTTCCCCGCGGCTGGGTACCACCGGCTCCGTGGTCGCCACCTACCTCGTCCCCGTCCGGACGGCCCTCATCCTCTTCCCGTTCCTCGTGCTGGCCGTCATGCTCCCGGCCGCGTTCGTCAGCTACCGCCGCCGGGGCCGTGCCGGCGGGTGGCCGACCTTCGTCTTCTACACGTTCCTCTTCTACCTGCTGGCGATCGCGACGCAGACGGTGCTGCCGCTGCCCGCCGATCCGGCGTACTGCGCGGGTCACACGTACGCGAGTTCTCCGCAGTTGCGGCCTTTCTACTTCGTCGAAGTCGTCGCGCAGCGCGCTCGCGGTCACTGGAGTCCCGGCGCGCTGCTGCACAACCCGGCGGTCTGGACCACCGCGCTCAACGTCGTGATGCTGGTACCGCTCGGCTTCTACGTGCGCTACGCGCAGAAGATGCGGCTGATCCCCGCGACGCTGGTCGGTTTCGGCGTTTCCCTGTTCTTCGAACTGACGCAGCTGACCGGCCTGTGGTTCGTCTACCCGTGCCCGTACCGGCTCTTCAGCGTGGACGACCTGATCCTCAACACCGCCGGCGTCGTCGTCGGCTGGGTCCTCGCCGGCCCGCTCGGCCGGCTGCTCCCCTCCCCGGAGCCGGAACACGAGCGGCGCCGCTACGCCGCCAAGGTCACGTTCACCCGGCGGCTGTTCGCGCTGGCCACCGACCTGCTCGGGTTCGCCGCCCTGCTCGGCTTCCTGTTCGGCCTGCTGACGCTGTTCGGCGAGGACCTGACCCACCGCGACACGCCGGTCGTGATCCTCGCCGTGGTGTGGTTCGTGGTGCTGCCCGCGGTGACCGGCTCGACGCCCGGCAAACGGGCGATGCTGCTGCGCGTGACGCGCCGCGGCGGCCGCCGGGCCGGACCGGTCGCGCTGCTGGTCCGCAACGGCGTCCTGCTTTCGCCGCTCTGGCTGACGTGGCTGGTGCTGGACCTGGACCACTGGGATCTCGGCGCGCACCCCGAGCGGTTGCTGCTGCCCGCCGGGCTCGCCGCGGCCGTGTTCGTGGTCGGCGTCTGGACGCCGCTGGCGGTGCTGCTGGACAGCGAGCACCGGGCGCCTTACGAGCGCCTGACCAGGACCGTCAACGTCGCCATCGTGCCACCGGGGGTGCCCGAGCCCGAACCGGCACCCGCGCCCGCGGCGCGCACGGAGGTCCTCAAAGGACGGTGACACGGTGCTGCCCGGGATCCGCGGCGCTGGTAGATTGCCACGGGAGCAGGGTTGAGCCGCCAGCCCGCGTCCCCGATCCCCCATTCTGGAGCCCTGCATGACCACCGACGCTACGCGGCCCCGGCAGCGGTTCTCCGGTGGCGGCTGGTCCCTCGAAGTCCGCGACGACGGTGACCCGCACGTCTACACCCTGAGCGGCGAGTTCGACTTCGCCGTTTCGGCGAAGCTCGCCGACCTGCTCCCCGGCGATCCCGGCGCCGTCCGGGTCGTGCTGGACATGACCGAGGTCGAGTACTGCGACTCCAGCTGCCTGCAGGTCCTGCTGCGGCTGGGCGGCAGCCTGCGCGAAGCGGGCGGCCGGCTGGCCCTGGTGACGACCGTGCACGCCGTCGTCCGCCCGATCGAGCTGCTGGGCCTCGGCGACGTCATGCCGGTGCACCCCAGCTTCGCCGCGGCCCTCGCCTCCTGGGGCGAGGAAGCATGACGGCCTCCGGCACCCGTGTCAGCGGGCCCGGTTCCGGGCATGAAGACGGGGAGGGCTTCACCGCGGGGTCCGGCACGGCGAAGGAGGCGGACGTGAACCTGCGATCGGTCCGGCACGAGCTGGGCATCACCGCCGAGCTCAGCGAGCTGGCCAAGGTCCGCCACTGGGTGCGCGCGGTGCTGCGGGGCCTGCCCTCGCACGTCGTCAGCACCGCGGTCATGGTGGTCGACGAACTGGCGTCCAACGCGCTGCGCCACGGCCGTGCCCCCTACCACGTCCGGCTGCTGCCCGGTGGCGCCAAGCTGCGGATCGAGGTCGACGACGGCGGCGGCGAACCGGCCCGCCGGCGGACGCCGAACGACCACGGCGGCCGCGGGCTCCTGCTGGTGGAGCGCTGCGCCGCCGCGTGGGGCCAGCTGCGCCGCCCCAGCGGCAAGACCCTGTGGGCCGAGCTGACCACCGATCAGGACCCGGCCGGAGCCCATGGCTGACCCGGTGACGGCGCCGCCCGCCCCCGTCAGCGGCGACCTGGGCTGGGCCGCCGCTCCCACCGCGGCGATCGTGGCCGACGACACGGGGGCCGTCCGGCTGCTCAACGACGCCGCCCGTGCGCTGTTCCCCGCCGCCGGGCCCGGCCGTCCGCTGGCCGGCACGGTCGCGGACTGGCTGGCCGAAGCCCACGAGCGCGGCTCCGAGGCGGTCGTGCGCGGCGAGGCCGCCGAGCGCGCCTTCGCGGCCCACCCGATCCCCCACGGCACCGCCGTGACGTGGTGGCTGGTCGACGAGACCGACGCCCGCGTGGCCCGCGAGGCGCTGGCCCGGGAGCAGGAGCGGACGGCGTTCCTCAGCGACGCCTCGGCCGCGCTGCTCGGGTCGCTCAACCTCGAACGCTGCATGGAGGTCGCCGCCCGGCTCGCCGCGCAGCACCTCGCCGACGCGGCCATGGTCCTGGCGCCCGCGACGGGCGGCGGCTTCCCCGTCGTCACCTGCCTGCGCGGCGGCGAGCCGGTCCGGTCCCGGTTCGAAATCGACCCGGACGAGCTGCCCGGGCTCGGCGAGGCCCTGCAGGGCTTCCCGCCGGTGCCTTCGCGCTGGCTCGATCCGGACGCCGCCCCCGGCTGGGTGCTGCCCTCGGGCTTCGGCGCGGCCGGCTCGATCGTCGTCACGCCCCTGCCGGGCCACGGCGTGCCCGCGGGCGCCCTGGTGCTGCTGCGCCGCGACGACCGGGCGTCGTTCACCGAGCAGGAAGAGCTCTTCGCGCGGCTGTTCGCGGCGCGGGCCGGCGCCGCGATGTCGGCGGCGCGCGTGTTCGCACTCCAGGCGTCGATCACGGACACGCTGATGCGTGAACTGCTCCCGCCCACCCTCGAACAGCTCGGCGGCGTCGAGTTCGCCGGCCGCTACCGCCCGGCCCGCGACGGCGAGCGGATCGGCGGCGACTTCTACGACGTGCACTCCGCGATCACCGCCGAGGGCGACGAGTCGCTGGCCGTGCTCGGCGACGTCTGCGGCAAGGGCCTCGACGCGGCCGTGCTGACCGGCAAGATCCGCACCACGCTGCGGGCGCTGCTGCCGATGGCCGACGACCATGCGCGGCTGCTGAACCTGCTCAACAGCACGCTCGCCGACAGCCGCAACGCCCGGTTCGTCACCCTCGTGCTGGCCTCCGCGCGCCGCGACGGCGCCACGGTCCGGCTGCGCGTCACCTGCGCGGGTCATCCCCCGCCCCTGATCGTCCGGGCCGACGGCCGGGTCGAGGAGGCCGACAGCCACGGCAGCCTGATCGGCGTGCTGCCGCAGATCGAGTCCACGGGCGCGGACATCACGCTCGAGCCGGGCGAGACCTGCCTGCTCTACACCGACGGGATCGTCGAAGCCCGCGGCGGGCCGCTCGGGGAAGCCATGTTCGGCGAGGAGCGGCTCCGGCAGTCGCTGGCCGAGTGCGCCAACATGCCGGCCGACGCCGTCGTCGAGCGGATCCAGATGCTCGCGTCGCAGTGGATCGGGCGCGGCACCCACGACGACATGGCGGTACTGGCGATCACGGCCCCGCGCGGGCAGCACCTGGCCGCGGTCGGCGGCCACGGTCGCGGGAGGTACACCGCATGACCACCGCTACCCGCGGCACCGGGGTGGCCGAGTACTCCGAACGGCTCTGGGCCGCCGTCACGACCGGCGACGAGTACGCCGCCGGCGACATCGTCGTCCAGGCGCTCGGCGACGGGGCCGACCCGGAGAGCGTGCTGCTCGACGTGATCGGCGCCGTGCAGCGCAAGGTCGGCCTGGAGTGGGCGGCGAACCGGCTGACCGTCGCGCAGGAGCACGCGGCGACCGCGATCAACGACCGCGTGATCGCGACGTTCGGCTACGTGCTGAAGCGGCCCGAACCACACCTCGGCCGCGTCACGGTCGCCTGCGTCGACGGCGAGTGGCACGCGATGCCCGCCCGGCTGCTCTCGGAAGTGCTGCGGCTGCGCGGGTTCCAGGTCGACTACCTCGGCGCGCAGGTGCCCGCCCCGCACCTGGTCGCCCACCTGCACCGCACCGGGCCGGACGCGGTCGCGCTGTCGGGCTCCATCGCGACCCGGCTGCCGACCGCGCACGCCACGATCACGGCCTGCCAGGCCGCGGCGACCCCGGTCATCGCGGGTGGCGCCGCGTTCGGGCCCGACGGCCGGTACGCGCGGCTGCTCGGCGCCGAAGCGTGGGCGCCCGACGCGCGCTCGGCCGCCGACCGGCTGACCGAACCGCTCCCCCGCCCGCACACCGGGCACCAGCCGCTCGACGACCTGCCGCACCTGGCCGACCAGGAGTACACCCTGGTCACGCGCAGCTCCGGCCGGCTCGTCAAGTCGGTGCTGGCCGGGCTCGAGGAGCGCGTCCCGGCGATGCGGGCGTACACCGAACTGCAGCGCCAGCACACGGCCGAGGACCTCGCGCACATCGTCGAGTTCCTGGCGACGGCCCTCTACGTCGGCGACAGCGAGTTGTTCACCGGCTTCCTGACCTGGACGGCCGGGATCCTCACCGCGCGCGGCGTCCCGGCCGCCTCCCTGGTGCCCGCCCTCGACCTGCTCGAAGCGGAGCTGCGCGACTTCCCGCGGGCGACGGAGCTGCTCCGGACCGCACGCACGCACTTGGCGGGTCCGGCCGCCGGATCGGAGCTCTCGGCATGACGTTGACCTGCGCCTGGACCACGTCGGACGGCGTCACGGCCCGCGTCTCGATCGTCGGCGACCTCGAGTTCGCCACGGCCGGGCAGCTGCTGCGGCTGGTCACCGACCGGCTGACCGAGTACCCGGGCGTCCGGGACGTGCGGCTCGACTGCGGTGAGATCGCCTTCTGCGACTCCTCCGGCCTGTCCACGCTGCTGCTCGTCCAGCGCGCCGTCACGGGCGCGGACGCCCGGCTGCACCTGGACAACCGGACGCACGCCCTCGAGCGGCTGCTGGCCCTCACCGGGACCGCGGGGTACCTGATCGGCGAAACCGCGGCGTCCCGGGCGCGGCTCGACTCCTAGGCCCGCAGCCGGGCCAGCTCCCACGGGTCGTGGGCGCTGAAGACCGTCACCTCGCCGCCGTGGCGCCGGACCAGCTCGCGCAGCCGCGCCTGCGTCCCCAGCCGCAGGTCGTGGTGGATTTCGGAGCGGGTCTGGACGACGTCCATGACCGGGTGCGGCGCGGGCTCGGCGTCGAGTTCCCGGTGGTAGTAGTACGCGTCCCCGCAGTGCAACAGCCACCGGGTGCCGTCGTGCAGCGCGACCCCGGCGTGACCGGTGGTGTGCCCGCCGAGCGGCACGAGCCGGATGTCGGCTTTCAGGCCGGCCAGTGGCACGGACGCGAAGCCGAACCAGTCGTCGCCGGACGGCGGCCCGTAGGCCGCCCACCGCGGCCCGTGCGCCCAGTGGGCGGGCCGGTACCGGAAGCTCGGCGCCTCGGCGAGGGCCGCGTCCCGTTCCGCGGCGAGGACGTGCACCCGCGCGTCCGGGAAGTCGGGCAGGCCGCCGCAGTGGTCGACGTCGAGGTGCGTGACGACGACGTGGCGTACGTCCCCGGGTGAGAAGCCGAGGCGCGCGACCTGCCGGACGGCGGTTTCGTCCTCGGCGAGCAGGGGCCGGGCCATCGCGACCCAGTCGCCGCCCAGCGTGGTTTCGGGGTCCCGGACGTCGCCGAGGCCGAGACCGGTCTCGACGAGCACGAGACCGTCGTGGTCGGTCTCGGCGAGCAGGCAGTGGTTGACCGCGGGCGCGGCCGGGAGCCCGGGGGCTTCGATCTGCCGCACGGACCCGCAGTTGAGGTGGTGGATCTTCATGCCGTCATCGTCTGACTTGAACTACGCTTCAAGTCAAGGAGGCCACGATGACCCTGCTCGACATCGCCGAAGTCGCCGAGAAGTCCGGTCTGGCGCCGTCGGCGCTGCGGTTCTACGAGAAGCGCGGGCTCGTCGAACCGGCCGGGCGCAACGGCCTGCGGCGCACCTACCACCCGGACGTCCTGCGCCGGCTCGACCTCGTCGCCTGCGCGCGCGGCGCGGGCTTCACGATCGCGGAGATCGCGCGGTTCCTCGTGGCGACCCCGGGCGACGACGCGCTGCGCGAGCGGATGGCCGCCAAGGCGACCGAGCTGGACGACGCCATCGACCGGCTGTCGCGCATGCGCGACAGCCTGCGGCACGCGGCGACCTGCGACCACGTGCCGCTCGTCGAGTGCCCGGACTTCAAGCGGGCGATTTCGTAGCCTTCGCCAGCGCCGACGGCCACCAGATCCGGCGCCCGACGTCGACGGTCAGCGCGGGCACCAGCAGCGACCGCACCAGGAACGTGTCGAGCAGGACGCCGAACGCGACGATGAACGCGATCTGGGCCAGGAACAGGATCGGGATCACCGCGAGCGCGGAGAACGTCGCGGCGAGCACGACGCCGGCCGAGGTGATCACGCCGCCGGTCAGCGACAGCCCGCGCAACGTGCCGTCCCGCGTCCCGCGGGTCAGCGCCTCTTCGCGGACCCGCGTCATCAGGAAGATGTTGTAGTCGATCCCGAGCGCCACCAGGAAGACGAACCCGAACAGCGGCACCACGGGGTCCGCGCCCGGGAAGTCCAGGAGGTGGTTGAAGACCAGCGCCGACACGCCCATGGTCGCCGCGAACGACAGCACCACCGTCGCGATCAGCAGCAGGGGCGCCAGCAGCGACCGCAGCAGCAGGGCCAGCACGAGGAAGATCACCAGCAGCACGATCGGGATGATCAGCGCGCGGTCGCGTTCCGAGGTCCGCTGCGTGTCGAGCTGGATCGCCGTGGGGCCACCGACTTTCGCGTTCGCGCCCGGGATCGCGTGCACGGCGTCGCGCAGGCGGCCGACGGTCGCGACCGCCGCCTCGGAGTCCGCCGGGTCGTTCAGCACGGACAGGATCTGCACCCGGCCGTGCACTTCCTTCGGCAGCGGCACCGACTGCGCGATTCCGTCCATTTTGGACGCTGCCAGCACGGCGGGCACCGCGCCGGCGTCGGCGATGGTGATCGCCGGTGCGCCGAGGCCACCGGGGAAGTGGCGGCCCAGGACGTCCTGGCCGGTACCGGACTCGACCTGGGTGAGGAAGACGTCGGACTGCGCGGTGCCGGACGCCTTGAGCTGCGGCAGGAACGCGACGCCGATGCCGAGCACCAGCGCCGTCACGACCCAGACCGCGCGCGGCCGGCGGCCGACCAGCCGCGCGACGCGGCCCCAGATCCCGGCCGTCTCCGGGTGGGCCGAGCCGAGCACGGGCCTGAACGGCCAGAACGCGCCGCGGCCGCAGAGCGCCAGTGCGGCGGGCAGGAACGTCGTGGACGCGAGCAGGGCGGCGCCGATGCCGATCGCCGCGACCGGGCCCAGGCCCTTGTTGGAGTTCAGGTCGCTGAACAGCAGGCACAGCACGCCGAGGATCACGGTGCCCGCCGACGCGGCGATCGGCTCGAGCGTCGCGCGCCAGGCGAGCCTCAGCGCGTCGAACCGGCTCGGCGTGTCGCGCAGCTGCTCGCGGAACCGCGCGACGAGCAGGAGCGCGTAGTCGGTCGCCGCGCCGAAGACGAGGATCGAGAGGATGCCCTGGCTCTGGCCGTTGAGCGCGAGGACGTCGTTCTTCGCCAGCAGGTAGACGACGAGGCTGGCGAGCCCGAGCGCGAACACGGCGGACAGCAGCACCAGGAACGGCAGCAGCGGGCTGCGGTAGACCGCGATGAGGATCAGCGCGACCACGCCCCCGGCGACGAGCAGCAGGATCCCGTCGATGCCGCCGAAGGCCTTGACCAGGTCCGCGATCTGCCCGGCCGGGCCGGTGACCAGCACGGTGAGCCCGGCCGGGGCGCCGGTGAGCTGCGCGCGGACCTCCTTGACGACGTCGGCGGGGTTGCCGTCGGCGAGGATCGGCACGGCGAGCTGGACGGCCTGGTCGTCCCGCGGTGCCTGTTCGGGCGTGCCCAGCGGGCCGACGACGCCGGGGATTCCGCCGAGCTCCCGGGCCTTGGCGTCGAGGAAGCGGCGGTCTTCGGCGGTGAGGCCGGTCGTGCGCTCGGCGACGATGGTCGCGGGCAGCACTTGGCGCGGGGTGAACGCCTTCTGCTCGTCGGCGACCTCGGTGGCCTCGGCCGACCGGGGCAGGAAGGCGGCGTTGTCGTTCTTTGCGACTTGGCTGAGCTTCCCGGCGTACGGCCCGCCGATACCGCCCAGCGCGAGCCAGGCGATCACCAGGAGGGCGGGGATCAGCCAGCGGAGGCGGCGCGGCGTCTGGTTCATGGTCGCTAAGGTCCCTTCGAGCGTGAACACGCCCAATTGTTCAGCAGGCTGAACATTCTGCACGACGACCCGGAGTGACGGTGAGCACAACCCCCGAACCCGATCTGAGCACCTGGCCGACAGGCCGGCTGCTCGCCGTGGCCGCCCGGCTGGTGGAGCACCGCTGGGAGGCCGTGCTCGGCGGGATGGGACTCACCCACGCGGGGCTGATCGCGCTCCACACGCTGCGGGACGGGCCGCTGTCCCAGCGGGCGCTGGCCCAGCGCTGCCAGGTGACCGACCAGACGATGAGCCGCACCCTCGACCGGCTCGCCAAGGCGGGGTTCGTCACGCGGACGCCGGACCCGGCCGACGCCCGCCGTCACCTCACCCGGTTGACGGCGCCCGGCCGGGCCGTCCACGAACGGGCGGTGCGCGCGGAACCCGCGCTGCTCGGAGTCCTGGGCGACGACGACGCTTTCCGCGCCGGCCTCTTGGACCTGATCACCCGGCTCTCCACGACCGAGTGACCCCATGACCTCGGCGATCACCCGGTGGCGGTTGAGACTTTGCCGTGCTGGGTACGTCTTCTGGCATGTGGATCGCGGTGAGCACCCCAGTGGCCCTCCTGATCGCTACCGTCCTCATGGAGCGGTTCGAGCGACGATGTTCCCTGGTGCCCACCGTGAAAGCCGAGCACGCCGATCCGCGCGGCTGAAGTCCGCTCCCCCGCCGGAAATCCCCCCGGTGCCCTGAAGCGCGTGCCCGCGTGATCCACGTCTCACTCCCGCCCGTCGAGAACCTCGGCGACCCCTCGCCGCGACTGACCGGGCAGATCCGGTGATCGGGTCCACGGGAGGAGAACACCATGCACAGCAAGTCGAAGGTGCTCGGCCTGGCCGTCGCGGCCGGGCTGGTCACGGCGGCGAGCATCGGGATCGCCGGCGCGGCGTCGGCGGAATCGGGGACCGCGGAGGGGACCATGGCCGGTCAGCAGCAACCGCCGAAGGGGGCGCGCGCCACCGTGCAGGTGAGCCCGAACCCCACCACGCGGCGCGGCGAAGAAGTGACCATCACGGGCGGCTGCGGCGGCGGCACGGGGCTGAAGTCCGTGCTCGGCGGCTTCCCGGAGCACCCGTCACTGGAGAACATCCGCATCGTCGACGCGGGCCCGGCGCACTTCGTGGCCAAGGCGACGCTGGCGCAGCACATCGGCAACGGCGTCGGCCCGGTGTTCGTCGACTGCGGCGGCGAAGCCGGGGTGACCCTGCTCGTCACCCACGTTTTGCGGGCAAGCCCGCTCACCGGGACGTTTCCCGGTGAGCGGGCCGCGGGGCGAAATGGTCCTGAATTCAGCAGGTCTTCCACGCGAAGTGGTAAATGGTGTCCACACTCGCGTGTTCGGAATCCATTTCGATGAAACTGGTCGCGGATGACGTGCCCGCGTCGGCGCGCAGTTCCGCATTGACGTTCAGGTTGCGATCTTCGCCGCACGGGGCGAAGACGAGCTCGGCGACGTCGGTGGTGTCCGTGGCCCGCCACACGCCGTGGAACGGGCCGGGGAAGGTGTGGCGCACCCGGGCCGTGGGCGATGTGCCGGCGAAGTAGTAGTTGGCCTGCTCGAGCGCGCTCGCGCCGCTCTCGATGTGCGCGAAGCCGCGGTAGTCCGCCTCGGCGATCGCGTACGTGAACCCTTGCGGTACATGGACGAGCACGTTGATCTGGCAGTTCTTCCGGGCGTCGAGCGCGGACGCGCCGCCGCCGGCCTTGGCGGTGAAGTTCGTGTAGTGCACCGTGAACGAGGTGTTGTCGGACGCGACGTCGGCCGACGCGGTGGCCGTGCCCGCGGGGCAGCCGGACCCGTTGATGGTCTTGATGTCGAGCGTGATCTTTTCGGTCGGAACCGAGGCCGCCGGGGAATCGGCGGGTCCGGCGAGGGCGGACAGAACCATTCCGGCTACGACCAACATACCGAGCATGACGCTCCTCCAAATGGGCCACGGTGCCTGGGGGTCACGGTGATCGCGCGCGGAACGGATCGTAGCGCGATCGCAACCTTTTCGACGGCCACTGAACGGAGTAACACGACGGCCCGGAGTGCGGGAAATCCATTTCCCGCACATTCATCTTCACGGAGTTCGGAATAGCGGATAATCGACGGTCACCGGTGGTCCGGACCACTGGAGTGCCGGAGCGAATAGGGCGGGATCGCGCCGCCGAGGAGCGTTTCGGCGTCGAGTGTCACGGCCCGGCTCCCCCGCTCGGCGAACCGCCGCGCCACCAGCGCGCCCGGCTCCTCGACGCGGTCGGTCCGTCCGGAGAGGAACGCCCACTCGTGCTCGTCGGAACCGAAGTACAGGACCGTCCCGAACACTTCGCGGAACCTGTGCCACGACGCGAGCAGCGTCTCGTTGCGCCAGAGCGTCGGGCACCCCGCCTGGCACGTCACGACCCCGCCGGGCGCCAGGAGGCGAGCGCACCGGCCGAGGAAGTCCTTGCCGTACAAGCGGTTGTGCTGCGCATCGGGATCGGTGGTCTCGTCGGGCAGGTCGATGACGACCACGTCGTAGGTGTCACCCCGCTCCTCGGCTTCGGCCAGGAACGCCCAGCCGTCCGCAAAGGACACCCGGACCGGCCCGCCGTCGCGAGCCAGGTCCTCGGTCGTGTAGCCGTAGGGCAGGTGCTCGGCGCAGGCCCGCACGACCTGCTCGTCGATGTCGACGTGGTCGACCAGCGACGCGCCCGCGGCCACCGCGAGCTGCGAAGCCACCCCCTCACTCGACCCGACGACCAGGACCCGCCGGACCTGCTCGGCCAGCAGGAGCGCGGGCACCATCAGCGCCTCGTGGTACACCAGCTGGCTCGCTTCGGTGCTCTGGCGTTCCCCGTCGCAGAACAGTGAAATCCCCTGCGCGGTCTTCGCGATCAGCACGTCCTGGTACTGCGTGCGCGCCTCGTACCGCACCTCGCCGACCTCCCAGACGCGGGTGAGGCCGGGGCCGACCGGTTCGTGGATCAGGGGCATCAGGGTTCTCCGCGGTGCAGGACGGACAGGTGGACCGAGGTGGCGTCGAGCGACTTCGCGAGCAGCCGCAGCGCGTGTTCGGGGTCGGCGCGCTCGCCGCACGTGAAGACGTCGGCGAAGAGCGACCCGTGCTCGGGGTAGGTGTGGACGGACGCGTGCGACTCGGCGAGCAGCGCGATCACCGTGGCGCCCTGGGGCGCGAACCGCTTCGCCACGACGTCGACGACCGTCGCGCCCGCCTCCGTCACCGCCGCCCGCAGCAGCTCCCCCAGCCGCGCCGCGTCGTCGAGCAGGGCGGGGTCGACGCCGTGCAGCTCGGCCAGCACGTGCCGCCCGGCGAACCGGCCGATCTCAGGCATCTCCCCACCGCCCGACGCAGTGGGTGCGCAGCGGCTCGATCCCGTTGAACCCCACCGACGCGTAACTCGCGGTGTAGGCGCCGGTGCCGGGCACGTCGAGCCGGTCACCGGTCCGCAGGGAAAGCGGCAGTTCGTACGGCGTCCGCTGGTAGAGGACGTCGTCGCCGTCGCAGGTCGGCCCGGCGAGCACCACCGGCCCGGCCGGGCCGTCGTGCGGGGAAACCGGCTCGAACCGGTAGGCGATGGCCTCGTTCTCGGCCTCGGCGAGCCCGTTGTAGCGGCCGATGTCGAGGTACACCCACCGCCGCTCCCCGCGTCGCGCGACCAGCACGACCTCGGTGCGCAGCAGCCCGGCGTCGGCGACGAGCACCCGGCCCGGCTCCAGCAGCAGCTCCGGCCGCGCCGCCGGGAAGTGCGCGTCGAGCGCCGAGGCGATCTTCTCCGCGTAGGTGGCCAGCGAAGGGACCTCGGTGCGGTGGGTCGTCGCAAAACCGCCGCCGAGGTTGAGCCGGGTCATCCCGACGCCCTGAGCGGCGGCTTCGGCGAAGAGCTTCGCCGCGGTCGCGACCCCGATCTCCCACGCGCCGGCGTCCGGTTGCTGCGACCCGACGTGGAACGCAATTCCCGGGCGCAGGCCCCGCGCGGCCGCGCGCAGCACCAAGTCGAGGGCTTCGGCCGGCTCGCAGCCGAACTTGCGGCCGAACGGCGTCACCGAGTCCGGCGCGTCGAGCACCACGCGGACCGACACGGCCGAGCCCGGCGCGTGCCGGGCCAGGTGGTCGACGTCGTCCGGCGCGTCCGACGTGAACTCCCTGACGCCGCGCTCGAACGCGAAGGCGATGTCGCGGGGCTTCTTGATCGGGTTGCCGTAGGCGAGGTCCGCCGGGGCCGCGCCGCGCCCGAGACACAGCGCGAGCTCGGCGGGCCCGGCGACGTCGAAGCCGATCCCGGCCGCCACCAGCGCGTCGAGCACCGGCGGCGCCGGGTTGGCCTTGACCGCGTACCGGATCAGTGCCCCGGGGAACGCGGCGCGGAACTCCACCGCCCGCGCCGCGACGGCGTCGGTGTCGACGACGAGGCACGGCGTCGGCGGGTCCCGGTCGTCGAGGAAGCGGCGGAGGGGGTCGGCACACACTCCGCCAGTCTCGCAAACGGCGTCAGACGAACCGCCACAGGTGGTCCGGTGTCCCGTTGTCCTCCCACTGCGTCACCTGCGCGCCGTCGGCGGTGGACTGCTGGTCGACGGCCATCACCTTGCCGCTGCGGACGTTGACGATCTTCGACCAGCCACCGCCCGCGTCGACGATGCGCCAGTTGTGGTCCGGGGTGCCGTTGTCCTGGAACTGCTGCACGTGGGCGCCGTTGTCGAGGCTGTGGTCGTGCACGGCCAGGATCTTGCCGCTGTTGCGGTTGACGATCCGGACCGTGCCGTCGCCGTTGTCGACGACCGCCCAGAGGTGGTCGGCCGTGCCGTTGTCCGTCCACTGCGTGACCTCCGCGGTGTCGGCGAGCGACATGTTCGACACGGCGAGCACCTTGCCCGAACGCTGGTTCTGCAGCTTCCGCCACACCGTCGCCGACGCCGCGGGCCGCGTCAGCAGCGCCAGGTAGCCGCCGGCGACCGGCCGGGCCTGGAACCCGCGCTGGGTGGCGTCGGCGACGACGTACCAGTCGGAGAACGGCACCCGCTGCGGCGTGGTGTCGGCGTAGCTGTAGACGCCTTCGACCAGCGTGGTCCGGATGGTCGGCTGGTCGGTCAGCCAGGCCGCGGTCCACAGCTCCCAGTCGGCCTTCGTGTAGTCGTTGCGCGGGTCGAGCAGCACGCCGTGGGCGCCCGCGCGGCCCTGGTACCAGGCCGCTTCCTGCGCCGCGACGCCCAGCGGGACCAGGTCGAGGCCGAGGACGCGGTCGGCGAAGCCGTTGTACTTCAGGCTCCACGTCCCGGCCTGGTCGTAGGCGAGCTTGAGGTGCTGGTTCGACGAGTCCTGCGCGAGCGTCACCCACTGGCTGACGTAACTGCGGGACACCGAGCGGTAGCGCTGGGCGTCGGCGGTGTTGCCGACGGCGGCGGCGATCACCCCCATCGCACCGACGCCGACGATGCCCTTCAGCGCGAGGTTGGCGCTGTGCGCGATGAACCCGGTGAAGTCGTCGGTCTGGTTCTGGAAGCCGGGGTCCAGGGTGTTGCCGATCAGGTACTCCGCCCACTGGCGCAGGATCCGGTAGTGGGTGTTCGCGAAGGCCACGGCGTCGGCCGAGGGCAGCCGCTGCACGAGCGCGGCGGCCATGATCAGCATGTTGGCCGACTCCTCGACCGGCATGCTCTCCTCGTTGCCGTCGTTGTGGCCGGTCGCGTCCGGGTAGTGGGTGCCGAGGTCGTGCTCGGCGTACTGCATCGGCCAGCCGCCGCGCTCGGCGTAGTCCAGCAGCGGCTCCAGGATCAGCCGCAGGTAGGCCGGGGAAAGGTAGAGGTAGGCCGGGAACGCCGGGTAGGTGACGTCCACAGTGGACATGTTGCCGTTGGAGGAGATTTCCTTGAGGAAGCCCCACGGCGAGCCGCCGCGGTCGACGAGCTCGGTGCCGCCGAAGGCCTGGCGCAGCGCCAGCGCGCAGATCCCGGCGTAGTGCTCGCCCGTGCTGCCGCCGCCGGCCGCCGCGACGGCGTCGTCGTGCAGCCGCTGGTCGATCGCGGTCGCGGCCGACAGCGCGCTCGCGTAGTCGTTCGCGAACCAGACGGCCATGTCCTGCCAGCTGCCCCAGTAGTGCGTCCACCACGGGTTCAGCGGGGTGCCGAGGTAGCGGACCGCGGGTGTGCGGACGTGCCCGATCGCGAGCGTGAACGGGCTCGACGAACCGCCCGCCGGGATCGTGCCGAGGTTCTTGTTGAAGGCCAGCACCGGCCAGCGGTCGCTGATCGCGCGCGGCTGGGCGGCGTCGCTGGTGTTGGCGAGGCCGCCTTGGCCGGCCGACGCGGCGCGCACGACGGTGTCCTGCCCGATCTGCCAGCTCACGCCGGACGTCGGCGCGGCGAGCACCAGCTGCCCCCAGCTTGCCTGGTCGCCGTTCTCCTGCAGCACGCCCGGGCTCGCCGGGGTGCAGCTCAGGAGCGTGTAGCCACCCGACTGCTGCTGCGTCCAGGTGACCTGGGCCGAGGTGTCGCCGTGCACCCACTCGGCCGAGGTGTCGAAGTGCAGGTCGACGGCGTGCGCGCGGCCGTCGGCGCTGGCGGCCTGAAGGGTCACGTAGCCGAACGGGACGCACTGGCGCTGCAGGTTCGCCGGGTCGACCGGAGAGAAGAACGTGACGGTCAGGTTCACCCCGCCGCCGGTGAGGACGTAGGTCGAGCGGGTACCGGTGACCTGCAGGCTCACCTGGGTCATCGGGGTGAGGGCCGGCCCGGACGGCAAGGCGGGCGAGCCGGCGAAGACGTACGCGGCGCCGTCGATGCGGGCGAGCCCGCACAGGGCGGTGATGTGGCCGGTCCAGAAGCTCGACCAGGTGCCGGGCAGGGTGTCGCTCGCCTGCCAGGTGGACAGGTAGGGAGAACGCACGATCAGCGGAGTGGCGGGCGGCCGGATCGGGCTGAAGGTACCCGCGGCGGCCGCCGTCCCGGGCAGCCACAGCGCCACGGCCACGGCGGCGGCCGAGCCCCCGGCGAGCCGGAGCAGATCACGGCGAGTCAGTTCCAGGGAGGACATCAGTGGCCCCTTCCAACGGCGTACGAGCCGGTGCGGAGATAGATTTACATCGTTGGTACAACGTTGTAAATCCGCCGTTGGTCGGGGTCGCGAGGAGGGTGCGGACCAGTGGGATCGCCGGTCCGGTGCGGGTCACCGGTGGTCCCGCGCACCCGGGCCGGGGTTCGTGGCCGTCACCGGGGATCGGATCACCGCGGCCGGCGACGGTGCCCGGCCGAACGGGCGTCGTGGCAGTACTCGTTCGGTGCCCTGCCGCGAGCCGGGCCGGCCGCGTCGGTGAGCGGTCCGACCCGCCGCAGGGCATCCACGACACGGGGGCACTACGCCCCGGCCACCGTGCCGGCCTCGTGGTCTTCGATCGCCGGCCCCGAAGACGCGATCGGGGCCGCGAAGGTCGCGGTGACGGTCACCGCCGGCCGCTGCGCCCACGGGCGGTGACGGCCGGCTCGGGTTCGACGTTCACCCGGGGACGCGAGGGCAGCTTCTCCAGCCCTTCCGCGTCGACGACCAGGAACCAGTGGGCGTTGGCGGGGATGTGGATCTTGAACATCGGTGCGGTGGCCACGCCGCCGTGCATCCGGTAGTACTGCCGGCGCCGGTAAGCCTGGAAGTTGACCTCCGTCAGGAGCCTGACGTTGGCCATCGCGTCCAGGCGGACGGTGACCACCGCGTCTCTTCGCACCTTCCCGAGGTCGAACACACTCGCTTCCATCTTCGTCCCTCTTCCACGTGTGGGTTGCGTTCTGGTTGTCGCGGGCAGCGCGGAGCACGCCGCGGAGCGCACGACGGATCGGGAGTCCGGGACGGGTCTAGCCGGGGCCGGTGCCCGGCTTGCACGGCCGCCAGAGCGGCAGGAAGTCCCCGTGCGACGGCGCGAACGCCCGGGTGGCGCGGGGTCCGGAGCCGGGGGTGAGGAAGGCGGGAGGAACGGTGGGGCTGCTCCCCCAGGCGGCATCGGCGGGGGCCGGGCCCCGCGGGCCCGGGGGGTCCCCCGGCTGGTGCGCGGTCGTCGCCGAGGTGCGGTGCTCCGGTGTCTTCGTGGTTACGGCCGGCCGGGTGCGGGAGGCCGGGACCTGTCCGGCCGGCTTGGCTTTCGGTGGGGCGGCTTGGGTTGCTCGCCCGAGGTCGGCCTCGCGGGTCAGCGGGTTCGCGAGCGGGGTTTCGGCATCGACCGGCTCGGTGAGCGGGGTGACGATGCCGGGCCGGGCGGTCGGGGCAGTGGTCCCGGGCGAGACGCCAGTGGCGACCGGTTCGATGACGGGCGCGGTGGCATCCAGCACCGGCTTGATCACCGGGACGACGGACCCGACGACTCGCGAGACCGGCGCGACTGCGTTCACCACGGGTTCGATCACCGGCGCGGTGGAAGCCACCCCTCGCGCGACGGGTTCCGCAAGCTTGACCACATCGGCCACCGGACGGGAAACCCGCGCCACCACAGGATTCGCCAACGCCACGACCGGATCCACCCCAGACCGGGCCGATTCCGCGACCGGGCGCACCACGGGTGTAGCCGCACCGGCCACCGGCACCGCCGGAAGCACAACCGCATCCACCACTGGCTTCGCCAACGCCACGACCGGCGCCGCCACAGACCGGGCCGACGTCGCGACCGGCCGTACCGCGGGTGTGGCCAACCCGGCCACCGGCACCGCAGGCCTCACCAACGCCACGATCGGCTCAGTGGCCGACGGCCGAGAAACCGGCGCCGCCGAACGGACCCGCGCCGCGGACCGCGGCTGCGAAACCGGCTCTGCCACCGGCGCCGACCCCGCCCGCACGGCAGGCCGCGCCTGCGAAGCCCCCGCAACCGCGGACCCCGCCGCCGGTGCCACCACACCGGAACCCGCCGGTGGAACCACCGCACCCAGCGGGTCCGCCTGGGCGTGCCCCGACACGAGCCACGACAGCAGCCAGAACCCGGCGATGGCTCCGGCGACCGCCAGGAGCCGTCGGGCGGCGGCCACTGTGCCAGCCACGTCGCGAGCCCCGGTCACGGTCGGCGAACCTCCAGAATGCGAGATGCAGATCTGGGACGTACCCTCCAACGCCCGCCACCACACGCGAGCTACGCGCCGCCTGCCGCTTCCACTCGACCGGCCTAGCGCAGAGGTCTCAGCAAGCCTGATTTGACCGTCCAGGTGGAGTAGCCGGATGACCCAGTCGCACGCGGAAACGTAGCTCCGCGGTAAATCAGGCTTCCTGAGAGCGTCGGAGCTCCGACAACGCACCCAGCGTCAACACGCCGTGCTGGAGGCCCTCGCGGAACGTCGCGCGCTGGCCCGGGCTCAGGTCGGCCAGCAGCGCGTCCTCCACCTCCGCGACCGCCGGTGCGCACGCGACGAGCAGCGCGCGGCCCGCGTCGGTCAGGCCGGCCAGCAGGACGCGCTTGTTCTCCGGCTTCGGGGTCCGGGCGATCAGCCCGCGCTTTTCCAGGGCCAGCACCATTTCGTGCATGGTCTGCGGGCGCAGGAACGAGCGCCGGGCGAGCTGCGCCGACGACAGCGCGCCACTCGCCTCCAGCACGGTCAGCGCGGTGTACTGCAATGTCGTGAGCCCGACCGGCCGGAGGGCGTCGTCGAGCAGCGCGCGGATCGCCAGCTCGAGCCGTTTGACCAGGTAGAGGGTCAACGGCGGGCCGGCGGGCTGCTGCTCGGCGGAGGTGCTCACGCCGCCCATCATGACACGCTCCGGCCGCTATGCTCCGATCATGGACCTCGGCCGGCAGACCCGCGTGCGGCAGGCGTTCGACTCGTTCTTCGGCCCGCCCGCGCCGCCGCCCGCGGACCACGTCCTCGCGCTGTTCCACCGGACCGCGGAGACCGTGCCCGCGTACCGGAAGTTCCTGCGGGAGCACGGGATCACGCCCGAGGACGTCCGGACGATGGCCGACTTCGCCAAGCTGCCGCTCGTCGACAAGGCCGGCTACCACCGCAGGTACCCGCTGCCCGAGCTGTGCCGCGACGGCACCTTCGCCGGGCTCGACATGATCGCCGTCTCCTCCGGGTCCAGCGGTCACCCGACCGTCTGGCCGCGCGCCCTCGAAGACGAGCTGCACGTGGCGCGCCGGTTCGAAACCGTGCTGGTGGACGCGTTCGAGGCCGCCGAGCGCAGCACGCTGGCCGTCGTCTGCTTCCCGCTCGGTACCTGGGTGGGCGGCCTGTTCACCACGGCCTGCGTGCGTCACCTCGCGGCCAAGGGCTGCCCGATCACCGTCGTGGCGCCGGGCAACAACAAGGCCGAGATCCTGCGCGTGCTGCCCGAGCTCGCGCCGCACTTCGAGCAGGTGGTGCTGCTGGGCTACCCGCCGTTCGTCAAGGACGTCGTCGACACCGGCCTGGCCGAGGGCGTCGACTGGCCGGCGTACGCGATCAAGCTCGTGCTGGCCGGCGAGGTGTTCAGCGAGCAGTGGCGCGAACTGGTGGCCCGGCGGGCCGGGATCGCCGATCCGGTGCGCCACATCGCGTCCCTGTACGGGACGGCCGACGCGGGCGTGCTCGGCACCGAAACCCCGGTGTCGGCGGGCATCCGCCGGTTCTTCGCCGACCACCCGGACCTCGCGCGCGAGGTGTTCGGCGACGGCCGCCTCCCGACGCTGGTGCAGTACGACCCGGCGAGCCGCTTCTTCGAAGTGCACGAGGGCACGCTGGTCTTCACCGGTGACGGCGGGATCCCGTTGGTCCGCTACCACATCGCCGACGACGGCGGGCTGATCGCCCACGACGAACTGCTCGCCTACTGCGCCCGCCACGGCTTCACGCCGCCGCCCGGCCCGGAGCTGCCGTTCGTGTACGTGTTCGGCCGTTCGCTGTTCACTGTTTCGTTCTTCGGTGCGAACGTCTACCCGGAGAACGTCACCGTCGGGCTGGAACAGCCGGGCATCAGCGACTCGGTGACGGGCAAGTTCGTCATCGAGTCGGTGGAGGACGCCGACCGCGACCGCCGGCTGCGGATCACGGTGGAGACGGCACCGGGCGCCACCGCCGACGCGGACCGCATCGCCGAGTCGGTGCGCGAGCAGCTGCTGCGGCTCAACAGCGAATTCGCGCACTACGTCCCGGCCGAACGGCAGCGGCCCGACGTCGTCCTGCGCCCGGCAGGCGATCCCGAGTACTTCCCGGCCGGGGTGAAACACCGCTACACGCGGCAGTCCTAGGCTTCGGACGCCCGGAGGACCCGCTCGGTCGGGTCCGCCGCGCCCGGGTCGCGCAGGCGATCGGTGATCAGGAAGTCCGGAAGCTCCAGCCCGTGCGCCTCGGTGAGCCGGAACGTCCCGCCGAGCGCGCCGGGATCCCAGCCGGCGGCCAGCGCGTGCTCGACGAGGCGCCGCACATCGGCCGGCGCCGGGTACGCGCCGTCGGTGTCGGCCGGGGTCCAGCCGCTGCTCGTGGCCTTAGAAAGCAGGTCGGCCTCCAGCGTGCGGCTGTTCTTGCCGGCACCCCAGACGCGCACCCTGATGCACCGGTGGACGTCCTGATGCACCGGTGGACGTCGATGCCGTCGCCGCGGACGGAGCCGATGGTCGCCCGCCACGTGTAGTCGCGCTCGTCCGCGCGCAGCGTCCGCACCCTCTCTCGCACGCCGGTGAGTCTAGGACCGGATCAGTTTCCGGAACCGCTCACGCCGTTCGTCGGCGGACGAGCGGTCCGCGATGTCGTCGTCGAACCACGAGCCGAGGGCCGTCCACAGGTCCGCGCAGCCGGCGAAGTCGTCGACCGTCGACTGCTCGACGAGCTCGGCGATGTCGGTCGTCAGCTGGTCGAGCCGCTGGTCGCACAGGCGCACGTACTCGCGGACCACGGCGTTCGCGTCCAGGCCCGCCTTGACCCGCGGGCCGGCCGCGCCGCGCAGCTGCGAGTGCAGCTTTTCCTCGCTGTACAACGGGAATCCCGCGATCGACCCCGGATAGCCCGAGTCGGCCGACCACGCGCGGAACGCGCAGATCGCCTGGTAGCGCGTGTACCAGTCCTGCTTGCCGCGAGCCAGCTCGGCGAGCCTGCGCCAGGCGTCGCGGTCGGCCGAACGCCAGCGGTCGAGCGTGCGGCCGTCCGGCGCGGGTTCGAGCGCCCGGGCCCGCCAGAAGTGCGCGCGGCAGCCGGCGATCTCCGCGACGAGCTGGCGGACGTAGCCGACCTGCTCCCAGACGTGGGCGCGCTGCGGCCGCAGCGGCGCGGCGCGGTCCGGGGAGAACGTCACCATCTCGAACACCCGGAACAGCTCGTGGCCCCGCAGCGCGACGAGGTCGGGGTCCTCCCCCATCACCCACGACCGGCGCTCCGGCAGCCGGCCGCTGTGGCTGATCGTCGCGGCGTGGTACAGCTCGCGGACCGCGCGGCGGGCCACCTCGTCGCGTGCTTCGCCGACCAGACGCGGGTTGCGGGCACGGTCGCGCAGATCGCGTTCGCCGCGCGGGCCGACTTCGAGCATCGCCACCGCGTACACGCTCGCCGCGTTGTAGCACTCCTCCCACGACTTCCGCGGACCGGCCGCTTCGACGGTGTCGTCGAGCGCCTTCGGGTCCGGCGGCCAGCGCCGGTCCGGGCAGACGTCGGCCAGGCGCACGCGGCTGCCCGGGTAGGCGACCGCGGGCTCGGGGACCGCGCCGGTCACCGGCTCGACGTCCGCCATCGCGCGCCGCACCACCGCCCAGACCAGCGACAGGTCGAGCGCGCGGTTCGTCAGCTGCTGCCAGCTGGGGCGCCAGCGCCGCCCGAACCGGCGGTAGTCCGCGACGAGCCGCTCGATCTCGTACTGCGACAGCGCGCAGAAGTACGACCGCATTTCGGCGGCGCGCTGGTTGTACTCGGCCAGCTTCTCCGGCGTCGCCTCGTGGACGACGATCTCCTCGGCCGGGACCCGGAGCACGCGGCGGTGCAGTTCGACCCGCTTCTCCCGCGGGATCGCGTACGGCCGCACCCGGACGTCGAGGTCGACGTACCGGCGGAAGCGCAGCTCCAGGGCCGCCCGGAGTTCGGCGCGCCGCAGCGCGCGGGCGTCGTCGGGCGCGCCGGCCGTCGTGCGCCGCACCCACCACGAACCGGCGACGGAGTCGCCGTGGCCGAGGACGAGCGCGTGCCGGTAGCGGGCGATGAGCAGGGCGACGTCACGGCCGCGGCCCGCGTGGCGCGGCTGGCGCGCGAAGTCCGGGCCGATCCACCAGCGGGCCAGCTTCGGGTGGCCCCGGCTGCAGACGGTGATCACGTCGTCGTACGTCGCGAGCGCGTCGAGGTGCAGGTCCAGCTGTTCCTGCAGGGCGGCGATCTCGAGTCTGATGTAGACGTTCGACGGGTCGAGGCTCACCGCGCGGTAGTACTCGGCGAGGGCCTCGTCGTACCGGCGGTAGGTGATGAAGTGGTTGGCGCGCTGGTAGGCGTCGAACAGCTCGTACGGGATCTTCGCGCCGCGCCACGCCGCCCAGTGGATGTTCGTACGGACGTAGGCGCTGCGCGGGATGACCAGCGCCGCCACGGCGTTCGCCGCGCGGTGCAGCACGCGCGGCCAGTTCTCGTCCTCGATCACCAGCGGGCTCGCGGCGAAGCGCGGGACGCGCACCAGTTCCAGGATGAGCTGGTAGCGACCGGTCGTGTTGCCCGGCCGGATGGTGCCGGTGACGGTGAACGCGGCCGGCGGCTGGGCGAGCCGGACCAGCTTGCTGACCGCTTTCCACCAGCCGTCCGCGGAGTCGCCCGCGTGCTCGACGATCTGGATGAAGTCGTAGGACACGCCGGCGCCGGGCACCGGGGTCGGCGTGTAGAGGCGGGAGTCGTTGAGGATCCGCTTGAAGGTCGCGGTCAGCTCGACGGCGGAATCGATCTCGCGGTCGTGGCTGCCGGCCGGCCGCTCGTCGGCGAAGAGCCGGATGTCGATCTGGTTGGCCCGGTAAGCCGCCGATTCGAGCCGGGCCCTGCCGACGAAGTACAGCGTCAGCACGGCGGAGACCACCACGACCGACGTCTGCAGCACGGTCCAGGTGATGACGCTCGCGACCTTCGGGTCCCGGACGAACGTCCAGTTCTGGAAGAAGGGCAGGTAGGGCACGACGGCGAAGCCGGCCGCGACGATCCCCGCCGCCACCGCCGCGAACCACCACCGGATCCGGTGAGCCGCCGGAAGTTCCGCCTGATCGAAGCCGCCGGGCACCACCGATCACCCCCTCGTGTCGCCAGGTTACTCGCGGAGGGGGTGCAGATTGTTACGGGCCGTGATCCGCGACGTCGGCGATCACCTGGGCGTGGCACAGCTCCGGCACGCACCAGCACCCGAGGCGCTTTCCGCGCAGCTCGGGCAGGAGCGCGAGCAGGTCCGGCCGGGCGAGGAGGTACTCGCGGTACCTCGCGACGACCTCCTCGCGGGTGCCGTCCGGGCCGGGGCGGAACGGGCTGGCGAGCTTCGACCCCGCCAGGTGCCAGCCGCCCCGGTGCATGGGCCGCCCGACGTAGACGACGTCGGCGTAGTCCGGGTCGTCGCGGTGGCCCTTCAGGTTGACGACGGTGGTGGGCATGGCTCCTCCTCTCCCCGCGACCAGCCTGGCCGCTCCGGCGCCGACCCGCCAGACGGGTGTCACGGCAGAACCGGCGCGGCGCGCGCCGAGCTACGTACCGCCGCCCGCCGAACGCGCCCGGGCGAGCCGCCCGCACGGATTCGGTGGCAGGATCGCGCGCCAGGTCGGTTGCGAACACCCGGGCACGCGGCGCGACCAGCCTGGCCGCTCCGGCACCGACCCGCCAGGCGAGTGTCACGGCAGAACCGGCGCGGCGCTCCGGCGCCGGGCACGCTGTCACCCCAGAACCCGCACGGCCGATCCCGAGGTCACCGGCGGTGGTTGGACTAGTGCAGATGCACTATGCTGTGGGTTCGGTTGAGCCGTCAGCCGCTGCCGGACGTTCCGCGCCCGGGCCGGCGGGCTGCCTTGACCGGGCACCGTCCGACCTGCGTCCGGCACCCCCAGCTGCCCGACGAAAGGGTGTGCCCGCGATGGTTCCTGAACCTCGCTCGGCCGACCACGAGCTCCTCTCCACCGGCTGGCTCGACGCCGGTGGTCATCTCTCCCTGCGAGTCCTGCACCCCGCTCCGGGCACCGTGCTCGTGCGGGTGGCCGGCGAAGTCGACCTGTGCACCGCCCGGAGACTCGACGAAGTCCTCCAGTCCCGCATCCGCGGCGACCTCGTGGAGGTCGTCATCGACCTCTGCGGCGTCACGTTCTTCTCCGTCGCCGGGCTGAACTCGCTGCTGCGGGCGCAACTGCTCGCCGACACCGCCGGGGCGCGCCTGGCGGTCGACCCCGGGCGGTCACGCGCCGTCCGGCGGCTGTTCGCGCTGCTGCCGACGGACTTCGACGACGTCGTGAACCCGGTCGGCTGAGCGCTCACGAAGGGGGCGTCCCCAGTCTTCGGACGGCCTCGACGATCTTCGCGTTCGGCACGCCCTTCACGAGGTACTCGGTGACGCCCGCCGCGGCGAGCCCGGCCATCGAAGTCCGGTCGGCGTAGGCCGAGAAGGCCAGGATCGCGGTTTCCGGGCTGCACCGGGTGATCTCGCGCGCCGCGCGGGCGCCTCCGCCGCCCGGCATCCGGACGTCGAGGACCGCGACCGCGGGCCGGTGGCGCTCGGCGAGCCGGATCGCCTCGTCGGCGTCGCCGGCCACCGCAACCACGGCGATGTCGGATTCGGAGTCCAGGACCTCCTTGAGGACGTCTCGGATCATCGCGTCGTCGTCGGAGATCAGCACCCGCACCTCGGTCACTGCTCGAGTCCCGTCAGGTCGGGCAGCTTCGGCAGCCAGAACTCGACGACCGTGCCCTGGCCGGGGGTGCCCGTCACCGACAGCCAGCCGTGTGCCGCCTCGGCCCGTTCGCGCATCTCCACCAGCCCGAAGTGACCCGCACCCGCGCCGTCGGCGATCGTGCCGACGCCGTCGTCGGCGATCCGCACGAGCGTCCCGTTGTCCACTGTGGACAGTCGCAGGTCGACGCGGGTGGCCCGGGCGTGCTTGTGGACGTTGCTGAGCGCCTCCTGGCAGATCCGGTAGATCGTGATCGCCGCTTCCGGCGACGGCTCCGCGGTGAGCTCGTCGAGCACCGAGTGCGCCAGGCCCCAGTGCCCCGTGGCGTCGTCGGCGTACGCGGACACGGCCTCGACGAGGCCGTGGCGGTCGAGTTCCGGCGGGCGCAGCCGGGACACCAGGTCGCGCAGCCTGCCGATGGCGGCGCGCACCGATTCGTCGAGCCCTTCGACCGCGCTCGCGTGCGGCTCCGGCAGCCGCGAGGCGAGCAGTTGCAGGCGCATCCCGACGGCGACCATCGACTGGATGGACTCGTCGTGGACGTCCCAGGCGATCCGGCGTCGTTCGACCTCCTGCGCGTCGACCAGGTGCCCGACGAGCCGGCGGCGTTCGCGCAGCGCCTGCTCGGCGGTGCGGCGCTCGGTCATGTCACGGGTGACCTTCCCGAAGCCCTGCAACCGCCCCTGCTCGTCGAACAACGCCGTGATCACCACGTTCGCCCAGAACCGGGTGCCGTCCTTGCGCACCCGCCAGCCCTCGTCCTCCAGCCGCCCGTGTTCGATCGCGACTTCCAGCTCCCGAGCGGGCT
The DNA here is from genome assembly GCF_054781455.1 of Amycolatopsis stemonae. Classification (NCBI taxonomy): domain Bacteria; kingdom Bacillati; phylum Actinomycetota; class Actinomycetes; order Pseudonocardiales; family Pseudonocardiaceae; genus Amycolatopsis; species Amycolatopsis stemonae. The sequence goes on along the minus strand of NZ_BAAGUJ010000021.1, from coordinate 3,222 downwards.
TCCCGGCCGCGACGTCCTCGGGTGGGTAGAACACCGAGAAGTGCCGGCCGATGATCTCCTCCGCCGACCACCCCTTGATCCGCTCGGCACCCGCGTTCCAGCTGGAGATGTGCCCACCGGGGTCCAGCATGAAGATCCCGTAGTCGAGCACGTTCTGCACCAGGAGCCGGAAGCGCTCCTCGCTCTCGCGCAGCGCCTGCTCGGCGTCCCGGCGTTCCGTCCGGTCGCGGGTGACCTTCCCGAAGCCCTGCAACCGCCCCTGCTCGTCGAACAACGCCGTGATCACCACGTTCGCCCAGAACCGCGTGCCGTCCTTGCGCACCCGCCAGCCCTCGTCCTCCAGCCGCCCCTGCTCGACCGCGACCTCCAGTTCCCGCTCCGGCTTGCCCGCCGCGACGTCCTCCGGCGGGTAGAACACCGAGAAGTGCCGGCCGATGATCTCCTCCGCCGACCACCCCTTGATCCGCTCGGCACCCGCGTTCCAGCTCGCGATGTACCCACCGGGATCGAGCACGAAGATCGCGTAGTCCTGGACGCTCTGGACGAGCAGCCGCAACCGGTCCCCGGCCGGGTCGTGGTGTTCGGTCAGGACCGCCTCGAACCCCCGCAGCCGGTGCTGCTCGTCGAAGGACGGCGTGATCACCACGTTCGCCCGGAAGGGCCCGCCGTCCTTGCGGACCCGCCGGTCGTCACCGCCGGCCGGCGGGACGAACGCCCCGAACGGCCGGCCGGCGACCTCGTCCGCCGGCCAGCCCGTGATGCGTTCGGCCGCCGCGTTCCAGCTCGTCACGCGGCCTTCCGGATCCAGCAGTGCGATCCCGTGGTCGTCCATGCGGCCACTGTGCCGGACTGCGGCCCGCCCGGCACGACGCGGGCGCGCCGGCCTCAGCCGGCGAGTTCGGCCGACGGTGCCGGCAGCGCGCACCAGACCACCTTCCCCGCTCCGTGCCGGGCGGTCCCCCAGGCCAGGGAGAGCCGCTCGACGAGGGCGAGGCCCCAGCCCCCGTCGGCCCCCGGAGACCGGCGCACGGGCGGGGCCGGGTCGTCGTCGAACACCTCGACGCGCACGTGCCCGGCCCCGACGCTCAGCCGGAGCACGGGCCGGCCGGTGCCGTGGCGGAGCGCGTTGGTCGAGAGCTCGGTGACGACCAGGAGGGCGTCGTCGACGTCCGCGCCGCTGGCCCAGGCCTGGAGCGCGAGCCGGGCGAACCGGCGCACGACGGCCATGCCGCCCGCCAGGTCGGTCAGGGCGCACTCGGCCGTCAAGGGCGCAGGGAGGTCCACGTCGTCCAGCGTGCGTCCGCCGGCCCGGCCGCACGAGATGCAAACACGACCGCGCGGCTGGTGCAGCTGCATCAGCCGATGAGGCCCTCCCGGCGCGCGACCGCGACCGCTTCGAGCTTCGACCGCGCGCCGAGCTTTTCCAGCACCCGTTGCACGTGGTTGCGCGTGGTGTTGCGCGAGACGCCGAGGCGCGCGCCGATCTCGTCGGTGGTGGCGCCTTCCGCGAGCAGGTCGAGGGTTTCGCGCTCGCGCGCGGTCAGCTCGGTGCCGCGGGCGGGCCGCCGTCCGGTGAGCCGGTCGAAGATCTCGGGCAGCAGTTCCTGGTCGAACACGACGCCGCCCGCGGCGACGTCGCGGACGGCCGCCTCCAGCACACCCAGCTGAGACGACTTGAGCAGGAGCCCGGCCCCGCCCGCCTTGGCGACCTGGACGGCGACCGCCGGGGTCGCGTCCCCGGTCAGCACGAGCACCCGGGCACCGCCGGAGCCGAGCTCCGCGAGCACGCCGAGGGCGTCACCGTCGGCGAGGCGCCGGTCGAGCAGCACGACGTCCGGTTCGTGCTCGCGCGCGTCGGCGACGGCTTCCGCGCGGGAGCGGGCGCGGCCGATCACGGTGATCCCGTCCGCGCGGTCGAGGGCCAGCTGCAGGGCCTCGGCCACCATGTCGTGGTCCTCGACGAGGAGGACGCGCACGGGGCGGGGGTCATCGGCGCTGCTCACGGGCATCCCTCGGTGGACGGGTCGGTCGGTCCATCGTAGGCGCTCGCGGGCCGCCGTGATCACTCCTCGATCGCACCGCCCACGGCGCGCAGGTGCGCGCGGAACGTCAGCGCCGGATCTTGTTCGCGTGCGGCGAGGAACTCGGCGAAGCGGACCTGCTCGCGCAGGGGCTCGCCGCCCCGGATCCGGTCGGCCTGACGGCGTTCGGTGTCCCGGATGCCCTCGGCGAGGGTGAACAGCTCGTCCGCCCGGGCCAGCGGGACGAACAGGACGCCGTCGTCGTCCCCGAGCACGAGGTCGCCCGGGCCGATCCGCCAGGTGCCGACGATCGCTTCGGCCAGCCCGCCGTCGACCCGCGGGCCGAGGCTGAGCGGGCCGGTGGGCAGCGAGCCCAGGCTGAACACCGGCAGCCCGATCGCCCGGATGTCGGCGGTGTCGCGGTGCAGGCCCCAGATCACGACGCCGGCGAGCCCGGCGGCGCGCGCCTCGAGCACCACGAGGTCGCCGACGCAGCTTTCGTCGAGGCGGCCGCCGTTGTCGACCACCAGCACGCCGCCGGGCGTGGCCTGCTCGAACGCCTCCAGGAAGACGTCGACGCTGCCGACGTGCCGGGCCGGGACCGCCGGGCCGATCACCCGGGTGCCGGGCTCCACCGCGCGCGTGCCCGCCGGCGCGCAGCGGACCGGGAGCCCGGCGCGGATGCAGGCGTCGGCGAGGTGAGCGGTGGTCAGGGTGGTGAAGCGCGGCACGAGGTCTTCCATGCCTGCGAATCTAGCCACCGGTTTCGGTGCTCAGCCAGGCCAGGTACGCGGCGCTGCCGCCGACGATCGGGGTGGCGATCACCTCCGGCAGGTCGTAGCCGTGCAGCCGGCCGAGGTGCTCGGTCAGGGCGGGCACCCGCTCGGCGGTCGTCTTGATCTCGACGCGCCATTCCCGGTCGGTCCGCACCTCGCCGTCCCAGCGGTAGACGCTGGTCACCGGGCCGACGACCTGCGCGCAGGCCCCCAGCCGCGCTTCGATCGCCTTCGCGGCCAGCTCCCGGGCCGCGCTTTCGGAGTCGGTCGTGGTCGTCACGACCACGTGCTCTGCCGCCATGCGTTGCTCCTATGTCAAGCCGCTGCGGGGAGCGTGGTTGGTTGCTGGGTGGTGTCGTGGTGGAGGGTGTTGTAGACGGTGCGGGCGAGGCGTCGTTTGAGGGCGCGGAGTGCTTCCATGGTGG
>NZ_BAAGUJ010000020.1:0-147236 GCF_054781455.1 Amycolatopsis stemonae | reverse complement strand
AGGGTGACCCGCCCCCCAAGAGCGACCCGCCCCCCAAGACCGATCCCCCGCCCAAGACCGACCCACCCGCCGACCCGCCGCCCGTCGCGAAAAGCGATCCGCCGCCCGGCGGGACGCCGAAGGGCGACGCCCCCAAGCCGAAGGAAGACGGCCCGCGTGACCGCGCCCAGCCGTCGGACACCAAGACCTACTGCGGGGACCCCGTCGACGTCGCCACCGGCGAGGTCGTGATGACCCAGGTCGACGTGACCCTGCCGGGCGACGCCGGCGATCTGGAGCTGTCGCGCACCCACCTGTCGGCCTACCGCGGTGGGCGCTGGTTCGGCCCGTCCTGGGCGTCCACTTTGGACCAGCGGCTGGACGTCGGCCCCGGGCGGGTCCGGTTCCACGCCGAGGACGGCATGGTCCTCGTCTACCCGGTGCCCACCGGCGAACCCGTGCTGCCGCTGGACGGCCCGCGGCACCCGCTGCACCGCTCCCCCGGCGGCTACCGGCTCGTCACCGGCGACCGCGAACTGCACTTCACCGGCGGTGGCCGGCTCGCGGCGATCGCACGGAACGGCAGCCGCACCGAGATCGCGTACGCCCCGGACGGCTCCCCCGCCGGGCTGCGCCGCGACGACGGCGTCGAACTCCGGATCGCCACCGCCGAGGGCCGGATCGTCGCCCTGGGCGCGCCCGACGCGGCGCCGCTGGTCCGGTTCGGCTACAACCGGCTCGGCCAGCTGACCACGATCGCGGACTTCGCGGGCCGCCCGATGACCCTCGATTACGACCTCGATCACCGGCTCGTCGGCTGGCAGGACCGCACCGGCACCTGGTACCGCTACGTCTACGACACCGACGGCCGCTGCGTCCGCACCGTCGGGGCGCACGGCTTCTACGACGCGGTCTTCGCCTACGAGCCCGGCGTCACCCGGCACACCGACGCGCTCGGCCACACCTGGACCTACCGGCTCAACGACGCGGGCCAGCTCGTCGAGCGGACCGATCCGCTGGGGAGCACCCGGCGCTACACGTGGAGCCGCTACGACCAGCTCCTGTCCCAAGTGGACGAGCTGGGCCGCGAAACCCGTTACGAATACGAGAATGGCGAACTGAGGACGGTCATCCGTGCCGATGGCTCCGTCGTGCGGACGCTGCCCGCGGGCGCGGGCGAAGTGCGGCTGCGGGTGGGCGACGGGGACGCCGCGGTCCAGCGCGTGGCGCCCGCGGCCGACCCCTTCACGGCACTGTCCGGGGCCACCGGACCGGGCGACGCTCCCGACCCGCTGAGCGACGCGCCGGCGACGGACGTGCGCCCCGGCGACCGCGACCTGTTCGGCCGTCCGCAGCTCGTGCACACCGCGTCCGGCGGTGCCGCCCGGCTGGGCTGGACGGCCGAGGGCCGCCGCGCCTGGCGGATCGGCCCGCACGGCGACCGGGAAACCTGGGTGCACGACGCGGAAGGCCAGGTCGTCGAGTACCGCGACGCCGCGGGCGGGGTGCGGCGGCGCAGCTACGGGCCGTTCGGGCTGGCGGTGGCCGACGTCGACACGGCGGGCGCGCGCACGACCTACACCTACGACGGCGAGCTGCGGCTGACCTCCGTGACGAACCCGCGGGGCCTGACCTGGCGCTACACCTACGATCCCGCGGGCCGTCTGGCCGAGGAGACCGACTACGACGGCCGTCGCCTCACCTACTCCTACGACGAGGCCGGCCAGCTGCGGCGCATGACCAACGGCCTCGGCGAACCCGTCGAGTTCGCCTACGATCTGCTCGGCAACGTCGTCGAGCGGCGCACGGCCGAGGACGTCACGCGCTACGCCTACGACGCGCTGGGCCGCCTGGCCATCGCGGAGAACGCCGAGGCCCGCGTGGAGATCGCACGCGACGAGCGCGGCCGGGTCGTCGCCGAGACGGTCAACGGCCTCGGCGTGGCCTGGGACTACGACGGCGCCGTGCTGCGCCGCCGCACGTCGTCCGGTGTGGACAGTGCGTGGGCGTTCGACGACGCGGGCCTGCCGCGGTCGCTGCGGATCGCGGGCCACGACGTCGGGTTCGAGCACGACGCGGCCGGGCGCGAGGTCGCCCGCGGCGTCGACGGGACGGTTCTCCTCCGGCGGCGGTTCGACGCGGAAGACCGGCTCGCCGCGGAGGAAATCGCCGGCGTCGGGCCGCGCACCTACGCCTACCGGCCCGACGGCAGGCTCGCCGCCGTCGGCGACACCTGGCGGCTGGAGTTCGACGACGGCGGGCGCGTCAGCGAGGCGCACGGCCCGGGCGGGGTCGAGTGGTTCGCCCGCGACGCCGCCGGGAGCATCACCTCGGCGGCCACGCCGGCGCTGCCCGGACCGCGGGCCTACCGCGGAAACACGCTGGTCTCGGCCGGTGGCACCCGCTACACGGCCGACGCGCAGGGCCGCGTCACCGGGCGCCACCGCGGCGACGGGTCGTGGACGTACACGTGGGACCGGCTGGACCGGCTGCGTTCGGTGCGCACCCCGGACGGCGCGCGCTGGACGTACCACTACGACCCGCTGGGCCGGCGGTTCGCCAAGCGGCGCTGGGTCACCGGCGCCGGCGGCGAGGTCTCGCTCACCGCGGACACGCGGTTCCTCTGGAGCGGCTTCGCCCTCGTGGAGCGGGTCGAGCACGGCGCGGACGGGTCGCCGCGCGTCCTGACGTGGGAGCGTCACCCGGGCGACGGCCGCCCGGTCGTGCAGGTCGAGCGCACCGGCGATGAAGTGCGGTTCCGCTGCGTGATCACCTCGCCCGCGGGCACGCCGACCGAGCTGCTGGACGCGCGCGGCGGGCTGGTCTGGCGGGACCGGAGCAGCTTCTGGGGCGTGCCGCTGCCCGGCGCCGACGCCGCGGCCGTCCCGCTGGCGTTCCCCGGGCAGCACCGCGACGAGGAAACCGGGCTGCACTACAACGTGTTCCGGTACTACGACCCGGAGACGGCGCGGTACCTGAGCCAGGACCCGCTGGGCCTCGCCGCCGCCCCCGACCCGGCGGGCTACGTCACCGAGCCCCTGCTCGTCGGCGACCCGCTCGGGCTGGTGGGCACGTGCGGCAAGACCGGCGGGCCGGCGAGCACGAAACGTCCCCGGCCGGACGACTTCGACCAGCACCCCGACCTCCAGCCACCACCGGCGAAGAAGCCCGACCTCGGCGTCGCCGTCAACCGCATGACGCGCGAGGAGTGGGAGGCGTTCAAGCCCGAGCTGGACCAGATGATGCGCGCGGACAAGCACTTCTTCTGGTCGGGCGGCTACAAGCAGGGCCACGGCGCCCCGGACGACCCGTACCTGGGCTCGATCGAGTTCAAGGCGAACTCGGTCGCCAAGGAACACGGCGGCAACACCCTGGAGGGGCTCGTCGCCGACCACCACCTGAAGATGCCCGGCTGGGTCGACGACAAGATGATGAAGGACCCGGACAAGGGCTACTGGTCCCACGGCGACCACGGAACGTCCAACCTGGACCAGAAGAACTTCGTCAAGGAGAAATGGGACCACGCGTCGGAGACGTTCGCGAAGAACTCGACCCCGGACACCCACGTCGTCTTCCCGGACAAGCCGGGCGCCCAGACGAGCACGGGCATCCCCAACCCGAACGGCGACATCTACCCCTACCGCAGGCCGGACAACATCTTCGACGCCATCGAGTACAAGAAGCTGGAGGAGCAGGGCATCAGCGTCACGGAGCACAACGCCGAGACCGGCGCGACGAAGCCGTACAAGAAGCCTTGACGCCCTGGTAGCCGAGGTGTCCGGGTCCGACGCCGGCGGGCCCGCCCCCTGCGCGGGCCCGCCGGGTGATGACGTCAGACGAGCGACGCGGTCAGCCCGCCGTCGAGGACGTAGTGGCTGCCCGTCACCCAGCTCGCCCGGTCGGACGCCAGGAACGCCGCCACCTCGGCGATGTCCTGCGGGGTGCCGAGCCGGCCCTGCTTCGCCGCGACCAGGTCGCCGAACGGGACCTGGGTCGCCGCTTCGAAGTCCGGCACCAGCCGCTCGACCATCGCCGTGTCGGCGAAGCCCGGGCAGACCGCGTTGACGCGGATCCCCGCCGGGCGCATCTCCACCGCCGCGACGCGGGTCAGCTGGATGACCGCCGCCTTCGTCGCGCAGTAGGAGCCGAGCAGCGGGCTGCCGCCGACGCCGGCGATCGAGGAGATGTTGACGATGTTGCCCTTGGACTCCACCAGGTGCGGGGTCGCCGCCTTCATCGTGACGAACGTGCCGCGCACGTTGACCGCGAAGATCTTGTCGAAGCTCTCCGTGGACTGCTGCAGCAGCGGCGACGACACCTCGATGCCGGCGTTGTTGACCAGGACGTCGAGGCCGCCGAGCAGGTCGACCGCCTGCTGGATGGCGGCCTGCACCTGGCCTTCGTCGGTGACGTCGCAGTTCGCGACCCCGGCGGCGCCGATCTCGTCGGCCGCCTGCTTGGCCGCGTCGGCGTTCAGGTCGCTGACCACGACCCGGGCACCGCGTTCGGTGAACAGCGCCGCGATCGCCTTGCCGATCCCCGCCCCGGACCCGGTGACGAAGACGCGCTTTCCCTCGAGTTCGGACATGCTGGTTCCTCTCACATCGCTTCGATCTTGGGCAGGATTTCTTCTTTGACGCGCTTCAGGTCGTCCAGCGTCTTCGCGACCGGCACGTCCGCGAACGGCGGCCACAGGAAGGGCATCGTCAGCCCGGCTTCCTTGTACCGCTTGAGCTGGTCGGTGATCTGCGCTTCGGAGCCGACGAGCAGGTTCGTGCCCTTGCCCCGGGGGCTCTGGTCCACGTCCTGGTCGGTGATGACGAACCAGATCATGCTGGAGATCTCGAGGTCGTCGACCGACCGCTTGGTGTCGAGCTGGTCGAGCTCGCGCTGGATCTCGGTGCGCCACCGCTGGATGTCCTCGGGCGAGTCCTGGATCCCGATCCAGCCCGACAGGTTGTACTTGGCGATGCGGCTGGCCGAGCGCTTCGGGTCCTTGAGGCCGCTGAAGAAGATCGGCGGGTGCGGCTTCTGCACCGGCTTGGCGCCGAACCCGGCCGGCTCGAAGTCGGCGAACTCGCCGTGGTACTCGAAGACTTCGTTGGTCCAGATGCCCTGCATGATCTCCAGGGTTTCGCGCACGTGCTTGTGCCGCTTGGGAAAGATGTGCGCGGCGCTGGCGGCGGCGAACTCTTCCGGCATCCAGCCGGAGCCGACGGCGACGTTGAGCCGTCCGCCCGAGAGGTGGTCGATGGTGGCCAGTTCCGCGGCGAGCACGCCGGGGGAACGGTACGGCGTGTCGATGATGCTCATGCCGATCCGGACCTTCGAGGTCTTCGCGGCGAGCCACGGGAGCAGCGGCATGCCCTGGAGGAACTCGCCCCGCGAGCTCACCGGGAGCTGCCTGCCCATTTCGTCGAGCATTCCGAAGGGGTACTGCATTTCCCCTCGGTCCGAGGCCTCCGGCACGATGATCCGGTCGAGCGTCCAGACGGAGTCGAAGTCGAGGTCTTCGGCGAGCGCGGTGAGGTCCTCGAGCTCCCGGACGGTCACCTTGTCCCGGAAGTTCGGCAGGTAGAGCGCGAGTTTCATGGTCGGACAGCCTCCTTGCTGTGGTGGGTGAAACTGGAGCGGATGTCGGCTTTCAGGACCTTGCCGACGGTGGAGCGCGGCAGCTCGGGCCAGATCTCGACCTGCTTCGGCGCTTTGACGCTGCCGATGCGGTCCTTGACGAACGCGATCAGCTCGCCGGTGTCCAGCTCCCTGCCGGGCTGGAGCTGGACGACGGCCGTGACGCGCTCACCCCACTTGTCGTCGGGCAGGCCGATCACGGCGCAGTCGCGGACGGCGTCGTGGGCCATCACCGCCTGCTCGACTTCGGCGGAATAGACGTTGAACCCGCCGGTGATGACCATGTCCTTGGCGCGGTCGACGATGTGGAGGTAGCCCTCGTCGTCGAGGAAGCCGATGTCGCCGGTGTGGTGCCAGCCGTGCGCCGACGCCTCCGCCGTGGCCTCGGGGTTGCGGTAGTAGCCCGCCATCACGAGCGAACCACGCACGCAGATCTCGCCGCGGTCGCCCTTCGGGACCGGCTGCCCGTCTTCGCCGAGGATAGCCACGGTGACCAGCGGCGACGGACGGCCCGCCGACGACAACCGTCCCGTGTGGACGGTGCCGTCCGGTCTCCGGTGCTGCGCGGGCGACATCGTCGAGATCATCATCGGGGCTTCGGACTGGCCGAACAGCTGCGCCATCGGGCCGATGCGGTCGAGCGCTTCGGTCAGCCGGGCCGTGGACATCGGGGCGGCGCCGTACCAGAAGCACTGCAGCGACGACAGGTCCGTCGTGTCGAGGGATTCGTGTCCCAGCACCATGTAGATCAGCGTCGGCGGCAGGAACGTGTGCGTGACGCGGTGGCGTTCGATCAGCTCGAGGAAGCGGCCGACGTCGGGCTTGGCCATGATCACCACCTCCCCGCCGCGGGCGAGGACCGGGAAGCACAGGACGCCGGCCGCGTGCGTCAGCGGGGCCAGCGCCAGGTACACCGGGCGTCCCTCGAAGGGGTAGCTCATCAGCGTGATCGCCGACATCGCCTCGAGGTTGCGGTCGGTGAGCATGACGCCCTTGGGCCGTCCGGTGGTGCCGCCGGTGCCGACCAGCGCGACGACGTCGTCGGGTTGGGCCGCTTCGACGGCGGGATCGTCTTTCGCCGCGTCGAGCCAGTCCCGGAAGCCCGCGGCGAAGTCGTCGCCGTCCCCGAGCCGGACGAGCGTGGTGAGCTTCGGCAGCTTCGGCGCGATCTGGCGGACGAGGTCCTCGAAGGCCGGCTGGAAGATCAGGGTGCCGCAGTCGAACAGGTCGAGCAGCTCGGCGTTCTCGCCGGCCGCGTTGCGCGGGTTGATCGGACACCACACGCCACCCGCGCGGGCGATGCCGAAGACGCAGGTGAACGCGGTCGGGTCGTTGGCCGAGAGGATGCCGACCTTGTCGCCGGGCGCGACGCCGGAGCGTCGCAACGCGCGGGCGACGGCCTCGGCGAGCTCGACGACTTCGCCGTAGGACCGCGAAACCCCGTCGAGGGTCAGGCAGGGGGCACCGGGATCCAGGGAGGCACCCTTTTCCAGGTAGAAGAACAGAGACATCGTCGTCCCTTTCGAGCTCTGTCGGCGGCTGCTGACGACCTTGGCCGCCGTTTGGACGAATGTCAAGATTTTCTTGGACGATTGGTCAGAGAACCGCTCGATGGTATCTTCGGCCGGTGACCAGCGCAGCCGCCGTGAGGCGGCGGACCCGAGTCGACAAGTTCGAGGAACGCCGCCGGGAGCTCGCCGACGCGGCGCTGCTCGCGCTGGCCGACCTCGGCTACGCCCGGACGAGCCTGCGCACGATCGCGGAGCACACGAAGTTCTCCCACGGGCTGCTGCACTACTACTTCGCCGACAAGGTCGAGCTGATCACGTACTGCGTGCGGCGCTACAAGGAAGCCTGCGTGAAGCGCTACGAGGGCGGCGTCGGCGCGGCGGCCACGGCCCCCGGCCTCGCGGCGGCGTGCGCCGACGGGCTGGCGGTGGCGCTGGCCGAGGCCCCGCTGATGCACCGGCTCTGGTACGACCTGCGCACCCAGTCCCTGTTCGAGCCGGCGTACCGCGACGACGTCGCCGAGATCGACGACAGCCTGCAGGACATGATCTGGCGCAACGTCTCGGCGTACGCGGAGCTGGCGGCGGCCGAGCCGAACTGCACCCCGGCCGACGCGTACGCCCTGTTCGACGGCCTGTTCCAGCAGGCGTTGCTGCGCCACCTCACCGGAGCGGAGGACTCGCTCACCGAACTGCGGCGCGGGATCCAGGAGCTGTTCCCCCGGCTCGTCGGCTGACTCAAAGCGCTTTCAGCACGCTCAGTGCGATGATCGTCGCGCAGACGATGCCGTTGAGGACGCGGTGGTCGACCAGGATGGCCGCGAACTCGCGCAGGGTCGCGCTCGGCCAGAAGTACCACGCCGTCGGGGCGCCGATCACCTGGCCGTTCACCTTGGCCTTGCGGGCGATCAGCGCCGCGCGCAGGACGTGGAAGTTGTTCGTGACGACGACGCACCGGTAGTCCGGCCGCCGTTCGCGCATGAGGGCGTCGCTGAACGCCAGGTTTTCCCGCGTGGTGCGCGAGCGGTCTTCGAGCACGATCCGCTCGCGCGGGAGGCCGCGGCCGACGAGGTGGTCGGCCATCGCGTGCGCCTCGGGCACGTCCTCCCCCGGCCCCTGCCCGCCCGAGGTGACCAGCAGCGGCGAGCGGCCCTTGCGGTCTTCGGCGTCGAGCACCCGCCGGCCGCGGTCGAGCCGGCTCGCCAGCAGCGGCGGGACGGTCCGGCCGCCGAGCAGCCCGGAGCCCAGCACCACCACGAAGTCGAGCGGGCGGCGGCTGCGGATCCGGCCGTACACCAAGGAGTACAACAGGAAGCACACGAACAGGAACGACAGGTAGGCGACGATCCCGTCCACGCTGTCGCGGACCGCTTCCAGCGGCGCCCAGCGCAGCTGCCCGACCACGAAGCCGAAGACGATCAGCGCCACGATGCCGACCCCGGCGGCCAGGGACAGCAGGTTCGCCGGCCGCCGTCCTTCGCGGCGCAGCATCGTCACGCCGTTGCAGATCAGGAAGACCGCGAGCACCACGATGGTCAGCGGGATGAGCGCGAACAGTCCGAACGCGACGATCGCCGCGGCCTCCGGCGAGATCGACGCCAGGAGCGCGAGCACGGCCAGGCCGAGGAACGCGAGCGCGAAGAACAGGTAGAAGCCGTTGCGCAGCTTGCGCCGGTCGAGCAGGAAGCTGACCAGGAAGACGCCGAAGCAGAAGACGGCCGCGGCCAGCGGGATCAGGGCCGGGTTCACCGGACCTCCAGGCGTCGCCAGGTCGCCAGGAACGCGAGCGCCGCGGCGACGGACCCGAAGGAGGCGAACGAGTTCGCGGCCAGGTAGACGACCCAGGCGTTGTCCCGCACCGTTTCCTCGTAGCCGCCGCCGAGCAGCGACGCTCCGATGAGGACGGTGCCGAGCGCCAGGAACACCGCACCACCAACGGATGCGATGCTCACGACGAGCACCCGCGGGATCCGGCGCGGCCCGTCGTGCCGGTGCACGACCCCGCGCCGCGCGAGCCACCACGACGCCAGGCAGGCGAGCCCGAGCGCGATCGCGTCGGCGGCGAGCGTGTCGGACAGGCGATGCCACTTCGCCGTCACGGTGTACGCGCCGATGCCGACCGCCCACGAGAGCAGCAGGAACAACGTCACCCCGCGCCAGCGGTACGGCACCACGAGCAGGGCGGCGAACAGCACGGTCATGGCGATGGTCGTGTGCCCGCTGGGCAGGCTGTTGGCGGCGTAGTGCCCGGTCGACGGCACGAGCGGCGGCCGCGGCAGCACGAACCGCTTCAGCACCTGCGTGACGACCTGCCCGGCGACGATCACGCCGACGGCCGCGAAAGCGAGGTCCACCCGCCGGCGCAGCAGCCCGACAACCCCGACGAGCACGACCGCGACGGCCAGGGAGTACACGGTGATCCGGCTCAGGCTGTCATCGGCCACCGCCTGGTCCCGGGCGCCGGCCTCATCGGCCCCGCGGAGAGCGGCGTTCTCCAAGGCCTGCCCGGGAACCGTCCAGACGGCGAGGAGGTAGACGACCACCACGACCAGCGCACAGCCGACCGCGACGATCAGCCAGCGACGGGCTGGAACCACCCTGAACCCTCCTTCAGCCGGGCTTGCTCCGAACAGCGTAGTTACCTACCGCGTTCGTGCGCACACCGAGGGTTTCTTTTCTGTCTGAGACAGTTGACTCACAGTCGGCGCTTCAGGCCAGTGCGGCAGGTCGGCGCCGCCCATGCTGTCCAGCAGCAGGTCGTCCGGGCGGGGCCAGTGCCGGTAGGCCGACGCCTGCCGTCTCGGCGACGCGGCGGCGAGCATCGCCGCGCCGCCCGCGGGTCCGTCGAACCGGTCACCGGGCCATCTGATGAGACAGGTGCCTCAGTGACCTGCCGGGAGAATCCGGCCGCGGACTTCGCCGAAGCCGATGCGGTCGCCGTTCGGGCCCGGGGCCGAACCCGTGATCACCACTTCGTCGCCGTCCAGCAAGAAGCTGCGCTCCTCGCCCTGGACCGTCAGCGGCTCCTTGCCGCCCCAGCTCAGCTCCAGGAACGCGCCGCGCTGGTGCTTCTCCGGGCCCGAAATCGTGCCCGAGCCGTACAGGTCGCCGGTGCGGGACGACGCGCCGTTCACCGTCAGGTGGGCCAGCATCTGCGCCGGCGACCAGTACATCTCGCGGAACGGCGGGCGGCTGACCTCCTGGCCGTTCCACTCGACGACCAAGTCGACGTCCAACCCCCACGGCTCGCTTTCCCGCAGGTACGGCAGCGGTTCCGGGTCCTGGCCCGGCAGCGGGATCCGCGCGGCCTCGAGCGCCAGGATCGGCACGACCCACGCCGAGACGGACGTCGCGAAGCTCTTGCCCAGGTTCGGGCCCAGCGGCACGTACTCCCAGGCCTGGATGTCGCGCGCCGACCAGTCGTTGAGCAGCACCGCGCCGAACACGTGCCGCGCGAAGTCGGCCGGGGCGATCGGGGTGTTCAGCGGCGTGCCCGTGCCGACGACGAAACCCAGCTCCGCCTCGATGTCCAGCCGCGTGCTCGGGCCGAACACCGGTGCCGGGTCACCCTTGCGCTGGCCGCTCGGGCGGACGATGTCGGTGCCCGACACCAGCACCGTCCCGGCGCGGCCGTGGTAGCCGACCGGCAGGTGCTTCCAGTTGGGCAGCAACGGTTCCGCGTCCGGCCGGAACAGCCGCCCGACGTTGGACGCGTGGTGCTCGGACGCGTAGAAGTCGACGTAGTCCGCGACCTCGAACGGCAGGTGCAGCGTGACGTCCGCGACCGCGTGCACGGCGTCGTCCGGGACCTCGCCCGCCACGAGCGACGTCACCCGCGACCGGACCTCGACCCAGCGGTCGTACCCCTGCGCCATGAACGGGTTGAGCGTCGGCGCCGCGAAGACGTCGTCGCCCAGCGCGCGAGCCAGGTCGAGCACCGAGTCCCCGACGCGGACGCCGACGCGCGGGGCGCCGCCGCCGACCGAAAGCACGCCGTAGGGCAGGTTGGCCGTCCCGAACGGGGAGCCGGCCGGGATGTCGATCGTGGTCATGCCTCTCCTCGGGGCAGCAGGCCGAGGGCGGCCAGCTCGGTCAGGGGATCACTGATGCTGCACGTGCCGAACGAGGTGAACCGCTCGCGGGCACCCGGATCGAGGTCGCGCACCAGCGCGGCGACCGTCGCGCCGTCGCGCTCGGCGAGCAGGGCCTCGGCCCGCTCGGGTGCGCCGGCCGCGAGCAGCAGGTTGAGGAAGCCGTGTTGCTCGAACCCGGTCTCCGGGTCGGTGTTGCGCAGCGCGTGGTGCAGCCCGGCGGTGGCCTTGAACGGCACCCCGGCGTCGACGGCGGCCCGGATCGCCTCGGCCAGCTCGAACTCGCCGGGGTACAGGTCGGCCCGGACGCCGCCGGTCCGGAACTTCGCGCGGTGGCCCGTCCCGGCGAGCGCGCGCAGCAGCGGCACGCGGCGCTCGTCGCGCGGGATTTCGACGTACACCGGCGCGCTCGCGGCCGCCACGGCATAGAGCACCTCGCCGGGCCGCATCCCTTCCGGCACCGCGATTTCCAGCGCCTGCAGGTCCACGGGCAGCGTCTTCACGGCGTCGAGCACGCCCGGGAGCTGCGCGGGCCCGCCGGGCAGCGTCACCGCGACCGGCAACGGCCTCTCGCGCGGCCCGAGCAGGTCGCCCAGCGCGTCGAGCGCCGGCGCGGCGAGCACCAGGGGGCCGACGAGGCCGGCGTACCAGGACTTGACGTATTCGTCGTGCGCGGCGACGGCGTCCGGCAACGGCGCGAGGCCGGGCGGGAACACCGCGGCGTCGTCGCACAGCCCGGTGAAGAGGGCCGGGATCACGCGACCGGCCCCCGTCCGGCCCAGGTCCACGCGTAGCCGGGGTCTTCGCTCGCCAGCCCGCCTTCGCCGAGTTCGAGCGGCCGGAAGGTGTCGACCATGACGGCCAGCTCGTCGAAGAACTCCGCGCCGAGCGACCGTTCGACCGCGCCGGGCTGCGGGCCGTGGCTGTGCCCGCCCGGGTGCAGGCTGATCGAGCCCTGCGCGATGCCGGATCCCTTGCGGGCCTCGTAGTTCCCGCCGCAGTAGAACATCACCTCGTCGGAGTCCACATTGGAATGGTAGTACGGCACCGGCACGGCGAGCGGGTGGTAGTCGACCTTGCGCGGGACGAAGTTGCAGATGACGAAGTTGTTCCCTTCGAACACCTGGTGCACGGGCGGCGGCTGGTGCACGCGGCCGGTGATGGGCTCGAAGTCGGCGATGTTGAACGTGTACGGGTAGAGGAACCCGTCCCAGCCGACGACGTCGAAGGGGTGCGCCGGGTAGACGTAGCGGGTGCCGGTGATGCCGCGCGAGCCGCGGTGCTTGACGAGGACTTCGACGTCCTCGCCCTCGGCCAGGAACGGCTCCTCGGGCCCGTGCAGGTCGCGCTCGCAGTACGGCGCGTGCTCCAGCAGCTGGCCGAAGCGGGACAGGTAGCGCTTCGGCGGCGTGATGTGCGAGTTCGCTTCGACGACGTACGCGCGCAGCGGCTCGTCGCTCGCCGGCACCCAGCGGTGCGTCGTCGCGCGCGGGAGGATCACGTAGTCGCCCTGGCGCGCTTCGAGCACGCCGAAGATCGTCTCGACGCGCGCCTCGCCGGACTCGACGTACACGCATTCGTCGCCGACGGCGTTGCGGTAGAGCGGCGAGGTCTCCCCCGCCGCGACGTAGGAGATGCGCACGTCGCCGTTGCCCAGCACCAGGCGGCGGCCGGTGACGACGTCGGCGCTCTTCCAGTCCTGGCCGGGGAACAGCTCGTGCAGCTTGAGGTGGCGCGGGACCAGCGGGCGGTTCTCGGTGAGCGTCTGGTCCGGCAGCTCCCACGGCGTCGCGTCGACGATCGCCGACGGCACGCCGCGGTGGTAGAGCAGCGACGAGTCCGAGGAGAAGCCCTCCTCGCCCATCAGCTCTTCGGAGTACAGCCCGCCTTCGGGGGTGCGGTGCTGGGTGTGCCGCTTCGGCGGGATGGTCCCCGCGCGGCGGTAGTACGCCATGGTTCTCCTCCGGCCGATATAGTTCAGGCATTGACTATCTTTGGGCAGCTTAGCCCCTGTTGCGCGCCGCGGGTAGAGGGTCTGCCGCGGCCTGTCGTGCGGGGTGGGGCTAGCGGCGGCTGCGGGCGTCGAAGCCGGCCCGGGCGGTGATCAGCTTGCCCAGCAGCAGCACCAGGATTCGCTGCTCTTCCTCGGTGAGGGCGTCCGTCCAGCCGAACTCGCGCTCGTTGTGCTCGCGGAACACCGAGACCATCTCTTCGTGGCCCGCCTCGGTCAGCGACAGCTGGACCGAACGGCCGTCGTGCTCGTCCGGGACGCGGTCGAGCAGGCCGTCCGCGACGAGGGGCTTCATCAGGTTCGACACCGCGGCCCGGCTCATCCCGGTGAGCCGGGCCGCGGTCTTCGGTTCCAGGGGCCCGGCCAGCCAGACGACGAACAGCAGCCGGAACCCCGACCACGACCGGCCGCGCGGCCGGTGCACCGCGGCCTCCAGGTCGTAGGTCACCAGGTCCGACGCCCGGTTGAGGGTCAGCAGCACCTCGGTCGCCAGCTGGTGGCGGAAGCCGTACTCGCTCGAGAGCCGGCGGTTGGCCAGCTCGACGAACGACCAGAAGTCCAGCTCCTCGTCCATCCGGGCACCTTAACAAATGGTCAAACTCGAAACTGGTTGCGCTCGCGCGGGACCTTCAGGAACGCCAGCATGATCGCCGAGAGCACCAGGCAGCCGATCGGGAAGTACAGCCCGACCGTGACGTCGGTGTCCGTGGCCGCCAGCCCGATCGCGTAGGGCCCGAAGAACCCGCCCAGCGCGGCGATCGAGTTGATCGCGGCCAGCCCGACGGCCGTGTGCTCCTTCGACAGCACCTTCGAGGCCATCGCCCAGTACGGCGCCAGGTAGCCGAGCACGCCGACCGCCGCCAGCGACAGGCTGACCAGCGACAGCACCGGCACCGACTTGAACTGGATGGCGCCGAAGAAGCCCAAAGCGGCGACGAGCACCAGCGCGATCACGTGCCCCTTGCGCTCGCCCGTCCGGTCGGAGTTGCGCGCGAGCAGCAGCATGCCGGCCGCGCCGACGACGTACGGGATCGCGCCGAGCAGGCCGATGTTCGTCGAGGAGTACTTCGGGTCGAGCTGCTTGACGATCAGCGGCAGGAAGAACGTCAGCCCGTACAGGCCGCAGGCGATGAACAGGTTCGCGAACGCCAGGTGCAGGACCTTGCCGTTGCGCACCGCGCGCAGCTGGCCGAGGAAGGTCTCCTTCTCCTCCGGCACGTACTCCTTGTCGATCTCGGTCTGCAGCCACTCGCGCTCGTCGCGGGAGAGGAACTTCGCGTCCGCGGGCTTGTCCGGCAGCCGGAGGAACGTGACGACGCCGATCAGGATCGCCGGCGCGCCCTGCAGCACGAACACCCACTGCCAGCTGCTCATCCCGAGCCAGTGCGCGTGGTCGAGGATCCAGCCGCCGGTGAGGCTGCCGAGGATCAGCGCGATCGGCTGGGCCAGGGCGAGCGTCGCGATCGCGCGGCCGCGTTCCTTCCCGCGGAACCACAGCGTCAGGTACAGCAGCAGGCCCGGGAACAACCCGGCTTCGGCGATGCCGAGCACGATCCGGGCGATGATCAGGTGCGTCGTGTTCGCGACGAACCCGGTGACCACCGTGACGATGCCCCAGCTGACCGCGATCCGGCTCAGCCACAGCCGCGCGCCGACCTTCTTCATGATCATGT
Organism: Amycolatopsis stemonae; assembly: GCF_054781455.1. Lineage (NCBI taxonomy): Bacteria > Bacillati > Actinomycetota > Actinomycetes > Pseudonocardiales > Pseudonocardiaceae > Amycolatopsis > Amycolatopsis stemonae. The sequence continues at coordinate 132,343 of NZ_BAAGUJ010000020.1, read as the reverse complement.
TGCTCGGGACTTCGAACACCACGTAGGCGAGGAAGAAGATCGCCGACGCCGCCCCGAACGTGGCGGCGTCGATCGCCAGCTCCTTGCCCATGCCGAGCTGGGCGTAGCCGATGTTGGCGCGGTCCATGTAGTTGAAGACGTAGAGCAGGCCGACGATCGGCATGATGCGCAGCCCGACCTTGCGGACGGTGCTTCTCCCGACCGCGGTCGGCGTGTGGACGGTCATGGGGTGCTCCTCGACGGTGAGTGAGTGGCGCTGCGGCCGGCGACCCGGCCCATGGTGATGGCGTTGGCGACGGCGTTCCCGCCGCCGACGTACCGCGGCCCGAGCACGCCGGCTCCGGCCTCCCCCGCGGCGAACAGGCCGGGCACGCGCTCCCCGCGCGCGTCGAGGACGGCGGCGGTGCCGTCGATCTCGAGTCCGGCGTGGGTGCAGACGAGCTCGGCGGGCAGCGTGCGCGCCGCGTAGAACGGCGGCCGCCCGATCGGCTCGGGTGGGGCGGTGCGCCCCTTGGCGGCCAGGGTTTCGTGGCGCAGGAACTCCGGGTCCACGGGCAGGTTCGCGTTCCAGCGGTCGATCGTCGCCCGCAGCGCGCCGACGGGCACGCCGAGCTTTCCGGCCAGCTCCTCGACGCTGCCGGCGCGGATCGTGCGCCCGGCTTCGGCTTCGGCCAGGACGTGCCCGGCGTCCCAGTGCGCGTACCCGGTGGGCAGGGTGGCGCGCGCCCGCTCGTCGAAGACCGTCCACACGGGACCGTCCTGGGCGTCGATGATCCCGCCCGACACGGCGTAGGAGGCGTCCTCGTCCATGAACCGGCGGCCGTGGACGTTCACCAGCACCCGCGACACCGGCGGGAAACCGGACTGCCAGTGGTGCAGCCGCTGGAAGTACGCGGTGGGCAGCAGCAGGCCCCAGCCGTCGCCCGCGATCGCGGCGTCCACCTGGGACCCGAACCCGAAGTGGTCGCCCCGCGAGCCGGGAGCCGCCACGACGAACAGGTCGTCGCCCGCCGCGCCTGCCGCCGGGTAGTGCCGCGTGACCAGCGCCGGGTCCTGCGCGAAGCCGCCCGTGGTGACGATCACCGCGGTCGCGGGCACCTCGATCCCGTCGGCGACGACGCCGGTGACGTGCCCGCCCTCGACGAGCAGCCGCTCGACCCGCGTGTTCAGGATCGCCTCGACGCCGGCCCTGCGCCGGGCCCGGTCGAGCACCTGGACCAGGCCGTAGCCCTGGTCCTTCGGCACGTGTGCCCGCCAGACGTCTTCGACGCCCGCTCGGGTGAGGCCCGGGGAATGCGCGTTGTGCGACACCTTCGCCGGGATCTCGGCGCCCAGCCCGATCAGCCATTCCAAGGCCGGTCCGGACTCCTCGCAGAACGCGCGCACCAGCCCCGGCTTGAGCTGCCACTGGTTGAGGTCCATGTAGTGCTGGAAGAACCTCTCCGGTGTGTCCTCGATGCCCAGTCCCTTTTGGACACTGGTGCCGGCGGCGGTGAACATGCCCGCCGACAGCTGCGTCGAGCCGCCGAGATCCGGCTCGGCCTCGAACAGCAGGACGGACGCGCCGCGCTCGGCGGCCGACACGGCGGCGGCGAGCCCCGCTCCCCCGCCGCCCACGACGACGACGTCGTACTCCTCGGCGCTCATCCGAGGTCACCTCCCGACTCCGCGACGATGCGGTGGTAGAGCCCGTTGGAGACGAGGCCGCCGTCGACGGTGACCTCGCTGCCGGTCATGTAGGTGGACCGGTTCGACAGCAGGAACAGCACGGCGTCGGTGATCTCCTCCGGACGCGCCATCCGCCCGGCCGGGACACTGTCCACGGCGGACCGGACGAACGCACCGGCCCCCGCGAGCAACGCCGTGCCGACGAGTCCCGGGTGGACGGAGTTGACCCGGATGCCCCAGCGGGCGAAGTTCCCGGCGGCCGATTTGGACAGTCCGGTGAGACCCCACTTGCTGGCCGAGTACGCGGGCGAGAAGTAGCCGATCTGCCCGGAGATCGACGAGATGTTGACGATCGACCCGCCGCCGGAGTCCCGCATCAGCGGCGCGGCCGCGCGCATCCCGTGGAACGGCCCGGTGAGGTTGACCGCGACGACCCGGTCCCACACCTCGGCCGTGGTGTCCATGAACTCCAGCCGCCGCGAGATCCCGGCGTTGTTCACCAGCCCGCGGAGTTCGCCCTGCTGTGAGCGGATTTCCGCGACGACGGAGTCCCACTGCGCGGCCTCGGTGACGTCGAGGTGGTGCGCCGACGCCGAACCGCCGTCCGCGAGGATCTCGCCGACGACGCCGGAAGGATCGGCGACGTCGGCGGCGCAGACGTGGACGCCCAGCGCACCGAGCGCCCGGGCGTGGGACGCGCCCATGCCGCCCGCCGCGCCGGTGACCAGGACGACGGCCGGGTACTCAGACATGCCGGGACCCGCCGTCGACGGCGATGCTGTGCCCGGTCACGTACCGGGCGCTGTCCGACAGCAGGAACAGCAGCACGCCGGCGACCTCTTCGGGCGAGCCGATCCGGTGCAACGGCACGGCGTCGAGAGCCTTGGCCAGCGCCGGCGCGTCGTCCTGGATCCAGCGCGTCATCTCGGTGTCGATGTAGCCGGGCGCGATGGCGTTGACACGCAGGCCCTGGTCGCCCAGCTCGACGGCCAGCGATTCGGTGAGGTGCGCGACGGCGGCCTTCGAGCTGCAGTAGGCGCCGCGGCCCTTGCGCACGCGCACGGCCGACACCGACGACATGTTCACGATCGCGCCGCCGGGCTTCATGTGCCTGGCTGCGGCCTGGGCGCCGAACAGCACACCTTCGACGTTGACCGACAGCGTCGCGCGGATCTGCTCCGGCGTGATCTCGGGGACCTCCGCGAACGGGAAGATCCCGGCGTTGTTGACCCAGAAGTCGATCCGGCCGAACTCGTCGATCGCGCGCTGCGCCAGGGCGAGGTGGTCGGCGGCCTCCGTGACGTCCACAGTGGACGACACGATCCGGCCGGGCTTGGCTTCCAGGGACTTCTCGGCCAGCGCGGCGGTCAGCTCGGCCGCGGTGGCGGCCATCGCGGTGCCGTCGATGTCGCCTCCGACGACGTCGACCCCGCGCGTGGCGAGCGCGGCGGTGAAGCGGGCGCCCATGCCGCGGGCGGCGCCGGTGACCACCGCGACCTTGCCCGGGAACTCCGGGTACACCGTGGTGACCGGCTGGTGCAGGACCCGCCCGGGACCGGTGGGCTCGTGGGTCGTCATCGTGGGTTCCTCTTTCGTGGTGGGTCAGGAGTCGCGGTGGACGGTGCGCCGCCGCACGCGCCAGCCGTCGGCCGTGCGCACCAGGTCGTCTTCGAGGACGGTCAGGCGCACGAGGTGCGTGCTCGCGACGATCTGCAGGTAGGCGTCGGCGCGCAGGGTGTCCGGGGTGTCGCCGGGCCGGACGTGGACGGTGCTGACCACGTGCCTGAGCTTCTCCCCGGACGAGTGGAAGCGCTCGGCGAACGCGGTCAGCTCCGCGGCGCCGACGGCCGGCTCGGGGTAGGTCGGCGAACGGAACTCGCCGTCCGCGGTGAAGGTGGCGGCCCAGCCGGCGGCCCGGCCCGAGTCGATGGCGTGGCTCTGGGCGCCGTAGAGCTGGTGCACGGCCACGACGTCTTCGGTCGCCACCCGCATCGGAACCTCCGTTGTCCCGTCCGTCTGAACGTGCTATATTCGCACGCAGTGTGCGAATATGTGTGAGACAGTAGGTCGCACCTGTCACCTCGTCAAGGGAGCCGTGTGGAATCGACGCTGCCCGCGTCCGGGACTTCGAAGACGCTGCACCACGGGTTGCAGGTGCTGGAGCTGCTGGTCCAGCACCCGCAGGGCCTGACGCTGACCGAGATCGCCGACGGCATCGGCGTGCACCGCACGGTCGCGCACCGGCTGGTCCGGACGCTCGAGGCGCACTACCTCTGCCGCCGCGACCGGTTCAAGCGCATCTCACTGGGCACCGGGCTCGTCCGGCTCGCCGAGCCGGTGGAGCAAGACCTGCGGACGCTCGCGCGGCCGGTGCTGGAGGAGCTGACCGACTCGGCCCGGGCGTCGGCGCACCTCGTGGTGCGCGAGAACGCGGACCAGGTCCGGATGCTGATGATCGTCGAGCCCCGGCAGGCGGCGATCCACGTGGCGTTCCGCTCGGGTCAGCTCGACCCGATCGGCCGCGGCTCGGCCGGCCTCGCCATCCTGGCGGCCGGGCCGCCGCTGCCCGGCGAACGCGAGGAGGTGACGCGGGCGCGGGAGCGCGGCTTCGCGGTGTCGAAGGGCGAGATCGCGCCGGGCATCACGGGCATCTCCGCCGTGGTCCGCACCGGCCGCGACCACCCGGAGGCGAGCATCGGGCTGTCGCTGTTCGAAGCCCCGGACCCGGACGAGCTGGGCCGCCTGGTCGTGGCCGCCGCCCAGCGGCTCAGCGCCCTGCTCGGCTGAGCTTCTCCGACAGCGCGTGGGCCTCCTGCAGCAGCAGCGCGCCCAGCTGCGGGATCCGGCCGGCGCCGAACCGGTGTTCGACGCCGGTCAGGGTCAGCGCCCAGCGGGGTGACCCCGCCTGGTCGAAGACGGCCGCCGCGAGCCCCCAGCTGCCCTCGACCACGAGCCCGGGGTTCACCGCGTAGCCGTTCTTGCGGGTCGCCGCGATGTGCCGCCGGATCTCGCGGACGTCGTGCTGCGGCCCGTGCGCCGCACGCAGGTCCACGCGGGCGAGGTAGTCGTCGACCTCCCGGTCGGGCAGGTGCGCGAGGACGACCATGCCGGCCGAGACGACGCCCAGCGGGAAGCGCGCGCCTTCGAACAGGACGTGGCTGCGGATCGGGAACGCGCCGTCCTCGCGGATCAGGCAGATCGTCTCCTCCCCGCGCCGCGCCGAGAAGAACGCGCTCTCCCCGGTCGTCAGGGCGAGCCGCCGGACCACCGGCAACGCCGCTTCCGTGACGTCGTAGCGCCGGGCCGCGGCGACGCCGAGGAAGTACAGCTCCGGGCCCAGCACCCAGTGGTCGGTCGCCGGCTCCCGCTCCACCAGGCCCGCGCCCTGCAGCGACGTCAGCAGCCGGTGCACGGTCGGCCGGGGCAGGCCCGCCGCCCGCGCGACGGCCGTCGTCGTCGCGCCGCCGGGCTCGTGGGCCGCGACCGCGCGCAACGTCCGGTGCGTGCGGCCGACGAGGTCTGCGGGGGCGTCCACTCAGTGAACACTACCCCACCGGTCACGACCACGGGACGAACAATCTGCTGGTCGAACGCGTTCACTGGTTGACCGCGAAGGACACCGCGTCGTCTGATCACGGGCATGGACAAAGTGCTCGCCTCGGCCGCCGAGGCCATCGCCGACATCCCCGACGGCGCCACCCTCTCCGTCGGCGGGTTCGGGATGTGCGGGGTCCCCGCCGTCCTGATCGACGCCCTCTTCGCCGCCGGCGCGGCCGACCTCGAAGTCGTGTCCAACAACGCCGGCGTCGACGGCTGGGGCCTCGGGATCCTGCTGGGCGCCGGGCGCCTCCGCCGCGTCGTCGCCTCCTACGTCGGCGAGAACAAGGAGTTCGCGCGCCAGTACCTCTCCGGCGAGCTGGAGGTCGAGCTGACGCCGCAGGGCACGCTCGCCGAACGGCTGCGGGCCGGCGGGTCCGGCATCCCCGCGTTCTTCACCGCCACCGGCGTCGGCACCCAGGTCGCCGACGGCGGTCTGCCGTGGAAGTACGACTCCGCCGGAACCGTCGTGAAAGCCAGCCCCGCCAAGCAGAAGCAGCGCTTCGACGGCCGCGAGTACGTCCTCGAGCACGCGATCGTCGCCGACTTCGCGCTCGTCCGCGCCTGGAAGGGCGACCGGCACGGCAACCTCGTCTTCAAGGACGCGGCCCGCAACTTCAACCCGCCGGCCGCCATGTCCGGCCGCGTCACCGTCGCCGAGGTCGAGCACCTCGTCGAGCCCGGCGAGCTCGACCCGAACCACGTCCACCTGCCGGGTGCGTTCGTGCACCGCGTGGTCGCGCTGACGCCCGGGCAGGCAGCGGACAAACCGATCGAAAAGCGCACCGTGCGCGCCGGGAACGAGGGGGCCTGACATGGCTTGGAACCGCACCGCGATGGCCGCCCGCGCCGCCGCCGAACTGCGTGACGGCGACTACGTCAACCTCGGGATCGGCCTGCCGACGCTCGTGCCCAACCACGTCCCGGACGACGTCGAACTGGTGCTGCAGTCGGAAAACGGCATCCTCGGCGTGGGCCCCTACCCGGCCGAGGACGAGGTCGACCCCGACCTGATCAACGCGGGCAAGGAGACCGTCACGGTCCGGAAGGGCGCGTCGTTCTTCGACTCCACGCTCTCCTTCGGCATGATCCGCGGCGGCAAGATCGACGCGGCGATCCTCGGCGCCATGCAGGTGTCCGCGGCGGGCGACATCGCGAACTGGATGATCCCCGGCAAGATGGTCAAGGGCATGGGCGGCGCGATGGATCTGGTCCACGGCGCGAAGAAGGTCATCGTGCTGATGGAGCACGTCGCGCGCGACGGCAGCCACAAGATCGTCGACGAGTGCACGCTGCCCTACACCGGCCGCGGGGTGGTCCAGCGGATCATCACCGACCTGTGCGTCCTCGACGTCACCCCGGACGGTCTCGAGCTCGTCGAGCTGGCGCCGGAGGTCGGCTTCGAGGAGGTCCAGACCAAGACCGGACCCCGGATCCGCGTCCCCTGAGCGGCCGAAAGGGCACCTTCGAGGAACGTTCGTGCCCGAGCGGGCACGCGGGATATTGACCACCTGGCAAGGGGTACCTACCGTTCGGCCACCCCGTTCGGCGGGATGCGTTTTCCCCGCCTTTCCCCAGGAGGTGCCCCATGCTGTCCAGACGTACCTTCGTCACCGCGGGCTTGGCGGCCGCCGTGGCGAGCACGCCGCTGTGGTCCGCGACCGCGAAAGCGCGTGCCGCCGCGGCCCTGCCGTTGACGCTGAAGAACAATTCGGGCAGCGGCACGGTCTACGCGTACATCAGCGGCTCGGACAGCTCGGGCCGGCCGGGGTTCGTCACCGCCGACGGCCGGTTCCAGCCGTTGGCGAACCCGTCGTCGCCGGTGACGCCGATCCCCGACTACTCGATCCCGTTGACCGGCTCCGGCACCCAGAAGACCGTGACGCTGACCGACTACGTCATCGGCGGCCGGGTGTGGTTCTCGGTGGACAAGAAGATCCAGTTCTTCGTCAACCCCGGTCCCGGCCTGGTGCAGCCCGGCTTCACCAGCTCGGACCCGAACTGGCAGACGAACTGGACGTTCTGCGAGTTCACCTACAACAGCGCCAACCTCTACGCGAACATCAGTTACGTCGACATGGTGGCCCTGCCGGTCTCCATGGCCACGACGGGCGCGGCGGGCGCGCAGTCGGTCAGCCCGCTGCCGGACGGCGCGCTCGGTGCCATCGCCGACGGCCTGCGCGCCCAGCACACCGCCGACGGCGCGCCGTGGGACCGGCTGGTCGTCACCGACGCGTCCGGCAAGGTCGTGCGGGTGCTCGCCCCGAGCCACTCCCCCACGGACTTCGGCGGCTACTGGACCACCTACCTCAACGCCGTCTGGGACCACTACCGCAGCACGCCGCTGACGATCAACGGGCAGGGCGGCATCGGCGCCTACACCGGCACGGTCAGCGGGGACACGCTGGTGTTCAGCGGCCTCAACACCAACGGCGTGCCGTTCACCAAGCCGAGCGCCGCGGACATCTTCGGCTGCGCGAGCGGCCCGCTGTACAACTCCGGGGCGGACGCGCGCGGCGCGGTCGCGGCCCGGCTCGCGGCCGCGCTCAACCGCAGCAGCCTGCTGGTCTCGGGCGGCAACAACCAGCCCGACGGCGTCACCCCCTCGCAGTACTACAAGGACGCGACCACGAACCACTACGCGCGACTGGTCCACCAGTACGCGTCGATCGGCTACGCCTTCCCGTACGACGACGTCGGCCCGACCAACTCGCAGCCGGTCGACGGGCACCTCCAGGACCCGGCACCGACGTCGTGGACCGTCTCGCTGGGCCCGGGCGCGGGCGGCACCACGCCGCCGCCCACCGGGGGCGGGGTGAGCGCGTACTCGACGATCCAGGCGGAGTCCTTCAGCGCGCAGAACGGTGTCCAGACCGAGGCGTGCAGTGACACCGGTGGCGGCGTCGACGTCGGCTGGATCGCCAACGGCGACTGGCTGAAGTACTCGGCCGTCGACTTCGGCTCGAGCTCACCGCTCCAGTTCGTCGCCCGGCTCGCCTCGGGCGCGGCCGCGGGCGTCAGCGGCGCGATCCGGGCCCGGGTGGACAGCCAGTCCGGCCCGGTCCTCGCCGAGATCGACTTCGCCAACAACGGCGGCTGGCAGACGTGGCAGACGGTCCCGGCGAACATCGTCAGCTCGGCGACCGGCGTCCACGACCTCTACCTGACGTTCTCGGGCGGTTCGGCGGACTTCGTCAACATCAACTGGTTCACCTTCACCCGGTAGGGCGCGGGGAGACGGGCAGCCGGAATTCGCGAACCGCTCGTCTCCCGCCGTGCCGCCTCCTACTCTCAGTGGGGTGGACGGCATCGACAGTCTCCGGCACGCGATCGAAACCATTCCCATCCCCGGCGCCCCGCCGCGGCTGTCCCGGCAGGGCGCCGCCGTCGGGCTGGCGCTCCTGGACACCTCGTTGCGGCTCAACCACGTGCGCCGGCTGACCGAGCGGCTGACCGTCGTCGAGCACGGGACCGCGCGGCGCAGCACCGAAGTCGACGTCAGCCTCAAGCTCCTCGACGAGGGCCAGCGCCAGGCGACGGCCCAGTTGCAGGACCTCATCGGCCAGGAGCACGGCGAGCGGGCCGCGTCGAGGCCGGCGCGGCAACGCTCCCTGTGGGTGCCGCTCGCGCGGTTGCCGCGGCGGGACGTCTCGCCCATCGACGTCTTCGACAGCGCCGGCCAGAAACTGCCGCGGCTCACCCAGCACGAGGCGTCCCGGCTGGTCGCCGCCGGGCTCTACCGGCTGCTGCGCGGGATCCTGGCCGGCGACGAGAACGCGCAGACCGCCAAGCACGAGCTGAACACCTTCCTGTTCCAGGTGCACGAACCGCGCTGGCTCATCCAGCAGGCACTGCTGACCCTGCTCACCGAGCGGAACCACCCGGAGGAAGAGTTCACGCTCGCGCCGGCCGGCGGCACGGTCGCCGGCTACGGCAGGCAATGCCGCGAACTGGCCCTGGACATCCTCTCCGGCTGTGCCGACCTGCTGGTCGAATACGCGTACCTGCTGAACGTCGCGGTCCGCGACTACATGCTGGTGGTGGCCCTGGACGACTCGGTCGAGGAACACCGGCTCAGCTACGAGACCCCGTTGCACGTCGACGCGCGGCAGCCCGTCGCGAAGGAGCAGTGGCGGCGGCTGGCCTCCAGCCGGCGCGGCTACGTCGTGGGCTACGAAACCATGATCCCGGCGACGCTGAAGTCCTACCACCTGGTGGCCCGGACCGCGCCGGAGGCCGAGATCTCCCGGATGTATTTGTCCACGGACGCCGACCAGCACCAGGTCGAAGGCCTGGCCGAGGACCTCGTCTCGCTGGCCGAGCGGCAGGACGCCGCCCCGCTGCAGGAGGCCGACGGCGCCCGGCACAAGATCCTGGAGCTGCAGGCGCAGACCGTGCTGCGCCGGCTGGCGGACCTGCTGCGCCGCCGCAAGTGGGAAGCCGGCCAGTCGGGCGTCGAGCTGGCCCCGCGCAGCCTGCCGGCGTGCCACCGGCTCGCCGCCGCGGCCACGACCGGCGAAGCGGTCCGGACCGGCAGCAACGAGCTCGACAACTCGCTGCGGCGGCACCCGGAGTTCACCTCCGCCAACCTCCGCGAGGCCGCGCGGGAGCTGACCGACCGCGAGTTCGGCCAGGACCTGGTGCTGGTCACCGGGATCGCCGACAACGAGGCCCGGGCGTACTGGCGCCGCTCCGGCGGCCGCGACCCGCGCGGCGACCACGTCCGCGTGCGCGCGACGCTCGTGCTCAAGGACTCCACGAAGTCCGGGCCGCTCAACGTGACGTTCTACGCGCTGGCCGTCGCGGCGGTCTCGTTCGTGCTCGGCTGGATGCTGGTGGGCAGCCCGTGGCCCTACGGCCGGGCCGCCACCGAGGCGCTCGACCACATCGGCGACGGCCAGTCCGTGATCACGATGCTGCTGCTGTTGCCCGGGTTCCTCTACAGCCGCCTGTCGCTGCCGCCGCGGCGGACGGTGCTCGGCTACCTCGGCACGCTGCCGCAGGCGCTGGTCCAGCTGAGCATCGCGGCCGTCGCCGCGTTCGCCGCCGCCGTCGCGACGAAGACCAGCGGCGAGGTCGTGCAGGTCACGCTCACGATCGCGGTCGGACTGCCGGTGCTCGCCGCGCTCGTGCTGCTCGGCCAGGCGTCGTGGCGGGAGTCGGCGATCCCGCTGTCCCGCATCGGCGTGCCGCGCTGGGCCGGCACCGGCGGCCGGGACCGCCGCAGGCCACTGGACGCCGACGTCCGGTTCGACTCGTCCGGGGGGTGGTGAAGATGCGCGGCCAGCGGATCTCCGTGCGGAACGTGGCCGACCTGGCCAGGGCCGGGTTCGAGATCGCGCGGCAGCCGGTGACCACAGTGGACTTCGAGGTGCACCACGCGATGGCGCGCCACGGCTACCTGCGCGACCTCGTCGACGCGGACGCCGACAACGCGGTCTTCCTCGAGACGCTGTGCTCGGCCACCAACGGCGCCGGCGTCGTCATCGGCACCCGCACCCGCAAGCCCCCGGACGGCACGGAGGTGGTCCGGCGCCCCGGCGGCCCGCAGCCGGCGGAACGCCCCGAGGAGAACGCGGGCGGCTGGGTCTTCCACCAGACGACCTCGCCCAACCCGACGTTCATCTACGAGTCCGCGCAGACCTTCGAAGGCCTGATCGCGGTCGACCCGGCGGCGCGCGAGGTCTGCGAATGGCACGGCCTGGCCGTGCGCGACCTGCTGCGGGAGATCTCCGACGCCGCGGCCGCGCTGATCGACGCACCGCTGCTTTCGCTGCAGTGCCCGGCCCAGCTGCCGACGATCGTGAAGACCCGCAACCACGACCTGCGCACCCGCAAGGAGGTCGCGCCGCCGTGCGCGTCGCTGGCCGTCCGGTTCGCGATCGCGCTGCGGGACGTCTCCGCGGCCGCGCGGTTCGAGCTGGCCGACCGGTTCCGGGAGCTGTGCGAGAAGCACGGGTACAGCTTCTGGCTCGCCGACACGCGCCCGGGTCACCGGCAGGGGAACTGGTTCGAGGTCTACCACGCCGACGGCGAGTTCTCGCCGCTGTACAACGGCGACCTCCGGTCCCGCCAGCGCATCGGCACCTGCCTGCCGGTGACCTTCGTCGGGCCGGCGCGGATCGGCTCCACGCACGCGATCGTCTCGTTCCTGCAGCGCTACCCCCAGGTCGGCGTGGTCGGCTGCGCGGGCACCACGCTCTCGGACGTCGCGTTCGTCCACCTGCAGCTTTCGATCCACGGCGTGGCCGCCGACCGGCTGAACCGCATCCTCGGCAAGCTGCTCGGCGAGTCCTCGACCCCGGCCCGGCCGCACAAGCTGCTGCGCGAGCTGTTCAAGCGGCTCGGCCTGCCGCCCGACCCCGACGGCCCGGGCTCCGCCACGCCGGACCCGACCGGCGGCTACCAGACGTTCGCCGGGCCCGCGTTCGCCTACCGGCCGTTCCAGATGCCCGACTGCATGGCCGTGTGGGTGTCGTGGGAGATCGCCCGCCAGCACCGCGGTCTCGCCGCACCGCTGGACTGCCTGTACCGCGCGCTGGCCCAGGTCGCGCCCGAGGTGGGCGAAACCGGGGCGTCGGCGGGCGACCTCGCCACCGTGGAGTACCTGATCTGCCGGGCCACCGAGCAGTCGGTGGTCCGGGGCAAGGCGAAGCTGGCCGTGCCCAAGGCGGTGCTGGCCGGGTTCGCCTCGGGCGGCGCCGAACTGCCCGCGTCCAAGCTGTGCGCGTCGCTGGAGGAGGCGTGGAAGGCGCACGTGGACCGGTCCGGCGTGGACGGGGTGAGCGAGCTGACCGTGGCGTGGCGCGAATCCTGGCTCGGCCACTGGACGTACTCCTGACCCGGAGGCAGCCGTACTCGGATCCTGGAGAAGTCCGGGTAGCAGCGCGGCGGCCTCGCGCTGCGAGTTGAGTGCACGGCTGTACACTCAATAGGCATGGCCGAAGTAGGAATGCGTCCCCCGGCGTCGCCGCTGCGACGACGCGCCCTGCGCGCGCTGCGATGGCTGTTCACGCCGCTGCGACCGGACGACTACCTCGAACTGATCAACCCGCTCTGGTCGACCCGGGAGCTGCGCGGGCGCGTCGAGCGCGTCGTGCCCGAGCGGGGCGGGGCGGCCACCGTCCTGATCCGGCCGGGCTTCGACTGGGTCGGGCACCGGCCCGGCCAGTACGTGCGGCTGGGCGTCGTCATCGACGGCGTCCACCACTGGCGCGCGTACTCGCTGACGTCGAGCCCGGACCGGGCGGACGGGCTGATTTCGGTCACCCCCAAGAAGGTCGACGGCGGGGTCGTCTCGCCGTTCCTGGCCGAGCGCGTGCGGCCCGGTGAGGTCGTGCGGCTCGGTGAGGTCGAAGGGGCCTTCACGCTGCCGGACCGGCTCGACCGCGGCCTGCTGTTCGTCACCGCGGGCAGCGGGATCACCCCGGTGATGAGCATGCTGCGGCACCTCGCGCCGGGCCCCGGCCTGCGCGACGTCGTCCACGTGCATTCCGCGCGGGAGGCGGACGGCGTCACGTTCGGCGACGAGCTGGCGGCCCTCGAGAAGCAGCACGACGGGTTCCGCCTCGAACTGCGCATCACGAGCCGGGACGGCCGGTTCACCCCCGCCGACCTGGACCGCCTGTGCCCGGACTGGCGCGAGCGGGAAACCTACGCGTGCGGTCCCGGCGAGCTCCTCGACGCACTGCAAGCGCATTGGAAGAGCCACGGCGACCTCGACCGGCTGCACCACGAACGGTTTCAGCCGATCGTCGGCGGGGAAGGCGCCGAGGGGGCCGGCGGCACCGTGCGGTTCGCGCACCGCAACCTCGACGCGGACTGCCCGCCCGGCACGCCGATCCTCGTCGCCGGGGAGAACGCCGGCGTCGACATGCCCTTCGGCTGCCGGGTCGGCGTCTGCCACACCTGCGTGCTGCCGATCCGGGAAGGCCGGATCCGCGACCTGCGGACCAACGCCGTCAGCGAGAAGCACAACGAGATCGTGCGCACCTGCGTGCACGGCGCCGAAGGGCGCGTCACGGTCGAACTCTGAGCGGAGAAAGGAACCCATGACCCCGGTCACGCACCCGTTCGCCCACCTGACCGACGACCAGCTCGCCGAACTCGCCCGCGAGTTCGACGCCATCCACGACCACGTGCGCGCCGACCTGGGCGACCGCGACCGCCGCTACATCAAGGGCGTGATCCGGCTGCACCGGCAGATCGCGGTGGCCGGCCGGGCGCTGCTGCTCGGCTCACGGTCCAAAGTGGCCTGGACGGCGGGCACCGGCTGCCTGGCCGTCGCCAAGATCCTGGAGAACATGGAGATCGGGCACAACGTGCTGCACGGTCAGTGGGACTGGATGAACGACCCGTACATCCATTCGTCCACATGGGACTGGGACACCGCGTCGACGGCGGCCGCGTGGAAGCACTCGCACAACTTCATCCACCACACGTACACGAACATCCGCGGCAAGGACAAGGACCTCGGCTACGAGATCATGCGGATCGACCCGCACCAGAAGTGGCACCCGGCGTACCTGCTGCAGCCGGCGTACAACCTGCTGCTGATGGCGTTCTTCGAGTGGGGCGTCGCGGTGCACGACATGGACGTCGAGGCGATCCGCGCCGGCGAGAAGCCGTGGAAGGACGTCTGGCACGACATCAAGGGCATCTCGGGCAAGGCCCGCGACCAGATCCTCAAGGACTACGTCGGCTGGCCGCTGGTGAGCGCCCTCGCGCAGCTCGCCGTCGCCCGCCTCGTCGACCCCGAGCCGCGCTCCCGGCTGCGCGTCGCGGCGGACCGGGCCCGTGGCCGGCGTCGCAAGGGCGCGATCCGGGCCCGCCTCGCCGCGGCCCGGTCGGAAGGCGGCAGCGCGTTCGCCGCGACGTTCTGGGCCGACTTCACCGCGAACATCATCCGCAACCTCTGGGCGCACTCGATCATCTTCTGCGGCCACTTCCCCGACCAGACGTACACGTTCAGCCAGGAGGAGGTCCGCGACGAAACCCGCGGTGGCTGGTACGTCCGCCAGCTCGTCGGCGCGGCGAACATCACCGGGTCGCCGCTGTTCCACCTGATGAGCGGCAACCTCGGCTACCAGGTGGAGCACCACCTGTTCCCGGACATGCCGAGCAGCCGCTACGCGGAGATCGCCCCGCAGGTGCGGGAGATCTGCCACCGGTACGGACTGCCGTACAACACCGGGCCGTTTTCCCGCCAGCTGGGCACGGTGCACCGCACGATCCTGCGGCTGGCGTTCCCCGGTGGGAAGGTCCGGCCGAAGCCCGGGCCGTACGAAGGGGACGAGGCCCGGCTCGCCGCTTGAGGGGTCAGCCCGCGCGGGGGTCGGCCAGGTCGTGGTGCTCGGGTGCCGAGGCCGTGCCCATCACCAGCTCGGCGCGGCCCTTGATGCGCAGCTTGCGGTACGCGCTCGTCAGGTGCTTCTCGACGGCGCGGATCGTGACGCCCAGCTCGGCCGCGATGTCGCGGTTGCGGCCGCCGCGGGCGACCAGCTCCACGATGCGCTGCTCGGTCGTCGTCAAGGCCGGGTCGCCGGCGAAGGTGCGCGGTGAAACGCCCTCCCCCGGCGCGGGTTCCGGCAGGTCGCACAGCAACCGGAGACGGCGGCCGCGGCGGAGGTGGTCCTCCGCGTCCGGGACGCCCGGGCGGCGGCCCAGCGCGATCAGGGACTTCGCCAGCTCCAGGCGGTTCCCGGACGTCGCCAGCGCCGCCACCGACTCGTGCAGCAGGCGGACGCCCGCGGCGCCCGCGACCAACGCCGCGCGGGCCCGCAGCGCGCGGCCGACCGCGGCCGGGGCGCCCCAGCGCCGGGCGTGCTCGTACTCCTGCTCCACCAGCTCGGCCGCGGGTGCCCGGCGGCCCGCGCGGCCGTGCAGGGACGCGGCCAGCAGGCGCCACGGGTACCACGCCGGGTTGGTGCGGCCGGCGCGGCTGACCTGACGGCCGTAGTCCTCGACGTACTCGAGGGCCGTCGGCAGGTCGCCCGCCGTCACCGCCACCGCGCCGTGGACCATCGACAGCTCCCACGGCGCCAGCCGAGCGCTGCCCGCGGCCTGCCGCGCGCGCAGCGCCAGCTCGTCGTCGCCCAGCTCGATCGCCAAGCGCGCCAGCAGGACCACGCAGTCGGTGACCACCGCCGACCAGTCCGGCGCCGCGTGGCCGAGTGCTTCGAGCGCGCGGTCGCGGGCCCGGACCGGGCCGCCCGTCGCGGCCCACAGCTTGGCCTGGTTCACCCAGGCCAGCAGGGCCGCCAGCCCGGGCTCGCCCGGCCCCGGCTCGGCCGCCGCCGACAACCAGGACTCCAGGCCCTCGGTGGCGTCGGCCGCCACCAGCACCGCGGTCACCAGCGGCAGCACCGTGTACATCTGGGCCGGGCCGCCGGGTTCGCGGTCGAGGACCCGGTGGGCGAACTCGGCCGCCGCCCGCCGCGGGACCGCCTCCGCCTGTGTCGCCGCGTGCAGGAGCGCGACCACCAGTTCACGCTGCCCCGGGCCCGCCGGGGCCGGGTCGGGACCGAGACGCCGCAGCCGGTCGGCCGCCGCCGTGAACGTGCTCGCGTTGTCCTGCCCGTACAGCCAAAGCCGGGCTTCCAGCCGCGCCCGCAGGTCGTCTTCGCCGCCGTTCGCGGTCAGTTCGACGAGCGTGCCGCGCAGCAGGTCGGTCTCCTCGCGGCTGCGCGCGGTCGCGAGGGCGGGGACGCGGCAGAGCAGGTCCGCCCGCTCGGCCGGCGTCGGCAGCAGGGGAAGCGCTTGCTGGAGGTGCCGGGTGGTGGCGCCGGGATCGCGGCCGCGTTCGGCCGCGACGAGGTCGGCGAGCAGCACTCCCCGTTCCGATGCCGTGTACAGCAAGGCATGCCGCAGGTACTGCGCCGCCTGTTCGGCCTCGCCGCGGTCCGCCGCGGCCGCGGCCGCGCCCCGCAGCACCTCGGTCCCCCACGGCGCCGGCTCGGCCGTCGTCGCGAGCAGCTCGCGGGCGATCCGCTCCAGCGGCGCGCCGTCGGTGTAGAGCACCTCGGCCGCGCGCAACCGCAGCTCGTCCTGCTCGGGCACGGTCATCGTGCCCGCCACGGCTTCGGCGATCCGGACCCCGGCGAAGCGCACCCCGTCGGACGCGAGCAAACCCAGGCGCCGCAACGCTCCCGTGGCCTCCTCGAGGTCCGCCGGGTCGAGCCCGCTGAGCCGCCCGAGCGCGGCGGTGTCCCGGGCGTCGCCGAACGACGTCATCGCCCGCGCCAGCTCCGCGACCCGCGGCGGCTGGGCCCGCAGGCACCGGGCGATGTGGTGGGACGGCCCGGTCGGCCGCAATGCCAGCACCTCGGCCAGCTGCCCGTCGCCCGGGCCGAGGTCGTCGGCGAGCATCGCGTCCGCCAGCGCGGCCAGGAACATCGGGCTGCCACCGGTCACCTCCCGGCACGCCGCGGCGAGCCGTTCGCCCGCCGGCTCGCCGCAATGCCGCTCGAGGAACGCGCGCGTGCCCTCTCGGGTCAACGGCCCCGGCTGCAGGACCGCGGCCGCCGCGCGCACCAGGTCGCCGACCACCGGACGATCCGCGCCGGCGTCGCCGTCGAGCACACTGGCCACGACGACCAGCGGCATCGCCCGCAGCCGGTTGACGAGGTGGGCCAGCCAGCCCAGCGATTCGGCGTCGGCCCACTGCAGGTCGTCCACCAGCAGCGCCACCGGCCGGTCCGCGGCGACTTCGGCGACCAGCACCCACAACCGGTGCAGCAACGCGTGGCGGCCCGCCTCCAGCTCCGCCGCCCCCGGCGGGCTGACCAGGCTCAGCTCCGCGGGCAGGTCCCGGCCCTCGGCCACCAGCGGCTCCAGCAGCTGCCGCGCCACCCCGTGCGGGAACTGCCGTTCCGTCGGCGCGGCGGACGCGCGCAGCACCCGCGTCCCGCGGTCGGCCGCGAGCCCCGCCGTGGCGTGCAGCAGCGCCGACCGGCCGCAGCCGAGCCGCCCGCCGATCACCGCCAGCGAACCCGCGCCCCGGCCGCCGGCCTCCAGGAGGTCGGCCAGCACCGCCAGCTCGGCGTCGCGCTCGATCAGCATGGCGTCCCGAACTCCCCGTCCTCCAGCACGAACAACTCCCGCAGCTCGGCGCGCCCGGTGACGCCGAAGTGCCGGTAGATGCGGGTGAGCCGCACCTCGACCGCGCGCTTGCCGACCGCCAGCCGCCGCGCGATCTCCGCGTTCGGCAGGCCCTGCACGACCATGTCCACGACCTGCGCCGAGGTCGCCGACAGGGCCTGCCGCTTGCGGCCCGCGCGCTGGGCCGAGCCCGCCGGACGCGGCTGCGCGGCCAGCCGGGCCGTCAGCTCGCGGACCCGCGCCGACGCGCCTTCGAGGCGGTAGGCCTTGGCCAGCCGCCCGGCTTCGCGCACCAGGCCGGACACCCCGGCGGCCTGGCCGGTGTCGAGCTGCGCCTCGGCGAGCCGCAACACCGCGTGGACGTACCAGATCCGCTCCGGCGACTCCCGCAGCGCCTCGACCGCGCGGGTGAGCCGGAACGACGCGCTGCCGGCGGGCAGGGCGATGCCCGCGAACAGGTGCGTCAGCCCGGTCGCGGTCCGCGTTCCCCACGCCCTGGCCAGTTCCCACTCCGCCGTGACGAGTCCTTCCGCGGCTTCCGGGTGGCCGAGGTCGCGCTGGACGACGCCGGCGAGGGACCGCCAGGGCAGCAGCGCCGGGTTGACCCAGCCGCGGCTCAGCAGGATCCGGCCGCACTCCTGGAAGTGGTGCAGGGCGGCCTGCGGGCGCTGCCCGGTCCAGTCGAGCAGGCCGCGGGCGAACAGCAGCTGCGTGTCGAGGTGGTGCCGCCCGCGGTGCGCGACCGTTCCGCGCGTCGTGCTCGCCGCCGCGCGTTCCGCCGCGTCCCGGTCGCCGGCGGCCAGGCCGAGCAGGATCTTCAAGCCCAGCAACGCCCGGGCCATCGGCGGCGGCCAGCGGGTGAGCGGGTAGCCCTCGACCGCGGCTTCGGCGTCGGCTTCGGCGGCCGGGACGCGCCCGCGCCGCAGGCTCAGCCGGCCGCGGGTGAGCAACGCCAGCGCGGCCGCGGCCCGTGAGCCGCGACGGCGCGCGTCGGCGAGCACGCCGTCCAGTGCTTCCGCGGCTTCGAGGGGGTCGTCGGTGGCCATCAGCGTCCAGGCCGCCGCGATCCTCGGCGCGTACAGCCGGGTGCCGTCCCGGCCCGGCGAAACCGCCACCCGGGCCAGTTTCCGCGCGCGCCGCGGGTCCGTGCCCCGGGTCGCGGTGAGCCAGGCGGCGGCGCCCGCGCGGTCGGGGTCGAGGCGGTCTTCGGCGTAGGCCGACGCCGGGATGCCGAGCGCGGGCGCGCCGTCCGGCGAGTCGGTGGCGAGCCAGTGGAGCGCGGCGCGGGTGCCCTGGTCGGGCTCCGCGGTCCCGGGCGCGAGCCCGGTGAGCAGGTCGGCGGCCCGGTCGGGGGCGCAGCGCGTGACGAGCAGGTCCGCCGCGGCCAGGCGTTCGCACAGCAGCCGGTCGGTCGTCGTGGTCAGGGCCGCCCGGGCGAGCCGCACTTCGCCGGTGTGCGGGGCCGCGCCGTCGGCCGCGGCCAGTTCCAGGGTCAGCTGGGCGCGGGTGGTGTCGGACAGGGGCTCGCGCAGGGCGCGGCGGTAGTACGGGGCCGCCTCGCCGACCTGGCCGGCGGCCGAGCGCGCCGCCGCGAGCAACGCGTCGAGGGCCCAGCGCGTGCCCACCGGCCCGGCGCCGAGCAGCAGCCGGGCGACGTCCTCCTCCGGCAGGGCGCAGCGGTGCGCGAGCTCGGCGGCGGCGCCGTACAGCTCGGCCCGTTCCGCGCGGGTCATCCCCGCCAGGACCCAGGTCGCGATGCCCGGGTCGGCGCAGCGGCCGCGGCCCGGCACGAGCCCGACGCCGACGAGCACCCGCCACGCCCGCGCGGGGGCCAGCGTCTGGCGGCCGGCCAGCGGGCCGAGCTGGTCCGGGGTGAGCACGTGGCCCGCGACGACGAACGCGCGCAGCAGCCGGCGCAGGTCGTCGGGCAGCCGGCCGAGCAGGCCGAGCATCTGCTCGCGGCGCGCGTCCGCGGCCAGCCGGTCCGGCCGCGCGCCCGGTTCGGGTTCGGTCCGGCAGTGGTCGAGCACCACGCGGACGAGCGCGGGGTTGCCGCCGGTGGCCGCGTGCAGGTCGGTGACGAAGTCCTCGCCGAGCCCGGTGCCGTGGGCGCGGACGACCTCGGCCACCCCGGACCGGCTGAGCGGGCGCAGCCGGACGACGTGGGTCGCGTGCCAGTTCAGCCCGGACAGCTGCCACGGTTCGGCGGTCTCCTGGTCGAAGAAGGGCAGCACGACGCCCGCGCCGGTGATCACCACCAGCAGCGGCACCTGCCACAGCCGCCGCAGCAACGCGCCGAGCCACGCCTTGGAGCAGTCGTCCATCAGGTGCGCGTCGTCGAGCAGGAGCAGCACCGGCCGCCGCCGGGCCGCCTCGACGAACGGGTGCCACAGCTCCGGGGAACCGGGGTCGCCGGGCGCGCCGGTGGCGAGCAGCTCGCCCAGCGCGTGGGCCACCTTCCGGTCGGGCAACGCCGAAGCCAGCTGGGAGACGACGCCGAAGCGCAGCGCCGACTCGGTCAGCGAGCCGCGCGCGCTGAGCACCTGCACTTCCCGGTCGGCACCGCGGGCCGCCAGCTGCGCGAGCAGGCTGGTGCGGCCGGTGCCGGGCAGGCCGGTGACGACCGCGATCCCCGACTTCCCCCGTTCGAGCTCGGTGAGCAGGCTGGTGAGCAGGGCGGTTTCGCTCGTCCGTTCGGCGAGCAGCTCCGCTCCGGCGGTTCCCGCGAGCACGGTCATCCCCCTGCCACGGTCCACATCGGACGGACGTCGGCGCTCATCCCGCCTCCCGCCGGGTCAGCGCGGCGGCGAGATCGGCCCGCCCGCCCACGTTGAGCTTCCGGTAGACGCTCGTCAGGTGCATCTCCACCGTCCGGACGGTGACGAACAAGGCTTCGGCGATGGCGCGGTTGCCGTCGCCGCCCGCCGCCAGCTCGGCCACACGCCGTTCGCTGCCGGTCAGGGTGTCGAGGGCCGAACCGCTCGCGGCTCTGGGCCGGCCCCCGGCTTCGAGCAATGCGGCCCGCGCGGCGTCGAGCAGGAGCCGGTCGCCGGTGCGGGTGCACCCGTCGACGGCCCGCCGCAGGTGCTCCCGCGCGCCCTTCCGGTCGTCGCGGGCGAGCAAGGCCCGGCCCAGCAGGTATTCGGCGCGCTGGTGTTCCCGCAGGCCGGGTCCGCCGTCGAGGGTCCGCACCGCTTCGGCGAGCAGGTCGACGCCCTCGTCGCCCCGGGTCGTGACGCCGGCCGCGAGCAGGCCCATGCCCACGGCGCGGGGCGTGCCCCAGCGCGTGGCGAGCGCCTGGCCGTGCCCGGCCAGCTCGCGGCCTTCGTCCAGCCGGCCGTCTTCGGCGAGCAGGCAGGCGCCTTCCAGCCACCACGGCGCGAACACCGGGTTCGCCATGCCCGCTCCCGCCAGGCTTTCCCCGCACGTGCGCAGGTACCGCAGGGCGCCTTCCCGGTCGCCGAGCGCGGCCCGTGCCATCGCCCGCGCCATCAGGTACCAGTGGTACTCCAGCGCGAAGTGGTCGAGCCGCGGGCGGGTGATGCCGTCGAGCAGGGTCTCGGCGAGGGCGCCGTCGCCGCGCGGGGCCAGCACCGTCGCCAGCGCGATCTGCGGCATGGTCGCGGTCTTGCCCCAGGACTCCTGGTGGGCCAGGTCGTAGCTGACCTGCGCGTCCGCCCCGGCTTCGGTCAGATCGCCCGCCCAGTGCCAGAACATCGCCCTCGTGCACTGCGCGAGGCAGTACGTCCAGGCGTCCCCGGCGCCGCTCGCGTGCTCGATCAGCCGGCCCAGCGCGTCCTGCGCGGGCTTCAGCTCGTCGGCGAGCTGGAGCGCGAGACCGGCGCCCAGCGCCGCCCAGCCACCCAGCCCGACCGGGTCGACGCGCAGCGCCCGGCTCGCCTCCGCGGCCGCCGCCACCGCGGAACCGCCTTCCAGCGCGTGCGCCGCCGCCCGCATGCCGAGCAGCTGGCATTCGGCCGGGTCGTCGCCGGCCGGCGGGTCCTGGGCGCGGACGCGGGCGAACGCGGCCGGCACCGTGGCCTTTTCGTCGAGGCCGGTGATCAGCAGCATCGACTCGGTCATCGTGCGCAGCCCGGCGTCGGCGACCGACCGCGGCTCGCCGAGCCGCTCGTCCAGCTGCCCGGTCACTTCGCGCAGCACGGCCACGGCTTCCGGCGCGCGCTGCACGGCGAGGGCGACCATGCCCAGCCGGACGGCGATGCGCGCCTCTTCCCGCACGTCCGCGGCCAGCCCGCGGGCCCGCTCCAGCAGCTCGAACGCGGCGATCGGCTCGGCGGGCGCCAGCGCGGTCGCCAGCTCCAGCAGCAGGCCGACGTCGTCGGGCTGGAACGCCTGTGCCCGCCGCAGGTACCGCGCCGCGGTGCCCGGCGCGCCGCGGCCGGTGGCGGACTTCGCCGCCTCGCGCAGGATGCCGGCCATCCACCACTCGTCGATCTCCGGCAGCAGGAGCAGGTGCCCGGCCACGTCTTCGGCGGGCCGGCCCGCGTCGCTGAGCAGCCGGGCGGCCCGGCGGTGCCACCGGGCCGGCTCGCCGGCACCCCCGGCGTCGAGGATCGCGGCCCGGACCAGCTCGTGCACGAAGTCGCGGGTGCCGTCGCGCAGGATCTCGTGCGCCCACAACGTTTCCAGCGCGGCCGAGACGACGGCGCCGGGTACCTCCGCCAGCTTCGCGAGCAGGCCCGGTTCGTCGTTCCCGAGCACCGCGACGGCCATGGCGACGGCCCGGGTGGGCGCCGAGAGCCGGTCGAGCGTCGAGGTCGCCAGCACGGCGCGGCCCGAGCCGGCGAGTGAGGACAGCGAGACGCGCTCGTCGTCCGACCGCGCCCGGGTCAGCTCGCCGAGCATCCGCCGCAGCAGCAACGGGTTCCCGCCGGTCTCTTCGAGGCACGTCCGCGCGAACAGGCCGTCCGGTGTGGCCAGCGGTTCCGGGATCAGCTCGGCCACCGCGTCGAGCGGCAGCGGGCCCAGGTCGAGGGTCCGCGTGTCGTGCGCGCCCTCGATCTCGGCCAGGGTCCCGTCGGCGGTGGCCGCCGTCCCGCTCCGCTGCGCGAGCACCACGAGCAGCGGGAGGTCCGGCGCGCGGCGCACGAGGAACTCCAGCCAGCGCAGCGAACTCTCGTCGCACCACTGCACGTCGTCGACGGCGAGCACCAGCGGGCCCGGCGTCGCGAGCGTCGCGGCCAGCCAGTACAGCCCGTGCTGCACCGCGTAGGAGCCCACCGCGGGCGGTTCCGCGGCGGCGTCCGTGGTCAGCGCGTGCCGGGCGAACCGGGCGCTGCCCCGCAACAGGGACTCGCCCGCTTCGCCGTCCAACCCCAGGGGCTCGAACAGTTCCCGGACGACCCCGTAGGCGGTGTTCGCGCCCTGCCGCGAGGCCGCGGCCGTCAGGATCCGGCCCGCCGCGGGCAGGGCCGCCGCCGTCTCGTGGAGCGCCGCCGCGACGAGACTGGTTTTGCCGATCCCCGCCGGGCCGCGCACGAGCAGTGCGTGGCCCCGGCCGTCGGCGGCCTGCCGCCGGCCGGCCGCGAAGCGGGCCAGCTCCCGGCGGCGGCCGACCAGCCTGGCCGGCGGTGGGGGGAACGGGGTCCGGGAAGCCAAGTGCCACCTACCGTTTCCGCTGCGCGGGCCCACCAGGGCGCGGAGGATTCCGCGCCTCTGGGTGGGCCCGCTGCGACAGTCCGTGATCGAAGTCCAAGAAATCACAAGGCCGTCGCGCGGACAAGGGGCAGCACAGGCGAATCAGGGGAAGCCGGGTAACCGGGGGCAAGAACCCTGTCCCGGACGGGCAGGAAACGTATTTGAAATTCTTTCGTCTTTCACTTTTTGGTCACCCGACCGGAAAAACGCCGCCTACTCGGGCGTAATCCACTGAACGGGGCACGGACCCCGTTGTCCGATTCCCGTTCCGTGGTCAGCCGCAGCCGCCCGCGTGCCCGCCATCCGAGACGGCCCTGGTCAGCTCGGCGAACTCCCGCCGCTCGTCGGGATCCGGGCCGGGATCCGCGGCGGCGGCGGCCTTGGCGGCGCGGGCCCGCCAAGCGTCCAGGAACCGGCCCAGGCGGTCGGTCCCCCAGAACTTTTCCCGGCCCAGGACGAACATCGGCACGCCGAAGACGCCGTCGTCGGACACCCGGGACAGGATGTCCTCCCCGCGCCGGCGCAGTTCGCCGTCGTCCTTCGCCGCGGCGTAGCGGGCCGGGTCCAGCCCGAGCTCCGCGGCGACCGCGCCGATCACGGCCGGGTCGGAGATGTTCTCCCCGCGTTCCCAGCGCGCCGCCGTGACGCGGTCGAGGAACGCGCGGCCCATGCCCTCGTCGGTCGCCGCGAGGTAGGCCAGGTGGGCGACCTCCCAGACCGGTTCGCGGTCGACCGGCCAGACCATCGTCAGGCCCCGCTCCTTCGCCAGGCGCCGCGTGTCCTGGAGGATGTAGAAGTTCTTGGCCCGTGACATCGGCATCACCGGCAGCTCGACCCCGCGCTCGGCGAGCGCCCGCGCGGAGACCGCGTCGGGTTCCCACACCGGGATCCATTCCGCCTCGTCGAGCACTTCGGGCTCGGTTTCGGCCAGTTCCCGGTAACAGAACCACGAATACGGGCTCCGCAGGGAGAAATACCAGCGCGGTTGCGCGTTCCGGCGCGCCATGAACTACCTCCTGTGTCGTCAGACGGTTATTCCGCCGTCTATCTGGAAAACGGATCCGGTGACGTAGGCCGCGCGCGGCGAGGCGAGGAACGAAACCAGGTCGGCCACCTCGGCCGCCGTTCCGAACCGCCGCAGCGGAATGGCCTTCAGCATCTTCTCGCGCGCGGCCGTCGTCATCGCGCGCGTCATCTCGGTGTCGATGATCCCCGGCGCCACGGCGTTCGCCCGGATGCCGTACCGGCCGACCTCCTTGGCCAGCGCGCGGGTGAACCCGATGATCCCGGCCTTGGCGGCCGAATAGTTCGTCTGCGCCGGATTCCCGTACACCCCGGAAACCGACGACAGGTTCACGACGCAGCCCGCGCGCCGTTTCATCATCGCGAAGATCGCCGGCCGGCACACGTGGTAAACGCCGTCGAGATTCGTGTGCAGGACGTCGTTCCACTGGTCGTCGGACATCAGCGCCAGCGGCTGGTCCCGGGTGATCCCGGCCGAGGTGACCACGGCCCCGACCGGCCCCAGCTCGCCCTCGACCCGGTCGAGCCAGTCGCGCACCTCGGCCGGGCGGGTGACGTCCACCCGCACCCCGAGCACGCGCACGCCGGACTCCCCGGCCAGCTTCTCGACCTCGGTCGCCGCCTGCTCGTCCGAGCGGTAGCAGAACCCGACGTCCCAGCCGTCCTCGGCGAGCCGCCGGACCACGGCCGCGCCGATGCCCCGCGACCCGCCGCTGACCAACGCCACCTTCGGCTGTTCTCGGTCCCCAGTCATGTCTCTCCTGTCCCGTTTTCCTCGAAGACGTCCAGGTCCGCTTCGGGCCGGAACGCCAGCACCATGCGCTCGACGCTGAGCACCGGGCGCCCGCCCGCCGTGCTCTCCCCCGCGACGATCGCGCTGTCTTCGAACACGCGGACCACGCTCAGCCGGTGCTCGACCAGATCACCGGGGAACACCTTGCGGTGGAAGCGAACCCCGGACACCGAGCCGATCAGCGTCACCCGCCCGGCCCCCGACGCGCCGCCGGTGACGCCGAGCACGCCGGCCGACTGCGCGAACGACTCGACGAGCAGCACGTCGGGATAGGCCAGTTGCTCCTCGCCGGCGTCCTCGCCGACCGTCGCGTACCACGGTTCGTTCGCCGTCACGGCCTTGGCGGTGACCGCGCGCACCCCCGGTTCCAGTTCCAGGACCCGGTCCACCAGCAGGATCGGGTACCGGTGCGGCAGCAGCTCCCGCACGCCCGCCCCGCCGATCACGCCGGGTCCTCCGTGTAGTGCAGCCGGACCGTCGCCGCGCGCCCCCGCGCGGTGCCGATCCGGGCCGAGACCCGCCAGCCGCCGTCCTCGCGCCGCCAGTCCAGCGCCAGGTCGAGCACGTCACCCGGCACCACGGCCGCGACGAACCGGGCGGAGCCCAGCTCGGCCAGCCGCAGGGCTCCGGTGCCGGGCGGCGGGGACGCGACCGCGCCCTGGTGCACGCACTCCACCAGGCACACCCCCGGGAAGAGCGGTAACCCCGGGTAGTGGCCCGCGAAGACCGGTTCGATCTCGCGGACCCCGAACCGGGCCTTCGCGTGCCAGCCGTCACCGCCCGCCGGAGCCCCGGTCTCGAGCACTTCGACCGTGCCCCGGACCGGGCTCGCCGGCGCCGTCAACGCCCGTCACCCGGCAGCCGGAAGACCCCGCAGGCGACCGTTCCGTCCGGGTCGGCCGACGTCACGACGGCCAGCCGCGCGCCGGTCTCGGCCTGGCCGAGCGCCGCCGCCACCCCGAAGCACGCCGACGCGGCACCGAGGTCCCCGATCAGGGCGCCGAGGTCGAGTCGGCGGGCCCCCGCCAAGAGCGCGTCGAGGACCTCGCTCTCCTGCGCACCGAACCGGCCGGACAGCCCGGAGGGCACGACCACGTCGACCTCCCCCGCCTCGACGCCGGATTCGCGCAACGCGGCGAGCACGCACTCCCGCGACGCCTCGCGCAGGTCGTCGGCCGGGAAGACCCGTGAGGTGATCGCGAGCGTCTCGGCCTGTGGCCGGCCCTCGGTCACGGCTCCGGCCGGCTCCAGCAGCACCATGCAGGCGCCCTCCCCCAGCGGCCGGGCCGCCGGATCGCCTTCACGGCTGTGGAAGTCGAGCCACGCCCGGTCGGCGGAGTACTCCTCCGCCCCGCCCACCAGCACGGTGCTCGCCCGCCCGCGGGCGAGCAGCCGGGTCGCGTAGCGGAACGCCGACAGGCCCGAACCCCGGCCGCTGGCGAGGGTGACGTTGGGCCCGTTCAGCCCGTACCAGATCGCGCAGCGGCCCGCGGCGCAGTTCATCACCGTGTTGGGCATGCGCGCCGGGTCGACGTGGTAGGGCTTGTCGCCGAGCAGCGACGAACGCGTGAAGTCCATCATGCTCTGCGTGCTCCCGCTCGTGGCGAGCACCAGCCCGGTGCCCTCGGGCGCGGTCCCCGGCCCGGCCGCGGGCCCGGTTTCGAAGACCTGCCCCACCGCGGTCACGGCCAGCGCCGTCACCCGGTCCATCGCGCGGGTTCCCTTGCGGCCCAGCACCTCCCGGATGTCGAAGTCCGGGACGACGTGGCCGCGCTCGCCGGGCACCCCGTCTTCGGCCAGTGCGGCCCGGCGGGCGGGCTCGCCGGAGCGGAGCCCGTCCAGGAAATGCTTGCGGTCGATCCCGAAGGGCGACACCGCCGACCACGCGGTGATCACCGCCCCGCTCGCCGTTGCGCTCATCTGCTCACTCCTCAGTGCGTCGTCTGGTCCCACCGCCCGCGTCAGGCGGCCCGGCCCGAGCCCGCCAGTGCCGGGTAGCGGCCGAGGACGACGCTCGCGTTGTTGCCGCCGAACGCCATCCCGTTGTTCTGCACCACGTCGATCTCGGCTTCGACGGCGTGGTTGGGCACGCAGTCGACCGCGCACTCCGGGTCGGTCTCGACGTGGTTGATGGTCGGGAACACGAAGCCTTCCCGGATCGCCAGCGCGCCGGCGATCGCGGCGAGCGCGCTGGCCGCCCCCATGGTGTGGCCGAGCATCGACTTCAGCGACACCGTGCGCGGCACGTCGGCCCCGAACACGTCGTGGATCGCGCCGCACTCGGTGACGTCGTTGGCTTTCGTGCCCGTCCCGTGCGCCGAGACGAGGTCGACCTGGGCCGGGTCGAGCCCGGCGTCGGCCAGGGCCAGCCGCATGCAGTTCGCCACGCCGTCCTGGTTCGGCGCCACCTGGTGGTAGGCGTCGCAGTTCAGTCCGTACCCCAGTACCTCCGCGTGGATCCGCGCGCCGCGCGCGAGCGCGGACTCCAGCGTCTCCAGCAGGAGCACACCGGCACCCTCACCGGTGAGGATGCCCTTGCGGCCGATGTCGAACGGCCGGCAGTTGTCCGGCGCTATCGTCCCCAGCCGGTAGAACCCGGCGAAGGTCTTGCGGCAGACCGCGTCCGCTCCCCCGCACAGCGCGAAGTCCACCTCCCCCGCCTTCACCGCGTCGAAGCCGTAGCCGAGCGCGTAGTTGCCCGCCGAGCACGCGGTCGCGATCGTGGTCGCCTCGACGTCGCCCAGCCCCAGTTCGCGGGCGATCGCCGTGGACAGCCGGGTCGGCGGCACCCGCCGGACCTCGCTCGGGGCCAGTGCTTCCCGGCCGCCGTCGATCCCGGCCGCGGCGAGCTCGTCGAGCACGTTCGACTCGCCGTCGGTGGTCCCGATCGCGACCATCCCCCGGCGCGACCGCAGCCAGTCGTGCGCGACGCCGGCGTCGTCGATCGCCATCCGGGCCGCCGCCACCGCGAACCGGCTCGCCCGGCCCAGCGACTCGACGGGCAGGTTCCGGATCCAGTCGCGGGGTTCGAAGCCGCGCACCTCGCAGCCGCGGGAGTGGTCGAACCCGGTGGTGTCGAACCCGGTGATGTCGCGCGCGCCGCTGCGCCCGGCCCGCAGGCCCGCCGCGAACTCTTCCGCGCCCTGGCCGATGCTCGACAGCGCGCCGAGCCCGGTGAGCACCACCCGGTGGGCCGTCACCATCCCGCGCTCTCCGCGACCACTTCGTGCACGGCGGTCAGGTTGACCATGCGCGGCAGCTCGGCCTGCTCGATGGTCACCTTGAACTCCTTCTCCAGCAGCGCCAGGATCTCGATCGCCAGGAGCGAGTCGGCGCCGTGGTCGTCGACGAAGAGGCTGGTCGGCGTCATCTCGTCCTCGTCGATCTCGAGGACGTCGCAGACGATCTCCTTGATGCGGGCGGTGCGGGAGGCGGTTTCGGTGCTGGTCATCTTCGTTCTTCCTTCGGTGTCGGTTCGGGTTTCATCCGTCGTGCTTCGCGGCGAGGCTGCGCGGACGCAGGTCCCGCCAGTTCTCCTCGACGTAGGCGAGGCAGGCCGCGCGGGTCTCCGGGCCGTGCACGCGGTCCCAGCCCTCGGGCAGTTCGGCGAAGGCGGGCCAGAGTGCGTGCTGGCCTTCGGCGTTGACGACCACGTGGAAGGTGCCCGTCTCGTCGTCGAAGGGGTTGGTCACCGATCGCTCCTTTCGTTCGCGAGGTACTCTTCGATCCCCTCGCCGACCCGCCGCAGCGGCTCGGCTCCGGTCATGGCGTCGTGCCCGACCGGAAGTTCGGTCACCGCGATCGCACCGTCCACATGGGACGTCCAGGCCGCGGCGGTGCGGTTGTCCGCGTCGGCCGCCGCGGTGAAGTGCAGCAGCGTGCCGCGGAAGGTGCGGGGCACGAACTCCGCCTGCAGCCGCAGGTTGTTGCGCCAGGCGGCGAAACACCGCTTCAGCTGCTCCGAGGTGAGCTCGGCCAGGGGGTTGGCCTCCCGCGCGAACAGCTCGCGCAGGCCGGCGAAGTCGGGGCCGCGCACCGGTTCCTCGTCGCCGCGGTAGCCGAAGAACCGCAGCACGATCGCCGCGAGCTCCTCGTCGTCCGGCAGGGCGTCGTCGCTGCCCGGCGCGCTGTCGAGGCTGACCAGCAGCGCGACCCGCTCGCCCTCGTCCTGCAGCCGGCACGCGATCTCGTGCGCCACCACCCCGCCGAACGACCAGCCCAGCAGGTGGTAGGGCCCGTGCGGCTGGACCCGGCGGATCTCCGCCAGGTAGCCGGCCGCCATCGCGCCGACGTCGGCGGGCAGCCCGGCGTCGTCGACGATCCCGCGGGCCTGCAGGCCGTGCAGCGGCCGGTCGGCCAGGTGCGCGGCGAGGCCGTGGTAGGACCAGCTGACGCACCCCGCCGGGTGGACGCAGAACAGCGGTTCCCTGCTGCCTTCCCGGCGCAGCGGGAGCAGGACGTCGAAGGACGTCCCGCCGGCGCTGGTCTCGATCCGCCGGGCCAGCCGCGCGGGCGTCGGGTGGTCGAACAGGTCGCGGATGCCGAGCCCGGCGGCCAGCCGCTCGCGGACCCGGCTCAGCAGCCGGGTCGCCAGCAGCGAATGCCCGCCCAGGGCGAAGAAGTCGTCGTGCAGGCCGACCGCCGGCGCGCCGAGCACGTCGGCGAACAGCGCGCACAGGACGTCTTCGGCCGGGGTCCGCAGCCGGTCGTGGCCCGCGGTCGCCTTGACGGCCGGGGCCGGCAGCGCCGAGCGGTCGAGCTTCCCGTTGGCGGTCAAGGGGAAGCGCTCCAGCACGACCACCGCGGCGGGGACCATGTAGTCCGGCAGCGTCCGGCCCAGCCGGGCCCGCACGTCGGCCGGGTCGGCGCCGTCGCCGACGACGTAGGCGGCCAGCCGCCGGTCGCCCGGGACGTCCTCGCGCACGACCACCGTGGCCCGGCCGATCCCGGGCACGGCCAGCAGCGCCGTCTCGATCTCGCCGAGCTCGATCCGGAACCCGCGCAGCTTCACCTGGTGGTCGGTGCGGCCGACGTAGTCGAGCTGCCCGTCGGTGCCCCACCGCACGAGGTCGCCGGTGCGGTACATCCGCGTGCCCGGCGCGCCGAACGGGTCGGCGACGAACCGCTGCGCGGTCAGTCCCGGGCGGTTCAGGTAACCCCGCGCGAGCCCGGCGCCGGCGATGTACAGCTCGCCGGGGACGCCGTCCGGCACCGGCCGCAGCGCCGCGTCCAGCACGTAGACCCGGGTGTTGTCCAGGGGGACGCCGATCGCCGGGGCGCCCGGCCGGTCCGGGACGGCGGTCAGGTCCGCCGCGGTCGACCAGATGGTCGTCTCGGTCGGGCCGTAGACGTTGGTGACGCTCCAGGTGAGCTCGCGCAGCCGGTCGGCCAGCGCCCGGCTGACGGCCTCGCCGCCGATCAGGGCCCGCAGCCCGCCGAGGGTCTTCGGCGCCGTCTCGGCCAGCTCCTGCCACAGCGTCGGCGTCGCCTGCATGATCGTGGCCGCCGAGCCGGTGATCAGCTCGCCCAGCACCGCCGGGTCGCGGACCTCGTCGGGCGCCGCGACCACCAGCCGGGCCCCGGCCAGCAGCGGCACCAGGACCTCCAGGTTGGCGATGTCGAACCCGGGCGTCGTGACGGCGAGGAACCGGTCCGCCGTCGTGATCGCGGTGCGGGACACCATGTCGTCGAGCAGGTTCGCCAGCGCGCCGAGGGGCACGACGACGCCCTTGGGGCGGCCGGTGGACCCGGAGGTGTAGAGGATGTACGCGGGGTTGTCCGGCTTCACGCGGGCAGCAGCGAGCGGCGTCGTCGCGAACTCCGCCAGGGCGGGGTCGTCGACCAGCACCCGCGGCGCGGTGCCCGTGTCGGTGCCCGCCGTCGTGACGACCACCGCGGGAGCCGCGTCCTCGAGCATGAAGGCGACCCGCTCGGCCGGGTACCCGGGGTCGATCGGCAGGTACGCGGCCCCGGTCCCGAGCACCGCGAGCAGCGCGACCACCAGGTCCGCCGAGCGCGGCAGGACCAGCGCGACCACCGACTCCGGGCCGGCGCCGTGCCGGGCCAGCAGCCGGGCCATCCGGTGCACCCGGGCGTACAGCCCGGCGTAGGTCAGCTCGGTCTCGCCGGCGACCAGCGCCACGGCGTCCCCGGCCCGCTCGGCCGTCTGCCGCAGGCGCTCGAACAGCGGCGTCCCGGGCAGCTCCCGGGCGGTGTCGTTGCGGGCCACCAGGATCCGCTCGCGCTCGCCGGCGTCGAGGACGTCGATCGCGCTCACGCGGCGGCCCGGATCGGCCGCCATCGCCCGCAGCACGGTGGCCAGCCGCTCCGCCATCCGCGTCACGGTCGCGGCCTCGAACAGCTCGGTGCGGTACTCGACGAACCCGCCGAACCCGCCGTCCTGCTCGGCGAACTCGAACGCCAGGTCGTACCGGGCCGTGCCGGTGCCGCCGGGCAGCACCTCGGCGTCCACTTCGGACAGTCCGAGGCCGGCGCCGGCGTTGTTGTGCAGCACGAGCAGCACACCGAACAGTGGCGTCCGCGCCTGCGACCGCACGGGGTTGAGCACGTCCACCAGCCGCTCGAACGGCACGTCCTGGTGGGCGTAGGCGGCCAGGTCGGTCGTGCGGACCCGGGCGAGCAGCTCGGCGACGGTCGGGTCGCCGGAGAGGTCGGTCCGCAGCACCAGGGTGTTGAGGAAGACGCCCACCAGGTCGTCGAGCGCGTCGTCGGTGCGCCCGGCGACCGGGGTGCCGAGCGGGATGTCCCGGCCGGCACCGAGCTTCGCCAGCAGCGCGGCGAGCCCGGCCTGCAGCACCATGAACACGCTGACGCCGGCGTCGGCGGCGAGCCGTTCGAGCCCGGCGCGCAGTTCGCGGTCCAGCTCGAAGTACACGCGGTCACCGCGGCCGTCGGCGACGGCCGGGCGGGGGTGGTCGGTCGGCAGCTCCAGCTGGTCGGGCACGCCGGCCAGGGTGGTGCGCCAGTGGTCCAGCTGCCGCGCGGCGAGGCTCTCCGGGTCGTCCTCGGCGCCGAGCAGATCCCGTTGCCACAGCGCGAAGTCCGCGTACTGCACGGGCAGCGGCGCCCACTCCGGCACGCGCCCGGCGAGCCGTTCGGCGTAGGCGTGGGAGAGGTCGCGGGTCAGCGGCCCGAACGACCAGCCGTCGGCCGCGATGTGGTGCACGACGACGACCAGCACGTGGGTCCGCTCGCCGGTGCTGAGCAACGTCGCCCGCAGCGGCGGCTCCACCGCGAGGTCGAACCCCCGCCGGGTGGCCGTGCGCACGGCGTCGTCCAGCTCCCCGTCGGTGACGCCGACGGCGGCGAAGAGCCCGGTCGCCTCGACGACCTGCTGGTACGGGACTCCGTCGTGCTCGGGGAACACCGTCCGCAGGCTCTCGTGCCGCGCGACGACGTCGTCGAACGCGGCCGCGAGGGCACCGGTGTCGATTGGGCCGGTCAGCTTCACCGCGACGGACAGCGTGTACGCGGCGCGCTGCTCCTCGAACCGGTCGAGGAACCACAGCCGCTGCTGGGCGAACGAGAGCGGCACGCGCTCGGGCCGCGGCCGCGGCACCAGCGCGGCCCGGGTGCGGGCCTGGTCGAGCCGGCCCGCGAGGCCGGCCACCGTCGGGTGGTCGAACAGGTCCTGGACGGACACCTCGGCGTCCAGCTCGGTCCGGATCCGGCTGGCCAGCCGGGTGGCGAGCAGCGAATGCCCGCCGTGGGCGAAGAAGTCGCCGGTCACGCCGACCTCGCGGCCCAGCACCTCGGCGAACAGGGCCTGCAGCCGTCGTTCGCGTCCGGTTTCCGGGGCCCGGCCGGGCTCCGCCGCGCCGGTGCCCGGCGGCACCAGGGCCTTGCGGTCGACCTTGCCGTTCGGGGTCAGCGGCAGCGCGTCCAACCGGACGTAGGCCGCCGGCAGCATGTAGCCCGGCACGGCCAGGGCGAGCCCGCTCCGCAGCTCGTCGTCGGAGAGCTCCCCGCTCAGGACGACGTAGGCGGCCAGGTCGTCGCCGTGCGGGTGCACGACGGCGTCGCGGACCTCGGGCAGGGCCCGCAGCGCGGTCTCGATCTCGCCGAGCTCGATGCGGTTGCCGCGGATCTTGACCTGGTCGTCGCGGCGGTGGAGGAACTCGAGCCGGTCGTCCGGGCGCAGCACGACGACATCGCCCGTGCGGTACATCCGCTCCCCCGGCGCCGGCCGGAACGGGTCCGGCACGAACGTCGCCGCGGTGCGGCCGGGGTCGGCCAGGTAGCCGCGGCCGACGCCGAGCCCGCCGACGTACAGCTCGCCCGGCACCCCGGCCGGCACGGGCCGCAGGTGGTCGTCGAGGACGTAGAGCGCGGTGTTGCGCAGCGGCGCGCCGATCGGCGTCCGCGGGCCGTCCGGCGCGCTCGTCAGCACGGCGTGCGTGACGTCGTCGGAGCACTCCGTCGGCCCGTAGGCGTTGACCAGCGGGACGTTCGGGAACCGCGCGAGCCACCGCGCGCAGGACCCCGGCGGCAGCGCCTCCCCGGTGACGACGAGCAGGCGCAACGCCGGGAGCACCGGCGCGCCACCCTCGATCCCCCAGGAATCGAGGGTGGCGGCCAGCAGCGAAGGGACGATTTCCAGCACCGTGACGGCGTGCTCGGCGACCGTCGCGAACAGCGTGCGGGGATCACGCGCCGCCCGGCGCGGGGTCACCTGGACCCGGCCGCCCGCGACGAGCGGCGCGAGCATCTGCCAGACCGAGATGTCGAAGGTGACCGGGGCGTTGTGCACCACCACGTCGCGCTCGCCGAGCCCGAGGTCCTCGACCTTCGCGAGCAGGTGGTTGACCATCCCCCGGCGCGCCACCATGGCACCCTTCGGCCGTCCGGTCGAGCCGGACGTGTAGAGGACGTAGGCCAGGTCCAGCTCGTCACCGGACAGTTCGGCGTGCTCGGCGGTCTCGCCGTCGAGCGTCAGCACCGGGAGGTCCCCCGCCACTTCGGCGGCGAGCACCGCGTGGGCGGGGTCGGCCAGCAGCACGACGGGCGCGCTTTCGGTGAGCAGGCCGGCGTTCCGGGCGACCGGCGCGGCACCGTCGAGGGGCAGGTAGGCGCACCCGGCGCCGAGGACGCCGAGCACCGCGGCGACGTAGCCCGCTCCGGGTTCGGCCAGCAGCGCGACCAGCGAACCGGTCTCCGCCCCGGCCTCGCGGACGCGGTGGGTGACGGCGTTCGCCCGGCGCACGAGATCCGCGTACGTCGTTTCGCCGTGCTCGTCGCCGACCGCGATCCGGGCCGGGAAGCGCTCGGCGAACTCGCGCACCCGCGCCACGACGTCGGTCCATTCCACCGGGCGCGCGGTGTCGTTCCACTCGACCAGCAGGCGGTGCTCTTCGGCGGTGCCGAGCACCCCGATCCGGCTGAGCGGCAGCTCCGGCTCGGCGAGCGCGCGGTCGAGGAACCGCACCAGCGCGGCGGCCAGCCGTTCGACCGTCTCGCGGTCGAAGAGGTCGGCGCTGTACTTCACCAGCGACGCGACGCCCTCGCAGGCGTTGTCCCCGGTCCGCTCCTCGGCGAACTCGAAGTGCAGGTCGAGGTCGGCGGTGCCGGTCGGGACCAGCTCGCCGCCCAGCGTCAGGCCGGGCAGCTCGACGCTCGGGGTTTCGTTGCTGTGCAACGTGATCGCGACCTGGAACAGCGGGTGCCGGGCCCGCACGCGGGGCGGGTTGAGCACTTCGACGAGCCGTTCGAACGGCACGTCCTGGTGGCCGTACCCGGCGAGGTCGGTCTCCCGGACCCGGGCCAGCAGGTCCCGGAACGCCGGGTCGCCCGCCAGGTCGACGCGCAGCACGAGCGTGTTGACGAAGAACCCGGCCAGGTCGGTCAGCGCGTCGTCGGTGCGGCCCGCGACCAGCGTGCCGAGCGGGATGTCCGTGCCGGCGCCGTACTTGCCCAGCATCGCCGCCACGGCCGCCTGCAGCACCATGAACACCGTGGAGCCGGTCTCGGCCGCGAACCGGTCGAGGCGGCCGTGCAGGTCCGCGTCGAGGGCGAACGGCACGATGCCGCCGCGGTAGGACGACAGCGCCGGACGCGGGCGGTCCGCCGGCAGCGGCAGCTCGCCGGGCAGGTCGCCCAGCGCGCCGCGCCAGTACGCGAGCTGGCGTGCCTGCAGGCTTTCCGGGTCGCCGGCGTCGCCGAGCAGCTCACGCTGCCACAGCGCGTAGTCCGCGTACTGCACCGGCAGCGGCGCCCAGTCCGGGGCCAGCCCGTCGAGCCGGCGGGCGTAGGCCCGGGCCAGGTCGCGGGCCAGCGGGGCCGCCGACCAGCCGTCGCTCGCGATGTGGTGGATCACCAGCAGCAGCACGTGCTCGTCCGGGGCGACGGCGAACAGCGTCGGCCGCAGCGGGGTGTCCGTCGTGACGTCGAAGCCGGTTCGCGCGGCCTCGGCCAGCGCCGCGTCGAGCCGGTCCGGCGAGGTCTCGACGACCGGGAGTCCCACCTCGACCGCGGGAAGAACGCGCTGGACGCCTTCGCCGTCGATCTGCGGGTACACCGTGCGCAGCACTTCGTGCCGCTCGACGACGTCGCGCAACGCCGCCCGCATCGCGCCGGCGTCGAGCTTTCCGCTCAACCGCAGGGCGATCGGGATGTTGTAGGTCGCCCCCGGTCCCTCGAACTGGTTGAGGAACCACAACCGCTGCTGGGAGAACGACAGCGGCACGCGTTCGGGTCGCGGCCCCGCGGTCAGCGGCGGCCGGGTGGTGGTGCCGCCGAGCCGGGCCGCGAGCCGGGCCGGCGTCTGGTTCTCGAAGACGTCGCGGATGCTCAGCCCGGCGTGCAGGACGGCCTCGATCCGGCCGACCAGCTTGGTGACGAGCAGGGAGTGGCCGCCGCACTCGAAGAAGTTGTCGTCGATGCCGACGCTCTCGCGGCCGAGCACCTCGGCGAAGAGCCGGCACAGCGCCTCTTCACGCGCGTTGCGCGCCTCCTGGGACCGCGGGCCTTCCGGCTCGGCCTCCCGAACGGGCGTCCGTGGCTGGACGGGCTCGAACACCTCTGGCTCGCCGTAGCGGGTCCACCGGCCGCGGCGGCCGGTCGCGGCCATCCGCGTGCCCGCCTTGCCGAACGGGCTGGGCACGAGCGTCGTGGCGACGAGCGCCGCCTCGGCCTCGGTGGTCGTCAACGGGCGCCCGGAGCCGACGTACCACCAGCCCTCCACGCCGGGCGGGACGAGCCGGAGCCGGTCGTCGAGCAGGTACACGCGGGGGCGTGCGGGCGGCGTGACGGGCAGGCCGGTCAGCAGCTCCGGCACGGCGGCCGCGCGCTTGCTCCAGTCGCCGAGCAGCGTCTCGCGCTCGCCGTCGGCGAGCAGGTCCAGCGCGGACAGTTCCCGGCCGGGGTCGGCGACGGCCGACGCGAGCAGGGCCAGGAACCGCTCGCCCAGCCGGCGCACGGTCTCCTCGAAGAACAGGTCGGTGCTGTACTCCAGGCCGAGGGTCATCCCGTCCGGGGCGCCGTCGGCGAAGTCCTCGACGAAGTCGAACGACAGGTCGAACTTCGCGGTGCCGTTGGTGGCCAGCTCGAAGTGCCCGGACAGGCCCTCCATCGAGACTTCGGGCTTTTCGTTGTTCTGGAAGGTCAGGATGACTTCGAACATCGTCTTCCCGCCGCCGGAGCGCGCCGGCCGGATGTTCTCCATCAGCCGCTCGAACGGCACGTCCTGGTGCGCGTAGGCGGCGAGGTCGGTCTCGCGGACCCGCTCCAGCAGCGCGCGGAAGCTCGGGTCCCCGGACAGGTCGCTGCGCAGCAGCACGGTGTTGAGGAACAGCCCGACCAGCGGGTCGAGCACCGGCTCGGCGCGGCCGGCGACCGGGCTGACGAGCGCGATGTCCGTGCTGCCGCCGATCCGCGACAGCAGCGTCGCGAGCGCGGCCTGCACGACCATGAACGGCGTGGCCTTGGCCGCCCTGGCCAGCTCGGCGACCCCGGCGTGCAGCCCCGCGTCGATCCGGAAGTGGATCGTGTCGCCCTGCGGCGTCCGGTTCTCCGACCGCGGCCGGTCCAGCGGCAGGTTGAGGTCGGTGGTCAGCCCGACGAGCTCGGCCCGCCAGTACTCGATCTGCTCGGCGGCCAGGCTTTCCGGGTCGTCGTCGGCGCCGAGCAGGCCCGTCTGCCAGAGCGTGTAGTCGGCGTACTGGACCTCGAGCGGTTCCCAGTCCGGCGCGTGGCCGCGGGCGCGGGCGTTGTAGGCCTCGCTCAGGTCGCGCGCCAGCGGCGCGGCCGACCAGCCGTCGGCGGCGATGTGGTGCACCACGACCAGCAGCACGTGGTCGTCGTCGGCCAGGTCGAACAGCACCGGGTGCACCGGGATGTCGGTGGCCAGGTCGAAGACGTGCGCGGCCGCGTCGTTCAGGTCGTCGGCGAGGTCGTCCTCGGTGGTTTCGACGATCTCCATCGGCGGCCGGGCGTCCTCGGGCGCGAGCACGACCTGACGCGGTTCGCCGCCCTCGTCCGGGATGATCGTGCGCAGCGTCTCGTGCCGGGCGATGAGGTCCCAGACCGCGTGCTCGATGGCGTCGAGGTCGAGGTCGCCCTTCAGCCGGGTGACCGCGGGGACGTTGTAGGTGCCGCTCGGGCCCTCCAGCCGGTCGAGGAACCACAACCGTTGCTGGGCGGGCGAAAGCGGGATGCGCGCGGGCCGCTCGGCGCGCTCGAGCGGCGGCCGCGGCCGGACCGGGCCGTCGAGCAGGGCGGCCAGGTCCGCGGCCTTCGGCGCGCCGAAGAGGTCCTTGAGCGACAGCTCGATCCCGGTGGCGCGGCGCAGCTTCCCGATCAGCTTGGTCCCCAGCAGCGAGTGCCCGCCGAGGTCGAAGAAGCTTTCGTCGGCGCCCACCCGCGCCACGCCGAGCACCTCGGCGAACGCCGTGGTCACCAGTTCCTCGTGCACGGTCCGCGGGGCACGGACCTCCGTCGTGGTGTCGACGGTGGGCTCGGGCAGCGCCTTGAGGTCGACCTTGCCGTTCGGCGTCAGCGGCAGCGCCGCCAACGCCTCGAACACCGAGGGCACCAGGTGACCGGGCAGCCGTTCGGCCGTCGCGGTGCGCCACTGTTCGGCGTCGCCGTCGCCGACGACGTAGGCCACGAGCCGCTTCTGGCCGGCGCGGTCGGCGCCGACGACCACCACGGCGTCGGTGACGCCGGGCAGCGCGCGCAGCGCGACCTCGACCTCGCCGATCTCGATGCGGTGGCCGCGGATCTTGACCTGGCGGTCGCGGCGCCGGAGGAACTCCAGCTGCCCGTCGGCCCGGTGGCGCACGATGTCGCCGGTGCGGTACATCCGCGCGCCCGAGCCGGGCTGGTACGGGTCCGGGACGAACGTCGTGGCGGTGCGGCCGGGGTCGGCCAGGTAGCCGCGGCCGACCCCGTGCCCGGCGACGTACAGCTCGCCCGGGACGCCGGGCGGCACCGGGCGCAGGCCGTCGCCGAGGACGTAGAGCAGGGTGTTGCGCACGGCTTCCCCGATCGGCACCCGCGGGCCGTCGAGCGAGCTGTCCGCGGTGAGCACCGCGTGCGTGACGTCGTCGGCGCATTCGGTCGGGCCGTAGGCGTTGACGAGCGGGATCCCGGCGAACCGGTCGAACCACCGCTTGCACAGGTCCGGGGGCAGCGGCTCGCCGGTCACCACCAGCTCGCGCAGCACCGGCAGCTCCGGCACGGCGGCGCCGTCGTCCCACGAGTCGAGCGCGGCACGCAGCAGCGAGGGCACGACCTCGAGGATCGACACGTTCTCACCGGCGGTGAGCCCGAACAGGGCGGCCGGGTCGCCGGCGACCTCCCGGCCGACCACGCGCACGCGGCCGCCGAGCACCAGGGCGCAGACCATCTGCCAGACCGAGATGTCGAACGACAGCGGCGCGTTCTGCACCACGACGTCCGCGCCGCTCAGGCCGAGGTCGTCGATCTTGGCCCGGAGGTGGTTGACCATCCCGCCGTGGGTGACCATCGCGCCCTTGGGCGTGCCGGTGGAGCCGGAGGTGAAGATGACGTAGGCGAGGTCGTCGACCTCGGCCGGTACGGCTTCGCCCAGCCGGCCGGCGGTCCCGTCCGGGACCACCGGGTCGACGCCGAGCGCGACGGCGGCGTCCCGGTACGCCGGGGCCGCGATCACCGCCGAGGCCTCGCTTTCGGCGATCAGCTGCGCGGTGCGCGCGGCCGGGGCCCGCGGGTCGAGCGGGACGTACGCGCCGCCCGCTGCCCAGGTGCCGAGCATCGCCGCGATGAAGCCGCTGCCGGGCCCGTCGAGGATGCCGACGCGGTCGCCCTTGGCCAGTCCGCGCCCGGCCAGCTGCCGCGCGATGGCGGCCGCCCGGCCGCACAGCTGCGCGTAGGTGGTCTCACCGGCGTCGTCGACCACCGCGACCGTGTCCGGCCGCGCGGTGGCGATCGCGCCGACCTGCTCGACGACGCCGGTGAATTCCGGGGGGCCGCTGGTGCCGGTCCACCGGGCCAGCAGCTCGCGCTCGCCCGGGTCGAGCACGTCGATCCCGCCCAGCGCCCGGTCCGCCGGCCAGTCCCCCAGGTCGCGCAGGTAGGCGAGGAACCGGTGGGCCAGCCGGTCGAGGGCGGCCGCGGTGTAGAGCTTCGGGTTGCCGTCGAAGAGGACCTGGAGGCCGCCGTCCTCGTTGTCGTGCACGGTGATGGAGAGGTCGTCGTTGGGCGCGGTGGACAGGTTGTGCGTCCGGCCCGGGCACGGGCCGAACCGCAGCTCCGCCACGAAGGACGCGACGTTCAGCTCCGGCCCGAACGGCCGGGTGTCGGTCGCCGGCAGGCCGATCAGCGACCGCACCTCGCGGCCGCGGTGGCGCTGGTGCTTGAGGGTCCGGCGGACCTCCCTGCCGACGTGGCCGAGCAGCTCGCCGCGGGTCATCGCCGGGCGGATGGCCAGGGGCAGCGGCAGCACGTTGGCGCGCATGCCGGGGATCGCGCGGGTCGCGTCGGTGGTGCGGGAGGTCACCGGCAGCGAGAGGAGGACCTCCGGGCCGCCGGTCAGCCGGTGCAGGTAGGCGCCGACCGCGGCGATCACGAACGTCGGCCACGCCGCCCGGTCCTCCCACGCCAGGGCGCGCAGGTGCTCGACGGCGGCCGCGTCCAGGCTCGCGCCGCGGCGGAGGAAGCTGTCCGCGGGGACCACCGGGCGCGTCGACACGGTGGTCAGCTCCGGCGTCTCCGGGAAGCGGCCGGCCCAGAACTCCCGGTCCTTTTCGGCCTGTTTGGAGTCCGAATAGGACTGTTCGTCGGCCAGCAGCACCGAAAGCGGCTCGAACGCCCCCTCGGCCGGATCGCGGTCTTCGACGAGTGCCGTGTAGATCGCGGCGACGCGCTGGGCGAACACGGCCTCGCTGAAGCCGTCCCAGAGGACGTGGTGCGCGCGCGTGTAGAAGTAGTGCTTCTCCTCGTCCAGCCGGATCAGCGCCATGGTGTACAACGCCGACTCCGGGTCCGCCGGGTCCACCGGCCGGCGCACGTCGGCCCGCATCCACTCCAGCGCGTGCGCGGCCGGGTCGGCCTCCGCGCGCGCGTCGAGCAGCTCCAGCGGCGACCCGGTCAGCGGCTCGACGACCTGGCGCACGGTGTCGCCGTCGGCTTCGAACCGCACGCGCAGGCAGTCCGCCTCGGTCACCGCGCGGCGCACGGCGT
This sequence comes from Amycolatopsis stemonae, assembly GCF_054781455.1. Classification (NCBI taxonomy): domain Bacteria; kingdom Bacillati; phylum Actinomycetota; class Actinomycetes; order Pseudonocardiales; family Pseudonocardiaceae; genus Amycolatopsis; species Amycolatopsis stemonae. The sequence goes on along the minus strand of NZ_BAAGUJ010000020.1, from coordinate 91,827 downwards.
CGGTGAAGACGTCCTCGCGCAGCGGCCCGTCGATCTCGTAGTACTCCGCGATGTTCCAGATCGGGTTGCCCGGGTCGAGCTGCTGGGCGTACCAGACTTCGAGCTGCGCGGCGGACAGCGGCAGGTTCTGCGACATGCTGGCGTTCTCCCCGATCAGTGCGCGGCGTTCAGCGCAGACAGGCGGCCGTCTTCGTAAGCCGGTTCGTATTCGGGCCAGTAGGACTCGCGGACCCAGGCGTCGTCGTAGACGGTGGCGAGGTAGCGCTCGCCGAAGTCCGGTGCGACGGCGACCGCCTTGAGCGGCGTCCGCCCGGCGTTGCCCTCCAGCCAGGCCAGCGCGCCCGCGACCACCGTGCCGGTCGACCCGCCGAACAGGAAACCCCGCCGGGCGAGCTGGCGGCACCGGCGGACCGCGTCCGGCTCGCCCACGTGCACCACTTCGTCCACATAGGACTCGTTGAGGATCGGCGGGCGGACGCTGGTGCCCAGCCCCGGGATCAGCCGGCGCGCGGGCGGCCGGCCGAAGGTCACCGACCCCTCGACGTCCACCGCGACGATCCGCGGGTAGCTCCCGGCGTCGCGGAAGTAGCGGGCGCAGCCCATCAGCGTCCCGGTGGTGCCCGCGCCGACGAACAGCACGTCCACGTCGGGGAACTGGCGGGCGATGGCCGGCCCGGTGGTGAGGTAGTGCGCCATCCAGTTGTCCGGGTTCCCGTACTGGTTCAGCCACAAGTACCCGTTGCGCGCGCACAGCTCCTTGACCTGCGCGATGCGCGCCCCGAGGAACCCGCCCTCCGCGGCCGGCTCGGTGACGACGTGCACGCGGGCCCCGAACGCCGCCATCATCCGCCGGGTCGCCTCGTTGCAGCGCGCGTCGGTCACGCAGACGAAGCCGTAGCCGCGGTCGGCGGCGATCATGCTCAACGCGACGCCGAGGTTGCCCGAGGAGGACTCCACGAGCGTCGCGCCGGGCGCGAGCAGGCCGCGCCGCTCCGCGCTCGTGATCATCTCCAGCGCCGCCTTCAGCTTCACCGAGCCGGCGAAGTTGAACGCCTCGCACTTGAGGTACAGGGCGGGCCCGAAGACCGGCCGGAGGTCCACGTACAGGTTCTCTTCGTTGTATTCCTGCGGAGCCGAGATGATGGGCACGCACAACCCCTATTCGTGTCAGCGAGCCGCGGCCCGGTGCCGGTCCAGCTCGTGGAAGAAGCCGTCCACCACCGAAAGGTCCCCCGCCGCGGCGGTTTCCTCGTACACGTACTTCGCCACGGCGAGGTCGAGGACCCCGAGACCGAACGGCGAGAAGATCAGCGGGCGGCCGGCCCGCGGTTCGAGCCGGCCGGTCAGCACGTCGAACAGGGTGCCGGACAGGAAGCCCCGGTCCCCGGTCAGCTGCTCGGCCAGGTGCGGCGAGGTGTTCGCCTTGAGGCAGTGGTCGACGTCGTCGACGACGTTGGTGGAGACCAGGACGATCTCCGGCGCGATGTCGCGCAGCGAGACGTTGAGCACCAGCGGGTCGTGGGCGAACCAGTCGACGTCGGTCACGTACGGCTCGGCGGCGACGGTGGCGAACACGACCAGGTCGCTGGCGCGGATCAGGCTCTCGGCGCCGTCGTGGCCGGTGATCCGCGCGGTCGTGCCCGTGCCCGCCAGGTAGTCGCGGAACCCCGCGGCCGACGACGGGTGCGTGTCGTGCACGCCGATCTCGTCGAACTCCCAGCCGGTCGCCTGCAGGTAGGTGTGGATGAACCGGGCGATCAGGCCGCCGCCGACGAAGCCGACGCGGCGCGGCCGGCCGCGGACCTCACTGAGCACCGCCGCGGCCAGCGCGGCCGAGGCCGCCGTGCGCGCGGCGCTGATGATGGAGCTTTCCAGGCAGGCCAGCGGATACCCGGTGGCCGGGTCGTTGAGGATCAGCACGGCCGACGCGCGCGGCAGCCCGTTCGCGACGTTGCCGGGGAAGCTGGAAATCCACTTGAGACCGTCGATGCCGTCGTCCCCGCCGAGCGAGGCGGGCAGCGCGATGATCCGCGAGTCCGGGCGGTCCGGGAAACGCAGGAAGTAGGACGGCGGGTTGACCGTGTTCCCCTCGCCGTGCCGGCGGTAGGCCGCCTCGACGAGGTCGACGACCTTCTTCTCGTTCCCGGACAGGACCTGGGAAACCTGCCGGCCGGGAATGACCGCGAAGGGAGGAATTTCGTTCCGCTCCGGCATTGTCCCCTCCGTTTCCGCCCGTGTTCCCGGGCTTCGGTGGCTTGCGGGAACGACGCTAACCGCGCCGCCCCTTGCATTCCGCCACCACTGCTGGCGGGCGGCAAGCGGGCGCGCTGCTGGACTGGGGCCCGCGCCGTCGCCGGAAGGGAAGGGCCGAGGAGTGACCGCTGCGATCGAAACCGAGGGACTGACCAAACGGTACGGCAGCCACCAAGCGTTGCGCGGGGTGGACCTCCACGTACCGGCGGGCACCGTGCTGGGGGTGCTGGGGCGCAACGGCGCGGGCAAGACCACGACCGTGCGGATCCTTTCCACGCTGCTGGTCCCGGACTCCGGCCGCGCGTTCGTCGCCGGGCTCGACGTCGTGCGGCAGCAGGCCGAGGTGCGCACGCGGATCGGGCTCACCGGGCAGTACGCCGCGGTCGACGACCGGCTGACCGGGCGCGAAAACCTGGTGCTGCTGGGCACGTTGCTCCACATCGGACGCCGGAACGCCCGGGCGCGCGCCGCCGAGCTGCTGGCGCAGTTCGACCTCACCGACGCCGCCGACCGGCAGGTCCGGACGTACTCGGGCGGCATGCGCCGGCGGCTGGATCTGGCCAGCTGCCTGGTTTCCCGCCCGCCGGTCGTGTTCCTCGACGAGCCGACGACCGGGCTGGACCCGGCCAGCCGGGCCGTGCTCTGGGCCGCCATCCGCGACCAGGCCGCGGCCGGCGCCACGGTGCTGCTCACCACGCAGTACCTCGAAGAGGCCGACCGGCTCGCCGACCGCGTCGTCGTCATCGACGCCGGCAAGGTCGTCGCCGAAGGCAGTCCCGAACAGCTCAAGCGCGACGTCGGCGGCGAATGGCTCGAAGTGTCCGTCACCGACCCCGCGCGGGCTCGCGAGGCCGGAGAAATCCTCGCGAGCCTCGGCGGCCCGGTCGAGGTCGCCGACGGCAAGCTGAGCGCGCCCGTCCCCGACGGCACGGCGGGCATCGCCGCGGTGGCGGGAAAGCTGCACGCGAACGGCATCGCCGTGCTGGACTTCGCGTTGCGCCGGCCGTCGCTCGACGACGTTTTCTTCGCCATCACCAAGACTTCGGAAGCGGGGACCCACCGATGAGCACTCTCCTCAGCGACGTCGCGGCGCTGACCGGACGCCGGCTGCGCGCGACGGTCCGCTCCCCCGCGAAGATCGTCGGCGTCCTGCTCATGCCGGTCAGCCTGGTGCTGGTGCTCGGGTTCCTCTTCGACGGCTCGATCACGCTGCCCGGCGGTGCACCCTACGTCGACTACCTGACCGCCGGCGTCGCCGCCCAGGTCGGCCTGACGCTGGTGGCCACCAGCGGGCTCGGCATCGCCGACGACCTGGCCGGCGGCCTCGCCGACCGCTTCCGCTCGCTGCCGATCCCCCGCTCGGCGGTCCTGCTCGGGCACACGCTTTCGGACCTCGTGCTGGCCGCGGCCGGGATCGCCGCGACCACCGGGATCGCGTACGTCATCGGCTGGCGGATCCACAGTGGACTGCTGCCCGGGCTGGCCGGGTTCGGGCTGCTCCTGCTGTTCGCGTACGCCATGCTCTGGCTCGGTGTCCTCATCGGCCTCACCACCCGCGGCGCCGAGGCGATCAGCGCGATCGCCGCCCTGGTCATGGTCGTCGGGTCCTTCGTGTCGAACGCCTTCGTGCCGCTGCGCGGCCTGCCGGGCTGGCTCGCCGCGGTGTCCGAGTGGAACCCGGTGAGCTCGGTCGTGGCCGCCTGCCGCCGCCTGTGGGGCAACCCGGACCTGGTCACCGCCGGCGCCGGCTTCCCCCAGCGGAACGCGACGCCGATCGCGCTCCTCGTGCTGGCCGTCGTGCTGGCGCTCGCGATCCCCGCGGGGACGCGGATCTACCGGGCCGCGGCGGCCTGACCGGCGACCGGACGGCCCGCCAGCACCTGCGGCGGCCAGACGTCCGGGGCCAGCAGGCCGTTGACGTAGGCACGCGAGACGAGCTCGGTCCGGTTCCGCACCTTCAGGCCGCGCAGCATCCGGTGGATGTGGTACTCCACGCCCTGGCGGGACAGGTACAGCCGCCGGGCGAGCTCGGCCGTGCTGGCGCCGGCCGCGATGCCCTGCAGGATCTGCGTCTCGATCTCGCTCATCGCCCGGGTGCGCCCGGCCGGGTCGAAGGTGCGCCGCTGCACGCGGTCCGGCAGGAACAGCAGCAGCACCGCGCCGGGACCCCGGCCGGGCAGGGCGGCGGCGATCAGCGTCACGGGCAGGCCGCCCGCGGCGGGCACGAGCGGGGTGAACCGCTCGCGGAACCCGCGCTCGCCCTGCAGCACGAGCCGCGAGAGGCGGCGTTGAACGCGCTCGGACACGAACGGGTGCAGCAGGGTGGGCAGGTCGGCCTGGCAGACCTCGGCCGCGCTCCGGCCGAACAGGGTCAGCAGTTCGCGGTTCGCCGCGAGCACGCGCAGCCGGTCGTCGAGAATCGCCGAAGAGACGTCCGAGTTGTCCAGGAACGAAGAAAACATTCGCTGGTATTCGCCGCCGATTTCCCGTTCCCGGCCGAGCGGGAATGCGGTGCGCGCGGTTTCGTCGAGCACGGAGCCGTGGAGCCGGCTTTCGGACATGGAAAACCCCCGGTTCGTCGTCGTGCGATGCGGGAACGAGTGGTACGGCGCCGAGTGCGCCGGGCATCACCACCGTCGAGAGTCACCCTAGGAACGGGCCGTCACCGGCGTCAACGCGAACGGGTGAGTACGGCCTAATCCTGTGGCACTTCGGGTGACCGTACGGTGACCGCACCCACCGAACGGTTCGGTGCGGGAGTTTGGAGGTTCTTCTCGAATCCGGTCCCCGGGTTGACAAGTCCGGCCGGCAGCCGAACTCCGCGAAGCCACGGTTCTTCCACAAATGTTAAGACCACCTTAAGGGCCGCGCGAGCCCTCGAGGTGGTCTTTGCCGAGTTGTTGCCTGATTCAGCTGGTCAGCTTCTCGAAAGCGGCACGGAGGGAGTCGAGCGTCTCGGCGATGTGCGGCAGCGTGAGCGGCTCCGGGGACCGCAGGGCGGCCCAGCGCTGCTCGTCGTCGGCGCCGTACAGCAGGCTCGTCGCGGCGCGGAACCGCAGCGCGCGGGGGTCGTCGCCGAGGTGCTCGCCGCCGAGGACGGCCACGCCCAGCTCGTCGATCAGGTACTCCTGCAGGGACGCCGACCCGGTGACGCCCTTCCCGGCCAGCACGTCACGCGCCGGCTCGAAGTCGGGGTAGACGTAGAAGCCGCCGGTCGGCCGCCGGCAGGTCGCACCGGCCTCGGTGACCACGCGGTGCACCCCGCCCGCCACGGCGCCGTGCAGGCGGGTACTGGCCCGCAGGTGCGCGGTCACCTCGGGCGGCTCGCTCAGCGCCAGGCAGGCGACCTCCTGCATCGGGCCCGCCAGGGTGGACCAGATCTCGCTGGCCAGGCCCAGCACGGTCGAGCGCAGCTCCCGGCCGCCACCGGTGGCCGGGAACCGGGCGAAGCCGATCCGCCAGCCGCCGAGCGCGAGGCTCTTGCTCAGCCCGGACGTCACGACCGTGCGTTCGGGGACGAACTCGGCGGGACTGGCGTACGCCGCGGCCGGGTCGTGCAGGATGTCGCGGTAGATCTCGTCGGAGACGATCAGCAGGTCCTCGGCCTCGGCGATCTCACAGAGCCGCCGCACGACGCCGGGCGGTGCGTGGGTGCCGGTGGGGTTGTCCGGCGACGTCAGCAGCAGCATCCGGGGGCGTCCGCCGGCCGCCCGGAACGCGTGCAGCGCCCCCGGCAGCAGGTCGGGGTCCGGCACCCCGCCGCAGCCGGCCGGGATCGGCACCTCGAGCACCGGCCGGCCGAACAGGCGCGCCTGCGGGGCGTAGGTGACCCAGCAGGGCTGCGGCAGGACGACCGCGCCGTCGACGGCGGCCATCAGCGCCAGCAGCAGCGGCTTGCTCCCGGGCGCCAGCACGACCTGGTCCGGCTCGGTCGGCAGGCCCCGGCGGGTGAAGTAGCCGGCCGCGGCCGCGCGGCTGTCGTCCGCGCCCGCGACCGGCCCGTAGGCGGTGCGCCGCGCGCCGGCGAGCAGCCGGTCGGCGAGGAAGTCCGGCAACGGCAGGCGGGACTCGCCGAAGCCGAGGTGGATCAGCGGCTGCCCGGCCGCGTGGCGGCGGTTGACGGCCTCGTCGAGCGCCAGGTTCGGCGAGACGGCGTGCCCGGCGGTCACTCCCCCGCTCCTCGCACCAGGTGCTGCGAGCGGACGGCCTCGACCAGGTCGGGCGCGGTGTCCGGGAGCAGCTCCAGCTCGTCGAGCCAGGCGGCGTCCGGGTCGTGGCGGGCGAAGAACGGCCTTCCGGTCAGTCCCGGCCGCCGGGCCTGCAGGAACCGCAGCTGGAACAGCCGCTGCCCGCCGAGCTCGACCGTGCCGTCGACGACGACCTTGCCCGGCGTCGCCGACATCACCGGCCCGCGGATCGTGCGGGCGAGCCCGGGCAGCCGGCCGTACGCCGCGGCGAACAGGTCGTGGGCGCGGGCGAGCGGCACCTTGAAGTAGTCGTGCGGCCCGGTGTCGCGGGCGACGAACATGTAGTACGGCACGGCGCCGAGGGCCAGTTCGGTGCTCCACAGCCCGGCCAGGGCGGCCGCGTCGTCGTTGACGTGCGCGATCAGCGGCGACTGGCAGTACACCCGCGCGCCGGTGCCGAGGATCCGCTTGATCGCCTGCCCGGCGACGTCGGTGGCCAGCTCCCGCTCGTGGCTGTAGTGCGCCATCACCGAGAGCGTGCGCCCGGAGGCGACGACGTCCTCGTAGAGCCGCAGCACGGCGTCCGCGTCGGCGTCGGTCACGAAGCGCTGTGGCCAGTACGCGACCGACTTGGTGCCGATCCGGATCGTGCGGACGGTGGGGATCGCCAGCAGCGGCTCGAGGTGCACCCGCAGCCGCTCGGCCGACATCACCATCGGGTCGCCGCCGGTGACCAGCACGTCGGTGACCTCCGGGTGGGCCCGCAGGTACTCGACGAGCTGGTCGGCCTCCTTCACCGCGAACCGCAGGTCCTTCTCGCCGACGAACTGCGCCCAGCGGAAGCAGTACGTGCAGTAGGTGTGGCAGGTCTGGCCCTGCTGCGGGAAGTACAGCACCGTGTGCCGGTACTTGTGCTGCAGGCCGCCGAGCTCGTCGCCGTCGAGCGTGGGGACGTTCAGCTCCAGCTGGCCCGACGGGTGCGGGTTGAGGCTCTGGCGGATCCGCCGCACGACGACGGGCAGGCCGGCCCGCCGGCCCGGTCCGGTGGCCGCTTCGGCCAGATCGTGCTCGTCCTCCTTCGAAAGCATCCCGTTCTGCGGGAACACCAGCTGGAAGATCGGGTCGTCCGGCACGTTCGCCCAGTCGATCAGCTCGGTCAGCACGTACTCGTTCACCCGGAACGGCAGTACGAGGGAGAAGAGGCGGATGGTCTCGGCGAGCCCTTCCGGGACCGGGAACCGCTTGAGGATTTCGTCGAGTTTGCTCGGGCCGTACGCTTCGAACCTGGTGCCCACCGGGGCCGGCTGTTCCAGCAGCAGCTTCACGTCGACAATTCCCTTTCCTTCGAAACTCGGCCACGGCCGGAAAACCATCGGATTCTTTTTCCCGGGGCAGTTCTGTTCCTGCGGCCAGGTTAGGAGGCGCCGTCCTGGCAGAATGCCCGTCCCGCGAAAAGCGACCGCGGAACTGGCAGAGCGCCACGAGCCGCGCGGCTAGCGTCGGGAACCATGAAGTTCTACTGCTGTCCCTTCGCCGGCGCCGGCGCGAGTGTCTACCGTTCCTGGACACCGCCGCGGGACGCCGTGATCGAGATCTGCCCGGTGCAGCTGGCCGGCCGCGAGGAGCAGTTCGGCCTGCCGCCGCACGAAGACGTCGCCGCCGCGGCCCGGCACGTGCTCGGCCAGATCCGGCGCACCGCCGTGGCCGGCGGCGAAATCGGCCTGTTCGGCCACAGTTCCGGGGCCGCGGTCGCGTTCGAGGTGGCCCGGCTGATCGCCGCGACGGACGAGTTCCGGCTGGCCGGCCTGGTCGTCAGCGGCGCGCCGGATCCGGTGACCCCGTTGGAACTGGGCCTGCGCGACCTCGACGGCGAGGAGTTCGTCAAGGCCGTCGAGCGGCTGATCGGCTACACCCACCCCGCGCTGGCGCAGCCCGAGCTGCGCGACATCCTCCTGCCGCCGCTGCGCGCGGATCTCCTGGCGCGCGAGGCGTACCTGGCGCCCGCGGACTCCTCGCTGCCGGTGCCGGTGCTGGCGATCCGCGGCGCGGACGACACTCTGGTCTCCCGCGCGGACCTGGCCGGCTGGGCGCGGGTGACGACCCGGTCCTTCGACGTCGCCGAGCTGCCGGGCGACCACATGTACTTCCTGCCGGACGCGACCGCGCTGCTGGACCTGCTCGCCGGCTGGTTCGACGTCCCGGTGCGGGAGGGAGCCCGATGAGCGACGAGTGGATGTCCTACGGCACCGGCGGATCCGGCACCGGCGAGGTGCGCGCGCCGCTCCCGGCGGGCGCCTCCGCCGACGCGCGGACGCTCGCGGCCGCGACCGCCGCGGTGCTGGCCCGCTTCTCCGGGGAGACCCCGCGGGTCGCGGTGCCGGACGACCGCGGGCACCGCACCTGGATCCTCCCGGTCGACGAAGAGCTCCCCGCTTCGCGTTACCGCACAACACTTTTCGTCGGCGCTTCGGCCGACGACGGGCCGGCGCCGGTCGCGATCGGTGTGCCGGGCTTTCCGCTGGTGCTCGACCTCGACGTCGCCGACCCGCGCCGGCTGCGCTGCCGGTTCCGGCGCGAACTCGTGCACGAGACGGCGGCGCGGTGGCTGCTGCACGGCGTCGGCGTGCTGCTGGAGCACTTCGTCCGGAAGCCCGGCACCGCGATCGGCTCGGCCGGCCTGACCGCCGGCGAGCACCCGGCGCCGGTGCTGCCCGGGGAAGCCGCCCCCGCCTGGCTCGACGGCGAACACACGCTCCACGAGCTGATCCAGCGCCGGGTGCTGGCACATCCCGACGCGATCGCCGTGACGGCCGGGGACCGCGCGGTGTCCTACCGGGAGCTCGGCCACGCCGCGGACGTCCTCGCCGCCCGGCTCGCCGAGCACGGCTGCGGCCCGGGCAGCCGCGTCGGCCTGAGCTTCGCCCGGTCGCCACTGCTGATCGCCGCGATGTTCGCGGTGCTGAAGACGGGCGCCGCCTACGTCCCGCTGGCGCCGGGCAACCCGCCCGCCCGGCTGCGGCAGATCGCCGAGGACGCGGAAGTGTCGCTCGTCCTCGCGGACTTCCCCGCCGAGCTGGGACCGCCCACGCTGGTCGTCGACGACGGCGTGTGGACGGACCGGGCGGAGCCGTTCGTGGCGGCCGGGACCGCCGACGACGGCGCGTACCTGATCTACACCTCGGGGTCCACCGGGCAGCCCAAGGGCGTGGTGGTGGCGCACCGGCGGATCTGCAGCCTGCTCGACGCCGCCCGGGTGTTCGGGTTCGGCTTCGGCACGGCCGACGTCTGGGCGTTGTTCCACACCTACTCGTGGGACTTCTCGGTCTGGGAGATCTTCGGCTGCCTGACCACCGGTGGCCGGCTGGTGATCGTCCCCGAAGAGACCGCCCGTGACGCGCACGCGCTGCACGACCTGCTGTCCGCGCAGGAGGTCACCGTCCTCAACCAGACGCCGTCGGTGTTCACCCAGCTGGCGGCGGTCGACGCCGACCGCGCCGAGCGGCTTTCCGTGCGGCTGCTCGTGTTCAGCGGCGAACCGCTCGACATGGCGCTGATGCTGCGGTGGTTCGAGCGGTACCCGGAACAGCGCTGCCAGGTGATCAACATGTACGGCATCACCGAGACGACGGTCGCGTGCACCTGGCACCCGGTCACCCGCGCGGCCGCGGCGGCGGGCAGCCGCTCGGTCGGCCGGGCCGTCCCCGGCTGGCGGGTCGACGTCGTCGACGAGCACGGCCGGCGGCTGCCCCCGGGCGTGCCGGGTGAGATCCTGCTCGGCGGCGCCGGCATCGTCGACGGCTACCACCGGCGTCCCGAGCTGACCGCGGCCAGGTTCCTGGGCCGCTCGGGCGCCCGCTGGTACCGCACGGGCGACCGCGGCCGCGTCCTGCCCGACGGCGAACTGGAGTACCTGGGCCGCCTCGACGACCAGGTCAAGATCCGCGGCCACCGCGTCGAGCTGGGCGAGATCCGCGCGGCCATGCTGTCGGCCCCCGGCGTCCGCGCGGCGGCGGTCGTCGTGCGCCGGCGCGGCGAGGGCGCGGGCTCGGAGCGGCTGGACGCCTACGTGGCCGGCACCGGGCTGGACCTCCCCGAGCTCAACCGGCGGCTCCGCGAGCGGCTGCCGGACTACATGGTGCCGGAGACGATGACCGAGCTGGACGGCCTGCCGGTCAACGCCAACGGCAAGCTCGACCCGGCCCGCCTGCCCGAGCCCCACGGCGAAGACTTCGGCCTGGTGGACGCGGCCGAGGCGAGCGATCTGCAACGCCAGGTCGGCGAGCTGTGGGCGGGCGCCCTGGGCCGCGCCGTCAGCCTGGACGACGACCTGTTCCTGACGGGCGGCAATTCCCTGCTGGCGTTCACGATCGTGGACGGCATCCGCCGCGCGGGCCTGGGCGAACTGGCGGTGGTCGACCTCTACCGGACCCGCACGGTGCGCGGGGTGGCGGCGATCCTGGCGGACCGCGCCCCCGCGGCCGTCAGCCCAGGCTGACCAGCTCCCCCGACACGGGGACGAGCAGATCCCCGTTCGCGGCGACGGCGAGCGGGCCGGTGATGGGCCGGCCCGCCGTCCACGTCCCCCGCGGGCCGCCCGCGTCGAGGACCAGCACGGTGCAGTCGTCGCGCAGGTCGAAGCCCGGCCAGCCGTGGTACTTCGTCCAGTACTCCCAGGTCGGGCTGCTCGCGACGGCGACCAGCCCGCCGACGCCGGCGACGATGCCACGCACCTCCGCGCGCAACCGCTGGTGCTGAAGGACCGCGCCGGTGTCACTGTCCACGATGGACACCGTCGGGTGCGGCTCGCCGAGGTCGTCGCGCTCGGGCCAGCCGGGCAGCGCGAGCAGGCCGCCGGCCAGCGGCACCACCAGGTCCCCGGGCGGCAGGTGAGCGGGCACTCGCCGGGTCTCGCCGCCCGGGCCGAGCTCGAGGTAGCCGACGTGGTCGTCCCCCCGCACGGGCACCAGCACACCTCGTCCCGGCAAGCCGGTGAGCGCCCCGTCCACCTCACCGTCCACTTCGGCTCTCCACAGTGGACGTCCGAACTGGTCGAACGCCCGCACCGCCTCGTCTTCGGCGACGAACACGGTGTCGTGCCACACGAGCGGCGCCGTCAACGCGGGAACCTCGGCCTCCCACCGCGTCTCACCACGCGACGTCGTGGCGCGAAGCACGCCCCCGGCCGTCAGGAACACGAGCCCACCGCCGACCGGAACGGCCGCGGACCGCGGGGCCGCCTCGATCTCGCCGACGACCACCCCGGTCCCCTGCTCCAGCACCACGTACCCGCCGGCCCCGGCCGCGACCAGCAGACCCCCGTCGAGCAGCCCGCACCCCCAGAGCGGAGCTGACCACCGGACCGACGGCACCTCCAGCGCGACGACGCCGTTTTCCGTTTCCACGAAACACATCCCGCCGGCGGAAACCGAGATAGCGCCGACGTGCCTTCCCGGCAGGGGGACGCGCCACCGCACCGCCGGGGAAAACATCACTACAACCCGAACGCTTCGACGGCCAGCCGGACGTGCTTCCGGTCCGCCACCGAAAGGGTCGCCGGTACCCCGCCCACCCGCTTGCCGTGCAGGTCGGTCATCGCCCGCATCAGCCAGCCGAGCGACGCCCTGGCCCGGAAGAACGCGTCGGCCTGCGGCGTCGTGCCCGTTCCGCCGCCGGCCGCGTACGCGCTGCGGAACACGGCCTGCAGCGTGGCCACCTCGGCGCGGGTCAGCTTCAGCGTGACGCTGTAGTGCGCCAGTTGCTGCGCGAAGACGCCGACGTCGCGGGACGGCGCGCCGATCGGGTTGCCGCGGGCGTCGATGGACAGGTGCAGGGTCGTGACGTCGATGATGGTGACGCCGGCCGCCGCGTCGTAGAAGTAGTTCCCGGGATGCGCGTCGCCGTGTACCAGCGCCGAGCCGCCGGGGTGCGCGCGGAACCCGGCGACCAGCGCGTCGATCCGCGACTGCAGCGCGCCCACGTCGATCCCGGCGACGGCCAGCTCGTCGCGGAGGCCGGGCAGCCGGTCCCGGCGCGCCACCATGTCGTCGAGGTGCCGCTTCAGGAACGCGGACGCGACCGGCGCACCCGACCCCTTCGGCGTGGTGTGCAGCTGCGCGAGCGTGCGCCCGATCCCGGCGACCGCCGCGCTCAGCTCCGCGAACAGCCGGCGGCGCTCCGGTCCGCTCGGCGTGGCGCCCGTCTCCTCCATCATCCCTTCGACGTCGTGGCCCCGCGCCGCGCTCGTGACCACGATGCCCGTGGTGGCCGGCAGCGAAGCCCGCGCGACCCCCAGCGCGGCCACCGCCCGGCCGCCGACGATCCGCACCCGGCCCAGCCGCGCCAGCGCCGACAGCTCCATCGCGAACTGTTCGCGGCTCGGGAAGAGTTTCAGCACGCCGAGCAGTTTGCCGCGGGTGTCGAGGATCCGCCGCACCGGTGCGCCGGAGTACCCGCCACCGACCTTCACCAGCTGCACGTCCCCGGCGGAGTTGACCGAGGTCCGGGCGAAACTCCGCAGTTCGGTATCGGTGGTCGACACCACCGGCAGCGACGACATCAGCCGGTCCAGCGCGTCCGGGCCGACGTCCCCGCTCGGTGTCCGGGTGGCGGCCGCCCGCTTGTTCGCCTGGCTGGTGGTGAACCGCAGCCGCGCCTGCGTCGTCGCGGCCGTCGCGCCCGCCTCGTCCAGGACGTGCTGCCGGCCTTCCTTGAGGGCCGTGCCGTCGGCCAGCAGCTCCCGCCAGTACCCTGGCACCGGGTTCTCCAGGATCTTCGCCGGGTCGTCACCCCAGTCCATGCCGTGGAACTTCAGGGCGATGGACCGGCCGGTCGACCGCATGATCCGCCGGACCGTGGGCAGCTCGGTTTCGACGAGCACCGAAGAGGCCAGGAACTGCCGCAGGAAGATGTGGATCTCCTTGCGCAGGCTGCCGGCGTACCGCCTCGAGAACGTCACCCACAGCGGCCGGACCACGGCCCAGTTGTCGAGCAGCACCAGGCCCTCGGTGACGTTGTAGAACTCCTGCGTCTCCAGCGTGACGAACCCGAGGCCGGCCGCGTAGTCGCTCAGGTCGACGCCCTTCGACCAGAGCGCGCCCTTGCCCGGCGCGATCCGCATGCCGCGCATCAGCGTGTCCGCGACGACCTCGAAGTAGTCCGGCCGGTGGTCGCGCAGCCCGGCGATGACCAGGTACCAGAGGCGGCCGGCCGTCGTGGCCGACAGGCGGATCTTCGCCACGCCCGCCATCCACTTCGGCCGCTCGGGGTGGTCGAAGGGCACCCGAAGGTCGACGTCGGTCAGGTGGACGAAGCTGTAGACCACGCGGCCGCGCGCCGTCACCTTCCGGCTGAGCTTGCCTTCGACGACCCACTTCTCGGCGTACTTGCGCGCCTGCGACTCGCCGAGCCGGATGACCTTCTTCAGCCCGGGCACGGTGGCGCCCATCCGGCCCGGCATGTCGTCGATGGCGAATTCGAGGCTGTCCGCGGGGTTCGACCGCTTGTAGGCCCGCTGCGCCTCGGCGAGGTAGTGGTCGTTGGCCAGGTGTTCGAAGGTGGCACGCGGGTTGATCGCGCCGTCGAAGACGAACAGCACCGCTTCGCCGGCACCGGCCCGGGCGGTCACGGTCAGCATCGTCAGGTGGTGCTTGGCCTTGATCGCGGGCAGCCCGCGCCGCACGGCGGCCTGGTCACCGGACACGCGGTCGGCGAGCCGGCCCGCCTCGTGCAGCGCGGCCATCAGCTTCTTGCGCTGCTGCGACTCGTCCTTCTTGTCGCGACGCGGTTCTTGACGGCGTGGAGGCCGGGCGGGCGCGTGGTCGTCCGGCCGCCTGCGCCGCCGCGGTTTCGGCTTGAGCTTGGCCCAGAGCTTCTTCACCAGTCCGGCGATCTTGTCGACGACCCAGTCGATCGCGCGGTTCACCGGCCGGGAGAGCTTCTGGAAGATCTCGCGGACCTTGCCCGCGATGCCGCCGATGCCGAGCAACGCGGCGAGCGCGCCGATCAGGACCGGGACGGCGCGGGCCAGCGCGCGTTCGACCAGCGCGGGCACGCCGCCGGTGCCGCCGCGGGCGATCGCGAGAACGGCGTCGAGCACGGCGTTGACGAAGTCGACGATCTGCCGGGTGTTCAGCACGACGAACCGGATGATGTCGATGATCAGCTTGCAGGCGCGGATGAACGCGGACGCCGGGTTGAACAGCGACAGGATCCAGGTGATCCCGGCGATGACGATCGTCGGGAGCAGGTAGGACACCAGGTCGTCGATCAGGGTCTTCTTCAGGTCGCCGACACGGGCCTTGACGTCGTCGACCACGCCCGGCACGCCCCGCCGCTTGACCTCCACCAGCACCGGCAGGGCGGCCTCGGCGGCGGTGACGGCCTTTTCCGGCACCTTGCGGACCAGCCGCGACCGGATGTTCGGCCACGAGATGCCGAGCAGCGTCGCGATCATCACCAGGATGCCGGCGATGTCGAACGTCGTCGGCAGCTGGAGCCCGGCCGTGGCGGCGGTGCCCAGCAGCCACGCCAGCACGCCCTGCTCGAGGTGCTTGCCCGCGTTGCGGATGAACAGCTTCAGCCCGCCGCCGACGCCCGTGACCAAGTTGCCGAGGAACCCGACCGGGTCCTTGAGGATCGCGCCGATCGCGCTGACCGCCTTGGCCAGGACGCCCAGCAGCATCGGGCCGAGCTCGACGATCGCGGTGAGCGCCCCGCCGATGGCGTCCGCCGCCTTCGCGACCAGGCCCTTGTTCTTCTCCTTCTCGGCCGCGATCTCGTCGTCGACGGCCTTGACCGCGTCGGTGTACTTCGTGGCGAGCGTGTCGACGAGCTGGGTGCCCTTGTCGTCGACGGTGTCCTTCAGCTCGTCGAACTGCCCGGCGAACCCGGTGGCCGCCTCGCGGCCGATCGCCTGCAGATCGGCGGGCAGCTTGTCCACGGCGGCCCGGAGCTCCCCGCGGCCGCCGGCGATCCGGTCCTTGGCGCGGCGCAGCTCGCGTTCCACCAGGTCCGCGATGTCGGAGATGATCCGGTCCATCGCGCCCAGGTAGTGGTCCTTGGCGCGCTCGTAGATGCGGTTGGCCTCCTCGGGCAGGCCCGCGAAGAGGTCGCGGCCCCACTTGAGCCAGCCGTCCCAGCCGCCGTACCGCTCGTCCTTGTAGCGGCGCATCCCGTCTTCGTGCTCCCGCGTGAACTGGTCGCGGGCGCTCTTCTCCTGGGTGGTGAACCGGTCGTCGACCTTCTTGTCGAGGTCGGTGAGGATCTGCTCGACGTCGGACTTCGTCTGGTCGAAGACCTTCTGCAGGAGGTCGGTGACCTCTTTCCGCTTGTCCTCGTCGGTCTTCTTGGTGCCGGCCTTCCCGGTGCCGACGCGCCGGCCGGTCGCCACGCGGCTCGCGTGGATCCCGGCCATGGTGGCGGACCCGCGGGCGGCGGCGTCGGCCTTCACCTCGCCGATCCGGCGGTGTTCGCCGGCCCGCAGTTTCCTGGGTGCCGCCTCCGAATGCGCGTCCATCGCCTGCTTGTCCTGGACGGCCTGGTCGAACTGCCTCTCCCGCGAGTTCGGGAACTTCAGCTGCTGCTCGGTGACGTCCGCGGCGGCCAGCTGCCGGTCGATCCGCGCGGGACCGGCGGACAGGTCGGTGGCCGACGGCGGCAGGGTGTCCGGCGCGGCCTGGTCCGGGTTCGGCGGGCCGGGCTTGGCGGGCACCTTGTCCGGCGCCAGGGGGACGACCTGCTTGGCGTCCGGCGCGGGTTCCGGCGGGGCCGCCGTGGTGTCGGCGATCTCCTTCGCCGACGCGTCCTTGCCCTCGCCGACCTTGCCCTGGACCTCGGTCTTGATCTCGCCGGCCTGGCCCGACTCCCCGAACTTGTCGGCCTCGTCGAGGTTCTTGGGTGCCTTGTCGGCGACCGCCTTCTTCACGGCGTCGACGAACGCCTGCTTGTCGAACGCCTTGGGCTGCGCGGCGGCCATGTCCTCGGCGTGGGCCGCCTTGCCGCGGGCTTCCCGGTCGTCGGCCGGGGCGACGGCGGCCGCCTGCGCCGCGCCCGCCTCGGTCCGCGGGGGCGGGTGGCTCGCGGCGACGGTCTTCTTCTTGGCGCCGACGTCCTTCTTCAGTGCCTGGAACTTCGGGTCCGCGCCCGGGCTGCGCGGGCCGGCCTTTTTCTCCTTCGGGGCCTGCTTCTCCGGACGTTCCGCCGTGGGCGGGTCCGCCTTGTCCTTGGGGTCCGCGGCGGCGGGCCCGGCCTTCGGCTCGACCGGCGCCGGGGGCTTCCGGGCGGGCGGCACGGGCGTCTGCCGGACGGGCGGCGCCTGGCTCGCGACGGCCTGGTTCCCGACCAGCCGCTGCGCGTCCACCCGCATCCGCGCGGCCCACGCCCCCGGCTTCGGCTGCCCGCCGAGCACCGCCGAGACGGCCGAGTTGCCCACGACGGACTGCGCGCGGACGACGTCCGCGGGCCCGGGATCCAGGGCACCGCGGGTCTCCGGTCGTCGCGGCAGGGCCGCGGGCGCCACGGCGGGCGACACCGCGCGCGGCCGCGGGGCTTTCACGGGGACCGGCATCGGGCCCGAGGATGGCAGAGGACGCGCGACCGGGACGTCACCGCGACGTCACCGGGGTGTTCACCGCGTCAGGACGTCCAGCACGGACTCGATCTCGGCGCGGGCGTGGCCTTCGGCCGACGCGAGCAGCTCCCGAAGTGGCTCGACCGCCCGGCGCACCCCGAGCGTGCCCGCGGCCCGGACCGCGCGGCGATCGGCGTGCAGGCGCAGCAGCACGAGGTTCTCGACGAGGGTGCGGTCCCGGCCGGTCACCTCGTCCAGTCCGTGCGTGCGCAGGTCGGGCCGGCCGCTGTCGATGCTGTCGGCGAACCGGCGCACGGCCTTGTTCTGCGACCGCCAGGTCAGGCCCAGGTCCTCGGCCGTTTCCCCCGCCTCCCATTGGGCGACGATCTCCCGCAGTTCGGCCAGCGCCTCGGACTGCACGGTCGTCAACGCCGACAACAGCCGCCCGCCGGCGCTCAGCAGCACATCGCCGTGGCGCACCTCGTCGTCCAGCCCGACGACGGTGAGCAGCGCGTCCGTGGCCTCGGACCTCGCCGTGGGATCCGGGTCGGTCGCCATCACCTCGAACAGGATTTCCCGGTCCGGGCCGGGGAACGCGGCCAGCAACCGGACGGCGGCGCCCCGGTCGAAGCCGGTGCCCTCGTGGGCGCGCAACAACCGGATCACGGCGGGCTCGCCGGACCGGTCGCCCAGGTCGAGCAACGCCCTCGCGGCGGCGACCCGCACGGCCGGCGCCGCCCCGGAAGCCGCTTCGACGAGCGCGGGGATGGCCCGGGCACAGCCGGCCTCGGCGAGGGCGACGGCCGCGCGCCCGTCCCCGGTGGCGAGCTTGGCGATGAGGATGTCCTCCGCCGCCCCGCGTTCTTCGCCGACCAGCTCGAAGAGCACGCCGATGCCGGGGATCTCGTCGAGGGAGTCCCTGGTGAGACCGACGGGTGCGGTCACCGCGGCCAGGAACCGTTCGAAGGCCTGCGATCGCGCCACGCTACCCGAGCACCTTCGCCGTGATCCCGGCCTCCGCGGCAAGCGGGAGCAGCACGGCGGCCACGAGCGCGTCACGAGCGGTCACCCGCTCAGGTTAGCCGTCCGCCGAGACGCGAGTTCCGCGTCCAAGATCCGGTCCGCCGGCCAGATCCGCCCGCCGCCTCGAGCCGGGCGAACTGGGTGTTCCCTTTTGAGGATTTCTGAGCGATAGTGGTCGAACCTGAGTTTTTACAACGTTGTAACGCGCTGGAGGTCCGATGCGGCGGTCCTGGGGCAGAACCTGGTTGGTCGTGGCGGGCCTGCTCGCGCAGCTGGCGTTCGCCGGTGTCGCGGACGCGTCCGGGGACGTCGCCCCGCCGACCGCGGGGACGCACTTCCTCGACCACTCCGCCCCTCTGGCCGGGTACGCCGACCCCGGGTGGTACGAGGCGAACATCCCCTTCGTCGACCTGCCCGACGCCACCATGCAGAGCGTCTACTACTACCGCTGGCGCGTCTGGAAGGAGCACCTGCGCTACACCGATCCGGCCGACGGCTGGATCTCGACGGAGTTCCTCGACTGCTGCGGGTACGCCGCGCCCTACCAGGCGATCAACGCGGCCGCCGGGCACCAGCTGACCGAAGGGCGCTGGCTGCGCGACCCGGGCTACAGCCAGGACTACCTCCGCTTCTGGCTCACCGGCCCCGGTGCGGGCGCCAAGCCGGCGACCGACGACGTCAACGCCGACACCACCGACTGGGCGCACGAGTACAGCGTCTGGCTGGCCAGCTCCGCCTACGGCCAGGCCCAGGTGACCGGCGACTTCGGGCCGTTGCGGGAACTGCTGCCCGCGCTCGTGCGCCAGTACCGCGGCTGGGACAAGCAGTACGACTCCGGCCTCGGGCTGTACTGGTCGGTGCCGGTCTGGGACGCGATGGAGTTCTCGGCGTCGTCCTACGAGTCGCCCGATCCCTACCACGGCGGGGCCGGCTACCGCCCGACGCTCAACTCCTACCAGTACGGCGACGCCGTCGCGATCAGCCGCATCGCGGACTCCGTCGGCGACCACAAGCTCGCCACCGAGTACGCCGAGCGCGCCGCGAAGCTCAAGACGTCGATGCAGAAGTGGCTGTGGGACCCGAAGCGGGGCTTCTACTACGCCATGGCGCGTGACGGCAACCCGGGTCACCAGCTGTCCGGCAGCCGCGAGGAGATCGGGTACGTCCCGTGGATGTTCGGCGCCGCCGACCCGGGTGACTCCGCGGCTTGGTCACAACTGCTCGACCCCAACGGCTTCGCGAGCCCCTTCGGCCCGACGACGGCCGAGCGCCGCAGCCCGTTCTTCATGAAGGACGCCGGCGGCTGCTGCCGCTGGGACGGCCCGAGCTGGCCGTTCGCGACCTCGCAAACCCTGACCGGGCTGGCGAACCTGCTCGACGAGTACCCGGCGCAGCAGTCCGTGTCCAAAGAGGACTACGCGGCGGCGCTGGCCACCTACGCCCGGACCCAGACGAAGAACGGCCGGCCCTACGTCGCCGAGGCCCACGACCCGGACCGTGACGCGTGGATCTACGACGGCCGGAACCACAGCGAGGACTACAACCACTCGACCTACACCGACCTCGTCCTCTCGGGGCTGATCGGGCTGCGCCCGCAGTCCGGGGACACCCTGGACGTCCGGCCGCTCACACCGTCCACTTGGGACCACTTCGCGGCCGAAAACGTGCCGTACCACGGGCACAACGTGACGGTGCTGTGGGACCGCGACGGCACGCACTACGGCCAGGGCGCCGGGATGCGCCTGTACGTCGACGGCCGGCTCGTCCAGCGCTCGGCGACGCTGCGGCCCACCACCATCGACGTCGGGCGCGCTGTGCTCCCCCGGTCCGACGACCTCGTGAACGACGCCGCCAACCCGGTGCGCACCGGCTACCCGCAGCCGATCACGTCCTACACGTGGCCGAACGACAACGCGTGGAGCGCCCTCGACGGCAAGGTCTGGTACAACGAGGTGCCCGAGAACACCCGCTGGACCAACTACAGCTCGCCGAACGCCAACGACTTCTACGGCGTCGACTTCGGTGCGCCCACCCAGGTTTCCGACGTTCGCTGGAGCGGTTACGACGACGGCGGCGGCGTCAAACCGGCGGCCGCCTACAGCCTGCAGTACTGGGCCGGCTCGGCCTGGCAGGACGTGCCCGGCCAGGTCCGGGCCCCGGCGAGCCCGGTGGGCAACGGCGTCAACCGGATCACCTTCCCGGCCCTGACCACCAGCAAGGTGCGGCTCGTGTTCACCAACCCGCCGGGTGCGTTCGTCGGCGTCACGGAGTTGCAGGCGTGGTCGCCGTCGAGCCCGGACGCGCGGATCGACGTCGGGCCGGCCGGCGCGACCGGCGTGGTCACGGTCAACGGGAGCACGCCGCTCACGGTGACCGTGCGGAACACGACCGGCAGCCCGCTCGTGGCACCGCAGGTGAACGTCGCCGTCGCGGACGGCTGGGCGGTCGCCCCCGCCGGGCGGCCCGCCGCCACGATCCCGTCCGGCCAGTCCCGGACGTGGACCTACACCCTGACGGCACCCCCGGGCGCCTCGCCGGGCAGTGCCGCGGCGCTCACGGCGACCGCGTCCTACCGCGGCCCGGGCGGCCGGCCCGAGAGCACGCACCGGCGGCAGAACCTGCAGATCGCCCACCCGGCCGGGCAGCACGACCCGGTCGGCGCGTGGAGCTTCGACGAAGGCAGCGGCACGGTCGACCACGACAGCGCGGGAACGCACGACGCCGCCCTGACCGGCGCGCCGGCCTGGGTCCCGGGCGTCAGCGGGAGCGCGGTGCAGCTCAACGGCTCGAGCCAGTACGCGGAGACGACCGGCCCCGTCGTCGACACCACCGGCAACTTCTCGGTCGGCGCGTGGGTCCGGCTCGACCACACGGGCCCGTGGGCCACGGCGGTCAGCCAGGACGGCCCGGTGAGCAGCGGCTTCTACCTGCAGTACTCCGCGGCCGACGACCGCCTGGCGTTCTCGACCGGTGAAGGCCGCGCCCTGTCGGACGTCGCACCCCAGCCGGGGCGCTGGTACCACCTGGTGGGCGTCCACGACGCGGACGAGGGCACCTACGTCCTCTACGTGGACGGCGTGGCCCAGGCCAAGAAGTGGAGCCAGCCCGCCGGCGACGCGGCACCGGGTTCCCTGGCGATCGGCCGCGCGGTGTCCGGCGGAAACCACAGCGACTTCTGGCCGGGCAGCGTGGACGGCGTCCAGGTGTGGAACCGAGTGCTGACGGCGGGTGAGACCGGCTGAGCGCGGTCGCGGCCGGAGGGCTCCCCCGCCCGACCGCGAGCGATACCGGCCGATCCGTCAGCCGCGGCCGAGTTCGCGGCCGTCGAAGCGGTCCGGCTCGAAGCCGTGCAGGGTGCCCGCCACCAGGGCTGCCGCGATCAGCAGTCCGATGAGGACGGTCAGCGCGATCAGCAGCCGCCGGCGGCCGGGGGTCGGGGCGGGTGCCCGGCCGCGCAGGATCGCGAACTCGGCCGCGAGTGCGGCGCCGACCGCGGTCAGGATCTGGCGCCAGCCGTGCAGTGCCGTCGGCTCGGGGGCGGGCAGGTCGGCGGTCACCGCGGCCAGTTCGTGCCGGTAGCGGATCTCCTCGAGCCGCCCGAGGCGCTCCTCCACCTCGTCCATCGTCAGCCGGCCTTCCCCGGCCGCCGCGTAGAGCGCGGCGCGGACCTGCTCACGTTCCGCATCCGAACAGCGGATCCCTTCCGGCACCGTCGTCCCAGGCGCGTTCTCGCTCATCATTTCCTCTTTCGCTCCGGCGAACACTTCTTCCGAGGCTAACCGCGGAAACGGCGGCGAACGTTAATCTTCGATGAGAGTTCCGCCCGCCCACGGCACCCTCGACTACAGTTACCCTGTGTCATCACGGGAAGAGCGGAGGGACGCCGGGTGCACCTGGTGATCGTCGACGACGAGACGGCCGTGCAGGATTCGCTGTCGCGCACGCTGCGGTTCGAGGGCTACCGGGTCTCCATCGCGGGCGACGGCGCCACCGGGCTCGCGATGATCCGCGACGAACAGCCCGACGGCGTCCTGCTCGACGTCACGATGCCGGTGCTCGGCGGCCTCGAGGTGTGCCGGGTGCTGCGCGCCGAAGGCAACACCGTGCCCGTCCTGATGCTGACCGCGCGGACCGCCGTGACCGACCGGGTCGCCGGGCTCGACGCGGGCGCCGACGACTACCTGGTCAAGCCGTTCGCCCTGCAGGAACTGCTGGCCAGGGTGCGGGCGCTGCTGCGGCGCACCGAGTACAACTCGCCGGCCGAGCCGCCCGCGCCCGCCGCGCTGCGCTTCGGGGACGTCACCCTCGACCCGTCGACGCGGGAGGTGTTCCGCGGCGGCCGCGCCCTGCACCTGACCCGCACCGAGTTCGCCATGCTCGAGACGTTCCTGCGCCACCCGCGGATCGTGCTGACCCGCACGGTGATGTTCGAAAACGTGTGGGGTTACGACTTCGGCACCGCGTCCAACGGCCTCGACGTCTACGTCAGCTACCTGCGCCGGAAGCTGGAGGCCGGGGGCGAGTCCCGGCTGCTGCACACCGTGCGCGGAGTCGGCTACGTGCTGCGCGAGGAACCGCTGTGAAGCGGCCTCGCTGGAAGAAGCTGTCCCTGCGCGCGCGGCTCGGCGTCCTGGTCGCCGGGGCGGTGGCGCTCGCCGTGGTCACGGTGTCGGCGATCTCGTGGAGCATCACGCGGGCCGACCTCTACGACCAGTTCGACGCCCGGCTGCAGTCCTACGCCCAGCTCGCGGCGAAAGCCTCCTCGCCGGAGGAAGCACTCTCGACCCTGCGGTCGACCGTGAACAGGCCCGGGCCCGACCGGTCCAACGGCCTGACCGTCCAGTTCCGCTCGGCCGCCGGGGCCGTCACCGGGATCGCCGGGGCGAAGCCGGAACTGCCGCCTCCGCCGCCGGACGCGCCGTACTCCGTCGGCCGGGCGGCCAACGTCCACGTCGTCGAGGGCGACCGGTTCCGCATGTGGACGGCCCCGCGGTCCGACGGCGGCACGGTCCAGGTCGCCCAGGACTCCGAGGACGTCGAAGACAGCTTGGGGCGGCTGGGTTTCTGGCTGCTCGTGGTGTCCGCCGCCGGCGTGCTGGGCGCCACGGTGGTCGGCCGCGCGGTCGCCCGGTCGGCGCTCCAGCCGGTCGACGACCTCACTTCGGCGGCCGAGAACATCGCGCGCACCCAGGAGCTGTCGGCGGCCATCGACGTCACCGCGTCCGGCGAGATCGGGCGGCTGGCCACGTCGTTCAACGAGATGCTGACCGCGCTGAGCCGCTCCCGCGACGAGCAGCGGCGGCTGGTCGAGGACGCCGGGCACGAGCTGCGCACGCCGTTGACGAGCCTGCGCAACAACATCGAGCTGCTGATCCACGCCGACGCGAACCCCCAGCGCGAGCTGTCGGCCGAGGACCGCTCGCGGCTGCTGGCCGACCTCGACACCCAGGCCGTCGAGCTGACGGCGCTGATCGGCGAGCTGGTCGACCTGTCCACCGGCGAACGGCCGACCGAGGCGGTGGAACGCGTCGCCCTGGCCGATGTCGTCGGCTCGGCGGTCGAGCGCACCCGGTCGCGGTGGCCGAACGTCACGTTCGAAGCCGAATCGGCCGAGGCCGAGGTGACCGCCCGCCCGGCGGCGCTCGAACGCGCGGTGCTGAACGTGCTCGACAACGCCGCGAAGTGGTCCCCGCCCGGCGGCACGGTCCGGGTCACGATGACGGCGGACACCGATGTGGTGCGAGTGCGCGTCGACGACGAAGGACCGGGCATCCCCGAGGCCGACCTGCCGCACGTGTTCGAGCGGTTCTACCGGGCCGACACCGCCCGCGCGCTCCCCGGTTCCGGCTTGGGGCTGGCGATCGTCGAGCAGGTCCTGGCCCAGCACGGCGGCCAGGCGACGGCGTCCCGGGCCGACGGCGGCGGCGCGCGGTTCGACTTGGTGCTCCCGCTGGCCGCTTCTTAAGCAAACCCCGCGCGATCTTCATCGAACTCTCATGGACGGCCAGCACCGTCTGACTTGTGACTCCCCGGACCACGCTTTCGCCCCCCCTCGCCGGCGACGCTGACGCTGGTCATGGCCGTCGTCGCGCAGGCGATCATCGCCGGGCTGACGCTGGGGTTCGCCGGGAAGGTCAGCCCGTGGCGCGACCCGGTGAGCGACTACGCCTGGCACCGCGGCGGGCGCGTGCTGTTCGAGGTGGCCCTGGTCCTCCTCCTCGCCGCGGCGGTCGCGCTCGCCGTCGCGGCCCACCTCGCCGCCCTGCCGCGCAGCCCGCTGGTCACCGCGCTGTTCCTGTCCTGGACGGCGGGGCTCGTGGTGGTCCTGGTGTTCCGCAGCAACGTCAGCACCGCGGACGTCACGGTGTCGGGCGAGGTCCACCGAGCGGGCGGGGCGGTGCTGTTCGCCAGCCTGCCGCTCGCGGCCTGGGCGTTGAGCACCCGCCTGCGAGCGGAACCGCGGTGGCGCGCGCTCGCCCCGGCCCTACGGCGGGCGGCGGTGGCCGGGGTGGTGACGGCGACGGCGTTCGGCCTGGCCCAGCTGGTCGGCTGGCTCCCGGCCGGGCTGCTGGAGCGGGCGGCACTGCTGGCGGAGTTCCTGATCGTCGCGACGACGGCGACCGCACTCAGGCGGGTCGCGGCGGATCCAAGGCGCGCGGCGGGGCTGCCGCAGCAGGCCGACCACACGCGCGACCCGAAACACACGGCGCCGCCGACCCACCAAGCCGACCGAGCCGAACCCACGAGCAATCCGGAGCGCGCGGCCGAGCCGCCGCAGCAGGCCGTGCGCGCCGAACCTTTGAGCGATTCGGAGGCGATCCGGTGACCGTGCTCGCCGTTGTCTGTGCGCTGCTGGGCGCCACGCTGTTCGCGGTCGCCGCCGCTCGGCAGCATGCCGAGGTCGGTGGTCTGGCCACGGCGGGCGCTCCCGGGTTGCGGGCGCTCGCCCGGCTGCTGCGCTCCCCCGGCTGGTGGACGGGTACCGCCCTGGCCGTCGGTGGCAGTCTGCTGCACGTTGTCGCGCTCTCGCTGGCGTCCCTTCCGGTCGTGCAGCCGCTCGGGGTGTTCAGCCTGGTGCTGACCGTCCTTTTCGGACGCCGGGACCGCCGGGTGCTCGTCGCCGTGGTGCTCGTCGTGGCGGGCGTGGCCGGGTTCGTGCTCCTCGCCGCCTCGTCCGCCCCGGTCGCGGCGATCGGAGCGGGCACCGCCGAAACGGTGGCCGTCGTCGGCTTCGGTGTTGCCGCTCTGGCGTGGTTCGCCCGGGTCGGCTGTGCTCTGACGGCTGCCGCCGCGGCCGTTCTGTTCGGGCTCGGCTCGTCCGTCGTGCATGCCGCCGCGGCTCAATCCCCTGCGACGGCGGTGGTGCTCGGCGGTCAGGCCCTGCTGTTGCTCGGCGCCGGCGGCGTTCTGCTGCACCGGGCTTATGCCGCCGGGTCCACCGCCGTCGTCGTCGGGACCACGACCGTGCTCGATCCGCTCACCGCCGTTGCCGTGGCCGCGCTGGCCTACGGCGAAGGCCCGCAACCCGCCGCCGCGATCGCCGCGGCCGTCGCTCTCGCCGGTGTGCGCGTGCTCGCCGGTGCCCTTCCGCACATCCGCCCGAAACCCGAGGAGAACTCCGTGCCCCCGACCGGCCTTCGCGTCCTGATCGGCGCCGACACGTTCCCGCCCGACATCAACGGCGCGTCGTTCTTCGCCGCGCGCCTGGCCCGCGGGCTCGCCGGCCGCGGTCACGACGTCCACGTCGTCTGCCCCTCCGACGACGGCCCCGCCCGCACCGAGCAGCGCGACGGCTACACGATCCACCGCCTCCGCTCCCGCGCGATCCCGTTCCACGGCGACTACCGGTTCTGCACGCCCGGCGGCGCCCGCAACGAGGCCGGGCCGCTCCTGGACCGGCTGCGCCCGGACGTCGTCCACGTCCAGGCCCACTTCGGCGTCGGCCGCGCCTTGCTCGAAACCGCCGCCGAACGCGACATCCCCGGCATGGCCACCAACCACTTCATGCCGGACAACCTGCTCGGCTACACCCCGTTCCCCCGCCGCGTGAAGACCGCGCTCGCCCGCTGGGCGTGGCAGGACCTGGTCCGCGTCTACCGCCACGCGCGCATCGTCACCACGCCGACGCCGAGGGCGGCCGAAGTCCTGGCCGGGATCGGGTTCGACCGGCCGGTGCAGGTCGTGTCCTGCGGCATCGACCTCGCGCACTACGCGGCCCCCGCACGCCCGGCCGACGGGCCGATGTCCGTCCTGTTCGTCGGCAGGCTGGATGCCGAGAAGAACATCGACCAGCTCCTGCGCGCGCTGGCCCCGTTGCCGCACATCCGGGCGGACCTCGTCGGCGACGGCACCCGGCGGCCGGACCTGGAAGCTCTCGCCGCCGAGCTGGGTGTCGCCGATCGCGTCACGTTCCACGGCTTCGTCTCCGACGCCGACCTCGTCCGCCGGTACGCCGAAGCCGACGTGTTCTGCATGCCCGGCACGGCGGAGCTGCAGAGCCTCGCCACGATGGAGGCCATGGCGGCGGGCCTGCCGGTCGTCGCCGCCGACGCGCTCGCCCTGCCACACCTGGTCCACCATGGCGAGAACGGCTACCTCTTCGAACCCGGCGCGATCACGACGATTTCGCGCTGGCTCGCCGACCTGGCCGCGGATCCGGACCAGCGGGCCCGCATGGGCGAGACGTCCCGGGCCATCGTCGCCGGACACGACGTCGAGGGCGCGCTGGCGAGGTTCGAGGCGCAGTACCGGATCCTGCTTCCCGCCCCGTCCGCGGTCGGCCAAGCCGCGTGACGAACACGCTCGCCGGGTGCCCGGACCGGGGTGCTTGACCCGTCCGGCCCGGCGCGCGTGTACTGGACGCGGGCGACGGATCCGCCCGGTGACCGGGAGGAGCCCGCCGTGAAGACCACCGGAACCATGCTCCGCCTGTCGATCTTCGTCGAGCAGACCGACCAGTGGCACCACAAGCCCCTCTACGCCGAAATCGTGCACCGCGCCCACCAGGCCGGGTTGGCGGGCGCCACAGTCATCCGCGGGGTCGAAGGCTTCGGCGCGACGTCGCGCGTGCACACCGAGCACCTCTTCCGGCTCAGCGACGACCTGCCGCTCCTGATCCTCATCGCCGACGAGGAGGACCGGGTCCGCCGGTTCCTGCCCCAGCTGGACGAGCTCGACCTCAGCGGCCTGGTCGCGCTCGACCCGGTTGAGGCGATCCGCTACACCCGGCCGCCGCCCCGGCGCGCGCACTGGTGGTCGTCGAGCTGATCCGGTGCCCCACCGGACACCGCGGTGCCGCCGCCTTCGGGGCCTCCTCTACACTCGCGGTAGCGGCGGTGGGGCTCGCCGCTCCGGGACACCGGAAGAACCGCGGCCCGCCCGCCAACGGTCCCTACTTGACCAGCACGACCACGGTCCAAGTAGGAGGCATGCGTGAGCAGCGAAATCGAGCTGACCGACCCGGTGGATCCCGACGTCGACCTGCACGTCCGCGGGCACCGCCGGGAGCTGGTCCGCACCCACGGCAGCATCCTCCTCGTGATCGCCCTCGGCGGCGGCCTGGGCGCGCTCGCCCGGTACGGCGTGGCCCAGGTGTGGCCGACGGTCCCCGGCCGGTTTCCGCTGGGCACCTTCCTCACCAATGTCACCGGCTGCTTCCTCATCGGCATCCTGATGGTGCTGATCACCGAGATCTGGACCGCGCACCACCTCGTCCGCCCCTTTCTCGGCGTCGGTGTCCTCGGCGGGTTCACCACGTTTTCCACCTACGCCACGGAAACCCGCGCGCTGCTGCAACCCGGGACCGTCGTCCTCGCCTTCGGCTACCTGGCCGGAACCCTGCTGGCGGCGTTGATCGCGGTCGTGCTGGGCGTCTGGCTGACGCGCACGGCCGCCGGCACCGTCCGCAGCCGAGGAGGCCTGACATGATCGCGACCGAGCCGGCGCTGCGGCTGTCGATCTTCGTGGGCGCGGACGATCTGTGGCACCACAGGCCGGTCCACCACGAGATCGTCGAACGCGCCCGCCGGGCCGGGATCGCCGGCGCCACCGTGCTGCGGGGCTGCGAGGGCTTCGGCAGCTCGTCGACCATCCACACCACCCGGCTGCTCAGCATGACCGAAGACCTTCCCGTGCTCGTGCTGATCATCGACACCGAAGCGCGGATCCGCGCGTTCCTGCCCGAACTGGACGAGCTCATCGCCGAAGGCACGGTCCTGATCGACGAGGTGCAGGTCCGCCGCTACCAGGGAAAACCGAAGTCATGACGCTCGCTCTCGTCTTCCTCGGCGCCATCGTCGGCGCGCCCGCCCGCTACCTCACCGACCGCCTCGTGCAGAGCCGCCACGACAGCCTCTTCCCGTGGGGCACCTTCACGGTGAACCTGGCCGGCTGCCTCGTCCTGGGCGGCCTGGCCGGCGGCGGCCTCGCCGTGCCGGCCTCGGTGACGGCATTGGTCGGCACCGGTTTCTGCGGCGCTCTCACCACCTACAGCACCTTCAGCTACGAGACGCTGCGGCTGGTCGAGCAGCGCAGCTACTTCTACGCCGTCGCCAACGTCGGGGTGAGCGTCGTCGCCGGGCTCGGCGCAGCCCTGCTGGGCTACACGACCGTGCACGCGCTCGTGGTCTGACCGCCCCAGGCCTGAAGGTCGCCCAAGGGAGGACCGAGCACTCCGCGACATCGCGGCTACTTCAAGGCCATGCCGGGTACGCGGGCGCGGATCGCGTCCAGCTCGGCCTCGTCGGAGATGCCCTGCCAGTCGTACCTCGGTGTGTACGGCGCGACGAGGGACCTGACCTCGTCGTCCGTGAGCTCCACGTCCAGCGACGCCACGGCGTCGTCGATCTGGCTCAGTGATCCGGCGCCGACCAGCGGGGCGGTCACCACCGGCTGGCGGCGCAGCCAGGCCAGCGCGATCTGCGCACGGCTCACCCCGTGCGCGGCGGCGACCTTCCCGACCGCCGCCACGATCGCGCGGTTCGACGCTTCCTCGCTCGGCGAGTAGAGCAGGTCCGCGAAGTCGCCGTCGGTCTCGGCGCGGGCGGTCGCCTTGGCGTCGTCCCACGCCCGGGCCAGCCGGCCGCGGGCCAGCGGGCTCCAGATGATCGTGCCGACGCCTTCGTCGAGGCACAGCGGGATCATTTCGCGCTCTTCCTCGCGGTGCAGCAGGTTGTAGTGGTCCTGCATGGACACGAACCGCGCCCAGCCGTGCTGTTTCTGCAGGTGCAGGGCTTTCGCGAACTCCCACGCATGCATCGAGGACGCGCCGAGGTAGCGGACCTTGCCCGCCTTCACCAGGTCGCTGAGCGCCTCGAGGGTCTCCTCCAGCGGCGTCGCGTGGTCGTTGCGGTGCACCTGGTAGAGGTCGATGTAGTCGGTGCCGAGCCGGCGCAGCGAGTGGTCGACCTCGGTCATGATCGCCTTGCGGGACAGCCCCCGGCCGTTGGGGCCCGGGCGCATCGGGTGGCGCAGCTTGGTGGCGATCACGACGTCGTCCCGGTCGGCGAAGTCCCGGAGCGCGCGGCCGAGGATCTCTTCGCTGGAGCCGTTGGAGTACATGTTCGCCGTGTCGAAGAAGTTGATACCCGCTTCGAGGGCGTGCTTGACCAGCGGGCGCGCGTCCTCCTCCCCCAGCGACCAGACGGGGTGGCCGCGGTCCGGCTCGCCGTACGTCATCGCGCCGATCGCGATGGGCGAGACGTCGAGACCGGTGGTGCCGAGCTTCACGTACTGCATCAGTTCTCCCAGCCGAACATGCGGAGGATTCTCCGCGTCTGCCCACCAAACTAGCGGAGGATTCTCCGCATGTCAAAGATGAGGCATGATCGGGGCATGAAAGAAGGGACGTACGGCACCCAGCGCAAGGCCGCGGCACGCAACCGCGGCGCGATCATCGACGCCGCACACGAGCTGTTCGCGGTGAACCCGCTCGTGACGCTGAGCGAGGTCGCGAAGCACGCGGGGGTCGGCGCCGGCACGCTCTACCGGCACTTCCCCACCCGCGAAGACCTGATCCTGGCGGCCTACCAGCACGACATCGAGCAGCTGACGACGACGGCCGACGACGTGCTGGCCCGCCAGCCGTCCGCCAAAGCCGCGTTCATCGAGTGGTTCGAGACGCTCTCCGCCTACATCCGCATCAAGCACGGCCTCGGCGACGCCCTGCACAGCGACGCGGCCCAGGACCTGATCAGCGCCTCGTGGGCCCCGGCGACGGCGGCGGTGGCCAAGCTGGTCGACGCCTGCGTCGCCGAGGGCACGATCGCCCCCGGGCACGACCCCGCGGACATCATCATGCTGATGAGCTTCCTGTGGCGCGTCCCGAACGACGACGAGGGCGCGGCCCAGGGCCGGCGGCTCATCGCGGCCGTGTTTTCCGGGCTGCAGGCGCCGCCGCAGCCGGTCTGAGGGCGCCGCGGGTGGTCAGCGGGCGACGGCGTACGCCTGCTACCCCCGTGGACTGGCCGCAGCGAGCACCAGGTCGACCTCGAAGCCCGTCGCGCACAGCGGTTTCGAACCCCACGGCGGCTCGATGAACTCCGCGCCGGAGTCGGGTCCGGGCTGACGTCAGCTCTTCTTCAGCTCCTCGGCGAGCATCACGATGATGCCGCTGGGACCGCGGACGTACGTGAGCTTGTAGACGTCCTCGTAGGTGGCCACGCCGCGAAGCGGACGGCACCCGTGTTTCGCGGCCGTCTCGAGGGCCTGGTCGATGTCGTCGACCGAGAAGGCGACCCGGTGCATGCCGATCTCGTGGGGACGGGTGGGATCCGACTCGATCGCTTCGGGGTGGAGGTACTCGAAGAGCTCGAGGTGCCCCTGACCGTCCGGCGTCCGGAGCATCGCGATCTTCGCGTGGTTGCCATCGAGCCCGACGGCGGTGTCGGTCCACGCACCGCTGACCGTGTCACGGCCGACGACCGTGAGCCCGAGGTCGGTGAAGAAGGAGATCGCTGCTTCGAGGTCGCGCACGGTGATGCCGACGTTCTCGAGCTTGATGGCCATGGTTCGCATGCTACCGAGCCGGGCCGGGCGGTCCGGCCGTGCTCAGCCGTTCGCGGCGTCGAAGAAGCGCTCGAGCTCGGAGCGGACGTCCGGCCCGCACGGCTGGAACACGATTTCGGTGACGCCCCGGGCGGCGACCTCGGCCAGCCGGTCCCGCAGTTCTCCGCGCGTGCCGCTCATCGTCACGTCGCGCAGCATCGTGTGGCCACCCGCCTGCCACGCCGCCTGGTCGGCCTCGCCCAGCTCGACGCAGTGTCCGGTGTGGACAGCGAGGTGCCGTCGGCCCTCCGGCGTCCGCTCCACCACGGCCATCCATTCCGCGCCGCCCGGGAGTTCGCGCACGGCGGAGGCGCCGCCGAACTCGTAGGCGCCGTGGTAGGCCAGCGCCCAGCCGGGCCCGGCGGCCCGGCGCGCGTGCTCGGTGTCCGTGGCCTCGCCGTCGTCGAGCACCGTGCCCCACACGAGGTAGGGCACCCACGAGTACTCGCTCAGGAACTCGGGCAGCTGCAGCGTGACGTACAGCCCGTCGCCCAGTTCCCTGGCGACCTTGTGCCCCTTCGGTCCCAGTGCCCCGATCAGGACGGGGACGTCGACGGGCCGGGCGGGAGCGTGGCCGCCGGGGTGCAGCATCCGCATCTGCGCCCCCTCCCACTCGACGACGTCCCCCTGCAGGAGACCGCGGTAGGCGCGGATGTAGGACTCCATGTAGGACCACGTGATCGCGCGGTACCCCATGGCGCGGCGGCCGGTGAACCCGGTGCCGAAGGAGACCGCGACGCGGCCGGGTGCCAGCGCGGCGAGGGTGGCGGTCGCCGCGGCGTTGACCATCGGGTGGCGCAGGCTCGGCACCAGCACGCCCGGCGCGAGGCCGATCCGCTCGGTGCGTTCGGCCGCCAGCGCGAGGGTCATCCACACGTCGGGGCTCTGCTGCGGGGTGTCGTACACCCACGCCCGTTCGTAGCCGAGCTCTTCGGCCAGGGCGATGTGGTCCGGGGAGTCGAGTGCGGTCGGGAAAGCGCAGGAGACGTCCATGGAACCCTCCGGTTCACGCTGCGGGATCAGGGCAGGCCGGCGTGCGGGACCTCGACGTCGACCGCGAGCAGCTGGGCTTCGCGGACCGGACGGCGTTCGTGCTCGGCGAAGGAGGGCGCCGCGCAGAGGTACAGCGTCCGCCCGTCGGCGCCGCCGAGCATGCAGGCGAAGACGCCGGTGCCCGCATCGATCTCCTCGAGGATCCGGCCGCCTTCTTCGACCCGGAGCACGCGGTTGTGCAGGGCGTCGGCCACCCAGATCGCGCCCTCGGCGTCGGCACAGATGCCGTCCGGGGCCACTTCGAGGAGCTGCACCGCCTCGCCGACGTCCTCGGTCTTCGGGGTCTCCCCGAACTGCGCCCAGACGCGCCGCCCGCTCAGCTCGCCGTCCTCGCCGATGTCGAAGGCGGTCAGCCGCCCGGCGAACGTCTCGGCGACGACCAGCACGTCGCCGAGGATCACCATGCCGTTGGGGAACCCGAGGTCCTCGGCGGCGACGGCGACGCTGCCATCGGCGTCGACGCGGGTCAGCGTGGTGTAGCGCAGGGGCGCGCCGCCCATGAGGTCGAACCCGAAGTTGCCCACCCAGGCGCGGCCGCGGGCGTCGACGACCATGTCGTTGAGCACCCCGGAGACCACTCCGGACAGGTCGGCGTGCTCGGTGAGCTTGCCCGGTTCGTCGCGCACGAGGAGGCGGTGGTCGCGCATGGACACGATCAGCAGGCGCCCGTCGGGCAGGAACCCGAGGCCGGACGGCTGCTGCGGCACCTCGGCGATGACCTCGGTCTCGCCGCGGGCGTCGATCGCGACGACCTTCCCGGTGTAGAAGTCCGACACCCACAGCCGGCCGTCGTGCCACCGGGGGCACTCGAGGTACGAGAAGCCGTCGAGTACGACGGCCGGCTGCCTGGCCGCGGGCCCAGATCCCATCGCGACCTCTCCTTACGTCATCGTCGACAGTTCGGCACGTCTTCGCGCCCACTAACTGAGCGCCCAGTTACCATGACTCCGGGGCCGGGCAGTGTCAAGTCGGAGGGAGACCGCGATGCCAGGGACAGAGCGCCGTCGCGGCGGCGGGCGGTACCCGGTGGCGGCCGCGATGGAGCTCACGACCGCCCTCGGGCCCGAGACCGTCCCCGGCGAGTTCTGGGGCGAGGACACCTCCCCGGTGGCCCGCGCGCTGCTGTCCTCGGCCGTGCAGTGCTTCGCCGGCAAGGGTTTCCACGCCACCACGACCCGCGACATCACCGCCGTCGTCGGCCTCAGCCCCGGTTCGCTGTACGTGCACTTCGCGTCGAAGGAAGCCGTGCTGTTCCACATCGCACGGACGGGCCACGAGCGAGCCCTCGCGGCCCTGACCTCCCAGCACGACGACGGCGACACCCGCCACCACGTCCGCCGGCTGGTGGCCGGGCACGTGTCCTGGCACGCCCGCCACCACACCGTGGCGCGGGTCTGCCAGTACGAGCTGGCGGCACTCGAGCCGGAACACCTCGCCGAGATCCTCGACCTCCGGCAGCGGTTTTCCGCGACCTTCCAGGCCGCGGTGGAGCGCGGCGCCCGCGAGGGCGTCTTCGACGTGCCGGACATCGACCGCGCGGTGCGCGCGATCCTGTCGCTCGGCGTCGACCTGGTGCGCTGGTACCGCTTGGACGGCGCGGACTCGCCCGAGGCACTGGGCGAGTCGTACGCCGAGCTGGCCGCCCGGATGCTCGGCGCCTGACCTCGGCCCACGACCACCACCAGGTGCTCAGGTGGGTCGTTTCAGGTCAGAACGCGGTGATCCGCTTTTGCCGGGGCGCCGCCGACGCCGGACTCGATGGCCGCCGTGACGATGCGGTTGCGGTCTCCCGGCGACAGCACCCCGTTGGTGACCAGTTCCTGCGTCACCGCCTTCACGTGCTTCACGAACCGGTCGTGCGACGTGTACTCCGCGTTTTCGTCGATGACGTCGTTGATCGTGCAGCCGTTGCCGATGTCGGTGTTCTCCACTTGGCTGTCGACCCCGCCGATCACCACCGTGTCGCGGGTGTCGGAGTCCGGGCAGGCGTCCGGTGGCGGCGGGGCCGCGACCACCGTGAACGTCCCGAACGCCTCCGCCGACACGTTCCCGGCGACGTCCGTGGCCCGCGATCGGACCATGTGCGCGCCGAGCGCGGCCACGACGACCGGTGCCGTGTAGCGGGTCCACGCCCCGGTGTCCACTTTGTACTCAACCGCGGCGATCCCGGACTCCGCGTCCGTGGCGAACACCGTCACCGTCGCCTGCTCGACGTAGTTCCAGTTCCCGTCCTGCTTGCCGGTCAACGCCAAGGACACCGCCGGCGCGGTCGTGTCGCCGCCGGCGACCACGGTGAAGGACGCACTGCCCTCCGCGGAAGCGTTGCCCGCGACGTCGCGAGCGCGGTAGCCGACGGTGTGCGTGCCCGCCGCCGTCACCGGGACCGGTGCGGAGTAGGCGGTCCACGCGCCACCGTCCACTTTGTACTCGACCGCGGCGACGCCGGAGCCGGTGTCCGAAGCCGTGACGGTCACCGTGGCCTTGCCGACGTAGTTGCCGTCGTCGTCCTGGGTTCCGCCTACGGCCGCGGAAACCGTCGGCGGGGTCGTGTCGCGCTTGACCACCGTGAAGTGGGACATGCCTTCCGGTGACGTGTTCCCGGCGGCATCAGTGGCCCGGAAGTGGACCATGTGCTCCCCCGCCCCGGTCACCACGACCGGCGCGGTGTAGGCCGTCCACGCGCCGCCGTCGAGCTGGTACTCGACCGAGGCCACGGCGGAATCGGCGTCCGTGGCCGTCAACCGGACCGTGGCGACGTCGAGGTAGTTGCCCGAGGAGTCCTTGTCGCCGGTGATGTCGGCCGTCACCGTCGGCGGGGTCGTGTCGCCCTGGCCTCGGACGATCGTGAAGTGGGCCATGCCTTCTTCGGACGTGTTCCCGGCGACGTCGGTCGCGCGGTAGTGCAGCATGTGCATGCCGGCCGCGGTCACCACCACCGGCGCCGAGTAGGTGGTCCACGTCCCGCCGTCGAGCTGGTACTCGACCGAGGCCACGCCCGATCCCGCGTCGGTCGCGGTCAGGGAAACCGTCGCGGACTCGAGGTAGTTGCCCGACTCGTCGCGGTCCCCCGCCACCGCCGCGGTCACCGTCGGCGCGGTCGTGTCACCGGTTCCGTCGGAGACGACGAACTCGCCGACCATCGCCGTGTGGCCGGGGATCGTGCAGAAGTACCGGTACTTGCCCGGGGTGAGCTTCACGGTCGCTTCGTGCCGGCCGTTGTTCGTGTCGAAGGGGTTGGCCAGGATGTTGAGCGAGACGTCGTGGTTGTAGCCCGGCGTCGAGGTGTCGAACGTCAGGGTGTGCGACATCCCCGTCGTGTTGCCGGTGGCTTCGCTGTTCTCGAAGACGATCGTGGTCTCGCCGGGCAGCGCACCGGTGGGCGCGGACGCGTATTCGGTGGTGCTGTTGCTGCCCGTCCAGGTCAGGGTCTGGACCGGCGCCGCCACCGCGGGGGTGGCCGGCCCGAGCAGGGCCAGCAACCCGGCCAGCAGCACTGTGATCAAGCGTGGGGACATCGCCGGAGGAACCTTCCTGGGAGGGATGGGGACCGGGCGCGCGGCCCGGCCCCCATCGCGCTACAGCTGCCGTACCCGGATGTTGCGGAACTCGACCAGGTCGTTGTCACTGTGGTTCTGCAGCCCGATGAAGCCGCTGACGAACTGCCGCAGGTCGGTCGGCGGGTCACCCGCGCGCGAGGACTGCTGTCCCGGCGTGTTGTCGAACTCGTTGATCACCACGCCGTTGCGGATCATCGTGTAGTGCTGCCCGACGACCTTGATCTCGTACTCGTTCCACGTGCCCTTCGGCCGCGCGCCCGCCTGGTCCAGCGGGCGCGGGTCGAAGTTGTAGACCGACCCGGTCTTCTGCGGCTCACCGCTGTCGCCGTCGTAGATCTGGATCTCGTGACCGCAGTAGATCGCGACCCAGGCCTGTGACGTCCGCGCCGAGCCGACCGTGCCGCAGCTGCCCGGCGGCCGCTGGTCCAGCGGGGTCCGTGGATCCGGGAACCGGACGAAGACGCCGCTGTTGGCCCGGAACCCGTCCGGTGCGATGTCCTTGAACTGGACCTTCACCGAGAAGTCGCCGAACTGCCGCTGGGCGTACCAGAGCATGCCCAGTCCGCCGGCCGAGCGGATCGACCCGTCGGGTTGGAGCGTGAACTGCCCCGACGGGGCCTGTTCCCAGTTCCGCAGCGACTCCGCCGTGCCGTCGAAGAGGGCGTCGTAGCCGGTGGTGCCCGCCTTCCCGATCGGTGACGCGTCGGCGGCCGCGTTCAGCTCGGCTGCCTCGGCGTCGTTGAGCACGCCGAGGTCGGTGAGCGTCTCGACGGCGTTCTCGACGTGGTTGACGAACGCCGCGTGCGTGCTCCACGTGCCTTCGTCGTCGATGAAGTCGTCGACCGTGCAGCCGCCACCGGCGTTGCGGTTGACCACCTTCGTGATGGTGTCGCCCAAGGTCACCACCGGGCTCGGGTCGGCCACGGCGCAGCCCACGTTCACCGCGGTCCGGGTCGTCACCTGCTCACCGT
Organism: Amycolatopsis stemonae; assembly: GCF_054781455.1. Lineage (NCBI taxonomy): Bacteria > Bacillati > Actinomycetota > Actinomycetes > Pseudonocardiales > Pseudonocardiaceae > Amycolatopsis > Amycolatopsis stemonae. Next base: position 55,172 of record NZ_BAAGUJ010000020.1, on the reverse strand, counting down.
TCGCGTAGGTCACGGTCAGCTTGGCGGTGAAGATCCCGGTGCGCGGGTAGGTGTGCCGCGGGTCGGCCTGGGTGGACACCGAGCCGTCGCCGAACTCCCAGCGGTAGGACACCCCGCCGGACTTCGAACCGACGAACGCCGCCGTCAGGGCCTTGTTCTGCACCAGCGTCGACGACGCCGCCGGAGCCGGGGTCGCCGCCCCGCCGGTGTAGCTGATCTTCAGCAGCTTCTGGTTGGCGTCCAGCGAGAAGAACCCGTTCCCGTAGTCCAGGACGTACAGCGCGCCGTCCGGCCCGAACTTGGCGTCCATCCAGCTCTGCACCCGGGTGTCACCGGCGCCGCCCGGGATGATCTGCCGGAACGTCTCGGCGAACACCGGCGGCTGGTGCGTCGGCACGCCCGCCGGGTCGACGGTCACCGCGACGCGGTTCTGGGAGTTGGACTCGTCGCCGATGAACCACTTGTTGTCCCAGTACGCCGGCCACGCGACGCCGCTGTTCGTGTTGACCAGCGAACGGTGGTACGTCGGCCCGGACATCACGGCCTGGCCGCCGCCGCGCAGGTACGGCTGGGTGTAGGTGGCGTCCGCCGCGTTGTACGTCGGAATGGACGAGCCCGGCCGCTTCGGGAAGACCGGGCCGCCGCCGTCGGGCGAGTACCAGATCATGTTGTCCTTGATCGGCGGCAGGTTCACCAGGCCGGTGTTGCGCGGCGAGGTGTTCACCGGGTTGTCGCAGTCGTACCAGCCGGTCAGCTCGGCGGCGTTGGTGCTGCTGCGGTCGCGGTAGGGCTGCCGGTTGCCCATGCAGTACGGCCAGCCGTGGTTGCCCGCCTCGGTGATGATGGTCGCCGTCTCGTACTTCGCCGGGCCCAGTTCGGGGCTCGGCGAGGACGCGTCGGGGCCGACCCAGCCCGCGGTCATCCAGTTGTGCACCGGGTCGATCTGCAGGCGCGAGATGTTGCGGACGCCCATCACGTAGATCTCCGGACGCGTCTTGTCCGCGGGTCCGTTCGGGAACAGGTTGCCCTGCGGGATCGTGTAGGTCCCGTTCGCCTCCGGGTGGATGCGCAGGATCTTGCCGTCCAGGTCGTTGGTGTTGCCCGCCGTGCGGCGCGCGTCCTGGAAGGAGAGGCCCTTGTAGTCGAGCGTCCAGTTGTTGCCCGAGTAGCCGTTCGAGCCGCCCGAGGAGTTGTTGTCCCCGGACCCGATGTAGAGGTGGCCGTCCTTGTCGAACGCCATGCCGCCGCCGGCGTGGCAGCAGCTGTGGATCTGGACGTCCCAGGACAGCAGGTCCTTGCGCGTGGCCTGGTCGAGCGTCTGCGCGGTGAGGTTGTAGGTGAACCGCGAGACCGTCCGCTTCCCGATCCGCTTGTCGCGGTCGATCGACTCGTGCGGCATCCAGTAGGCGTACAGGTAGCCGTTCTCGGCGAACTTCGGGTCCAGCGTCAGCCCGAGCAGGCCCTCTTCGTTCTTGACCAGCTCGTCACCGCTGCCCCGGTTGCCCATCACGCGCAACGTCGTGAGCAGCTTCGGCTTCTTGGTGACCGGGTCCCACTGGTGGATCGTGCCGCAGCCGAGGCCGACGTTCGGGTCGTCCCAGCTGACGACCGGCCCGGACGGGCAGGCCGCCTTGCCGATGTAGAACACCTTGCCGTCCGGGGCGATGGTCAGCCCGTGCGGCTCGCCGATCTGGTCGAGCTGCCCGGCCGCGTTCTTGCCGGTCAGCCGCTCGACCTTGTAGTTCGCGGCGATCCCGGCCTGGCAGTCGCCCCGCACCATCCCGGTCGTCCAGCGCAGCGCGCCGAGCAGGTGCTTGCGGAACTGGTCCTCGCCGTACGAACCCTCGGTCCGGCCCATGCCGGTGTAGAAGGACCGGCCGCCGTCGTAGTCGCGGCACCAGGAGATCGGGTGGAACGCGCCGTTCGCACCGACCCCGGGGTTGTAGCCCTTCTCCTCCACCTGCGCGACCGTGTGGACGGTGCCGACCGGGTTGGACTCCCAGTTGAGCCAGCGGTCGGTGCGCGTCCAGTTCTGCGGCAGCCCGGCGGTGGCCGGGTGCTGCGCGTCGAGGACGTCGACGACGGCCTGCTGCGGCGCCGGCTCGGGCGGCGGCGGGGTCGTCGAGGTGTCCTTGAACAGCTTGAGGTCGGCGAGCTGGATGAGCGGCTCACCCGCGTTCGCGGTGATGTTCAGCCGGTAGTTCGGGTACACCGTGGTGTTGGCGAAGGTGAACGTCCGGGTCTGGAACCGGTCGGTGAACACCTCGTTGGTGCGCGTGTCCAGGTCGACCCAGGTGCTGCCGTCGGCCGAACCCTGCAGGGTCCAGCTCTTCGGGTCGCGGCCCGGGAAGTCGTTCGCCGACACCAGGGAGTAGCTGCTGACCGCGACCGGGGTGGCCAGCTTGTAGGCGGCCCAGCCGGTGTTCGCGAACGTCAGCCACTTGGTGTTCTCGTTGTTGTCGGCCAGCTTTTCCTTGGTCTCGTTGGGCGGGTTCTCCGCGCTCGCGGTCACCGACGCCACGGCTTCGGGCGTCGGACGGGCCCCGACCGGCCGGGCGCCGATCAGCCCGGTGAACCACTGGGACGAGTCCTGCGCGCGGGCCGCGTCGGAGATGCCGAGGAACCCGCCGCCCGCCTTCATGTACGCCTGCAGCGCGGCTTCCTGGTCCCGGGTGAGCGCCACGCCCTGGGCGGACAGGAACACGACACCGCGGTAGCGGGCCAGGTTGGCGGTGCTGAACACGGCCGGGTCCTGCGACGCCGTCACCGTGATGCCGTTGTCCCCGCCCAGCCTCGCGATCGCGTCCGCCGCGCGCAGCACCGGGTCCTTCTGGCCGGCCGCGGCGCCGTGGAAGACCAGCACGTTCACCGGTACGTTCACCGCGGCCGGCGCGGCCTGTGCCACCGGCATCGCCATCAGCGGCGCCCCGGCCGCGAGGACCGACCCGATGGCGAGCACGACCGCGCCGCGCCTTCCGAACCACCGTCTTTTCATGGTTCCCCTCCTACGCGTGCGTGCGGGCTTCGGGCATGTCGTGCCCGGAGTGGTCGTGCTGCTTGAACCGGTCGATCGCGTCCTGGGCGCCGTCGGGCAGGCTGCCGTCGGGGTTGCGGACCAGGAACAGGCCCACCATGCCGCCGTCGGAGTGGGTCTGGACGTGGCAGTGGTACATCCACACCCCCGGTCCGACGCCGTCGCCGGCGAGCACCTGGAAGCCGAACGAGCTGCCCGGGTCGAGGTTCTTGTTGTCGACGGTCTGGGCGTTGTCGGTGGCACTGCTCAACATCCCGGTGCGGGTGTCGGCCCAGCGGTGCCCGTGCAGGTGGAACGTGTGCGGCAGGCTCCCGTACCCGATGCACACCCACTCGACGCGCTCGCCGAGCCGTGCCTCGAGGATCGGCGTGTTCGGCGCCATCTCGTGGTTGATCATCATCTCGTTGAACACGACGGTGTACTGCCGGCTGGGCAGCAGGTCGCCGCGCTTGCGCACGATCAGCCCGCCGTAGAGCCCGCGGGCGAGGCCGGCGGTGCCGTGGTCGGTGCCCATCGCGTGGTCGTGGTAGTGCCAGTACCCGGCACTGCCCGGCATCCAGAACCCGCCACTGGCCTCGGCTCTCGCCCGGGTGCGCCAGACGTAGGTCCGCGTTTCGCGCGGGTTGTTGAACGACGCGTTGAGCGGCGCGCCGTCCGACGCGGTGTCGTAGTTGACGCCGTGCGGGTGGATCGACAGCCGCTGGTCGGTCGTGTTGACCAGCTCGATCTCGAGGGTGTCGCCCTCGTAGACCTCCAGCAGCGGCCCCGGAACCGTGGCCTTGCCCGGCTCGAGCCCGTAGCCGTAGCGGCCGTTGGGCAGTGCTTCGGCGTAGATCGTGATCCGGCGGGTCAGGCCCGCCGCCTCGGCCGTGCCGGCCAGCCCGACGGCGGGCGCGAGCACGCCCGCGGCGGTTCCGGCCAGCATCGACCGACGTGACACTCGCATGTGGATTCCCCCGGGGCTCAGAAGCGCACGGTACGCAGGTACTCGAAGCCGGCCTTGGCGGTGTTCAGCGGATCGGCCGGCTGGTCGTGCTCGACGATGTACTCGCCGATGGTGTGGCAGGACGCGGCGAAGATGCGCGGGAAGTTGATGACGCCGGCGCCGGGGTCGACCATCTGCCCGTCCGCGGTCCGGTCCTTGACGTGGTACTGCGTCACGCGCGGGTAGTTGCGCCGGAACAGCTCGACCGGGTCCGCGCCGCCGTTCACCGCCCAGAAGAGGTCGATTTCCAGGTGCACGTCCCGCTTGTTCGTCTTCGCGGTGAGCACGTCGTACGGGACCACCCCGCCGATCGGGGCGAACTCGTGGTCGTGGTTGTGGTAGCCGAGCTTCAGCCCGGCCTTCTTGAACGCCACCGCGGCGGTGTTCATCCGGCCCGCGAAGGCCTCCCACTCCGCGATGGTGCCGAAGTTCGCGTACGGCACGACGGCCGAGGTGTTGCCGAGGATCTTCGCGTCCGCGATGGTCTGGTTCAAGTCGCCGTCGATGCCGACGTGCGTCGAGGACGCCTTGAGGTGGTTGCGGTCGAGGATGGCGCGGAACTCGGTGGCGCTGCGGCCGTACGTCCCGGCCAGCTCGACCTTCCGGTAGCCGATGTCGGCCAGCGCCGACAGCGTGCCTTCGGGATCGTTCTGCAGCAGGGACCTCAGCGAGTAGAGCTGGATGCTGATCTTGTCGAGCGGAACGCGTCGCCTCGCGGGGGACGCGTCCGCGACGCCGGGCAAGGCGATGGCCGCCGCCCCCACCGTGAGGGCGGCCGTCGCCACGTTCAGGAACGTTCGTCGGGAGTGCTGCTCTGGCCGTTCACCGCACATGGAACTCCCTCATCTCTGGTTGCTGAAAGCCGCGTCGAAAGCCGCCGACGGCTGGTCGAACAGGTGCTCGCGCAGGTACTTCACCGCCTCCGCCGCGCCGCGGAGGCGGTCCATCCCGGCGTCCTCCCACTCCACCGAGACGGGGCCGGTGTACTTGATCGCGTTGAGCGCCCGGAAGCAGTCCTCCCACGGGACGTCGCCGTGGCCGACGGACACGAAGTCCCAGCCCCGCCGCGGATCGGCCCACGCCAGGTGCGAGCCGAGGCGCCCGTTGCGGCCGTCGAAGCGCTTTCTCGTGTCCTTGCAGTCGACGTGGTAGATCCGGTCGGCGAAGTCGAGGATGAACCCGACCGGGTCGAGGTCCTGCCACACGAAGTGCGACGGGTCCCAGTTCAGCCCGAACGCGGGCCGGTGCCCGACCGCTTCGAGCGCCCGTTCGGTGGTCCAGTAGTCGTAGGCGATCTCCGACGGGTGCACCTCGTGCGCGAACCGGACGCCGACCTCGTCGAAGACGTCCAGGATCGGGTTCCAGCGACGCGCGAAGTCTGCGTAACCGTCATCGATGACATCGCGCCCGACCGGCGGGAACATCGCCACGTACTTCCAGATCTTCGACCCGGTGAACCCGATGACCGTGTCGACACCGAGCTTCGCCGCCGCCCTGGCCGTGTCGGCCATCTCGGCCGCCGCCCGCTGCCGGACGCCCTCGGGTTCGCCGTCGCCCCAGATCCGGGACGGGACGATCGCGCGGTGCCGGTCGTCGATCGGGTCGTCGCAGACGGCCTGGCCGACGAGGTGGTTGGAGATCGCCCACACCTTGAGGCCGTGCTCGGCGAGCAGCCGCAGCCGACCCGGCACGTAGTCCTCTTCGGACAGTGCCCGGTCGACTTCGAAGTGGTCGCCCGAGCAAGCGATTTCCAGGCCGTCGTAGCCCCACTCGGCGGCGAGCTTGCAGACCTCCGTGAACGGCAGGTCCGCCCACTGGCCGGTGAACAACGTGACCGGACGGCTCATTTCTCCTCCTCCACCGCGGTCCACTTCGCTTCGGCGGCCGCGCTTTCCTCGACGGCAGCCAGCACCCGCTGGACGCGCAGGCCGTCGTCGAAACCCGGCTCGGGATCGGTGCCCGTGCCGATGGCGGTCAAGAGGTCGGCGACCTCGTTGGTGAACGTGTGCTCGTAGCCCAGGAGGTGCCCCGGCGGCCACCACACGCCGACGTACGGGTGCTCCGGCTCGGTCACCAGGATCCGGCGGAAGCCCGCTTCGGTGCCGGTGCCGTCGTACCACCGCAGCTCGTTCATCGACTCGAAGTCGAACGCCAGGCTCGCCTTCGACCCGTTGACCTCCAGGCGCATCGCGTTCTTGCGGCCCAGCGCGAACCGCGTCGCCTCGAAGCTCGCCACGGCTCCCCCGGACAGCCGTGCCAAGAACAACGCGGTGTCGTCGACGGTCACCTCGTCCGTCCCGCCGGTCTCCGCGGGCCGCTCCGTGACGAAGGTGTTCGTCAGCGCCGAGACCCCGGTGATCACCTCGCCGGTGACGAACTGCGCCGCGTCGACGATGTGCGCGCCCAGGTCGCCCAGCGCACCCGACCCGGCGGACTCCTTCCGCAGCCGCCAGGTCATCGGCGCCCGCGGATCCGACAACCAGTCCTGCAGGTACACCGACCGCACGTGCCGGATCTCGCCGAGGGCCCCCCTGGAAACCAGGTTCCTGGCGTGCGCGAGCGCGGGCACCCGGCGGTAGTTGAACGCGACCATGGCCCGTACCCCGCGTTCACGGGCCCGCCGCGCCGCCCCGGCCATCGCCTCGGCCTCCGCGACCGAGTTGGCGAGGGGTTTCTCGCACAGCACGTGCTTCCCGGCGTCCAGCGCGGCGATCGCGATCTCCGCGTGGCTGTCGCCCGGCGTGCAGACGTCGACCAGGCCGACGTCGTCCCGGGCGACGAGCTTGCGCCAGTCGGTTTCGACGTCCTCCCACCCGAACTTCTCCGCGGCCGCCCTGGCCCGGGTTTCGTCGCGGCCGCCGAGCACGGCGAGCCTCGGTACCAGCGGCGGGTCGAAGAACCGGTGCACGCTGCGCCAGGCGTGCGAGTGCACCGCTCCCATGAACGCGTGCCCGACCATGCCGATCCCGATGGTTTCCCGGCTCATGCCCCTCCTTGTGTTCTGGCGAAAAGTCCGGTCAGGAATCGAAGCCGACGTCCAGGTACTGGTCGACGTTCTCCTTGGTGACGACCGCGGAGTACGTCGTGATCTCGGCCGGGATGTCGTGCTCGGCCAGGTCGCCGATCCCCTTGCCCTGCCCCAGCAAGCGGGCCAGCGCGATCGCCGTCGAGGCCATCGACGGGCTGTAGAGCACGGTCGCCTTGATCGGCGAGGAGTCGGCCTTGATCAGGTTCATCATGTTCTTCGAGCCGGCGCCGCCGACCATGATGAACTCCTTGCGGCCCGCGGTGTCGATCGCCGCGTTGACGCCGATGCCCTGGTCGTCGTCGTGGTTCCACAGCGCGTCCAGCTTCGGCGCGCCCTGGAGCAGGTTCGCCGTCTGCTGCTCCCCCGACTCCGACGTGAACTGCGCCGAGACGCGCGGGCCGACCTTGAACCCGCTGCGCCCGAGCGCGTCCGCGAAGCCCTTGCTGCGTTCCTGCGTCAGCGGCAGCGAGTCGATCCCGGCGACCTCGCCGATGATCGGGTTCGCGACGTTCTTCTTCTTGAGCTCCGCGGCGAGGTAGTTGCCCGCGTTGACGCCCATCCGGTAGTTGTCGCCGCCGATCCACGTTCGGTACGCGAGCGGGGTGTCGAAGACGCGGTCCAGGTTGATCACCGGGATGCCGGCGTCCATCGCCTGCTGGCCGACCGAGGTGAGCGCCTTGCCGTCGAAGGGCAGGATGACCAGGACATCGACCTTGGCGTTGATCAGCGTCTCCACCTGGGAGATCTGCTGGTTGACGTCGTTGGTGCCTTCGGTGGCGGTGAACTTCACCTCGCTGAACTTCTGCGCCTGGGCCTTGGCGTTCTTGGTGATCGCCGCGATCCAGCCGTGGTCGGCGGCCGGCGCGGAGAAGCCGATCGTGACGGGCTTTCCGGGCTGGGCGTTGCTCCCGGCGTTGGCGACCGGCGCGGTCGACTCCGAGGCCGCGGGCGTGTTCGACGTGCAGCCGGCCAGCAAAGCGCCGGCGCCGACAGCGGCCCCGCCCAGCAGGAATCCCCGGCGGCCGAGGAAGGGTTGTTCGGCCATGATGACCTCCATCGGTGATTTCTACGGACCGGTCCTGGCTTTCCTGGCCCGGAACTGCAGGAGCACGGCGAGCACGATGATCACGCCCTTGGCGATGTTCTGGATGTCGGTGTCCAGGTTGTTGAGCGTGAAGAGGTTGGACAGCACCGTGAAGATCAGCACGCCGATCAGGGTGCCGATCAGCGAGCCGCGGCCGCCGGTGAGCAGCGTGCCGCCGATGACCACGGCCGCGATCGCGTCGAGCTCGTAGAACATGCCGTTGGTGGACGCGCCCGCCGTCGTCCGCGCGACGACCATGAGCGCGGCGATCCCGCAGCACAGCCCGGCGACGCCGTAGACGAGCGCGAGGTGGCGCTTGACGTTGATGCCGGCCAGTCGCGACGCCTCGATGTTGCCGCCGACGGCGTAGGTGCGGCGGCCGAAGGTGGTGCGGTTGAGCACGACCCAGCCGACCGCGAACACCAGCGCGAACAGCCAGATGAGCGTCGGGATGCCGAGGAAGCCGCCCCGGAAGAAGGCGAGGAAGTCCTGGTCGGCGACCACCTGCGTGCGACGGCCGCTGATCCGCTCGGCGAGCCCGCGCGCCGAGACGTACATCGCGAGCGTCGCGATGAACGGCACGACCTTGCCGTAGGCGACGAGCACGCCGTTGACCAGCCCGCAGCCGAGCCCGACCGCCAGTCCGCAAAGGACCATGATCCACGGCCCGTACGACTGGGTGGCCAAGGTCGTCAGCCAGACGCTGGAGAGCGCGACGATCGAGCCGACGGACAGGTCGATGCCGCCGCTGATGATCACGAACGTCATGCCGACGCTGACCACGCCGATCGCCGCGGCCAGCCGCAGGATCGTCGAGATGTTGCTTTCGGTGAAGAACAGCTCGGGCCGGGTGAACTGGCCGACCAGGCAGAGCACGACGAGCACGCCGGCCAGGCCGAGCAGCCGGGGGTCGGCCCGCCAGGAGAACCGCCGGCTTTCGGCGGACAGCGCTTTCGCGGGTGGTGCTTCGGTGTCGGTCATGCCGCGCTCCCCTCGAGAATCACGTCGAGCACCGCGGCCTCGGTCAGCCCGGCGGACGGCCGGTCGGCGAGGACCCGGCCCTCGCGCAGCACCAGCACCCGGTCGGACAGCCCGAGCACCTCGGGGATTTCGCTGGACACCAGCACGATCGCGACGCCGCTCGCGGCCAGCTCGTCGATCAGCCGGTACAGCTCGGCACGCGCGCCGACGTCGACGCCGCGCGTGGGCTCGTCGAGCAGCAGCACCGTGCACCCGCGGACCAGCCACCTCGCGAGCACCGCCTTCTGCTGGTTGCCACCGGAGAGCGTGCGGACGATCCGGCGCGGGTCGGCGGGCCGCAGGTCGAGGCGGCGCAGGCTCGCGCCGGCGTCCTCGAGTTCCTTGCCACGTTCGGAAAAACCGAACTTCGCGTAGCGGCCGAGGCTGGCCAGCGTCACGTTGTGCACCACCGGGAGGTCCAGCAGCAGGCCCTGGCTCTTGCGTTCCTCAGGGGCCAGCCCGATGCCCGCCTTGACGGCGGCGAGCACACTGCCGGGCCTGAGCGGTTTCCCCTGCACGGCGATGGTTCCGCTGTCGGCCTTGCGCGCGCCGAAGATCGTCTCGAGCAGTTCGCTGCGACCGGACCCGACCAGCCCGGCGATGCCGACGACTTCGCCGGGGTGGACCGAGAAGGTGACGTCCTCGAACTCGCCGGTGCGGGCCAGCCCCTGGACTTCGAGCGCGGTGCCGGTCCGGTCGGCGTGACCGTCGTGGCGCGGGCCGAAGACCGTCTCGACCTTCCGCCCGGCCATCAGCGCGACGAGGTCGGAGGTCGGCGTCGTGCGGGCGTCGAGGCCGGTGCCGACGGTCCGGCCGTCCTTGAGCACGGTCACCCGGTGCCCGATCCGGCGCAGTTCTTCCAGGCGGTGCGAGATGTAGACGACCGCGACGCCGTCGGCGGTCAGCTCGCCGACGATGCGGAAGAGGTTGTCGACCTCCTCGCCGGCCAGCGCGGCGGTCGGCTCGTCCATCACGAGCAGCTTGGCGTCGTGGGCGAGCGCTCGGGCCATCGACACCAGCTGCTGGCCCGCGGCGGACAGCTTGCCCACCTCCTGCCACGGCCGGATGCCGGGGTGGCCGAGCCGGGTCATCAGCCGGGCGGCCTCGTCGCGGGCCTGGCTGATGCGCGTGAAGCCGAAGCGGGCCCGCTCGTGGCCGAGGAAGATGTTGTCCGCCACCGAAAGCCCGGGCACGAGGTCCAGCTCCTGGTACATGGTGGCGATGCCGAGGCGCAGCGCGTCGACCGGCGAGCCGACGTCGATGCGTTCGCCCCGCCAGGTCAGCTCGCCCGCGTCGGGGCGGTGCGCGCCGGCGAGGACCTTGATCAGCGTCGACTTGCCCGCGCCGTTCTGGCCGAGCAGGCAGTGCACCTCGCCGGGTTCGACGTCGAGGTCGACGCCGTCGAGCGCGCGGACGCCCGGGAAGCTCTTCACGATCCCGCGCACGGACAGCAGGCTCATACCGAGGCCTCCTCGAAGAGCGTCGGGTTCGTGAACAGCCGCTCGGCGGCCAGGTGGGACGCGCCGCGCAGCGGGGCCTTGAGCCCGAGTCCGGACGGCACGACCCGGGCGTGCCCGAGCGGCCGGGCGGCGAGTTCGACGCGAATGGGTTCGACGAGCCAGTCGCCCAGGTCGGCGAAGTAACCGCCGAGGACGACGACGTCCGGGTCGAGCACGTCGACCACAGTGGACAGTGCGACGCCGAGCGTGACGCCGAGTTCGTGCACCGCGGTGAGCGCCCGCTGGTCGCCGCGCCGCACGCGCTGCTTCAGCTGTTCGACGCGGCCTTCGACGCCGAGAGCGGGGTCGTGCAGCGGATCACCGGGTGCGGCCGCGGCGCGCAGGACCGCGGCCAGGTTCGCCTTCGTCTCCAGGCAGCCGGTCCGGCCGCACGCGCACCGTTCGCCGGCCGGGTCGACGGCGATGTGCCCGACCTCGCCCGCGAAACCCCGGGCGCCGCGCAGGATCGCGCCGCCGGAGACGAGCCCGCCGCCGACCGCCGTCCCGCCGCTGAGGTAGAACAGCTCGCTGCCGGTGCCGGCGACCGACTCGGCGAGCGCGCCGAGGTTGGCGTCGTTGTCCACGGCGATGGCGTCGACCGGAACGGCCAGGCGGGCGGCCATGAGGTCGGCGATTTCCGCGTCGCGCCAGCGCAGGGCCGGGGCGAACCGCAGGACGGCGGCGGCCGAGTCGACCAGCCCGGGCACCGAGATCGCGACGCCGACCGGCGGGCCGGGCAGCACGCCGGTGGCCATGTGGGCGAGTTCGTCCAGGCATCGCTGGAGGCCGAGCGCGGCGACGTCGACGGTCTCGGCCTGCTCGGCCAGAACGCGGCCGGAGAGGTCGGTGACCACGGCGGACAGGCGGTCGGCCTCGATGCCGAGGGCGAGCGCGTAGGCGTCTTCGCCGTCGAGTTCGACCAGGCGGCTCGGCCGTCCGTTGCCGGGCAGGACGCCGGCGGGCCGCACCAGCCCGCGCTCGGCGAGTTCGGCGAGCAGACCGGGGACGGCGGACTTCGCGACGCCGCAGCGGGCGGCCAGCTGGGTGCGTGACAGGGGTCCCGCGCGCAACGCTCGCAGCAGGGCGGCCAGGCTCGCCGTGCGCGGGCTCGCCGGTTCGGCGCGCCTCGTCCCGGCCCCGGCCACGTTGCCTCCACTGGTGCTGAGTGCTGAACACACTTTGTTGCTCAGGCAGCGAAAGTAGGGTGACTGCCGTCACCCGTCAAGGTGACAAAGGCGTGTTAAGTCCGGGTTTCACCCGGATAGACGCCTCAAACCGCACATACTTTCGCATTTGCAGTGCAAAAGTCTGTACGGTTCGAGCGCTACAGAGAGGCCGCGTTCAGCAACCGAGGGTGAGACTGTGCGGGATGCCCGTCAGCTGCTGAGCGTGAACGCGCGGTCGGTCGCCGACCAGGCCGCGCCGATGACGCCCGCCGTGTCGCCGAGCTCCGACAGGACGATCGGCAGGTTCCCCGTCGCCAGGGGCAGCGAGCGGCGGTAGACCGCGCTGCGCACCTCGGCGAGCAGCTGGTGCCCGAGCTGCGCGACGCCGCCGCCGATCACCACCATGCCCGGGTTGATGAAGCTGACCAGCGACGCGACCACGTGGCCGAGGCGCCGGCCGCCGTCGCGGATCAGGTTGACCGCGCCGAAGTCGCCCGCCGCCGCGGCGCGGCCGACGTCGCGCGCGGTCACCGCGCCGCGTTCGGCGGCCACCTCGGCGAGGTGGGCCGAGCGCCCGCTGCGCGCCAGCGCCAGCCCGTCCCGCGCCAGGGCGGCGCCGCCGAAGTAGGCCTCCAGGCAGCCGACCTCACCGCAGGCGCAGGTCGGGCCGAAGTCGTCGAGGCGGATGTGCCCGATGTCGCCCGCCGTGCCCGCGACCCCGCGGTAGACCTTGCCGCCCAGCACGATCCCGCAGCCGATCCCGGTGCCGATCTTGACGAACATCAGGTCCTCGGTCGACCGGGCGACCCCGGCGTGGCGTTCGCCGAGGGCCATCGCGTTGACGTCGTTGTCCACCGCGACCGGGCAGCCCCAGAGACCGCCGAGGTGGTCGCGGACGTTGAACCGGTCCCAGCCCGGCATGATCGGCGGCGCGACCGCCATCCCCTCGGCGAAGCTGACCGGCCCCGGCAGCCCGATGCCCGCGGCGACGAGCTTGCCGGGCGCCTCGTCCCGGACCTTCCCCGCGAGCTCGGCGACCCGGCGCAGCACCGGGTGCGGCCCCTGGCGCACGTCGCAGTCCTCGACGGTGTGCGCGAGCACCTCGCACGAAGCGTCGGTCACCGCCACCCCGACCGACGTCGCGCCGACGTCCACCGCGAGCACGCGCAGGTCACCGGCCAGCCGGACCAGCGTCGACCGGCGGCCGCCGCGGCTGGCCGACGGCCCGGCGGTCTCGACGAGCCCGACCTCGTCGAGCCGGGCCACCTCGGCCCCCACCCGGGCCCGCGGCAGCTCGAGGCGTTCCCCGAGCTCGACCCGCGACATCGGGCCCTCGTCGCGCAGCAGCGTGAGCAACCGGGTCTGGTGCCGGGTTTCGACCATCGACTGCTCCGGGGTTGATGCCGCGCTCATTCGGCTCAGCCTACGGTCAGAAACCGGGGAACACGCGACGCAGGTCGTCGAGCGTGGCGTTGCCGTCGACGGTGACACCGCGGTCGTACGGCGCCTTGAGGCGGCCGCTGACCAGCCGGACGAACGCCTCGGCCGGCCCGGTGAACGTCGCGGTCGGCGACTCGAGGTGGTCCACCGCGGTGACGGTGTCGTCGATGACCAGACCGCCGCCGGGAACCGCGAGCGACACCGGGTTCGCGAGCTCGGCCGGCTTCGCGAGGAAGCTCAGCATGAAGCCGACGGGCCCGGCCAGGAGTTCGACGAGCACGGCGGCCGAGCCGGCGTCCACCCCCGCGTCCGGGTCGAAGGCCACGCGCACGTCCCAGGAGTGGTTGGCGACCTCGCTCAGGCGCATGCCCACCGCCGTCACCAGCGGGACCGGCTCCGGCAGGAACCCGAGGTCGACGGTCAGCGACGACCGCTGCTCGGCCGTGAGCGCCTCGACCGTGTCGAGCCAGCGGGCGTTGTGCTCCAGGAAGCCCTCGGCCTGAGCGCGCGGCGCCGAGCCGTCCCAGCGGGCCCAGATCGTCGGGTTGTCTTCGGCGGCCACGGTCTCCCCGGCGGCCCGGGCGATCGGCGCGCGGCCGATCTCCGCGCCACTGCCGAGGTGGGAAAGGGCCTGCGCGACGGTCCATTCCGCCGCGCCGCTGGTGGCGGCCAGCTGGTCGTCGGTGAGGGTGCGGACGAGGCCGGCGAGCGCGTCGTGCTCGGCGCGCAGGGCGGCGATCGTGCGGTCCACGAGGTGAGTCATGCCACCCTCAACTCCCCGCGGGGCACGAGTGTTCCGCCGCGGCCGGGCCCGTGCTAGAAATAGAACGTGTTTCAGTTCTGCGGCAGGAGGCGCGGATGAACGTCCCGACGGTGACCGAGCTTCTACTGGCCCGCGCCACCGACGAACGGCCCGGCCTGCGCTTCGAGGACGAGACGTGGTCGTGGGCCGAGCACGTCCGGGCGTCGCGGTGCCGCGCGGCCGACCTCCGCGCGGCGTTGCGGCCGGGCAAACCGCCCCACGTCGGCATCCTGGCCGACAACGTGCCCGCGTTCTCCGTCCTCCTGGGTGCCTGCGCGTTCGCCGGCGCGGTCCTGGTCGGGCTCAACCCCACCCGGCGCGGCGAGGCGCTCGCCCGGGACGTCCGGCTCGCCGACTGCCAGTTCGTGCTCGCCGAACCGAAGTACCGGCCGCTGCTGGCCGGGCTGGACCTCGGCGGGATCGCCGTGCGGGACCTGGAATCGTGGCCGTCCGGGGACACGCCGATCGAGCCCGTCGCCGCGTCGCCGGACGACCTGCTCATGCTGATCTTCACCTCCGGCACCAGCGGCGACCCGAAGGCCGTGCGCTGCACGCACGGCAAGATCGCCTTTCCGGGCGCGATGCTCGCCCAGCGCTTCGGACTGTCCACATCGGACACGGTCTACGTCACGATGCCGTTGTTCCACTCCAACGCCGTCATGGCCGGCTGGGCGGTCGGGCTCGCGGCGGGCGCGGGCATCGCCCTGCGCCGCCGGTTCTCCGCGTCCGGCTTCCTGCCCGACGTGCGGAAGTTCGGCGCGACCTACGCCAACTACGTCGGCAAGCCCCTGTCCTACGTGGTCGACACTCCCCCGCGCCCCGACGACGCGGACAACCCGCTGCGCCTCGTCTACGGGAACGAAGGCGCGAGCGCCGACCTGGCCGCGTTCGAAAAGCGCTTCGGCTGCAAGGTCGTCGACGCGTTCGGCTCCACCGAAGGCGGGATCGGCTTCGCCCGCACCGACGACACCCCGCCCGGCTCGCTCGGCAGGCCGACCGAAGACGTCGCCATCGTGCACCCGGACACCGGCCGGCCGTGCCCGCCGGCCGAATTCGACCGCGACGGCCACCTGGTCAACGCCGCGGAAGCCGTCGGCGAACTGGTGAACACGACGGGCCCCGGCTGGTTCGCCGGCTACTACAACGATCCCGGAGCCGACGCGGAACGCTTGCGCGGCGGCCGGTTCCACACCGGCGACCTCGCCTACGCCGACGCCGACGGGTTCTGCTACTTCGCCGGCCGCCTCGGCGACTGGCTGCGCGTCGACGGGGAGAACCTCGGCACTGCGCCGATCGAGCGAATCCTGCTGCGCCACCCCGCGATCACCGACGCCGCGGTGTACGCGGTGCCCGACCCGGTGACCGGGGACCAGGTGATGGCGGCCGTCGTCACCGACGGCACGCCCTTCGACCCCGCGGGCTTCGGCCGGTTCCTCGCCGGCCAGCCGGACCTCGGGCCCAAGCAGGTGCCGAAGTACGTGCGCGTGGTCCCGGAACTGCCCCGCACCTCGACGTTCAAGGTCCTCAAGCGGCAGCTCGCCGCCGAAGGCACGGATTGTCCCAACGTGCTCTGGCGGCGCTAGCTCAGCAATCGGCGGGAATATCACGCCATCCCCGCCGCGGCATGAACTACGTTCGGGGCATGACGATCACCGATCACACGGAACGTGAGGACGCCTCCGCCGTCGACCGGGCCGCGCGGAGCGAGGCGTGAACACTTCCGCGCAGGCCAGTACGTCCTATCGCGACGCCACGGCCCACTACACCTCGCCGAAGCGGCGCGATCCCGTCAAGACCATGCTCGAAGAAGTGGTCTCCCATCGCGTCCTGCGGGACGCGGCCGCCCTGGCCCGGCCCGAACCCGGCAAGCCGCTGCGCGTGCTCGACGTCGGGTGCGGCATCGGGGACGGGCTCGCGCTGCTGACCGACCGGCACGGCAGCCTCGCCCCGGTCACCGACGACGGCGAACTCGACTACGTCGGCGTCGACGTCGATCCGGACATGGTCGACACCGCGCGCTCGCTCCACGAACAGCGGCCCGCGCGGTTCCACATCGCGGACATGCGGTCCGAGCTGCCTCCGGGCGACTTCGACCTCTACCTCTCGTGCGGCGTGCCGTACTCGCACCTCCCGCAGGAGGAGGTCACCGACGTCCTGACCGGCATCATGCGCCAGATCGTCGAAACCCGGGACAGCGCGGTGATCATCGTCGACGTGCTCGGCCGCTACTCGATCGAATGGACGCCGCGGTGGCCCCGGACGCGGTGGTCGTACAACATGAGCTTCTTCGAAGAGGCGACCGAAACCATCCACGACCAGATGAGCTTCTACGACCGCCGGTCGCTGGACGAAACCCTCGTCGAGGCGGCAACCCGGGCCCGGGCCCGGCTGAGCCGGCTGACCTTCACGGACCGGTCGATCCTCGTCGGGCGGCACACCGCGACGCTCGCCTTCAACCCGGCGATCCCGCCCTACCGCACCCTGCTCAACGACCTCGCCCGCGGCGCCACCGACGTCGAT
Organism: Amycolatopsis stemonae; assembly: GCF_054781455.1. Taxonomy (NCBI): domain Bacteria; kingdom Bacillati; phylum Actinomycetota; class Actinomycetes; order Pseudonocardiales; family Pseudonocardiaceae; genus Amycolatopsis; species Amycolatopsis stemonae. The sequence continues at coordinate 38,594 of NZ_BAAGUJ010000020.1, read as the reverse complement.
CCCGCGCGGCTGCGGCTGCGGCCGCCCGCCGAACCCGCCCCGCGGCACATCGAGGCGTTCTTCGCGACGTTCGCCGGGCGGTGGAACGACGTCGTCGCCGCCTCGGTCGGGGACGGCCGGGGCCTGCGCTCGGCGGACCAGGCGAAGGCCCTGGCCAAGGCCCTGTTCGCGTGCGAACAGCAGACCCAGCAAGGGCTCGGCGTCGGCCACTCCCTGATGGCGACCGTCGTCGTCGAGCGCGCCACCGCTTCGTGACGCCCGGGCCGGGCTGCCCGACGACGGGCAGCCCGGCCGGGCGAGCGTGATCGGCCGGGTGGCCCAATCCGTCGGTTTCCGCCCGGCTCGCGGCGGGACGGTGTTAACTTCCGTCGGTCATTCGCTGCCCCGAGCGAGGTGTACCCGTGACCGTGCCCCTGCACGCGGAGAAGTTCGCCGCCTACCTGCGCATGTTGAAGGACCGCAGCGGACAGGGCTACGAGCGGCTCGGCAAGCAGGCGGGGGCCAGCGGGTCCAGCCTGCACCGGTACTGCTCGGGCAAGAGCGTGCCCGCCGACTACCGCGTGGTCCACTCCTTCGCCAAGGTCTGCGGCGCGTCCGCGGACGAACTGCGCGAACTGCACCAGCTGTGGGCCCTGGCCGACGCCGGGCGAGTCGACGAAGTGGCACCCGAGCACGTCGAGGCCCCGTCGCGACGCGAGTGGTATTCGCGTCGGCGCGGGTACCTGGCGGTCGCCGTCGCGGTCGTGGTCCTGCTGGCGGGTGGCCTGGTCTGGGTCACCGCCGACGGGTCCGAGCCCGCCGTCGGCCGGTACGCCGACCGGATGCTGTTCTCCCCCGCCTGCCAACCGCCGGTGAGCATGGGCCAGCACGACGAGTGCGTCACCGAGGTGCAGAACCTGCTCGTCGCGGCCCAGGGGCGGCTCTCGGTCGACGGCTCGTTCGGCCCGGAGACGCTGCGGCGGGTCACCGCGTTCCAGGTGCTGGCCGGGCTGCCCGCCCGCGGCGTGGTCGACGACGCCACCAAGAACGCGCTGTACGACCACCGCACCAGCATGGCGGGCTGGCCGACGACGGTGGTGGAGCAGCGGATCCGGGCCGTGTTCACCGAAGCACCCGACACGGCGGTCGCGATCGCGCGCTGCGCCTCGTTCCTCGATCCGCTGTGGGTGCTGCCGAACACGAACGGCAGCCGCAACTGGGGGGTCTTCCAGATCTCCGACGCCCGCCTGCTGGACCTGGGCGGCACGCCCCGCCAGGCGTTCGACCCGGTCTGGAACATCGACGCGGCGCACCGCCTGTGGCGCGTCGACCACGACTTCCACGACTGGCCGTCCTGCTCGGCGGCTCTGCAGAACACCGCGCGCTGACGCCGGAAACCCCCGCGCGGGTTTCCGGCGTCAGACCCGCGGCCGCCGGTCAGACCGTTCCGTTCTCCCACCACCACGAGCGGCCGAGGTCGGCCCGGCTGTCGACGTGCTGGTGGTCGGTGTTGTAGGTCTCCAGGCCGGAGAACCCGCAGGTCTCGGCCTTCTGGTAGACGGTCTTGTTGGCCACGCCCGGCACGTCCAGGTCGGCCGCGGTGCCGTACAGGTGCATGCTGTCGGCGGCCCCGCCGATCTCGGCGTTGTGCGCGATGCTGCGGAACCCGGAGTTCACCGTGATCGGCGTGTTCCCGAGCTTCTTGCGCAGCGCCTCCAGCTTGTACATGCAGCGGCGGGCGTTCTCCTTGGCGGTGGCCGCGCTGACCTTACCGCCGTTGAAGGTGCCGCTGACCCGGTCGGTGAACTCGCTGAAGTCGAAGTGTGCGGTGGACCCGTCACTCTGCTCCAGCGCGTTGAGCGCGGCTTGGGTGGCCGGGCCGGCCTGCGCGTCCGCGCCCAGGCCGTAGGCCGCCTGGAACCGGCGGACCGCCGCCGCGGTGCCGGGGCCGAATTCGCCGTCGATCGAGACGCGGCTCTGGCTCGCGTGGTCGGCCGCCCAGCCCGCGACGCGGATCTGCAGCTCGGTGACGTCGGCGCCGGTGTTCCCCTGCACGAGCGTGCGGGACCACGGGTACGCCTGGGCGGTGCCGGCCAGCAGCAAGGGGCCGGCCACCGCGGCGGTGCCGATCACGGCCGCGCCGCGCAGCACCGTGCGGCGGCTCATGGGGAGACTCATACTTGTCCTTTCCTGACGGGGATTCAGCGGTTGGCGAGCTGGTCGAGGTCGGCCTGGGTGCCGTTGAAGACGTCCCCGGTCGCCGGCGCGGGGATGCCGTCGGGGATGGCCGCGTCGGTGTACTGCCACATCAGCCACGTCTTCGACCCGACGGGCAGCGCCGGCTGCGTGACGGACTGGCGGTAGTCGGCGAGCTGCATCGGGTACGCGGACAGCGCCGTGGTGCCGCCCAGGCACGCGTCCAGGAACGACTTCTGGGTGTAGATGACGGGGGTCCGGCCGAACGCCGCGGCCACCTTGTCCAGCCACGCCTTGGCGTCGGCGACCGTGACGTACGGCGGGCAGCCGCCGGAGCCGTCGTCCTTCCACTCCAGGTCGAACACGGGCGGCAGGTCGCCGGCGCGCTTGCCGGTGTAGCCGGTGGCCTTCACGGCGGCGACGAACCGGTCGGCCTGCGCGGCGCCGGTGTTCGCCGCGGTGCCCGTGTAGAAGTGGTACGGCCCCACGGCCAGGCCGGCGGCGCGGGCGGCGGGCAGGTCCGTGGCCAGGTACTCGTCGGTGACGTTGAGGCCGCGGGTCGCCTTGACGGTCGCGAAGTCGACACCGGAGGCCTTCACCGCGCCCCAGTCGATCGCCGCGCCCCCGGGGTGCTGGTACTTCGCCGTGTCGACGCCGTCGACCGGGTGCCCGGCGGGCTTCGGCGGCACGCAGTAGGCGTTGCGGCTGGACCAGTCGGTCACCTTCGCCCAGGTGGCGGGCCCGGCGACGCCGTCCGCGCTCGCGTTGACGCAGTGCTGGAACTGGATCACCCGGGTGCGGGTGCCGTCGCCGAAGTTCCCGTCGACCGTCAGCGGCGGGTAGTGGCCCGGCTCCATGGCGAGGTTCAGCCGGCACTGGAGCTCCTTGACGTCCGTGCCGGTGGAGCCGCTCCGCAGCGTCGGACGCGCCGTGGAATGGCCGCACACGACGCTCTGCGCGGCGTCCGAGGTGCCCTGGGTCGCGCACTTGCGCGGCCGCGCGGCCCACGAGTTCAGCGCGGCCCACGTGTTCGGCCCGATTTGACCGTCCACGCTCACCGCGGCGCAGCGCTGGAACACGCGGACCCGGGCGTCGGTGGCCGGGCCGAAGGAGCCGTCCGCGCCGAGGGGCGTGTACCGGCTCGCCTTGGTGGCGAGGTTCAGTTCGCACTGGGCTTCGACGACCGCCGTGCCGGTCGCCCCCTGGGCCAGGGTGGGCTGGGAGCCGGTGTGACCGCACACCGGGACGGGTTCGGCCGCGACCGCGGCCGCGGCGGGGAGCACCAGCAGCATCGCGACGGCCAAAGCGAGTTTCTGCATGGCGAGGAGGCTGGCAGGGGCGACCCGATCGGTCGCGGGTACGCGGTCGACTCGGGACGCCGGGACGGTCCCACCCCACCGGACCAGCGGAAACGCCACCCCGGTGGGACGCCGCTGGGACGTCCGGGATTTTCTTCGCCGGCGCGTGTCGAGAACCGCCGGCCCGCTCCGACTGAGGGGCACCGGCGGCCGGACGGAGCCGCCCACCCGAAAAGGAGCACGGCCGATGACCCAGGTGACCGCGCAGATGTCGGTGTCCCTCGACGGCTTCTACACCGGACCACGGGCCGCCAAGGAGGTGAACGGCTGGATGCGGGGACCCGAGGCCCCCGGGTTCTTCCGCGTCACCCGCTGGGCCGTGGACGCCATGGCCTGGCGCGAGCGGCAGGGTTTCGCCGGCGGCGAGCCGTCGGTCGACTCGGAGATCGTCGCGGAGACGTTCGCGGCGGCCGGCGCCTACGTCATGGGCCGGCGCATGTTCGACGCCGGGGAGGTGCCCTGGGGCGAGGAGCCGCCGTTCCGGGCGCCGGTGTTCGTCGTGACCCACCGTCCCCGGGAGGTGCTGGAACGCCGGGGCGGCACCTCGTTCACGTTCGTCACCGAAGGGCCCGAGCGGGCGATCGAGCTGGCCCGCGAGGCCGCCGGGGACAAGGACGTCGCCGTGGCCGGTGGTGGGGAGCTCCTGCGCCAGGTGCTGGCCGCGGGGCTGCTCGACCAGTTCGAGCTGCACATCGCCCCGGTGCTGCTGGGCGAGGGCCAGCGCCTGTTCGACGCCGGCCTCGGCCTCGGCGCGGCGGACGGCATCGAACTGGTCCCCGTCCGGGTCGTCGAGTCGCCGGGGGTCACGCACATCCGCTATACCGTCAGCGGGCGGTCGAAGCTGGTGCTGGACGACCGCGGCGCCAGCGGCGAGCTGGTCGGCGAGAGGAGCGAGCGGTGAAGTACATGCTGCTGATCTACGGCAACGAGGAAGCGTTCACGTCGATCGGCGCGGAGGCGCTCGCCGAGCTCATCCGCGAGACCGACGCCCTCAACCAGGAGCTGTTCGAGTCGGGTGAGCTGGTCGGCGCCTGGGGCGTGGCCGACCAGGTGAACGCCAAGCTGGTCCGGGTCGCCGGCGGGACGCCGGTGGTGACCGACGGCCCGTACGCCGAAGCCAAGGAGTTCCTGGGCAGCTTCACGATCGTCGACTGCGACAGCCTGGACCGGGCCCTGGAGATCGCGGCTCGCAACCCGTCGGCGCGCCACTGGGGGGTCGAGGTCCGGCCGCTCATGCACGAGGCCGACGTCGGGCCGTGAGCGACTGGCAGGCCGTCCGGCGGCTGGTCCCGGAGGTGCTCGGCGTGCTGGTGCGCCGCTACGGGCAGTTCGACGCCTGCGAGGACGCCGTCCAGGAGGCGCTGGTGGCGGCCGCGGCGCAGTGGCCGGTGGAGGGGTGGCCGGACAACCCCCGGAGCTGGCTGGTGACCGTGGCGTCAAGGCGGCTCGCCGACCAGGTGCGCAGCGAGGCGGCGCGCCGCCGGCGGGAGGAGGCCGACGCCTTCCGCACGCCGCCCGCCGGCGACGCTCCGGGCGACGACGACACCCTCACGCTGCTGTTCCTGTGCTGCCACCCGGCGCTGACGCCCCCGTCGCAGGTCGCGCTGACCCTGCGGGCCGTCGGCGGCTTGTCGACCGCCGAGATCGCCAGGGCCTTCCTCGTGCCCGAGGCGACCATGGCGCAGCGCATCAGCCGGGCCAAGCACCGCATCAAGGCGGCCGGGGCGACCTTCGCCCTGCCCCCGCCGGCCGAGCAGGCGGACCGGCTGGGCGTCGTGCTCCAGGTCGTCTACCTCGTCTTCAACGAGGGGTACACGGCGACGTCGGGGACACGGCTGGTGCGGGCCGAGCTGACCGCGGAGGCCGTCCGGCTGGCGCGCGAGCTGCACCGGCTGGTCCCCGGTGACGGCGAGGTGGCCGGGCTGCTGGCCCTGCTGCTGCTGACCGACGCCCGCCGCGCGGCCCGCACGGCGCGGGACGGCTCGCTGGTGCCGCTGAGCGAGCAGGACCGGACGCTCTGGGACGCCGGAGCCATCGCCGAAGGCGTGGCCCTCGTGACCGAAACGCTGGCGAAGGGCCCGATCGGCCCGTACCAGCTCCAGGCCGCCATCGCCGCCGTCCACGACGAGGCACCCACCGCCGAAGCCACCGACTGGCGCCAGATCCTGGCCCTCTACACGGTTCTGGAGCGCGTGGCCCCCAACCCGACGGTGACGCTCAACCGGGCCGTCGCGGTCGCCGAGGTCCACGGCCCCGCGTCCGGGCTGGCTCTGCTCGACGCCCTTTCGGCCGACGAGCGCGTCTCCGCGTCCCACCACCTGGTGTCCGTGCGGGCCCACCTGCTGGAGCTGGCCGGCGACCACGACGCGGCCCGCGCCAGCTACCAGGAGGCGGCCCGGCGCACCACGAGCGAACCCGAGCGGCGCCACCTCCTGACCCGCGCCGCGCGGCTGGGGTGACGGGTCTCAACGCCCGGCGGGCCAGGGCCGCGCGCCACCCAGCAGGCCGATCATGCCCGCCACCAGCCGCATCTGGTCGACCGTGCGGATGTCCGCCTCCACCAGCTTGGCCGAGCACACCAGGACCGCCAGGACCTGCGCCCGCGACAGAGCGACGTTCAACCGGTTGCGGGACAACAGGAAGTCGAGGCCGCGGGGCAGGTCGACGGCCGAGGACGACGTCATGGTCGTGATCACCACCGGCGCTTCCTGGCCCTGGAAGCGGTCGACCGTGCCGACCCGCACGCCCGGGAACCCGGCGCCTTCCAAGGCCCGGGTCACCGTGCGCGCCTGCAGGTTGTACGGCGCCACGACGACGATGTCGGTGTCGGCCAGCGCCCGGGAGACGCCGTGGTCCGTCCACATGCGACCGACCAGGGCCGTGACGATGTCGACGACCGCCGCGGCCTCCTCCACCGAGCGGGTCGTGTTGCCGTGGTGGTCGACCTCGGCCAGGTAGAGCCCGGCCGGGACGTCCTCGAGCGCGCGCTCGGCGGCCGACGCGTGGGCGTGCAGGCGGCCGGCGTAGGACAGCTTCGACACCGGCTCGCACACCGCGGGGTGCATGCGCCGCGTCTCGTCGAGGAAGTAGCCGAGGTCGGCCGGCATGATGTCGGCCTCGCCGATCAGGTGGCCCAGCGCCGACGCTTCCGCGCCCGCCGGGTGCGTCCCCTGCACGACCTGCGGGAGCTGCTGAGGATCGCCGAGCAGCAGGAGGTTCTTCGCGCACGTCGACACCGCCAGCGCGTCGGCGAGGGCGAACTGGCCGGCCTCGTCGATGATCAGCAGGTCGAAGGGTTCCTCCCGGATCGCGGCGTTGGCGAACGTCCACGCCGTGCCGCCGAGGAGGTGCCCGGTGCCGTGCTCTTCCCGCCACTTCACCAGCGCCGGGTTGCTCTTCGGCTGTTCCCACGGCGCGTCCGGGTCCGGCGTCCGCTTCGCGCGCTTGGCGCACGGCAGCCCGGGCGCGCTCTTCTTCGCCGCGCTGAGCACGTTTTCCACGGCCTTGTGGCTGGTCGAGGTGACGGCGACGGTGTGCCCGGCCCGCACGAGCCGCGCGATCAGCTTCCCGGCCAGGAAGGTCTTGCCCGCCCCCGGCGGTCCCTGGACCGCGAGCGTCGAGCCGTCGAGGGCTTCGACGGCGTCGATCACCGCGGCGATCAGGTCTCCGCCCGGCTCCGGCAGGGCCGCTCCGCCGCGCAGCCGTGGCGGGGTCCGCCGGAGCAGGTCGACGCCGGGGTGGCGCGGCAGCACCGGGAGCGCGTCGACGACCAGCTGCGCGAGGTCGGCGACCGCCTCGTCCTTGGGCGACGGCCGCACCGGGCTGCCGGGCAGCACCGCGGACGGCCGGTCGGCGGTGGTGGCGTCGGGCGGGCAGCTCTCCTCCAGCGTCAGCTCCACCGCCGACGCGGACGCGACCTTGGCGTCCCGGGTGACGCCGTCGTAGCGCAGCCGCACCTCGTCGCCCGGCGCGAACGGGTGCGGCCGGTCCGGGTCGCACGCCAGGACCAGGGTCCGCTTCGCCGTGCGGACGCGCCCGGCCGGCGGGACCCACTCCCCCGCTTCCAGGGACACCGGCACGGTGCACGAGGTGTCGACCTCGAGGTCGCCGAGCGGGGCGGCCAGCTGCCGGAAGTACTCCCACCACGCGGGGTTCGTCTCGCGGCGGTGGTAGCCGACCGCCGCGGCGAGCAGCGCGCGGGCCCGCTCGTCGGCGGTGAACCCGGCCGGGTCGTCCGGCAGGCCGTCGAGCAGCGGGTCGACCAGCGCGGCCAGCCGGGCGGCGCGTTCGGCCCGGCGCTCGGCGGCGACGTCCTCTTCGGCCTGGCGCAGCAGCGCGTCTTCGGGCGATTCCTCCGCCGGGGCCGCGAGTTCGATGCCCGCGTCGGCCCGCACCTGGTGCAGGAACTCGAGCAGCCGCAGCGCCGAGACGCAGTCCTCTTCGCTCTCGCCGGCGATGCCGCGCAGGACCTCGTCCGCGCGGCCCGGCTCGGCGGACCGCGCGAGCAGGAGGTACTCCTCGTACGCCTCGACGTCCGAAAGCGCGGTCTTCACGTCGCCCTCGCGCGTACCGGGCCGGTAGAGCGGCTCGAGTTGCCGGAGCCCGTAGGCCCGCTGCGAGACGCGCAACGCCTTGCGCACCACGGTGTGCAGGTCCACCAGCGCGCCCCCGCGCAGCAGCTGGTCGACGGTCTCCTCGCGGGTCCCGTGCACGGCGGCCAGCCGCTTGATAGCGGTGACCTCGTACGGCCCGTAGTGGTAGACGTGCGAGCCGGGGTGCTCGGCGACCCGCGCGGCGGCGAAGTCCACGAACTCCTCGAAAGCCTGCTTCTCCTGCGCCCGGCTGTGCGCCCAGAACGGCGTGAACCGCCGCTCGTCGCCGGGGGTGAGTGCACCGAAGAGGAACTCCAGCCCTTCGCCCGCCAGCGCGTGCGGATCCCCGGCGAGGTCGGCGAAGACGTCGCCTTCCGCGGGCGTCGGCAGCGCGGCCAGGGCGTCGGGGTCGACAACCTCGTAGCTCACTTCGCCGGTGGCGTCCTGCCGCACCTGCAGCGCGGCTTGCGCCCGCAGGGCGGTGAACGAGGTGACCGACAGGTCCCGCGGCCGCTCGCCCGGCGTCGCCGCGGCGAGCGCGTCGATGGAGCCCAGCCCGGCGGCGGCCAGCTTGCGGCGCTGGTCGCCGCGCATCCCGGCGACGAGCAGCAGGTCGCGGTCGGCTTCGCGGGCCGACGCGCAGTGGCGGGCGTACCCGCAGCCGGCGCAGGCCGGGCGTTCGTCGGCCCACAGCGGCGTCGGCAGCGCCGTCGGGCGGTCACGCAGCCGCGCCCGGTGCCGGTCCACCAAGGGCCGGAAGTCGTCCACGCGCAACGTCCGGGTGCCGCCGTCGCCCAGGCGCAGGTGCACGTGCGGGCCGGTCGGCCAGCCCGCCCGGCGCAGCTCGTCCGCGAACGCGACCAGCCGCACCACCGCCGCGGGCTTCGCCTGCCGGGCGGGCTCCGCGTCGTGGACCTCGTAACGGCCTTCGCCGTCCTGGATCAGGAAGTCCGCGGTGCCGGAGAAACCGTCGCCGTGCAGGACGGCCCGGTGGATCACCGCCGCGCCCGACCACAGGGCCGCCGCCGTGGTTTCCGCGGCGGCGACGGGGTCCTCGGCGTCGATCTCGAAGACGTCGTGGCCTTCGCCGCGCAGCCGGGCCAGCATCGCCTGGGCGGCCGCACGCCCCCGCCGCCCGGCCGCCGGATCGGCGGCCGGCCGCGGCGCGCCGGGCAGGTCCACGGCCTGGTTCAAGAGGCTGCGGTGTTCGCATTCGAGCAGGTCGGCGAGATCGGCTGGGGTGAGCATCGCCAGGCAGTCTTACACCGCGATGCACCCGGTCGGAGCAACACGCCGCTCAGCCCAGCACCCGGTTCAGCTCCGGGAGGAGGGCGGCGAGGTCCTTCTTCGTCCGGACGACCACGACCGACGTCCCGTCGTCGTCCTCGGGTCGCGTGAACAGGTCCACGGTCGACGTCATCGCCGTGTCGAACTCCCGCTCCGGATCGCTCGCCTGCCCGCGCAACCACCGGCGCAGCACGTGGTTGTGCGCCGTGACGACCGCGCCCGCCATCAGCTCCGCCCGCAACGCCGTCTCCTCGCCGCCGCCCATCCAGCGGTGCAGGAACCGGCCGAACAACCGGTGGTACTGCTGCACTCCCGCGATTTCGCGGTCCCGCAGGGCCGGGACGCTGCGCGTCAGCCGGTAGCGGGTCACCGCCCGCTCCCCTTCGGCCAGGTAGTGCCGCAGGACGAGCCGGGCGCCTTCGGCGACCGCGATCAACGCGGTTCGGTCCGTCGAGCCGGCCAGCCGGGCCTCGACGGCCTGGAGGAGGACTTCGTGGTCGGGGAAGATCACGTCTTCCTTCGTCCGGAAGGCGCGGAAGAAGGTCGTTCGGCCGACGCCGGCACGCTCGGTGATGTCCTCGATCGTCGTCTGGTCGTAGCCCCGCTCGGCGAACAACGCGAACGCCGCCTCGACCAGTCGATCCTTGGCTGCCATCCGGTTCTCCTCCCGGCCGCGGGCGTGGCGGTCGTCATACCCGGCACACCTACTCCTCGGTACTGAGTACCGTCCATACGGTATCAAGTCCCAGAGAGGTGGCGGCGATGGAACGCGTGGGCGTGGTCGGGTGCGGGCAGATGGGTGCGGGGATCGCCGAGGTGTGCGCCCGGGCCGGCCTGGACGTGGTGGTCGTCGAATCGGACCCCGCCCGTGCGGACGACGGCCGCCGCCGCCTCGAAGCCTCGCTGAACCGCGCCGAGAAGAAGGGCAAGATCCCGGCCGCCGCCGAGGTCCTGCATCGGATCCGCGTCACCGACGCCCTCGACGACCTGGCCGACCGCACCTTCGTGGTCGAGGCGATCGTCGAGGACGAAGCGGTCAAGACGGAGCTGTTCCGCCAGCTCGACAAGATCGTCGCCGCGCCGGACGCGGTGCTGGCGTCGAACACCTCCTCCATCCCGATCATGAAGCTGGGCACCGCGACCGAGCGCCCGGCCCAGGTCGTGGGCGTGCACTTCTTCAACCCCGTCCCGGTGCTCCCGCTGGTCGAGCTGGTGCCCAGCCTGCTCACCGCGGACGCCACCGTCGACCGCGCCCGGGCCTTCGCCCAGGACGCGCTCGGCAAGCAGGCCATCCTCTGCCAGGACCGCGCCGGGTTCGTGGTCAACGCGCTGCTGATCCCGTTCATCCTCGCCGCGATCCGCATGCTCGAGTCCGGCTTCGCCACCCGCGAAGCCATCGACGAAGGCCTGGTCCGCGGCGCCGCCCACCCGCAGGGCCCGCTGGCCCTCGCCGACCTGATCGGCCTCGACACCACCAAGGCCGTCGCCGAGTCGCTGTACGAAGAGTTCAAGGAGCCGCTCTACGCGCCCCCGCCGCTGCTGGCCCGCATGGTCGACGCCGGCCTGCTCGGCCGCAAGACCGGCCGCGGCTTCCACACCTACGACCAGCCGTGACGGGCACCGAGTGCGGGTGCCTCTGCGCCCCGGCCGGCCACCGGCACCAGATCTGCACGAGGGTCGCCGAGCCCGGGAAAACGGTGCAGCTGCCGGGAAGCCCGGCGCACGTGCCCGCCTGCGGCCCCTGCTACCACGCCACCCTCGTCAAGCGCGGCCATCCGCCGGTCCGGCGGATCCGCGAGGCGCCACGCAGGCTCGACGCCCGCGACTGGGACGCCGCTGCCCTCTCCCGGCCCGGCAGCCGCTCCGCCCGGTGGCCGAAAGCGGCCGGCTGAGCTCGCGCTAGCTCGCCAAGACCACCGAGCGCGTCAGGTGGGCGGGCCGGTCCGGGTCGCGGCCTTCCCGCTCCGCCAGCGCGACCGCCAGCCGCTGGACCGCCACCAGCTCCGCCAACGGGTCCACCGTCGCCTGCCGCAGATAGCTCCCCGCCGCCGAGATGCGGCCGGCCAGATCATCGCCGAGGGGTGCCAGGCTCCAGACCGCTCGCCCCGGGGCCGCGACCGCGATCGGGCCGTGGCGGTATTCCATCGCCGAGTACGACTCCGTCCACCAGGCCGCGGCCTCGCGGACCTTCAGCGCCGCCTCGTTCGCCAGGCCCACGTGCCAGTCCTCGCCCAGGAACGAGATCTGCGACGCCGCCAGAAGCGACGGGTCGAGCGGCTCGGTGAGCGCCCGCGTGACGTCCGCCAGCGCACGCTCGACCGGAAGACCCAGGTGTGCCCGCAAGAGCAGCAACTGCGTGGTCGGGAACCGGGTCTGCACCACCGAACGCTCGTCCGCGTACGGCAGGCAGACGACGTCGTCGGACGCGCGAGCCGCCGGTGAATCCGCCACCGCGGTGATCGTCGTGATCCGGGTGCGGGCGCGGGCGAGCGCCGTCAGGACCTCGGTTGTCGTGCCTGAGCGGGTCATCGCCAGGACCCGGTCGTACGCGCGGTCGAGCTTCGCCTCCGAGGCCGCGAAGACGTCGGTCAGGCCCTGGCCCGCCCCTTCGCGCAGAGCCGCGTAGCTCTGGGCCATGAACAGCGACGTGCCGCAGCCGATCACCGCGACGCGCTCCCCCGGTTCCGGCAGCGCGGGAGCGTGCGCCGGCAATTCCTCCAGGACGCGCGCCCAGCAGGCGGGCTGGCTGGTGATCTCGTCGAGCGTGTAGGACATCGTTCTCCCAGAGGGGTTTCAGTGGCCGAGGACGGCGCGGAGGGCGGGCTGGAGGCGGTCGCCGTGGGCGCGCACGAGGTCGTCGCACAGGTCCCAGATCCGCTCGACCGGCAGCGCGGCCGCAGTGGCCGGGTCGGTCATCGCGGCGTGGCGGATGTGGCGCGGGTCGTCTTCGATCGCCGCGCGGACGACCAGGTCGTTGACGCTCAGGTACGTCCGGTTCAGCGCGGCGAGCTGCGGCGGCAGCGCGCCGATCCAGGTCGGGCGGACACCCGTGCCGTCGACCAGGCACGGCACCTCGACCACGCCGCCGGACGGCAGGTTCTCGATCAGGCCCCGGTTGACCACGTTGCCGTACACCGTGCGCGGCGTGCCGGTGGCGATGCTGTGGATGATCTGCGGCGCGTACTCGTTCGTGCCCTCGACGGGCAGCGGTTCGCCGGCCGCGATCGCGTGGCGCGTGCGTTCGTACTCGGCTTCGTTCTCCGCGACGATGTCCAGGTAGGCGCCGATCGGCAGCCGCAGGCGCTCGACCTCGCTGTCGTGCCCGAGGTACCAGGGGACGTACTCGGCGGAGTGCTCGCTGGTCTCGGTCGGGTAGTAGCCGAGCCGCCGGAACATGTCGAACCGGACGCGCCGCCGCAGCTCCGCGTCGGTCGCGGCCAGCTCCGCCAACCGTGGGTACAAGTCGCTGCCACGATGTTCGAGGCGCAGCACCCAGGCCTGGTGGTTGACGCCCGCGGCGACGTAGGCGACCTCCTCGAACGGCACGCCGACCAGCTCGGCGAGCCCGTGCACGGTCCAGTACACCGAGTGGCAGAGCCCGACGACCCGGGTCAGCCCGGTCGCCTCCGCCAGGTACTGGACGTTCATCGCCATCGGGTTCGTGTAGTTGAGCAGCCACGCGCCGGGGCAGACGTCGGCGATGTCGCGGCCCAGCCCGGCGAGGAACGGGAACGTCCGCAGCGCGCGGAAGATCCCGCCGACGCCGAGGGTGTCGCCGATGGTCTGGCGCAGGCCGTAGCGAGCTGGGACCTCGAAGTCGACGCGGGTCGCCTCGCGCAGGCCGATCTGGACCATGTTCACGACGAAGTCCGCGCCGGCCAGGGCTTCCCGGCGGTCCGCGTGCGCGGTCAGCACCGGCTTCACGCCGCGCACGCCGGCGATCCGCCGGGCCGCCGCGAGCGCGGTCGCCAGCCGCTGCTCGTCGATGTCGTGCAGGGCGACGTGCACGCCGTCGAGCTCCGGATAGGTGAAGAGGTCGGCCAGCAGGCCCTGGGTGAACACGACGCTCCCGGCGCCGACGAAGGTGATCTTGGGGACGGTCATGCGCGGTCCGATCCGGTGCGTTCGAGGTGGACGAGGACGTCGTCCCACGTGGCCTGGCCGGCCGTGCCGCCGCGGCGGCGCACGGAGTGGCCGCCGCAGACGACGCCGCAGCGCAGCGCCGTCGCCAGCGGCAGCCCGGCCAGGACGCCGGCGAGGAAGCCGGCGTTGAAGCTGTCCCCGGCGCCGACGGTGTCGACCGCCTCGGCCGGGATTCCGGGCGCGAAGGCGAATTCGCCGTCGTGGCAGGCGAAAGCGCCGTCGGCGCCGTCCTTGACCACCACGACCGGCCCGCGGGCGGCGAGCACCGCGGCGGCCTCGCGCGAGCCGCGGACCCCCGCCAGCCGGACGGCCTCCGCGGCGTTGGGAAGCAGGTAGTCGGTCGACGCCAGCAGGTTTCCGACGGCCCAGCGGCCGGACGGGTCGTCGTTGGTGTCGACCGACGTCGTCGCGCCGTGCGCGCGGGCCGTCCGCAGCAGGGCCGGGAGTTCGGGAGCGAGTTTCGGCAGCAGGAAGTACGACGACGCGTGGACGTGCCGGGCGGCGGCCAGCAGCTCCGGCGGCACGTCGGCCGCGGTCGTCGCGGCGAGGGTGCCGGGGGCGGTGACGATCGCGCGGTCGCCGTCGCGGGTCAGCACGGTCGTCAACGGCGTCGGCAGGTCCGGGTCGGTCCGCAGCGCTCCCGTGTCGACGCCGCGTTCTTCGAGGGCGGCGCGGACGAACCGGCCGCCGGCGTCGTCGCCGACACGCCCGGCGATGGCGACCGTCAGCCCCAGCCGGGCGGCGCCGGCGGCGGTGATGGCGCCGGAGCCGCCGAGGGCGAGCGTGCCCGACGGCGTGAGCTGTTCCCGCTGGCCGAACACCAAATCGGTCCGAAGTGGACCGACGATCACGTCGGGGTTGGCGTCCCCGACCACGAGCAGGTCGAATCGGGACATCGTCAGCCTTTGAGTCCGCTGGAGGTGATGGACTGGATGAACGTCTTCTGCGCGCCGAGGAAGGCGAGCAGCACCGGCAGCACGGTGATCACGTTGCCGGCCATCACCGCGGCCCAGTTCGTGTGGTGCTGGCCCTGGAACGTGGTGAGCCCCAGCTGCAGCGTGTAGACCGTGTCGTGGTTGACCGCGATCAGCGGCCAGGTCAGGTCGTTCCACGTGCTCAGGAACGTCAGCACGGCCACCGTGCTCAGCGCGGGCCGCGACAGGGGCAGCACGATCGTGAACAGCACCCGCAGCCGCGAGCACCCGTCGATCCAGGCGGCTTCCTCGAGTTCCCGCGGCAGCGACAGGAAGAACTGGCGCAGCAGGAACACGGCGAACGGCGTCACCAGCGACGGCACGATGAGCGCGCCCAGGCTGTCGATCAGGCCGAGCTCCTTCATCACCAGGAACGTCGGGATCATGGTCAGCTGGAACGGGATCGCCATCGTCGCGACCATCAGCGCGAGCAGGGCCCGCGAGCCGGCGAACCGCAGCCGCGCGAACGCGTAGCCGCCGAGCGCGCCGAACAGCAGGTTCGACACCACGGTCACCGCCGACACGATCAGCGAATTCGTGAACCAGCGCACGAACAACGCGTTCTCGAAGACGTACCGGTAACCCGCGAAGTCCACATGGGACGGCCACAGCGCGGGCGGGAACCGGTTGATCTCGGCGTTGCTCATCACGGAGCTGAGCAGCAGCCAGACCAGCGGCGCGGCGAACACCAGCGCGAGCGGGACGAGCAGCAGGTGCCACGGGCTGAACGGCAGCCGCGGGCGGCGCAGGGCGGGCAGCGTGCGCGGCGCGGGCACGCTGCCGATCCGGGCGGTCACCGCAGCGCCTTGCGCGGACGGCGCACCCAGCGCACGGCGACGACGACCGCGAGCAGCGCCAGCGCCAGCACGTAGGCCGCCGCCGCGCCGTAGCCGGCGGTGAAGTTCTTGAACGCCTGCTCCCAGACGAAGTAGACGATCACGGTGGTGGAGCCGAGCGGGCCGCCCTTGGTCGTCACGTAGACCAGGTCGAACACCTGCAACGACGTGATCAGCTGCCACAGCACCAGGAACGCCGTCACGGGGGCGACCGCGGGCAGCGTCACGTGCCGCAGCACGCGCCAGGTGCCCGCGCCGTCCAGCCGCGCGGCCTCGACCAGCTCCGGCGGGACGTCCTGCAGCGCGGCCAGGTACACCACGACGCAGAACCCGGTGCCGCTCCACAACGTGATGCCGACCAGCACCAGCAGGGCCTGCGCGGGGTCGGTCAGAAACCCCTGCGGGGACACACCGAGGTGGTGCAGGAGCGAGTTCGCGGCGCCGAACTGCGGGTCGAGGATGAACGAGAACAGCACGCCCTGGGCCGTCGCCGACAGCACGAACGGGACGAACACGAGCGTCCGGTACACCCCCACCAGCCGGATGCGCCGGTTCAGCGCCTGCGCCAGCAGGAAGCCGAAGAAGATGCTGAGCGGGACGTAGAGGACGGTGTACAGGATCGTGTTGCCGACGGCCTGCGCGAAGTGCGGGTCCTGGGCCAGCGCCGCGTAGTTGTCCGGCCCGACGAACCGGCTGGGCGTGACGAGGTCGTCGGCCTGGAAGGACAGCAGCAGCGACCAGGCCACGGGCACCACTCCGAGGCCGACGATGATGAGCACGGCGGGCGAGACGTAGGCCCACGCGGCCGCGGTTTCGCGGTGGCGCCGGGTGATGGTGAGAGGCCTCGGCAATCCGGGCATGGCGGCTCCCTATCGCGGAATGATCAGGGCGGCGTTCGCGGCCGCGGCGCAGTCGCGCAGCGCATCGGCCGGGGTGGCCCGGCCGAGCAGCACGGCGACGATCGCGGTGCCGACGGCGGCCGACACCTGGGGGTAGGCCGGGTGCACCGGCCGGACGCGGGCGTGGTCGAGCGCGGCCACGAACACCGGCAAGCCCGGTGTCTCGGCGGTTTTCCCTTGCCACGCGGGCAGTGCGTTGGTCTGCCGGCTCAGCGGGAGGCTGCCCGCACCGTCGTCCCAGCGGACGTCCTGGGCCGGGTCCACCAGCCACGACAGGAACGTGCGCGCCGCTCGGACGCGCTCCTCGCCGTTGTCGAACAACGTCCAGGTGTCCGGGCCGGAGATCGTCACCGGGCGGCCGCTGAAGCTCGGCAGCGGCACGACCGCGTAGTCGATCCCGGCATCGGTGATGTCCGGCAGCTGCCACGGCCCGGTCGGGACCATGCCGATGTGCCCGGCCTCGAACGCCTGGTACATCTGCTCGCTGCCGGTCTTCGGGTCGAGGTAGACGGCCTTCGCCGCGGCGAGGTCGCGCACCACCTCCAGGGCCCGCACGCCCTGGTCGGCGAACCCGATGCCGCGCCCGCCCGCGCCGATGACGTCCCCGCCGAGGTCCCAGACCATCGGCCAGATCCGCCAGACGGTGTCTTCGTCGCCGGTGGCGGGCCAGGCGGTGCCGAAGATGCCGTCGGCCGGATCGGTGAGTTTCCGAGCGGTGGCGACGAAGTCGGCCCAGGTCCAGCCCGCCGCGGGCAGCGGGATCCCGGCCTTGTCGAACAACGCCTTGTTGCACACCACGGCCAGCGAGTCGAGCAGCGCCGGGACCGCGCGCACGCGGCCGTTGACGGTGACCGCCTCGCGGGCCGGCGCCCAGAAGCCGGGGCCGGCGTCGACGAGGTCGGTGACGTCGACGACCTGCGGGCTGCGCGCCACGCTGGCCAGGTCCGAGCCGAAGACGTAGGCGATGTCCGGGAAGGACCCCGACGCGAGCGCCGCGGTGACCTTCTGCAGCATCGCGTCGGCGAGCACGCCGCCGCCGAGGTCGATCCGGATGCCCCGGTGGGTCCGGTGGAAGTCGGCGACGAGCGCGTCGAGGACCTTCTTGCCGGTGTCGGTCTGCCCGTGCCACACCTCGACGGTGACCGGGCCGCCGTGGCCGGCCGTGGCGGACCCGCAGCCGGCCACGGCCGCGCCGAGCGCCAGCCCGCCGGCGCCGCGCAGGAAACCCCGCCGGTCCATCAGCAGGTCTTGCGGACGTAGCCGGCTTCGCCCTTCGGCAGGACGTCGTGGTCCCGGCGCACGATGCTGAGCTGCCCGCCCCAACGGCGGCAGGCGTTCGCCAGGCCCTGGTCGGTGTACTCGATGACGATCACGTGGTCGCCGAACGCGGGCGTGTACTCGCCGCAGTTGTTCTGCTCGCCGCATTCTTCGGCGACGGCGAAGTCGAGCCCGTTCGCCTGGCGCTGCCCGGCGAGTTCGGAGGTGTTCTTCTGCGCGGTGGCGAGGCCCTTCGCGTGGGCGTGCGCGGACAGCAGGCGGATGTAGGCCTGGGCGTCGGTGTCGGACAGAAGTCCCTGCGAGCGCGTGTAACTGTCGTAGTTGTCGGGCTCGATCGCCTGGTAGCCCGTGGCGGCGCAGTCGTCCACCCAAGCGTTGACCTTCGTGGCCACGCGCTGGCGCTTGTCGGCGGTCCGCAGGTCGAGCAGCGCCTCGTTCCAGTCTTCGTCGACGACGACGGTGCCGTCGGCGTCGCGCAGGAGCAGGTCACCCCACTCCCCCTCGGCGCCGGGCTGCGCCTGGAAAGCGTTGACGTAGCAGATGTTGTAGAGCCCGGCGGCGGGCGCGGCGGTGTGGTCGCGGCTGACGACCTTAACCTCCGGCGCCGGGGTGTAGGCCCCGCCGATCTGGTAGTCGAACCCGGCCTTGGCCGGCGGAGGCGTCACGGCGGCCCGGGTTTCCGGCGCCGCGGAAGCCGAGCAGGCGGTACCGGCCATGACGACGGCGGCGAAAGCGGCGCCGGTGAGGAACTGAACGCGGGAAGAGGGCATCCTCGAACTCCGGATGTTGGGGGGCACGACCCCGCCTCGGACCACGTGCGCGTCCTGGCGACTCAGTCCGGGCTCGCGGCGAAGGCCGACATACCGGCTGGGCGTACCTCTGACGTCGGGCGTCCGTTCCGACGTTGTCCAGCAGTAAAGCGAGCAACACCAGGCATGTCAAGTGCTCGATAGTGAACCCAAAGTCGGCCAAAGGGGCAACATCGCGCATCCCGGCCGGCCGGTTTGAGCCGGCGGCCTTCGTGGGTACTGACCGGGATCATCGTTGTCCCCCTGAGGAGGGTGCTCGTGCAGATCCAGGTCAACACCGACCACAACGTCCACGGCGGCGAACGGCTGGCCGCTTACGTGACCACCGACCTGGAGAGCGGCTTGTCCCGGTTCGGCGGGTGGTTGACCCGGGTGGAGGTGCACCTCAGCGAGGACGGCGGCGGCAAGCCGGAAGACAAGAAGTGCGTGATCGAGGCGCGGCCCGGTGGCAAGCAGCCGGTCGCGGTCACGCACCACGCGGCCACGGTGGACGACGCGTACGCCGGGGCGGCGCAGAAACTGGGGCGGGTGCTCGATTCCCGGTACTCGCGCGCCCACGACCACAAGGGCAGCGACAGCATCCGCCACATGCCAGCACCGGAAGAGCCGGAGCCGGTCGGCGTCCTCGAGGACGAGCCGCGGGCCTGAACGGGATCGGCCCCCCTGCCACGTGCTTGAAGCAGAGGGGCCTCGACCCGTCACCCTGCGCGCGGAGATCCAGATCTGCGCACGGGGTGCCCGGGCCGCTCCGCCTGAAACATGCCGGGCCCGGCAGCTAGGCTGCTCGCGGATCCGTTGAGCCCACAGCGGTGGCCGGAGGCCGGACCAGGCCTCCCCGTAGCCGGTAGTGGAGAAACGGAGCGACCATGCCCGAACCAGCCGTCCCCCGCGCGTTCGACGAGCTCAGCGACGCGGCGAAAGCCCTCACCGAGTCACTCGAAGGCGACGAGGGTGAACAGAGCGTCCTCGACACCATCGTCACCGAGGCGGTCCGGGCGTTCCCCGACGCCGACATGGCGAGCATCACCGCCATCCACCACGGCGAGCCCGACACCGTCGCGCACTCCGACCCCCGCGCGGTCGACATCGACCGGGGTCAGTACGAGGCCGGTGACGGCCCCTGCCTGCGCGCGGCCGCGTCCGGTGACGTCGTCCGGATGTCCATGCCCGCCGCGGCCGGCGAGTGGCCGGAGTTCACCCGCCACGCCACGTCCCTCGGCGTCGGCAGCTACCTGGCCGCGCCGCTGTGGGTCGACGACACGCTCACCGGCGCGCTGAACCTGTTCGGCTTCGGCGACCACGGCTTCGCCGCCACCGAGTCCCACCTGATCAGCGTCTACACCACGCTCGTCGCGTTCGGCCTGCGCAGCGCGCGCAGGTACCGCCGCGCCGCCGAGCAGTGCGAACACCTCACCACGGCCATGAGCTCCCGCGCGGTGATCGAACAGGCCAAGGGCATGCTGATGGCCATCCACCGCATCGACGCCGACGACGCCATGCGGCGGCTGATCACCCAGTCCCAGCAGACCAACACGAAACTGCGCGAAATCGCCGAGAACTTCGTCAAGACCGTGTCGACGCCGGATGCGGGCCGGTGACTCGCTAGTGCCCGCGGGCGATCCACTCGGCCAGGTGCGGTGCCTCGGCCCCGATCGTGGTGCCGTCACCGTGGCCGGTGTGGACACGGGTGTCCTCGGGCAGCGCGAACAGCCGGTCGCGGATCGATCCGATGATCGCCGGGAAGCTCGAGAAGGACCGTCCGGTCGCGCCGGGGCCGCCGGCGAACAGCGTGTCCCCCGAGAACAGCGCCTTCGCCTCCGGCAGGTGCAGGCAGATCGAGCCCGGCGAGTGGCCCGGGGTGTGGACGACCTCCAGCGAGGTGCCCGCGACGGCGATCCGCTCGCCGTCCTCGGCGCTCCGGAACCCGCGGCCGGGGTGGGTCGTCTCCCACAGCTCCCGGTCGGCCGGGTGCAGCAGGACCGGCGCGCCGAGGTGCTCCCCCAGCTGCGGAGCGACCGTCACGTGGTCGTTGTGCCCGTGCGTGCACACCACCGCGACCACCGTGCGGCCGCCGACCGCCTCGGTGATCGCCTTCTCGTCGTGGGCCGCGTCGACGACCACGACCTCGTGGTCGTCGCCGACCAGCCAGATGTTGTTGTCGACCGCCCAGGTGCCGCCGTCCAGCGCGAACACCCCGGACGTCACGACCCGGTCGATGCGCGTCACAGGACGACCACCGAACGCAGCACTTCGCCCTCGTGCATGGTGTGGAACGCCTTCTCGACGTCGTCGAGCGTGATGCGCTCGGTGACGAACTTCTCCAGCGGCAGGCGGCCCTGCCGGTGCAGGTCGATCAGCATCGGGAAGTCGCGCTCGGGCAGGCAGTCGCCGTACCAGGACGACTTCAGCGCGCCGCCGCGGGAGAAGAAGTCCAGCAGCGGCATCTCCAGGCGCATGTCCGGCGTCGGGACGCCGACGAGCACGACGGTTCCGGCGAGGTCGCGGGCGTAGAACGCCTGCTGCCACGTCTCCGGGCGGCCGACCGCGTCGATGACGACGTCCGCGCCGAAGCCGCCGGTCAGCTCCTGGATCGCGGCGACCGCGTCGGTGCCCGAGGCGTCGACGGTGTGCGTGGCGCCGAGGTCCTTCGCCCACGCGAGCTTCCGCTCGTCGCGGTCGACGGCGATGATCGTGGTCGCGCCGGCCAGCCGCGCACCCGCGATCGCCGCGTCGCCGACGCCGCCGCAGCCGATGACCGCCACCGAGTCGCCGCGGCCGACGCCGCCGGTGTTGATCGCCGCGCCGAGTCCGGCCATCACCCCGCAGCCGAGCAGCCCCGCCACCGCGGGGTCCACGGCCGGGTCGACCTTCGTGCACTGTCCCGCGTGGACGAGCGTCTTGTCCGCGAACGCGCCGATGCCCAGGGCCGGGGTCAGCTCGGTGCCGTCGGTCAGCGTCATCTTCCGCGACGCGTTGAAGGTGTCGAAGCAGTACTGCGGACGCCCGCGCCGGCACGCCCGGCACTGCCCGCACACGGCACGCCAGTTCAGCACGACGTAGTCCCCCGGCCGCACGGTGGTGACGCCTTCGCCGACGCTCTCGACCGTCCCGGCGGCCTCGTGGCCGAGCAGGAACGGGAACTCGTCGTTGATGCCGCCGTCGCGGTAGGTCAGGTCGGTGTGGCAGACCCCGCAGGCCGCGATGTCCACGACCACTTCGCCGGGGCCCGGGTCCGGGATCACGATGTCCGTCAGCTCGACCGGAGCACCTTTCGACCGGGCGATGACCCCGCGCACCTGCTGTGGCATTCCTGGCTTCCTCCGCTCGTGAAAAGGCATGCACGACACCGCATGCCTCCCGCGAGGGTAAGCCCGGCCGGCTCAGCCGCGACCTGACCGGATGACGGGGCGAACCTCGTCTTCCGGCCGGGTTAAGCTGGCCGGATGGAGACCCTGACCGCCCTGCGCGAGGTCGTCGACGGGCCGCTGCGCGACATCGCCGGCCGGTTCTCGCGGCTGCTCGCCGACGACTGGCCGCACCGGGCGCTGGTCATCTTCACCCTGGAGTGCACCGGCCGGCCCCGCAAGGTCACCGGCGACCGGGCGATCACGGACAAGGTCACCATCGCCGAGCTCGAGGCGGTCAAGGCGCTGCTCGAACCCGGCCGGCAGCGGGCGGCGACCGCCACCTTCGGCGGCGCCGCGCGGCCGGTCTGGGCCGTCCTCGACCCGGCCGGCACGCTGCTGGTGCTCGTGCCGCGCGCCGGCCGCACCCGCTTCCCGCGGCCGGAGGCGCTGGCCGCGCTCTTCGGCCTCGTCGCGACGTCCATCCGCCAGCAGGTCACGCAGGCGAGCCCCGACTACCTCGCCGAGTCCCGCGCGGCCTCCAGCGAACGCGCGCGCACGATCGCGGAGATGGCCGCCGCGCACGAAGCCGCGCTCGCCACGATCCTCACCACCCTGCGCTCCGGCCGGCTGGACGACCACCGCGCGCGCCTCGCCGCGACCGATTCCGCGTCGGCCGCGCTCCTGGCCCTGCGCTCGGCGCAGCAGGCGGACCTCGCCCATTCCGAAGAACCGGCGCAGGCCGCGTTCACCCGGCTGCGCCGCGAGGTGCGGCAGCTGCTGCGGCACCACGACGCGGACCCGGAGTTCGCCGGGCCGGCGAAGGACGGGCGGCCGCTGCCGGGCGAGATCGCCCACGCCGCCCGGGCGATGACGTGCACCGCGGTGCTCGCCTTCACCGCGCAGCCGGACCTGACCCGCCTCCGGATCGCCTGGGCGAGCGGCGAAACGACGCTGCGCCTCGACATCCGCGACCGCGAGTCCGGTCAGCTCGACGCGGCGAGCCTGCGCGCGCAGCTGGAGGGCCGTGCGAAGACCCTCGGCGCCACGGTCGAGATCGACGCGGTCCCGGGCTGGGGCAGCCGGGTCACCGTCGAGGTGCCGCTCGAGGGCGGGCCGGACCGCCCCGAGGAGGCGGCCCTCGGCGACCTGAACCCCCGCGAGCTCGACGTCCTGCGGCTGGTGGCCCGCGGCCGGCGCAACAAGGCGATCGCGGCAGCGCTCGGCATCGCCGAGAGCACGGTGAAGTTCCACGTGGCCGGCGTGCTGAAGAAGCTCGACGTCGGCTCGCGCGGCGAAGCGGCGGCTCTCGCGATGGCGTCGGGCATCACGGCGAGCTGACGACGGCCGGTCCCGCCGGCCGGAATCAACGGCGGCGGGCCGGTTCGGGTTCGGCCGGGTTGCCGTGGAAGCGGCGCCCGTCCGGGATGTGTTCTCCGCGCATCACCAGGGAACCGGCGCCCAGCGCGCAGCCGGGCCCCAGAGTGGTGTCGAACAGCGTGATCGCGTGCGGGCCGAGCGTCGCGCCCGCGCCGAGCGTGACCGGGCCCAGCTGCAGGACCCGGTCCTGGAAGAGGTGGGTCTGCACGACGCAGCCGCGGTCGACGACGGCGCCGTCCCCGAGCGTGACCAGGTCCGGCTCCGGCAGCCACTTCGTCTCGCACACCACACCGCGGCCGACCTTCGCGCCGTACGCGCGCAGCAACGCCGTGTGCACCGGGGTGCCGACGGCCCCGCCGCCGAGCCACCGCATCGCGAGCTCTTCGTGGAACACGGCCACCAGCTCGTTGCGCCACACGAACCCGCTCCACAGCGGGTGCCTGCCGGGCTTCACCCGGCCCTGCAGCAGCCACTTCGCCGCGACCGCCAGGACCGCGGCGACCAGCCCGGCCGCGAGCAGGACCGGCCCGGACCACGCGACCGTCCAGCCCAGCCCCGCCCGGGCGTCGATCCGCGCCAGCGCCACGAAAACGGCGTAGGCGAGGCAGCCGCCGAGCGAGACCGGGACGAGGCGGCCTAGTTCGACGGCCGCGCGCGCCCGGACCAGCCGGCCGGCCGGTGCGCTGGTCCGCGCGGGGTCCGCAGACACCGGCTGCCGGGGGATGCGCAGCGCCGGGCGGCCGAGCCAGGACGTGCCTTCACCGGCCTCGCGCGGCGCCTGGGACAGCACACCGATCAACGAGCCCGACGGCACGACGTGCCCGGGTGCGACCTCGGCCGAGTTGCCGACGAAGGCCCGGTCCCCCACGGTCGCGACCGCGCACCGGAGGTGTCCCGCCCGCAGCCGGTAGGGCGCGACCAGGCTGTCGTCGGCGAGGAAGCTCCCGGAACCGACCGCCATCAGCCGGGGCACACCGGCCACAGTGGACGCTTCGGTGCCCCGGCCGATCTTCGCGCCCAGCAGCCGCAGCCAGCCGGGCGTGGCCAGGCTCGCGTACAGCGGGAACAGGTTCTGCCGCGCCGACGAAGCGAGCTGCTCGGTCAGCCAGGCGGCCCACGCGGCGCGGCTGTGCACCGGGTGGACGCCTTCGCGCACCCAGCGGCCCGCGAACCGGGTCATCCCGGCCGTCGACGCCGCGACGAGCACCAGGGTCGCCGGGCCGAGCACCGGCACCAGCCACCACCTCGTCGAGCTCGCGCCGGTCGTGCCGAGCCAGGCGGACACGACCGCGGCCGGCAGCACCGCGGCGAGCAGGACCAGGCCGGTGATCACCGGCGTCGCGGTGTAGGCCGCGGCCCACCACCGTGACCGCGGCGCGGGGGCCGGCCGCGACGGCGCGCCGGGAACGCTGCCCGACACGCACGTGCCGGGTTCGACGACGGCCCCGGCTCCGACAACGGCGCCGGGCAGCACCGTGGCCCGCGCGCCGACGGTCGCGCCGGGGCCCACCTCGATCCGGCCGATCCGGACCACCGCCCCCTCGACGTGCCAGCCGGCCAGGTCGGCGCCGGGCTCGACCGCGCAGCCCGCGCCGAACGTGCCGAGGCCGGTGACCGGCGGCGACGCGTGCAGGTCGGTGCCGGCCCCGACCCGGTTGCCCAGCAGCCGGGCGTACCCGGCGTTCCACGCCGTCCCGGGCAGTCCGCCGACCCCGGCGAGCGCGGCCACCCGTTCCGCGGCCCACAGCCGCAGGTGCGTCCACCCGCCCTTGGGGTACTCCCCCGGGCGCAGCCCGGCGGTGAGGAGCCGCGCTCCGGCGACGGCGAGCCCGACCCGGCCCGGCGTCGAGACCAGCAGCACGAACCCGGCCGCCAGCAGCAGCCAGTGCGCCGGGGTCACCGCCGGACCGCCGAAGAGCACGTCGAACACGGCGGTGGACACCAGCACGGCCAGCAGCCAGCGGGCCCCGGTGACCCAGGCGGCCGAGGCGAACACGGCCGTCCGCGCGAACGCGGCGCTCCGCGACAGCGGGCGCACCGGCGGGAGCGGCGCCGGCGTGGCACCGTCCACACGGGACAGCGCCGCGGTGAGCGCGGCCAGGGTCGGATTCCGGTAGACGTCACCGATCGCGGCGTGCGGGTACCGGGCACGCAGCGCGGAGACCAGCCGGGCGGCGGCGAGGCTGGTGCCGCCGAGTGCGAAGAAGTCCGACGCGGGCCCGGGGTGGACGCCGAGCAGGTCACGCCAGTGGCCCGCGATCCAGGCGACGTCGTCGTCCGGGTCAGCCGGGCCGTCCGGGCCCGCCGCGGGCAACGGCCAGGGCAGGGCCCGCCGGTCGATCTTCCCGGCCGGGGTCAGCGGCAGCTCGGGGAGCACGGCCAGCACCGGGACCAAGCCGTGCGGCAGGCGCCGGGCCACGCGGGTGCGGGCGGCGGCCACGTCGAACGGCCGCTCCGGCCGGTCGAGCCGCAGGTAGCCGGCGAGGACGGTGCCGTGGTGCACGGTGGCGGCCGCGGCGGCGACCCCGGGCAGGTCCAGCAGGGCGGCTTCGACCTCGCCGAGCTCGATGCGGCGGCCGCCGATCTTGACCTGACCGTCGGCGCGGCCGGCGAAGACGAGCCCGTCCGGCTCCGCGCGGACCAGGTCGCCGCTGCGGTAGGCGCGGTCCCAGCCGAGCGCGGGCAGGGGCGCGTACGCCTTCGCGTCCTTGACCGGGTCCAGGTAGCGGGCCAGCCCGGCCCCGGCGATCACCAGTTCGCCGGTCTCCCCCGGCGCGACCGGCTCGCCGTCCCGGCCCACGACGGCGACGTCCCAGCCGGCCAGCGGAAGCCCGATCCGGACCGGCTCGCCCGCGCGAAGCCGCGTCGCCGTGCTGACGACCGTCGCCTCGGTCGGGCCGTAGGTGTTCCAGACCTCGCGGCCGCCCTCGTCGAACCGCTCGGCCAGCTCCGCCGGGCAGGCCTCGCCGCCGAAGATCAGCAGCCGGACCCCGCCCAGCGCACGCGGTTCCCACAGCGCGGCCAGGCTCGGCACCGTCGACACGGCCGTGATGCCGCGCCCGGCGAGCCACGGCCCGAGGTCGGGACCGGACCGCACGACCGCCCGCGGCGCCGGCACCAGGCACGCGCCGTGGCGCCAGGCCAGCCACATCTCTTCGCACGACGCGTCGAAGCCCACCGACAGGCCCGCCAGCACCCGGTCCCCCGGGCCGAGCGGCCGCTCCCGGAAGAACAGCCCGGCCTCGGCGTCGACGAACGCCGCCGCCGCGCGGTGCGTCACGGCCACGCCCTTCGGCGTCCCGGTGGAGCCGGAGGTGAAGATGATCCAGGCGTCGTCGCCGGGCGCGGGTGGCTCCGATTCGCCCCGCGCGGGCGCGCAGGCGTGCACGGCGAGACCGCCGACGACGACCGCGCACACGCCCGCCTCGGCGAACACCACCGCGGCGCGCTCGGGCGGCTCGTCGACGTCGACCGGGACGTAGGCCGCGCCCGCGGCCAGGACGCCGAGCACCCCCGCGTACAGGTCGGCGGTCCCGGACGGCACCGACAGCCCGACCCGGTCGCCCGGACCCACCCCGTGGGCGCGCAGTTTCCGCGCGAGTCTCTCCGCCCGGTCCGCGAGCGCGCGGTAGTCCAGCACCCCGGTGCCGTCGTCGAGCGCGGGCGCGTCCGGGTGCGCCGCCACCGTCGAGGCGAACACGTCGAGCAGCGTGCGCGGCGGCGCGGCCGGGCCGCCGGAGAACCGCGAAGACGTGACCGGCCGGAACCCGGCCGCCACCGAAGGCGTCATGAACTGCTCCTGGAATGCGCGAAAGGAATCGAGGCCCAGAATGGCAGCGCGCACCGCACTGCGCAGGTGATTCCCACCACGATCTCAGCGTTCTCTCAGTACACAACGGGCGAACCGGGAATCACGGGACCAATCTTGGTTTACCCATTCTTGAAATTGCCTGCCGCGTTTCACAGAAATCGCACACTGTTCACCTTTTCGGGTGGTTCAGCGAAATCGGCGCAACCGTCGCGGCAGATAGGGTGCGGGCGCCGGCAGGTGCAGGAGCGACCCGAACCGGCCCGGGCCGAGGCCGCGCAGGGCGGCCACGGCTTGCGGCTCGTTGCGGGCGAAGTTGGCCAGCAGGCCGAAGACGGCCATCGTGACCAGCAGCGACGAACCGCCGTAGGAGATCAGCGGCAGCGTCACGCCGGTGACCGGCAGCAGGCCGACGACGTAGCCGATGTTGATCGCGGCCTGGGCGACCACCAGCAGCGTGAGCGTGCCGGCGACCACCCGGATCCACGGGTCGAGGTTGCGGCGGGCGATCCGCGTCCCGACCACCGCCACGCCCGCGTAGAGCGCGATCACCCCGGCACAACCGACGAATCCGAGTTCTTCACCGAGGAAGGCGAAGATGAAGTCGTTTTCGACGCCGGGAAGATAACCCCAGTTCGCACTGCCCTGGCCCAGGCCCCGGCCGAATATCCCGCCGTCGGCGAGCGCGTACAACGCCTGGTTCGTCTGGTACGACTCGGCCGTCGTGTCGGGCGTGGCGGAAAAGAACGACAGGACCCGCGCGAGCCGGTAGCCCGCGGTCAGGGCCAGCACGGTGAACCCGCCGCCCGCCCCCAGCAGCAGCGCCGCGAACAGCCGGGCGGGGATGCCCGCGAACCACAGCAGCCCGAGCACGACGATGCCCAGGGTGATCGTGCCGCTGAGGTTGGGCTGGGCCATCACCAGCGCGAACATCAGCAGTGCCACCGGCACGACCGGGACCAGCAGGTGCCGCCACCGGTGCAGCAGGTGCTCCTTCGCGACCAGGACGTGCGCACCCCACAGGGCGAGCGACAGCTTGGCGAACTCGATCGGCTGCACCGACTGCCCGGCGATCACGAACCAGCGTTGCGCACCGCCGCCGCTGGACCCGGCCGGGGTGAGCACGAGCACCAGCATGACCAGGGACCCGACCATCGCCGGGCTCCCGAGCGCCCGGATCCGCCGGACCGGCGCCCGCAGCGCGAGCCAGAACACGAGCGCGCCCGCGGCGACGTAGGTGACGTGCTTGGCGAACAGCCCGTACTGCCCACCGCCCGTGCGCGGGTCGTAGGAGGAGACCGACGACGCGCTCAGCACCATCACCACCCCGACCAGGGTGAGGATCCCGGTGAGCGCCAGCACGAGGTGGAACGACGCGAGCGGCCGCGCCAGCCAGCCGACGAGCCCCTCCCGCACCGCGGCGACGCGGGACACCCGTTCCCGGGTACGTGTGGTCACGGCGTCCGGCTCCCTTGGGCATCGAGGACGACCCCGGCGAACGTGTCGGCTTCACCGCACGGATCGGCCCAGCCCGAGCGCACCTCGACGACGACGTGGCAGCGGCCGGGAGCCCGGTAGGTCACACCCGCGAAGAACCGCGTCAGGCGTTCGGGCGGCAGCACGGCGCAGGGCCGGAACGAGTTCAGGTCCAACGGGTCGCCGGACAGGACCGCGATCGGCCGGCCGGCTTCGGGGAGCGACACGAGGCGACGCTAGCTCCCGGCGGCTGGCAAGACGCTGAGAACGCGCCACCACCCCGCACGCCGGTCACACCACAAGGGACTGTCCTCATCGGACCGGAGCCGGCTCAGGTGGCGTCGACGTCGACCGGCGGCCGCTCACCGGGGGACAGCCGGGGAGCCGGCGACGCCGGCCGGTCGTCCAGCAGGTGGCTCCGCAACGCCGCACGGGGGTCGAAGTCACGCAGGGCCCGGAGGTCCTGCAGCGGCTTGCGCAGCTGCTCGAACTCCGGGCCCAGCTCGGCCTCCAGCTGCCGCTGGGCACCGGCGGCGAACTCACGGGCGCGCCGCGCCGCCCGCGCGACCTGGCTCACCGCGCCCGGAAGCCGTTCCGGGCCGAGGATGAACAGCGCCGCGACGAGCAGGATCACCGCATGCTCCAGGCTCAGACCGAACACGCGGTGAACCTACCCCGCCTTCGCTTAGGGAACGCTGAGTGAGGTGCACGTGAAGCTCGACGCCCGGTCCGGGTCGCCCGAGCGGTACCGGGGCCAGCCCGGGTACTCGCACAGCGGACGCGTCCGGCCGTGACTGACGTCGGTCACGACCTGCGGCCCCGGCGACCGTCCACTTTCGACCCACCGCTCCAGCACCGTGAGCGAGTCCCAGCCCGCGGCGAACGCCGGGGTTCCGAAGTTCGCGTGGTTCGCGCCCGGGACCACGTAGTAGCGCATGAACGCGTGCGTCGCGCGGGGGCCGGCCACCGCACGCACCCGGGTGTAGTAGTCGCTCGTCGAGTACGGCGAAACCAGCTCGTCCGCCGCGCCGTGGACCAGCAGCAGCTTGCCGCCCGCGCGGGCGAACGGGCGCAGGTCCGCGTCGTTGCGGTCCTCGATCGACGACAGCGCGCTGATGCGGTCGAGCCACTTGCCCGGGTGCCGGGGGTCGAGGTCGAGCGAGCGGTAGCCGGGGTCGCGGGTCAGGAAGTACTTCACCCACTGGTCCCAGTACTGCATCCCGTAGCCGCTCGTCACCGGCATCGGGTCGGCCGGGGCCGTGGTGCCGAACCCGAGGAACGGCGTCCGCATGTCCGCCCCCGAGAGGAACGGGAAGCCCGGGTACCGCGTTTCGCCGCTCGCGACCCGGTACGGCCACCGGAACGGCGACGACATCGCTTCGACCGCGCCGATCTGCGCGTCCGACAGGCACGCCGGGCCGGTGTCCGCCCCGCCCGGGCAGCGCAGCACGCGCGGGTCGAAGCGGCAGCCACCGGGGTTGGAGACGACGTTGTCGCGGACCCCGTCCAAGCCGTCACACGCGTTGACGACGCTGGTGTAGAGGAGAGTCTGCTTGTCCGGACCGGGGAACGCGCCCGGGCGCGACAGCACCTGGGCCAGGTAACCGAGGTCCAGCACCTCGGCGAGGTTGTTCCAGGCGGGGTAGGCCGAGATCACCCCGTCGAACGCGGCCGGCCAGCGCTGCGCCACGATCAGCGCCTCGCGCCCGCCCGTCGACCCGCCCGCGAAGTAGACCTCGCCGGGGTCGGCCGCGTAGGCGCGCCGGATGAGGAACAGGCTCGCGTCCCGCGTCTTCTTGAGCGCGTCCCCGGCGGCGAAGTTGACCAGGGCTTCGTCGTTCGCGCCGAACGAGCCGTCCAGGGACGGCGGGGACGCCGGGTTCTGCTGGTGCCCCGAGTCGCTCGCGAACGTCGCGTACCCCCGGGCCAGCGGCGCCGGGGCGCCGGCGGGCCCGAACGGCACGTTCGCCGTCAGGTCCGGGATGGTGCCGTTGTAGCCGCCGCCACCGAACATCAGCGCCTTGTGGTTCCACGCCACCGGCAGCGCCAGGCGCATCTTGATGGCGGGCGCGGCCGGGTCGACCGGGAACAGGTCCGCGTCGACCTGGCAGTACGTACCCGCGGTACCGGTCGTGACCGTCGCCGCCGTGACGCGGCCGCCGGTCGTCGGCAGGCTCATCGCCGACGCCGGGATCGCCGTCCCGGTCAGCCCGGCGCAGGCCGGGCCGGTCGCGGCGGACGCGGGTGCGGCCGCCGCGCCCGCCGCCAGGACCAGGGTCGCCGCCCACACAATGCCCCTTCGCACACTGGCCTCCTCGGGGATCAGCGGTAGAGGTGCGTGCCCGGGACGGCACGCGGGTCGGACCGGACGTCGGCGGTGTTCGTCTCGGGCAGGAACCACGCGCTGGCGAACGTGATCAGCCCCATCAGCGTGATGTACCCGGCGACCGGCAGCGTGCTCCCGGTCCCCGCGATGAGCGCGGTCATCAGGAACGGCGTGCCGCCGCTGACGATGATCGCGGAGAGCTGGTAGGCCAGCGACGCGCCCGAGTAGCGCACGCCGGGGGCGAACAGCTCGCCGAGGAAGCTCGCGATCGGGCCGTAGGTGAGGCACTGGAAGACGAACCCGACCGTGACGGCGACGAAGATCAGCGGCAGCGAGGCCGTGCCGACGAGGCCGAAGTACGGGAAGCCCCACGCGGCGACGCCCAGCCCGCCGACGAGGATCAGCGGTCGGCGCCCGAGCCTGTCCGAGAGGTGGCCGGACCACGGGATGATCACCAGCATCGCCACGGAGCTGATCAGCACGGTCGCGAGCAGGCCGTCGCGCTCGAGCTTCAGGGTGCCGGTGCCGTAGCTCAGCAGGCCGGAAATGCTGACGTAGAACAGGCTGTTGGTGGCGGACAGGAGCCCGCAGCCGAGCAGGATCGTGCGCCACTGGCCGCGCACGACCCGCGCCAGCGGCGCGCGGACCGCCTCGTTCGCCGGCTTCGACGCGCCCGCCTGCAGCTCGCGGAACTCCGGCGTGTCCTCCACCTTGGCCTGGATGTAGAGGACGACCGAGAACATCACGACGCTGAGCAGGAACGGGATCCGCCAGCCCCAGGTGAGGAACGCGCTGTCCGGCATCAGGCCGCTGGTGGCCACGAAGATCAGGTTCGACAGGATCACGGCGACGGGAACGCTGGTCTGGCCGAAGGTCCCGGCGAAGCCACGCCGTTTCGGGCCGGCGGATTCGGTCAGCAGCAACACGATCCCGCCCCACTGACCGCCGGTGGCCAGCCCCTGCACGAAGCGGAGGATCACCAGGAGCGTCGGTGCGAGCGAGCCGACCGCGGCCGCGCTGGGCAGGCAGCCGATCAGGAACGTCGCGGCGCCCATGATCGCCAGGCAGCCGACGACGACCGGCTTGCGCCCGTACCGGTCGCCGAGGTGCCCGGCGAGCACCCCGCCGACCGGCCGGGCGACGAAACCCGCCCAGAACGTGCTGAAGGCGAGCAATGTCCCCGTCAGCGCCGAAGAATGCGGGAAGAACACCTTGGGGAACACCAGCGCGGCCGCGGTGCCGTAGAGGAAGAAGTCGTACCACTCGATGGAGCTGCCGACGAGGCCCGCGGCCAGCAGCTTGCGGAACGCCCGGCGGGGCGTGGCGGGCGAGCCGGCGTCGGCGCGGCCGGGCTGCCCTTCGGGTTCGGTTACGGGGATTGCCATGGAGGCCGCCTTCGTCGGTGAAGCGAGGCACGTGATGGCGGTCATGCTAAGTCGCCGTTACGCTGCGGCCTGAGGTGTGGACCACCCACTCCTCACGGCCCGCCGGTGGCGGTTTCCCCCACCGGCCGCCGCGGGAAGGAGGGCATCGTGGCCCCAGAGGCGGAACCGGCTCCGCTCGTGCGCCGGCAGCGGGAGCTGGCGTCGTTGTACGCCACCGTCAAGTCGCTCACCGCGCTGGGCGGCCTCGACGAGGTCCTGCAGTCCATCGTGCACCACGCCCACGACCTGATCGGCACGGACTTCACCTACCTGTCGCTGGTCGGCGCGGACGGCCGGCTGTCGGCCCGCGCCTCCGAGGGCACGATCTCCGCCGAGTTCCTCGCCGCGGCCATCCCGGCCACGGTCGGGCTCGGCGGCAAGGTGCTGGCGTCGCGAAGCCCGCACTGGGTGCGCGACTACGCCCGGTCCGACCGCATCCGGCACGACGCGAACTTCGACCGGCTGGTGGGCACCGAACGGCTCGTCGCGCTCCTCGGGGTGCCGCTGGTGATCCGGGGCGAAGCGGTCGGCGCGCTGTTCGCCGCGGACCGCGCCGAGCGGTCGTTCGAAGCGGCCGAAATCGCGCTGCTGAACGCGTTCGCCGACCACGCCGCGGTCGCGCTCGACAACGCCCGGCTCTACGAGGCGAGCCGCACCGCCCTCCAAGAGCTTCAGGTCGCCTACCGGAAGAGCGAGCGGGCCCAAGGGATCCACGAAGCGCTGACCGGGGTCGTGTTGGCCGGCGGCTCCCCCGGCGAGGTCGCGCAGCTGCTCGCCGACCAGCTCGGCGGCAGCGTCACCCTCCTCGACCGGGCCGGCGCGGCCGGAGCCCGCTGCGCGTCGGCGTCGAACCCGTGCCCGGCGCCGTCGGAGGACGGCTTGGCCGAGGCCGTCGGCGAAGCCCGCCGGTCGGGCCGCTGCACGACTTCGGTCGACGCCGGCGGGGTCGCGCGCAGCGTCGCGGCGATCCAGGCCGGCGACAGCTACCTCGGTGCCCTGGCGTGGAGCCGGAAGGGCGCGCCCGACGACGTGGACGTGCGGACCCTCGAGCGCGCCACGCACATCCTCGGGCTGCTCATCCTCAAGGAGCAGGCGGTGGCCGAGGCGAGCGAACGGCTGAGCGGCGAGCTCCTGACCGAGCTCATGGTCGGCAGCCCGGGGATCAGCGCGGCGCAGCGCGCCCGCACCCGGGCCCGCGGGATCGACGCCGACCGGCTGGACCTGGTGCTCGTCGCGGAGTCCGCCGCGGTGTCCCCGACCGACCTCGCGCGGCACCTGCACGACGTCGCCCGCGACCGGTCGGGCCTGGCCGGGGAGCACCTCGGGCGGGCCACGCTGATCCTGCCGAGCACCGACGACGACCGGACCGCCGAAGAAGTCCACAGTGGACTCCGGCGCCGGGTCGGCGGCCCGGTGCTCGTCGTCGGCGAACGCGCGGCCGGCCACGACTGGGCGCGGGCGTTCACCCTGGCGGGCCGCTGCGGTGGCGTGCTGCGGGCGCTCGGGCACACCGACCGGGGCGTCACGACCCGCCACTACGCCTTGTACGCCTTGGTTTTCGACCCCGAGCGGGCCGGTGAGCTGGACCGGTTCCTGGCCGCCTCGATCGGCCCGCTGCTGGAGTACGACGAGCGGCGGGGCACCGACCTCGTCGGCACCCTCACCGCGTACTACGTGCACCGCGCCAACGTCGCGGCGACGGCCCGGGCACTGCACGTGCACGTCAACACCCTGCTCAAGCGGCTGGACCGGGCGGACACCGTGCTCGGCCTCGACTGGCGCCACGACAACGACCTGGAGCTGCAGCTCGGGCTCCGGCTGCACCGGCTCCGGGCGGCGGCCCCGTCCTGAGCGTCAGGCGATGCGCGCCGAATCGCGCAGGGCCGTCTTCGACAGCTTCCCGGTGCCGGTCTTGGGAAGCACGGGCAGGAACACGAACTCGTCGGGCAGCCACCACTTCGCGACCAGCGGCTCGAGGTGCCGCAGCAGCTCGTCCGCCGTGGTGGCGCGGCCTTCGCGCAAGGCGACGTAGGCGACCGGGCGTTCCATCCACCGCGGGTCCGGGCGGCCGATCACCGCGACCTCGGCGACGTCCGGGTGCGCGGCGATGGCCCCCTCCAGCTCGACCGACGAGATCCATTCGCCGCCGGACTTGATCAGGTCCTTGATCCGGTCCACGAGCCGCAGGTAGCCGTCGGGGCCGAGGGTGGCGAGGTCGCCGGTGCGCAGCCAGCCGTCGCCGGTGAAGCTCGACGCGGCGTCCACGCGGTAGTAGCCGCCGGCCACCCAGGGCCCCGCCACCTGCAGCTCGCCGACGGCCTCGCCGTCGCGCGGCAGCTCCCGGCCGGTCTCGACGTCGGCGATCCGCACGTTCACCAGCGGCAGCGGCTGCCCCTGGGCGGCCCGGACGGCGACCTGCTCGGCCGCGGACGCGTCCCGGTGCTGGGTGCGGGTGCCGCCGATCGCGCCGACCGGGCTGACCTCCGTCATCCCCCAGGAATGCGTGATGGGGACGCCGATCGCGGCCCGGTAGGTCTCCGAGAGCGCCGGCGGCACGGCGGACCCGCCGCCGAGGAGGAACCGCGTGGCGCTCAGGTCGTGGTCCGGCAGCCGCGGGGCGAGGCTCGTCCAGACCGTCGGGACGGCCCCGGCGACCGTGACCCGCTCGGCTTCCATCAGTCCCAGCAGGTGCGCCGGATCCGCGGACGGGCCGGGCAGGACCAGGGACGCGCCCGCCATCATCGCGCCGTAGGGCAGGCCCCAGGCGTTGGCGTGGAACATCGGCACGATCGGGAGCACGACGTCGCTTTCGCGGAGGCCGATGAGCCCGGCCGCCAGGGTGCCCAGGCAGTGCAGGACCGTCGAACGGTGGCTGTACAGCACGCCTTTCGGCGCTCCGGTCGTGCCGGAGGTGTAGCAGAGCCCGGACGCCAGGTGCTCGTCCTCGAGCGTGAAGGCGTCCTCGAACGAGCCGGTGAAGGGTTCGGCCGCGGCGAGCAGCTCGTCGTAGCCCGTGACGCGCGGGTCCACCGGGATCGGCGTGTCGGTGCCGTCGGGCAGCACGACCCAGTGCCGCACGCGCGGCAGCCGGCCCGCGCTCGGCCAGATCCGCGGCAGCAGCCCGCGGTCGACGAACACGACGTCGTCCCCGGCGTGCTCGACGATGTATTCGAGGTGCTCGGCCGAGAGCCGGATGTTGACCGAGTGCAGCACCCGCTTGGTGGCGGGCACCGCGAGGTACAGCTCGAGGTGCCGCCGGTGGTTGCTCGCGAAGGTCGCGACCCGCGCGCCGGCCGGGACTTCGAGCGCGTCCAGGGCGGTGGCGAGGCGGCGGGCGTGGCCGGCTACGTCGGCGTAGGTGAGCCGTTCGCCACCGGCGGTCACGACGGCCTTGTGCGCGAACAGCCGCTCGGCGCGGTCGAGGATGTGGGCGAGGGTGAGCGGCCGGGGCTGCATCAGCCCGGTCGGGGGTTCGCTCGCGGCTCGCGGCTGCTCGGGCATGGACGCCCCTTTCGGTCGGCGGGCGGGCGCGAGTCACCGTAAGTCCGCTCCGGGCCGCGGGAAGAGGGCGGAAACTTCCACTCCTCGCCCCGGTCCGGCGGCGGTTACCTCCACCGCCCGCGGCCGGCCACCGTTGGGCGGTACGCCGCCGCGCACCCCTGCCGGACGATGAGGCGATGGATGTCCAGCCCGTTCCCTACCCCGTCGCGGACGCCGTGGCGCTGCGCCCCCACCCGCGGTTCGCCGAGTTCCGGAAGTCCGGGGCGCCGGTACGCGTCACGATGCCGTACGGCGGCGACGCCTGGCTGGTGACGCGCTACGAGCAGACGCGGTTCGTGCTGTCGGACCCGCGGTTTTCGCGCGCCGCGGCGGCCGGGGCGGACGTGCCGCGCGGGCGGCCGGGCCTCGAACCCGCCGGCAACCTGCTGGCGATGGACCCGCCGGAGCACAACCGGATCCGGGCCTTGGTGGCGAAGGCGTTCACCGTCCGCCGGGTGGAGGGGCTGCGGCCGCGGGTCCAGGAGATCGTCGACTCGCTCCTCGACGGCGTCAGGCCGCCCGTGGACTTCGCCTCGGCCGTGGCGTGGGAACTGCCCGTGCAGGTGATCAGCGAACTGCTCGGCGTGCCGCCGGGTGAACGCCGGATGGTGCGCGAATGCACCGAAACCCTGGTCGCCTCCGGCGGAAGCGTGACCCCCGCCGACGTCACCGAGGCACGCGGAAGGCTCGCGGGCGCGTTGAACACCTTGATCACGCAACGCCGGGCCGAGCCGGCCGACGATCTCCTGACCGCGCTCGTCGCGGCGCGAGACGAAGGGGATCGCCTGTCGGACAACGAACTGCTCATGCTCGGCGTGGCCCTGCTGGCGGGCGGGCACGAGACCACGGCGAACCTGACCGGCAGCTTCCTGGTGGAGCTGCTGTCCGACCGCGAACGGTGGACGGCGCTCGTCGCCCGCCCCGAGCTGGTGCCGGCGGCGGTGGAGGAACTGCTGCGGTTCGTGCCGCTGGCGACGGTCGCGGACCTGGCGCGGATCGCCACGGAGGACCTCGAGGTCGGCGGCCAGGCGATCCGGGCGGGTGAGGCCGTCCTGGTCCAGCTGGACTCGGCCAACCGCGACGAATCGGTGTTCGCGTCGGCCGGGGACCTGGATTTCACCCGCGTGGTCAACCACCACGTCGCGTTCGGCTTCGGCGTGCACCACTGCATCGGCGCGCCCCTGGCGAGACTGGAGCTGCGGGTCCTGCTGTCGACGCTGGTCCGCCGCCTGCCGGACCTGCGTCTCGCGATCCCCGCGGCCGACCTCGAGTGGCGGCGCGACGGCTTGATGCGCGGCGTCACGAGCCTGCCCGTCACATGGGATCGCTACCCAGAGTGAGCAACACCCGAAGAAACCTCACGATCGCCACCGCCGAAAACCGAGCTGTTTTCGGCAAATCCGGTCCCGTAGCAGTCCGCGTGATCACTCTGTGTATCGGGGTGTGACTGGGCGCGCATGATCATCGCGGTAGGTTTCCCGGCGTTCCCGGGGACCCGACGACGCGTCCCCGCCCACTCCCTCCGCCCGGCGCGCACCCCGTGGTGCGCGCTGTTCGCCGTGCCGAAAGGAAGTTGCTTGACCGCCACGACGTTGACACAGGTGCTGCGCGAGACCCACCCCGTTGCCGGGACCACCCGGCTGATCGTGCGGTGGGACCGCGAAACCGGCTGGGCGCACCTGGCCATCGCCGTCCCGGGCAGCGGACCCGCCTGCTTCGCGGGGTTCCACCGGTTCGCCGGCGGGAGCGCCGAAGCCGTCGCCGCCGAGCTCGCCGCCGCCGGGTGCGTGTCCGCTCCCCCGCTCCACCTCGACGACACCCTCTCGGAGATCGAAGCCGTGCTCCCGGAGGTGACCGCGGATGCGCGTCGATGACCTGCACCTGACCGGGATCGGCAGCGACGTCGGCGCGCTGACGCCGGCCGCGGTCCCGCTCGCGGCCGGCGAGTTCACCGCCGCCGAGGCCGAGCGGACCGGTCAGCTCTCCACCGCCGTCGCCGTGGTGCACGGCCCCGAGCTCGCGGTGCGCGCGGGCCGGGAAGCCCTGCGCCGGGCCGAATCCGCGGCCGGCGAACCGGTCTGGCCTACGCTGTGCCTGCACGCCGGGATCTACCACCCCGGCATCGACTTCTGGCACGCCGCGTCCTACGTCCGCGACCGGCTGAGCATCGGCGCCGGCCCCGGGCTCACCCTGGAGCTCGGCGCGATGAGCAACAGCGTCGTGGCGGGCCTGGACGTCGCGGCGAGCGTGCTGCACGGCCGCCCGGACCACGAGGCCGCGCTCATCACCGCCGGCGACCGGTTCGGCGGGCCCGGGTTCCCGCACTGGAGCACCGACACGGGCATCGTCTACGGCGACGCGGGCAGCGCGGTCGTGCTCTCGCGGCGGCCGGGCCTGGCGCGCGTCCGCGCGATCGCCTCCTACACCGATCCCTCGCTGGAGGGGTTGCAACGCGGCGACGAACCGTTCCGCACGGCCAGCGTCACGGCGCACCGGTCGCTGGACATCCGCCGCCGCAAGCGCCAGTGGCTCGCCCGCCACGGCGGCCCGGCGCACGTCGACACCCGCAACGCGGACGGCGTGACGGCGGTGGTGAAGACGGCGCTGTCCGACGCCGGGGTCGACCTGCCGGACATCGTGAAGATCTGCGCCCCGCACTACGGCCGCCGTCTGGTCGAGACGCAGATCCTGCGCCCGCTCGGCATTCCCGAGGACCGCACGATGACCGAGCTGGGCCTGCGGGTGGGCCACCTCGGCGCCAGCGACCAGATCGTGGCGCTGGACCACCTGCTCCGCACGGGCGAAGCCGGTCCGGGTGACCACGTGCTGCTGCTGGGCATCGGCGTCGGCATGACGTGGACGGCCGTCGTGCTGCAGCTCGGCACCACGGCCGTGCTCTGACGGTCCGCCGATGCCGCTCCGGGCGGAGCGGCATCGGCGGCCGG